>NZ_BMZT01000003.1 GCF_014652935.1 Luteimonas padinae | reverse complement strand
CGAGGATGCGGCGCAGGGTCGCCAGGCAAGACCAGAAGCTGTCAGCTCTTTTACAACCGTCCGTGATTTCGGGGTAGAACCCTAGTGGATGGAAATGGTTTGGGTGCTACCCCACGGTCCCTGGATATCGGGAACATCTGTAATCGCATACGGCGTGCATGGCTCGCCCTCTTCGTAAAGTCGCACGCCCTTCTCAACCCCTTTCATGGCAGCTGCTTGAAAGGCGGGATCCAAGAGCGCTGCAGCGTCATCTGGATTTGAGTGAAACGCCGTTTCAACGATAATCGCAGGAACTGTTGCGATGCTGTTTTCGCCATTATCGGTAGCGCCGACAGGATTGGTTGCAACTGGAAAGTCTTCGTAACCGCCTTGCGCGTTGATTATTTCCTTCATGTAGCAGAGAACACTTGTCGCGACATTGCGTGGGACAACTCTGCCTTGATGGTAGTAGACACGAGTGCCACGAGGAGTCGGCGTGTCATGCCCGTTCGTATGTATACTTAGCAAACCACTCGCTGCGATATCATTCGCATATAGTGGCCGACTCCTGATGTCTTCATCACGCTCACGCAAATCGTGAGTTGCATTGGGTAGCGAGTTCCAGATATCTTTCCTGTTTGGCAGCATCTCCTGCAGATAATAGCGAGCCGCTATGTCAATCCAAGGCGATCCGCTTGGGGCGTGAACGTTGGGCGACATAGAGCGTATCAGCAGCGCTGAATGCAGACCTCGCTCCATGATCAAATTTACAAGGGAATAGGAAAGTGGCTGAGTAATTTGGTCTTCCCTAACTCCAAAATACGCGTCTCGCTGAAATCTCCATATCGGCGGAGTGCTGCGATGGAGATACATTCCATGTCCAGCACTAACTACAATTTGTCCAGGACCGCCAAGTTGGCCGAAGTCGAGACCGCTCAAGGGGTCGCCGTCCTGTACGGAAAAGTCCTCCGGATAGTAGAAATGGAGCCCTTGGCCATCGAATGTGTAGTCGACATTCTCAACAATGATCTTGAGATCGAAGTTCGCCATCTGCACGATCTCAGTAGTGATCGTATGGAGACGATCTTGTAGCTCACTACCAAAGTTTCTCTGCCCTTGGGGCAGGTAGTCTTGCGTCAGATCAATCACGACTCTACTGTGGCTCTTATCTAGTCGGACGCTGATAAACGCATCAGTACGTCCCTGTCGAGCCAGTACGCCCTGAACAACGTCCGAGAGAAGAGCCACGAAGTTACGAGCCTGCTCGTCATTCAGTGACGCCGAATTGATCGGATCTTCGTGGGTTGGTTTAGGGGGTTTAGCAGCTACCCCGAAGGTGATTGCCGAGAGCATTACCACTGTCAAGACGCGTGGGATCCAACTTGCGCACGACTGCTTCATAGCCATTCTCCTTGGCAAACAGTAGGTACACGCGAACAAGATCGCCCGGAACGCTTAGAGTGCTCCTGCCCCATGCAAACCCTTAGTACAGCTAGATAAAACAGAACGTGATAATGGTCACGTTTTTGCCTGCGGAGGCTGAAGACCCCCTTTCCTGCTACCGCTTGTTATCTTTGTTGGCGATGATCTTCGCCTTATCGCCAGTACGGAAGCAACAGAGTAGGGCGCCCGCGTAGGAGACTTTGAGGGTCGGCAGGGATTCGTGTAAAGACGGGCCGAAAGTGAGCTAACTGCCTGTCGCAGCTGGCTTTCTTGGCCGCTCCAGAAAATCGAGGGTTGGGCAGCACTCTCCCGCCGGCACTTGGGCGCACCGGGCTATTTTCTGTTCGAGATCCCTCTCCAGCTGTCGCAGCTCGCGGATTCGTAGACGGACATCGACGAGCTTTCGCTCGGTCAGCTGACGGGTCTGCTCGCAAGAACGTTCGCCTGTGATCTCTAGCAGGCCAGCGATCTCGTCGAGGCTGAATCCCATCATCTGAGCGCGCCGGATGAACTGAAGCCGATTGACATCGTTTTCGTCGTAACGACGCACGCCTCCTATGGGTCGCTCGGGTTGACGCAGCAGCCTACGTCGCTGGTAGTAGCGCACGGTTTCGACGTGCACATCGGCCGCCGCCGCCAGCCGGCTGATCGTAAACGTGTTCGGACGCACGACTTGACTCCGTACCTAGGTACAGAGGCTAGTATGCTCTGATGCAAACAACCCCGGCCAAATCGTCTGTTCCAGCCATCGTTGGCGCGAGCATCGCCGCCATTGGCGCATCGGTCTGCTGCGTCGTGCCGCTGGTGCTGGTCCTGCTGGGCATCAGTGGCGCCTGGATCGGCACCCTGACAGCTCTCGATCCCTTGAGGCCCTGGTTCAGCGCCGCCGCCGTACTGTCCTTGGCCGTGGCGTTTTGGATGCTGTATCGACCGGCGGCACGGTGCGGTGTGGATGGCAGTTGCATCGCCCCGGACGCTCTGCGACGCAGGCGACGTTGGCTCTGGTTGGCGACAGCCCTCATCGTCCTGTTGCTGCTGTTTCCCTATTACATCGTCTGGATTCTGTAGGAGGCGCGATGCACAAGTGGATACTGGCCCTGGTGGCTGCTCTGTCGGTCGGTGCCGCTCTTGCGACGCCCGCAACCGTAGTGATGCTCGATGCTGAGAACATGACCTGTCCCGCCTGCGGCATCACCATCAGGAAGGCGCTGGAGAAGGTGCCGGGCGTGGCCGATGTGAAGGTGGACACCCGGGCTAAAACAGTCACGGTGACGTTCGAATCGAGCCAGACGGATGCAGCCGGAATCGCGCGTGCAGTCACGGAAGCAGGCTTCCCGGCCATGGTGCGGACTGGCGGTGAGTGACGTCAAGCTGGAAAGCATCTTGACCTGCCCGGAGTGCGGCCATCGGGCGACCGAGACAATGCCCATCACAGCGTGTCAATTCTTCTATGAGTGCACGGGCTGTGGAGCGGTTTTGCGTCCGCATCAAGGCGACTGCTGTGTGTTCTGCTCGTTCGGAACAGTGCCATGTCCACCGATCCAACAGAACAATCCCTGTTGTGGTTGAACCGCGGACTCCGATAATAGTTGGACAGACAGGCTGCGAGATCGACTGTGCCACCCTGGAAAGCGCGCCGCTCAACCAGCGGTGTGCATGCGAAGTGGTCGACATCCTCCGTCTGCACGAGTCGATCCGGGGTGCCTTTCCGGAGTTCACGACTGATCCCGCCGTACACGCGCACTTATTTTCACCCTATGCCTTGTTCGTTGATCGGCCCGCGTTGGAGGCCATGGGACGAGTCGCGGCGGCGGTCTTCGACGTCGCAGGAAACCCGGGATATAGCCAACGGGTCCTGCAATGGGCCCCTGACATTGCAACCCATGATCCGGGTTCGGCGGGGGGCGTCCTGGGTCTGGACTTTCACCTGACGGTCGATGGGCCGCGGCTGATCGAGGTCAACACCAATCCAGGCGGTCTGCTCCTCAATGCCTTGTTGCTCGATGCCGTGCGGTCTTGCGCGCCGCCAGCATGGGCCACCTGGACCAACGCGGCCCAAGCGCGTGATGCGGCCGTCACGGCCTGGATGGAGGATGCTCGGCAGCAATCCGGGCGCACGCCGTCGCGCCTGGCCATCGTGGACAGCACTCCGCGAGCGCAGTTCCTTTACCCCGAGTTTGAGCTGTACGCGAACGCGTTTCGGGACCATGGCGTGGACTGCGTGATCAGCGCTCCCGAGGATTTGTCGTTTGGTTCGGACGGGCTTGAGGATGCCCACGGTCGAATCGACACTGTCTACAACCGGTTGACCGATTTCGCGCTCGAGGATGCCTCGCATGCAGACATTCGTGAGGCTTACCTGGCAGGGGACGTCGCGCTGATGCCGCATCCCCGAGCACACGCGCTGTTTGCCGACAAGCGCAACCTTGCGGTGCTCGGGTACCCGGCTCTGCTCGGCGGGTTCGGGGTCGATGCGGGTTCGACGGCACTGCTGGGCCAGGTGATCCCGCCCACGGTCGAACTCGTGCCCGCGAACCGGGATGCGTTGTGGGCAGTGCGCAACGGATATTTCTTCAAGCCTGCAGCAGGGTTTGGCAGCCGTGGGAGTTATCGGGGCGACAAGTTGACCCGGCGGACTTGGGCGTCTATGGCGTCGGCGACCTACATCGCACAGGCCTTCGCGCCACCGAGCATGCGGATCGTGCATGGGGGCCAGTCCCTCAAGGCGGATGTGCGCTGCTTCGCGTCCGAGGCGGGTGTCCTGTTGTTCGCGGCCAGGCTGTACCAGGGCCAGACCACGAACATGCGCACCCCCGGTGGTGGATTCGCAGCGGTGCTCACGTCGTCACGGATCGACGAGTGATTCCCCACCGGAGCCGACCCTTGGGGCGTGTCGTGGCTACAGCCAGGCGAGTGCCGATTCAGCCAGTTCGCGCTCCTCATCGATCGCGACGTTCCATATGCTCGGCCCGCCCCCGCGGTCGATCCGCGTGGCTCCAGCATCGTTGACGTCAGGTGCCAGCGCCAGGCCGAGCCAGGCCAGTCGCGCGACGATGCGAGCCCGCAAAACCGGCGCGCGATGGCCGATGCCGCCGGAAAAGACGACATGGTCGAGTCCGCCGATTCCCGTGGCCATGGCCGCGATGGACTGCGCGATCCGGACTGCAAACAGCTCCACGGCGAGCTGGGCCTGCGGGCCGGGATCGGCCAGCAACACGCGCATGTCGCCATGCCCGGCGATTCCAGCAAGGCCTGCACTGCGATCAAGGCCATCTTCAAGTGCCTGCGCATCCAGACGCTCGTGCCGTAGCAGATACAGCAATGCGCCGGGATCGAGATCTCCGGAGCGGGTAGGGCTCGGGATTCCACCCAGCGGAGTGAGCGCCATGGTGGTGTCGCGGCTGCGGCCGCCTTCGACGGCGTTGACGCTGCAGCCACCGCCCAGATGCGCGAAGACGGCGCGGCCCTTCAGGATTCCAGTGTCGTGGCCGGCCACTATGCGGAGCGCGGAGGCAAAGGCGAGTCCATGGAAACCGTAGCGGCGGATGCCCAGCGCATCCCATGCTTCAGGGACAGGCAAGCGCCGGCTCCAGGGCGCGAGCGACGCGTGGAAGTCGGTGTCGAAGGCCACGCCTTGACGCGCGTGCGGCCAACGCAGGCGGGCGGCACGCGCGAACGCGAGGGCTACCGGCTGGTGCAAGGGCGCAAACGGCACCAATTCATCCAATTTCGCGAGCACGGTTTCGTCGAGCTCGCGGGCGTCGTGCAGGTCCGCCATGTACGATCCGGTGCACCACCACGTCGGGGCCGGGCGACGGCTCCGACAATGCCTCGAGCAGGGTGGCAAGGCGCTCCTGCGCATCTACGCCGACTGGAATCTCGGCCCGGGAGCGCTCGACCAGGCGAGACTGCGCGCCGGGTCCCTCAGCGTTGAACAGATAGGACGCGCCCTTGAGGGTGGACGAGCCAACGTTGAGTGCGAGAAGCCGGCGCGTGGTCACAGGTGTCGCCAAATCATGCTCATGGGGACCGCACCGCCCGGCGCAACAACTGCGCATTGATTGCCACAACGACGGTGCTCAGCGACATGAGCACTGCCCCAAGCGCAGGTTGCAGCAGGATCCCCCATGCGGCGAGAACGCCAGCGGCGAGAGGGATGGCGACGATGTTGTAGCCGGCGGCCCACCACAGGTTCTGGATCATCTTGCGATAAGTGGCCTTGCTCAATTCGATGATCGCTGGCACATCGCGCGGGTCGCTGCGCACGAGTACGACGTCGCCGGCCTCGACCGCGACGTCCGTCCCTGTGCCGATGGCGATGCCGACGTCGGACGTGAGCAGCGCCGGAGCGTCATTGACACCGTCACCCACCATCGCGACGCGCTTGCCCTGGGCCTGCAGCTCCTCGATCTTTGCCACCTTGTCCTCGGGCAATACCTCGGCGAAGACGGTGTCGATATTGAGTTCCTTCGCGACCGCGTTTGCGACCGCCGTGGAATCACCAGTCAGCAGGACAACCTCCAGTCCTTCGTCGTGCAGACGCTTGACCGCGTCGAACGATTCGGGACGGATGGCATCCGCGATCGCAAATACGGCGAGCACCCGGTCGCCTTCCACCAGGTAGGTTGCAGACTGACCATCGGCTGCGGCTGATTCGGCAGCCCGCCGAAGGGTCTCCGGCGGCTCGACGGCGAGCATTCTCAAGAGACCCGGCCCGCCAACGTGAAGCGAGCGCTCCTCGACGACTGCGCGCACGCCGCGTCCTGGCATGGACTCGAAGCCCTGCGACATCGGAACGTCGATGCCATGTTCCTTTGCGCTGGTCATCAGCGCCTGCGCGATCGGATGTTCAGCGTCGCGCTGGACGGACGCTGCCACGCGAAGCACCTCGTCGTCGGTGAGTCCTTCGGCGGCAGTGGTCTTCACGACGCGATGCGACCCGAGGGTGAGCGTCCCTGTCTTGTCGAATACGACCGTGTTCAGAAGACGCGCCTCTTCCAGGCCGCGTCGATCGCGCACAAGCAGCCCGTTCCGCGCGCCAATTGTGGTCGAGATGGCTGTCACCAGCGGGATGGCCAGACCCAGCGCATGGGGACAAGCGATCACGAGCACGGTCACTACGCGCTCGATCGTGAAGCTCCAGGGTCGACCGAGGAGTGGCCAGACGATGGCGGTGATGGCGGCGGAGACGATGGCGATGATCGTGAGGTAGAACGCCGCCCGGTCCGCCAGGGCCTGGGCGCGCGAGCGTGACGTTTGGGCCTGCTCGACGAGCCGCATGATGCCCGCGAGCGCGGTCTCGTCGCCGGTTCCAGTCACCTCGACACGCAGCGAGCCCTGCCCGTTGACGGTGCCGGCGATCACCCGGTCGTCCACCGACTTGTCCATCGGCTTGGACTCGCCGGTGATCATCGCTTCGTTGACCGCGCTGGTCCCTTCCTTCACTACGCCGTCGGCGGGAATACTTGCACCCGGCCTGATGAGCAGCAGGTCACCGCGCTTCAGATCCGCGACTGGGACTTCCTTCGCGGTACCGGCCTCATCCAACCGTACCGCCATATCAGGCAGCAGCTTCGCGAGCTCCTTGAGAGCGCCCTGTGCCTGGTTGATCGAACGCATCTCGATCCAGTGGCCGAGCAACATGATCGCCACGAGCGTCGCCAGCTCCCACCACAGGTCCAATCCCTCGACAACGCCGAGCGTGACCAACGCGCTGTAAAGGAAGGCGACGGTGATCGCAAGCGAGATCAGCGTCATCATGCCCGGCAGGCGATTTCTCAGCTCGTGGTATCCGCCGCGGAGGAACGGCCAGCCGCCGTAGAAGTACACGATCGTGCCGAACACCGCCGGGATGTACGCCGACCCCGGGAACTGTGGTGCGGTGTAGTCGAACCAATGCTGGATCATCCCGCTCCAGATCAGAGTGGGGATGGTCAGCA
Source organism: Luteimonas padinae (assembly GCF_014652935.1). Classification (GTDB taxonomy): domain Bacteria; phylum Pseudomonadota; class Gammaproteobacteria; order Xanthomonadales; family Xanthomonadaceae; genus Luteimonas; species Luteimonas padinae. The sequence goes on along the minus strand of NZ_BMZT01000003.1, from coordinate 352,268 downwards.
GCAGCGTGAACCAGAACTTGTCGCGGAAGCTCGCCACGCTGTGGCCGGCGTGCTTGTCGTGCCCGGCATGGACGTCACCTTCAGCACCCGTGCGGGGATGCGGCGGTTGCTCGCCGTGCGCCTGATGATCTTGATGATGATGATTGCGTTGCGTCATGGGTCTGCCTTCCTGAATGCACTGATGCACCGGGCACCAGCGGGGAGATAGATCAGTGTTCTGTTACAAGTGTCCCGATCTGGCGATGGCCATCACCAGCCGCAGTGAGAGCAATCCCGCAGCAGCGAAGGCCACGATCGCCAGGAAAGGCATGTGACCGAACACTTGCGGGCCGTCGGAATGCAGGCTCAACAGCGCACCGCTTACGTACAGGCCCAAGGTGACCAGGGCCAACGCCAGCCGGTTGCCCGTGCGCGCGATTGCCTCCTGCGTGGAACTCAGGCCATGGTGGTGTACGGAGAAGGCGGGTCGTCCGTCGCTGAGTTGCGCCTGCCGCAACAGGTCGGTGGCGATCTGTGGCAGTTGGCGCGCAGTGCGGGCCAGCCGCATGGCAAGCGGCCTGTTGCCGCTGGGGCGGCTGGCTTCGGCAATGTCGGCGATCGCGGCCGCCTGCGCGGACAGCGTCCCCAGCAGGTCCAGATCCGGATCCAGCGCCCGCAGCGTGTTCTCGACCAGGAACAGCGTCCGGATCAGGGACAGCAGGTGGGCCGGAAGCCGGAAGCCAGCGCCCTGCCCAATGCGTGCCACGCGCCAGATTGCCTCGGCAATGGACCACTGCGCCAGCGGACGGCTGGCCATCTCGGCCAGGATCAGGTGGATCTCGCGCACATGCGAGCGGCGGTCGACCTGCGGCGGGAAGAAGCCCATGGCGATCGCTGCATCCAGCACGCCCTCGGCGTCGTCGGCCGCAATGGCCTCGACCATGCCGCCGAGCGCGAGCCGGGATGCAGGGTCGAGCACGCCGATCGAGCCAAAGTCATGCAGGCACAGGCGACCGTCGTCAAAGAAGAACAGATTCCCCGGGTGCGGGTCGGCATGGAAGACGCCGGCGCCGAAGAGCTGATGCACGTAGGCACCGAGCAGCGCCCTTGCCAGTGCGGGAGCCGCCGCCGTTCCATAAGCGGCTTCCAGGCGGGTGCCGTGGCTACGATCCTGGACCAGCACGTCGCGGGTGGCGTAGGGCTCAACGACATGTGGCTGTGTGATGCCGGGCAGGGCATCGAGCACCTTCGCCATGCGGCGCATGTTCTGCGCCTCGTGACGCATGTCGATTTCATCGCGCAGGAATGCGCCCAGCTCGTCCACCAGTTCGAGGGGGCGGTGTCGCTTCAGAGGCGGCCAGATCCACTGGGCTACGCGCAGCGTGCGTCGAAGCAGCCGCAGGTCAGCCTGCACTTGAGCGTGGATGCCCGGCCGGGTGACCTTGACGACCACGTCGCGACCGTCATGCATGCGAGCCGGATGGATCTGAGCCACCGACGCGGCGGCCAGCGGATGGTCATCGAAGCTGGCGAAAAGCTCTTCGACGGAGGCGCCGAACGCCTGCTCGACCATGTGTCTGGCCTGGTCCGCAGGAAATGCCGGCACGTCGCTGTGCAACCGCGACAATGCCTCGCGATAGGGCGCCGGCAGCAGGTCCCAGCGCAGGCTCAAACCCTGGCCCAGCTTGACGAAGGTGGTACCCAGCCCCACCAGGGTGGCGCTGACGTACGCGGGAAGCCGTTCGGGTCTGCGTCGGCGCAGGCGCAACACCGCGACCCCGAGAGTCAGTCCGGCCCAGGCGATCTGGCCTCCGCGGCGCACCGTGCCCGCCATCAGCGCGAGGTCCTGGCCGGCCGGCTCACGATGCCGGCCCCGCTTCCGCGCGCAGGATGGCGGTCGGATCGCCGCGACCATCCACGGCCGCCAGCTCCGCTTCGGACAGCAGGTTGTCGCGGGACTCGCCGAGGACGCCCGCAGCCGCGTCAACCACGTGCGCCCAGGTGCTGCGGTTGGCGAACAGCAGGCCCGGCACGTCCAGTGTGCCGCCCCGGTTGACGAAGCCCAGCGCCGCGGTGGTGGTGGGGCCGGTGTCGAGTCGGCGCAGCGCACCGAGGAAGGGCTCCGGACGGGTGTGGGTAACGAATACGCGCGGCCGGCCCACCGGAAACAGCGCTTGGACCGCACTGTCGGAGTGCACGTACCTTGCCTCCTCCGGATCGCGCGGGGCGCGAAATCGGCCGGGTTCGGCGAGATAGACGATCGCGGCCGACATTCCGCGTGCGGCCAGACGCGCCTGTGCGCGGCGCACTTCCTGCAGCTGGTACGCGCCGGTGGCCACCAGCAGGATCGCCGCCGTCTCCGGATCGCCGGCGAGGCATGTTGCGCCGGTCTCGGCCAGTGCCTGGGCCTGCTGCGGGGTCAGCTCATGAGGCACCGGACGCTTGGGAACGACCAGTGTGGTGACCGTGCCCCGTTGCGCGTAGGCGCGGGCGAGGGCGGCGGCAGCGCCATTGGCGTCCGGCGGGAACACCACGCGCGAAATGTCGGCCATTTCGCCCATGAGCGCCTCGGCCATGGTCGGATCCTGGTGGGACTGTTCGTTCTTCGCGTTCTCCCACGTGTGCGAGGTCAGCACCAGGGGCACGCCCAGCCAGCCGGGTGGGCGCCCGGCCTGGGCCTGGTGGCGGGCGAAGATCAGTTCCTGACGTACGGCGCCGAGCATCTTCGGTGCAAACGCTTCGTAGGTGACCACCAGGTTTAGCCCGCCCTTGTTGCCGAGCGCCGCGCAGACCACGGCTTCTTCGTTGAGCGCAGTGATGACCGCGCCGGTTGGCGATTCGGCGACGCCGGGCTCGGGCTCGTGCACCCGGTGCTTCATCGCGTCCAGGGTCCGGTCGAGCTTGTTGCTGCGCAGCTCATCGGGATTGCCCACGCGCACCCGCAGTCCCGGATTCGCCTCGGCGATGGCGACGAACTGCTCGTCGAGTGCGGTCATTGGCGAGCTCTCACCGCCGGCGCCGCGGTCGGCGATCGCCGGGACGCGGGGCGGTTCCACCTGGCGATCGGCCAGCGCATGGTCGCGCTCGCGCACCCGCTGCTGGAGATCGTGGCTGTTGAGTGCGGCAACGGCCTGCTCGAGCTCCGACGCGGCCACGAACAGCGCCGCTGCGCCTTCATTGAAGAGCGTGCGCGCCGCGGCATCCTTCGCCGGATTCCCCGGCAGCGGCAAGTTGTGCGAGGCGTTGGTCCCGGCGCCGGGGAAGCCGAAGCCCTTGACGGTTTCGGCGATGCCATAGGGCAGCCGCACGTCGGCGGGAACAGCGGCGCCCGCTTGCAGGCGCGACTCCATCACGTGGATGCCCCACGCGATGCTGGCCGGATCGCGCCCGTCCAGCGCGATCGGATCAAAGCCGTTCAATCGCAGGTGCCGGTCCAGCCACCGCTCGCCGCCCTGCTGGGTGATCTGGCTGCGCTGTTCGATGCGGCGCCCGTTGAGGATGATGATCGGGCTGACCAGTCCGCTGTCCTCGGCGCGCCACCAGCGTGGCGCCCAGTCGCTGCCACGCTGTTCCTCGAACGCACCGTCGCTGAGGAAGGCGACCAGGCGTTCATCCTTGAGCGGCGCATGCACGTACTGCAGCTCGGCAAAGCCGAGATAGCCGCCTTCCATCACGCCCCCGGCGGTGTGCGCATTGACGTGGGAGCCGAGGGGCGACGCCGGCGTTCCGTCCGGATTGAGGGTGTAGGCATAGAAGTCGCTTACGAACCGGCTCAGCCCTTCGCCGGTGCGGTCGTAACGTTCGGCGTGCCGGTCGGTCATGTTGCCAACCAGCACGTTCAGCGCGTCGATGGCGGCCACGCAGTGCCCCTGGCCCATCATCCACGCGCGGGTGACGCCATCCAGGGAATCCATCAGCAGGTAGCCGGCGTAGGCGGGCACCATGTTGAGGGACCCGCCGGTGTGGCCTTCAGGCGTGGTCTTGAAATCATCGACCTCCAGGGCCGCGCCGTCGGTACGAACGCGCTGGCTGTAGGTCATGTGCGCCACCAGCCACATGCCGGCGCTGGTGACGCGGTCGGCCGCGGCGAGCCGCTGCCATGCGGTGCCGGCATCCGGCGTGCGGCCCAGGGCGACCAGCTCGTGCACCATCTGGCGGACCCGGAGCTGGGTAAGCGGGTCATGTCGGATCACCCCGTAGCCGGCCGCCCAGTGGGCGAACGCGGGATCGGCCTGCCGGTGGGCGTCGGCGAGTTCAAGGATCCGCTGGCGCTCGGCGGCCGACAGCTGGTCGGCGGTGCAGCAGTTGAGATGCAGGTTCATGGGTCCTCCGGGGAATCGGTCGAAGCGGTCATCAGGGTCGATGCCGCGGCGGCGAGGTCCGCACCCAGCGCGATGGCGTTGGAGGGGTGGGAAATGGTGTCAGTGCTGACGATGCGGGCCAGGCCCGCCTCCTGCAGGCGGGCATAGGCGTCGCCTGCGAACACCGGATGGATGGCGACCAGCAACGGCGACGGCAACGACAACCGGCGCAGGTGTGCGAGGGTCTCCAGGATCGTGTGGCCGGACGACACGATGTCGTCGATCAGCACCGGAGTCCGACCAGCCACGGCTGCCGGGTCGGGCAGGCTGACGCGCACGTCGTAGTCGCCGTGCCGCTCCTTGGCCAGCACCTGGTAGGGCATGCCGGACAGGGCGGCGATGTCCGCTACCCACTGCTCGCTCTCGCTGTCAGGGCCGATCAGCACAGCGTCGGGGACGGTCTCAGCGATCCAGCGGGCCACGGCCGGCGTCGCCGATACGTGGACCGTCGGAATGCGGTAGAGCGACTGCAGGCGCTCGACGCGGTGCAGGTGCGGGTCCACGGTCACCAGCCAGTCGAAATCCTCTTCGAGGAATTGCGCAAACAGCGGTGTACTGACCGCCTCGCCGCGATGGAAGCGGGTGTCCTGGCGCATATACCCCAGGTAGGGTGCGATGAGGCCGACCGAACGAGCCCCGAACTCGCGTGCGGTCCGGGCGGCGAAGCGCAACGGGAGGGCCGTGGCATCGGCGTTGCGCAGGCTGGCCAGGAGCGCCACATCGGCTCCGGCCAGTGCGTCGTCCAGGGTGACCAGCGACTCGCCATCTGGGAAGTGCCGCCAAGCCACGGGTGCAATGCGCGCCTGCAGGGGCTGGTTGATGGTGCCGGCCAACACTGCATCGGCCGGGAAGGGCATCAGCACACGGGTCATGGAACCTCTCCAAGCACAAAGGGTTGCAGCGTCGCGGCGTGCTCCAGGGCGTAGGCCAGTTCTCCCGGCGACTCCGCATGCAGGGTCATCATGGGCTGTCCGCGCTCGACCGTATCGCCGATCCGCAGACCGGTTTCGAGGCCGGCGGTGGGGGATGTCGGGGCGCCGGCCAGCTTGGCCAGTTTGGCCAGCCTGCGGTTGTCGATCGCCGCGATGCGGCCCGATGCAGGCGCCGGGACGTCGGCGGTGAACGCCGCCCGTGGCGGTTCGCGGAAGCCTCCCTGGGCCTCGCAGATCGCCAGGAACTTGGCCAGCGCCGCCCCGGAATCCAGCACGCCGCGCGCGCGCTCCAGTCCGGTGCCGGCGTTGCTGCCCGGTGCCATGTCCAGCAGCGCCGCGGACAGCGCAAGTGCGCGTTCGCGAAGGTCGGCGGGTGCATCGGCTGCGTTGCGCAGCACCTTGAGCACATCGTGCGCCTCGAGCGCCGGACCGATTCCCCGCCCCACCGGCTGGCTGCCGTCGGAGCGATGGATGCCCAACTGCAATCCCAGCGCGCCCGCGGTGTGGGCAAGCCGCGTGCCGAGGCTGTGGGCCGCGGCCTCACCTCGCACCTTGGCCGTCGGACCCACCGGCATGTCGATCAGGACGTGGGTGGAGCCCGCGGCTATCTTCTTCGACAGCACGCTGGCCACCAGTTGACCGTCGCTGTCGAAATCCAGCGGGCGCTGCACCCGGATCAGGATGTCGTCGGCCGGACTCAGGCGCACGTTGCCACCCCAGACGATGCAGCCGCCCTCGCGCTCCACCACCCGGCGCATCGCCGCCAGATCGAGCGCCACGGGCGCCATGACCTCCATGGTGTCGGCGGTGCCCGCGGGCGACGTGATCGCGCGCGAGGACGTCTTCGGGATGCGGTAGCCCAGCGCAGCCACGATGGCCACCACGATCGGCGTGGTGCGATTGCCGGGCAGGCCGCCGACGCAATGCTTGTCCAGCACCGGCCCATCGCCCCAATCCAGGCGCTGGCCAACGGCGATCATGGCCCGTGTCAGCGAGGTCGTCTCGGCGTTGTCGAGGCGGTCGCCCGCGCTGGCCGTGACGAAAGCCGCAAGCTCCAGGTCCGACAGCCTGCTTTCCATCACGTCCTGCACCAGGGCGAGGTACTGCGCGTCGTCCAGCCGTGCCCCGAACACCTTGGCGCGGAGCGCGCCTGCCGACGACGCGGGTTCCGCATGCCGCACCCGGGCGAGGGCATCGGGCATGGGATCGAGGAGCGTCCACGCGGCCTCCGACAGCGCCACCTCGTCGAGGCCGAGCCGATCGTCGACGACCACGTTCAGCGTCGCCACCAGCGTGCGCGCGCCGACGTCCAGCCTCACGCGCGTCATCGCGGCAAAGCCTTCCGAGCGGCAGACTTCGCAGTCACGGTGCATATAGACCACCGGCTGCTGGTAGGTGTCGATGCCGGCACGGGTGACGCGCAGGCGGGTGTGGCCCGGGGCCTGCGTGGTCATCTCGCATCCTCCAATCCGACTAGCTCCAGGTGCTCCGGCACGCGCGCACGCCAGCCCAGTTCACGCTGCACGCGCCCGCGCAGCGTGTCGGCTGCATCGGGCTCGCCATGGGTGAGGTACACCACGCGCGGCGCGGACGGCGCGGTGCGCATCCAGTCCAGCAACTCCCCGGCGTCGGCGTGGCCGGAGAAGCCTTCCAGCTGCACCACTTCAGCGCGGATGGGGACCTCGCGGCCGAACATGCGCAACGTGCGCTTGCCTGCCGCCAGCGCGGCACCGCGTGTTCCTCCGGCCTGGTAGCCCGCGAGCAGGATCGCGTTGCGGTCATCGGGGCCGAACGCCTCGATGTGGTGCAACACGCGCCCCCCGGTCGCCATCCCGCTGGCGGAGATGATGATCATCGGCCCGCGCTGGCGGTTGAGCGCCTTCGACTCTTCTACAGTGTTGACGAAGGTGGCCACGTCGAACATCCGCTGGCAGTCCTCTTCGGACACGTGGTGCTCGGAATGGTGGGCGTGGTAGTGCCGGGTCGCGTTGATCGCCATCGGGCTGTTGAGGTACACCGGCACGCGAGGGATCTCCTTGCGCTCACGCAACCGGGCGATATGCAGCATGAGCGCCTGGGCGCGTCCGACAGCAAAGGCGGGGATGACGATAACGCCCCCGCGCGCGGCAACACGGCGGATGATCGGGGCCAATTCCGCTTCCTGGTCGATCGGGACGTGTTCGCGATTGCCGTAAGTGGACTCGCAGACCAGTACGTCGCAGGCGGGCAGGGGCGTCGGCGGATTCATCAGCGATTCCTGCTGCCGTCCCAAGTCGCCGCTGAAGTGCAGGCGCTGGCCCTGAACATCCAGGCTGACGTGGGCGGCGCCCAGGATGTGACCTGCGGGGTGGAAGCGCACCGTGAAGCCGGGCGCGACCTCGATGTCGCGTTCATGGTCATGTCCCTGCAGCTGCTTCAGGCTGCGACGGGCGTCCTCTTCCGTATAGAGCGGTCGCGGCTCCTTGTGCTTCGAGTAGCCCTTGCGCGCGGCGTACTTCGCCTCTTCTTCCAGCAGGTGCCCGCTGTCGGGAAGCAGCAGGCCGCACAGCGCCACGCTGCCGTGGGTGCAGTGGATCCGGCCGCGGAACCCCTGCTTGACCAGCGCTGGCAGGTAGCCCGAATGGTCCAGGTGGGCGTGGGTCAGGACCACCGCATCGATTGTCGCCGGATCGACCGGAAACGGTGCCCAGTTGCGTTCGCGCAGCTGCTTGTAGCCCTGGAACAGGCCGCAGTCCACTAGCACGCGCTGGCCATTGCCCTCGACCAGGTAGCGCGAGCCGGTCACAGTGCCCGCGGCACCGAGGAACTGCAGGGTGGGGCTGGAAGACGCTGTCATGACGTGACTCCTGTCTCGGAAGGAAGCGATTGCGGGCGGCGTTGGAAGGGCCGACGCGCATCCCCGTGCGACGCGGCTGGTCAGGGGCGAACGAGCTCCACCGTGTCGTTGACCTTGGGGCTGCCGGAGATCACTTCCGCCTCCGCGTAGTGACCGTCGAACAGTTCAACGATCCGCACTTGGCCGACGTTTTCACGGCGATAGCGTGGACCGCCGGCCCGCGAATGCCGGATACGGCGCTTGTGCCGGATCACATCCAGCACCTGCCCGACCTGGGCGCCGTCGGCCTGCCCGACGCAGACCACGAGCGTCTCGTCCCCCTTCTCCAACACCTGGCCGCGCATCAAGACGTTGTGGCGGAACCCGCCCTCGCTCGCGGACGCGACGCCCGGCAGTGCGAACGAGAAGGCGAGCGCGCCCGCCATCGCCAACGCGGCGAACAAGCGGTAGGGATTGGTACGTGGGGCCGAGGAACAGGCAATGGGTGTGATCGTACTCATTGGGTGGACTCCTTCGATGGGGCGTGAACGGAGACGGCGATCTGGGGAGACCGCACGAACGGACGGAATATGCGTGTCGCCAACTGGAACGGCCCAGCGCTTTTCAGGCAGTTCCTCAACCTGCGTCACCGGGCTTCTCCCGCCGATGGGGTGGGGCCGCGCCGACGTCGCGGGATGAAGGCGGGGACCTCCTGCATGTAGCGGACGTAGTCATCGCCGAAACGACTCAGGCAGTCTTTCTCCTCACGGCGAGCAAGGCGGGCGTAGGCCCACACGAGCACCGGATAGCTGATGAGGGTGAGCAGCGTCGGCCACTGCAGCAGGAAGCCTGTCAGCACCAGCACGAATGCGACGTACTGCGGGTGACGCATGCGTGCGTACACACCCTCCAGGGCCAGCCGCCCCTCACGCTGTGCGCGATACAGCACGGGCCAGGCGGCCGAAAGCAGCCAGAACCCGCCTCCGATCAGTACGAAACTCGCGATGTGGAATGGACCGAAATGCGGGTTGGCGCGCCAGCCGAACCACATCTCAAGCAGATGGCCCGCGTCATGACTGAGCCAGTTCACCTGTGGATAGTTGGCACTGAGCCAGCCGCCCAGCACGTACAGCGTCAGCGGGAAGCCATACATTTCCGCGAACAGGGCCACGACGAAGGCTGAGAACATCCCGAATCCCCGCCAGTCCCACCGGGTCAACGGCTTGTAGAAGCTCCAGGCGAAGAAGATGAAGAACGCGGCGTTGATGGCGGCAAGGAGCCAAAGACCGTAGCCAGAATCAGGTGCGTGCATGTCAGCGTCCTCCGTTCGAGGTGTCGGACGTTTCGTCGTTCAGTTCCCGCTTGCGGCGGCTTTCATGGTGGCTGTGGGGTGTGTCGTCGGCATTGCCACCGCGCCCATGACCTCCATGCCCCTTGTGCATAAACACGTGCATCAGGGGGCACAGCAGCAGGATGGCCAGCGGCAACCAGCGGAGCGTTCCCGCAAGGTGGACGCGGTGCTCGACGCCGAGATAGAACAAGGCCAGCGCCAGGAAGATCCAGAAGGCCCAACGTCGGGACCCTGAGGTGGCAGGACCGGGAACAGTCATGGCAAATTCTCCTGAGTGGGGCGGCGTCCAAGGAGTCGCCGCGGGGTGGATTTGACGAACTTGCCGCCTTCCGCCGCGGCTACGGCTTCGATCAACGCGCAGACGTCATCGCCAGTCGGAATGGAGTCCGGAAGCTTCGCCCAGGCGTGGATGGCACGCTCCATCCGTTGGTGCATGGCGAGCAGCCTGTCCAGTTGTTGGCGGGTGTCGTCGAGCCTGCGCCGGATGATGTCCCGCACAAGCGGGCAGGGACTATGCCGCTGCAGGCTGTGGCGGATGATTTCCTCGATTTCGGCCAGCGTGAAGCCGAGCTGTTGCGCCGTACGAATGAAGTGCAGGCGCTGGAGCTCCGAAGCCGAGAAGAGCTGATACCCGCCCTCGGTATGCGTGGCCGCCTGTAGCAGGCCGCGCCGCAGATAGTTGCGCACCACATGCACCGTGACGTCGCCCTGCTGTGCCAGCTGGCGTACCGTCATCAGCTGCGGCGCTGCTTCGTCTTTGCCCATCATTGGCGCGCTCCAAGAAAGATGGTGATCACGCTAGACCTGTGTCCCGCACACAGGTCAAGCTCGGCTGACACGCCTCCATCCACACCAAGGCATCGAGTGCTCCCGCAGCGATAATCTTGGGTCAACGAACACGCGGACCGCCTTTGCCCTGGCGCGTTGAAGGTCGGCCACATCACGACACGTCCGCCGGCAGCGCAGCAGCCATTGGCCGCTTCCTGGCCAGCTGCCGCTGCTTGATCAACGAGTACAGTGCCGGGATCACCACCAGCGTCAGCACCGTCGACGACACCATGCCGCCCACCATCGGCGCGGCGATGCGGCGCATGACTTCCGAGCCTGTGCCGCTGCTCCACATGATCGGCAGCAGGCCGGCCATGATCGCGACCACGGTCATCATCTTCGGGCGCACGCGGTCGACCGCGCCTTCGATGATCGCGTCGCGCAGATCGCCGGCATCCAGCGAGCGGCCTTCGGCCTGGCGCTGCGCGGCGCGAGCTTCCAGCGCGTGGTCGAGATAGATCAGCATCACCACGCCGGTTTCCGCGGCGACGCCGGCCAGTGCGATGAAGCCGACGATCACCGCGACGCTGACGTTGTAGTCGAGCATCCACATCAGCCACACGCCGCCGACCAGTGCGAACGGCACCGACAGCATCACGATCAGCGACTCGGTGACGCGGCGGAAGTTGAGGTACAGCAGCAGGAAGATCAGCGCCAGCGTCACCGGGACGACGACGCGCATCTTTTCTGCGGCGCGCTGCATGTACTCGTACTGTCCGCTCCAGGTCACGTAGTAGCCCGGCGGGAACTTCACCTGCTCGGTGACCGCGTCCTGCGCTGCCTGCACGTAGCGGCCCAGGTCGCTTTCGCGCGTGTCGACGTAGATGTAGGCCGCCAGCATCGCGTTCTCGGTGCGGATGCTCGGCGCACCCTTCCTGACCTCAATCCGCGCCAGTTCGCCCAGCGGCACCTGGGCGCCGCCGGGCACCGGCACAAGGACTTGGCTGCCGATACGGTGCGGATCGTCGCGGAGTTCGCGGGGATAGCGCACGATCGCGCTGAAGCGTTCGCGGCCCTGGAGGATGGTGGTGACGATCTCGCCGCCCAGCGCGGCGGCCACCACGTTCTGCACCTCGCCCAGGGTGACGCCGTACTGGGCCAGGCTGCCAAGGTCGGGGGTGATGTCGAGGTAGTAGGCGCCGGTCAGGCGTTCGGCGAACGCGCTGGTCGTGCCCGGCACTTCGCGCACCACGGCTTCGATCTCGGTGGCCAGGGCGTCGAGCTGCTCGAGGTCGGTGCCGAAGAGCTTGATCCCCACCGGCGTTCGGATGCCGGTGGCCAGCATGTCGGTCCGGGCCTTGATCGGCATCGTCCAGGAGTTGGCCACGCCCGGGAACTTCAGCGCCTCGTCCATCTCCGCGATCAACTTGTCGGTGGTCATGCCGTCCCGCCACTCGTCCTCGGGCTTGAGGTTGATGACGGTTTCGAACATCTCCAAAGGTGCAGGATCGGTGGCGGTCAGGGCGCGGCCCGCCTTGCCGAACACCGACTCCACCTCCGGGAAGCCCTTGATGATCCGGTCCTGCTGCTGCAGCAGCTCCGACGCCTTGGTCACCGACATGCCCGGCAGCGACGCTGGCATGTACAGCAGCGTGCCCTCGTTGAGCGTGGGCATGAACTCGCTGCCCAGGCGCGATGCCGGCCACAGGCTGGCGAACAGGGCGACCAGCGCGATCACGATCGTGGCCATCCGGTACCGCAGGACCACGTTGATCACGGGCCGGTAGGCCGCAACCAGGAACCGGTTCACCGGATTCTTGTGCTCGGGCACGATCTTGCCGCGCACGAACAGCAGCATGAGTACCGGTACCAGCGTGATCGACAACAGCGCGCCACCGGCCATCGCGAAGGTCTTGGTGAATGCCAGCGGCTTGAACAGGCGACCTTCCTGAGCCTCCAGGGCGAACACGGGCAGGAACGAGACGGTGATGATCATCAGGCTGAAGAACAGCGCCGGCCCGACCTCGCGACAGGCATCGATGATCAGCTGGGTCCGGCTGCGGGAGCCGTCGGAGCGCTCGATGTGCTTGTGCGCGTTTTCGATCATCACGATCGCCGCATCGACCATCACGCCGATCGAGATCGCGATGCCGCCCAGGCTCATGATGTTGGAGTTCATGCCCAGCGCACGCATGGCGATCACCGCGATCAGAACGCCGACCGGCAGCATGACGATCGCGACCAGCGCGCTGCGCGCATGGAACAGGAATACCAGGCACACCAGCGCGACGATCAGGCTCTCCTCGAGCAGCGTCGTGCGCAGCGTCTTGATCGCACGCACGATGAGGTCGGAGCGGTCGTAGACGGCCTGGACGCTGACGCCTTCGGGCAGGCCGCGTGCAAGTTCCGCGATCTTGTCCTTCACTCCGCCGATCACGGCCAGGGCGTTCTCGCCGAACCGCGCAATCACAATGCCGGCCACGACGTCGCCTTCGCCGTCCAGGTCGGCGATGCCGCGACGCTCGTCAGGCACCAGTTCGACCCGGGCGACGTCGCCGATCAGCACCGGAGCGCCCCCTTCGGCGCGCAGCACCAGGCTCTCGATGTCCTCGATGCCGCGCAGATAGCCACGGCCGCGGACCATGTACTCGGTCTCGGCCATCTCGATCACACGGCCGCCAACGTCGCGGTTGCTTGCAGCGATCACCTCGGACACCCGCGAAATCGGGATGTCGAACTCGCGCAGGCGCACGGGGTCGACGGTGATCGAGTACTGGCGCACGAAGCCGCCGACGCTGGCGACCTCGGCCACGCCGGGCGCGGTGGTGAGCTGGTAGCGCAGGTACCAGTCCTGCATGGCGCGCAGTTCATCCAGCGAGTGGCGGTCGCTTTGCAGCACGTACTGGTAGACCCAGCCCACGCCTGACGCATCGGGGCCCAGCGCCGGTGCCACGCCAGCCGGCAGGTTCTTCGACGCGACGTTGAGGTTTTCGAGCACGCGCGAGCGCGCCCAGTACAGGTCCGTGCCCTCCTCGAAGATGACGTAGATGAAGGAGGCGCCGAAGAACGAGAAGCCGCGGACGTCCTTTGATTTCGGCACCGCGAGCAGGGCGCTGGTCAGCGGATAGGTGACCTGGTCTTCGACCACCTGGGGCGCCTGCCCCGGATACTCGGTGAACACGATCACCTGCACGTCCGACAGGTCCGGCTGGGCATCCAGCGGCGTGTTCATCAGTGCGTAGATGCCACCGGCGACGATCGCCAGTGTCATCACCAGGACCAGGAAGACGTTGCGGACCGACCATTCGATGAGGCGGCCAAGCATGTCAGTGCCCCTCGTGGCTGCTGGGGGAGGGCGGAATCTTCTCCGGGGCGGCGGGCATGGAGTGGCCGGCGTGCGGATCAGCAACCTCATCACCATGGGCTGCGTGCGGGTCAGCGGCGTCCTCACCGTGCCCGGCGTGCGGATCCTCAGTGGTGCCCGAGGGGGTCCCGTGTCCTGTGTGACCTTCAAGTCCTTGGAGCGCCGACTGCAGGTTGCTTTCTGCGTCGATCAGGAAGTTGGCCGAGACCACGACCTGCTCGCCCTCGGCGACCCCGTCCAGAATCTCGATACGATCGCCGCCGCGCCGCCCCAGGGTGACATCCCGCGGCGCGAAACTGCCGGGGCCGGTCTCGACCAGCACCACCTGGCGGGTGCCGCTGTCGAGCACGGCCGAGCGCGGGACGGTCAGGACCGGTCCGGACCCCGGCTCCTCGAGCAGCACCGTTCCGTAGAGCCCTGGACGCAGATCGCCGGCCGGGTTGGGCAGCGCGATGCGCACGTCCACCGTGCGGGTCATGGCATCGATGATGGGCTGCACGAAGGCGACTTCGCCCTCGGCCACCTGGCCAGGCAGGGCCACGGTTTCAAACCGGGCCGCCTGGCCGGGCTTGATGTCCGCGGCCTGCGCCGCGGGCACCTTGGCGATCACCCACACCGTCGACAGGTCGGCCAGGCGCAGGATGGTCTCGCCCGGCTCGAAGCGCGCGCCCTGGACCACCGGCTTCTCGATCACGACCGCGTCCGCGGGTGCGGTGAGCACCAGGGCCGTCTTGCCGAGCTGCGCGTCGCTGATTTCCCAGTTGCGCAGGCGGGTGCGGGCGGCATCGCGCAGCCGGATCATTGACGCCGCGCTCGCGGGGTCGGACGCCGCCAGCCTGCGGGCGGTCTCGTCGGCCAGCTGGTATTCCTGCTGCGCCGCGGCCAGCTGCGGGCTGTAGACGGACAGCAGCGGTTGCCCCGCGCGGACCCGCATGCCGGTCTGGTTCGCGTACAGCCGCTCCACCCAGCCTTCGAAGCGTGGCGCGATCGCGTACTGCCGGGTCTCGTCAACCTCGACGGTGCCGCTGGTGCGCACGGTCGCAGCCAGGACTGCGCGCTGGACCGCTTCGGTGCGCACGCCCAGCGCCTGCACCTTGTCGGGTGGCATCACCACCGTTCCCGGCGCCGCGGCAGGCGCGTCGCCGGCGTAGACCGGAATGTAGTCCATGCCCATCGGGTCCTTCTTCGGCACCGGCGAGGTGTCCGGAAGGCCCATGGGATTGCGGTAATAGAGCACCTTGCGTTCCGCGGCCGGCGCTTCGGCGGACGTGGCTGCGCTCGGAGCATCGTTCGTCGCGCGTCCGGCCATCCAGCCGACGGCGAGGGCGGCGAGGGCGACGCCGATGGCGAGCGACAGGGTCTGGACACGGGTCATCGGATCTCTCCTTCGATGGCGCGCACGGCGGCGGCGCCCAACAGTTCGTCACGCAGTGCATCGACCCGTGCGAGGTCGGCGCCCTGCCATTCATTGAGTGCTTCCAGCAGCGTCCCGAAGTCGACTTCGCCGACCTGGTAGCTGGCGAGGGCGGACTGCCAGGTGGCGTCGGCCTGCGGCAGCAGCGTGTTCTCGATCAGCGCGCGGCGCTCGCGTGCGCTGGTCCATTGCGACCAGGCGGAGGCGCCGCTTTCCTCGACGGCCCGCAACGTGGCATCTCTGCGGGCCAGCGCCGCGTCTTCGAGCAGGCGCGACTCGCGCTCGCGTTCGCGGCGGGCGCGCTGCTGGAACGGGATCTCGACCTCGAGCATCAGCTCGGTGCTTTCGAGGCCGTTGCCGAGCTGCATCGCACCCACGCCCAGGGTGATGTCCGGAAAGCGGTTGCGACGCTGCAGCACCACGTTCGTGCGCGCCGCCTCGGCGCGGGCCTGCTGCGAGCGCACCGCGGGATGCGCATCGGCGTCATCCAGTGCCTCGGCAAGCGAGGCGCTGTGGACGGCGAGGTGCGGCGCCTCGCCGGGAGTCGCCAGCGGTGCATCGGACCGGCGCCCCAGCACCGCGTTCAAGGTGGCGGCCGCCTCCTGCTTGGTCGCGAGGCGTTCGATCCGCTCGCGCTGTAGGCTGGTCTGCTCGACCTGGGCGCGGATGGCATCCTGCTGCGCCGCGCGACCCAGGGCGTAGCGCACGCCGGCTATTTCCTCGACCTGCCGGAGCAGGGCGATGCGGCGGTCGAGCACGGCCACGGCCTGATCGGCATGCCAGTAGCGCACGTACGCCGCTTCAGCCTCTGCCAGCAGGTCGCGCGCCGCGGTGATGCGGTCAAGCCCGACCGCGACCGCGTCCTGGCTGGCCGCGGTCCGCGCCAGACCACGCTTGCCCCAGAGCGGGAAGCGCTGGCGCAATGCGTAGTCGACTTGGCGGTCTGCACCGGCGGAGCGCCAGGGCTTGTCCGGATCGAGGCCGCGGAATCCAAGGGAAGCCGTCGGGTCGGGTAGGGCGCCCGCTGGCTGGATCCGTGCTTCGGCGGCCTGGGCCTCGAAGTCCATGGCCCGCAATTCCGGGTTGTGTTCCAGAACCCAGGCGCGGATCGACTCGAGGCTGTGCCCCGGGACGGGTTCGGTGGCGGTCACCGGCAGCGCCAGGGCCCACAAGGCGCCGGCAAGCACGCCGGCAAGAAGGTGCCGGAGCGGTGGCAGACGGCGGGACAGAGGGCGAGGGTGCAGGCGCCTGGCCGGCAGTCGGTCGAACGGGGATGCCATATCAGTGTCCTTGGGCCGACGCGACGCAGGTCGCTCGGACGAGGGCAGGAACACATGCCGTGACGCAGCCACGGCGCGAACGCACAGGACTGCGCCGCACAGACGTGCGGAGCAGTCAGCGTCCAGGCATCAGATCAGCAGGAGTGCCGCTGGATGGGCCGTTGGTCGGTGCCAGGCGGGCCTGGGAGGCGAATCCACCCATGTGGACGTGGCACCGGGCGCAGCATCCGCAATCCCGGCGTCCGCGAACCAGGAGAGCCACGCCCCGACAAGGAGCGGCGGAATCGAAGGGATGCGCCCACTGTCCGCCGAGATGTCACCCGCGGTGCAGTGCTCGTCGCACAGTGCCTTGCTCGCCGAGGGGAGCTCGGCATCGCAGCCGTGGCCATGGTCGTGCTGGGTGTCGGTGGCGGCAGCGACCAGCGCCGCCGGCGTGCCTGGGAGGTCCAGGCACTCGCCATGGCCTGCCAGCGCGAACTGGGACCAGAGCAGCGCCGCCATCGCGAGGAAGACGGTGCGCTTGAACCAGTTCCGGTGGCGAAGACGGGCCATGACTTGAGCTTACCACTACCCGGTCTGACGCAACTGATCCAGATCAACTCTTGGCCAGACCGGGAGTCTGTTCCGGCGCGGTCGCCCTCGGTGTAGCCGGCACCGCGGTCGACCTGGCCAGGCGAAGCGCGTTGGCAACCACCGACACCGAGCTCAGGCTCATCGCAAGCGCCGCGACCATCGGGCTCAGCAGGATCCCGAATGCGGGGTAGAGCACCCCGGCCGCGACCGGCACCCCCAGCGCGTTGTAGAGGAACGCGAAGGTGAGGTTCTGCTTCATATTGGCCACGGTGGCCTGAGAGATCTTCCGGGCGCGCAGGATGCCGCGCAGGTCGCCCTTGACCAGGGTGATCTGCGCGCTCGACATCGCGACGTCGGTGCCCGTGCCCATGGCAATGCCGACGTCGGCCGCGGCCAGCGCGGGCGCATCGTTGATGCCGTCGCCCGCCATCGCCACCCGCCGGCCCTCGCGCTTGAGGCGCTGCACCAGCTCGGCCTTGTCCTCGGGGCGGACCTCGCCATGCACTTCGTCCAGGCCCAGTTCGGTGGCCACAGCCCGTGCGGTGGTGAGCCCGTCGCCGGCGGCCATGATGATGCGCAGCCCGGCGGCGTGCAGCTCATTGATGGCGGTCGCGGCCGACGCCTTGATCGGGTCTGCGACCGCGATCAGACCCGCCAAGCGACCGTCCACGGCGAGGAACATGGCGCTAGCACCCTCGCGGCGCAGACGCTCGGCGACGTCGAGATGCGCACCGGGATCGGCGCCCATATCATCCATGAGTGCGGTATTGCCCAACGCAAGCGCGTGACCGGCGACGGTTCCGCGCACACCCATGCCGGTCACCGAGTCGAAGTCCTCCACGCGGTCGAACTCGAAGTTCCGGCGTCGGGCCTCGGCGACGATGGCGTCGGCCAGCGGATGCTCACTGCCCTGGTCCAGGCTGGCCGCCAGGTGCAGCACCTGGTCGGCGTCGAAGCCCTCGAAGGCCACGACTTCCTTGAAGGCCGGGCGCCCATCGGTGAGGGTGCCGGTCTTGTCGACGATCAGGGTGTCGATGCGGCGCATATGCTCGATGGCTTCGGCATCGCGGAACAGCACGCCCACCTGTGCCGCCTTGCCCGTGGCAACCATGATCGACATCGGCGTCGCCAGGCCCAGTGCGCAGGGGCAGGCGATGATCAGCACCGAAACCGCGTTCAGCACGGCGTAGGTCCAAGCGGGCTCCGGGCCGAAGATGCCCCAGATGAAGAAGGTGGCCACCGCGATCGCCAGCACCGCGAGCACGAACCAGTAGGCGACGGTGTCGGCCATACGCTGCATCGGCGCGCGGGAACGCTGCGCCTGCGCGACCAGCTGCACGATCTGCGAGAGCACGGTGTCGGAACCCACCTTGGCGGCGCGGATCACCAGCGCACCGGTGCCGTTCTGGGTCGCGCCGATGACCTGGTCGCCGGCGGTCTTCTCGACCGGAATCGGTTCGCCCGTGAGCATCGACTCGTCGACGCTGGAGCGGCCTTCCACCACTTCGCCATCCACCGGCACCTTCTCGCCGGGTCGCACGCGCAGGTGGTCGCCGACATGCACGTGGGTCAGCGGGATGTCTTCCTCGGTGCCGTCGGCATTGACCCGCCGGGCTTCCTTGGGCGCCAGACCAAGCAGGCCCTTGATCGCCGCGGACGTTTTCGAACGCGCCCGCAGTTCCAGCATCTGGCCGAGCAGCGTCAGCGACACAATCACTGCCGCCGCCTCGTAATACACGCCGACGCGCCCATGCTCGGTAAACGACGGCGGGAACAAGCCGGGTGCCAGCGTGGCGACCAGGCTGTAGCCAAAGGCGGCCGCAACGCCAATCCCGATGAGGGTGAACATGTTCGGGCTGCGGTTGCGGATCGACTGCACGCAGCGCTCGAAGAACGGCCAGCCGGCCCACAGCACGACCGGTGTGGTCAGGACCAGCTCGACCCAGGTCTGCACGTCGATCGACAAGGGCAGGATCTGCACGTCGTCCAGCACGACACGCGGGAGGTACTGGCCGAACATGGCCAGCACCAGCGTCACCACCGTCAGCGGAAGCGTCCACCAGAACCGGCGCGAGAAGTCGCGAAGTTCCGGATTGTCATCGTCCTCCAGGCTCGGCATTTCCGGCTCCAGCGCCATGCCGCAGAAAGGACAGTTACCCGGACCCTGTTGCCGGACTTCAGGGTGCATCGGGCAGGTGTAGATGGCGCCGGGCTGGGCCACCTCAGGCTCATCCCGGGACGTCAAGTAGCGCTCGGGATCAGCCACGAACTTCGCGCGGCATCGCTCCGAGCAGAAGTGAAAATGGGCGCCGGCGTGGTCCGCATGATGCGGCGTGGTGGCGGGATCTACCTGCATGCCACAGACCGGGTCGGTTACCCGTCCATCCGCAGTCTCGACAGGGGCTTCGCCTGTGGAATGGTGATGGTCATGGGACGACGGTGAGTTCATGCCGATGCTCGCTTTACTGGAGATGGACTGCCAAGGCAGTGTGCCATTGCGGGTTAAACAGCTATTCGGGGCTGAGCGTCCCGAGAACTGAAACAACAATCAGGATCAAGATGGCTAGCGCGGCCTCAGCCGTAACACTTTGCCGCAAAGCACGCGCCTCCTGTGCAGGTTCTCCGCTGGTCAGCGCCCGTCCCAGGCGCGGCACCAGCGTCCATCGGTGCAGCGCCCCTAGGCCCAGCATTCCGCCGAACAGAGCCAGTTTGAACAGCAGGAACTTCCCGTAGGTGCTCTGAAACAGGGCCGAAAACGACCACGCGGTGAGATCCCCGTAGTGCACGATGCCGGACACGACGAGCGCAGCAACGAAAATCGTTCCCAGCGTCGAAAATCCATGCAGAAAGTCATGCGTTGATCGCAGACGCCCGCTGCCGGAGGCCTCCTTGCCGCGCAGGAGCATCCCCAGGAACATCAGGACCGCTGCGATCCAGCCGCCTGCCGCAAGAAGATGGACAAGGCCCGCAGCAAGCCGGACCGCGCCTGCCACGCCCTCACCAGCGGCCGCGTGGCCGTTCCATGCCAGAGAAGCGAGTGCGCCGCCCGCCAGCGTCGCCGCCAGCGGGAAGGCGGTCTCCACCTTCCCGCGGCGACGATGCCATCCGAGCACGAACATCAGGGCGACCAGCAGCGCGCCTCTCGCCATGGCTGCCCGGCCCGCGGACGTCTCGAGCAGATACCAGCCAAGCGATGCGCGATCAACGTCGGCAACCGGCATTCCCATGATGCCCGCGGTTTTGAGAACGATATCGGCCCCGGTGAGCACAGTACCGACGGCGGCACTCACCAATAGAACGCCCATGAGTGGCCACCCGGCCAAGGCGTCGGCGAGTGTCGATCGACGCGAACCGTACCAACCGAACAGTGGAACCCCGAAAAGCACCATGAGAACAAGGTATTCCAGGAATCTCAGTGCATAAGCCGAGAGGTCGAACATTTGTTGCTCCTCAGCGCACCGTGAAACTGAAATTGCCGGTCATGGGGTGGTTGTCGCCTCCAACGGCGCGGTATTCCACGGTATAGACGCCCGGAGTCAGCGGCTGGGGCAACTTGGCACGCAGGGTCTTACCGTTGTTGACGATCTCGGTCGTGAAATTCTCGATCGGCATGGTGGAACTCCCGTGCTTCATGAGCAACTTGAGACGCGACGCCCGCGGAATCAATGTTTCGTTGAACACGAGAACGATCTGGCCCGGCGAAGCCACCACCGCATTTGCCGCCGGTGTGGACTGCTGCAGCGCGGCGTGGGCGTGCGCGATCTGCAGGGAGAACTGCCCAGCCGCAATCGCGAGGACGAGCGCGAAGGAGCGAAGGACGTTTGATGATTTCATAGGGATAAATCCTCATTGCGAATGTGATGCAAAGCCCCGTTCGGCGCCGTGCTGTGTTGGATCCGACAAGCGTTAGGTGTCGGGCTGTCACCGAAACCACGGTTGGTCGGCTTGTGATATTTGAGATGAGGATCCCGCCGCTCAGGCGGGATCCTCGACGCGTCAAGCCGCCATGGCGCTGCAGCTTTCCGCGCAACGGCGACAAACTTCGGCGCAGCGCGCCATCTCCGGGTCGTTCATGGCGTCGCATGCATCGGCGCACTGGCGGCAGATCTCCGCGCAGGCACCGCAAACCACGTCGTGAGCGCTGGCACCGCGCAGCATCGCGTCGGCACTGGTTGCGCAGATATCGGCACACGTCGCAAGTAGTGCAATGTGCTCTGGGGTCGCGTGGGCACCTCCTTTGGTCAGGCAGTAGTTGATGGTCTCCAGGCAGATGTCATGACACTGCGTGCAGTTGTCGATGCACTCGTTCATGGCCTGGGACCGGTGTGCGGCGGAATGGTGAGTCATGTGGTTCTCCTTCTTCCTTGCGGGCGAGAATCGGCGCGCCCGCAACACCGCCCCCTGTTGCTGCGACGGATCAGTGCTGTGCGAACGGTTCAGTGGTTCCGTCGCGATGGACCAGCTCGACCGTGTACGGCTGCTGTCGCCCCTCCGGAACCTCCATGCCGGGAGAACCAAGCGGCATCCCTGGGAGGACCAGGCCGCGTGCGTCCGGCTTTTCTTCGAGGAGACGCTTGATGTCCGCGGCCGGGACGTGGCCTTCGATGACGTATCCGCCGATCTCGGCCGTGTGGCAGGAGCCCTTTGCATAGGGGACACCCAGCCGCTCCTTGAGCGGCCCCAGGTCATCCATGTCGTGCACATCCACGGTGAAGCCCGCCTTCTGCACGTGGTCGATCCAGGCACCGCAGCACCCGCAGGTCGGGGTCTTGTGGACGGTCATGCGTGGCAGGGCTGCTGGAGTCGCGTCGGCTGATTGGACGACAACCTGTGCGGAGGGCGAGGTTGTGGGTTGCGCGGATGAAGCATCCTGGGTGCAAGCACCCAGACCAGCCACGGCAAGGACCACAAAAGTCAGGCGGTGCAATCTGAGCGTAGTCATTTCAAACTCTCGACTCAGCGCTTGGTCCGCGAGGACCAGTGGATGTGGACGATCCGCCAGCCGTCGGCGGTCTGCTTCAGCACCATCGTTTCGGTGCTCTGGACGGTCAGTGGCTTGCCGTCCTTCTGGGCGTGCAGCTCGCTTTCGGTTCCGACCCACGCGAACTCGCCAGCGGTTCGTGCACGCTGACGGAGCAGCTGGCGATGGGCGCCCTTGAGGAACGCCGCATCGCTGACTGCGTGATGGCCCATGTATTCCTCGCGGCTGTGTTCGGCGCCCCCGGACTCGAGGATGAGAACGTCGGCAGCGAGCAGGGCTTCGACCGTGGCCAGATCGCCGCTAGACAGGGCGCTGTTGAAACGCTCCGCTACGGCGACCGCGGCCTCTGCAGTGACTGGGACGTCGACGTCCGCAGATGCCGCGGCAGCGGGGTGATGTGCGTGCGGCTGTGTCGCCTGCGCCATTGCGGGGGACACGACGGCCAGTGCCAGTGCGAGGGTGAACGAGATTGCTGTTGCGTTCATTGCGTGGGCTCCAAGGAGATCAATGGGTGTGCGCATGGCCGTCACCGGCCACGGGCGTGTGTGGTGCAGGGTGCGACTCCACCTTGCCGTTGGGATGGCGGTGGTCCACCAACCCGACTTCCGTGTCGCTGAGTGTCGGGCCGTGGTGATCGTCGTCCACGCCCGGCGGGTGCGCATGCGGCATGGAGTTGTTGCCCGGCTCGGATGGGGCAGGGTGATCCTCGGCCTTTTCGTCGTCATGGTGGCCTTGCGTCTCGCCGCCGCCATGCGAATGGCCCTCGCTGCTGTCGACAAGTTCCTTGTACGCAGTCGCGTCGAGCGTGGGCAGCACCTGCAGGAACGCGGCCATGTTCCAGATGTACTCGTCGCTCATGTTCTTGCCCCAGGCGGGCATGCCGCTGGCCTTGATCCCGTGCTTGATCACCCAGAACGCTTTGGCCACGTCGACCTTGTGTTTACTGAGGTCCGGCGGCGTGGGATACAGGCCCTGGCTCAACTCGGTTTCGGCCATCGACGGGGCCAGGTGGCAGCCAGCGCACATCGCCGCATAGTTGCCCGCGCCCTGGACGATCCGTGTGCGATCGTCTAGGCCCGACGGCACGTCCAGCCGTCCCGCACGTGACACGATGGAGCGCTCGCGTGCGGTTTCGAGCAGGAAATGCACGGGCTTCGTGTGCATGTCATCGGCGGCGACGTTGTACACGCCGCCCCAGATGAAGCCCGCCGTACCCGCCACGAGAACCAGCGGAACCCCGATCAACCAAACACGCTTGCGTGTCTTTGGTTGCATGTGTGTTCTCCCATCAGAACCAGATTCGGACGCCGGCCACGACCCGGGTGTCGTCGACGTCCCCGGACCGTGCGCGACGCTGGTCCGCCGTTCCGCCGTAGGCACGCTCCCAGACGACGCCGACATAGGGAGCGAACTGCCGATGGAACTCGTAGCGCAGGCGGAAACCCGCTTCGACCTTGCTCAGTCCGCTGCCGATTCCAACCGCCGGATCGTCCTTGCTCCAGGCTTCGCCCTCGACGAGCCACTGGCCGATCAGCCGGTTGGTGAACAGCATTTCGTATTCGGCTTCCGCCCCAAGCCCGACCTGGCCGGACTCGCCCAGGTACGCGGTCGCTTCGACTTCAAACTTGTACGGGGCAAGGCCGATGACGCCGAGCGCGGCATAAGTGCGCGACGGGCCGCCGCCAAAGCCGAAGTCATGTCGGACACCGGCGACTGCATCCCACCATCGGGCGATGGCCCGGCCGTACAGGACTTCCACATCCGCCGACTCGGTGGATCCGCCCGCACGCTCGCCCTCGCTGCGGAGCCAAAGCCGGTTCAAATCTGAGCCGACCCAGGCTTTCGCTTCCCAAGCCATGCCGGTGCCGTCCTCATCCGCGTCCCACGCTTCGAGCCGGTCAAGCGACCAGTACGAGTTGATCGATTCGCCGTGTATCACGTGGTCGTCGAGGTTCTTGAATGCCGCGGCGCGATCGGCCGGGGTGAGGACAGGGATGGGCTCGTGCGGCTCCGCGGTCGCCGGAAGATCCTGGCTGGCACCAGGCTGATGGCCCATCGACGCGTGGTCCATGCCAGAGTGATCCATCTCGGAGTGGTCCATCGTGGAGTGGTCCATCCCCGAGTGGTCCATCGTGGAGTGATCCATCGTGGAGTGATCGCTGCCGGCAGTGTCCGCGGCCCCATGTTTCATGGAGCCGTGGTCCATGGCCCCGTGATCATCGGACATCGTGTCTGTCGGAGTCGGCTGGTGGCCGGCGTGTGGGTCAACAGGCTCAGGTGACGATGGTGTCGCAGCTGGAGCCGGCTTCGCTTCCGGATGGTGCGAGGCGTGGTCTGTCTCCTGCGCCCACGCGGGCGCGAACCCAGCGGCAAGCCACAGTGCGGAGGCCAGGCCGATGGCCAGGGGATGGCGGCTGGAACCGATCATGGCGCTCATTCCTCCACCCGCACTTCGCGGAACATGCCGGCTTCCATGTGATAGAGCAGGTGGCAGTGGTAGGCCCAGCGGCCGAGCGCATCGGCGCGCACCCGGTAGCTGCGTCTGGTGCCCGGCGGCATGTCGATGGTGTGCTTGCGCACCATGAAGTTGCCGGATTCGTCCTCCAGGTCGCTCCACATGCCGTGGAGGTGGATCGGATGCGACATCATCGTGTCGTTGACCAGCACGATCCGCAGGCGCTCGCCGTAGTTCAGCCGCAGCGGCTCCGCGTCAGCAAACTTCACTCCGTTGAACGACCACGCGAAGCGCTCCATGTGGCCGGTCAGGTGCAACTCGACTGTGCGTCCGGGCTCGCGCCCGTCGGGGTCGCGGAACGTGCTTCGCAGGTCGGCGTAGCTCAGCACGCGGCGGCCGTTGTCGCGCAGGCCGATGCCCGGATCATCCAGCTTGGGCGTGGGTGCCATCGTCTGCATGTCGACCAGGGGGTTGCCGGTTTCGGTGGCAGGGTGTTCCTGCATTCCGTCGGCGCCGTGATCCATGCCGGCCATGCTTTCGCCGGCCATCGCGCCTCCGGCCATCGACGACATGTCGTGGCCGCTGTGGTCCATTCCGGCCATCGCACCGCCGGCCATTGCCCCCTGAGACATCGAAGACATGTCGTGACCGCCGCCACCCATTCCGCCGTGGCCCATGTCGTCCATGGTGAGGAGTGGCTTGGGGTCGACGTTGGGCACGGGCGCCCGCAACCCCTCCCTGACGGCGAGCGTGCCGCTGATGTAGCCGGTGCGGCCGGTGTCCTGCGCGAAGATAGTGAACGCATCCTGCCCGGTCGGTTCGACGATGACGTCGAACGTCTCGGCCGTGGCGATGCGGAACTCATCGACCGTGACCGGATGCACGTACTGGCCATCGGCTGCGACCACGGTCATCTTCAGGCCCGGAATGCGCACGTCGAAGTACGTCATCGCGGACCCGTTGATGAAGCGGAGGCGGACCTTCTCGCCCGACCGGAACAGGCCGGTCCAGTTGCCGAGCGAAGTCGTGCCGTTCATGAGGAAGGTATAGGTGTTGCCGTTGACGTCCGACAGGTCGGTCGGGGTCATCCGCATCTGGCCCCACATCTTGCGGTCTTCGACCGTGGCGGCCAGGCCGTGCTGCTTCACGTCGTCGAAGAAATCGCCGACCGTCTGCTTGGAGAAGTTGTCGAAGTCCGACCGCTTCTTGAGCCGGGCGAACAGGCGCTTCGGATCGAGGTCGGTCCAATCGGTGAGCATGACCACGTAGTCGCGGTCATAGGCGAAGGGCTCGGGTTCCAGCGGCTCGATCACCAGCGGCCCGTAAAGACCGGCCTGCTCCTGGAAACCGGAATGGCTGTGGTACCAGTAGGTGCCGCCTTGCACGACGTTGAAGCGGTAATGGTAGGTCTCGCCGCGGTGGATGCCGTTGAAGCTCAGCCCGGGCACGCCGTCCATGTCCGCCGGCAGCAGGATGCCGTGCCAGTGGATCGACGCCTGGTCGCCATGGATGGAACCGGGGGGCAGGGCATTGCGGACCCGCAGGTTGACGGTCGTGCCCTCGCGCCAGCGCAGCAGCGGCGCCGGAACGGATCCGTTGACCGTGATCGCGGGGCGCGTGGCGCCGGTGAAGTTCATCGGCGTCTCGCCGATGGTCAGATCGAAGTCGGTGCCCGAGAGCACGTTGGGCAGGCCCTCGGCCTTGACGGCCCAGCTGGAACGGGGCCACAGACCCAAGGTTGCGACGGCCCCGCCAACAGCAAGGCCCTGGACGAAGCGGCGGCGCGACGGGGCAGACAGCCCCTCGGCACGGCCGAAAGAATCGGATGACATGGGAACTCCGGGAAAGGTCGAAGGCTCGCGGGACGAGCGTTACCCTGTCAGTGCGGAGCAGCGGACAGGATCCATCAGCGCCTCGGAAGGCGCGCAGGGACACTTAGCCGATCGGAGGTCGGAAGAGATTGGTCAGGGCCGCGGACGCGTGCACCGACAGGAACGGTTCGGCGGTGTGCCGGTACCGGATGGTGAAATCGGCGAGTGCCGACCCGGCGAGCGCCGCTGCGCAATGGTGTATGCAGGGGCAGCAATTCCCCGCCTCACAGCAGTCGTCCAACGGCGATTCAGCCCCGGCCTGGTCAGCGGCCTTGGGGTAATGGTGATCATCGGCCCCCGGAGCAGCCGCTGAGGCCCCGTGGCAGGCAGCCATGGCCTCGGCTGCTGTCGACGCCGTGGTCGCGTACGTCGCGTCGCCCAGGGAGTCGCGCACGTGCTCCATGTGCATGGACGCGCCAGCGATGCCCGGACCGTTCGCCAGCAAGGCAACGATCAGGAACAACCGCATCATGAGCGCGCGGAAAGGCATGCGCCCTAGTATACGTGCGGATATAAACGCCGGATGAACGCAGCGACAACCGCACGGGACGCAGCTCGAATATCGAGCCCCCAGCCCTTCGTCGCCTGCCTAGCCCAACGCGCCTGCAGCAGTTTTTCGGCTACAGGGCCATGTCTTCGTAGCTGCGGGGATCAGAGACCGGCTCCAGGTGCCCGGTCACGCGCATGGCCGGGAACTCCGCCACGATCTTCTCCACCAGGTCTTCCATGGCGTCATGCCCGCGCAAGACGGTCCAGTCGCCGGGCACCAGCATGTGCATCTCCATGAACTGGCGGGCCCCCGATTCGCGGGTCCGCACGGCGTGGAACTCGATCCGGCCCGGTTCGGCGTGCGCGTCCAGGATGGCCTGGATCCGGGCGTTGTCCTCGGGGGACAGGGTCGCGTCCATCAGGCCGGAGGCGGATTCGGACATCAGCCGGTAGCCGACAACCAGGATGTTGACGCCCACCAGGATCGCGATCACCGGATCCAGCCAGTCCCAGCCCGTCAGCCACGCCAGCCCCAGGCCCACCACGACCCCGACCGAGGTGTACACGTCGGCCATCAGATGCTTGCCGTCGGCGCGCAGGGTGATGGAGCGGTGCTCGGTGCCGACCTGGATCAGGATCCGCCCGACGACACCGTTGAGGACGGCGGCCACGATCGAAATGGCGAGGCCGATGCCGAGCGCTCCCAGTGGCCGCGGATTGAGCAGGCGATCGATGCCCAAGTAGATGATCGAGGCCGCGGCGACGAAGATCATGATCCCTTCCAGCGCGGCGGAGAAATACTCCGCCTTGCTGTGGCCGAAGTGGTGGTCGTCGTCGGCCGGCTGGGCGGCGATGGTCAGCGAGACCAGGGCCACGATGGCGGCCACGAGGTTGACCATCGATTCGGCGGCGTCCGACAGCAGGCCCACCGAGCCGGTGATCGCCCAGGCACTGCCCTTGAGCAGCACCGTCAGCACCGCCGTCACGATCGCCAGCCACGCGTACTTCCTCAGGTCCGGCGTGGCTTCGGCCGGTCTGTCATGGGGTTTCATGGGGACTATTGTCCGCTGCGACCGCGGGCCGGGCCAGCCGGCGCATGTCGCGCAGTCGGCAGGTCCGCTCAGAACCTCGACCGCCCGCAGCAGGCGTCGTCGTTCCGGCGCGGGTCGGCACCGCTTGCGCGCCGGTCGATCCTAAGCGGAGCGCGCATAGGCTGGCAGGCATCAGGTTCACACGATGAGAAGGGCACAGCAAGCCCCTAGCCAGCCGTCCTGCGTTGAGCGAGGTTGGCTGTTTGCTTGCCCGAAGCGGGTGTTCGCCTGAGCGCGCGGATTAGGGCTGGTTATCGGGGGTAGGGCGGATGGCTCCTTTCGACCCAAAGCGGACGTCTCGTTGGAACATCGCGCACCACTTCGTCCCACGGATCACTCAGGCAGCCAAGCCCGACCGCATGACCTCGTAGAGCGCAGTCCGGGTATTGTTGTCTGCCATCGAAGGGCTAGCAGCCCATGCAACGGCAAGAGCCCCTAGGAAGAGACTGAGCCGGGGCATCCCGGCGGCTCCCGGCGAGGTCAGTGTCCCCGCGCATGAAATCGAACCGCTGCAGCAGGCGCACCAGTTCCTGGACACGCACTGTCGTCGGGGCTGCGCGATCACCAGCCGTGCCAGTGCGGCAGCGGAAACAAGTACAAGCGGTGCCATGGCCGACAACTGGAACGCGCCTTTTCCCTGTAGCCCTCTCGACGCATTCAGCGGAATTGTATAACCCCATCATCCGCAGGTACCCTGCGCGGCCATGACCCGCCTGCATCCCCGCTTCTTGTTGCCGCTCCTGCGCGTCGTCGTGCTGGGTGTGCTTGCGTTGGGGCTGGCGTTCCAACCGGTGATGACAGCCGCCGGCGAGATGCATGAGCTCGCGCACGATCCGTCTGGCGCGCACAGCCACGGCCCGCATGCCAACGATCTGGACCCGGAGTTCGCCGCGGCGGACGCGCACGATCAGGACGGATCGGAGACGTTGCACCTGTTGCTGGATTTCGCCCATTGCTGTGGTTCAGCCGCGGCCGTGTTGCCGGTTCTGGATTCATTTTCCACTCAACCGGTCGCCGGTCGAATGGGGGTCGAAAAAGCGT
This sequence comes from Luteimonas padinae, assembly GCF_014652935.1. Lineage (GTDB taxonomy): Bacteria > Pseudomonadota > Gammaproteobacteria > Xanthomonadales > Xanthomonadaceae > Luteimonas > Luteimonas padinae. Next base: position 323,503 of record NZ_BMZT01000003.1, on the reverse strand, counting down.
CGCCCCCGGCCGCCTTGCGTCTGCCGAGCCCATTCAAGCCTCCGATCTTCGGATGACCGCGCCGTCGGCCTGATGCCGACGCCCGTCAATTCGATTCATCGGAGCAACCCCCATGCGTTTGCGATCAGCGGCCCTGGCCGCGTTCGTCGCCGTGTGTGCCGTGGCATTCCCCACGCACGCCGCCGACCCCCTCACCCTGGACGACGCTTTCCTCCGCGTTGCCGATACACACCCCGATCTGCGCCTGTTTGGCGCCCGCCATGAGGCCCTGAAAGCCGAACTGGATCGCTCCTCGTTGCGCCCGGCGCTGGTCGCTGGAGCCGAGGTCGAGAACGTGCTCGGTACCGGCCCGGCCAGCGGCCTGGATGGCGCCGAGATCACGCTGAGCCTCGCCTCCGTGCTGGAGCGCGGCGGCAAGCTCGATGCCCGCCGCACGCTCGCGCAAAGCCGGATCGATGCGCTGGCCATCGGGCGCGAGGCGCGGCGGTTGGATCTCCTGGCCGAAGTGGCCCGCCGCTACCTAGCAGTCGTCGGTGCGCAACGCGAAGGCGAGCTTGCGCAGTTGGGCGTCGACCAGCGCGATCGCACCGTTGCTGCGGCGCGCCGGCGTCACGAGGCTGGCGCTTCGCCCGAGTCGGTCGTACTCACCGCCCAGGCGGCCTTTGCGCGGGCCGAACTGGATAGCGCCCGTGCCCGGCAACGTGAGGCGGCCGCCCGCCAGCACCTCGCGGCCCTGTGGGGCGAGCGAAATCCCGCATTTGAGATCGTCGGCGGCGATCCGCTGGATGTGCCCCAGGTCGCGGACTTCGCGGTACTCGCCGATTGGTTGCAACGCACTCCCGAGCTGGCGCAGTTCGTCGACCAGCAGCGCATTGGCGAGGCGCGCCTGCAGCTGGCACGCAGCGAAGCGACCCCCGACTTCGACTGGCAGGTGGGCGTGCGACGGATGGCGGAGGGCGATGACTTCGGCTTGGTCGGCAGTGTCTCTATCCCGCTGGGCACCACTCGCCGGGCACAGCCGGGCATCCGTGCCGCACGCGCCGAGTTGACAGCGCTGGAAATCGAACGGGAGGCCATGGGGCTGTCGCTCTACTCCACCCTCGCTGAGGCGCATGGCCGCTTCGGGGTGGCCCGCCTGGAAGCACAGCGGCTAGGTGAGGACGTGCTTCCACGTCTGGCCAAGGCCGAAGCCGCGGCCGCCACCGCGTACCGCGCAGGCGCCGCCAGTTATCTGGAGTGGTCGAGCCTGCAGGCGGAGCACGCCGCCGCACGGCAGCAACAGCTGGCGGCGGCGCTGGAAGCCCAGCGCGCCCTGATCGAGATCCAGCGGCTGACCGGCCAGGCATTCGTCGCCGGCCCGGGCCTGCAACACAACCAAGGAGCAACCCCATGAAGCCTGTCCACCTGATCCCGGCACTGGCGCTGGCCTTGGTCCTCGCAGCCTGCGGTGGCGAGCCGGACCAGCCGGCCAAGGACGCACATGCGAACGACGCCGCCGACCACGGAACGGAGGCCGACGAACACGGCCATGAGGCGGATGAAGTCGCCAGCACGGTCATCGCTGCGGAAGTCGCTGAAAAGTCCGGTATCAAGACGCAGCCCGCCGGCCCCGGCGTGATCGCCGACGAGCATGAGGTGCAAGGCCTGCTGACCCCGGTCGAGGGTCGCGTTGCGCAGGTCACCGCCCGTTTCCCGGGCCCGATCCGTTCGCTGCGCGCCAACGTCGGCGACCCGGTCCGCGCCGGCCAGGTGCTGGCGACGATCGAGAGCAACCTGAGCCTGAGCACCTACAGCGTCGCCGCGCCGATCTCCGGCGTGGTCGTCGAGCGCAGTGCCTCGGTCGGCGGCCTGGCCAGCGAAGGTGCGCCCCTGTTCGAAATCGCCGATCTTTCGCAGCTCTGGGTCGACCTCCACATCTTTGGCGCGGACGCCCAGCACATCCAGCCCGGCGTGCCGGTGGCGGTCACCCGCATGAGCGATGGCGAGACCGTCCGAACCACGCTCGAACGCGTGCTGCCGGGCATGGCCACCGCCAGCCAGAGCACGGTGGCACGCGCGACGATCGACAACGCCGACAACCAATGGCGGCCGGGCACAGCAGTCAAGGCGCGGATCACGGTCGCACAGGAACCGGTGGACCTGATGGTGCCGCTGACCGCGCTGCAGTCGATGGATGGCCAGGAGTCCGTGTTCGTACGTGAGGGCGAGACGTACCTGACCCGACACGTCGAACTCGGTGCCCGCGATGCCACGCAGGTGCAGATCCTCTCGGGCCTGAGTGAAGGCGAGGAGGTGGTCGTCGCGGAGAGCTACCTGATCAAGGCGGACATCGGCAAGGAAGGCGCGGCGCATGACCACTGACGCCATAGGCCGCCAGCCGGGCCTGCTGGAGCGGATCGTCCGGTTCTCGATCCGGCATCGCTGGATGATGCTGGTGCTGACCCTCGGGCTGATCGGAGTAGGCATCTGGAGCTTCACCCGGCTCCCGATCGATGCAACGCCGGACATCACGAACGTCCAGGTGCAGATCAACACCGAGGCGCCCGGCTACTCTCCGCTGGAGTCCGAGCAGCGGGTCACCTATCCGATCGAGACGGCACTCGCCGGCTTGCCCCGGCTCGACTACACGCGCTCGCTGTCGCGCTACGGCTTGTCGCAGGTCACCGTGGTGTTCGAGGACGGCACCGACCTGTACTTCGCCAGGCAGCAGGTGGCCGAGCGCCTGCAGCAGATCCGCTCGCAGATCCCAGAGGGACTGGAACCCGAAATGGGGCCGATCTCGACCGGGTTGGGCGAGATCTTCATGTACACCATCGATGCCGCGCCCGAGGCGGTCAAACCGGACGGCACGCCGTGGACCGCCACCGACCTGCGCACCCTGCAGGATTGGGTGATCCGGCCGCAGATGCGCAACACCCCGGGCGTGACCGAAGTCAACACGATGGGCGGCTTCGAGCGGCAGATCCACATCACGCCGGACCCGTCCAGGCTGGTCGCACTCGGCTTCACGCTGCATGACATCGTCGACGCGGTGGCGGCCAACAACCAGAACATGGGCGCCGGTTACATCGAGCGCAACGGCCAGCAGTACCTGGTGCGCGTGCCCGGCCAGGTCGGCGGGATCGACGAGATCCGCAACATCGTGCTGGACCGGCGCGAAGGCCTGCCGATCCGGGTTGCCGACGTGGCGCAGGTGGGTGAAGGCCCGGAGCTTCGTACGGGCGCGGCCACCCAGAACGGCGAAGAGGTCGTGCTGGGCACCGTGTCGATGCTGGTCGGCTCCAACAGCCGCAGCGTCGCGCAGGCCGCGGCGGCGAAGCTGCAGGACGCGAACGCGAGCCTGCCAGAAGGCGTTATCGCAACGGCGGTCTACAACCGCACCGGGCTGGTCGAACGCACCATGCAGACGATCTCGAAGAACCTGGTCGAGGGCGCCCTGCTGGTGATCGTGGTCCTGTTCCTGCTACTGGGGAACTTCCGCGCCGCGCTGATCACCGCAGCCGTCATCCCCCTGGCCATGCTGTTCACGATCACCGGAATGGTGCGCGGAGGCGTCTCGGGCAACCTGATGAGCCTGGGTGCACTCGACTTCGGGCTGATCGTCGATGGCGCGGTCATCATCATCGAGAACGTCCTGCGCCGGTTTGGCGAGATGCAGCATCGGCTTGGCCGGACGCTGACACGTGAAGAACGCAACGACCTGACGGCTACCGCCACGGTCGAGGTCATCCGGCCCAGCCTGTTCGGCATGTTCATCATCGCCGCGGTGTACCTGCCGATCTTCGCCCTGACCGGGATCGAGGGAAAGATGTTCCATCCCATGGCGATCACGGTGGTGCTGGCCCTCACCGGCGCCATGGTGCTGTCGCTGACCTTCGTTCCCGCGTCGATCGCGATCTTCATGGGCAATCGCGTCCAGGAGAAGGAGAACCGGCTGGTCCAGTGGACGCGAGGCCGCTATGAGCCCTTGCTTGCCTGGTCGCTCCGCCGGCAGAACTGGGTCCTTGGCGGGGCACTCGCCCTGGTTGCCGTGTCCCTGCTGGTCGCCACGCGCCTGGGCAGCGAGTTCATTCCCAGCCTGGACGAGGGCGACATCGCCATGCACGCGATCCGTATCCCAGGCACGGGCCTGGAGCAGTCGGTGAAGATGCAGCTCGCCGTTGAGGAGCGCCTGCAGCAGGTTCCTGAAGTGGAGCGGGTCTTCAGCAAGATCGGCACGGCGGAGGTGGCCACCGACCCGATGCCGCCGAACGTGGCGGACACCTTCTTGATGATGAAGCCACGCGCGCAGTGGCCCGACCCGAGCAAGCCCAAGGACGTGCTGCTCGAGGAGATCGAGGCGGCGGTGGCGACGCTTCCAGGCAACAACTACGAGTTCACGCAGCCGATCGAGATGCGGACCAACGAGCTGATCTCCGGCGTGCGTGCGGACGTGGCGGTCAAGGTGTTCGGCGATGATCTGGACATGCTGATCGAGGTCGCCGAACAGGTCGAGGCGGTTGCCAGGCAGGTCGATGGCGCGGCGGACGTCAAGACCGAACAGGCGACCGGCTTGCCACTGCTGACGATCGTCCCGGATCGTGCGGCGCTGGCGCGCTTTGGCCTGAATCCGGGGATCGTGCAGCAGACCATTGCCACCGCGGTCGGTGGTCAGGTTGCCAGCCAGCTGTTCGAGGGCGACCGCCGCTTCGACATCGTGGTCCGGTTGCCGGAACAGATGCGTGTCGATCCGACTGCCCTTCAGGATCTGCCGATCCCCTTGCCCGACGTTGCGAACGCGGACCGGTCGAGCCTGGAGCCACGCTGGGCGACCGCGCGGACCGTACCGCTGCGGGAGGTCGCGAAGATCGAAAGCCTGCTGGGGCCCAACCAGATCAACCGCGAGAATGGAAAGCGCCGGGTGGTGGTCACCGCCAACGTGCGTGATCGCGACTTGGGTAGCTTTGTCGAAGAGCTGCAGCAGCGCGTCGGGCAGCAGGTGGACGTGCCCGAGGGCTACTGGATCGACTACGGCGGCACGTTCGAGCAGTTGATCTCGGCCAGCCAACGGCTCGCAGTCGTGGTACCGGTGACGTTGGTCCTCATCTTCGGCCTGTTGTTCATGGCGTTCGGTTCGGCCAGGGATGCGGTGATCGTGTTCAGCGGGGTGCCGCTGGCCCTGACGGGCGGTGTGGCCGCACTGGCACTGCGCGGCATCCCGTTGTCGATCACCGCAGGCGTCGGCTTCATCGCGCTGTCCGGCGTGGCCGTGCTCAACGGCCTGGTCATGATCGCCTTCATTCGCAACCTGCGCGAACAAGGCCAGTCGCTGGACGACGCGGTCTTCAACGGCGCCCTCGGGCGGCTGCGGCCCGTGCTGATGACCGCCCTGGTCGCGTCGCTCGGCTTCGTCCCCATGGCGCTCAATGTCGGCGCGGGCGCGGAGGTGCAGCGTCCGCTCGCCACCGTCGTGATCGGCGGGATCGTGTCTTCAACGCTGCTCACCCTGCTTGTCCTGCCCACCATTTACCGTCTTCTGCATCGCGGCGACGCAGCGAAGCCGCAACTGGAGGCCCACTGAGTTGAGTGAAGAGAAGATCGAAATACACGACGCGCACCAGCGCCGGATCCTGTTGATCGTCCTCGCCCTGAACCTCGCGCTTGCCGCGGGGTTCGGGGTCACGGGCGTCGCCGCCGGCTCAAGCGCTCTGATCGCAAATGGACTGGACAATGCGTCCGACAGCGCCGTCTACATCATCACCCTGCTCGCACTCAGTCGCTCACAAGCCTGGAAACGGTCGGCGGCCAAAGTGTCCGGCTGGCTGCTGATCCTGTTCGCCGCTGGGATCCTGGTCGACGTGGGCCGTCGGTTCCTGGGTGACGCCGAGCCCATTGGTACGACGATGATGGTGATGGCGCTGGGGGCCGGCCTGGTAAACGCGACATGCGTGTGGCTGCTCAAGAAAATCCGGCAGGCCAATGTGAACGTGCGTGCCGCGACGACCTTCAGCACCAACGATTTCATCGCCAACGCAGGCGTGCTCGTGGGTGGCGGACTGGTGCTGTGGACCGGGCGGGCCTGGCCCGACCTCGTCGTGGGGCTCGCAGTGGCGGCGATCGCCCTGAAAGGGGGCATCGAGATCCTGCAGGATGCCCGTGGCGAAGAGGACGCTTGAGTGCCGACCTAGGATGGCGGGTGGCGCAGCGTGTCGAGGATGGCGCACTGGCCGCGCTCGCCGCCGCTGCAACTGCCAATCACCCGTTCGAGCTCCGAGGCCATCCGCTGAAGGTCGTTTAGCCGGTTCCGGATGTCCAGCAGGTGCCCGCGGGCAAGACGGTCGACATCCTGGCAGGACAACCCGTCGTCTTCGGCCAGGCCCAGCAGGCTGCGGATCTCCTCCAGCGAGAAGCCCAGTTCGCGTCCGCGGCTGATGAAGCGCAGCCGATCCGCGTCGGCGGGACGGTAGTCGCGATACCCGCCCGCCGTGCGCGGCGGGGCAGGCAACAACCCGATGCGCTCGTAGTAGCGCACGGTTTCGGGATGGCACCCGCTGCGCTCCGCGACCTCTCCGATCTTCATGGGCTTGACTCTGTAGCGACTCCGGGGTTTAGGATCGCCGACCTGGAAGCGGGCCGCAAATCCTCGGACGCCCGCTCGACTCGGAGACATGATCATGAGTGATTCGTGCGGCTGCGGAAGCACGGTGGATATCCGCGCCCTGGAGGCGGGGCAGCGGCGCGTGTTGATGATCGTGCTGGCAATCAACATCGCCAGCTTCGTGATGATGATCACCGCAGCGATCTACAGCGGCTCGTCCTCGTTGCTGTCGGGCAGCCTCGACAACCTCGGTGATGCGTTGACCTATCTGCTGAGCCTGGCAGTGATCGGCGCGAGCCTGCGCGCCAAGGCCAGGGTGGCGTTGTTCAAGGGATTGCTGATCCTCGGTGCCGCGGTTGCGGTCGCCATCCAGATCGGCTGGCGCCTGGCCCACCCGGAGGTGCCGATCTTCGAGGCCATCGGCATCGCCGCCGTGATCAATCTTGCGTTCAACGCCTTGTGCCTGTGGCTGCTTACCCCGTACCGCTTTGGCGACGTGAACATGTCATCGGCCTGGGAGTGCTCGCGCAATGACCTGTACGAGGGTGTTGCGGTGCTGCTGGCAGCCGCCGGCGTGTGGCTGTTCGATGCCGGCTGGCCCGATCTGGTCATCGCCGGTGGACTGTTGCTGATGTTTCTGCGGTCCTCCGCTCGGGTACTCCGCATGGCTTGGCGGAGTTACCGGGACGAGGTGAAATAACGAGTTACGGCCCGTTGTCCGGTCCTCGAAGAAGAAATGCTCCGTTCTGACGCGTGGCTGGAGCGGCCAAGAAAGTCAGCTATGACAGGCAGTTAGCTCACCTTTGGCCGTTTTTTACACGAATCCCTGCCGACCCTCTGAAAGAGTGGATTCGAAGCGGCAGTTCGGGTCAGCCAGAACGTCCGCTTCTGGCCGGTAGCGGACGTTGGGGCAGGGGATTAGGGATGTTTATCGAGGGTAGGGGTGGATAGCTTCTGGTCGGAAACTGCCCTCGGACGTTCGCCTTGACGCTGTACAAGTCCAGGTATCGGTCAGAAGCAGCGCTACGCGCCTGCGTGTATCGCTCTATTCGGCGTGATGGCGAAGCCAATCCATCACTGCGGTCACCGCGGCGCTAGCGCTGCTTTGCTCTTGCCTCACCAAGTGATAGGTGTAACCGGGAATCGCAGGCCCGAATGGTTGTAGCAGTCGCCCGGCGGCGATTTCATCGGCCACCAGTGCTTGGCTCAGCAGCGCGACGCCCTGCCCAGCTACCGCTGCCTGGATCGCATGGCTTTCATCGGAGTAGCGCAACTCCGCCTGGGTGGTGGGTAGCGCGATACCGGCTTCCGCATGCCATCTCGTCCAAGTAGGGTTGTCCGGGGACGCTTTCTGCCAGTCGAAGTGAACCAGCGGATATGCCGCCATGTCCTGGGGCGAGCGCACTTGGAGTATCGGATTGATCACTGGGATATACGCGTCTGCGAAAAGTACATCGCTGCGGTACCCCGGATATGGCCCCCTGCCGTAGCGGATGGCGATGTCGAATGCATGGCTGGCCAGATCTACCACTGTATCCGATGCATGTAGCTGCAGATCAATGCCCGGATGATTGGCACGGAAGTTCGCTACGCGGGGCACTAGCCACTTCGCTACGAAAGCATTGGTCGCGGAAATGGTGACGCTTTCCCGTTCGGCGGGCGTCAGCAGCCGCCGGATGGCAACGTCGAAGATGTCGAAGCCCTGCCGGAGTGCCGGATACAGCTGTAGACCGGCGCGAGTGAGCGATACCTGTCTCACGCGGCGATCAAACAGCCGAACGCCGAGATGATCTTCGAGTGCACGGATCCGATGGCTCACGGCAGTAGGCGTGACCGCAAGCTCCGCCGCTGCCTGTTTGAAACTCCCATGGCGCGCCGCTGCTTCGAAGGCGCGTAGGGTGGACATGGGCGGGAGGCGGCGGGCAGGCGATGTCATGGATGAAAAAATATCATTTATCGAGTGACAAATCATCGTTTGTCGTCAGATTTCATGCGGATCAGGATGTGTGGCACCGGGGCATCGATGAATTCACATCACCCTGAATCGCCACCACCAAGGAACCGACCATGCGCGAACGCATCATCACTGAGCCGGACCACTACGCTCCCTATCTGCTTTCCCAGGGCATCCGCTTCGGCGATCTGCTCTTCATCTCCGGCCAGGCCGCCGGAGGCGAGGACGGGAAGATCGTCTCAGGCGACTTTCTGACCCAGGGCCGCCGAGCCTTTGCCAATCTGTCCCGTGCACTGGAGGCCGGAGGCTCGAGCCTGCATGACGTCATCAAGGTCACCATTTTCGTCACCGATATGGGTCACTTCCAGGACGTGGTGCAGCTGCGGCGGGAGTTCTTCTCGGCGCCGTATCCGGCGGACACCATTGCCGAGATCAAGGCTTTATATGACCCCAATGCCATGATCGAGATCGAGGCGATTGCCGCGGTCACGAAGGGAAAGGCCGAGGCATGAGCGCCGTCGACGTGCATGCGCTGCTCGCCCCTCACGCCCTCGGCCAACTCACGCTACGCAATCGCCTGGCCGTAGCGCCGATGACCCGCGTCTCCGCTACCCCGGACGGCCTGCCGACCGGAAAGATGGCGAGCTATTACGATGGCTTTGCCAAAGGTGGCTTTGGCCTACTGATCAGCGAGGGCCTCTACACCGACGCGGCTTTCTCACAGGGCTACCTCAACCAGCCTGGCCTCGCGGAGGACGGCCAAGCAAGGGCCTGGGCGCCGATTACGGCCGCCGTGCAAGCGAACGGCGCCCGAATCGTCGCCCAGCTGATGCATGCCGGCGCGCTGAGCCAAGGCAATCGCTTCCGTGAATACGCCGTTGCGCCGTCGGCCATACAGCCAAAGGGCGAAAAGATGGCGTTCTACTACGGCCAAGGCGCCTATGAAACGCCACGGCAGATCACTGAGGAGGAAATCGAGGATGCCATCGCTGGTTTCGCAAGTAGTGCGCGACGCGCGGTGACGATCGCCGGATTCGATGCCATCGAGATCCACGGGGCGAATGGCTACCTGCTTGATCAGTTCCTGACTGCCGGCACCAACCAGCGTACCGACCGGTGGGGTGGCGGCATGAGCGAGCGCATGAGATTGCTGGTGGCGGTCGTCCAACGTGTCAAGCAAGCGGTGGCCGGTCGAGCGCCGGTGGGCATCCGGATCTCACAGGGCAAGGTCAACGACTTCCATGCGAAGTGGAGCGGTGGCGAGCGCGACGCCGAAGTCGTGTTCGCCGCCCTCGCCGATGCAAGCGTGGATTACCTGCACATCACCGAGTTCCAGGCATGGCAACCCGCGTTCGAAGGGAACAGCGCCACACTCGCGGAACTGGCCAAGCGTTACGCATCGGCGGTGCCGTTGATCGTCAACGGCAGCCTCCACGAGCTCGACCGGGTCAGCGCCATGCTCGACAGGGGGGCCGACCTCGTCGCCATGGGGCGTGGCGCACTGGCCAACCCGGACATGCCGCGATTGCTTCAGCGAGGCATGTCCCTGCGCGAGTTCGACAACACCATCCTTGGCCCGATCGCCGATATAAAACAGTCGGAGCTGACGTTAAGAGCCTACCCAGCAGGCGCGTGACAACGCCAAGCCGCTGCAAGGGGACTCCTGCTCAACCCGTCGATGCTCCGGCTTCATCGTGAAGCCACGCGCAGAAAGCGTCTACGGTGGCGTCTGCCGAAGAACAGATCATCGAGTTCCTACTCAGTGTATGCAGCTAGGCTTTGCTGTTCGCCTACGCGTAGCATCCAACAGCATCAAGGGGATGGCACACCAGAGTGTGCGCTGTTGCTAAACTGGATAGCGGACCAATGGTCAAGCTACTAGGTGGTTGGCATTCAGATGACTTATATTCTTACCGACAACGAGAAAAGCTTTCTCAATGAAATTTGCCGGCCGGCTTGGGAGGACACTCGCAAGCAGGGGAAGCAGACGTTGGGGGGGCATTGCCTGCCATTGTCTTCTGTCGCCGCGATAGTTCTGACCGAGCGCCGTTTCCGTAATGCGAACTGGCGGGTTGTCGGCGGAGATGTGGAGACGCCTACGGGTCGGGTGGGTCATTTTTGGCTTGAAGGCAACTCAGCCGATCGATCTTTTTTTCTGGACATTACGTCAGATCAGTTTGGTTATGTTTGTCCATCTTTCTTGGCGAAAAGGCCCGAGAACTATCATCTTGGTCAGCAACCTAGTGATCTCTTCGAACACGCCATACAGGAAATGATAGTTGAAGCCCGGGAGCGACTCGGCAAATTCGATCTAGCTCCTGACAACTAATGAAGCAAACACTTCGTGGCCGGCTTAGTTTAAAGCTGGCCAACGTCTGCATCTGTTCGGAAGCGGGCATCGGCGAGACAGGAGATTAGGGCTGGTTATCGGGGGTAGTGAGGGGGGGCTTCCGACCCAACGGCGCCGATGTTCGAGTCATCCGTGATTGGGCAATTGTGTCGGACCTTTAGGGTCAAACACGAACCGCTGCCCAGGAACCAAGTTGAAGTTGCAGTCTTTCGCCGGAAGGCCGTTTAGTCTGAGCAGGAGGATGGCTTCGCCCTTCTTCGCTAGATCATCCAGCATCGCTTCTTCGAGCTTCTCTAAATGCGAAAGCATGTGTAGGAACCCAGAAAGAACCTCATCGCAATCTTTCAGCAATTGCTTCTTCGACACTTCTGGGGCGCGGATGTTAAGCGTCTGAATCTCTGAATGGGCGGCCTGGGCGTTTCGAAGCTTGTTCACAAAATCCATGTGATCCATCGCGCAATGGTCGAACTCGAGGCAAAGATGGAACGGGTGCGCCAACGTGCCTATCAGAGAAACCAAGTGTGGTTCTTTCCCATTCTGCTTTCTGCAAGAAGGACAGGGTGACTCCAGCAATGCCCCGAGCGCCATTCGCTTGTATCTTGACTCAGGAAACTGTGTGCAATGGAGTAACTGCTTGATCACAACCTCGCAGAATCTGGCGGTATAGAGAAGAACGTCGTTGTATAGTCGAAGTCGCTCGACCTCTGCGTCCACATTGGTATGATCCGGTGAAGGCGTGGTGGCGTATTCGTGAGAGACGTTGATTGCCTGACCTAGAACCAAAGATAGCGCGGCTGCGCTGTAGCTGTATGGATTTGTGTAACACCCCGTGGTCTCGCGGTCGGAGTTGGAGATGTATGAGAGTTGGCCCCGCTGCATCATCCAGGCGCGCATCTCCCGAGCCGAAGGTAAGAAATTGATGCCCACGATCCGCTCACCCTCCCAGCGGTACGCGTGCGGCCGGTAACTCCACGAAAGGTGCTTTCCATGCCACTCGCGTTCTGGCGGTCGCTGTGTGACTTCGGCAGTCATGATGTAAGAGTAATCCGTTTGGTCTCAATGAAAAGACAACGAACCACAGCAGTTGCTACGGCCCGCTACTGACCGAAAGCTTGTTCAGGCGGGTGGGGATTACGAAGATTATCGCGGGCGGCGAAAACCGCCATTGGGCGATAGTAGGTGAGTGCTGACGGAACCAACAAAAATGCCAATTCAGTGTAGTTTTTGTGCTTAAGCAGCTTGGCGGATCTCGGCCGGCAACTTCAGCTTTGGGTCGATGACCATCAGCTCCACGCCTACCCGCTTGACTTGTGCCGAGTAATTGAGGCTGAGATTGATGCTCGGAAACTTTTTGTAAAGGCGCTGGATTTCAGGTGCGTCGTCATAGGTCACCATCCAACGCTGCTCAATCATTGGGATCACCCGCGCCAGGCTTGCATGGTCCTCATGCTTATAGAAACTACAGTACAGGTCACGGCCCTTGCCGTAGTAGGGCGGGTCTATGTTGACCAGCGCCTTCTTCGATAGCTTCGGTAGCTTGTTCAGGATGAAGTCCTCGGCGTCCATCTTAGTAAGCGTGACCTGAGCCTTGTACTTCGCGATGCGCTGGATTTTTCGCAGCAAGTCGGTCTTGTTGAAACGACAATCCAATGAGTAGGCACTCTTCTGCATCTTGCCACCGATCACACCGCCCTTGAGGATCCCAGATCGATTGGTCCGATTTAGGAACAGCGTGGAGAAGCCGAGCTCCAGTTGGCGTGCACGCCGATCCTGCTGCACAGCCTTCTGCTTATGCCAGACTTCCATGGTTACTGGGGTCTTCTCGATCAACTCGCATAGGTCATCGGTCCTGCGCAAGACAGAAGCCCAGAAGGCGTAGATTGACGGATCGATATCATTGATATGGATCTCAGACACGTAAGCGTCCAGCAGCAGCTTCCAAGCGATGCCGCAGCCGCCGGCAAACGGCTCGATATAGGAGCCATAAAACAACTCATTCTCGCGCAGAATTTCGATAACGACCGGTGCGAGTTGGGTCTTGCCGCCTGGATAACGGAGAGGCGAGTCTGTCACTGGCATACGAGCAAACCTATATCTAATATGATGACTCTAGCGAAAGGGAGGCCGCTTGGCCACGCCCTCACAGCAACCCTTTCGCCAACAGGTGGAGCCCAGGCTCAAGGGTGTCCCAACGGCGATTAATTTCAGCTCGCGTAGGAACGGAACTGCCGTGAATCCAACTACCCAACGAGTCTGGCGACGTGCGGGAATAGCGATCTGAAACCATGCCCTTCAACGGCTGCAGGGCAGATTTGAGCGCCTTTCCTTCCAACGTCGAATGTGTTTCCAGATGTTTGACGCATCGGTCGATTACATTGTGCAGGTCTCCCTCCATGCCCAGACGGTGACGCTTGGCGTACAGCTTGGCGAGACGCTCAATGAACGCACGAAGCAGATACGCCGCCGCGAAGGAATGCTCGTTAGCATCGATGCTGCGCAGCTCGCGAAATAGGCGGCTTAGGATATGGTCGCTGGTGAAGCTATGTCTGAAGCCCGTAGTCACGACAGACCCGCGCTTATCAGGGTTGGACAGCCTCGGTGCTGCCTTGGCAGCTGACATTCTCGGACTTTTGAGCGGTACAGCCTTGGGCAGGCGCGTCTTTGGCGCGTGTCCGTGGGTGCTCAGCTCCTTGGCATATGACTTCCAGTCCGCAGCCTTTGAACGCGAATGCACCTTGGGATCTATGCCAGTCAAGCTCTTCGGCAACGAGTCCTGGAGGAACACTTTAAGGGCGGTGTTGAACTCATCCTGCGGCACGTCGAGTTCTAGCTCTTTGTTGGACGCGAGACCCAATGTGTGGCGGAAAATCGGATTGCCAAGGTATCGCGTAAGCGTAGTGACGGGCACTTCCTGATGTTCTTCACCCGTAATAAGACCGGTCTTCAAGGCGTGATCTACAAGCCCCGCAGCAAGTTGGTTCGCAGTAGAGCCACCAACCTTCTCAGCGTGACGCGCCTTCGCATTCACATCCCACGGACGTAAGCCTTTGCCTCCATCTTCGCCACGGTGCCGCATGCTAATCCACGGCTCGGCATCTTCCTCACTGTCAAACAAAACAACTTCAATCCGGGCGGGGATTTCTTGGCCCTTGGCCTTGTAGTCCAGCACCTTCTTCTTGAAAGAATCGGGAGCCTTGTCGGGGTCGTGTAGCATTTTCAATGCACAGACGCGGCGATTGCCTTCCACCACGATGTACGAACCCTTGAGTGCCGGATGGGCGACAACGCCAATTCGCTCTAGCGGATTCAACGCGCCAGCCTCAGCAATGCTTCTGGCAACTTCGCCAGCTTTCTCTTTCCTCAACAACTGCGCAATAATCTCAGGCTCGTTATCCATTGCATCGTGTCGCGCATTTGTTCGATCCAATAGAAGCTTATTGATGCCAACCGTGATGGTTCTATAACCCATTTTCACTACACCCCTATGCCCTACGAGGACTGGCTGAAAAATCCCAGTGGTAACAACGGCGCAAGGTTCATCAGGTTCGAATCTGGTGCTTAGCCTGATCTATTGGAGTCGCTGGGAAGTTGAGGCAACAGTCGACTCGAACTCTTCAATGAAACGCTTGACCAGTTCACTATTCACAGAAATCCATGCCTCCATAATCCCCCAACGTTTGATCTTTAACCAGCGCTCGCCCCACCAACTCTTGCTGGAGTCCCGATCATCACCTTCTCCTGAGTTATTAGGAAAAAAACTCTCTAAAAGCTTGTCGCTCGTAGGATTGGATACGTGTAAGCCAAGGAGGGCGTCCCGCAACTCGCCGTCATCTGCCGTAATCATAGACCTTATAAAGTTCTTTACGATATTCTCGGGAGATCGGCTGGTGCCTCTGGCACCGGAAGGGCATGGCAGCTTAATGGTATTTCGACGTCGCACAGCCTTAGCAGGAATGGAGGTGTCCGCGTCAACTATCAATACCCTGTCTTTGAAGATTGGGTCATGATCAGGAAGCTTTACCAGATTGGAGCCACCGACTCCAAGGCCGATTAGCTTAATCCTCACGCCATATTTTCTGCCGAGAGAAGTTCTTTTCGCTGGCGGCATCAGCGCTTCAAAAAACTGCTTGCCTTCTTCATCTTCAAAGTACACACCAAGTACGGGCTTGGTGGCCTTGACCGGTTCATCATCACGAAGCGCCATGTCATCAAGTATGGCCTCCAGCGATTGGTTCTCTGCTACCCGGGGAGACCTGGTATCAAGCAGGTAGAGTACTGAGTCGGGCGCCCGCGCATCGCCAGCGCCATCCGGATGGACCGCTGTGATCAATCGGGGGGAGTGTGTCGTGGCGACGATCTGAAGACTCAACTGCCTAGCATATTTCTTCAGACCTTTAGCGAGTCGATCAATGGCATGCGGGTGGAATCCAACATCCAGTTCGTCAATAACAAGAAGGCCCCCGGCATAGGATGCGCCTTGCTCGCGCTTGAGCTTGCTAAACGATGCAAGCGCGGTCGCGATGCTACCCAAGCTATCTTGGCCCATTGAAACCGCTAAAGCGTCGTGGTTCTTGTATCCGGGTTGGCTACTCTTTTTGTTAACCCCCCTGATGCTTTGCTCTGTCACGTTGTTTGTCACCTCACTGCCGGTGATAACAGATTTCATGAAATCTGTCATAATGATCTTGTCCTCGTCAGCCATGGCCGAAATGGCAACAGTGACGTCGCTGTCATTTGCTTCACCGATTGATGCGAGCCGACGAATTCCGAGATAAATGGTCGGTAGTGGCACCTTTGCATCTTGGCCGACCGGATCGTCATCAGCTCGATCCACAGTTCTAGGAACAACCCTCGCCCGGCGTTCCTTGACACGCTTTGTCATGGCGCATCGCTTTTTGATGGTGTTCCCATTGACTTCGGAAGTAACGATTGGTTGCGAAGATATATTTTCTTGAGCGAGATCTACCTCATCGATTGCCAGGTAAACGATCTTCTCGATGTTCGCGTAATAGTGCTCGCCGAAGTAGCTTTTGGGTCCATCAGTCAACCCAAATGTGTTGGTTAGCAGGCCTAGAATGGTCGACTTTCCGATGCCATTGTGTCCCGCAATCAATGTCAATCTTGGAGAGATTGGGACTTCTAATCGCGCCAGTTTGCGAAACGGCGGATGTCCAAACTCTATAGACTTCACCAGCACATTTTGGATTGCAACACCTGCCATGATCGGAGCCCCCCCTCCTCAAGTCTCAAAATTTCTCCATCGCTCGGAGTCTACGGCATCTGGCAACGCCTATGACCCTTGATGGTTGCCTGGTCGATGGCCTCAATCCTCTAGTAATCGAGCAGCGGGATTGTCTGTGGCTCCTCCGGATTGGAAGTACCCGATCACGCTCGACACCGCCCGGTGCTCGGTCAGCTGCATGATCGCCGGCAGCGAAACCCCTTGGCGGCTTGCCTCGGTCACGAACCCCGACCGCAGGCTGTGCCCCCCAAAATCCCCCTCAAGCCCCGCCTGACGAGCACGCCTCTGTACGATCTCCCCGACGGCGGCCGGGGAGAGGGCAGGGCCCACACGATCCTTCCACAGTCGCCGAAAGATCGCACCGTCGGTGATCCCAGACGCCTCCAGCCAGTCCTCCAGCGCCAGAGCGGCGCGATCAAGCACTGGCTTGTCCGGCGTTGAGTTGGCCGTCACCCCAGCCTGCTGAGTCTTGCTGTGCTCGAGCCGGTAGATGTAGCCCTGGTCACCGAGTCTTTTCAGATCGCGTAGATCCGCCGCGGCGACCTCGCTCCGCCGGCGTCCGCCGCTGGCAAAGGCAAAGCAGAGCAGGGCACGGTCGCGCAGGCCCACCAGGCTTTCATCGCATGTCGCCAGCATTCTTTCGAGCTCTGGCAGAGTGATGGCGGTCTTTTTTCGCGGCCGCTCCCCACGTTTAACAACCGCCCGGGCGGCACGGCTCAGCACGGTTCGAACCGCAGGCTGCTCGCAGGGATTCGGGACCTGCTTAAGCCGATGCGCCGTGGAAAGCACCGCGACCCGATGGCGGACGGTGGCCAGGGTCCAAGGACCGGGTTTGGCTTTGAGGCCGGCCGTCACGAGTGCCTGATCGACGGCTGGCGGCAGTTCCCAGGTCAGATCGCCGTCTGCGGATCGCCGCTGGACATGGTCGACCACGAACTGCAGCACGGCGGCTTCCGAAACCGGCAGCACCAGTTCGACGCCGTAGCGCGCCGCATGCCAGCCAGCCCAGTAGCGCAGGGCCGTGGCGTAGCTGCGGGTGGTGTTCTCGGCGGCCGCTTCGGCCAGCAGTTCGCGCACGGCATCGGGAGCCTGTTGGGCGAGCTGGTCGGGAAGGACCATGCCAGAGGCCGGTTGCACGAGGACCGGAAGTGCGTGATTATCGTTCATAATATGTAGTATTCACTACGTTGCAGACCATCCACCCGCGATAATCATCACTTATCACCAGTACGGAATCAACAGAGTAGGGCGCCCGCGTAGGAGACCCGTCCATGGCCCGAGGCATCACCGAATCCGACGTACACACCGCCGCTGACGCCATCGTCGACGCAGGCGAACGGCCCACGGTTGAGCGCATCCGCGCACATCTGGGCACCGGGTCCCCGAACACGGTGACTCGCTGGCTCGAGACCTGGTGGCAGGGGCTCGGCCAGCGACTGCAGGCGCAACAGGCGAGTCTTGCGCTCCCGGAAGCCCCTGAATCCGTGGCGAAAGCCGCGGGAGCGCTGTGGCGCCTGGCGTTGGAGCATGCCCAGGCCCACGCCAAGGAGGCACTGGAGGCTGAGCGCGTGGCCCTTCAGGAGGAACAATCCAAGCTCCAGGCCGAACGCGAAGCCTTCGCCATTGAAGCCACCGCTTTACGCGCCAAGGTCGAGGCCGCCTCCCAAGCTGAACGCGTGGCTGCGACCCAGGCGACCGAGCTCAGCCGGCTGATCAGCCAACTGGAAGGCCAAGTTGCCGAATTGGCCCAACAGCGCGACGTTGCGCGGGAGCAAGCCGCGAACGCCGAGACCGCACGACAAGCTGCCGATCGACGCCTGCAGGCGCTCCAGGACGCTGCCCAGGCTGAACGGGAAACACTGGCGAAGCATGTTCAGGTGACCGAGGACCGGGCCCATGCCGAAGTCGATCGCGCCCGGCAGCAGAGCAGGGAACTCCAAAGCCGTCTTACGGCCCTTCAGAAGGAGCAGGCAGCGGCCCAGAAAGCGCAACTCGTGGCCCTGGAGCAAAGCAACGCCAAAGCCATGGAGGCCCAGCGGCAGGCTGAGATCCATCAGGCCAAGGCTGAAGCGCTAGCAGAACAGCTGGCGCAGCTGCGCGACTTGCCGGCCGAGTTGGAGTCGGTCCTACGCCAGGCCAAAAAGGCAGCGCCAAGCCCCAGAAAGGTGGCCCGGCGGAATGTGCAAGCGCCCCAGAGGAAGAAGGTGTCAGCGGCAACCAGGAAGAAGGCAGCCGCGGACCTGGGCTAGACGGCCAACCTGGGAGCCGTTCCTGTACTCACACGATTTGGCATCCGGACACTCGACGTGTGCAATTGTGAGAAAGCTGCGCAGGTACGAACTCACACAATTACCCATCAAGCACTCACGCCTTTAGGCATCCAGACAGGAGCGGTGGGGGGATCGGGAATGACGGTGCGATGGCGTGAGTCCGCGCAGCTGGGTGGCTTGCCATTCTGACATAATGTGCATTATGCGAAGTTCCGAAGGGCGTGGACGGCAGGGCTGGCACGCTGGATCGCCCGCATCATTGGGCACAGCACTCTTTGGTGCACCGCTTGAACACTCTTGGTGTACATCCAGCGCACTCACACCTATACATCGAAATTTCTAGCGCACTGGAGAGCCCACGATGTCGTCGACAGCGCAGAAGCCCAGGGCCTGATCACGCCAGAGGTAGCCGAGGAGGCACAGGACAGGCTCGACCAGGCGCGCTGATCGCCCCGTCAATACGCCGCGGCCGCCAGCAGCGGCACCGCCTCGTCCCAGTGCGCGCGCACGCCCAGCGCCAGCATCTCGAACAGCACCGCCGCTCCCACCACTTCCGCGCCCTGCCGCCGCATCAGCGAGCGCGCCGCCAGCAGGGTGCCGCCGGTCGCGAGCACGTCGTCCACCAGCAGCACGCGGGCGCCTGTGGGCAAGGCGTCCACGTGCACTTCCAGCCGGTCGGTGCCCTATTCAAGCGCGTAGTCCTGCGACAGGGTGTCGGCCGGCAGGCGGCCCGGCTTGCGCACGGGGACGAAGCCGGTGCCGAGCGCCTGCGCCAGGGCCGCACCCAGGATGAAGCCGCGCGATTCGATGCCGACCACCGCGTCCAGCGCGGCCCCGCGCCAGGGTTCGACCATGGCCGCGACCGCGGCCGCGAAGCCGTCGGCATCGGCCAGCACCGGGGTAATGTCCTTGAACAGGATCCCGCGCCGGGGAAAGTCGGGAACGTCGCGCACCAGCGCCTGCCACGGCTTCACTTGAACTCCCCGTCCACGTAGAGCCAGCGCCCGTCGACGCGCGCGAAGCGGCTGACCTCGTGCAGGCGATTCGCCTTGCCGCCGCCGATCCTGTGCCGGGCGACGAACTCCACCACGGCGCTGCCGTCGCCGCCGTCCTCATGGCGCTTCACGTCCAGCCCCAGCCAGCGCAGGCCCGGGGTGTCATCCAGGTCCAGCGTGTCGGGGCGGGTGTCGGGGTGCCAGCTCACCAGCAGGTAGTCGCGCAGGCCGAGCGCGTAGGCGCTGTAGCGCGAGCGCATCAGCGCTTCGGCGCTGCCGGCCACGGCCTGGCCTTCGTGCAGCGGCTGGCAGCACGAGGCATAGGGAGTGGAGGCATTGCAGGGGCAGGACAACGACATGCCGGGACGCAGTAAACCAGCGTGGGGTGGGCCGTCGAGTTTGAGCCTCCCCGGCCGCGAAGCCAAATGGTCGCTGGCGGCACGAGGGTGGCGGCTTCGGAGAGTTGAAATATTGGCGTCATATGATCGAGCGTTGCCCTAGCCCAGCAGGTCGCATCGATGCCACGCACACCCCGAGTCGCCCCGGTCGCAGCCGCGATCACCACCGCCATGCTCATGGCAGCCCCGCCTGCGATGGCGCAGCCGGCACCAGGCGTCGCGACCGGCAGCTCAGCCCCGAGCTGCACGCTGACCGCGTTCCGCATGCGCTCGGACTTCGAGTCGCCGCTCAACGACACCACCGACTGGGCCGGCGCCACCAACGAGGCGCTGGCCGTCAACGCCGACCAGCCATTCCGCCTGCGCCTCGAGCTGGAGGCCGAAGGCCCGGCCGGGCAGCCGCGCAGGTTCTGGCTGCAGTACCGCCACAACGGCGGCGCGTGGACCGATCTGCAGGCCGCCGACTTCCCCTACCCGCTGGTCACGCCGCCGATCAGCGTGGTGGCCAACGGGGAGTACACCCCGGGCGAGGCCACGCTGGACCTGCTGCCGGGTTCCCGGGCGCCCTTCCATGCCGGCGCCGGGATCGTGGCGGAAGCCGCGACGCCGTCCTGGACCGGCGGCAGCGCCCACGGCGAGTGGGAATGGCCGCTGGTGGTCCGCCGCTTCTCAGACCACGCGCACACCAATGACACCGGCGATACCTACGAGCTACGTGCCGCCGAAGCGTTCGGCACCTGCAGCAGCGCGGTCGTGCCGACGCTCACCGTCACCGTGCCCGACGGGCTGCTGGGCGGCACCTTCGTCGAAACCCCCGGCCCCATCGGTCCCTGGCAGGCGCGCAACGGCGACCTGTACTTCCTGATGGAGCCGGCCGAGACCAGCAACATGCTGATGGTGGTGAAGTCCAGCGACGGCGGCCGCAGCTGGCGCGAGGTCGATGGCGGCCACCGCCCGGCCACCGGCGACCTCGAAGGCTTCGCGGCCACGCTTGCCGGCGACACGGTGCACATGCTCCACCAGACCTCGGAGGCGGTCTTCCACCATGCGTTCCGCACCTCCGACCATCCGACCGCACCCGACACCTGGGCCGTCCGCGACGAGCAGCTGGCCGCGCCGGAGGAGCCGCCGATCCAGGTGGCGGCGCTCGCCGCACGACCCGACGGCAGCCTGCTCGGCGTCTACGGCACGCCCACGCACATCGAGCTCCGGATCCGCGACGCGGGCGGCCGCTGGAGCGACGCCACGGTCATCGACCCGGACAGCGATGCGCTGCTGTCCGGGCCGATGCTGGCCACCGGCAAGGACGGCGCGGTGCACCTGGCCTATACCGACCGCCGCGGCAACGCCTGGTACCGGACCATCGGCCATGACGGCCTCCCCGGCCCGCGCCAGCACGTGGCCGACGGGCTCGGCCGCGCCGAAACCGACGTCGGCTCCATCCTGCCGCTGGTGTACCTGCCCGCCACCGACACGCTGATGGTCATCTACCGGCTGGCCAACGGAGCGCTGCGCGAGCGCCGCTCGGTCGGCGGCGCGCCGCTGGGCGGGCCGCGCGTGGTGACCGACCGCGTGGTCATCCAGGGCGCGGTGGACTCCGACCAGACCGCGGCCGACGCGATCGCACTCGACGGCCGCGCGCAGGTGCTGTTCGTCGACGCCGACTCCGGCAGCCTGTTCCACGCCGCCACCGGTGACGACGGCGAATGGGGGCCGGCCACGCTGCAGGTGGACGACATCGACGGCCAGTGGGTCCGCGGCCGGCCGGTGCGGCGCGCCGACGGCAGCCTCGTCTACGGCCATGTGTATGACGCCGGCTCCAACGGCGGCTCGGGCCTGAACCGCTATGGCGAAGTGGAGCCGGGGGCGCCAGGCGCGGAGTGACGTCCGCCGGGCGCGGGAACGATCACCGCCGCAGCGCCTCCGCCACCATCCCGGCAGGCACCGTCATACTGGTCGCCGCCGCGCTGCTGGCGCATCCTGCTTCACGCGCACCCCACGCACCCGAGGAGACTCCCATGACGATCAAGGCCTACGGCGCCCATGCCGGCGACAAGCCGCTGGAACCCATCGACATCACCCGCCGCGCCACCGGCGCGCACGACGTGCGGATCGACATCGCCTTCTGCGGCGTCTGCCACTCCGACCTGCACCAGGTCCGCGCCGAATGGGCCGGCACCCGGTTCCCCTGCGTGCCGGGCCACGAGATCGTCGGCCGGGTCTCGGCCGTCGGCCCGGATGTGTCCGCGTTCAAGCCCGGCGACCTGGTCGGCATCGGCTGCATCGTCGACAGCTGCCGCGGCTGCGACGAGTGCGCCGACGGGCTGGAGAACTACTGCGACGGCATGGTCGGCACCTACAACTCGCCCACGCCGGACGCGCCCGGCCACACCCTGGGAGGCTATTCGCAGCAGATCGTGGTGCACGAGCGCTACGTGCTGCGCATCCGCCACGGCGAGGACCAGCTTGCGGCCGTCGCGCCGCTGCTGTGCGCGGGCATCACCACCTGGTCGCCGCTGCGCCATTGGCAGGTGGGGCCCGGCAAGAAGGTCGGCGTGGTCGGCATCGGCGGGCTGGGCCACATGGGCATCAAGCTGGCGCACGCGCTGGGCGCGCACGTGGTGGCGTTCACCACCTCGGAGTCCAAGCGTGAGGCGGCACTGGTGCTGGGCGCGGATGAAGTGGTGGTGTCGCGCAACGCCGGCGAGATGGCCGCGCACCGCAAGAGCTTCGACTTCATCCTCAACACCGTGGCCGCGCCGCACGATCTCGACGCCTTCCTGGCGCTGCTCAAGCGCGACGGTACGATGACCCTGGTCGGTGCTCCGGCCACGCCACATCCGTCGCCGAACGTGTTCAGCCTGATCGCGAAGCGGCGCTCGCTGGCCGGTTCGCTGATCGGCGGCATCCCGGAAACCCAGGAGATGCTCGACTTCTGCGCCGAGCACGGGATCGTGGCCGACATCGAGATGATCCGCATGGACGAGATCAACGCCGCCTACGAGCGCATGCTCAAGGGCGACGTGAAGTACCGCTTCGTGATCGACAACGCGTCGCTGGCGGGCGATGCGGCGTCGGCCGGCGGCTGACTGACGGGCGCAACCGGGGCGCACGCCCGAAGGCCATGAGTCCCGAGCCGCAGGCCACCCTCGAACTGCAGCGCACCCTGGTCCTGGTGCTGGACCTGTGCGGCACCTTCGCGTTCGCGGTCAGCGGCGCGACGGCCGCAGTGCGCCGGCACCTGGACATTTTCGGGGTGCTGGTGGTGTCGTTCGCGGCATCGACCTTCGGCGGCATCAGCCGCGACGTGCTGATCGGGGCCACGCCGCCGGCGGCCATCGAGGACTGGCGCTACCTCGCGGTCGCGATCGCCGCGGGCGTGGTGACGTTCTTCTGGTCGCCGCTGGTGGAACGGCTGCGCAACCCGGTCCGGCTGCTGGATGCGGTCGGCCTGGCCTTCTTCGCGGTCGCCGGCACCGAGAAGGCGCTGGCATTCGGGCTCAGTCCGCTGATGGCCGCGCTGATGGGCATGCTCACCGGCATCGGCGGCGGCATGGCGCGCGACGTCCTGCTGGCCGACGTGCCGGTGGTGCTGCGCGCCGATCTCTACGCCGTGGCGGCGCTGGTCGGGGCCGGCATCGTGGTCGGCGGCCACCTGCTCGGGCTGCCGGTGGTGGCCACGGCGGTGGCGGGCGGCCTGGCCTGCTTCGCGCTGCGCCTCCTGGCCCTGCGCCGGGGATGGCGGCTGCCGGTGGCCGGCGGGGCGCCACCGCCCGACGGGGATGCCTGAGCGTCCGTTGATCCTGGATAGCCCGGGTGGGGGCGCCACGCGCTAGACTTGCCCGTCATGCGCCCGTCCGCCCTCCTCCTCCGGATCCTGCTGGCCGTTGCCCTGGTCGTGAATTCGATCGGTGGCGCGGTCGCCGGCGTGGCCGGCAGCGGGGCCATCGGGCACGTGGCGGCGGCTTCCGTGGAGGTCGCCACCGCCGCGTCGCATTGCGGTGGAAGCCCGGCGGACCACCCCGTCGTACCTGAATGCCCCGCTCCCGCGGACGGCCACCCCTGCCCCTCGTCCGGCGAGGACGACTGCAGCCACGACGCGCGGTGCCTGCAGGCCTGTACGCATGCGTGCGCAGCGCTCGCCCGGTGCTTCGCGATCGGCGTGCAGGTGAACGCGGGCAGCCCGCTGCATCCGTTCACCCGGGGCCTTCCCTCGCCGCCCGTGCGCACCCCGATCCGGCCTCCCATCGCCTGACCTGCCGGCGCCCCAAGGGCGCTTTCCGTGGCAGCCCCATGCGGGTCGGCCCTTCCATCGGACGTCGGGCCGCGCATGCCGCGGCGGCGACGGGTGAACAGGAGTTTCAATGAACCATCCCCATTCCCCGGGCGATACGCCCGCCCATGGCCGCCGCCGCTTCGTGCAGGGCCTGGCCGGCGGCGGCATTGCCGCGGCGCTCGGCCTCAGGCCTGGCGCCGGCCACGCCGCCCCGGCGGCCGTGCCGGTGCTGTCGGGTTCGACCTTCGACCTCGCCATCGGCCGCTCGGCGGTGGACTTCACCGGACGTGCGCGCCTGGCGACCACGGTCAACGGCAGCCTGCCGGCGCCGATCCTCCGCTTCCGCGAGGGCGACACCGTCACCCTGCGCGTGGCCAACCGCCTGCGCGACGCCTGGAGCTCGATCCACTGGCACGGGCTGCTGCTGCCCGCGAACATGGACGGCGTGCCCGGGCTCAGCTTCGACGGCATCGCGCCGGGCGACACCTGGACCTACCGCTTCGACGTGCGCCAGTCGGGCACCTACTGGTACCACGGCCACTCGATGTTCCAGGAGCAGGCGGGCCTGTACGGCGCGCTGGTGATCGACCCGCTCGAACCACCGCCCTGGCACCACGACCGCGAGCACGTGGTGCTGCTGTCGGACTGGACGGACATGGATCCGGTCGCGCTGTTCCGGCGCATGAAGAAGGACGCCGGCTACGACAACTACTACCGTCCGACGGTGGGCGACTTCGTCCGTGACGCGCGCGCGCGCGGCTTCGCGGCGGCGTGGCACGAGCGTGCGATGTGGGACCGGATGCGGATGACGCCCAGCGACATCTCCGACATCAACGGCCACACCTACACCTACCTGCTCAACGGCACCGCGCCCGCGGGCAACTGGACCGGGCTGTTCCGGCCGGGCGAGAAGGTCCTGCTGCGCTTCATCAACGGCTCGGCGATGACGTATTTCGACGTGCGCATCCCGGGCCTGAAGCTGACCGTGGTCGCGGCCGACGGCCAGTACATCCACCCGGTCACGGTGGACGAGTTCCGGATCGCCGCGGCGGAGACCTTCGACGTGCTGGTGGAGCCGTCCGGCCAGGACGCGTACGCGATCTTCGCCCAGGACAGCGGCCGCACCGGCTATGCGCGCGGCACGCTGGCGGTGCGCCACGGGCTGGCGCCGCCGGTGCCGGCGCTGGATCCGCGGCCGCTGCTGACCATGGACGACATGGGCCACGGCGGGATGGACCACGGCGGCCACGCGGCGATGGGCCACGGCGCGCCGGCTGCCCCGGCGGCCGTGGACCATTCCGCGCATGCGGGCCATGCGGGCCATGCGGGCATGGACCACTCGGCACATGCGGGCCACGCCGCCGGTGCAGCCGGCATGGACCACGGCAGCGGCGCCATGCAGGCGCATCCGGCGAGCGAGGATGGCCATCCGCTGATCGACATGCAGGCCATGTCGGTGTCGCCGAAGCTGGACGATCCCGGCGTGGGCCTGCGCGGCAACGGCCGCACGGTCCTGACCTACGGTGCGATGCGCAGCCTGTTCGCCGATCCCGACGGTCGTGACCCGGGGCGCGAGGTCGAGCTGCACCTGACCGGCCACATGGAGAAGTTCGCCTGGTCGTTCAACGGCGAGAAGTTCATGGATGCCGCGCCGCTGCGCATGGTCTACGGCGAACGCCTGCGCGTGGTGCTGGTGAACGACACGATGATGTCGCACCCGATCCACCTGCACGGCATGTGGAGCGACGTCGAGGACGAACGCGGCGGCTTCCACCTGCGCAAGCACACCGTCGACATGCCGCCCGGCACGAAGCGCGCGTTCCGCGTTCGCGCCGATGCGCTGGGCCGGTGGGCCTTCCACTGCCACCTGCTGTATCACATGGAAGCCGGGATGATGCGCGAAGTGCGCGTGGAGGAGCGGGCATGACGCGCACCTCTGCCAACCGCGCCTGCGCAACGCGCGTCGCTGCTGCCGTGACAATGGCTGCGGCGCTTGGATTCGCGGGTCAGACCGTGGCGCAGGACCATCACGGGCGTGCCCCAAACGCCGCGCACGACCACGCTGGCCATGCCGGACACGGCGAGCATCCGCGCAGCCCGGACCATGCCGCGATGGACCATTCGAAGATGGACCATTCGAAGATGGCCCATGCGGCGAGCGGACATCCCGCCAGCCACGCCAACACGCACGGCGATGCTCCCCTGCTCCCGGTCCCGACCCTCACCGATGCCGATCGCGCCGCCGCCTTCCCGGCACTCACCCGCCACATGGAGCACGCGCCCACGGTCAACCGCTACCTGCTGTTCAATCGCCTGGAGGCCTGGGACGAGGACCAGGGCAGCGGCCAGGCCTGGGAGGCGCAGGGCTGGATCGGCACCGACACCGACCGGCTGTGGCTGCGCTCGGAAGGCGAACGCGGCGCCGGCGACACCTACGCGGCCGACCTGGAGCTGCTCTACGGGCGCAGCGTGTCGCCCTGGTGGGACGTGGTCGCCGGCCTGCGCCACGACTTCGCGCCCGGTGACTCGCAGACCTGGGCCGCCGTCGGCGTGCAGGGGCTGGCGCCGTACCTGTTCGAGGTCGCGGTGACCGGCTATCTCGGCGAGTCGGGCCATTCCGCACTCGCCGTCGAAGCCGAATACGAGCTGCTGCTGACCAACCGCCTGATCCTGCAGCCGGTGCTCGAAGCGACCCTGCATGGCAAGGAAGACCTTGCGCGCGGCGTCGGCACCGGGCTGTCATCGGCCGAGGCGGGGCTGCGCCTGCGCTACGAAGTGAACCGCCACTTCGCCCCGTATCTCGGCGTCACCCACGAACGGGCCTTCGGTGACACGGCCCGCCTGCGCCGCGCCGGGGACGCGCCGACGCGCGAGACCCGGCTGGTTGCCGGCCTCAGGATCTGGTTCTGAATCAACCAATTGGAGTGATTAAATAATGTCCAACTTCAAGCATGGCAAACCGATGATGACGCTGCTGCTGGGCGCGGCCACCGCGCTGGCCGCCTGCAGCGCCGGCAGCACCCCTCCCCCGCCGGCCGCGGCGCCGGCGCAACCCGCCGCGGCTTCCGCGGCGCCCCTGGCCAGTGCCCCCGCCCACAGTCCCGCCCCGGCGACCGAGGCCGCCGACGCGCTGATGGTCGTGCACAAGCATCCGAGTTGCGGCTGCTGCGTACTCTGGGTGGACCACATGCGCGAGGCGGGTTTCTCCGTCGAGGTGCACGACCACGAGGACATGGGCCCGATCAAGCAGGCGGCCGGCGTGCCCTACGCCAAGGGCTCCTGCCACACCGCGGAGATCGACGGCTATTTCATCGAAGGCCACGTGCCGGCCGAGGACGTGAAGCGCCTGCTCGCGGAGCGGCCGGACGCGCGCGGCCTCACCGTGCCGGGCATGCCCGCGGGTTCGCCCGGGATGGAGATGCCCGACGGCACCGTCCACCCCTACGCGGTCGAACTCGTCCACCGCGACGGCAGCACCACCGAGTACGCCCGCCACGGCGAGTGAACCTGCAGCGGGTGCGGTGCGCGACGCCCCGCACCCGCGTCGTGTTCAACCCATGTGCTGGCCGCCGTTGACCGCGATGTCGGCGCCGGTCACGTAGGCCGCACCTTCGCTGCAGAGGAACGCGACCACCGCGGCGATCTCCTCCGGCCTGCCCAGGCGCCCCATCGGCACCTGGCCCACGATCGACTCCACGATCTCCGGCTTCATCGCCATCACCAGCGAAGTGCCGACGTAGCCGGGCGAGACGCTGTTGACGGTCACGCCCTTGCGCGCCAGCTCCTGCGCCAGCGCCTTGGTGAAGCCCTGCACGCCGGCTTTGGCCGCCGAGTAGTTGGACTGCCCGAACTGGCCCTTGGTGCCGTTCACCGACGAGATGTTGACGATGCGGCCCCAACCGCGGTCGGCCATGCCGTCGGCGAAGGGCTTGGTGACGTTGAACATCGAGTCCAGGTCGGTGCGCAGCACCGCGTCCCACTTGGCCTTGTCCATCTTGCGGAACGTCGCGTCGCGGGTGATGCCGGCGTCATTGACCAGGATGTCGATGCCGATCCCATCGGCCTGCAGCCGCGCGGCCATCGCCTGGCAGCTGTCGTAATCGGCCACGTCCACGGGTTCGACGCGGAAGTCGCGTCCCAGCGCGGCCTGCGCGTCGCGCCAGGTGGCCGGGTCTTCGACGCCATCGAAGCAGGTCGCGACGACACGATGGCCGGCGTCGTGCAGCGCGATCGCGATGGCTTCGCCGATGCCGCTGGTGCCGCCGGTGACGAGCGCGGTACGCGGGGTCGGGGTATGGGACATTCGATGCTCCAGTTGGACGGTCAAGCCGCCGAGTATCGCGCGCCGCGCGCGGCATCGAAATTTCTTTGTCGCAATGTGTTGACGGCCCCGGAAAGCGTGCCTACAATTTGCGGCTCCCAACACGTGGGGCCATAGCTCAGCTGGGAGAGCGCCTGCATGGCATGCAGGAGGTCGGCGGTTCGATCCCGCCTGGCTCCACCACTCTTCGAACCAGGCCGTTCGAAAGTGACCGGACAGATCCAAGTCCCCATCGTCTAGAGGCCTAGGACACCACCCTTTCACGGTGGACACCGGGGTTCGAATCCCCGTGGGGACGCCATACAGGAAGAAGCCCGCCGTCAGGCGGGCTTCTTCTTTTGTGCGTCCGCTGGCCGGACCGCGTGCTCAGCCGCTGCTGCCGTCTCGCGCCGCGATTTCGCTCCAGTCGACCTCGACGCCCTTGCGGTGCCCCTTCTCCACCAGCTTCAGGCCGGCCGGGTCGATGGTGAGGGTGTAGGCCTTGTCGCCGATCTGCACTTCGCGCTTCAGGGGCTTGTCGAGCTTCGTCGTCATGGGTTCACCTTTGGCTGTCGAGGGACCTGTCGGCCGACGATAGCACCGGCGCCGGCCCGGGACATGAAGGCTCACGCCGCAGCGTGGCCACGCCATGGCCGCGCTCGGCCAGGTACTGCAGCCATTTGCCGAGGAAGGTGTTCATCCGCATGCGGTGGCCGATGAGCGCCGCCGGCGGCGGGAACAGGCCGATCGCGTCCTGCCAGCGACGGCCCACGTAGCAGTGCGTGGCCTCGACCTGGCGCGCGTCGCGATAGAAGCGCAGGTAGGCCGAAGGGTCGGGCTCGCCGGTCACCGGGTCCGGCAGCGCCACGTAGGCCAGCCGCAGTTCGCTGGTGTAGGCATGGCGCTCGATGACGTCCAGGCGCAGGTCGAGCCCGTCGCCGACGCTGGAGACATAGACCCCGGGCGCAAGATCGCCGGGCTCGAACAGGCGCACCAGGCGCGCGTGGTTCTCCGCGTACAGCGCCATCAGCCAGCCGAGGCGGCTGAGGCCGGGGAGTTTCGCGCGCCGGGCTAGGAGCTGGGACATGCCCCGATGCTACACGCTCAGAACATGCCCCGACGGATGCCCAGCGTGCTCATCACCTTGCTGGAGATCTCCTCGATCGAGGTGTGCGTGGTGCTCAGCACCGGGATGCGCTCGGCGCGGAACAGGGTCTCGGCCGCGGCCACCTCGCGCTTGCAGGTCTCGAGCTCGGCATAGGGCGAGTTCGGGCGCCGCTCCTGGCGGATCTGCTGCAGGCGCACCGGGTCGATGGTGAGTCCGAACAGCTTGGCGCGATGCGCGCGCAGGCGCGGCGGCAGGCGGTCGTGCTCGAGGTCCTCCTCGGTCAGCGGGTAGTTGGCCGCGGCGATGCCGTGGTGCAGCGCCAAGTACACGCAGGTCGGCGTCTTGCCCGCGCGCGACACCGCCACCAGGATCACGTCGGCGTCGTCGTAGTTGATCGACATGCCGTCGTCGTGGGTCAGGGCGTAGTTCATGGCGTTGATGCGCTTGTGGTAGGCGTCGAAGTCGACCATGCCGTGGGCCTGGCCCACGCGCGGCTGGCGCATTTCGCCCAGCTCGGATTCGAGCTGGCTCATGAAGGGCTCGAAAACGTCCAGCACCAGCGCCCCGCTGGCCCGGATCGCGGTGGTCAGCTCGCTGTTGACGCAGGAATTCACCACCACCGGGCGCAGGCCGCTGGCCTCCCCGGCCTCGCGGATGCGGCCGGCGATCTCGTGGGCGCGCTCGACGCTGTCCACGAAGGGGATCCGCTCGGTGGCGAAGGCGCTGTCGCGGAACTGGGTGAGGAGGCTGTGGCCGACCGTTTCGGCGGTGATTCCGGTGCCGTCGGAGACGTAGAAGACCGGGCGCGGGCTCGTCATGGGTGGTTTTTCCTGCGTGGCCGCGGGCCCCGCGGCGGGATGGCTTGCTAAAATAGCCGTTCCCGCCGCCCGGCGCCGCAGGCCCGGACGTGTATCCACCGAACCACCGCAGAACCCTCCGGAGCCCGCCTTGAGCGCCAACATCCTGTGGCTTGACGACCTTCGCCTCACCGACCTCGCCCAGGTCGGCGGCAAGAATTCCTCGCTTGGCGAGATGATCGGCAACCTGGCCCGGCTCGGTGTTTCCGTGCCCGGCGGCTTCGCCACCACCGCCGATGCGTTCAAGGATTTCGTCGCCCACAACGACCTGCACCAGCGCATCTTCGACCGCCTGGCCACGCTCGACGTCGAGGACGTGCCCGCGCTCAACAAGGCCGGCGCCGAGATTCGCGGCTGGGTGATCGACGCCCCGCTGCAGCCGGCGCTGGAAGCCGACATTCGCACCGCCTACGCCAAGCTCTGCACCGACAACGGCGGTGGCGACGTGGCCGTGGCCGTGCGCTCCTCGGCCACCGCCGAGGACCTGCCCGACGCCTCGTTCGCGGGCCAGCAGGAGACCTTCCTGAACGTCACCGGCGCCGACGACGTGGTGGTGAAGGTGAAGGAAGTCTTCGCCAGCCTCTACAACGACCGCGCCATCGCCTACCGCGTGCACCACGGCTTCAAGCACGAGGACGTGTTCCTGTCGGCCGGCGTGCAGCTGATGGTGCGTTCGGACTGCGGCGCCTCGGGCGTGCTGTTCACCCTCGACACCGAGTCCGGCTTCCGCGACGTGGTGTTCATCACCTCCAGCTACGGCCTGGGCGAGAACGTCGTGCAGGGCGCCGTGAACCCGGACGAGTTCTACGTCTACAAGCCGACCCTGCGCCAGGACCGCCCGGCGATCCTGCGCCGCTCGCTCGGCGCCAAGCAGATCCGCATGGTCTATTCCGACGCGCCCGGCGAGCGCGTGCGCAACGAGGACACGCCGGCCGAGCTGCGCGGCAAGTTCTCGATCAGCGACGCCGACGTGCACGAGCTCGCCCGCCAGGCGCTGACCATCGAGCAGCACTACCAGCGCCCGATGGACATCGAGTGGGCGAAGGACGGCATCACTGGCAAGCTCTTCATCGTCCAGGCCCGCCCGGAAACGGTGAAGTCGCGCGCCAAGGCCACCCAGATCGAGCGCTTCATGCTCGGCAGCCGCGGCGACGTGGTCTGCGAGGGCCGCGCCATCGGCCAGAAGATCGGCAGCGGCGTGGCCCGCGTGGTGCGCTCGCTCGACGACATGAACCGCGTGCAGCCGGGCGACGTGCTGGTCGCCGACATGACCGACCCCGACTGGGAGCCGGTGATGAAGCGCGCCGCGGCCATCGTCACCAACCGCGGCGGCCGCACCTGCCACGCCGCGATCATCGCCCGCGAACTGGGCGTGCCGGCCGTGGTCGGCACCGGAAACGCGCTGGACGCGATCGAGGACGGCAAGGAGGTCACGGTCAGCTGCGCCGAGGGCGACACCGGCTTCATCTACAGCGGCACCCTGCCCTTCGAGCGGATCACCACGGATCTCACCTCGATGCCCGAAGCGCCGCTGAAGATCATGATGAACGTCGCCAACCCCGAGCGCGCGTTCGACTTCGGCCAGCTGCCCAACGCCGGCATTGGCCTGGCGCGCCTGGAGATGATCATCGCCGCCCACATCGGCGTGCATCCCAACGCGCTGCTCGAGTACGACAAGCAGGACGCCGAGACGAAGAAGAAGATCGACGAGCGCACCGCCGGCTACGCCGACCCGGTGAGCTTCTACGTCGACCGACTGGCCGAAGGCATCGCCACCCTGACCGCGTCCGTCGCACCGAACCCGGTGATCGTGCGCATGTCGGACTTCAAGTCCAACGAATACGCCAACCTCATCGGCGGCCACCGCTACGAGCCGGAGGAAGAGAACCCGATGATCGGCTTCCGTGGCGCCAGCCGCTACGTCGACCCGGCGTTCGCCCAGGCGTTCGCGCTCGAATGCCGCGCGGTGCTGAAGGTCCGCGAGACCATGGGCCTGGACAACCTCTGGGTGATGATCCCGTTCGTGCGCACGCTCGACGAGGGCCGCCGCGTGCTCGAGGTGCTGGCCGCCAACGGCCTGCGCCGCGGCGTCAACGGCCTCAAGGTCATCATGATGTGCGAGGTCCCTTCCAACGCGCTGCTGGCCGACGAGTTCCTGGAGATGTTCGACGGCTTCTCGATCGGCTCCAACGACCTGACCCAGCTGACCCTGGGCCTCGACCGCGACTCCGCCGTGGTCGCGCATCTCTTCGACGAGCGCGACGCTGCAGTGAAGAAGCTGCTGTCGATGGCGATCCAGACCGCGAAGGCCAAGGGCAAGTACATCGGCATCTGCGGCCAGGGCCCGAGCGACCACCCCGACCTCGCCGAGTGGCTGATGCAGCAGGGCATCGAGTCCGTGTCGCTCAACCCGGACACCGTCGTCGACACCTGGCTCAAGCTCGCCAAGTCGAAGGCCAACGCCTGAGCCGTGCAGGAGCAGCTACAGCTGCGACCCACCGCAACTTGAAGGCCGGGCTTCGTGCCCGGCTTTCTCTTTTTTTGCCACGGATTTGCGCGGATTACGCGGGTCTGGCCGAGGCCAGTGCCGGCACCGCGCGCTGCACAAGCATTTTTCCTGGATGGCTTTTGCCAAGCAGTCCGTACAGGCCCTGAACTTCAATCCTTCCTCAGCCAGATCCGCGTAATCCGCGCAAATCCGTGGCTGAAAAAGCTTCTTGGCCCGCCTTTGCTTTATCCGCGTAAATCCGCGCTATCCGCGTCATCCGTGGCAAAAAATCACTCACCAATGCGGAGCGAACGCCCCCATCCCCGCACGGTAGTGGCGAAGTTCGGCGATGGAGTCGTGGACGTCGCTCAGCGCGGTGTGCGCCGCCTGCTTGCGGAGGCCGGCGTAGAGTTCCGGCGCCCAACGGCGGGCGAGTTCCTTCAGGGTGCTGACGTCGAGGTTGCGGTAGTGGAACCAGCGCTCCAGCGCCGGCATGCGACGGTGCAGGAACCGACGGTCCTGGCAGATGGAGTTGCCGCACATCGGCGATTTGCCGGCGGGCACCCACTGTTCCAGGAATTCCAGGGTACGGGCTTCGGCCTCGGCCATCGGCACGCCCTCCTCCAGCACCCGGCGCCAGAGGCCGGAGCGGCCGTGCTGGTTGCGGTTCCATTCGTCCATGGCCTCCAGCAGCGCCAGCGGCTGGGCGATGGCCAGTTCAGGGCCTTCGGCCAACACGTTGAGCTCGGCGTCGGTGACCACGGTGGCGATCTCGAGGATGGTGTCGTTGTCGGTGTCGAGACCGGTCATCTCCAGGTCGATCCACACCAGCCGTTCTTCGTTGCCCACCCTCGCTCCTTCCTGTCCGCCAGTTGAAACGGGCATGGTACCGCGGCTCAGGCCGGCGGCAGGCCGCGCTTGGCGCGGAAATAGTTGCGCAGGCGCTGTCCCGCTTCTCCGCCCAGCACGCCGCCCGTCACGTCCACCCGGTGGTTGTGGCGCGGATCGGTCAGCAGGTCGAAGACGCTGCCGGCGGCGCCGGTCTTGGGATCGCTCGCACCGTAGACCACGCGCGCCACGCGCGCGTGCACCATCGCCATCGCACACATCGCGCAGGGTTCGAGCGTGACGTACAGCGTGCAGCCGATCAGGCGGTGGTTGCCCAGCGCCCTGCCCGCTTCGCGCATGGCCACGATCTCGGCGTGGGCGCTGGGGTCGTGTTCGCCGATGTTGCGGTTCCAGCCTTCGCCCACCACCTGGCCGGTCGCGTCCACCACCACCGTGCCCACCGGAATCTCGTCGAAGTCGCGCTCAGCGCGATCGGCCAGGGCGAGCGCGTGGCGCATCCAGGCCTCGTCGGTGCCGGGCGCGGTGGTGTCGGCGTGCTTCTGCATGCCGCGCATTCTAGTCGGGATGGCGCACGGGCCGGCCACCGGACACCGCGGTCCGTCATCCGTCATCCGCCAGCGCGCCTGATCCGCATCAAGCGCCAGGCGGCAGCCACGGCCTAGAATCACCGGATGCACAGCAACCATGCGAACACCGGCGGACCCGGCCACGGAAGCGGCGCACTGCAGCCGATGCAGGTGGACGTGGTGTCCATCCAGTCGCAGGTCGTCTACGGCCAGGTCGGCAACACCATCGCCGTGCCTACGCTCCAATCGCTGGGGCTGCGCGTGGCGGCGGTGCCGACCGTGGTGCTGAGCAACACGCCGCACCACCCCACCGTGCACGGCGGCGCCATTCCGGTCGAGTGGTTCCGCGGCTACCTGGATGACCTGGTCGCGCGCGACTGCCTGCGCCGGCTGCGCGCAGTGGTGGTCGGCTATCTGGGCGGCCCGCGGCAGGCGGAGATCCTGGCCTCATGGCTGGAAGATCTGCTGCGGGCGGATCCGGGCATCCGGGTGCTGATCGACCCGGTGATCGGCGACGAGGACGTCGGTGTCTACGTCGACCCGGGCATGGTCGACGCCTACCGGCGGCACCTGTTGCCGCTGGCCGACGGGCTGGTGCCCAACGCCTTCGAGGTCGGCCTGCTCACCGGCCTTCCGGTGGACGATCTCGACCAGGTCATCGCGGCCGCACGCGCCCTGATGGGCGGCCGTACGCAGTGGGTGGTGGCGACCAGCGCCGCGCCCGCGGGCTGGCCCGAAGGCGGCATGCAGGTCGCCGTGGTCACGCCCGACGCGGTGCAGACCATCGACCACCGCCGCCTGGCGACGACACCCAAAGGCACCGGCGACCTGTTCAGCGCCACCCTGGCCGCGCACCGGCTGGCCGGCCTGGACGTGGTGGATGCGGCGCGGCGCGCCTGCGATCGGGTGCTGCAGGTGCTCGAGGCATCGCTGGCCGCTGGCAGCGCGGAGATGCTGGTCTTCCCCGACCCGCAGGACAGTCCTCCGCCCCCATCGCCCCCGACCAGTCCGGCCCCCTGTAGGAGCAGCTATAGCTGCGAATGCTGCCGCCGCACGCCAATGCCGCCGCTGCAGGCCATCGCAGCTATAGCTGCTCCCACAGGCGGCAGTCAGGTGTTCGTGCGGCTGCGCCGGTGCATCAGCACACCGGCGATGCTCACCCCCAGCGCCACCAGCACCACGATGATCGTGGCCAGGGCGTTGATCTCCGGCGTCACGCCCAGCTTCACCTTCGAGTACACCACCATCGGCAGCGTGCTCGAGCCCGGCCCGGAGGCGAAGCTCGCGATCACCAGGTCGTCCAGCGACAGCGTGAACGCCAGCAGCCAGCCGGCCAGCAGCGCCGGGGCGATCAGCGGGAGGGTGATCACGAAGAACACCCGCCAGGGCCGCGCGCCCAGGTCCATGGCGGCCTCTTCCAGGCTGTCGTCCATGCCGGCCATGCGCGAGCGCACGACGACGGTGACGTAGCAGGCGGTGAGCGTGATGTGCGCAAGCGTGATGGTCACCATGCCGCGGTCCGGCCAGCCGAAGGCCTGCTGCAGGGTCACGAACAGCAGCAGCGAGCTCAGGCCCATCATCACGTCGGGCATGACCATCGGCGCGGAGTTCATCAGGCTCAGCAGCCCCCGCCCGGGAAACTTTCCGAAGCGAGACAGCGCCAGCCCGCAGGCGGTCCCCAGGAATACCGCCGCGGTGGCGGTGAGCGCCGCGATCAGGAAGCTGCGCTGCACGGCGTCCAGCAGCTGCTGGTTCTCCAGCAGCGCCGTGTACCAGCGCGTCGAGAACCCGCCCCAGACCGTGGCCACGCGCGAGGCGTTGAATGAATACACGACCACCGACAGGATCGGGATGTAGAGGAAGGCATAGCCCAGCACCATCGCCGTGTACAGCAGCGTCGGGTTGCGCTTCATGCCTCGGCCTCGCGCTCGTTGCGGCGGTTCTCGAAGTACTCGAACACGAGCGTGGGCAGCACGATCAGCACCAGCATCGCGATCGTCACCGCGGCCGCCAGCGGCCAGTCGCGGTTGGTGAAGAACTCGATCCACAGCACGCGGCCGATGGTCAGCGCATCGGGTCCGCCGAGGATGTCGGGAATGACGAACTCGCCCACCGCGGGGATGAACACCAGCAGCGCGCCGGCGATGATCCCGGGCATCGACAGCGGCAGGGTCACGCGCGCGAACGCCTGCCAGGGCTTGGCCCCCAGGTCTTCCGCGGCCTCGAGCAGCGTGAAGTCGAGCCGCATCAGCGTGGCCGTCAGCGGCAGAATCATGAACGGCAGGTAGTTGTAGACGATGCCGATGTAGACCGCGGTGTCGCTGTGCAGCAGCGCGAAGTCGGGCCCGGCCAGGCCGACCGCCGACAGCGCCTGTGCCAGCAGGCCGTTGGCCTTGAGGATGCCGATCAGCGCGTAGGTGCGCAGCAGCGAGCTGGTCCAGAACGGCAGGATCACCAGCACCAGCAGCACCAGCCGCTTGACCGGCGACGCGCGCGCGATGCCGTAGGCGATGGGATAGCCGAGCAGCAGGCAGAACAGCGTCGACACCGACGCGAACAGCAGCGATTTCAGGTAGGCCGCCACGTACAGCGGGTCCGACAGCAGCATGGCGTAGTTGGAGGTGTGCAGGCGCAGCGAGGCCGCGCCATCGGCCGCGTGCTCGACCAGCGCCGTATACGGCGGCGCCTGCCCGAACACCGCCTGCGCGAAGCTGATCTTGAGCACGATCAGGAACGGCACCAGGAAGAACAGCCCCAGCCAGAGCATCGGCAGCGCGGTCACCAGGAAGCGGCCGCGACGCGTGCGGAACTCCTGCCCGACGCTGCGGAACCAGCCGAACAGGTTCCGCACCACGTCGAACCAGAAGTCCCACAGGCCGGCGTTGCGCCCCGCGGTGTTCATGCCGTCAGCACCACCGCGCTGGCCGCTTCCCAGCTCAGCCACAGGGTGTCGTCCCAGTCGTAGTGCGGCTCGGAGCTGCGCGCGACGTGGGTTTCCTGCACGCGCACGATGGCGCCGGCTTCGGTCTCGACCTGGTAGATCGACACGTCGCCCAGGTAGGCGATGTCGCGCACCTTGCCCACCACCACGTTCTCGGTGGCCACGGTGCCGCGCTGCGGCGGCGCTTCGTGCACGTCGATCTTCTCCGGGCGCACGGCCACGCTGACCGCGGTGCCCTCGGGCAGCGGGTCGGTGTGGCGCGCGAGCAGTTCGGCGTCCAGCGGGTCGCACTGGATGCGGACCTGGCCACTGCCCTCGTCGCTGCCCAGCACGCGGCCTTCGAAAATATTGATGCCGCCGATGAACTCCGCCACGAAGCGAGTGGCGGGATACTCGTACAGCACCGCCGGCGTCGACACTTGCACGATGCGGCCGGTATCCATGACCGCGATGCGGGACGACATTGTCATCGCCTCCTCCTGGTCATGGGTGACCATGATGAAGGTGGTGCCGACGCGCTCCTGGATGTTCACCAGTTCGAACTGGGTGTGCTCGCGCAGGCGCTTGTCGAGCGCGCCCAGCGGCTCGTCGAGCAGCAGCAGCTTGGGCTGCTTGGCCAGCGCACGGGCCAGGGCCACGCGCTGGCGCTGGCCACCCGAGAGCTGGTGCGGCTTGCGGTTGCCGAGCTGCGGCATGCGTACCAGCTCCAGCATCGACTGGACGCGGTCGCGGATCTCGCTGGCCGGGAGCCGGTCCTGGCGCAGGCCGAAGGCGATGTTCTGCGCGACCGTCATGTGCGGGAACAGCGCATAGCTCTGGAACATCATGTTCACCGGCCGCTGGTAGGGCGGCAGGTGGGTGACGTCGAGGCCGTCGATCAGGATCCGGCCCTGGTCGGGCGCTTCCAGCCCGGCCAGGATGCGCAGCAGCGTGCTCTTGCCCGATCCGGAGCCGCCCAGCAGCGCGAAGAACTCGCCGCGGTAGATGTCGAGCGTGACGTCGTCGCAGGCGTAGACCTTGCCGAAGGTCTTCGTGACCCCCTCGATGCGGACGAAGGGCTGGGCCGCGGGGTCGCGCCAGGGCTCGGAAGCGACGCTCCGCGCGGGAACGGCCATCGCCTAGCGGCCGCTCTTGATGCCGGTCCAGGCGCGCACGCGCTGGCGCTGCACGTCTTCCGGCAGCGACACCGGGTCGACCAGCCTGGCACGAACGGCTTCGGGCGGATACACGCCCTGGTCCCCGGCGATCTCCGGATCGACCAGCGGCGTCGCCGCGAGGTTGGCGTTGGCATAGGCCACGTGGTCGGTGACCGCGGCGATGACCTCGGGCTGCATCAGGTAATCGACGAAGGCGTGCGCGTTGCCCGGGTGGCGGGCGTCCTTCGGGATCGCGATGACGTCCATCCAGCGGATCGCGCCCTCCTTCGGGATCACGTAGCGGATGTCGGGCGCGGCCTTGCCGGTGGCGTCCGCGGCCTCGGCGGCGACGTCGCGGGCCTGGCCGATGTCGCCGGAGTAGCCCATCACCAGGCAGGCGTCGCCGTTGGCCAGCGCGTCCTTGTACTCGGCGTTGTTGAAGGTGCGGATGTGCGGGCGGATGGCGGCATAGGCCTGCTGCACGGCTTCGATCTCGTCGGCGGCGCCGGCGTTGGGATCGCGGCCGAGCCAGATCAGGGCGGCGCCGAAGGCCTCCTGATCATCGTCGAGCACGTGGATGCCGCAGGAGGCGAGCTTCGCGGCGTTCGCCGGATCGAACAGCAGGCTCCAGGAATCCAGCGGCGCGTCGGCACCGAGCGCGGCGGTGACCTTGTCGACGTTGATGCCCAGGCCGGTGGTGCCCCACATGTAGGGCACGACGTGGGCGTTGCCGGGATCGATGTCGGTCAGGCCCTGCAGGATCGCGGGGTCCAGGTGCTGCAGGTTCGGCAGCTTCGACTTGTCGAGCTCCGCGTACAGGCCGGCGCGGATCTGGCGCTGGGCGAAGGGCCGGGCGGACGGGAACACCACGTCGTAGCCGGAGCCGCCGGCAGTGAGCTTGGTCTCGAGCGTCTCGTTCTCGGCGTAGACGTCGTAGTTGACCTTGATGCCGGTGGCGGCCTCGAAGCCGGCGATGGTGTCGTCGGCGACGTAGTCGGACCAGTTGTAGACGTTGAGCACCTTCTCCTCGGCGCCGGCCGGCGTGCCGGAGGCGTCGGAGCCGGTCTGGCTGCCCCCGCAGGCGGCAAGGACCAGGGCGCAGGCAAGCGGGGCGAGGCGCAGGGACACGGCAGTTCTCCAAGGGCTGGGTACGGTGGCAGCGGGCATGTTCGGAGCGCACCCCGAGGGTGTCAACGCGAATTTACCGTCTGGCCGGCGAAGTATATATTGGCGGGTTTCCCCTATGAGACCCGCAATGAAGACGTCCTCCCTGTGCGCCGCGCTTGCGGCCATGCTTGCCGCCACCGCCCTGCCCGCCCTGGCGCAGGACGACGCCGGCGGTCCGGCCTGGACCTTCGGCGGCGAGGTCACGGCGGCCAGCGATTACGTGTGGCGCGGCGTTTCGCAGACGATGGAGGACCCGGCGCTGCAGCTGGAGGCCTTCGTCGAGCATGACAGCGGCTTCTACGTCGGCGGCTTCGCCTCCAACGTCGACTTCGGCGATCCCGATGACGGCATCGACTACGAGCTCAACGGCTTCATCGGCTGGGCGGGCGCCCTGAACGACAGCACGGAGCTGGACGTGTTCGTGTCGCGCGTGGCCTACCCCGGCCACAACGGCGCCGACTACGACATCGACTACACCGAGATCGAAGCCAGCCTGACCTTCGTGGAGCAGTACCACGTCGGCGTCGCGTACTCGCCGGACATCTTCAACCTCGGCGGCAAGGGCTGGTACTACTACGCCGGCGCGGCCTTCCCGCTGGCCGATACCGGCCTGACGCTTGGCCTGCAGGCTGGCCACTACGACCTCGACGACGCTGCCGGCGACAGCTACAGCGACTGGCTGGTGAGCCTGGACCGCGACTTCGGCCCGATCAACGCGAAGCTGCAGTACACCGACACCTCGAGCTACGGCGACCTGCTGTCCGAGTCCGTGGGCGACGCCAGCGTGGCCGACGGCCGCGTGGCGCTGCTGCTGACCTGGGCGTTTTGACCCCAGCACCGCCCCGCCCCCTCGCACGTCCCCTGTAGGAGCAGCTACAGCTGCGACCCGCCATTACAGTCGCAGCCGTGTCCACGCAGGTTGCGATCCTGTGGCAGAGGGGTCGCAGCTGTAGCTGCTCCTACAGGGGCGACGGCGGCGACGGCGGCAGCAGGGGCGACGGGGCGCAGCGTGCGCCCGGCGTCACTCCCACTCGATCGTCGCCGGCGGCTTGCCGCTGATGTCGTACACCACGCGCGACACGCCGCGCACCTCGTTGATGATCCGGTTCGAGACCCGGCCGAGGAAGTCGTACGGCAGATGCGCCCAGTGCGCGGTCATGAAGTCGATGGTCTCGACCGCGCGCAGGGCGATCACCCATTCGTAGGCGCGCGCGTCGCCGACCACGCCCACCGACTTGACCGGAAGGAACACGGCGAAGGCCTGGCTGGTCTGGTCGTACAGGCCCGCCTTGCGCAGCTCTTCGATGAAGATCGCGTCCGCGCGCGCCAGGATGTC
The DNA here is from genome assembly GCF_014652935.1 of Luteimonas padinae. Classification (GTDB taxonomy): domain Bacteria; phylum Pseudomonadota; class Gammaproteobacteria; order Xanthomonadales; family Xanthomonadaceae; genus Luteimonas; species Luteimonas padinae. The sequence continues at coordinate 282,693 of NZ_BMZT01000003.1, read as the reverse complement.
GGCGTACTCGGCCTTGACCTCACCGAGGATGCGCACGCCCAGGCCCGGGCCGGGGAATGGATGGCGGTAGACCATCTCGTGCGGTAGGCCCAAGGCCACGCCGATGCGGCGCACCTCGTCCTTGAACAGCTCGCGCAGCGGCTCCACCAGCCCCATCTTCATGTGCTCGGGCAGGCCGCCGACGTTGTGGTGGCTCTTGATGACGTGCGCCTTGCCTGTCTTGCTGCCGGCGGATTCGATCACGTCGGGGTAGATCGTGCCCTGCGCCAGCCACTTCGCGTTGGCGCGCTTGCCGGCCTCCTCGTCGAAGATCTCGACGAACAGGTTGCCGATGATCTTGCGCTTGGCCTCCGGGTCGGTGACCCCGGCCAGCGCCTTGAAATAGCGCTCGCGCGCATCGACCCGGATCACCCGGATGCCCAGGCCGTGCGCGTCGGAGGCGTCGGCGAAGGTCGCCATGACCTGGTCGCCCTCCTGCCAGCGCAGCAGCCCCGTGTCGACGAAGACGCAGGTCAGCTGGTCGCCGATCGCCCGGTGCAGGAGCGCCGCGACCACGGAAGAGTCGACGCCGCCGGACAGGCCCAGGATCACCTCGTCGGACCCCACCTGTTCGCGTACGCGCGATATCTGGTCCTCGATGATCTGCTCGGCCGTCCACAGCGTCTCGCAGCCACAGATGTCGACCACGAAGCGCCGCAGCAGAGCCTGGCCGGACTTCGTATGCGTGACCTCGGGGTGGAACTGCACGCCGTACCAGCGCTTGTCCTCGTTGGCGAAGGCCGCCACCGGCACGCGCTCGGTCTTCGCGGTCACGGTGAAGCCGGGCGGCGCCTTCGAGACGTGGTCGCCATGGCTCATCCACACGTCCAGGCGCGGCGGCAGGCCGAGGTGGTCGCGCAGGTCGCCGAACAGGCGGTCGGCGGCCACCAGGGTGACTTCGGCGTGGCCGTACTCGCGCGCGTCGGCGGCCTCGGTCTCGCCACCGAGCTGCTTGGCCATGGTCTGCATGCCGTAGCAGATGCCCAGCAACGGCAGGCCGCTGTCGAACACCTCCTGCGGCGCGACCGGCGCGCCTTCGGCCGTCGTCGATTCCGGCCCGCCGGAGAGGATGATGCCGCGCGCGCCATAGGCGGCGATCTCCGCCGGGTCGTGGTCCCAGGCCCAGATCTCGCAGTAGACGCCGAGCTCGCGCACGCGGCGCGCGATCAGCTGCGTGTACTGCGCGCCGAAGTCGAGGATCAGGATCTTGTCGCGGTGCAGGTCGGTCATGGCGTGAATTCAGGGGGCGACTGCTCGGGCAGCGCGAGTCGGAAGGTGCACTGCTCGAGCTCCGCGTTCCACTCGCCACCGTTGCCGGTGCAGGAATCGCGCAGCTGCCAGCCGCGGTAGAAGGTGTAGCCGTAAAGCGCGACCGCCACCAGCACCGCCACGGCGATGCCGCGCAGCAGGATGCGGCGTGCCGGCGACGGCGTCCGGGGGGAGCGGCGGCGCGTCATCTCATCCGGCCCGGTAGTTCGGCGGTTCCTTGGTGATCTGCACGTCGTGCACGTGGCTCTCGCGCTGCCCGGCGCCGGTGATCTTCACGAACTGCGGCTTGCTGCGCATCTCGTCGATGCTGGCGCAGCCGACGTAGCCCATGGTCGCGCGCAGGCCGCCAAGGAGCTGGTGGATCACGCCGGCCAGCGGGCCGCGGTACGGCACCCGGCCCTCGATGCCCTCGGGCACCAGCTTGTCTGCGCTGGCGGCCTCCTGGAAGTAGCGGTCGCTGGAGCCCTTCTCCATGGCGCCGAGCGAGCCCATACCGCGGTAGCTCTTGTAGCTGCGGCCCTGGTAGAGCTCGGTCTCGCCGGGGGTCTCCTCGGTGCCGGCGAACAGGCCGCCGATCATCACCGTCGACGCGCCGGCGGCCAGCGCCTTGCCGATGTCGCCGGAATAGCGGATGCCGCCGTCGGCGATCAGCGGGATGCGGTCCTGCAGCGCCGAGGCAACCATGTCGATCGCGGTGATCTGCGGCACGCCCACGCCCGCCACCACGCGCGTGGTGCAGATCGAGCCCGGGCCCACGCCGACCTTGACCGCGTCGGCGCCGGCGTCCATCAGCGCGAGCGCGGCGTCGCCGGTGACGATGTTGCCGCCGACCACCTGCAGCTGCGGGAAGTGCTTCTTGGCCCAGGCCACGCGGTCGATCACGCCCTGCGAATGCCCGTGCGCGGTGTCGACTATGATGACGTCCACGCCGGCGGCGGCCAGGCGCTCGATGCGCTCCTCGGTGTCACCGCCCACGCCGACCGCGGCGCCAACCAGCAGGCTTTCCGACGCGTCCTTGGCCGCGTTCGGGTTGTCGTGCGCCTTCTGGATGTCCTTGACGGTGATCAGGCCGCGCAGCTGGAAGTCGTCGTTGACCACCAGCACCTTCTCGATGCGGTGGCGGTGCAGCAGCTCCATGACCTCTTCGTCGCTGGCGCCTTCCTTCACCGTGACCAGCTTGTCCTTGCGGGTCATGATGTTCTTCACCGGGTCATCGAGCTTCTTCTCGAAGCGCATGTCGCGCCCGGTGACGATGCCGACCAGCCGGTCGCCATCGACCACTGGAACGCCGGAGATGTTGCGCGCGCGGGTGAGCTTGAGCACCTCGCCGATCGAGGTCTGCGGGGAGACCGTGAACGGCTCGCGGATCACGCCGGCCTCGAAGTTCTTCACCTGCAGCACGTGTGCCGCCTGGCGTTCGGCGCTCATGTTCTTGTGCACGATGCCGATGCCGCCGAGCTGGGCCATGGCGATGGCCAGGCGGGCCTCGGTGACGGTGTCCATGGCGGCGGACACGATCGGCATGTTCAGCCGGAGGTCGCGGGTGAGGCGGGTGGCGAGCGAGACGTCCTTGGGCAGGACGGTGGAATGCGCCGGGACGAGCGAAATGTCGTCGTAGGTCAGCGCGTCAGCCTGGATACGCAGCATGGCGGTGCCAGTGGTGGTGAAGCACGCGATTGTACCGCGCCGCGGCACCTCGCGGCGTGCCGCGGGGCGGGACGCCGCGTCCCGCTCAGCCCGCGTCGTCGCCCGTTTCCAGGGCCTCGGCGGCCTCGAGCGTGTTCTCCATCAGCGTGGCCACGGTCATCGGCCCCACCCCGCCCGGCACCGGAGTGATCCAGCTGGCGCGGCGGGCGGCCTCGGCGAACTGGACGTCACCCACGAGGCGGCCGTCGTCGAGCCGGTTGATGCCGACGTCGATCACCACCGCGCCGGGCTTGATCCACTCGCCCGGGATCATTCCCGGCTTGCCCACGGCCACCACCAGGATGTCGGCCTCGCCGACATGGCGGCGAAGGACCTCGGGCGGCGTGAACCTGTGGCAGGCGGTGACCGTGCAGCCTGCGATCATCAGCTCCAGCACCATCGGGCGGCCGACGTGGTTGCTGACGCCCACGATCGTGGCGCTCTGCCCGCGCACCGGCCGATCGGTCCAGGCCAGCAGGGTGGTGATGCCGCGCGGCGTGCACGGCCGCAGGCCGAACTGGCGCAGCGCCAGGTGGCCGACGTTCTCGGGGTGGAAGCCGTCGACGTCCTTGCGCGGGTCGATGCGGTGGATCAGGCGGGTGGCGTCGGGAATGCCGGGCAGCGGCAGCTGCACCAGGATGCCGTGCACCTTGGGGTCGGCGTTGAGCCGGTCGATCAGGGCCAGCAGCTCCGCCTCGGTGGTGCCTTCCGGCAGGTCGAAGTCGAAGGCGCGGATGCCGACGATGCCGGCGGCGCGGCGCTTGTTGCGCACGTAGGAGCGCGAGGCCGGGTTGTCGCCGACCAGCACCACGGCCAGCCCGGGCGGCTCGTGGCCGGCGGCGACGCGCGCCTCGACCCGGACCCGCAGCGATTCCAGCAGCTGGTCGGCAATGCCCTTGCCGTCGAGGATGCGGGCCGTGGGTGAGGTCTCGGACATGCCTGCCTGATCGTGCGCGGGGAAGCGGCCATTGTCGCCGATCAAGGCCGCCGCGCGCGAACCCGTGCGGCCACGGCGCGGTCAACGCACCGGCGCAGGGGTCCCCGCCGGGCAGCGCGGGACACCGGCGCCGACGACGCAGTGCACGCAGCACTGCGGGGCCGCGGGCGAACTCGCCGGTTCCTGCAGCGGAGGCGGCGGGGCCAGCCGGGCGAGCTCGGCCTGCGGCCGCAGCTGCAGCAGCGCCCCCCAGTCCTGGCGGTTCGCATTGCAGGCCTCGGGCGCGTCCGGAGTGCAGGCCGGGTCGCCATCCGTGCGCATCGGCAGGTCCTGGAAGTGGCCGCCCGCCGTCAGCGGCAGCAGCCGCATGGTCACGCCGTCGAGGACGTTGCCGCCCACCAGGCGCGCGAGGCGCTCGCCGGCGGACACGACCACGTCGCAATGCATGCCGAGCCCGCCCCCTTCGCCGCCCAGCAGGGTCGCCAGGCCGCCGAAGCCGTAGCTGCGATCGGCGACGCGCACGTAGCACAGCAGGTCGCCCGGCGCCGGCTTCGCCGCGCGGGGATCGGCGATCCGGTAGGCGCTGCCTTCGGGGTCGCGATAGGCCGCGCGCACGTAGTCGACGTGGCTGGCAGAGGCGCCGAAGCCCGGCAGCGCCGCGCGCCGCATCACCCAGGACACGAAGGCCGCCGACCAGGGCGTGTCGATGATGAAGCTGCGGCAGGCCGCTGCTGAGTGCTGCGCCGGTGGCTGCGCGCATTCGACGGCGCCGGGACGCTGCAGGACCTGGCGCAGCAGGCCGCTGCCCCGCCAGTAGTCGCCCACGCGCTGCCAGGCCGGCTGCCCGTTGGCCAGCAGCGCCGCCTCGGCCTCGCGCACCACCGAACCCGCCAGCCGGCCCTGCGGGTCGATGAAGGGACGATGCCAGGCCTGGTGCTCCTCGCAGGCGACGGCCGCGATGCGCGTGGCCGCGTCGGGCGCCGACTGCTGCGCCCGCAGCAGCGGGCACGGGTCGGCCGCGGCGGCCGGAAGCGCCGGCAGGACGCAGGTCATGAGCGCCAGGAGCGCCAGGCGCATCCAGCCGCGCGGTGTCGTCGTCATGCCGTCGTCCTCTCCGATGGAGCGGAAAGACTAGCCGAGTCCGTCGGCGGTCCCGCTCACGCGCGGGACACGCTCAACCCGCGCAGAACGCGGCGTAGTCGATGTAGCCGGGGAATTCCCGCCCCGGCGCGCACACCGGACAGGCCGGATCGGGCGTGAGCCGCGTTTCGCGGAAGTGCATGCCCAGGGCATCGAAGTGCAGCAGGCGCCCGCGCAGCGGCTCGCCCACGTGCAGCAGCAGCTTCAGCGCCTCGGTGGCCTGCAGCATGCCGACCACGCCCGGCAGTACGCCCAGCACGCCGGCCTCGCTGCAGTTGGGCGCGGCCTCGGCCGGCGGGGGCTCGGGGAAGAGGCAGCGGTAGCACGGCGCCTCGCCGCGGTGGCGGCCGGCGTCGAACACACTGACCTGGCCCTCGAAGCGGTGCACCGCGCCGTAGACCAGCGGCACCGCGTGGCGGATGCAGGCATCGTTGAGCAGGTAGCGCACGGGGAAGTTGTCGGCGCCGTCGACCACCACGTCCACGCCCTCCATCAGCCGGTCGATGTTGGCCGACGTCACCCGCTCGGCCACCGCGTCGATCGTCAGCCGCGGGTTGAGCGCCGACAGCCGGACCTCGGCCGAATCGACCTTGCGCAGGCCGATATCGGCGTCGGTGTGCAGGATCTGGCGCTGGAGGTTGCTGCGCTCGACCACGTCGTCGTCGGCTATGCGCAGCTCGCCCACGCCGGCGGCGGCCAGGTAGAAGGCGGCCGGCGAGCCGAGGCCGCCGGCGCCCAGCATGAGCACGCGCGAGGACTGCAGCCGCTTCTGGCCGCGCATGCCGATCTCGGGCAGCAGCAGGTGGCGCGAATAGCGCTGGTGGAAATCCTCGTCGCGCGCCGGCGCCGCGGGATCGGGGCGGGCCATCGGCAGGCCCTCGGCGATCCAGCGCAGCGTGCCGCCGCGGACCGAGGCCACGTTGCGGTATCCTTGGCGCCGCAGCGCTTCGGCCGCCAGCATCGAGCGCCCGCCGGTCTGGCAGATCAGCACCAGTTCGCGGTCGCGGTCGTAGAAGTGGAAGCCGGGGTCGGCCTCCAGCTCGCCGCGCGCGATGCCGAGCGCACCTTCGGCCATGCCGCCCTCGCGCTCATGGTCTTCGCGCACGTCGACGAGGGTGGCGCCCATGGTTTCGAGCCGCCGCCGTGCGTCGCGCGGTGTGATTTCAGTTGCACGCATGCCGCGATTATCCGCCACCGCCCCACTCCCGCCGACTGCGGCCAACCCGAGATCCGCCTACCCTACGCCAAGCCATCCGCCCGCGCCGCTCCCGCCGCGGCACGCAGCGTTCATCCCGGCGTGCAGCCGGCGGCGGCGAGGTCATCGGGCGTGTTGAGGTTGCCGAAGCGCAGGCCGGCGAAGCGCACGCCGACCATTCCGAGCCGCGCCTGCAGCGTGCGCACCGCCAAGTCGCCGGACTCCAGCGCGGCCGGCAGCGCCGCGCGCAGCGCCTCGACGCGCCACAGCGCCACCAGCGGCTGGCGGCCATCGTCGTCCTCGGCCCAGGCGCCCTCCCCGCCCGCGGCGCGCAGGTTGCGCAGCAGGCAGTCGTTGACCGACACCAGATCCACCGGGAGCGTGAGCAGCCACGGCGTCGCGCAGGCGGCGGCCAGGGCATCCAGCCCACCCAAGGGCCCGAGGTCCGGATGTCGGTCGGCCACCGGAACCAGATCGTGGGCGGCATAGCGGCCGTGGTCCCGGTTGGCGGAGACCAGCACCGCGTCGACCTCGCCGCGCACGCGTCCGGCCAGGCGGACCACCTGCGGCACTCCGCCGCGCTGCAGCCAGGCCTTGTCGAGGCCACCCAGGCGCGTGGCGCGCCCGCCTGCCAGCAGCCCGAGCGTGGTCGCCGCCTGGTTCACTTCCCGCGCTTGGCGTGACGGATCAGGCGCTTCTTCTTCGCCACCTGGCGCTCGGACAGCACGTTCTTCTTGTCCTTGTAGGGGTTCTCGCCCTCCTTGAACACGAAGCGCACCGGCGTGCCGACCAGCTTGAAGCGCTTGCGGAAGAAGTTCTCGAGGTAGCGCTTGTAGCTGTCCGACAGCGTACGCAGGCGGGTGCCGTGCACGATGATGGTCGGCGGGCTCTCGCCTCCCGGATGCGCGAAACGCAGCTTGGCGGCATGGCCGCGCACCACCGGCGGCGGGCTGGCCTCGGCCGCGATCTCGACCGCGCGCGTGACCTCGGCGGTGCTGAAACTGCGCGTGGCCGAAGCATGCGCGCGGTGGATCGCGCGGAACAGCTCGCGCAGGCCGGAGCCGTGCAGCGCACTGATGCGCACGGCCTCGGCCCAGGGCACGAAGGCCAGCTTGCGCGACAGCAGCGCCTCGACCTGTTCGCGCTGGTAGGTGTCCAGGCCGTCCCACTTGTTGACGGCGATCACCAGCGCGCGCCCCGCGTCGAGCACGGCGCCGAGCACGCTGGCGTCCTGGTCGGTCACGCCCTCGCGGGCGTCGATCAGCACCACGGCGACCTGGCAGTGCTCGATCGACTCCAGCGTCTTGATGATCGAGAAGGTCTCCACCGCCTCGTCGACCCGCGACTTGCGGCGGATGCCGGCGGTGTCGACCAGCCGGTACAGGCGGCCGTCGCGCTCGAGGTCGGCGGAGATGGAATCGCGGGTGGTGCCGGCGACGTCGGAGGCGATCATCCGCTCCTCGCCGAGGATGCGGTTGACCAGGGTCGACTTGCCCACGTTCGGACGGCCGACGAAGGCGATGCGGATGCGGTCCGGGTCGTTGTCGGGGACTTCGGTGGCGCCCTGCTCCGGCAGGCGTTCGTGGATCGCCTCGACCAGGTCGTCGAGGCCCTGGCGGTGCGCGGACGAGACCGGCACGACGTCGCGGAAGCCGTAGCGCGCGAATTCCGCCAGCGCGGCGCGTGCGTCCACGCCATCGGTCTTGTTGACCACCAGGAACACCGGCTTGTCGGACTTGCGCAGCCACGCGAGGATCTCGTCGTCGACCGACGACGGACCTTCGCGGCCATCGACCACGAACAGCACCAGGTCGGCCTCGTCGGCGCCGGCGCGGGCCTGGCGCGCGGTCGCGCCGGCCAGGTCGCCGGTGACGAGGTGCACGCCGCCATCGGCGATGCCGCCGGTGTCGACCAGCGCGAAGGGCCGCGCCTCGTCGAGCCGGCACACGCCGTAGTGGCGGTCGCGGGTGACCCCCGGCTGGTCGTGCACGAGCGCGTCACGCGTGCGCGTCAGGGCGTTGAAGAGCGTCGACTTGCCGACGTTGGGACGGCCCACCAGGGCGACCAGGGGAAGCATGGGATGTCGTGCCTTGGTTCGTGGATGCGGGAAACGCGCGGCCCCGGGCAGAGACTACCCGGGGCCGCGATGTCCCGCCAATTCGCGGGGTTCAGTCGATGCGCCAGGCGCTGAGGTCGCCGTCGACGTTCTGCACCACCATCACGCCGTCGGCCACCACCGGATGCGCCGCGATGGCGGAGCGGCCGGCGCGCGTGCGCGCGGCGAACTCGCCGTCGGACAGCCGCATCCAGTGCAGGTAGCCCTCGAGGTCGCCGACCACGGCGTAGGCGCCGTGCACGACCGCCGGGCTCAGGTTGCGGCGGGCCAGCGCCGGCTGGCGCCAGTAGGACGTGCCGACGTACTTGTCGATGGCCCAGACGGTGCCGGCGGCGTCGCTCACGACCACGCGGTCGTCTGCGACGCCGACGCTGCCGGCGCCGCCGCTCTCGGCGGCCCAGAGCGGCCGGCCGGACGGGCCTTCGAAGGCCATGGTGCGGTTCTTGTAGCTGCTGGCGATGACGGCGGGGCCATCGACCACGGGCGCACCGTCGATGTCGGCCATGCGCTCAAGCTCGGTGCGCCCGTCAGGCAGGGCGACCGCCTGCTCCCACATCTTGCGTCCGTCGGTGAGCGACAGCGCGACCAGGTCGCCCTCGTCGGTGCCGACGAAGGCGTAGCCCGGGGCGAGCGCGACCGGCGCGTTGCCGCGCACGGTCAGGGTGGGCAGCTCCTCGATCCAGAACCAGCGGCGCTCGCCGCTGGCGGCGTCGAACGCAGTGACGCGCCCGTCGTTCGAGCGGACCACGACCAGGCCCTGGCCGACCGCCGGGCGTGCGATGACCTCGTTGGGCACCTTGGCGGTCCAGCGCAGCGCGCCGCTGGCCGCGTCCAGCGCGACCACCTCGCCGTCGAGCGAGCCGGCCACGACCAGGCCGTCGCCGGCGCCGGGACCACCGGACAGGCGCAGGTCCGATTCGTGCCGCCAGAGGCTGTTGCCGCTCTGCAGGTCGAAAGCGCGCACCCCGCCTTCCACCGACGCGGCGTACACCACGCCGTCGGCGATGAACGCGCCCTGGCGCACGCCGGTGTTGCCGTCGCCCTTGCCGGCGCTCGCCGTCCACAGCCGGCTGGGCGTGGCTTGGGACTGGAACTCGACCAGCTCGGCCGGCTCGGTCTGGACCTCGTCCTTGTCGCCGCTGGAGAACCAGCCGCGCACGGTGCTGCAGCCGGTGGCCACGCTCAGGCAGGCGAGCACGACGGCGGCGCGGCCGGCGAGGCGCAGGCCGCGAGGCGTGGAATTGGAGATCTGTGCGCTCATCGGGCCTGCTCCCCGTCATCCGCGGCGGGGGTACCGCCGGCATCGATCAGTTTGATCCGCACCAGCCCGCGCTGGGGGGCGGTCTCGTCGAGCGCCGCAAGCGCGGCGGCGTAGGCCTCGCGGGCCTGCTCCATGCGCCCGGCGGCCCGTTCGGCGTCGCCGCGGACTTCCAGGCTGCCGGCGTCGCGGGCGTCGCCGAGCGCGGCCAGGGCCTCGTCGGTGCGCCCCGCGTCGATCAGCAGCACCGCCAGCCGGCGCGCGATGACCGGCGCCAGCGCCGGGTCCGCGTCGCGGATGCCCGAGAGCGTCGCGATCGCCGCCTCGCTGTCGCCGGCGCGGACCTGGGCGGCCGCCAGGTCGAGCGGCACCAGGCTGGCGTACACACCCTCGGAAAGACCCGCCGAATCGGCCAGGCTGCGCGCCTGCTCGAGGTCATCCGCCGCGAGCGCTTCGTTGAACGCGGTATAGGCCTCGCCCTTGGCGACGCGCTGGCCGTGCAGGTGGTCCTGCCACTTGCCCCAGCCGTAGACCAGGACCAGCGCGACCGCGATGCCGCCGACCACCCCGATGGCGTTCTGCCGGATCCACTGGCGTACGCGTTCGCCCTGTTCGTGCTCGTCGAGCAACTCGTCTACTGCCATGTTCTTCCGATCATGCTGGGCGCCACGCCGCCGACGGGCGTGTGGACACCGGAAAGGGAACGGCCCGCGAGCGGGCCGCCGGTTTCATGCGCGGGGTCCCGGAGGGACCGTCGCAGCCGCTGCGCCGGGCTCAGTGGCCGGCGGGCGCGAGCGAACCGTCAGAGGATACCGTAAAGCGGGCGACGTTCGCCCGGAGGTAGGGCGAGATGTCCTGCGTCTCGCCGTTGGCGCGCACGTCGACCGCGTCGGCGTTGCCGAGCACCACCGCGCCCACTTCGCCGGCCGCGAAGCCGCGGATCTCGCCGGCACGCAGCAGGGTCTGCTCGAGCACGCGTCCATCGGGAGCGCTGATCTCGACCCAGCTGTCGTCCGACAGCTCGAACTCCAGCGCGGGGGCGGCGACGGCCGGCGCCGCCTGCGGAGCGGTGCGCTGCGGGACCGGCGCCATGGAGGCCACCAGGGCGGTCGGACCGCGGGAAGCCTCGGGTTCGCCCACCGCACCGACCGGGACGTCCAGCGACCCCGACACCGTGTCCTGCGGCGCAAGGTGCGGCCGGGTCGCCAGCCACACCGGCAGCGCGATCGCGGCGGTGATCACCACGTAGACCAGGCGGCGCGCGGACTGCTCGGCGATGATGCGCATGCGCGGCACGTAGGTGCGCGGCTTGAGCTCCACCGGCCGGACCGGTTCGACTCCGGAGGCCGCGTGGACCGTCGAGGTGGCGAGTCCAAGCAGGCGCCCGTAGCTGCGCAGCTGCCCGCGGATGAAGACCGGTGCGCCGAGGCGGCTCCAGTCCTCAGCCTCGAGCGATTCGACCACGCGCACCGGCATCTTCAGCCGGCTGGCGACGTCCTGGATGGAGAGGCCGGCGGCCTCGCGGGCGGTGCGGAGGCGCTGGCCGCAGCCATGGTTGGCGTCGGTCGTGTTGTGGTCTGACGGCATCATCGTGAAGTGCTGTCCCCGGGCAGCCTTGCTGGCGCGTGCGGAAACTCCGACCGCAGGCGCTGAACATAACGAGCGGCGGCAGCCTTGTCGCCGAGCTTGTCCTCGATCTGTGACGCAAGTAGTAGCGCGGCCGGCGAAGCCTGTGCCGCATCGAGACGGCGCTGCGAAAACGCCCGTGCCTCGAAGTATTCCCCCAGCCGGTAAAGATGCCGCGCCAGCGCTTCGAGCGCAACAGCATTCACCGGATCCAGGCGCAGGGCGGCGCGCAGATCGCGCTCGGCCCGCGCCGGCTGGCCGCCTTCGACCGCGCAGGCGCCGGCATTGGCCAGCGCGGAGGCCGGGCTGGCATAGCTGCGGTCGGCCAGGGCGCGGTCGAACCACGTCATCGCTTCGGGCGCGCGGCCGTTGAGGCACAGCCAGCTGCCGTAGTTGTTCAGCGCCGCGCCCGAGCCCGGCGCCAGCTCCGCGGCGCGCGCATAGTGCTCGCCGGCATCTGCGGTGCGTCCCTGGCGATCCAGCGACAGCGCCAGCAGCGTATGCGCGAGTTCGCTGCTGCCATCGATCCGCAGCGCCTTGCGGGCTTCGGCCTCGGCATCGGCCGCGCGACCCTCGCGCAGCGCCTGCTCGCCGCGCAGCAGGTGGACGCGGGGATTGTCGTCGGACCGGCCGCTGCCGCGCTTGCCGCTGACGTCATAGACCGGCGCCACCTGTTCGGACCTGCCACGCTCGGCGCTCGGCTTGATGAAGCTCAGCCGCGCGCAGCCGGCGGTGGACGCCAGCACGGCCACCGCCATCGCGCAGGCAGCCAGCCTAGCGATGGACATGGCCGCCCTCCCCGCCCGCCTCGAGGCTGCGCCGGAACTCGGCCTGGCGGCGGGTGCGGTCGGCGACCTGGCCCTTGAGCTGGCCGCAGGCGGCGTCGATGTCGTCGCCACGGGTGCGGCGCACCGGCGCAATCATGCCCGCGCTGTTGAGCAGCTTCTGGAAGGTGCGGATCGCCGCATCGTCCGGGCGCTCGTAGCGCGTGCCTGGGAACGGGTTGAACGGAATCAGGTTGATCTTGGCGGCGTCCTTCATCTGCACCGCGCGGTCGAACGCACGCAGCAGCTGCACCAGCTCGAGCGCGTGCTCCGGCTGGTCGTTGACGCCCTTCATCAACGTGTATTCGAAGGTCACCGACTCGCCCTTTTTGCGCAGCGCGTAGCGCACGCAGGCGTCCATCAGCTGGGCGATCGGGTACTTCTTGTTGAGCGGCACCAGCTTCGTGCGCAGCTCGTCGTTGGGCGCGTGCAGCGACACGGCAAGCGAGACGTCGCTTTCCTCGGCCAGCCGATCGATCATCGGCACCATGCCGGCGGTCGACAGCGTCACGCGCTTGTTGGCCAGGCCGTAGCCCAGGTCGTCGCGCATCACGCTCATCGCGCGCACGACGTTGTCGAAGTTGGCCAGCGGCTCGCCCATGCCCATCATCACCACGTTGGTGAGGCGGCGCTGCTTGTGGGGAATGTTGCCAAGGTGCTTCGCCGCCACCCAGACCTGGCCGATGATCTCGGCGGTGGACAGGTTGCGGTTGAAGCCCTGGGTGGCCGTGGAGCAGAAGGTGCAGTTGAGCGCGCAGCCCACCTGCGAGGACACGCACAGCGTGCCGCGGCCCTTGTCGGGAATGTAGACGGTCTCGATGGCATTCCTGCCATCCATGCCCAGCAGCCACTTGTGGGTGCCGTCCTCGGATTCCTTGTCGAAGTGCACCTGCGGCACCACGACTTCAGCCCGCTCCTGCAGCTTGGCGCGCAGCGCCTTGCCCAGGTCGGTCATCTCGTCGAAGTCGGTCACGTGCCGGTGGTGGATCCACTTCATCACCTGGTGCGCACGGAAACGCTTCTCGCCGAGTACATCGGCGAAAAACGCCTCCAGCCCCGCGCGATCGAGGTCCAGGAGATTCTGCTTGGTTGCGGCTTCGGTCACGGGACTGTCGGAAGAGCAAAAGCCTTTGCCACGGATGAACGCGGATCACGCGGATTTGCGCGGATAGAGCAGAAGCATGAAGACAGGTGGAAAGCCCTGATTTCGGATCTGTTTGCTTTATCCGTGTTCATCCGCGTGATCCGCGTAATCTTGTGGCAAAAAAGAATCAACGACCGTAGACGTCCGTCGACGGGAAGAAGTACGCGATCTCGAAGGCGGCGGTTTCGGCGGCGTCGGAACCGTGCACGGCGTTGGCGTCGATCGAGTCGGCGAAGTCGGCGCGGATGGTGCCGGCGGCGGCTTCCTTCGGGTTGGTGGCGCCCATCAGGTCACGGTGCTTGAGGACGGCGTTCTCGCCTTCCAGGACCTGGATCATCACCGGCCCGCTGATCATGAACTCGACCAGGGCGTTGAAGAACGGACGCTCGCGGTGCACGGCGTAGAAGCCCTCGGCCTCGGCGCGCGAGAGCTGCTTCATCTTCGCGGCGGCGATCTTCAGGCCGACCTTCTCGAAGCGGGAATAGATTTCGCCGATGACGTTCTTGGCAACGGCATCGGGCTTGATGATGGACAGGGTGCGCTCGAGCGCCATGGGGAGGTCTCCGGGATGAGGTGCCGGCCTTCCAGGCCGACACACGGTAACATGGAAAAACCCACGCCGGGGCGCGGGTTTAGCCGACAAGGCTGGAGTAATTCTAGCGGATCGGATGCGCCGCCTGCACGCGCGGTCCTGAACTTTTTCCATTTGACCGGCCGCCCCGGGCCCGCCTAGTATCCAAACAAGCGTTTGATTCAGGCAAGGCCCTGCGCACCATGGCAAGCACCCAGTTCTCCACCAAGGACCGGATCCTCGGCGCCGCCGAGGAGCTGTTCGCCCAGCATGGCTTCCTGGGCACCTCGCTGCGTCAGGTCACCAGCCGCGCCGACGTCAACATCGCCGCGGTCAACTACCACTTCGGCAGCAAGGAAAACCTCATCAACGAGGTGTTCCGTCGCCGGATGGACGAGATGAGCCGGCAGCGCCTCAGCCAGCTGGAACAGGCATCGAAGGACCGGCCGGGCGAGCTCGAAGCGGTCCTGGCCGCCTTCGTGGAGCCCGCCCTGGCCGTGGCCCGCGACTGCCAGGGCGGCGCCGCGTTCATCCGCGTGATCGCGCGTGCCTATGCGGAGAAGAACGACGGGCTGCGCCAGTTCCTGTCGGAGCAGTACGGCCATGTGCTGCGCGAATTCGCGCGCGCGATCGCGCAGTGCGTGCCGGGGCTCGAAAAGGAGCAGCTGTACTGGCGGCTGGACTTCCTGTCCGGTGCGCTGACCTACGCCATGTCCGATTTCGGGCTGATCAAGCGTCCCGCCGGGGTCAGCGAGGTCGCCCACCGCAAGCGTGCCGCGGACGAGCTGATCCGCTTCGCGGCGGCCGGAATCAAGAGTTGAACGATATTTAAATCAAGGAGTTGCCGAACATGACTGAGAAACTGCTTGTGCGTCGCGCCGCCGTGCTCGGCGCCGGCGTGATGGGGGCGCAGATTGCCGCCCACCTCACCAACGCCGGCGTCGACACCGTGCTGTTCGACCTGCCTGCCAAGGAAGGCGACCCCAACGGCATCGTCAACCGCGCGATCGCCGGTCTTGGCAAGCTCAGCCCTGCGCCGCTGGCCTCGAAGTCGCTGGCCGCGGCCATCACCCCGGCCAACTACGAGCTCGGGCTGCAGCGCCTGAAGGACTGCGACCTGATCATCGAGGCCATCGCCGAGCGCATGGACTGGAAGCAGGACCTGTACGAAAAGATCGCGCCTTTCGTGGCCGACCACGCCGTGCTGGCCAGCAACACCTCGGGCCTGGGCATCAACAAGCTGGCCGAGGCGCTGCCGGAGAAGCTGCGCCCGCGCTTCTGCGGCGTGCACTTCTTCAACCCGCCGCGCTACATGCACCTGGCCGAGCTGATCCCGGCGCGCACCACCGACAAGGCCGTGCTGCAGGGCCTGGAGGCCTTCCTCACCAGCACCCTCGGCAAGGGCGTGGTCTACGCGCGCGACACCCCCAACTTCATCGGCAACCGCATCGGCGTGTTCTCGATCCTGTCGACGATCCACCACACCCGGGAGAGCGGCCTGGGCTTCGACGAGGTCGATGCCCTGACCGGCCCGCTGGTCGGGCGCCCGAAGTCGGCGACCTACCGCACCTCCGACGTGGTCGGCCTGGACACCATGGGGCATGTCATCAAGACCATGGCCGACACCCTGCCCGACGACCCCTGGCACAAGTACTTCAAGTCGCCCAAGTGGCTGTCCGCGCTGGTCGAGAAGGGCGCGCTGGGCCAGAAGGCCGGCGCCGGCATCTTCCGCAAGGTCGGCAAGGACATCCTGGTCCTGGACCTGGAGAAGCAGGACTACCGCCCGGCCGACCGCAAGGCCGCCGACGAGGTGGTCGAGATCCTGAAGACGAAGGACCCGGTGGCGAAGTTCGCCGCCCTGCGCGCCAGCGAGCACCCGCAGGCGAAGTTCCTGTGGGGCGTGTTCCGCGATCTGTTCCACTACTCCGCCTACCACCTGGCCGACATCGCAGAGACCGCACGCGACGTCGACCTGGCCATCCGCTGGGGCTACGGCTGGTCGCTCGGCCCGTTCGAGACCTGGCAGGCCGCGGGCTGGAAGCAGGTGGCGCAGTGGATCGCCGACGACATCGTGGCCGGCAAGGCCATGAGCGACGCGCCGCTGCCGGACTGGGTGTTCGACGGCCGCGATGGCGTGCATTCGGCCGAGGGCAGCTACAGCCCCGGCAAGAACGCCCGCCTGCCCCGCTCCGCCCTGCCCGTCTACAAGCGCCAGCGCTTTCCCGATCCGCTGCTGGGCGAGTCCTTCCCCAAGGGCGAGACGGTGTTCGAGAACGACGGCATCCGCATGTGGAGCGACGGCGACGACATCGCCGTGGCCTCGTTCAAGACCAAGATGCACACCGTCTCCGACCAGGTGCTCGACGGCCTGCAGGAAGCGGTGGCGCGGGCCGAGCGCGATTTTGCCGGCCTGGTGATCTGGCAGCCGAAGGAGCCCTTCTCCGCCGGTGCCGACCTGGCCGGCGCGCTGGGCCTGCTCCAGGCCGGCAAGGTCGACGCCTTCGAGGCGATGGTCGCCAACTTCCAGGCCACCAGCTTGGCGCTCAAGTACTCGCTGGTGCCGGTGGTGGCCGCGGTGCGAGGCCTGGCGCTGGGCGGCGGCTGCGAGTTCCAGATGCATTCCGCGCGCACGGTCGCGCACCTGGAGAGCTACATCGGCCTGGTCGAGGCCGGCGTGGGCCTGCTGCCGGCCGGCGGCGGCCTGAAGGAGTTCGCCGTGCGCGCCTCCGACGCGGCCGGCCCGAACGGCGACGTGTTCGCCGAGCTCAAGGGCTGGTTCGAATCCGTGGCGATGGCCAAGGTGTCCACTTCGGCCGTCGAGGCGAAGGAGCTCGGCCTGCTGCGTGCGCAGGACAAGGTCGCTTTCCACGCCCACGAACTGCTGCACATCGCGAAGGCCGAGGCCCGCGGCCTGGCCGAGACCGGCTACCGCCCGCCGCTGCCCGCCCGCCGCATCCGCGTGGCCGGCGACGTCGGCATCGCCACCTTCCGCATGCTGCTGGAGAACATGCTCGAGGGCCGCTTCATCAGCGAGTACGACTACGAGATCGCGCAGCGCATCGCCACCGTGGTCAGCGGCGGCGACGTCGACCGCAACGCGGTGGTCGACGAGGACTGGTTGCTGCGCCTGGAGCGCCAGCACTTCGTCGAACTCGCGCAGCAGGAGAAGACCCAGGCCCGCATCGCGCACATGCTCAAGACCGGCAAGCCGCTGAGGAACTGAGGCCGCGCGGGGTCGTTCCCGGCTTCGGGAGGGATCCAGCGGGGTTGCCCCCATCCGCCCTTCGGGCACCTTCCCCCGCGATGCGGGGGAAGGAGATCAAGCAAGGATCAAACAGATGAGCAAGCAGGTACAGGACGCCTACATCGTCGCCGCCACCCGCACCCCGGTGGGCAAGGCGCCCAAGGGCGTGTTCCGCAACACCCGCCCCGACGACATGCTGGCCCACGTGCTGAAGTCCGTGGTCGCGCAGGCGCCGGGCATCGACGTCAACCGCATCGACGACGCCATCATCGGCTGCGCCATGCCCGAGGGCGAGCAGGGCATGAACGTGGCGCGCATCGGCGTGCTGCTGGCCGGGCTGCCCGACACCGTGGCCGCGCAGACCATCAACCGCTTCTGTTCCTCCGGCCTGCAGGCCGTGGCGCTGGCGGCCGACCAGGTGCGGCTCGGCAACGCCGACCTGGTGCTGGCCGGCGGCACCGAGTCGATGAGCATGGTGCCGATGATGGGCAACAAGGTGGCGCTGTCGCCGAGCGTGTTCAAGGACGACCACGTCGCCATCGCCTACGGCATGGGCATCACCGCCGAGAAGGTCGCCGAGGAATGGAAGGTCTCACGAGAGGACCAGGACGCGTTCGCGCTGGCCTCGCACCAGAAGGCGCTGGCGGCGCAGAAGGCCGGCGAGTTCGCCGACGAGATCTCGCCGCTGGAAGTCGTGGCCCGCATCCCCGACCTCGGCGGCAACGCGGTGCGGGTGAAGAAGGCGCTGGTCGAGCACGACGAGGGCCCGCGCCCGGACACCTCGCTGGAAGGCCTGGCAAAGCTGCGCCCGGTGTTCCGCAACGGCCAGTTCGGGGGCAGCGTGACCGCCGGCAACTCCTCGCAGATGAGCGACGGTGCCGGTGCGGTGCTGGTGGCCTCCGAGCAGGCGATCAAGGACTACGGCCTCACCCCCCTCGCCCGCTTCGTCTCGTTTTCGGTCGCCGGCGTGCGTCCCGAGGTGATGGGCATCGGCCCGATCGCGGCGATTCCGAAGGCGCTCAAGCAGGGCGGCCTGACGAAGGACCAGCTGGACTGGATCGAGCTCAACGAGGCCTTCGCCGCCCAGGCGCTGGCGGTGATCCGGGACTCGGAGCTGGATCCGTCGAAGGTCAACCCGCTGGGCGGCGCGATCGCGCTGGGCCACCCGCTGGGCGCCACCGGTGCGGTGCGCACGGCGACCATCGTCCACGGCATGCGCCGCAGGAAGCAGAAGTACGGCATGGTGACGATGTGTATCGGCACCGGCATGGGGGCTGCGGGAGTGTTCGAGGCCCTGTAGTCCTGGAGGAAAAAGGGACGCCCAAGGCGTCCCTTTTTCGTTGCGGCCGATTGCCTCAGAGAGGCCGGGGCCGGTCAGCGGCCGCGCCCGTAGATCTCCACGCGCATCGTGCCGTCCGGGTTGCGGGTGCGCGAAATCACGGAGCTCGGCATCGCACTCCCGACGCTGGCGGTGTAGAGCAGGATCCAGTCCTCGGCCTTGCCGGCGTCTTCGAACTGGCCGTCGATGCGGCACATGCTGCTGCGGCAGTCGATGCTGAGGTTGCGGGGTTGCGCACCGGCGACATCGAAGGCCGGGTCGGCCGCGATGCCGTTGAGTTCGGTGATCTTCCCCGGCGCCCAGGCCGGATCAACCTGCTCGCTGGCATACCGCTGCGCGGATTGCTCCTTGAGTGCTGCGGTTCGCGCCTGGTGTTCTTCGCGCTTTCGGGCCCGCTGGTCGAGCTGCTCGATCATGGCCTCGTCGGTGGCGGGCCTTCCCGGGACCGACGGCGCTGTGCGCGCGACCGGCGGGGCGAAACCGGCCGAAGGCGCAGACTCCTGCGCGGCCGCAACGGCATCTGGGGCGGTCGCAGTCGGCGTGCGATCGCCCCGCAGGAAGAACGTGCCGGCCACGACCGCCACGACAATGGCGGCAGCCGCGATGATGGGAAGCTTGGTGCCTGGTTTCATGGAAGCGTCGGGCCCGGTTCAAAGGATGCAGTGTGTTCGATCACGAGGTCAGGAAAAAGGGGTGCCGGTTGCCCGGCACCCCTTTTCTGCTCGCTTGGTACGGGACCGGCTTACTCGGTCGCCCAGTACACGTAGGTGTCGTTGATGCCGACGCCGCCGGGCAGGCGGCAGCTGAACGCCACCAGGCCGGACGCCATGGCACCCGTTTCGAAATCGGTGTCCGCGACGAAGATGTTGCCGTCCTCGCCGCCACCACCGGCCGGGATCTCCACGCTCAGGCTGATGTTCTCGGTATCACCACCTTCCCAGCCACCCACGGCGGTGCAGGTCACGGTGGCCGGCTCCGTGGTCGTGTTGGTGAAATAGGTGTCGACCAGCAGGGCCGAGTTGTCGATCGCCGCGCCGGCGTCGAACTCGAAGCCGCAGGTGATGAACATCGGCGTGGTGCCCACGTTCTGCACGGCGAGCGGCCGCTTGCGCAGGCCGACTTCGAAGTTCGGCAGTGCGCCCTGGCACCGGGCAGCAGGCTGGGCGGCATTGGAATGGACGACCTGCGAGACGGCCGGCGCACTGTAGGCGGCGGCAATGGCGAGCGTCAGGCCCGCGAAGGTTGTTGCAAGCTTCATGAAGCGGTCTCTCCCTGGTTGATGTGCTGTCAAGCGATCATGAGGGCTCTCACCCCACTCATGACCGCTTGAATATAACCCTGCCTTCCGCAAGATGTCACCCGGCTTCCCGCAGTCATCAGGAGTCGACGACCCCCAGCTCGACCAGCGCCTCCCGCATGAAGCCCTGGGCGGCCTCGCTGAGTTTTTCATGGTCAAGCGCATGGCGGATGGTGGCCTCGATGAGGCCGATGTGCGTCCCGCAGTCGAAGCGGGTGCCCTGGAAGTGGTAGGCGAGCACGCTCTCCTCCGCCAGGAGGGCCGAAATGGCGTCGGTGAGCTGGATCTCCCCGCCCGCGCCCGGGCGGGTGGCCTCCAGCAGGTCGAAGATCCGCGGTGACAGCACGTAGCGCCCAACCACGGCCAGGTCGCTGGGCGCGTCGGCAGGCCTGGGCTTCTCCACGATGGCCGTGATCCGGCCGCGCCGGTTGCTGAATTCATCCGTCGCCACGATCCCGTAGCTGGACACCTGCTCCGCCGGCACCGACTGGGTCGCGATGACGCTCGATCCGCTGGCTTCGGCCACGTCGGCCATCTGGGCGAGCGCGCCCGGACCGCGGTTCCAGATCAGGTCGTCGGGGAGGATGACCGCGAAGGGCTCGTCGCCGACCACCGGCTTGGCGCAAAGCACGGCATGCCCAAGCCCCAGGGCCTCGGCCTGCGTGACGAACACCGCGCGCACGCCCTTTGGCAATACGTTGCGCACCAGCTCCAACTGCGTCGTCTTGCCGGCGCGCTCGAGCTTCTGCTCCAGCTCATAGGCCTTGTCGAAGTAGTCCGCGACCGCGTGCTTGTAGCGGTTGGTGACGAACACCATGGTGTCGCATCCGGCCTCGACCGCTTCGTCGACCGCATACTGGATCAGGGGCCGATCGACGATCGGCAACATTTCCTTGGGAACCGTCTTGGTGGCCGGGAGGAACCGGGTGCCGAGGCCGGCCACGGGAAAAACCGCCTTGCGGATGCGTCGGGTCATGTGCGTCTTGCGTTCCTTGCGGGAAAGGCGACCACCGTCGCGGCCGCGGGCTCTTCATGGTGGACCAGGGGCGCGAACTCCGGAACCGCCTCGCGCAGGGCCTGGTCAAGGGCCTCGAGATCGTAGCTGGCGACCGCGTCGCGCAGGCGCGACAGGGCCGGGCCGATCCGCTCCGAAGACACGACGCGCGCTTCCGCCTGCAGGATCTTGGGATGCGCCGTGGGCCGGTAGCGCTCGTCGGCGTGGAACAGCGTCTCGTGCAGCTTTTCGCCCGGACGCAGGCCGGTATAGACGATGGCGATGTCGCGGCCGGGCTGCTTGCCGGCGAGCGTGATCATCTGCTCCGCCAGCAGGCGGATCGACACCGGCTCGCCCATGTCGAGGGTATACACCGCCTGCCTCGACCCGATCGCCACGGCCTGCAGGATCAGCTGGCAGGCCTCGGGGATGGTCATGAAGTAGCGCGTGACCTCCGGGTCGGTCACCGTCACCGGCCCGCCGCTGCGGATCTGCGCACGGAACAGCGGCACCACGCTGCCGGCCGAGTCGAGCACGTTGCCGAAGCGCACCGTCACGAAGCGCGTGCCGTCAAGGCTGTTCATCGCCTGGCAGACCATTTCCGCCAGGCGCTTGCTGGCGCCCAGCACGTTGACCGGATCCACCGCCTTGTCGGTGGAAATCAGCACGAAGGTGCCGACCCCGGCCGCCTGCGCCTCGTGCGCCACCGTCGCCGTGGCCAGCACGTTGTTGCGCACGGCTTCGCGGAGCTGCGATTCCAGCACCGGCACCTGCTTGTACGCGGCGGCGTGGAAGACCGCCTCCGGCTGCGACAGCGACAGTGCGTGGCGGATCACCGCCGGATCGCCGCAGTCGCCCAGCACGGGCAGGCACTCGATCTGGGGGAAGTCCCGGCGCAGCTCGTTCTGAACGGTCAGCAGCGCCAGTTCGTCGATCTCGATCAGCGTGATCTGGCGGGCGCCGTGGCGCGCGCACTGGCGGCAGAGTTCGGCTCCGATCGAGCCACCAGCGCCGGTGACCAGCACGCTGCGGCCTCCGAGCCAGCCGCGGATGGCCTTCCAGTCCGGCGTGACCGGCTTTCGGCCGAGCAGGTCCTCGATCGCGACTTCCTTCAGCTCACCCGGCAGCGACCGCCCCTCGAGCAGGTCGTTGAGCCGCGGAACGGTGCGGAACGGCAGGCCCGTTCGTTCGCAGGCGGCAACCACCCGGCGCATGGCGGTCGCGTCCAGCGACGGCATCGCGATCACCAGCAGGCGCGCAGCGGTCTCCGGCGCGATCTGGCCCACGTCGTCGATCCTGCCCAGCACCGGAAGTCCCTGCACGTGGCTTCCGCGGAGCCTCGCCGCGTCGTCGAGAAAGCCCACGGGCTGATAGGCTCCCACGCGGCGCAGGTCGCGCACCAGCGCCTCGCCCGCCTGCCCCGCGCCGAGGATCAGCACCCGCAGCGCCGCCTTGTCGGTGCGCTCGTTGCCGTGGTCCTTCCATGCGCGGTACAGCAGTCGTGGCATGCCCAGCAGCGCCGACAGCACGACCGGATAGGCCAGCATGACCGTGCGCGGCACCTGGCCCGCGCGGTCGAAGACGAAGAACAGCAGCGGCAGGATCGCCAGCAGGCCGAACAGGCTCGCCTTCACGATGTTGACCAGGTCGGGGATGCTCGCGAACCGCCACACGCCGCGGTAAAGGCCGACCTGCCAGAAGATGAGGCCCTGAACGATCAGGATCAGCAGCATCTCCGGCGACAGCAGCGGCGCGGCAGCGACCTGGTCGATGGCCGACTGGCGGAAATGGTTGAGACCGGCCCAGGTGAGCCAGACCATGGCCAGGTCGTGCGCGACCACCGACAGCCGCGGCAGGCCGTTCCGGATCCGGTCACTCAGGCTGGTCATCGTCGGGCGTCTCCTCATGCGTTCGTGCATCCGCACCGGTGGAGGCGCGCCATACCAGGATTCCAGCGGCAACGAAGCCCGCACAGACCGCCAGTTTAACGATGAAGCCGCTCCCTGAGGCAGCGAGCGCCGCCAGAACGGCGACGGCCGTCCATCCGGCGTACGCGAACGCCACCGGAACATGCGAACCCGTGCGCCTCGCCAGGCGCTGGTAGGCATGGCCGACGTGGGCCGTCCACCACTGTTCGCGACTGACGATGCGCCCGCCGAGCGTCAAGGTCGCGTCAACCAGGAACGCCGAGAGCGGCAGGCACGCGAGGACGAGCAGCCCCGCTCCCTGCCCCGGCGCCGCATCGGACAGCAGCAGGACCACCAGGACCGCCAGCGCGATACCGAGGGTTCCGCTGCCAACGTCGCCCAGGAAGATCCGCGCCCTCGGGAAGTTGAACGGCAGGAACCCGAGGCAGGCGGCGCACAGCAGCAGCGCTGGAAGCGCCGCCCGCACCCCTTCCTCCCCATGCGACGCGATGCCCAGCGCGGCGATGCCGGCCGCGGCCAGGGCGGCCTGGCTGGTCGCGATGCCGTCGATGCCATCCATGAAGTTCCAGACGTTGACCATGACCGGCACGGCCACGAAGGCCAGCAGCGCCAGCCACGCCGCTCCGCCGGCGAAGGACACACCCGCGGCGAGCACCAGGCCGGCCACGACGTGCGCGAGCAGCCGCCACCAGGCCGACAGCGGGCGGTGGTCGTCGATGTAACCGGCCACCGCCACCAACAGGCTGCCGCAGCCCGCCGCCAGGGCCAGCTCCCACGGCATCCAGCCCGACCACCCGGACAGCACGCAGGCCAGGACCCAGGCCACGGCGATGCCGACGCCGCCGCCACGCGGCGTGGGGACCTGGTGGCTGCGCCGCTCCCCGGGCAGGTCGAGCAGCCCGTGACGCAGCGCGTGCGCGCGTGCCAGCCAGGCTCCGGCAGCGCCGAGGGCCGCCGCGGCGGCCAGCCATGGCAGCGCGTGGATCCAGTCCAGGCGATCCACTCCTCTCAGACCACGGCGTAGTTGAGCAGCGGCTTGATGCTGCCCCACTCCTTGCAGGACGGGCACTGCCAATGGTGGCTGCGCGCGCCGAACCCGCAGCGGTTGCAGCGGTACGCGGGGTTGCGCACCAGCAGCTGGTCGGTGATGTGCCGGAGTTCCTGCAGGGTGGCCGCCTCGTTCCCGCCTTCGGCCAGGGTGAGCTCGATCAGCGCCGCCTCGCCGCGCACCGAGGGCCGGTCCTTGAGCTGCTGGGCGAGGAAACGGCGTGCCGCCGGCACGCCCTCCTCCGCTTCGACCAGATGCGTCAGCGCCAGCACCGGCGCCACCCCGCGGTAGTGCTCGCTCATCTCGGTGAGGAAGGCGCGCGCGCCGGGCAGGTCGCCGACGCGGTCGTAGGCCAAGCGCAGCGGCGGCAGGATTTCCGGAAGGAAGTCGGGGTCGTGCCGGGCGGCGCGCTCGTAGGCGCGGATTGCCGCAGCGTCGTTGCCGGCATCGAGCTCCAGGCGGCCCTCGAGCATGCCGGCGCGCACCGAGCTGGAGTCCGCCGCATAGGCGCGCGCCACCGCCGCCTGCGCACCCTCGCGGTCACCGGCGGCGCGCAGGCGCTCGGCGAGCTCGCACTCGAACTGGCCGATCAGCTTGCCCATGGGCTCGCCGGTCACGTCTTCGTAGCGGGTCGCGTTCTCAATCGCCTTGGGCCAGTCGCGCTCGGCCTGGTAGATGCCGATCAGGTGCCTGAGCGCCTGCGGCGCACGCTGGTCGAGCGCGGCGAGCTCGGTGAACACGGTCTCGGCGCGATCGAGCAGGCCCGAGCGCATGTAGTCCTCGCCCAGCGCCAGCAAGGCCTGCACCTTCTGCGGATCGCTGAGGTCCGGACGCTGGACCAGGCCCTGGTGCAGGCGGATCGCGCGGTCGACTTCGCCGCGGCGGCGGAACAGGTGCCCGAGCGCGATCTGGGTCTCGAAGGTGTCCTTGTCGAGTTCGGCGATGTGCAGGAACAGCTCGATGGCCTTGTCCGGCTCCTCGCTGAGCAGGTAGTTGAGGCCGCGGAAATAGGTGGTGGACAGCTTGCTGACCTGGCTGTCGCTGTGGCGCTCGCCGCCGCGGCGGCCGATCACCCAGCCCGAGAGCGCAGCGATCGGCAGCAGCAGGAAGAACCAGAACCACTCGGTGACGAAAGCCATCAGTTGGCGTCCATTGCGTTGGGGGTGGGCGTGCGGGCGCGCCGGCGCAGCGGCAGCACGATCGACGCCATCGTCGCCAGTCCGCCGGCTAGCGCGCCCAACAGCAGCGTGGCAAGCAGCGCGAGGCCGAGCGTCGGATGGAACACGGCCAGGCCGAGGTCGAGTTCGACCACCTGTGGATTGAGTGCACCGACCGCGACGCCTGTGGCCAGGCACAGCATGCCGATGAGGATGCGGATCGGGCGCATGGGCGGCTAGCTTAGCCGGCCCGGGCCACGCAGTCAGCCGCGGATGGCGGCGACGTCAGTCTTCGGCCGGAAGGGGCATGACCTCGCTGACGCGTTCGCGCAGCTCCTTGCCCGGCTTGAAATGGGGAACGTGCTTGCCCGGCAGCGCGACGGCCTCGCCGGTCTTGGGGTTGCGGCCCGTGCGGGGCGGACGGTAATGCAGGGAGAAACTGCCGAAACCGCGGACTTCGATGCGCTCGCCGTTGGCCAGCGCGCCACCCATCATCTCCAGCAGAGACTTCACCGCGAGGTCGACGTCGTCGGCCTTCAGGTGCCCCTGGCGCTGGGCGAGGATCTCGATGAGTTCGGACTTGGTCATGTGCCCCCTGGCGACCCTGTACAAGCCAACGGCGGCCCGGCTCACGCCGGGCCGCCGCCGGATGCTGCGGTATTACTCGGACTTGCTGTCCAGCTGCTCGCGCAGCAGCGCGCCCAGCTTGGTGGTTCCGCTGGAGGCTTCCGCCGCCGCGCGGTTGTACTCGGCCAGGGTCTCGGCCACCTCGGCCTCGTCCTTCGCCTTGATCGACAGCTGCAGGCTGCGGCCCTTGCGGTCCATGCCGATGAACTTGGCTTCGATCGAGTCACCGACCTTCAGGTGCTGGCTGGCGTCGTCGACGCGCTCGTCGGCGATGTCGCGGGCGGCCACGTAGCCTTCCACGCCATCGGCCACTTCGATCACGGCGCCCTTGGCGTCGACTTCCTTGACGGTGCCGGTGACCTTGGAGCCGCGCGGGTGGTTGGCCATGAACTGGCCGAACGGATCCTGCTCGAGCTGCTTGACGCCGAGGCTGATGCGCTCGCGCTCCGGGTCCACCGCCAGCACCACGGCCTCGAGGGTGTCACCCTTCTTCAGCTCGCGGGCCACGTCCTCGCCGCTGGTGTTCCAGCTCATGTCGGACAGGTGGATCAGGCCGTCGATGCCGCCGTCCAGGCCGATGAAGATGCCGAAGTCGGTGATCGACTTGATCTGGCCCTCGACCTTGTCGCCCTTCTTGTGGATGGCCGCGAAGGTCTCCCACGGGTTGGAGGTGACCTGCTTGATGCCCAGCGAGATGCGGCGACGCTCCTCGTCGACGTCCAGCACCATGACCTCGAGCTCGTCGCCGACCTGCACCACCTTGGCCGGGTTGACGTTCTTGTTGGTCCAGTCCATCTCGGACACGTGCACCAGGCCCTCGACGCCCGGCTCGATCTCGACGAACGCGCCGTAGTCGGTGACGTTGGAGACCTTGCCGAACACGCGGGTGTTGGACGGGTAGCGGCGGGCGATGTTGTCCCACGGATCCTCGCCCAGCTGCTTCAGGCCGAGGCTGACGCGGTTGCGCTCGCGGTCGTACTTGAGCACGCGGACGTCGAGCTCCTGGCCCACTTCCACCACCTCGGACGGATGGCGCACGCGCTTCCAGGCCATGTCGGTGATGTGCAGCAGGCCGTCGATGCCGCCGAGGTCCACGAACGCGCCGTAGTCGGTGAGGTTCTTGACCACGCCCTTGAGCACGGCGCCCTCGACCAGCTTCTCCATCAGCGCCTCGCGCTCCTCGGAGTGCTCGCTCTCGACCACCGCGCGGCGGGAGACGACGACGTTGTTGCGCTTGCGGTCGAGCTTGATGAGCTTGAACTCCAGCTCCTTGCCCTCGAGGTACACCGGGTCGCGGACCGGGCGCACGTCGACCAGCGAACCCGGCAGGAACGCGCGGACATCCTTGATGTCGACGGTGAAGCCGCCCTTGACCTTGCCGCTGATGCGTCCGGTGACGGTTTCGTTCTTCTCGAGGGCTTCCTCGAGCTCGTCCCACACCATGGCGCGCTTGGCCTTCTCGCGCGACAGCACGGTCTCGCCGAAGCCGTTCTCGAGGGAGTCGAGGGCGACCTTGACGACGTCGCCTTCCGCGACGTCGATCTCGCCGGCGTCGTTACGGAACTGTTCGATCGGCACGATGCCTTCGGACTTGAGGCCGGCGTTGATCACGACGACGTCGGTGCGCACCTGGACCACGGTGCCGGTGACGATCGCGCCGGGCTTCAGCTTGGCGAGGTTCGCCTGGCTGGCTTCGAACAGTTCTGCGAATGATTCGGTCATTGGAAATTACTCGGTTGATGAAACAGACCGGCTGCGCACGGGGCGCCTGGCCGGTCCACCCGTTGTCGGCGTGCGCGGGATTGCGCCTTGCCGTGAGTGCTGGTTGGAAACGGAAAATCCGCGCGGCGGTCGCCACGCGGGGCCATCTGCCGCGCCGGATTCAGGCCCCGTGCCCGGGCACCAAGGCCAGGACGCGCTCGACGACCGCCTCGATGCCCTGGCCGGTGGTGTCGATGCGCACGGCGTCTTCGGCCGGGCGGAGCGGAGCCACCGCGCGGCTGGCATCGCGCGCGTCGCGGGCCAGAATCTCCCGCAGCAGACCGTCCAATGTAACGGAAACCCCCTTGTCCTTCAACTGCTTATAGCGCCTTTCGGCGCGCTCCTCGGCGCTCGCGGTGAGAAAGACCTTCCAGCCGGCGTCCGGGAAGATCACCGTCCCCATGTCGCGGCCGTCCGCGACCAGGCCCGGGGCCTGGCGGAAGGCGCGCTGGCGCTCCTTGAGCGCCGAACGCACCTCGGGGATGGCGGCGATGGCGGAGGC
Organism: Luteimonas padinae; assembly: GCF_014652935.1. Taxonomy (GTDB): domain Bacteria; phylum Pseudomonadota; class Gammaproteobacteria; order Xanthomonadales; family Xanthomonadaceae; genus Luteimonas; species Luteimonas padinae. The sequence goes on along the minus strand of NZ_BMZT01000003.1, from coordinate 254,991 downwards.
CGCCGCCCCGGCGGTCTCGGTGCGCAGCTCATCGGTGGCGTCATGGCCGTTGACCAGCACCCGCGGCTCGCCCGCGGCATCGTCGCGGAAGCCGACCACGGTGTCGAAGGCGCAGCGGACCAGCGCGCCGGCGTCGTCCAGGTCCAGGTCGGCCCAGCCCGCGGCGACCCCGACCGCCCGGTACAGCGCGCCCGAATCCAGGTAGTGCCAGCCCAGTCGCGCGGCCACCGCGCGGCTGATCGTGCCCTTGCCGGAGCCGGAGGGGCCGTCGATGGTCAGTACCGGGATGGTGGATTCGGGCATGGTGGTCTCCGGGAGGGGCGGATATTCTAGACCGTGCCGCGCCGCATCCCGGGCAAGTACTTGATCCGGGGCCGCGGGTCCAGCTAGAATTGCCGGCTTGTTTGCCCCAACCATTTTCAGAGGTTCGTCATGAAGGTCCTGTCCTCCCTGAAGTCGGCGAAGGCCCGTCACCGCGACTGCAAGGTCGTTCGTCGCCGTGGCAAGATCTTCGTCATCTGCAAGTCCAACCCGCGTTTCAAGGCCCGCCAGCGCTGAGCCGGCTGCCCGGCGGCAGCGCATGCCGATGCATGCGGCAGCCGCCCGCGACGCCCGGAAGGCCGCAGCAATGCGGCCTTCCGCGTTTCCGGCACCCGCCCACCCCGTGACGGCGCGCCCGGTTCGGGGCGACTCACGCACCGGCACCGGCGCGATCTGTTAAAACGCTGCGGCTGCAAGCGATGCAGCCACCGGGGAGACCATGATGCGCTTGTCCATTGCACTGACCACCGCCGCCCTGCTCGCCGCCGCCGGCAGCGCCAGCGCCGACACCCTGCTCATCGAGCGCGTCCAGCACGAGACCGTGGCCATGCCCGCGCGCGGCTCGAGCATGTCGCAGGTCGAAGCCCGCTTCGGTGCGCCGGCCGAACGCATGGATCCGCGCGGCGGCCAGAAGCGCCAGTGGCCCACGATCCACCGCTGGGTCTACCCCGCGTTCACCGTGTACTTCGAGAACAGCCGCGTGATCGACGCGGTCGCCAACCAGGCCACGCCCGGCGAGACCGGTCCGAAGCCGCCGATCCGCTAAGCGAATGACCGAAAAGACCCTGCGTTTCCCCGCGGAGTGGGAGCCCCAGTCCGCGATCCTCCTCGCATGGCCGCACGCCGGCACCGACTGGGCCGAGCGCCTGGGCGAGGTCGAGGAGACCTATATCGCCCACGTCGCGGCGATCACCCGTTTCCAGCCGGTGCTCATCTGCGTGGCCGACGAGGACGTCGAAGCCTACGCGCGCGCGCGCTTGGCCTCGAACCGCATCGACATGAGCCGGGTCGGGTTCATCACCCTGCCCTACAACGACACCTGGCTGCGCGACACCGGGCCGATCTCGCTTGCCGGCGCGGAGGAGTTCGAGCTGCTCGATTTCCGCTTCACCGGTTGGGGTGGGAAGTTCGAAGCGGGCGAGGACGACCGCCTGGTGCAGCGCCTCCACGAGGCTGGAATCTTCCGCAACAGTTCCGTGCAATCGATTGATTTTGCTCTGGAAGGCGGGGCCATCGAAACCGATGGCGCGGGCAGCCTGCTGACCACCTGGCGCTGCCTGCACGAGCGCCATCCCGACGCCAGCCGCGAACAGCTCGACCAGCGCCTGCGTGGCTGGCTGCGTCAGGACCGCGTGCTCTGGCTCGACCACGGCTACCTGGAAGGCGACGACACCGATGCCCACGTCGACACGCTGGCCCGCTTCGCGCCGGACGACGCCATCGTGTTCCAGGCCTGCGACGATCCGGCCGACCCGCACTATGCCGAACTGTCGGCGATGGCCGCCGAGATCGCCGCGCTGCGCACGAGCGACGGCAGGCCCTACCGGCTGTTCCCGCTGCCGTGGCCGGTGCCGATCCTCGACGGCGGTCGCCGCCTGGCCGCCAGCTACGCCAACTACCTCGTCATCAACGGCGCCGTGCTCATGCCCGCCTACGACGACCCTGCCGACGATGGCGCCGCCGCCGTGCTTGCCGCCGCGCATCCGGGCCGCGAGATCGTGCAGGTGCCGTGCCGCGCGCTGATCTGGCAGAACGGCAGCCTGCACTGCATCTCGATGCAGCTGCCCGCCGGCCTGGCCTGATCACCCGAGGGACAGCATGGGCGGCCTACAATGGCCGGCTCACATGCATCGCCGCCACAGGGGCCCCGCCATGACCAGGAAGACCCTTCCCGTCGCGCTCGTCCAGGAGCGCAACCACGGCAGCGCCGCGGACAACCTCGAAGTGATCGAGGCCCGCGTCGCCGAGGCCGCGCGCCAGGGCGCGAAGCTGGTGCTGCTGCAGGAGCTGCACAACGGCGCCTACTTCTGCCAGCACGAGTGCGTGGACGAATTCGACCTCGCCGAGACCATCCCCGGGCCCAGCACCGAACGCCTCGGCGCGCTCGCCAAGCGCCACGGGGTGGTGCTGGTCAGCTCGCTGTTCGAGAAGCGCGCCACCGGCCTGTACCACAACACCGCGGTGGTCTTCGACGCCGACGGCAGCACGGCCGGCAAGTACCGCAAGATGCACATCCCCGACGATCCGGGCTTCTACGAGAAGTTCTACTTCACCCCGGGCGACCTCGGCTTCGAACCCATCGACACCTCGGTCGGCCGGCTCGGGGTGCTGGTGTGCTGGGACCAGTGGTACCCGGAGGCCGCGCGCCTGATGGCGCTGGCCGGCGCCGAGCTGCTGCTCTACCCGACCGCCATCGGCTGGGATCCGGACGACGACCAGGCCGAGAAGAACCGCCAGCGCGACGCTTGGATCCTCAGCCATCGCGGCCATGCGGTGGCCAACGGCCTGCCGGTGCTCAGCTGCAACCGCGTCGGCCATGAAGCATCGCCCATCGGCGCGTCGGGGATCGACTTCTGGGGCAACAGCCATGTGCTGGGGCCGCAAGGCGAGTTCATCGCCGAAGCCGGCGGCGACGCCACGATCCTCGCCTGCGAGGTCGACCTCGGCCGCAGCGAGGACGTGCGCCGCATCTGGCCCTTCCTGCGCGACCGCCGCATCGACGCCTACGACGACCTGCTGCGCCGCTACCGCGACTGACGCGCCCGCGGGCGCACGACTCCGGATTGCCATGACCGAGACTCCCGCAGGGCCCGACGCGGACCCCGTGACCGCCGCCCCCGCCACGGATCCGTCGGGCCCGCACCGTGACGCATCCGCCGACGCCGCCGGCGCGGCGTTCGACCTGGCCGCCCAGCCCCACGCCATCGTCGAACGCGACGGCGTGCGCTACACGCTGCTGGGCACCGCCCATGTCTCGCGCGCCAGCGTCGACGCGGTGCGCGCCGCGATCGCCACCGGCGCCTACGACGCCGTCGCGGTCGAACTCGACGAGCAGCGCCTGCAGGCGATGACCGATCCCGACGCGCTCGGGCGCATGGACCTGGTCAAGGTGCTGCGCGAGGGCAAGACGCCGCTGTTCGCCGCCAACCTGGCGCTGGCGGCCTACCAGCGCCGGCTGGCCGAGCAGATGGGCGTCGAACCCGGCGCCGAGCTCAAGGCCGCCGCCGCCGATGCCGGCGCGCGTGGCCTGCCCCTGCAGCTCATCGACCGCAACGTGGGCCTGACCTTCAAGCGCGCGATGCAGCGCCTGGGCTGGTGGGGGCGCGCGAAGGTCAGCGCGAGCCTGCTGATGGGCCTGCTGTCGAGCGACGAGGTCGGCGAGGACGAGATCGAGCGGCTCAAGCAGGGCGATGTGCTGGAGTCGAGCTTCAGCGAGTTCGCGGGCGAGACGCCCGAGCTCTACGAGACCATCATCGCCGAGCGCGACCGCTACATGGCCGCTCGCCTGCGCGAAGCGCCCACGGGCGCGCGCGAGGTGCTGGCGGTGGTCGGAGCGGGCCATCTCAAGGGCCTGGCCGAACACCTGCGCGACGACACCGCGCCTCCGGCCGAGTTGCGCGCATCGCTGGAACAGGTGAAGCAGAAATCCCGGGTGCCGTGGATGGAGCTCGTCATCGGCACCATCGTCATCGGCGGCTTCGCCTGGGGCTTCTGGCAGGGTGGCATCGACGTCGGTGCGGACCTGCTGCTGCAGTGGGTGCTGGTCACCGGCGTCCTCGGCGCGCTGGGCTGCGCGATCGCCGGCGGGCATCCGCTGAGTATCCTGTCGGCCTTCATCGCATCACCGCTGACCCCGCTGCACCCCGCGCTCGCCTCGGGCACGGTCAGCGCCGTCGTCGAGGCCATGCTGCGCAAGCCGACCTATGCCGACTTCATGGCCCTGCGCGAGGACGTCAACAGCGCGCGCGGCTGGTGGCGCAACCGCGTCGCGCGCGTGCTGCTGAACTTCTTCCTCACCAGCCTCGGCACCGCGATCGGCGTGTGGACCGGCGGGCTGAGGATTCTGGGCACGCTCTTCGGTTGAGGGCGGGCCGGGTCGCAGCTGTAGCTGCTCCTACCGCACGGCATACCCGCACGCCACGCCCCAGACCCCACGCCACGCACGCCCATCCGCACGCACGCACGCACGCAATGACTGTAGGAGCAGCTACAGCTGCGACCCACGCCCCTGACTGCCACGATCAACACGGCAATCAGGCCATCGCGGCAGCCCCCTCTCCGCCACGCCCGCGCGCTCGCCTGAGCACGCGCGCGGTGCCGTTGGCGAGGTCGTCGAGAATCGCGTAGATCGTGGGCAGGAACAGCAGGCTCACGCCGGTCGAGAACGCCAGGCCGCCGGCCACCGCGCGCGCCATCGGCGAATAGGCCAGGCCGCCCAGCACCACGGTCTCGCTGAGCGAGATCGGCACCATCGCCAGGATCGCCGTACCCATGGTCATCAGGATCGGGCGCAGGCGCTCGCGGCTGCCCTCGACCAGCGCGTCGGTGCGCGACAGGCCGCGGCGGCGCAGGTTGTTGATGTGCTCCACCATCACGATGCCGTTGTTCACCACCACGCCCATCAGCACCAGGATGCCGATGAAGGCCATGATCGTGAACGAGGTGCCGGTGATCCAGAACAGCCAGAACACGCCCAGGATCGAGAACAGCACGCAGCTCATGATCGCTGACGGGAACAGCAGCGACTCGAACACCGCGGCCATCACCACGTAGATCATCACCAGCGCCAGCACGAAGTTGAACAGCATCTGGTTCATCGCCTGCTGGCTTTCCTCGAAGCCGCTGCCCGAGAACGAATGGCCGTAGCCGGGCGGCAGCGTCACCGCACCGAGCACGCCCTCCATCGCCTTGCGGGCTTCGTCCATGGTCGCCTCGCCCTCGAGGTTGGCCTGGATGCCCAGCGCGGTCTGGCGATCGTGGCGCGTGATCCGGGTGGCCGACGGCGTCACCTGCAGGTCGACCATCGCCGACAGCGGCACCTGGCGCCCGTCCGGCGAACGCACCATGAAGCCGGCGATGTCGCCCGGGCCGTATTCCTGCGCGCCGCTGAAGCGCACCCAGACCGGCACCTCGGTGTCGTCGCGCCGGTACTCGCGCAGCTGGGTGCCGCGCAGCGCCATCGACACGAACGACGACACCTGCTGGGCGCTGAAGCCGAACGCCGCCGCGCGCTCGCGGTCCACCCGCACCGCCAGTTCGTCGGTGCTGGCGCCCCCGTCGATGCGCACGTCGCGCAGCTCCGGGCGCGCCTCCAGCATCGGCACCAGTTCCGTGGCCAGCTCGCGCAGCACCGGGGCGCTGTCGCCGACCAGCTGCACGCTCACGTTCTGGCCCATGCCGCCACCGCCTCCGCCGCCCTGTCCGCCCGGCCCGGACACGCCGATCTCGGCGCGCGCCGACTTCGGCAACCCCTTGCTGATCGCCTCCGACAGCGGGCGCAGGTCGGCGATGCCCTCTTCGAAGGTGATGATCGTTCCGGCATCGTTGCCCTCGCTGAAGTACGAGTACACCTGGGTGATGCGGAAACGCTCGCGGTTGGCATCGAGGAAGCCCTCGACCCGCGTGACCTCCTCGGACATCTGCGGCAGCGTGTAGCCGCCGTTCCATTTGTAGTAGAGCTGGATCTCGCCCTGCTCGCCGCCGCCGAACATGTCGAAGGTTGTGCCCTTGATCGGCACCAGGCTCAGCGCGACCACCAGCACGATGCCGGCCACGCTCCAGCCGCGGTGCGCCAGGGTCCAGCGCAGCAGGCGCGCGTAGCGGTCCTGCAGGCGCCGGATCACCCCGCCCTTCTCCACCAGCGCTGGCGGCGTGCGCATGCGCGCCGACAGCATCGGGATCAGGCTCACCGCGACCAGCCACGAGGCCAGCAGCGACACCGAGATGGTGATCGCGATCTGCGCCATGAAGATGCTGATGTCGTTGACCTCGCCCAACAGGTTGGGCAGGAACACGATGCAGTGGCACAGCGTGCCCGCCGACAGAGCGATCGCGACGTGCTTCGTGCCCGCCAGCGACGCGCGCACCGGATTGCCGGGGTCGCGCTCGCGCTCCTGGTAGATGCTCTCCACCACCACCACGGCGTTGTCGACCAGCATGCCGACGGCCAGCAGCAGGCCCATCAGGCTCAGCACGTTGAGCGTGACGCCGAAGAAGTGCATGAAGCCGAGCGTCATGATGAAGCAGATCGGGATCGCCAGCGTCACCATCAGCGTCGACGGCCAGTGGCGCAGGAAGAAGAACAGCACCGCGATCGACAGCAGCAGGCCGACTGCGCCGGCCTCCGCAAGTTCGATCAGCGAGCCGGTGACCTCCTTGCCCATGTCGTGCATCACCTTGAACTCGATGCCTTCCAGGCCGGGATCGCGCCCGGCGGCATCCAGCTCGGCCATGGCCGCGCGCGAAACCTCGACCAGGTTGGCGTCGCGCTCCTTGAACACCTCCAGGCCCACGGCCTGGCGGCCGTCCAGGCGGCGCGCGAAGTCGATGCGCGCGGGCTTCAGCCGCACCTCGGCGATGTCGCCCAGGCGCAGCCCGCCGGTGTCGATGACCAGCTCGCGCAGCTGGTCGAGGGAAGCGATCTCGCCCTGAGGCTGCACGCGCAGGCGCACGCCACCATCCTCGAGCATGCCCGCGGAGACCGAGAAATTGACCGTCCGCAGGCGCTCGGCGAGCGTGTTGAGCGCCACGCCGTGCGCGTTGAGCCGGTCCGGGTCGATCGCGATCTCGACCTCGTTGGCCGGCGCACCGTTGATCTCGACACGGGCCACGCCGGGCACCCGTTCGATCCGGCGCTTGAGCAGCCTATCGAGCAGGTCGTACGACGCCGACAGGTCGACGTCGCCCGCCAGGCGCACGCGCAGGATCGCCTGGTCGCCGCTCGACCACTTGAAGACGAAGTAGCGGCGGAAGTCGTCGGGCAGGTCGTCGCGGATCGCGTCCAGCCGCTCGCGGGCCTCGGACGCGGTGATCGCGATGTCGCGGTCCCAGTCGCGGAACTCCATGAAGATGCCGGCGCCGTTGGCGTCGGCCTGGCCGCGCATGCGCTTGATGCCGGTCATCGTCGCCAGCGCTTCCTCGGCCGGGCGCAGCAGGTTGCGCTCCACCTCTTCCGGCGACGAGCCCTCGTAGGGCAGCTGCACGAACAGGAACGGCGCCGACACGTCGGGCAGCGCCTCCAGCGGCAGCCGGAAGGCCGCGATCAGGCCGACCACCACCAGTGACACGAACAGCATCACCGTGGTGACCGGCCGCCGCAGGCTGAATTCCGCGACGGTCATGCCGGCAGCCCCTCCCGGCCACGATCGCCGTCGCTGTCGTCGCCCGCCGCGGCGCGCGCGCGGCGGCCACGCTCCAGGTACCAGGCGTCGCCGCGACGATCGAGCAGGTCGTACACCACCGGGATCACCAGCAGCGTCAGCAGCGTCGACACCAGCAGGCCGCCGATCACTGTGATCGCCATCGGCGAGCGCACCTCGGCGCCCTCGCCCAGGGCGAGCGCCAGCGGCATGAAGCCGAACAGGGTCGACAGCGTGGTCATCACGATCGGGCGCAGGCGCGAGCGCGCGCCCTCCACCAGCGCGTCGCGCTTGGCCATCCCGGCCTCGCGCAGCTGGTTGATCTTGTCGATCAGGATGATCGCGTTCTTCACCACCAGGCCGACCATCAGGATCAGGCCGATGAACACCACTACCGAGATCGTGTTGCCGGTCAGCAGCAGGCCCAGCACCGCGCCCACCATCGCCAGCGGGATGGTGAACAGGATCACGAACGGGTGCAGCAGCGACTCGAACTGCGAGGCCATCACGAGATACACCATGAAGATCGCCAAGCCGAACGCGAACAGCAGCGAGGACATCGATTCGGCCAGTTCCTCGCCCTGTCCGCCGATGTGCATGCCGATGCCGGCGCCCAGCGGATTGGCGGCCACGAGGGTCTCGACGTCCTGCACCGCGGCGCCCAGGTCGATGCCGCGCAGGTTGGCCGAGACCACCGCCACGCGGCCGAGGTCGGCACGATGGATCTCGCTCGGCCCGGTGGTCGCGACCACCTCGGCCACGGTCGCCAGCCGCACCGGCCGCGCCGCGCCCGGGTTCACGATCAGGTCGCGGATCGCCTGCACCGAGTCGCGCTCGGATTCGCGCGCACGCACCAGCACGTCGATCTTGCGGTCACGGAAGTCGTAGCGCGTCGCCACCTCGCCGCGCACCGAGTTCACCACCGCGTCCGCTACCTGGCGCGTAGTCAGGCCCATCGCGCCGGCCCGCTCCTGGTCGAAGACGATGCGGATCTCGGGCGCGCCCTGCTCCACGGTCGACTTGACGTCGGCGTAGTGCGGGCTTTTCCGCAGCAGTTCGGCCAGGCGTCCGCCGGCCGCGGCCAGCGCGTCCAGGTCGTGCCCGCGCAGCTCGATCTCCAGCGGGCTGGAGAAGCTGAAGAGCGCCGGCCGGCTGAAGTCGACCTGGGCGCCGGCCTGGCCCTGCATCGTCGCCCGCAGGCCTTCGGTGAGGCGCGCTTCCACCTCTTCGCTGCCGCCGCCTTCCATCACCACCGAGAGCTTGCCGATGTTCTCGCCGCTGTCGGTCGGGTTCGCATCCAGGCGGGTGCCGGTGCCGCTCACACCGAACAGCACCGACACGCCCTCGTCATCGGCATGCGCCTGCTGCACCCGCCGCATCATCGCGTCGGTCTCGCGCAGCGGCGTGCCGGGCGGCAGCCGCATCGTCATCTCGAAGCGGTCCTGCGCGAGCTGCGGGATCAGGTCGGTGCCCAGCGTCGGCACGATCGCCATGCTGAGCACGAAGGCCGCCGCGGCCACGCCCAGCACCAGGCGCGGGCGCGCCAGCGCGCCGGGAAGCAGGCGCAGGTAGCCGCGTTCGGCGCGGTCGTAGGGCGCCATCGCGATGCGGCTGGCCATGCCCATCGGCCTGCCGACCGCCGCCGACAGCAGGCGTCCGGCGCGCACCACCAGCCAGGAGATGCCGAAGGCCACGCCGCGCACGGCCGCGCCGATCCAGCGCGAGACCGCCGCGAACGGGCGCTGCCAGCGCGACGCCGGCCGCCACTGCGGATGCGGCGCCTCTTCCGGGAACGCCATCGGCGCCGGCGACTTCAGCGCGCTCAGCATCGGGATCAGGGTCATCGCCACCACCAGCGAAATGCCCACGGCCAGCGCGATCGTCAGCGCCTGGTCGCGGAACAGCTGCCCGGCGATGCCTTCGACGAAGACCAGCGGCAGGAACACCGCGATGATCGTCAGCGTGGACGCCACCACGGCCATGCCCACCTCGCGGGTGCCGGCGATGGCGGCATCGATGATGCCCAGCCCGCGCTCGCGCGCCTTGGCGATGCTTTCCAGCACCACGATCGAGTCGTCGACTACCAGGCCCGTCGCCAGCGCCAGGCCGCCCAGCGACATGACGTTGAGGCTCAGCCCCAGCTGGTCCATGAAGAAGAACGTGGTGATGATCGAGACCGGCAGCGAGATACCGACCACGAAGGTGCTCCAGCCGCTGCGCAGGAACAGGAAGATCACCAGGATCGCCAGCGTGCCGCCGAAGACCGCGTCGGTGCGCACGTCGGAAATCGCGGCGCGGATGAAGCGCGCCTGGTCGTCGACCACGTCCAGCGCCACGCCCGGCGGCAGCTCCTTGCGGATCCGCTGCAGCCGCTCCTCGACCGCGGCCGCGGTGGCCACGGTATTGGCGTCGCCTTCCTTGTAGATCGCCAGCTCCACGGCCTCGCGGCCGTCGAGGCGGATGATCGCCTCGCGCTCCTTCCAGCCCTGGCGCACTTCGGCGACGTCGCCAAGGCGCACCGCGCGGCCATCGGCCACGGCCCGGTTGGACGAGGCCGCGGCGCTCTGCGCCGACATCGCCGCGGCCATGACCGAGGCGTCGCCCGAGGCCGCGGCGATGCGCGCGACCTCGTCGGCGCCGCCACCGCCGCTGCCGCCGGTCTGGGTCGCGACCAGCATCCCGCGGATCTCGTCAACGGTTTCGAACTGGTTGATCGTGCGCACCAGGTAGCGCTGGGTGCCCTGCTCCAGGCGCCCGCCGGACAGGTTGATGTTCTCCTCGCGCAGGCGCTGCACCACGGCATCCGGCGCCAGGCCGATGCGCGCGAGCGCCTGCAGGTCGAGCTCGACCTGGATCTCGTCCTCGAGGCCGCCGCCGACCTTGATCGCGGCGACGCCGCTCACCGGCTCCAGCTTCTTCTTCAGGTCGTCGTCGGCATAGCGGCGCAACAGGGTGAGCTGGCGCGCGGCATCGCCCTCGCCTTCGTCCGCGCTCAGGGCGAGGCGCAGGATCGGTTCGGTGGATGGATTGAAGCGCAGCAGCACCGGCGGCTCGACTTCCAGCGGCAGCGCCAGGGTGTCGAGCTTGTCGCGCACCTCCAGGCTGGCCTGGTCCATGTCGGTGCCCCAGGCGAACTCGAGCACGACGTCGCTCTGCCCGGTCCGCGACACCGAGCGCAGCTTGCGCACGCCCTTGACCACGCCCAGCGCCTCTTCCACGGGCTCGCTGACCAGGGTCTCGATCTCCTGCGGCGCAGCGCCGGTGTACTCGGTGCGCACGGTCAGCGTCGGATAGCTGATGTCCGGCAGCAGGTTGACCTTGAGGTTGCCCAGCGCGATCAGGCCGAACAGCAGCATGCTGACCGTCACCATCGCCACCGTCACCCGTCGCCGCACCGAAAACCCGACCAGGCCATCGGCGCGCACGGTGCCGTCGACGCCGCTGTCGTCCTGGTGCATCCCCGTCCCCTGGTGGTCGCTCATTGCCGTTCGCCGTCCGCCTTCGCGTCGGCATCGGCATCGGCGGCGGCGACCGCCACCGGCGCGTCGCCGATCACCTGCACCGCGCTGCCGTCGCGCAGCGCGACCTTGCCGGCGGTGACCACGCGCTCGCCCTCGGCCAGACCGTCACGCACCTCGATGAAACCGCCGTCGACGTAGCCGGTGGTGATCGCCGTGCGCACGGCCTTGCCGTCGCGGACCACGTACACCGCCGGTTCGCCGTCGTCCTCCAGCAGCGCCGTGCGCGGGATCGCCAGCGCCGCGCCGCGGCTGTCGTAGTCGATGCCGATGCGCGCGAACATGCCCGGTTGCAGCACCCCGTCGTCCGGGTCGAAGGCGCAGACCACGCGGAAGGTGCCGCTTCCGGCATCGACCACCGGTGCGATCCGGTCGACCACGCCCTCGAAGGTCTTCCCCGCCAGCGCATCGACCTGCATGCGCACCGGCAGCCCCGCGCGCAGCGTGGTCAGGTCACGCTCGGGCACGTTGAGCGTGGCCTCCAGGCGCGAGTTGTCGACGATGCGGATGATCGGCGTGTTGATCTGCACGAAATTCCCCGGCTTGATCGAGCGCGAGGCGACCACGCCGGAGATCGGCGCGGTGACGTTGGTATAGGAGAGTTCGAGCTGGGCCATGCGCAGCATGGCGCGGGCGTTCTCGAGGTCGAAGCGCAGCTGGTCGTGGTCGCCCACGCTCACCATCTGCTGCTTGACCAGTTCGCTGGCGCGGCGGAAGTTGGCCTCCAGCTTCTTGACCTGCACGTCGGCCTGGGCGAGGTTGAGGCGCGCGCGGTCGGCGTCGATCCGCACCAGCACCTGGCCCGCGCGCACCACGTCGCCTTCCTCCACCAGCACCTGCAGCGCGACGCCGGAGGTCTTGGCCACGACCTGGGCTTCCGCGCGCGCCTCCAGCGAAGCACTGCCGCTGTAGCTGGCCGCCATTGCCCTCGGCGTGGCGGGCACGGCCTCCACCGTCACCGGCGGCGGCGCTTCGTCCTCCTTCCTGCCATCGTCGCCGGCGCGGCTTCCGCAGCCCGCAAGCAGGATCAGCGAGGCCAGGAACACGGTGGCGGGACCGGCGATACGACGTCGGGCAGCAGAGCGGATAGCGTGCATGTGGAGGCGAGCCAAAATGGTGTGGTAGGAAGGTACATCACCGGGCCACCTCCGCCCATGCGCCGAAGGTCATGCCACCCTTTGGCGGAGCGCCGGGGCCGACTGCCGAGGCGCCGATGCACGCCACCGTTAACAGGTCCCGAAGCGCTCGCTATACTCCGGCGACGGTCTGCGACGGGGAGAGATGTCGTGGGCACCAGCCAACCACAGACACAGGAAGCGGAACCCGACATGATGCGACCGTTGCAGATCGCCGCCTGCCTTGCCCTTGCCCTTGCCGCCCACTCGCCCGCCGCCTCCGCGCAGCAGGCCGCCGGCAATCCCGAGACAGGCCGCGGACTCACCTATACCTGCGTGGGCTGCCACGGCATCGAGGGCTACAAGAACGCCTATCCGCACTACCACGTGCCCAGGATCGGCGGCCAGTCGGCGGAGTACCTGACCAACGCGCTCACCGAGTACCGCAATGGCACCCGCAAGCATCCGACGATGGAAGTCCAGGCCCAGAGCTTCTCCGACCAGGACATCGCCGACATCGCCGCCTTCCTTTCGGGCCTGACGAAGTGAGCCGCGCCATGAAGACCTCCGCATTCCGCCTGGCCGCCGCACTCGCCGCCGGCCTCGTCCTGTCCGCCTGCGGCGGCGCCCCCGCCGAGCCCGGCCTGGCCCGCGCGACCACGGTCAACGCGCTGCCCGAGGGCAGGCTCGCCGAGGGTGAAGCCCGGGCCAACACCAAGGGCGCGGCGACCGGCCAGTCCTGCGTCGACTGCCACGGCGCCGATGGCAACACCCCGCTCGACCCGACCTACCCGAAGATCGGCGGGCAGTACCGCGACTACCTGGCGCACGCGCTGCAGGCCTACCGTTCCGGTGCCCGCGAGCACGCGCTGATGTCCAGCCAGGCCGCCGACCTCGACGACCAGCAGATCGCCGACCTGGCCGCGTGGTTCGCCTCGCGCCCGACCGAGCTCCGCGACCTGCACGGCGTGCACAGCATCAACTGACGGCGCCGACGGCGCCAGGTCGACCCCGCGAAGCCCGCCATGCGCGGGCTTCGTGCCGTCTGGCCGTATGCCGCCCCCGCCGCGCCTGCAGGGCTCAGGATCCCGGCGGACTGCCGAGGGCGTCCTGGTCTTCCATCAGCTCGGGCTTGAACGGCACGTCCGGCGGCTTGCGCGCGCGCGCGGGCTGTTCCTGCAGGTTGGGATCCATGATGTCGCAGGCACCGCCAAGCGCGAGCATCACCGTCACGCAGCGGATCGTCTTCGTGGTGCCCGGGATCGGGATGCGCACCTCGGTGACGCTCTTGCGCACCCGCTCCTCCAGCAGCGTCTCGCTGGGCATCCAGAAACGGTCGAACGAGGTCGGTTCGTAGTCGTAAGGCGGACGCTTGAGCCAGGTGCCGTGGCGGTCGATGTTCTCGAAATCCTCGGTGATGGTGCCCGGCGGCAAACCGCCGCCGACGCGTCCGCCGTCGGCCAGGCGCGGCCGGCCGTCGCCGTCGAACAGGCCCGATCCGCCGGGCGTGCCAGCCTGGCGTCCGGGCACGTTGCGCGCGGAGTCGCCCCAGTCATCGGCAACGGTGCGCGCCGGCGACCCGCCGGGCGGCTGGCCCGCCTGCGATCCGGCGCCGGGAGATGCCGCCGGGGCACGCGCGCCGTCGTTCGCATCTGGCCGGCCGCCAGCCGACGATGACGGCGGCGCGTCCGCCCTGCCGCTGCGCGCATCCGTCGCGGCCGCCTGCGCCGTGCCCTGTGCGGTCGCAGCCGCACGCCCGGCGGGCATCGGCACGTCGCGGGAGGGCGCGGCGGGCGCACGTGCCCGCAGTGCCGGAGCGGCCACCGGAGGCGCCGCAGCCGCCGGGCGAAGGCGGACATCCGGCGCTTCCCGCAGCTCGACGGCGCGCTCGTCGACCGCCACCCCGTGCGATGGCGCCGCGGGTACCGGCACGTCGACCTGTCGCGGCGCGCGCACGCCCGGCGCGACCACGTCGACCGGATCGGCGATCTCGACCTCTCGGCTGCGCACCGCGATCTCCTTGGCCTGGAGCGCCGGCGCGGTCATTTCCAGCTCGCGTTGCGGTGGCACCACGTGGCGGCTGTCGGGGATCTCGACCTCGGTGACCTGGAGTTCCTGCGGCGTGGGCAGCACGAGCGCGGGCAGCTCGGGCACCTCGACCGTCACCTCGCGGACCGGCAGCGGCGGAGGCGTGGCGTCGGCAGGCGGCGGCGCGGCGTCCGGAGCCACGTCGGCGACAGGCTCCGGTTCCGGCTGCGCGGGCGCGGGCATGGCCACCGCGTCCGCCGGCCGGGGCTCGCTCACGTCCGCGGGCGCCTCGGGGGCACCTCCGCCGGCGTCGTCGACCGGCGTGCCGTCACCGATGTATTCAACCTGCAGCACGTGCTCCTCGCCGTCGCGCGCCGCGGCTTCCCCGCTGGCCACGAACGGCAGGCGGAACACCATCAGCCACACCAGCGCCAGCACGAACAGCAGGTGCAGCAGCAGGCTGCCCGACATCGATGCCACCCGCGTCCAGCGCTCGTCGCGGCTGGCCGGCTGCCAGTCCTGGCGCCACAGCGCGGCAAAGGCCCGCCAGCGACCGAGCTGTTCGACGATGCCCGACGGCGGCAGCGGCGCACGCGCGGCGACCACCGCCACCACATCCTCCGCCCGCGCGCCGGTCACGTGCCCCGGCCGCGCCGACATCATGGCGAACCAGTCCCGCCAACCAGGCGGGAACTCGCCCGGGGGCGGCTGCGGGCGCAGGGACCGCCGCATGCGGCGGCGGAGGGCTTCGATCAGTTCGGCGGAAGAGAACATCCGTCGGCGTCGAAGCGGGCCGGAGGATCAGGCCGTCGCGCGGGGGATGTACGGCGCCGAACCGGTGTCGTGGTCGGTCGCATCGCGCACCGCGGTCACGCCCGGCACCTGTTCCATCAGGGTCTTCTCGATGCCCTGCTTCAGGGTGACGTCGGCCATGCCGCAGCCGTGGCAGCCGCCGCCGAAGCGCAGCAGCACCACGCCATCGGCGCTGACCTCCTCCACCGCGACGTGGCCGCCGTGGGAGGCCAGCTGCGGGTTGACCACGTGCTGGATCGTCCAGCGCACACGCTCGACCAGCGAGGCTTCGTCGTCGGGCTTCACGCCCTTGATGCGCGGGGCGCGGATCTGCAGCTGCCCGCCGGTGGCGGCGGTCGCATAGTCGATTTCAGCGCCTTCCAGGAAGGGCACGCTTCCGGCATCGAGCCACAGCGTGAAGCCGTTGCAGTCCACGGCCCATTCGTCGCCGCTGAGCTCGTCGGGCGCCGCGAACTCGAGGCGGACGTCGGCCTGCGGCGTGCCGGCGTGGGTGGCGGCCAGGCGCACGCCCATGCCGGGCACGCCTTCGCGCTCCACCAGCTTGCGGAAGTGGGCCTGTGCGGAATCGGAGATCTGGATCATGCGGCTATTCTATCCATCCCGCCCGGCTTTGCCGCGCAGCCCCCACCGCACGTCGCCGTGCGACACGCAGCGTTCAGGCGCTCGCCACCAGGAGCCCACCATGTCCGACCTCGTCCCCCTCGCCCGCGCCCACTGCCTGCCGCGTCGCGGCGCCGAGCACCGCCTGCCCGAAGCCCGCGTGCGCGAACTGCTGCCCGAAGTCCCCGAGTGGACCCTGGCCGAGGATGGCAAGGCGCTTCTGCGCACCTTCCGCTTCCCGGACTACCGCCACACGATGTCGTTCGTGAATGCGCTGGCGCACATGGCCAACCGCGAGGACCACCACCCCGATCTGGGCGTGCACTACGACCGCTGCGAGGTGCGCTGGTCCACCCACGACGTCGGTGGGCTCAGCGAGAACGACTTCATCTGCGCCGCGCGCACCGACGAACTCGCGTCCTGAGCCCCTCTGCACCCACCTCCTGCACCCCGCCCCCCGTAGGAGCAGCTACAGCTGCGACCAGCAGCGGATAACCGCAGCCCTGCAGCAAATGGTCGCAGCTGTAGCTGCTCCTACAGGGAAGCGCGGAGGCGTGTGGAAGCGCGGGGCGCGGGGCAGCCCGAACGCGCGGGGGATCGCGAACGCGCAGGGAGGCGCTGGGCCGCGGGCACGCACGCCGATAGTTGCCTGGCCCTGCCGGCCGCCTCAGGCCAGCCGGTCCAGCGCCTCGACCAGGTCCGGCGCCAGCGGCGCGGTCAGCACGTAGGGCGCGCGCCCGCCGTCAAGCGCGAACTCCAGCGAGGTCGCGTGCAGGAACAGCCGGCGCAGGCCGATGCGCTCGCGCAGGCGGCGATTGGCCTCGGCATCGCCGTACTTGTCGTCGCCGGCCACCGCATGCCCGATGTGACGAGCGTGCACGCGGATCTGGTGGGTGCGGCCGGTTTCGATCCGGACCTCGCAGTACGACTGGCCGCCGCGGCGCTCGAGGACGCGGAAGTGGCTGAGCGAGGGCTTGCCCGCCGGATCGACCTGCACGTGGCGCTCGCCGCCCTGGCGCAGGCCGACGTGCAGCGGCGCGTCCACGCTCATCACGCCGTCGGGCATCCGCCCCAGCAGCAGGGCCAGGTAGCGCTTGCGCAGCCCGGCGCCGGCATCCTCGCGCATCAGCGCCTGCAGTTCCGACAGCGCCGAGCGCTTCTTGGCGACCACCATCAGGCCCGAGGTGTCCCGGTCCAGCCGGTGCACCAGCTCGAGCTCCTGGTTGGGCCGCAGCGCCCGCAGGGTCTCGATCACCCCGAAGCTGATGCCGCTGCCGCCGTGGCTGGCGATCCCCGAAGGCTTGTTGATGGCCAGCAGGCGGGCGTCCTCGAACACGATGCTCGCCGCCATGGCCTCGAGCAGGCCCGGGGACGGACTGCCCTTCGCGGCCGGATCCTCGATCCGGACCGGCGGGATCCGGACCTCGTCACCGCCCTCCAGGCGCCGGTCGGCCCGGACCCGGCCCCCGTTCACGCGCACCTGCCCACTGCGCACGATCTTGTAGACCAGCGAGCGCGGGGCGCCCTTCAGGTAGCCAAGCAGGAAGTTGTCCAGCCGCTGGCCGTCGCGGTCCTCGGCGATCCTGACCGTGCGAACGCCACCGGTGGCCGGGGTCCTGCCTGCATCGCTCATCGTGTGCTCCTGGCTGCGCCGGAATGCCTTCCGGGGCATCCGACCTGAATTCTTTTTCTGCTACACTCGACGGGCGAGATAAGGCCCTGATTTCGCTGGAAGTTCCCCGGCCAAAAGCCGGCCTTCCGCGGGTCCATCCAGAGCGCGGCCACTGCCCCCGGGGCAGCCATGTTAGCGGCTGGACGGCAGGTCCTGTGATCGCCCGGTGCCAAGGCGCCGGCGCTGAACATGTCCCGCGCGGCGCGCAGGCCTGTCCCCCCGGACGTGCCTGCGCGGCCGCCGGCCCGAAACAGACTGCAACATGGAACAAGCGCTCCCGCGGTCCGCCGTGGTGTGCAGCGCTGGAAGCAACCACCGCCGCCAGGCGCTCGCGCGCCGGCGGCAGGCCACATCCAGGCGAAACGCCCCGGCGTTCCGCGTGCGAGAGCGCGCGAGGACGCAACAATGAAGCGCATGCTGATCAATGCGACGCAGGCAGAAGAACTGCGCGTCGCCATCGTCGATGGCCAGAACCTCTACGACATCGACATCGAGCAACCCTCGAAGGAACAGAAGAAGTCCAACATCTACAAGGGCCGCATCACCCGGATCGAGCCCTCGCTCGAAGCGGCCTTCATCGAGTACGGCGCCGAGCGCCACGGCTTCCTGCCGCTGAAGGAAATCTCCCGCGACTACTTCGCCTCCGGCGTCGACCACAACAAGGCCGGCATCAAGGAGCTGCTGCGCGAGGGCCAGGAGGTCGTGGTCCAGGTCGACAAGGACGAGCGCGGCAACAAGGGGGCGGCGCTGACCACGTTCATCTCGCTGGCCGGCCGCTACATGGTGCTGATGCCGAACTCGCCCACCGCCGGCGGCGTCTCGCGCCGGATCGAGGGCGAGGACCGGGCCGAGCTCAAGCGCGCCATGGACGCGCTGCAGATCCCCGACGACATGGGCGTGATCATCCGCACCGCCGGCGTCGGCCGCGATGCCGAAGAGCTGCAGTGGGACCTCGACTACCTGCTGTCGGTATGGAAGGCCGTGGCCGAGGCCGCGCTGTCCAAGCCGGCGCCGTTTCTGATCTACCAGGAATCGCGGCTGATCATCCGCGCCCTGCGCGACTACATGCGCGCCGACATCGGCGAGATCCTGGTCGACACCCCGGAGATGTACGCCGAGGCGCGCGAGTTCGTCGAGCAGGTGATGCCGCACAACCTGCGCAAGCTCAAGCACTACACCGACGACGTCCCGCTGTTCAACCGCTTCCAGATCGAGTCGCAGATCGAGAACGCCTACGAGCGCACCATCCGCCTGCCCTCGGGCGGCGCGCTGGTGATCGACCAGACCGAGGCCCTGACCGCGGTCGACGTGAACTCGGCGCGCGCCACCAAGGGCGGCGACATCGAGGAAACCGCGTTCCACACCAACCTGGAGGCGGCCGAGGAAGTGGCGCGCCAGCTGCGCCTGCGCGACCTCGGCGGCCTGGTGGTGATCGACTTCATCGACATGTCCTCGAACAAGCACCAGCGCGAGGTCGAGAACCGGCTGCAGAACGCGCTCAAATACGACCGCGCACGCGTGCAGCTGGGCCGCATCTCGCGCTTCGGCCTGCTGGAAATGAGCCGCCAGCGCCTGCGCGCGAGCCTGGGCGAATCCAGCCAGATCGTCTGCCCGCGCTGCGAGGGCCACGGCCGCATGCGCAGCGTCGAGTCGCTGGCGCTGGCGATCATCCGCCTGGCCGAAGAGCACGCGATGAAGGACAACACCGGACAGGTGCTGGTGCAGGCCCCGGTGGAGATCGCCAACTACCTGCTCAACGAGAAGCGCAGCGCACTGCGCGAGATCGAGACCCGCCACAAGGCGCCGATCGTGATCGTGGCCGACGAGCAGCTGCACACGCCGCACTACGAAGTCACGCGCCTGCGCGCCAACGAGCTGGACGAAGAGTCGGCGAAGCCGAGCTACCGCCGCGGTACGCCGCGCAAGGTGGCGACGATCGCGCTGACCAAGGCCAACCTCAATGTGCCCGCAGCCGCGGTGACCAAGGTGCAGCATGCGCGCCCGGCACCGGTGCGCGAACCGCGCCCGGAGCCGGTGGCAGCGCCGGAACCGGCGCCGGCCCCGGCGCCAGTGGCAGCCCCGCTGGCGGCCAGCGGCGGCATCGTCGGCTGGCTGAAGGCGCTGTTCGTCGGCCAGCCCGCCGCCGAAGCGTCGAAGCCCGCCACAGGAACCCCGGGCAAGCGCCGCGGTGAACGCGGCGACGAGCGCGGCCCGCGCCAGGAGCGCGATGGCCGCGGCAACCGCAACGGCGGCAATGACCGTCGCGAAGGTGGCCGTCGCGACGGCCGCCGCGGCGCTGGCGAACAGGGCCAGGGCGGCAAGCAGAAAGCGCCCGGCCAGCAGAATGGCCAGGGAGGCCAGCAGGCCGCGGGCGGCCTGAACGCCCAGCCGGCACAGAAGCCCCCGCGCGAGAAGCCGGCGCGCGACAAGCGCGAACGCGGCGACAACGAGCGCAATGGCCAGGGCCGCCAGCGTCGCGGCGACCAGGCCCAGGGCAAGGCGACCGAGGGCGCTGCGCGGGATGTCGTCGAGACGGCGCCGGTCGCCGTGGCTGCGGCGACTGTGGTTCCGGCCGCTGCGGCCGCCAGCCAGTCCGGCGATGAGCGTGCCCACGAGCAGCCGGCCCAGGTCGCGGCCGACGCCGTGAAGCAGACCGTCGTGCACGCGGATGCCGGCGACGGCCCTGCGACCCCGGCCGACGCCACCGGCACCACCAGCGCCAGCGCGGATGCGGGCAGCGATGCCGGTCATGCCGGCGGCACGGACGACGAGTCCGGCGATGGCGCGCAGAAGCGCCGCCGCGGTCGCCGCGGTGGCCGTCGCCGTCGCCGCGGGAACGCCGAGGGCGCTGCCGCCGACGCCGCGTCGCCGGTTGCGGGCGAATCGCCCGAAGAGGCTGCCGACGTATCAGTGGCGCGCAGCTCGCAGCCGGAGTTCGATTTCTCGGACGACGAGGCCGAAGTGAAGCCGTCGGCAGCCGCCACCGGACGCGCAACTCCGGCCACCGCCGCCGTGGCAGCAGTGGCCACGGCCGCCGCGACCGCTCCGGAGCGCCAGGCAGCGGGCCCGGGCGAGGCATCCATTGGAGTCCCGCCCACCTCGACGACCGCGACGTCAGCGGACGACGCATCTGCCGCCCAGGCCGAGCCGCGCCCCGCACCGCGCACGCCCGATGCCGTGGATGTTGCCGATGCGAAGGCCGACGGCGCCGCCACGGAAGCCGTCGATGCGAAAGCCGACCACGCCGCCGTGGAGGACGCGTCCACGTCGCCTGCGGACAAGGCAAAGCCGGCCGCGACCATCGCGCCGGAGCCGGCCCAGGCCGTGGTCCAGGCGCCGGACGTAGACGCGCCAGCGATCGACACGCCGAAGGCTGATGCGCCGGTGCCTGCCGTCGACGCCATCGCCGCCGGCACCGTCGAGGCGGCCGATGCCGCGGCCTCGGCGCCCGCGTCCGTCGCCGGCACAGGCACCGAAGTCGAGTCCGACCGGGAAGTCGACGCACCGCGCGAGGCCGCTCCGGCCGACGTGCTCCCGACGCCTGCCCCGCAGCCGCGCGGCCTGTTCGACGGTCTCGAGGCATCGGCCACGCCCACCGGCACAGGTGCCGATGGCGAGGACGTGGCTGAAGACGCAACCGCTGCATCGGCCGCGCCTGCGGACGTCGCAACCGACGAAGGCGACAAGAAGGACCAGGCGCCGCCCACCGGCGCCTGATCCGGAGCCCTGCCCCGCGTACGCTAGATGGCGTGCGCGGGGTCGGCCATGCCGTACTGGCTGGCCAGGCGCGCGAGCGCGATGCTGTCGTGCACCTGCAGCTTCTCGAACAGCCGCGTCTTGTGCGTGTTGATGGTCTTCGCGCTCAGGCTCAGCCTGCGCGCGATTTCCTCCTGCCGCATGCCCTGCACCAGCAGCATCGCGACTTCGGTCTCGCGCGGCGAGAGTGAATCGAACGGCGACTCCGTCGCATCCAGGCCCGACAGCGCCAGCGACTGCGCCACACGGCTAGCCAGGAACCGCCGTCCCGACGCCACTTCGCGCACCGCACGCAGCAGCTCGCGCGCATCCCCGCCCTTGCCCACGTAGCCCGCCGCGCCCGCGGCGATCATCCGCTTGGGCATGGGGCCATCCTCGAGCACCGACACCACGATCACCTTCGGCCCGTACTCGCCGCGCACGATGCGCTCGGTCACCTCGAGCCCGCTGACGCCGGGCAGGTGCAGGTCGCAGAGCACGATGTCGGGCTTCAACGCGCGGATCTCCGGCAAGGCATCCTCGCCGCTCTCCGCTTCGCCCACCACTTCGATGTCGGTCTCGGCCGACAGGATCATGCGCATCCCTGCGCGTACCAGTGCGTGGTCATCCACCACGTAGACCCTGATGGTCATCCTTGTCCCCTCATGACGCGTTCTTGGATCCCCGGGGGCGAGGCTAACCGTGGCGCCGCAGCGCCGCAAGCGCACTGCGTTCGTGGTCCTGGATGCACTGTGACCATGTCGACATCCTGCGCCCGGAGTGACCGGCGCGCTGCATTCATGGCGGAAGAGGTGGGATTCGAACCCACGAAAGGTTGCCCTTTGCCGGTTTTCAAGACCGGTGCCTTCAACCGCTCGGCCACTCTTCCGGGAGCTTGCCGCGGCGCTGCCTTACGCCCTGGTGGACTTTGGTCCGACAGGCACCGGCAGCGCGGGTGCGATTGTCGCACGGGCAGCGGCATTCATCCCGCCCTGCCGCTGTTGCACGTGGGCGCTCGTTGCACGGCGGGGACACCCCGCCGTCACGCGGCCCGCGCGGGACCTTCGGCCGGCTCGTCGCGCACGCACGACTGGCAGTCCAGGCGCGAGGCCTCGATCAGCGGCGGCAGCTTTTCGGCCAGGAAATCGATGAACACCCGCACCGCCGGCAGCAGCCCGCGACGCGAGGCGAACACCAGGTGCGCGATGCCCTGCGGCAGGCGCCACTCCGGCAGCACCACCTCCAGCTCGCCGTTGCGGACAGCCTCGGCGCACAGCGTCTCCGGCAGCATGGTGATGCCGAGGCCCTGGCGCGCCAGCGCCATCAGCATCGGGAAGTCGCCGCCGGCCACGCGCGGCTTGAGCTCGATGCGGCGCGTCTCGCCGTCGGCGCCCTGCAGCTCCCAGCGCTGGCGCACTTCATCCTCGCCCATGGTCATGGTGGTGTGGTCGTTGAGCTCTTCCGGCGTCTTCGGCCGGCCCGCGCGATCCAGATAGGTCGGGCTGGCGACCAGCAGCTCCTGGATCTGGCCGAAGCTGCGCATCACCAGGCTGCCGTCGTCGTCGAGCTTGTTGCGCACGCGGATGGCGACGTCGAAACCCTCGTTGATGACATCGACGCGGCGGTTCGAGACGTGCATCTGCACGCGCACCTGCGGATAGCGCGCCAGGAACTCCGGCAGCAGCTGCGGCATCTGCTGCTGCGCGAGCCCGACGGGCACGCTGGCGCGCACGATGCCGCGCGGCTCGGCGCTGAGCCGGTCGACGACCTCGCGCGCCGCGGTGGCTTCCGCGAGCATCGACTGCGCATGCCGGTAGACGCTCTGGCCGACGTCGGTCACCGCGAAGCGGCGGGTGGAGCGCTGCAGCAGGCGCACGCCCAGCTCGGTCTCCAGCTGGCTGATGCGGCGCGAGAGGCGCGACTTGGGGATGCCGAGCGCGCGCTCCGCCGCCGCGAAACCACCGTGGTCGACGACCATGGCGAAGTAATAGAGATCGTTCAGATCCTGCATCCGGGCGACTCCCAATAGAACAATTGGGTGCCATTTGACCACCGGCGGATCGATAACGCAACGAATGTGGACCAAATCGGTCCGATCAACGCCGCCTATCACGCACCGGGGACGGCAGGCGCCGAGCGCCGCGCGAGGTCACGAAATCGCGGCCAGCCCTCCCATGTACGGCCGCAGCACCTCGGGCACGGTGATCGAGCCGTCGGCCTGCTGGCCGTTCTCCATCACCGCCACCAGGGCACGGCCCACCGCGACGCCGGAACCGTTGAGCGTGTGCACCAGCTCGGGTTTGCCGCCGGCCGCGCCGCGCCAGCGCGCCAGCATCCGGCGCGCCTGGAAGTCGCCGCAGTTGGAGCACGAGGAGATCTCGCGGTACGTCTGCTGCGACGGCAGCCAGACCTCGAGGTCGTAGGTCTTGCGCGCGGCGAATCCCATGTCGCCGGTGCACAGCAGCATGCGCCGGTACGGCAGGCCGAGCCGCTCGAGCACGGTTTCCGCACAGCGCGTCATGCGCTCGTGCTCGGCGTCGCTGTCCTCGGGACGCGTCACCGAGACCAGCTCGACCTTCTCGAACTGGTGCTGGCGGATCATGCCGCGGGTGTCGCGGCCGTAGGCGCCGGCCTCGGCACGGAAGCACATCGAGTGCGCCGCCATGCGCATCGGCAGCTGCTCCGCATCGACGATCGAATCGGCGACGAGGTTGGTCAGCGGCACTTCGGCGGTGGGGATGAGATAGCGCTTCGACGCCGCCTCGCCCTCGCCGACCACGGTCGAGAACAGGTCGTCCTCGAACTTCGGCAGCTGCCCGGTGCCGCGCATCGCGCCGGCGTTGACCAGCACCGGAACGCTGGTTTCGGCATAGCCGTGCTCGTCCACGTGCAGGTCGAGCATGAACTGCGCGAGCGCGCGGTGCAGGCGCGCGAGCTGGCCGCGCAGCACGGTGAAGCGCGCGCCCGACAGCCGGGCCGCGGCCTCGCCGTCCAGCCAGCCGTTGCGGGCGCCCAGATCGACGTGGTCGCGCACTTCGAAGTCGAATTCGCGCGGCGTGCCCCAGCGGTGCTGTTCGACGTTGCCGGACTCGTCCGCGCCGACCGGCACGCTGGCGTCTGGCAGGTTGGGCAGGCCCAGCGCGATCGCCTCCAGCTCGCCGCGGATGCGGTCGAGTTCAGCCTCCGAGGTTTCAAGCTCCTCGCCGAACCCCGCCACTTCCGCCTTGATCCTCTCGACCTCGGCAAGATTGGCATCGGCCTGCCCCTGCTCGCCGGCCGCCCTGAGCCGCGCCACCTGGCCCATGAGCTGGCCGATCGCCTTGCTGCGGGTGTTGCGCAGGTTCTGCAGCTCCTGGGTGCGCACCTGCAGCGCCTTGCGCTCCGACTCCAGGTGTCCGATCGCGTCGGCGTCGAGCGCGAAGCCGCGGGTCTCGTGCAGGCGCCCGGCAAGAGCGGCGGGGTCTTGGCGCAGCAGGGTGGGATCGAGCATCGCGTGGCTTCGGCAGTGTCGGGCCGGCCATTATCGCGTGTTGCCGTGGGCTTTGCTCCGCGGCAGCGTGGCAGAATCGGGCGAACGCGATCCGAGGCCGCCCATGTCCCACACGCCCCCGCGCAGGTCCCTGCCCCTTCCGACCCTCCGCGGCTGGTGGTTTGTCGCCGCTGGACTCGCCGCCGGCATGCTGGTCTTCCTCGCACTATGGCTGGGCCAGCGCGACGGCACCCCCTACCGTCCCGACGAACAGCCGCCCGCCGCCGCCGCCCCGGTGTTCCGGCCGCTGCCGGCCCCGCCGACTTCCGGAACCGCCAGCACCTCCGGCAGCGCTGCCACCCCCGGCATGCCCGAAGCGCCGATGGACGAGGCCTGGATCGAAGAGCCTGCGGCCCAGCCGGCCGTGGCCAACGCGCGTGTCGCGGACGCGCCTCCGGCGATCGCCCCGGTCGAGCTGTCGGCGAGTTCGCCGGTGCCCATCGAGTCGCCAAGCCCCCGCTACCCCCGCAGCGCGCTGCGCCGCGGCGAGTCGGGCGAGGTGCTGCTGCGCATCGAAGTCGACCCGCGCGGCGTGCCGTCGCAGGTGGACGTGGCGTCCAGCAGCGGTTCGCGGGACCTTGATCGCGCCGCCGTGGCCGCGGCCCGCCGCTGGCGGTTCCGGCCCGCGATGCGCGACGGCGCGCCGGTCTCCGGCGTGGTGAACGTCCCGATCGCGTTCAGCAGCCCGCGCTGAGTCCCCGGCGGCGCACACGCGCCGTCAACCATGGCTGTGGAAGGCTCCGCGCACCGACGCAGAGTCCAGGAGAGCGCCATGGATCCGAAGCCCGACCTCCCGCCGCCGCCCCCGGCCCCACCCCCGCAGGGCGTCCCCGAGCAGAGAACTGCGGCCCCGCTGCTCTGGATCCTGCTGCTGCTGGCGCTCCTTGCCTTCGGCTGGTTCATCTACAGCCAGCGCGCCGGCGTCGCACCCGCGCCCGAGACCGTACCGCCGCCCCCCGTCGCGATCGGCGATGGCCGGGATGCGGCCGCGGAGCGCGAGCGCGCGGCCGACGATGCCCGGCGCGCCAACCGCGAACGCGCACCGGCGGCGCCCGCGCCCGCGGGTCCCGACCGCGAAGCGACTCCGCTGGCCCGGGTCGAGCCCGACTATCCCGTCGAGGCCTATCGCAGGCGCGAGGAGGGCACCGTGCTGGTCGGCGCCACCGTCGGGGCCGATGGCCGGCCCGCGCGGGTCGAAGTGGTCCGCCGCAGCGGCTTCCGCGATCTCGACCAGGCCGCGGTGGATGCGGTCCGCCAGTGGACGTTCGAGCCGGCGGTGCGCGGCGGCCGCCAGGTCGAGGCCGAGGTCCAGGTCCCGGTGACGTTCCGAATCGACCGCTGAGGCGCAGCGTTCGCGCTAGCCGGAACGCAGCCCGAAGCCGGCGCCGCGGGCCAGCGTCCCGAAGCCGGGGAACGAGGTCGCGACGTTGGCGACATCGTCGATCGCGACCTCGCCCCCGGCCAGCTGCGCGGCCACCGCGAAGGCCATCGCGATGCGATGGTCGCCCAGGCTGTCCACGCGCCCGGCGCGCAGCCGGCCGCCTTCGATCAGCATGCCGTCCGCGGTCTCGCGCACCCGCGCGCCCAGCGCCTCCAGCCCCGTGGCCATCGCGCTGATCCGGTCGGATTCCTTGACCCGGAGTTCTCCCGCTCCCGTCACGCGCGTGGTGCCGCTGGCGCAGGCCGCGGCCACCGCGAACGCGGGGAACTCGTCGATCATGTCCGCGACCAGGGCCTCGGGCAGGTCGATCCCGCGCAGCGGCGCGTGGCGCACGGCGATGTCCGCCACCGGCCCGCAGACGCCGTCGCGGCGGTCAAGCTCGCGGATGTCGGCGCCCATCATTCGCAGCGCCTCCAGCAGCCCGGTGCGGCGCGGATCGATCCCCACCGAGCGCAGCAGCAGGTCCGAGCCCGGCACCAGGCTGGCGGCGACGATGAAGAACGCGGCCGAGGAGAAGTCGCCGGGCACCTCGATGTCGCGCCCCGCCAGGCGGTGTCCGCCCGACAGCCGCGCCTCGCCCGGCGCGAACGCCACCGGCCAGCCGAACGCGGCCAGCATGCGCTCGGTGTAGTCGCGCGTGGGACGCGGCTCGCGCACCGCGGTTTCGCCCTGCGCGTACAGCCCCGCCAGCAGCACGGCGGACTTCACCTGGGCACTGGCCACCGGGGAATCGAAGGCGATGCCGCGCAGCGACCGGCCGCCGGTGATCCGCAGCGGCGGGCGCTCACCGTCATCCGAACCGACCGCCGCGCCCATGTCGCGCAGCGGTGCCATCACCCGCAGCATCGGCCGCTTCGACAGCGACGCGTCGCCCACCAGCACGCTGTCGAACGCCTGACCCGCCAGCAGCCCGGCCAGCAGGCGCATCGCGGTGCCCGAGTTGCCGCAGTCGAGCTCGCCGCCGGGCGCGCGCAGGCCGTCGATGCCGACGCCGTGGACGATGCGGCATGACGGCGATGGCGCTTCGATGCCGACGCCCATCCGCGCGAAGATCGCCGCGGTCGCGCGCGTGTCCTCGCCTTCCAGGAAGCCGTCGATGCGCGAGCGGCCGTCGGCCAGCGCGGCGAACATCACCGCGCGGTGCGAGATCGACTTGTCGCCGGGCACCGTGAAATCGCCCGAGAGCGCACGACCCGGCGAGGCCAGCCAGGCCTCCCGCGCCGATGGCGGCGACGCTGCGCCCACGCCGGCGTTCAAGGCACCGCCACCGGATACGAACCCAGCACCCGCACATCGCCCGCGAACGCGTCGATCTCGGCCAGCGCGTCCTTCAGCGGCGACTCGTCCACGTGCCCGGCCACCTCGATGAAGAACGCGTACTGCCACAGCGCGCCGTGCGCCGGCCGCGACTCGATCCGGTCCATGCTGATGCCGTGCCGCGCCAGCGGTTCGAGGACCCGGTACAGAGCGCCGGGCTGGTCGTGGATCGACACCAGCAGCGAGGTGCGGTCATGGCCCGACGGCGGGAACGCGGCGCGGCCGATCACCAGGAAGCGCGTGGTGTTGTCGCCGCGGTCCTCGATCGGGCCGGCCACCACCTTCAGGCCGTAGACCCGGCCCGCGCTCTCACCGGCGATGGCGGCCGCGTCGTCGGCGTTGCGCGCGCGGCGGGCGCCCTCGGCATTGCTCGCCACCGGCAGCTTCTCGGCCAGCGGCAGGTGCTGGCGCAGCCAGTTCTTGCACTGGGCCAGCGACAGTCCGTGCGAATAGATGCGTTCGATGTCCTCGATGCGGCCGGTGCGCGACATCAGGTACTGGTGCACGCGCAGCTCGACTTCGCCGCAGATCATCAGCGGCGAGGTCAGGAACAGATCGAGCGTGGACTGGATGGTGCCCTGGCTGGAATTCTCCACCGGCACCACGCCGAAGTCGGCGGCGCCGGAGGCCACTTCGTCGAACACCTCCTCCACGCTGGCCAGCGGCAGGCCGTGGGCGGAGTGCCCGAAATGCTTGTGCACCGCCTGCTGCGAGAAGGTGCCTTCGGGGCCGAGGTAGCCGACCTTCAGCGGCTCCTGCTGCGCCAGGCAGGCCGACATGATCTCCCGGAACAGGCGCACCAGCACCTCGTCCGACAGCGGACCGTCGTTGCGGTCGACCACGCGCCGCAGCACCTGCGCCTCGCGTTCGGGCCGATAGTAGTCGATGGCCGCGGCCAGCTTGCCCTTGGCGCGCCCGACCTGGCGCGCGAACAGCGCGCGCTCGGCGATCAGCGCCTGGATCTCGCGGTCGATGCCGTCGATCTGCGCTCGCACCGCGGCGAGGTCGGGCTTCGCGGGCTTGCGCTCAGCCATGGCGACGCTGGAACTCCCGCATGTAGTCGACCAGCTCCTGCACGCCGGCCAGCGGCATCGGGTTGTAGATCGAGGCGCGCATGCCGCCGGTCACGCGGTGGCCCTTGAGGCCGACCAGCCCGGCGTCGCGCGCGCCGGCCAGGAAGGCCGCGTCCAGCGCCGGATCGGGCAGGAAGAACGGCACGTTCATGCGCGAGCGCGCGGCCACGTCGACCCCGTTGCGGTAGAAGCCGCCGGAGCCGTCGATGGCGGCATACAGCAGCCCCGCCTTCGCGTCGCTGCGGCGCGCGAACTCCTCCACCCCGCCCTCGTCGAGCATCCAGCGGAAGGTCAGGCCGGCGACGTACCAGTTCCAGGTCGGCGGCGTGTTGAGCATCGAGTCCGCCGCCAGCTGCAGGCGGTAGTCGAAGATGTCGGCGCGCGGCTGGCCGGCGCGCTCCAGCAGGTCGCGGCGCACGATCACCACGCCGATGCCCACCGGGCCCAGGTTCTTCTGCGCGCCGGCGTAGATGGCACCGAAGCGCGACACGTCGATCGGTTCGGAGGCGATGCTGGAGCTGAAGTCGGCGAACAGCGGCACGTCGCCGGTGTCGGGGAAGGCGTGGCCGCCGGGTGTGGCCGGCCGGAACTCGACGCCGTGGATGGTCTCGTTGGCGGTGACGTGGACGTAGGCCGCATCGTCCGACAGCTGCCACGCGTCCACCGGCGGGATGCTGCGATAGCCGTCGGCCTCGCCGCTGGCGGCGACGTTGAGGTCGACGTAGGGTGCGGCCTGGCGGGTCGCGGTCGCGCCCCAGTGGCCGGTCAGCACGTAGTCGGCGCGCTGGCCCGGCGCCGCGAAGTTCAGCGGCAGCAGCGCCTGCTGGGTGGTGGCGCCACCGGGCAGGAACAGCACGGCGTAGTCGGCCGGGATCGACAGCAGCTCGCGCAGGTCGGCCTCGGCGCGGGCCGCGATGTCCATGAATTCGGGCCCGCGGTGGCTGATCTCCACGATCGAGGCGCCGGCATCGCCGTACTCCAGCAGGGTCCCCCGCGCTTCGAGCAGCACGGATTCCGGCAGCATGGCGGGGCCGGGACTGAAGTTGTAGGCGCGCGACATCCCGGATCCTCGAGTCATGGGGCGATCCAGTATGCCGCAATGCAACACCGCGCATGCACGGACGCGCGCGTAGGATGGAATCCCGCTCCCCCGCGAGGAATCCACGATGGCCCGATGCCGCTTGCCGCCGGTGCCGGCGTCCGGGATCACCGGCGAAGACGTCTACCGCGACCGCCGCCGCCTGCTGAAGGCCTTGGCCTTCGCCCCCGCCCTCACCATCGCCGGTTGCCGCGGCGAACCGCCTCCGCCCGTGGACGTCCCGCGCGCCGCGGCCAGCCGGCGTGCGGGGGGCTTCGGCACCGACGAGCCGATGACCCGCTACGAGGACGCGACCTCGTACAACAACTTCTACGAATTCGGCAGCGGCAAGGCCGACCCCTCGCGCGCCGCCAAGACGCTGGTCACCTCGCCCTGGTCGGTGGCCGTCGGCGGCGAGTGCGCAAAGCCCGGCACCGTGCCGCTGGAGACCCTCCTCAAGGGCCTCGTGCCGGAGGAGCGCGTCTACCGCATGCGCTGCGTCGAAGGCTGGTCGATGGTGATCCCCTGGCTGGGCGTGCCACTGGGCAAGGTGCTCAGGCGCTTCGAACCGACCGCGGACGCGAAGTTCGTCGCCTTCACCACCCTGGCCGACCCGCGCCAGATGCCGGGCATTCGCGCACCGATCCTCGACTGGCCCTACCGCGAGGGCCTGCGCATCGACGAGGCCATGCATCCCCTGGCGCTGTTGGCGACCGGCATGTACGGCAAGCCGCTGCCGCAGCAGAACGGCGCGCCGCTGCGACTGGTGGTGCCGTGGAAATACGGCTTCAAGGGCATCAAGTCGATCGTGGCCATCGACTTCCTGCGCAAGGCGCCGCGTACCTCGTGGAACGACATGCAGCCGCGCGAGTACGGCTTCTTCGCCAACGTGAACCCGGCGGTGGACCATCCGCGCTGGAGCCAGGCCACCGAACGCCGCATTGCCGGCGACGGCAACCGGCTGTTCGCCGACCGCATCCCCACCCGGCCGTTCAACGGCTATGCCGACCAGGTCGCCTCGCTGTACCAGGGCATGGACCTTGCGCGCTGGTACTGAGCGCGCGACGCCCGGCGGGGGCGCGATCGTGGCGGCCAAGGCGATGGTGCACGCCGCGGCGCTGCTGCCGCTGGCGCTGCTGGGCTGGAAAGCCTGGCAGGTCGGCGGCGGGGCCGACATCGACGCACTGGGCGCGGACCCGGTCGCGGCCATCGAGCACGAGCTCGGGCTCTGGGCGCTGCGCCTGCTGCTGGTGACGCTGGCGATCACGCCGCTGCGCCAGCTGCTGGG
Organism: Luteimonas padinae; assembly: GCF_014652935.1. Lineage (GTDB taxonomy): Bacteria > Pseudomonadota > Gammaproteobacteria > Xanthomonadales > Xanthomonadaceae > Luteimonas > Luteimonas padinae. Next base: position 224,105 of record NZ_BMZT01000003.1, on the reverse strand, counting down.
GCAGCCGCTGCTGCTGCGCTTCCGCCGCCTGCTCGGGCTCTGGGCCTTCGCCTATGCCAGCCTGCACTTCTGCGCATGGCTGGTGCTCGACCTGCGCGGCTGGTGGAGCCAGGTGTTCGCGGAGATCGCCGAGCGGCCCTACATCACCGTGGGCTTCGCCGCCTGGCTGTTGCTGGTGCCGCTGGCGGTGACCTCGACCCGCGGCTGGATGCGGCGGCTGGGACGGAACTGGGGCCGGCTGCATCGCCTGGTGTACGCCGTCGCGGTGCTGGCGGTGCTGCACTTCTGGTGGGTGGTGAAGTCCGACGTCCGCGAACCGCTGCTGTACGCGGCGATCCTCGCCGCCATGCTGGGATGGCGGCTGATGCGACGGCGCCAGCCGCGCGCACGTCACCGTGCGCCGGCCTCAGCCGGTGCCGAACAGCAGTAGCAGCGCCAGCAGTGCCGCCAGCACGGCCGCGGCCAGCACCAGCCAGGGCAGGTGCATCACGCTGCGGCCGCGCGCGGGCCCGGTGTCTTCAGCGGGGTCGCCGTCATCGCGCGCGGCCCGGTCGAAGATCCCCACCGGCGCCTCGAGCACGAACCGGTGGTGGGCGTCGAACACGACCTGGTCGCCCGGCCGCAGCACCGCATCGCGCACCGGCTCGCCATTGACCAGGCTGCCGTCCGGGGAGCCGAGATCGCGCAGCACGACGTCGCCGCGCAGCAGCTCCAGGCGCGCATGGCGCTCGGCGAACGCGGGTTCGTCGATGCGGATGTCGGCCTCGGGCGCGCGCCCGACCAGGCGCGGCCGCTCGAGCGTCAGGCAGCGGCCGTGGTAGCGGCCGCCGACGCCGCGCAGCACGATGCGCACGTCGCCGGACTCGCCGGTGCTGTCGCCGAAGCCGCCTGCGGGCTGCGTTGGCGGACGCGACGCGACCACGCGGATGCCGCTGCCATCGACGAAGACGGAATCGCCCACGCGCAGCATCGCCATGCGCAGCACCGGCCTGCCGTTGACGTGCACGCCGCGCGTGCCCTCCGGCACCGTCAGCCACACGCCGCGACGGTCGACGCAGAAGTTCACCAGCGGCGACGATTCGACCGGAGCGAGGCCGGCGCCGTCGTGCGGCCGACCCACGCCATGCACGCCGACGGACAGCGGGTGGTCGTCGTCGGCGGAGTCGAAGCGCAGCCTGAGGGTATCCATGCGCGGTGGAATCTATCACGCACGGCCCCTTGGATCGCCGCCTGCGCGGCTCCAGAATGTAGTCCCACCTTTGGCGGACCCAGCATGGCCGGCATCGACATCCAGCACGCCCACGCGCTGCCCCCTCCCCGCGCACGCGAGGCCGTGCAGCAGGTGGCCGACAAGCTGGTGGAGCGCTTCGGCGTGGACTGCCAGTGGCAGGGCGATGCGCTGCACTTCAGCCGCGCCGGCGTCGACGGCCGCATCGCGCTGCTGCCCGGCGCGGTGCGCGTGCAGGCCGAGCTGGGCTTCCTGCTGTCGGCGATGCAGGGGCCGATCGAGTCCGAGATCCGGCGGGTGCTGGACAAGCACTTCGCCTGAGTCCGCCGCGCGCGCGGCGGCGTCTTGCGTCTATATTCCCGGCAGGGTCCGGGAACAGGGGTACGGCATGCTGCAGTGGCTGCTGGCGATCGCCGCCGCGCTGGCGGTGGGAGGCATCACGACCTGGTTCGCGCACGGGCCGCTGCGGCGGCGGCACGACACCGAGGCCGGGATCGCCGCGCTGTCGGCGATGTCCTGGCGCGTCTTCATCCGCCTCGTGCTCGAGGCCCTGGACCGCCGCGGGTACCATCGTCTGGTCGACCGCGACGCCCCGGCCGGCGACGACGACTACACCCTGGTCCGCGATGGCGAACACTGGCTGCTGTCGGCGAAGCACGGCAGCTCCTTCGTGCTCGGCCGGCCGGCGGTGGCGGCGCTGTTGGAGGCCATGCGGCTGGCCGGCGCCGCGGGCGGGCTGCTGGTCACCCAGGGACGCATCGACGGCGAAGCACGCAGCGCCGCGCACCGCCAGCCGATCGAGCTGCTCGACGGGGCCACCCTGTGGCCCGAGCTGCGCCCGCTGCTGCCGGCGACGGTCCTGGATCCGATCACCGAAGCCTCGGCCAGGCGCGCACGCGAGCGCAGCCTGGCGGGATGGCTGCTGGCGCTGATCGTGGGCGTCGCCGTGTTCGCGCTGGTGCCCACGCCGGACGTCGCCTCCCGTTCAGGCCCGGCGGACACCCGGCCCCCTGCAGCCGGCCCCACCGCAGCCCGCGCGCCCGTTGACGGAGCCAGCGGCGACACCGCCACCGCCGGGCCCGTGGCCGACCCGGATGCCGCCACCCTGGAACGGCAGCGCCGCGAGCTCGCGGCGGCGATCACCACCCTGCCGATGGTGGCGACCACGCTGTGGACCACCGCCTCCACCCTGGAAGTGATCCTCGCCGACACCCGCGAGGATCCCGTGGCGAAGATCTGCCCGCTGGTCGAACGCTACCCCGCCCTGGCCGCCTCCAGGATCCAGCTGACGCCGCCGCCCGGCAGCGACCGGCCGGTGCGGTTCCGGCAGTGCCGGAGCTACTGAGGGCAGCCCTGACCGCCTGTCATGCAGGCGTCACCGGACCGACATCATCGGGTCACCGCCAGAGCGTGAAATGCTCCGCGAGGCCCGCCGGGGAGCGTTCCGGCCCGCGGCGGCCCCAGGTCATCCTCCTCGTCTCCTGGCTGTAAACGCTTCATTTTGCGGGCCCTCCGGGGCCCGTTCTTTTTCGCGCACGCCGCCGCCCGGCCCAGGCGTGACACGACTCGTCATGAAGCTGTCATAAAAACATCATCCAATGTGCGCAAGCCGCTTACGGCTCCTCGCCCACAACGGAATCCGCCATGACCACCTTCCCCAAGCTGCGAATCGCTTCGCTCGCCCTCGCCTCGGCGCTGTTCGTCGCGGCCTGCCAGCCCTCGGGCGACCCTTCGGCCACGGCCGGCGCGGATGCCGCGGGCGAGCGCGTCGCCACCCAGGTGTCCGGCGCGGGCGCCTCGTTCATCTACCCGCTGGTCTCGAAGTGGTCGGCCGACTACAACGCCGCCACCGGCCGCCAGGTCAACTACCAGTCCATCGGCTCCGGCGGCGGCATCGCCCAGGTCAAGGCCGGCACGGTCGACTTCGGCTCCAGCGACAAGCCGCTGTCGAGCGAGGAGCTCGCCGAGGCCAACCTCGGCCAGTTCCCCTCGGCCATCGGCGGCGTGGTGCCGGTGGTGAACATCGACGGCCTGGCGCCCGGTGCGCTGAAGCTCACCGGCCCGCTGCTGGCCGACATCTTCCTTGGCAAGGTCACGACCTGGAACGCGCCCGAGATCGCCGGCCTGAACCCCGGCCTGGCCCTGCCCGACGGCAAGATCAGCATCGTCCACCGCTCCGACGGCTCGGGCACCAGCTTCAACTTCACCAACTACCTGTCCAAGGTCAGCGCCGACTGGAAGGCGCAGGTCGGCGAAGGCACCTCGGTGTCGTGGCCGCTTGGCGTCGGCGGCAAGGGCAACGAGGGCGTGGCCTCCTACGTGCAGCAGATCCAGGGCGCGATCGGCTACGTCGAGCTGGCCTATGCGCTGCAGAACACCATGCCCTACGCGTCGCTGCAGAACGCCGAGGGCAACTTCGTCGAACCCAGCGCCGAAAGCTTCGCCGCCGCCGCGCGCACCGCGGACTGGGCCTCGGCCAGCGACTTCAACCTCGTCATCACCAACGCCCCGGGCGCGGAGTCCTGGCCGATCACCGCGACCAACTTCATGCTGATGCCGAAGCAGCCGAAGGACCCGTCGCGCAGCCAAGCCGCGCTGGAGTTCTTCAAGTGGGCCTTCGAAGAGGGCCAGGCCCAGGCCAGCGAGCTGCACTACGTGCCGCTGCCCGCCGAGCTCGTGCAGCAGATCGAGGCGTACTGGGCCGCCGAGTTCCAGCAGGGCCAGTAAGGCGACCGTGCCCGCCGCACCCGCGGCGGGCATCCTCCAGCCCCCGGGACACCGATGAACGCCACCGCCCTGACCGCCTCCGCGCCCGGCCGCCGCGACCTCCGCGACGCACGCGCCGACCGCTGGTTCCGCTACGCCCTCTTCGGCACCGTCGTGTTCGTGCTGCTGGCCCTGGCCAGCGCCATGCTCTCGATGCTCTGGGGCGGCCGCGAAGCCCTGCAGTCGCAGGGCCTGTCGTTCTTCTTCTCCGCGGAATGGAATCCGGTGGAGAACCGCTACGGCGCGCTGGCGCCGATCTACGGCACCGTGGTCACCGCCGTCATCGCCATGTTGCTCGCGGTGCCGGTGAGCTTCGGCATCGCGGTGTTCCTGACCGAAGTGGCGCCGCGCTGGATGCGCGGCCCGGTGAGCGCGGCGATCGAGCTGCTGGCCGGCATCCCGTCGATTATCTACGGCATGTGGGGCCTGTTCGTGCTGGTGCCGGTGATGACCCGCCACGTGACGCCCTGGCTCAACGAGCACCTGGGCACCATTCCCGGCCTCGGCATCCTGTTCCAGGGCCCGCCGCTGGGCATCGGCGTGCTGACCGCCGGCCTGGTGCTGGCGATCATGGTGGTGCCCTTCATCACTTCGGTGATGCGTGAGGTGTTCCTGACGGTGCCCACGCGACTGAAGGAGTCCGCCTACGCGCTGGGCTCCACGCGCTGGGAGGTGTCCTGGGACATCGTGCTGCCCTACACCCGCTCGGCGGTGATCGGCGGCGTGTTCCTCGGCCTCGGCCGCGCGCTGGGCGAGACCATGGCCGTGGCCTTCGTGGTCGGCAACAGCGTGCGCCTGACGCCTTCGCTGCTCGAGCCCGGCACCACCATCGCCGCGCTGATCGCCAACGACTTCGGCGAGGCCACCGAGACCTACCGCTCGGCGCTGCTGCTGCTGGGCTTCGTCCTCTTCATCGTGACCTTCGTGGTGCTGGCGCTGGCGCGGCTGATGCTCGCGCGGCTGGCGCGCAGGGAGGGCAACTGATGTCCGCCGAGGTCTCCGGGCGGCTGTACCTGCGCCGCCGCATCACCAATGTCGTCGCGTTGTCGCTGTCCTGCGTGGCCGCGGTCGTCGGCCTGCTGTTCCTGGGCTGGATCCTGTGGACCCTGGTGTCCAAGGGCATCACCGGCATCAACTGGGAGCTCTTCACCCGCGACACCCCGCCGCCGATGGCCGAGGGCGGCCTGCGCAACGCGCTGTTCGGCTCGGCGGTGATGTGTGGACTGGCGATCGTGATCGGCGCGCCGCTGGGCGTGGCCGCGGGCACCTGGCTGGCCGAGTACGGCGCGGCCAGCCGCGCGGCCACGGTCGTGCGCTTCGTCAACGACATCCTGCTGTCGGCACCCTCGATCGTGCTCGGCCTGTTCGTCTACACCCTGCTGGTGATGAACACCGGCGGCAGCTTCTCCGCCTTCGCCGGCGCGGTGGCGCTGGCCTTCATCGTGCTGCCGGTGGTGCTGCGCACCACCGACGAGATGCTGCGGCTGGTGCCGGCGCAGATGCGCGAGGCGGCGCTGTCGCTGGGCGTGCCGCAGTGGAAGGTGATCGTGCAGGTGCTCTACCGCAGCGCCTCGGCGGGCATCGTCACCGGCATCCTGCTGTCGCTGGCGCGCATCAGCGGCGAGACCGCGCCGCTGCTGTTCACCGCCTTCGGCAACCTGTACTGGAACAGCAACGTCATGCAGCCGATGGCCAGCGTGCCGGTGGTGATGTACCAGTTCGCCGGCAGCCCGTACGAGACCTGGCAGCAGCTGGCCTGGGCCGGCGCCCTGGTGCTGACCACCTTCGTGCTCCTCATCAGCCTCGGCGCGCGTGCGCTGCTGCTCCGCAAGCGCGTCACCCATGACTGACCCGACCCACTCCTGGACCCTTCCGATGAACGACGCCCCCGCCGCCGCCGCCACCGAGTCCGGACGCGCCAGGCTTGCCACCGCCGCTCCGCGCAGGTCCGCCGACGACGCCGCGCCGGTGAAGCTCTCGGTGCGCGGGCTGGACTTCCACTACGGCAAGTTCCACGCGATCAAGGGCGTGACGATGGAGATCCCGGAAAAGCGCGTGACCGCGCTCATCGGGCCCTCGGGCTGCGGCAAGTCGACGCTGCTGCGCGTGTTCAACCGCATCTATGCCCTGTACCCGGGCCAGGTGGCCAGCGGCAGCATCCTGCTCGACGGCGAGGACATCCTGTCGCCGAAGTACGCGATGAACCGCCTGCGCTCGAAGGTCGGCATGGTGTTCCAGAAGCCGGTGCCGTTCCCGATGACGATCTACGAGAACATCGCCTACGCCATCCGCCACCACGAGAAGCTGTCGAAGGCGGAGATGGACGCGCGGGTGGAGTCGGCGCTGCGCCAGGGCGCGCTCTGGGACGAGGTCAAGGACAAGCTGGGCCAGAGCGCCCTGGGCCTGTCCGGCGGCCAGCAGCAGCGCCTGTGCATCGCGCGCGCGGTGGCGCTGAGGCCCGAAGTGCTGCTGCTCGACGAACCGACCTCGGCGCTGGATCCGATCTCGACCAGCCGCATCGAGCAGCTGATCGAGGAGCTCAAGCTCGACTACACGATCGTGATCGTCACCCACAACATGCAGCAGGCCGCGCGCGTCTCCGACTTCACCGCCTTCATGTACCTTGGCGACCTGATCGAACACGACACGACCGAGACCATCTTCTCCAACCCCTCGAAGCAGCAGACCGAGGACTACATCACCGGACGGTTCGGATGAACAACACCCCCAACGACCACATCGTCCGCAGCCACGACGAGGAGCGCCAGCGCCTGATCGGCGAGATCATGCGCATGGGCGAGCTTGCCGTCGCCCAGCTAGAGGCCGCGCTGGACGTGGTGGAGCGCCGCGACGACCGCGCCGCCGGCCACATCGTCGCCAACGACGAGGCGATCGACGCGCTCGAGCGCGAGGTCAGCCACGACGCGATGAAGCTCTCGCTGCGCGGCCCGCTGGCGCGCGACCTGCGCGAGATCCTGGCGGCGCTGCGCATCGTGTCCGACATCGAGCGCATCGGCGACTACGCCGCCAACATCGCCAAGCGCTCGATCGCGCTGAACCAGGCGCCGGCACTGCCCGTGGCCAGCGGCCTGAAGCACGTCGGCGCGCTCGCCGTGCGCCAGGTGCGCGACGTGCTCGAGGCGTACGTCAACCACGATCCCGAGGCCGCGCAGGTGGTCCGCGACCGCGACGCCGCGCTCGACGCCGAGTACACCCGCCTGTTCCGCGAACTCCTGACCTACATGATGGAGGACGCGCGCGCGATCACCGGCTGCACCCACCTGCTGTTCATGGCCAAGAACCTCGAGCGCATCGGCGACCACGCCACCAACATCGCCGAGAACATCTGGTTCATGGTGCGCGGCGAGGACAACCTGCCGCCGCGCGAGAAGGCCGACGACACCAATACCACGGCCTGACCGCGGTGCCGGCCGCGTCGACGCGGCGTGAACGGAGCTGCTGCATACTGGCATCCCCGCGGCCACCCGGCCGCCTAGCGAGGAACGCCAGGATGTCCAAGTCAACCGCCAAGCCCGTCGCCCTGGCCATGGCCACCGCCCTCGGCGGCATCGCCCTGTCGGGTGCCGCGTTCTCGATGGCGCCGCTCGCGGGCGGCTACATGCTCGCCGCGCAGGACGCGGCCAGCGCGGACACGCCGGTCGTGGCCAAGGACGCCGAAGGCCGCTGCGGCATGGAGCGCGCGGACAGCGACGGTGACGGCCGGATGTCGGCCGCCGAGTTCGCCGCCGCCCATCCCGAAAAGGATCCGTCGTATTTCGCCGGCATCGATGCCAACGGCGACGGCTTCGTGGACAAGGCCGAGCACGACGCCCACCACGCCGCCGCCAAGGCCTCCGGCGACAAGGCCGAGCACGAGGGCAAGTGCGGCGAAGGCAAGTGCGGTGGCTCCGGCGCCTGTGGCGGCGCGGCCTGAGTGCTGATGGACCCCGAGCGCGGCGCGCCGCGCTTCCCCTGGCGATGACCGCCACCCCGCTGCACCCCCGCGCCGTCGGCCTTGGCCTGCGGCGCGCGCTGCTGCAGGACCTGCTCGCCGCGCCCGAGGGCAGCTTCGACTTCCTGGAAGCCGCCCCCGAAAACTGGATCGGCGTCGGCGGCGCGCCGGGCGAGGCCTTCGCCCGTCTGGTATCCGAGCATCCGCTGGCCTGCCACGGCCTCTCGCTGTCGCTGGGCGGGCCGGCGCCCCTGGACGACACCTTCCTGCACAAGCTGCGGCGCTTCCTCGACGCGCACCGCGCCGTGCTCTACAGCGAACACCTGAGCGCCTGCGGCGACAGCCTGGGCCAGCTCTACGACCTGCTGCCCCTGCCCTTCAGCGACGAAGCCGTGCACCACGTGTCGGCGCGCATCCGCCGCGCGCAGGACGTGCTTGGACGGAGGATCGCGGTGGAGAACATCTCCTACTACGCGACGGTCCCGGCAACCGGCACGGACGCGCGGCCGCTGACCGAGCTCGAGTTCATCAACGCCGTGCTCGCCGAAGCCGACTGCGACCTGCTGCTGGACGTCAACAACATCATCGTCAACGCCACCAACCACGGCTACGACGCGAGCGCGTTCCTGCGCGGCCTGCCCGGCGCGCGCGTGGCCTGCATCCACGTCGCCGGGCACCGCGACGAAGCGCCGGGGCTGAAGATCGACACCCACGGCGCGGCCGTGTCCGATCCGGTCTGGGCGCTGCTGGCCGAAACCTATGCGCTCATCGGGCCGCGTCCGACGCTCCTCGAGCGCGACTTCGACTTCCCGCCGTTCGACGAACTGCTGGGCGAACTCCAGGCCGTGCGCGGCCATCTGGCCGGCGCGCCGGCGCCCAGGCGGGCGGCCTGACGTGCAGGACACGCCGGATACGGTCGGCCGGGACGACGCGCCCCGCAGCGGCGCGGCCGTGCCCGGAACGCTGGCGGCCCGAGGCGCCCTGCGCACGCAGCAGGACGCGTTCAGCGCCCACATCCGCGACCCCGACCGCCATCCGCCGCCGCCCGGCGTCGACCCGCGGCGCATGCAGGTCTACCGCGACCTGTTCTTCAACAACGTCTCGCGCCTGCTCGCCGGCAACTTCCCGGTGATCCGCCGCATCCGCGGCGACGCCTGGCCGGCGATGGTGCGCGCCTTCTACCGCGACCACGGCTGCCGCACGCCGCTGTTCCCCGAGATCCCGCGCGAGTTCCTGCGCTGGCTGGGAGGCAGCGACGGCCACGAGCCCTGGCTGGCGGAGCTGGCGCACTACGAATGGATCGAGCTGGCGCTGCAGATCAGCGAAGCGGCGGTGGACGACATCGCGCACGACCGGCTCGACGCGCCCGGTACCGACGCGGCGGCCGCGCTGCTCGGCGGCCGCCCGCTGCTGTCGCCGCTGGCCTGGCCGCTGGCCTATGCCTGGCCCGTGCAGCGGATCGGCCCGGATTTCCTGCCCGACGCGCCACCTCCGGCGCCGACCCTGCTCCTGCTGCACCGCGACGCCAGCGGCCGGGTGCGCTTCCATTCGCCCAGCCCCCTGGCCTGGCGGCTGCTGCAGCGGCTGGACGAGGCTCCGGCGCTCACTGGCCGCGCGCAGCTCGAGGCGCTGGCCGCCGAAGCCGGCGTCACCGCCGACGCGACCTTCGTCCGCGAAGGGACGGCCATGCTGCTGCGCTGGCATCGCGAGGGCATCGTTCCCGGCATCCGCCGCGACGGCGACGGGACAGGCGCCACGCTCGGCTAGACTAGCGCCGGTGACCAGCCCGCTCCCGCCCCAGGCCCCCGAGGCCACGCCCGCCTTCGCCCCCATGTCCGCCCGCTTCCGCGGCTACCTGCCGGTGGTGGTGGACGTGGAGACCGGCGGTTTCGACTGGAACCGGCACGCGCTGCTGGAGATCGCGGTGCTGCCGATCGACCTCGACGCCAACGGCCGCTACGTCCCCGGCGAAGGCGCCAGCGCGCACCTGGTGCCCGCGCCCGGCACCGAGATCGACCCGAAGTCGCTGCAGGTCACCGGCATCGACCTCGACCATCCCTTCCGCTTCGCCAAGCCGGAGAAGGACGCGCTTGAGCACGTGTTCACCGCCGTGCGCACCGCGGTGAAGAAGCACGGCTGCCAGCGCGCGATCCTGGTCGGGCACAACGCCCACTTCGACCTCAACTTCCTCAACGCCGCGGTGGCCCGCAGCGGCCACAAGCGCAACCCCTTCCATCCCTTCAGCGTGTTCGACACCGTGACCATGGCCGGCCTGGCCTACGGGCAAACGGTGCTCGCGCGCGCCGTGCAGGCGGCCGGCCTGGACTGGAACAGCGAAGACGCGCACTCGGCCGTCTACGACACCGAACGCACCGCCCAGCTCTTCTGCACCATCGCCAACGCCATGGGCCGCTTCGCGACGCCCGCAACCTGAGGGCTTCGGCTTCGGGGAGGGTGCGGAAAAGCTTTTGCCACGGATTTACGCGGATAGCGCGGATTTACACGGATAAAGCAAAGGCAGGAGAAAAAGCTTTTTTGCCACGGATTTGCGCGGATTACGCGGATCTGGCTGAGGCCAGTGCCTGCGCCACGCACTGCACCTGTTCTTCATTCAGAAGGGCTTTCTGGCGTCAATCTTGCCTCGGCCAGATCCGCGTAATCCGCGCAAATCCGTGGCTGAAGAAAGCTCTCCGCCTTTTCCGCCTTTTCTGCCTTTCCGCTCTATCCGTGCAAATCCGCGCTATCCGCGTAAATCCGTGGCAAAAGCTTTCCCGGCAACCCGCCTAGAGCCTCTGCCGGACGGCTTCGAAGAGGCACACGCCAGCAGCCACGGAGACGTTCAGGCTTTCGACGCCGGCTTCGGCGGCGCCTGGCATCGGCAGGGACACCAGCTGGTCGCAGTGTTCGCGGGTCAGGCGGCGCAGGCCCTCGCCTTCGCCGCCCAGCACCAGGGCGACGTTGCCGCGCAGGTCGATGCCGTACAGCGACGCCTCCGATTCGCCGGCCAGGCCGTAGATCCACACGCCCTGTTTCTGCAGGTCGCGCAGGCTGCGCGAGAGGTTGGTGACGCGCACCACCGGGATCGCGTCCGCGGCGCCGGCGGAGGTCTTGCGCACCGTGGCGTTGACCTGCACGGCCTTGTCCTTGGGAATCACCACCGCGGTCACGCCGGCGGCGGCCGCGCTGCGCAGGCAGGCGCCGAGGTTGTGCGGATCCTGCACGCCGTCGAGCACCAGCAGCAGCGCGCGGCCTTCCGCGGCTTCGACCAGGCCCGGCAGGTCGTCCTCGTCATGGGTCTTCGCAGCGGCATAGCGCGCGACCGCGCCCTGGTGGCGCAGGCCGCCGGCGACGCCGTCGAGCGCGTTCTGGGCGACCCGGCGCACGTCGATGCCACGACGTCGTGCCTCTTCTTCGATGGTGCCGATGCGCGGGTTCTTCGCACCCGCCTCCAGCAGCACTTCGCGCACGTTGCCGGCGTCATGGTCCACGGCGGATGCGACGGCATTGATGCCGACGATCCACTGGTTCTGCTTGTTGCCCATCGGGCCCTCTTGGTCAGTATGGCTGCCTGGTGCGCTTGGCGGGCTGCCCGCGCGGCGGCTTCGGCTTCGGATCCCCCGTCCGGCGCTGGCCTTCCTCGACCAGGCGGAAGTCGATCTTCAGCTCCTCCACGCTCGCTTTCAGCACCACGATCCGCACCCGGTCGCCCAGCCGGAACTCGCGCTCCGAGCGCTGGCCGGTGAGCGTCTTGCGGATGGGGTCGAAATGATAGAAGTCGTTGGGCAGCTGGGTCACGTGCACCAGGCCGTTGACCTTGGACTCGTCAAGCTCGACGAACAGGCCGAAGCTGGTGACGCCGCTGACCACGCCGTCGAACTCGCGGCCGACGTGTTCCTCCATCCAGGCCGCGCGGTAGCGCTCGTCGACCTCGCGCTGGGCCTCGTCGGCGCGGCGCGAGCGCTCGGAGCACTGCAGCGACAGCGCCGCCATCTCGTGCGCGGAATACCGGTAGTCCGCGGCGCGGCCGCCGCCGAGCGCATGCTTGATCGCGCGGTGTACCAGCAGGTCGGCGTAGCGGCGGATCGGCGAGGTGAAGTGTGCATAGGCCTCCAGCGCCAGGCCGAAATGCCCGATGTTGTCCGGCGCGTATACCGCCAGCGACTGGCTGCGCAGCAGCACCGACTCCAGCAGCGCGGCATCCGGGCGCTCGCGCACGGTTTCCAGCAGCCTGCGGAAGTCCTTCGGCCGCACCTTCTGCCAGGTCGGCAGGCGCAGCTGGAACTCCTTCAGGAACTCGAGCAGGTCGGCGTACTTGCCCTCCGGCGGGCGGTCGTGGTCGCGGAACGGCGCGGGGACGCCCGCCTCGAGCAGCGCATGCGCGGCGGCCACGTTGGCCGCGATCATGCACTCCTCGATCAGCTTGTGGGCATCGTTGCGCTGGATCATGCCGGCCTGGGTGACCTCGCCCTGCGGGCCGAGCACGAAGCGCACCTCGCTGGTCTCGAAATCGATCGCGCCGCGGGCCGCGCGCGCCTTCTCGAACACCTTGTAGAGCTGGTGCAGCCGCCGCACCTGCTCCATCTGCGGACCGATGAAGGCCTGCGCGGCGTCGCGGTCGGCGTCGGGGATGCCGTCGCCCACGGCGTTCCAGACCTGGGTATAGGTCAGGCGCGCATGCGAGTGCATCACCGCTTCGTGGAATTCGTAGGACACCAGCTGCCCGCGGCGGTCGATCTGCATGTCGCAGGCGAAGCACAGGCGGTCGACCTTCGGCTTCAGCGAGCAGATGCCGTTGGACAGCGTCTCCGGCAGCATCGGCACGACGTACCCGGGAAAATAGACCGAAGTCGCGCGCTTCTGCGCCTCGACGTCCAGCGGCTCGCCCGGGCGTACGTAGTGCGAGACGTCGGCGATCGCCACGATCAGGCGGAAACCTTCGCGGTTGGGCTCGCAGTACACCGCGTCGTCGAAATCCTTGGCGTCCTCGCCGTCGATGGTCACCAGCGGCAGCTTCCGCAGGTCAAGGCGGCGGTTGGCGGTGGCGAAGTCGACGTCCACCGGCACCTCGGCCGCGGCGTCGAGCACTTCGGGCGGGAACTCGTGCGGGATGTCGTGGCCGTGGATCGCGGCCTCGACCGCGATCGAGGCGGTGAGGCGGTCGCCCAGCACCGCCAGCACGCGCCCGATCGGCGGCCGGTGGTTGTCGGGCGGGGTGACGATCTCGCAGACCACCAGCTGGCCGTCGCGCGCGTCCTGGCGCTCGTCGGCCGGGATCTGCACGTTGCGCTGGATGCGACGGTCGTCCGGCACCACGTAGCTGATGCCGTGCTCGAGCGCGAAGCGGCCGATCAGGCGCGTCACCCGGCGCTCCAGCACTTCGACGATCACGCCCTCGCGGCGGCCGCGTCGGTCGACGCCGGTGACGCTGCCGAGCACGCGATCGCCGTGCATGGCCTTGCGCATCTCGAACGGCGGCAGGAACAGGTCGTCACCCACGCCGCTTTCCGGGCGCAGGAAACCGAAGCCCTCCGGGTTGGCGATGATCGTGCCGGGGATGAGGTCGGCGCGCTCGGCCGGCACGAAGCCGCCGCGGCGGTTCTTCAGCACCTGGCCGTCGCGCAGCATCGCCGCCAGGCGCTTGTCCAGGGCCGCGGCGCGATCGGCGTCCTCGAGCCCCAGCACCTGCTGCAGGCGTTCGGCATCCAGCGGACCCTCGGCGTCGGACAGCACCTGCAGGATCGCCTCGCGACTGGGGATCGGATTCTCGTAGCGGCCCGCCTCGCGCGCGGCCTGCGGATCGACGAAGCCGCCTGCGCGCCCGGAGGCGGCCCGCGGCGCGCTCGGCTGCTTCCCGCGCGCGGGCTTGTCCATCGGTCGGGTCTCGTTGCCGCGCGCCGCGTCCGCGCCGCGTGGCTTCATCGCGCGCAGCAGCCCGGGGTCGGGCATCCAGGCCGGCTGTGCCCCCGCGCCGCCGGCCTTGCTGCCGCCATGGCCCGGCGCCCGCTTCGCAGCCTTCGAGGACGCCGGCGGCGAACCCTTGCGGCCCTTGCCGGACGCAGCTCTGGTCGCACCTGGCTTCGCAGGTTCCGTGTCGCGGCCGGTGCCGCGCTTGCCCGTTTGTTTCGTCATCCGGCGATTGTACGCGCGCGTCGTGTCCATCCCGTGCGCAACAGCCGTTGACAGACTCGCCGCCGCGCTGCACCATACGCGCCCACCTGCCCAGGTGGCGGAATTGGTAGACGCACTAGTTTCAGGTACTAGCGGGTAAAACCGTGGAGGTTCGAGTCCTCTCCTGGGCACCAGTTACAGCAGAAAACCCGCGCTCCGGCGCGGGTTTTCTGTTTTCCGCACGCCGTGGCGCGGGCACCGTCAGCGGCCGGCGCGGCGCACGAACGGCAGTGCGTTGTGCACGTGCGTGGCCGCGATCGCGGCGTGCCCCACCGCGACCGAGATCTGGTTGAGACCACTGACCACGTCGCCGATGGCGTAGAGACCGGGCAGCCGCGTCTGCTGGTCGCGGTCGACGATGATCTCGCCGCGCTCGTCCAGCGCCGCCCCCGCAGCCTCGGCCATGCCGGCGCAGGTCTCGGAGCCGAGATAGGCATAGACGGTATCGAAGGCGACCGGCTCCGCTCCCGGCGGCGCATAGGTGCAGCGCCGGCCGTCGAAGCCCAGGCGCCCGCCTCCGGGCAGCCACTGCACGCCGGCCGCCCGCGACTCGCGACCCGCTTCGCCGCCATCGCCATCGTCCAGCGGCAGGGCATGCACCGTCGGCGAGTATCCGCGCAGGAACAGCGCATGGCTTCCGATGTCCGCGCTCGGCCCCAGTACGCCGATCGACAGGTCGGTTGCCTCGTAGGCGTCGCAGATCGAGCACAGGCGCAGCGCATGGCAGGCAACCGCGGCCTCCACCCAGGGCTCCTCCGGCAGGCGATCGCGCACGCCGGTGGCGAGGATCACCCGGCGGGCCAGCCAGTGGCGATCGCCCGCCCGCACCTCGAAGCCATCGTCGCGCACGGCGATGGCGTCCACCCGCGCCTGCTCGACCGGCACCTCGACCGCCGCGGCCTGCTCGCGCAGGCGGCGCAGCAGGCCGTCACCTGACACTCCCTGGGGAAAGCCCGGGCAGTTGTTGCTTTCCGGGATCCAGCGCGCGCGGCTGTCGCCGGCATCGAGCACCAGGCAGTCGCGATGGAAGCGGCGCAGGTAGCTGGCCGCTGTGAGGCCCGCGGGCCCTCCGCCAACGACGATGCAGTCGATCATCCGGCGTCCTCGGGCGCGGAGGGCGGCGCCTTGCGCTGCGTGCCACCCTCGCGGCGCGGCATCGGGTCGTCGCGCGTGGGGGAGAACGCGTTGCGGTCGCCGCTTCCATGCGGGTACTCGCGCGGCTCGCGGTCGGGCGTATCGTGGCCGGGGGTGTCGGGTGCAGGGCCCTGGTCGCGGGGCATGGCGGGTCTCCACGGTTCGCGCGGCGCGCGGCAGCCAACGACACTGCGATCCGGTCTCGCAAGGCGGCGTGAATCCGGGGTGGCGGATCCACGGGGCCGCTGGATTCATCGCGCGATCACTGCGGGCCCGTAGCGTTAGGCCATGGCCCCGCCCTCCTCCGACCCGTCCTCTGACGATGCCCCACCTGGCTCGTTCGAGGCGATCGAGGCCGGCCTCCTGTATGTCTGCGATCAGGACCCCGGCATCCGTCGCCTGCGCAGTGGCCGCGGCTTCCGCTACCTCGATCCGGAGGGCAAGGCGGTGCGCGATTCGGCCACCCTGGACCGGATCCGCGCGCTGGCGATCCCGCCGGCCTACCGCGACGTGTGGATCTGCACCTCCCCCCGCGGCCACCTGCAGGCCACCGGCCGCGACGCGCGCGGACGCAAGCAGTACCGCTACCACGCCCGCTGGCGCAGCTGCCGCGACGCGGGCAAGTTCGAACGCCTCCCTGCCTTCGCCGACGCGCTGCCGCGCCTGCGCCGGAGGCTGCGCGCCGACCTCGCCCTGCCGGGCTTCCCCCGCGAGAAGGTACTGGCCCTGGTCGTGGCCACGATGGCAAGCACGCTGCTGCGGGTGGGCAACGACAGCTACGCACGCGACAACCGGTCCTATGGCCTCACCACCCTGCGCAGCCGCCATGCGCGGTTCCCGCCCGGCGGGCTGCGCCTGCAGTTCACCGGCAAGGGCGGCAAGCGGCACGACGTCGAGCTCAACGACCGGCGCCTGGCGCGGATGCTGCGCTCGATGCACCAGCTGCCCGGCCAGCGCCTGTTCCAGTACACCGGTGAGGACGGCGAGCCGCATCCCATCGACTCGAGCATGGTCAACGACTATCTGGGCGAACGCATGGGCCCCGGGTTCACCGCCAAGGACTTCCGCACCTGGGGCGCGACCCTCGAGGCCTTCCGTCTGCTGGCCGCCTCGCCGCCGCCGGCGGACGCCAGCGGCCGTGCGCTGGCCGCGATCCAGCAGTCGGTGCTGGGCGAGGTGTCGGCGCTGCTCGGCAACACCGTGGCGGTCTGCCGCAAATCCTATGTCGACCCCTGCGTGTTCGAGGGCTGGCAGGACGGCAGCCTTGCGCGCGCGGCCGGACAGGCGCGCGGTGCGCGACAGTGGGAGGCCGCCGCGCGTCGGTTCCTGGCGCGTGCCCACGCCCGCCAGCGCCCTGCGGTCACGCGGAGGAAACGCCGCCGGCGCTAAGAACAGGCCGCACCCACGCCACAGATCGCGAGGCACGCCATGAGCCGTGACAGGAAAGACCTTCCCGACAACCACCCCGCGCCGCACCGGGACGAAACCCCGGACGAGCGTCGCGAGCGCAAGCACAAGGAAAGCGAGAACCAGGACGAGGCGCTGGAAGAGACCTTCCCGGCGAGCGACCCTGTGTCCCCCTTCGTCCCGGCGAAGGCGCCCGACTGAACGTGGCGACCGGCGCCCTGCCCGCGCTCCTGGTGATCGACATGATCGGGATGCTCGACTTCCCCGGTGCCGACCGGCTGGCGCCTTCCGCCGTGCGCGCGGCGCGCGGCGCACGGACCTTGCGCGACCGCTTCCACCGGCGCGGCTGGCCGGTGGTGTATGCCAACGACAACTTCGCCCACTGGCAGTCCGACTTCCGCGAGCTGGTCGCGATGGCCTCGGCGATGCCGGGCGCGGCGAGCAGGATCGCCGGGCTGCTGGAGCCGACGCCACAGGACTACTTCGTACTGAAGCCCAAACACTCGGCCTTTCTCGACACCGCGCTGCCCGTGCTGCTGGCCAAGCTGGGCGTCCAGCGCCTGCTGCTGACGGGCATGGCGCTGGAAGCCTGCATCCTGGCCACCGCGATCGATGGCAACGCGCGCGAGTTCGAGGTCGCGGTCGCGCGCGAGGGCGTGGCCGGCAAGCCGGAACTGCGGGCCGCCGCGTTCAAGGTCCTGTCCGGCTCGAACGCCGCCGCCGTGGTCGCGCTTGATCGCGCCGTGGCCTGGTGCGCGCGCGCGGCGCGCTGAGCCCCGCGGACGTCCCCCGCCCCTCATCCCGCTTCGCGCCGAGGCCGCGCGCGGACCGGCGCCGCTGGCGGCCCGGTAGAATGCCTGGTTCCCACGCCACCGCAGTCCCGATGAACGATCCCGTCCGCACCGTCTTCCACGGCTTCGAGCAGATTCCCCTGCGCGAGTACGCCGAGCGCGCCTACCTCGACTATTCGATGTACGTGGTGCTCGACCGCGCCCTGCCCTTCATCGGCGACGGGCTGAAGCCGGTGCAGCGGCGGATCGTCTACGCGATGAGCGAACTCGGCCTCAACGCCACCGCCAAGCCCAAGAAGTCGGCGCGCACCGTCGGCGACGTCATCGGCAAGTTCCATCCCCACGGCGACAGCGCCTGCTACGAGGCCCTGGTGCTGATGGCACAGCCGTTCAGCTACCGCTATCCGCTGATCGAGGGCCAGGGCAACTTCGGCTCGCCCGACGACCCGAAGTCGTTCGCGGCCATGCGCTACACCGAGTCGAAGCTGACGCCGATCGCCGAGGTCCTGCTGGGCGAACTCGCCCACGGCACAGTGGACTGGGCACCGAACTTCGACGGCACGCTGGAGGAGCCGACCTGGCTGCCGGCGCGCCTGCCGCACCTGCTGCTCAACGGCACCACCGGCATCGCCGTGGGCATGGCCACCGACGTGCCGCCGCACAACCTCAACGAGGTGGTCAGCGCCTGCGTGCGCCTGCTCGACGATCCCGACGCGACCGTCGCCGACCTGTGCGAGCACGTGCGCGGCCCGGACTATCCGACCACGGCCGAGATCATCACCCCGGCCGGCGACCTGCGCGCGATCTACGAGACCGGCCACGGCAGCGTGCGCGCGCGTGCCACCTTCGAGAAGGAAGGCACGAACATCGTGGTCACCGCGCTGCCCTACCAGGTCAGCCCGGGCAAGGTGATCGAGCAGATCGCGGCGCAGATGCGCGCGAAGAAGCTGCCGTGGCTGGAGGACATCCGCGACGAGTCCGACCATGCCAACCCGGTGCGCGTGGTGCTGGTGCCGCGCTCGAACCGCGTCGACGCCGAGCAGCTGATGGGCCATCTGTTCGCGACCACCGACCTCGAGCGCAGCTACCGGGTCAACCTCAACATCATCGGCCTCGATGGCCGCCCCCAGGTCAAGGACCTGCGCAGCCTGCTGCTGGAGTGGCTGTCGTTCCGCTCCGACACGGTCACCCGCCGCCTGCAGCACCGCCTCGACAAGGTCGAGCGCCGCCTGCACCTGCTGGAAGGCCTGCTGGTGGCCTTCCTCAACCTGGACGAGGTGATCCGCATCATCCGCACCGAGGACGAACCGCGGCCGGTGCTGCAGGCCCGCTTCGGCCTCAGCGACGACCAGGTCGACTACATCCTCGAGACCCGCCTGCGCCAGCTGGCGCGGCTGGAGGAAATGAAGATCCGCGGCGAACAGGACGAGCTCGCGCGCGAACGCGAGCAGCTGGCCGCGGTCCTCGGCAGCAAGGCGAAGCTGCGCAAGCTGATCAAGGACGAACTGCTGGCGGACGCGAAGAAGTTCGGCGACGAGCGCCGCTCGCCGCTGGTCGCCCGCGGCGCGGCGCAGGCGCTGGCCGAAACCGACCTCGTCGCCAGCGAACCTGTCACCATCGTGCTCAGCCAGAAGGGCTGGGTGCGCGCGGCCAAGGGCCATGACGTCGACGCCTCGACGCTGTCCTACCGCGACGGCGACGGCCTGCTGGGCGCGGTGCGCGGACGCAGCACCCAGCAGGTCGCCTTCCTCGACTCGACGGGACGCGCCTATTCCACGCTCGCGCACGGCCTGCCTTCGGCACGCGGCAACGGCGAGCCGCTGACCGGGCGCTTCTCGCCCGCGGCCGGCGCCAGCTTCGTGGCCATGGCCAGCGGCGATGCGGACACGCGCTACACCGTCGCGTCCTCGGCCGGCTATGGCTTCGTCACCCGCTTCGAGAACCTGACCAGCCGGCAGAAGGCCGGCAAGGCGATGCTGAGCCTGCCCGAAGGCGCGCAGGTCCTGTCGCCGTCGCCGGTCGGCAACCTGCAGTCGGACCGCATCGTCGCGGTGACCAGCGCCGGCCACCTGCTGGCCTTCCCGGTGTCCGAGCTGCCGGAACTCGACCGCGGCAAGGGCAACAAGATCATCGAGATCCCCAAGGCCAAGCGCGGCACCGAGCGCGTGGTGGCGGTGGTGGCGGTGCCCGAGGGCGGCAGCCTGCTGGTGCATTCGGGCGCGCGCACGATGACGCTGTCCTGGCGCGATCTCGAGGCCTACCTCGGCGCGCGCGGCAGCCGCGGCGGCCTGCTGCCGCGCGGCTGGCAGAAGGTCGAAGCGCTTTCGGTGGAGTGATGGACCCCGGCTTCTGGCACGAGCGCTGGCGGGAGGGCCGCATCGGCTTCCACCAGCCCTCGGTCACGCCGCAGCTGGAGCGCCACTGGGACGCGCTCGGGCTGCCCGCGGGCAGCACCGTGTTCGTGCCGCTGTGCGGCAAGAGCCTGGACATGCGCTGGCTGGCCGCGCGCGGCCACCGGGTGCTGGGCGTGGAGCTGTCGGCGATCGCGGTCCGCGAATTCTTCGGCGAACAGGGCCTGGAGCCGACGCTGCGCGAGACGGCGTACGGCGTGCACCACGAAGCCGGCCCCTTCGAGATCATCGTCGGCGATGCCTTTCGGCTCGACCGCGAGGCGCTGGCCGCCTGCGCTGGCGTGTTCGACCGGGCAGCGCTGGTCGCACTGCCGCCCGACATGCGCCTGCGCTACGCCGGCAGCACCTGGGCGGCCCTGCCGCAGGGCTGCCGGGGTCTGGTGCTGACGCTGGAGTATCCGCAGGCGGAGAAGGCGGGCCCGCCGTTCGCGGTCGGGGCCGACGAGATGCAGGCGCTGTTCGGCGACGACTGGGCACCGGTCCTGCTCGAGCGCAGCGACATCCTGGCCACGGAGCCGCGCTTCATCGAGGCCGGCGTCGGCGCGCTGGCGGCGGCCACGTGGCGCCTGGAGCGGCAGCCGACGCGCTGAGCGCGGCACACGGCCTCCGCAGCGACCCGGTCGCGCCGTCGCCGGTACTACAATGCCGCGGGGCTTCGGGGACACCACCATGCTGCTTCGCTGGACCTTGCGGATCGCGCTCGCGCTGGCGGCGCTCGCCCTGCTGCTGTTCCTGACCAGCTGGTGGCTGCTGCGCGGCAGCCTGCCCCGGCTGGACGGCGGGGCCGAGCTGGCCGGGCTGTCCGCCCCGGTCTCGATCTCCCGCGACGCGCTGGGCGTTGTGACCGTGGCGGCCTCCGGCGAAGCCGACGCCATGCGCGCGCTGGGCTACGTGCACGCGCAGGAACGCTTCTTCGAAATGGACCTGATGCGGCGCTCGCCCGCGGGCGAGCTGTCGGCGCTGTTCGGCGCGGTGGCGCTGGACACCGACCGCCGACATCGCGTGCACCGCATGCGCAGCCGCGCGCGCGAAGCGGTGGACGCCGCGCCGGCGGCCGAGCGCGAACTGCTCACCGCCTACGCGGAGGGCGTCAACGCCGGACTCGGCGACCTGCGCGTGCGGCCCTGGGCCTACCTGCTGCTGCGCGCCCGACCGGCGCCATGGCGGCCGGAGGACTCGGTGCTGGTGGGGCACGCGATGTACTTCGACCTGCAGGACGCCGGCAACGCGCGCGAGCTGGCGCTGTGGCGTGTCCGCCCGCACCTGCCGGAGGCGCTGTATGCCCTGGTCGCGCACGCCGGATCGGACTGGGATTCGCCGCTGCTGGGCCGTGCCATCGGCGACGCGGCGCTGCCGGAGCCAGAGGCGGTGGACCTGCGCCGGCTGCCCGCGCCGTCCGACGGCGTGGCGCTGGGAATGCCCGGCGCCGATCCGGCCGCGGTGGGCAGCAACAACTTCGCCGTCGCCGGCACGCTGACGGCGCACGGCGCGGCGCTGGTGGCGGACGACATGCACCTGGGCCTGCGCGCCCCGGGCATCTGGTTCCGCGCGCGCCTGCGCTATCCGGATGCGCGCGCGCCCGACGGCCAGGTCGACGTGTCCGGCTTCACTCTGCCCGGCCTGCCGGCAGTGATCGTGGGCAGCAACGGGCACGTGGCCTGGGGATTCACCAACAGCTACGGTGACTACCTCGACTGGGCGCTGGAAACGCCGTGCGCAGAGTCCGTCACCGCCGTTGCCGACGATGGCGGTGCGGCGGCCGGCGACTGCACGCCACTCGTCGTCCACCGCGAGCCGATCGAAGTGGCGGGCGGCGAGCCCGAGGTGCTGGAGGTCGAGGAGTCGGCCTGGGGTCCGGTCCTGCACCGCACCGACGACGGCCGCGTGCTGACGCTGCGCTGGACCGCGCACCTGCCGGGCGCGATCAATCTCGGGCTGGCCGGCATGGCGCGCGTGCCGGACGTCGAACGCGCGCTGGTGCTGGCGCGCGACATCGCGCTGCCCAACCAGAACCTGGTGGTCGGCGACCGCGCCGGCCGCATCGCGTGGCGCCTGCTCGGCCCCGTGCCCCGGCGGGGCGCGGGCTGCGAACCGACGGCCCCCGTCGACCTGGCCACCACCGGCTGCACGCCCTGGCCGATGAGCACCCGGCACGGTCCGACCGTGGCCTCGCCGACCGCCGACCGCATCTGGACCGCGAACGCGCGCGTGGTGGACGGTACGGCGCTGGCGACCATCGGCGACGGCGGCTACGCGCTGGGCGCGCGCGGCGCGCAGATCCGCGACGCCCTGCGGGCGCGCGATCGCTTCGACGAACGCGACCTGCTGGCCATCCAGCTCGATGACCGCGCCCTGTTCCTCGAGCGCTGGCACGCGCTGCTGCTGGAGCGCGCGCGCGTGCAGGACGCCCCCGCCCTCCGGGCACTGGCCGATGCCAGCGCCGACTGGGATGGACGCGCCTCGGTCGACTCGACCGGCTACCGGCTGGTGCGGGCGTGGCGCAACGCGGTCAACGAACGCATTTCGCTCGGACTGCTGGCGCCCGCGCGCGCCGCGCTTGGCGATGCGTTCGAGATGCCGGCGCTGCCCCAGCTGGAGGGCGTGGCCTGGCCGCTGGTGACGCAGCGTCCGCAGCACCTGCTGCCGTCGCAGTACGCGGACTGGGACGCGCTGTTCGAGGAATCTGCAGCCGCGGTGCGCGACGAGCTCGCGCCGGCCGGTCCGCTGACGGAGCGCAGCTGGGGCGAGGCCAACACCGCACGCATCTGCCATCCGCTGGCCCAGGCCCTGCCGGGACCATTGCGCCAAACGCTGTGCATGCCGGCCGACCCGCTGCCCGGCGACAGCCACATGCCGCGCGTGCAGGCACCGGCGATGGGCGCCTCGCAGCGCATGGTGGTCGCACCGGGCCGTGAAGCCGAGGGCATCATCCACCAGCCCGGGGGCCAGAGCGGACACCCGCTGTCGCCGTTCTGGGGCGCCGGGCACGAGGACTGGGTGTCGGGACGGCCGTCGCCGTTCCTGCCCGGCGCGGCACGCCATTCCCTCGTGCTGGATGGGCGCTGAGGGCGGCCGCCGGGGACGATCACCGCGGATTCATCACGCGTGCGCAAAGTGTTTCCGCATCGTCCCGACCACTCGAAGGAGCCCACCATGGCGATCCGCAGACTCGACATCCTGGCGCTTGCGCTCGGCGTCGGCCTTGCCAGCGCGGCGACGGCCGCCGCGGCGCAGACCATCGGCTACAACGTCCGCACCGGCGACGTCTGGGTCGATACGCGCCTGGGCGAAATCAACGACTATGGCCGCCGCTACCGCGATCCGTTCATCGACGAGATGCACGGCTACTACGGTGCCCCGCGCCCCTTGCTGGTCGACCTGCTCGACCGTCGTGGCTGGGCGCCTGGCGATGTCTACTACGCCTGCGCCATCGCGCATGCACTCGGGGTGCCCTGCGTGGACGTCGTGCACGAATACGATCGCCATCCGGGCCAGGGCTGGGGCGCGGTGGCGCAGCGCATGGGCATCAAGCCCGGGTCCGCGGCCTTCCACGCGCTGAAGCGCGGCCAGGTCGACACCTATGGCCGCTGGGGTCAGACCGTGGTGATCGATCGCCCGGTGCGGGTCGACTGGTCGCGCTCGGGTCCCGATCGCGGCCATGGCCACAAGGGCAACGGCAACGGCGGCAACAACCGTGGCAACAGCGGTCGCGGCAACAATGGCCGCGGGAACAATGGCAACAACGGCCGGGGCAACAGTGGCAACGGCAACAAGGGGCGCGGCAACAACGGCAACGGCAACGGCAATAACGGCAAGGGCCACGGCAAGGACTGAGTCACCATCGCCGATCCGACGACGGCCACCGCCCGCGGTGGCCGTCTGCGTTCCGGGCCCCGCGCCGGTCACCAGCGTCAAGGGCGACCGCATCGTGGCGGTGCCCGAGGGCGGCAGCCTGCTGGTGCATTCCGCGCAGCGACCGCGGCAACATCGCGAAGCAAGGCGCTATCGCGCGGCCGCGTGCACCCCGGCCACCGCCCGCCCGGAAGGATCGGCCGCAGCCGCGAAGGCCGCGTCCCAGGCGATCGCCGCCGGCGACGAGCAGGCGATCGACGGCCCGCCCGGCACCGTCCGCGCGCAGGCTTCGCCCGGGAACGCGGCTTCGAACAGGCTGCGGTACCAGTAGGCCTCGCGCGTGACCGGCGGGACGTGCGGGAAACGCTTCGCGGCATCGGCGAAGGCGGCATCGCCCACGACCTCCGCGCCCCGCGCCTTCAGCGCATCGATCCAGCCATAGCCGACGCCGTCGCTGAACTGTTCCTTCTGCCGCCACAGGATCGACGCCGGCAGCACGCCTTCGAAGGCCTCGCGCAGCACCGCCTTCTCGATCGGCGGGCGGCCGTCAGGGCGAGGCGCGACCATCTTCGCCTCCGCGTCCATGCCCATCGCCAGCTCCAGGAACTCCAGGTCCAGGAACGGAACGCGCGCCTCCACGCCCCAGGCCATCATCGACTTGTTGGCGCGCAGGCAGTCGTACTGGTGCAGGGCGTCGAGCTTGCGCACGGTTTCCTCGTGGAAAGCGTCGGCGTCGGGCGCGCGGTGGAAGTAGAGGTAGCCGCCGAAGACCTCGTCGCTGCCCTCGCCGGACAGCACCATCTTCACGCCCATGGCCTTGATCCGGCGCGCCAGCAGGTACATCGGTGTCGACGCGCGCACGGTGGTGACGTCGAAGCTCTCGATGTGGCGGATCACCTCCGGCAGGGCGTCGATGCCCTCCTCCACCGTGTAGGTGAAGCCGTGGTGCACCGTGCCCAGCGCTTTCGCCGCGATCTCGGCCGCGGCCAGGTCGGGCGAGCCCTCCAGGCCGATGGCGAAGGAATGCAGGCGCGGCCACCAGGCTTCGGAGGCATCGTCGTCCTCGATGCGGCGACGTGCGAAACGCGCGGCGCAGGCCGCGACCAGCGAGGAATCGAGGCCGCCGGAAAGCAGGACGCCATAGGGCACGTCGGCCATCATCTGCCGGTGCACGGCGGCTTCGAACGCCTCGCGCAGCGCCGCCGGCTCGACGCGGCGGCCCAGCGTGGCCACGCGCTCGCGCCAGGGACGCTCGTAGTAGCGGCGAAGTTCGCCGGTGGCGGTGTCGTACCAGTGCCCCGGCGGGAAGACCTCGACGTCGGCGCAGCTGCGGGCCAGCGCCTTCATCTCGGAAGCCACCCACAGCCGGCCATCGCCGTCATGACCCCAGTACAGCGGGCAGACGCCGATCGGGTCGCGGGCGATGATCGCTCGGCCGCGGTCGCGATCCCACAGGGCGAAGGCGAAGATGCCGTTGAGGCGCGACAGCCATGCGCCGATGTCCTCGCAGGCAGCCCGTCGACGGCCCTCCACGCCGTCCATCGTTGCGGCGTAGAGCGCATTGATCACCTCGCAGTCGGAGCCGCTCTGGAAGTCATAGCCATCGCCGGTCGCGTCCTCCAGCTCGCGGTGGTTGTAGATCTCGCCGTTGACCGCCAGCACCAGCTGGCCATCGGCCGAGCGCAGCGGCTGCGCACCGCCCAGCGGATCGACGATGGCCAGGCGCTCGTGCACCAGCAGCGCGTTGGCATCGGCGTGCACGCCGCTCCAATCGGGGCCGCGGTGGCGCTGCAGCGCGGACAGCGACAGTGCGAGGGGACGCAGCACCGAGACATCGGCGCCGGGGCGGAGGTCGAAGATCCCGAGGATCGAACACATGGTGGGGCTCCTTGTGCCGGACGGCCGGCGGCGGGTGCACCCTGCGCGGGAAAAGCGAAACCCGCGCCGGGCGCGGGTTTCGGGGGGTATCGCGGTTGCCGCCGCCTAGCCTCCCGCCCACGCCGGGCGCGCGCGATTGTTCGAGCCGCGGTTGTGGGCGCGGTCGTTGCGGGCG
This sequence comes from Luteimonas padinae, assembly GCF_014652935.1. Taxonomy (GTDB): domain Bacteria; phylum Pseudomonadota; class Gammaproteobacteria; order Xanthomonadales; family Xanthomonadaceae; genus Luteimonas; species Luteimonas padinae. The sequence goes on along the minus strand of NZ_BMZT01000003.1, from coordinate 198,343 downwards.
ATGGCGGGGGTGGCGGGGCGGTGCATGGAGCGAACGTAGCAGGGGGATCCGGTGGCGCGCAAGAAGAAGGGTTTCCGCGGGATTGCCCGCGTCCGCCCTTCGGGCAACTTCCCCAATTCCGCCGCCCTCACCCCACCAGAAGCTTCTCCACCAGCGCCAGATAGAGGCCCGGCAGCGCTTCAAGATCCGCCACCGACATGTGCTCGTCGACCTTGTGGATGCTGGCGTTCACCGGGCCGACTTCGATGCACTGCGCGCCCAGCGGCGCGATGAAGCGTGCGTCGGAGGTGCCGCCACCGGTGCTTTCCTCGGGCGCCGCCCCTGCCACCTCCGACAGCACCTCGCGCGCCGCCGCGCGCAGCGGGCCTTCCGGCGTGAAGAACGGCTCGCCGCTGCGGTGCCAGCGCAGTTCGAAGTCCAGGCCATGCCGGGCCAGCATCGCCTCGATCTCCGACTCCAGCCGCGGCGCATCCCAGTGCGGGTTGTAGCGGAGGTTGAAGTCCACGCGGAGCGCGCCGGGAATGACGTTCGTGGCGCCGGTGCCGGCGGCGACGTTGCTCACCTGCAGGCTGGTTGGCGGAAAGCTCTCGTAGCCCTCGTCCCAGCGGCGGCCGGTCAGCTCGGCGAGCGCGGCAAGCGCTTCGTGCACGGGATTGCGCGCCTGCTCGGGATAGGCGACATGCCCCTGCACGCCGCGCACTCTGAGTGCGCCGCTGAGCGATCCGCGCCGGCCCACGCGCAGCAGGTCACCCAGGCGCGCGGTCGAGGACGGCTCGCCGGTGATGCACCAGTCGATGCGCTGGCCACGCTCCCGGAAGGTTTCGGCGACGCGGCGCACGCCGTCGATCGCATCGCCCTCCTCGTCCGAGGTCAGCAGCAGGGCCACCGTGCCTGGATGCGCAGGGTGTGCGGCCACGAAACGCTCCAGCGCGACCACGAACGCGGCCACGCTGCCCTTCATGTCGGCGGCGCCGCGGCCGTACAGCATGCCGTCGCGGATCTCCGGCACGAAGGGATCGCTGGCCCAGGCCTCGCGCGGCCCGGGCGGTACCACGTCGGTGTGGCCGAGCAGCACCAGCACCGGCCCACCGTTGCCGTGCGTCGCCCAGAGGTTGTCGACCGCGCCGTGGCGCATCGACTCGCAGGCGAAGCCGGCGCGCCGCAGCCGCTCGGCGACCATCGCCTGGCAGCCGGCATCCTCCGGGGTGACTGACGGCCGCGCGATCAGCTCGCGGGCCAGCGCCAGCACCTCGCTCACCCGGCAATCCCGAAGCGCTGCTTGAAGCCGTTGTCGCTGAAGCCCTGGGTGACGCGGCCGTCGGCGGTCACCACCACCGGGCGGCGGATGAGCTGCGGATACTCGCGCAGCAGCAGCTTCCATTCCGCCTCGGAGCCGGGCGCCTTGCGGTGGGCGGGCAGCTCGCGCCAGGTCGTGGAGGACTTGTTGACCATCGCCTCGAAACCACCGAGTTTCCCCGCCCATTCCACCAGCGTTTCCGGCGAGGGCTTGTCGTCGCGGTAATCCACGAAGGCGTGTTCGACGCCGAAGCGGTCCAGCCAATTCAGCGCCTTCCGGCAGGTGTCGCAGTTCTTCAGTCCGTACAGGGTGGTCGTCATCGATGTGCCTCCGGGCTCAGAGCGCGTGCCCGCGCAGCAGGTCGTTGATCGAGGTCTTGGCGCGCGTCTTCGCATCGACCTGCTTCACGATCACCGCGCAGTACAGCGAGTGCGAGCCGTCCGCGGCCGGCAGCGAGCCCGCCACCACCACGCTGCCCGGCGGCACCACGCCGTAGCTGGTCTCGCCGGTCATGCGGTTGTAGATGCGCGTGGACTGGCCCAGGAACACGCCCATGCCGATCACGCTGTGGTGGCCGACGATGACACCTTCAACCACCTCCGAGCGCGCGCCGATGAAGACATGGTCCTCGAGGATCGTCGGCGCGGCCTGCAGCGGCTCGAGCACGCCGCCGATGCCGGCGCCGCCGGAAATGTGGCAGTGCCTGCCCACCTGCGCGCAGGAACCGATGGTGGCCCAGGTGTCGACCATCGTGCCCTCGCCGATCCAGGCGCCGATGTTCACGAACGAGGGCATCAGCACCACGTCGCGGCCGATGTGGGCGCCGCGGCGCGCGATCGCGCCCGGAAGCACGCGCGCGCCGAGCTTGCGGAAGGCGGCCTCGTCGAAATCCTCGAAGCGCATCGGGATCTTGTCCCAGTACGGCGCCGGGTACTGCTCCCCCAGCTCCATCTCCTGCACGCGGAAGTAGAGCAGCACCGCCTTCTTCAGCCATTCGTTGACCTGCCAGCCGCCGTTGCCGTCGGGCTCGGCCACGCGCAGGCGGCCGGCTTCGAGGCCTTCGATCGCACGGTCGACGAGCAGGCGCGTCGAACCTTCGATCTCCTCCGGCGTGAGCATCGAGCGGCGCGCCCAGGCGCTGTCGATCATGAAGGCGAGCTCGCGGTCGGCGTCGGCCACCTGGGGGGCGGCGGGGACGCGAGCAGGCGCAGGCGTCGCGACGGCGGTGCCCCGGGCCGCGGGCTTCGCCTTCGCGCGCGCCGCCGGAGCGGACGCCTGCTTCGACGGTGCCTTGCGGGGAGCCGCCGCCTTCCCGGCCGCGGCCGGCTTCGCCGGGGCCTGCTTCGCCGCCGCCTTCTTCACCGCGGCACGCTTCACCGCGGACTTCTTCGCAACCAGCTTCTTCGCATCCGCGGCGGCGGTCGTCGCGGCGGCCTTCTTCGCCGCCCCGGACGCCTTCTTCGCCGTGGACTTCTTCGCAATGCTCATTTCAGTTCCTCTCCGTCGATCCTCGCCAGCAGGGCCTCGCGCAGACGCGCGCTCGCCTCCCCGCCCAGCGGTTGCTTGTCTTCACCGGTCACCCGGAACACGTCCTCGGCGCGAGCGCCGAAGGTCGCGATGCGCGCGTCGTGCACGCGCAGTCCCTGGCTGCGCAGCACGTGCGCCACGTCGGCCAGCAGGCCGGGGCGATCGGTGCACACCAGGCTCAGCACCGTCGCGCTGCCGTCGGCGCTGGTGGCGAACTCCACCTGCGGCGCGATGCGGAAATGCCGCAGGTGGCGCGGCTGCGTGCGCTGCGCCGGGCGCACCCGGTCGAGCGGACCGGCGAGCACCGCGCCCAGCTTGCGCGCCACCACCTGCGGGTCGGCATCGGCGCGCGCGTCGCCGGGCAGCACCTGGAAGCTGTCGAACACCGTGCGCCCCGGGCCGTCGAGCGCGCGCGCCTGCTGGATCGCCAGCCCCAGCCGGTCCAGCGTGACCACGATCGCCGCGAACAGGCCGTCGCGATCGGCGCCGTGCACGAACACTTCCATCGCCGGGCTTCCCGCCGCGACCAGCCGCGCCTTGACCACCGCAAGCCCGGGATCATCGCCACCGGCCCCGTGCAGCGCGCGCGCCTGCCAGGCGATCTGCTCCGCGCGCGCGCGCAGGAAGCTGTGGGCGGGGAACCGCTCCAGCAGCGCCGCGGCATCGGCGGCGCCGATCCCGGACGCTTCAAGCAGCGTCGCTGCCGCCTCGCGGGTCTCCGCGATGCGCTCCGCCGCCGCCACCGGATGCTCCAGGCCGCGCCGCAGCGCGAGCCGCGTGGCATCGCGCAGGTCGGCGAGCAGGCGGTCCTTCCAGGCGTTCCAGAGCTTGGGCGAAGTGCCGGCGATGTCGGCGCAGGTCAGCAGGTACAGGTAGTCCAGGCGCTCGCGGTCGGCGACCTCGGTGGCGAAGCGGTGGATCACCGCCGGGTCGGCGATGTCCTGCTTCTGCGCGGTGACCGACATCAGCAGGTGGCGCAGCACCAGCCATTCCACCAGCGCCGTGTCGGCCTCGCCCAGGCCATGGGCCTCGCAGAACGCGCGCGCGTCGACCGCGCCGAGCTCGGAATGGTCGCCGCCGCGGCCCTTGGCGATGTCGTGGAACAGGCCGGCCAACAGCAGCAGCTCGGGCTTGCGCAGGCCCGGCCAGACCTCGTGTGCGCGCGAGAACCGCGCGTCCTCCTCGCCGCTGGCGAAACCGGCCAGGTTGCGCAGCACCGCCAGCGTGTGCTGGTCGACGGTATAGACGTGGAACAGGTCGAACTGCATCCGTCCCGACACCTGCGCGAAGGCCGGAATCCAGCGCCCGAGCACGCCCAGCCGCGCCATGCGCTCGAGGCTGCGCACCGGCGCCGGCCCGCGCAGCAGGCCGAGGAAGGCCTCGCGCTGCGCGGCGGTGGCCGCGGTGTACGGCGCAAGGTCGTCCAGCGCCTCGGCCAGCGCACGCGCGGTGTGGGTGTGCAGCCCGCGCAGTTCGCCCAGGCGCGCCCAGGTTGCGAACAGTTCGAACACCTCGCCGATGTCGCCGTGCGGCCAGCCGTGGTCGCGGGCGGCGAGGTAGCCGCGGCGCAGCTCGAAGCGCGCGTCCACCGCCTCGGGTTCGGCGGCGCCGTCGAAGTGCTCCTCGAAGCGCTGGTGCAGGCGGTCACCGATGCGGCGCACCACCGCCGCGCTGCGGTAGAAGCCCTGCATCATCTGCTCGACGCCGAGGTTGCGCGCATCGTCGGCGAAGCCCAGGCGCTCGGCCAGCGCCTTCTGGTGGTCGAAGCGAAGCCGCTCCTCGGCGCGCCCGGCCACCAGGTGCAGCCCGTAGCGCAGCCGCGCCAGCGCCTGGCCTTCGCGCTCGAGGGCGGCGGACTCGTCGGCACCGACGTGGCCCAGCGCCACCAGCGGCTCCAGCTCGTGGGTGCCGAAGGCGCGGCGCGCGATCCAGCCCAGCGTCTGCAGGTCGCGCAGCCCGCCGGGGCCTTCCTTCAGGTTGGGCTCGAGGTTGTCGGAGGTGTCGCCGAAGCGCGCATGGCGCCGCGCCTGCTCCTGCACCTTGGCGACGAAGAAGTCGCGCGCCGGCCAGGCCCGGTCCGGCGCGATCGCACGCGCCAGCGCCGCGCGCGCGGCGGCGTCGGCAACGAGCGGTCGCGCCTCGATCAGGGCGGTCATCACGCTGATGTCGGCTGCGGCCGCGGTGCACTGCGCGGGCGTGCGCACGGCGTGGCTCGCGGGCAGGCCCGCGTCCCAGAGCAGCGCGAAGAAGCGCGCCAGCACCGCCTCCGCCGCGCCGTCGGGCTCGCGTGCGGCCAGCACCAGCAGGTCGATGTCGGAATGCGGGAACAGGCCGCCGCGGCCGTAGCCTCCGACCGCGAACAGCGACAGAGCGGACTCCTGCGGCACGCAGCGCTGCCAGGCCTCGGCCACCACCGCGTCCACCGCGCGCGCGCGCTCGGCGGCCAGGCGCGTGGCGTCGACGCCGGCATCGAAGCGGGCCGCCAGTGCGGCCGCGCCTGCGGCCAGCGCCTCGCGGCGGGCCTGTGCCCAGCCGGCGTCGGCGGAGGCGTGGCTGCGGCCCTGCGCGTCGGAGGGCGCGGCCGCGTCCACGTCAGAGATAGCTGTCGTTGTCGTCGCCAGGCACGCGCGTCAGGACATCAGCGCCGTCGGCGGTGACCGCGATCATGTGCTCCCACTGCGCCGAGAGCTTGCGGTCCTTGGTGACCACGGTCCAGCCGTCGGGCAGCAGCCGCGTGTGGCGCGTGCCTTCGTTGATCATCGGCTCGATGGTGAAGGTCATGCCCTCCTCCAGCACCAGGCCCTCGCCCGGGCGGCCGTAATGCAGCACCTGCGGCTCCTCGTGGTACACGCGGCCGATGCCGTGGCCGCAGTACTCGCGCACTACGCTGAAGCGCTCGGATTCGGCGTACTGCTGGATGGCGTGGCCGATGTCGCCAAGCGTGGCGCCCGGCTTCACCGCGCGGATGCCGCGGAACATGGCCTCGCGGGTCACCTCCACCAGGCGCCTGGCCATCACCGACGGCGTGCCGGCGAAGTACATGCGACTGGTGTCGCCGTGCCAGCCGTCCTTGATGACGGTGACGTCGATATTGACGATGTCGCCGTCCTTCAGGATCTTGGCCTCGTTCGGGATGCCGTGGCAGATGACGTTGTTGACCGAGATGCAGGTGGCCTTGGGATAGCCCTTGTAGCCGACGTTGGCCGGCGTGGCCTGCTGCACGTTGACGATGTGCTCGTGGCAGATGCGGTCGAGCTCCTCGGTGCTGACACCGGGCTTCACGTGCGGGGCGATCATCTGCAGCACTTCGGCGGCCAGGCGGCCGGCGACGCGCATCTTCTCGATCTCTTCGGGGGTCTTGGTGGTGATGGCCATCGGGACATTATCGCTCATCCGGCGGCCTTCGGGCCCCGGCCTTGCCCGGAAGGCCCGTCACGGCTAGAATTCGCGGGTTCCGCAGCCGGATCCCGGCCCGGAACCGCCCACGACGGGCGTCACCGTCGAATACACACCTGACGCCACAGCCCGCCCCGGGGTGTCCAGCGCAGCAGGGCCGCAAGGCCCGGCAGCATCGGATTCGGAGGCGGAAGCGCCAGGGAGGCCCAACCCCGGAACCCATCGTCCGCCGCGTGCGGGCAAGCCGCCCCTACCCTTTCCCGGCGGCCGGGTTCCATGCCAGGAGTTCTGCAATGCCCCAGATCACCATGCGCCAGATGCTGGAAGCCGGCGTCCACTTCGGCCACCAGACGCGCTACTGGAACCCCAAGATGTCGCCGTACATCTTCGGCGCCCGCGGCAAGATCCACATCATCAACCTCGAGAAGACCGTCCCGCTGTTCTCGGACGCGATGAACTTCATCTCGGGCATCGCCCAGAAGCGCGGCATGATCCTGTTCGTCGGCACCAAGCGCAGCGCGCGCGAGGCGATCAAGGAAGAGGCCGAGCGCTGCGGCATGCCGTACATGACCCAGCGCTGGCTGGGCGGCACCCTGACCAACTTCCGCACCGTGAAGGGCTCGGTCTCGCGCCTGAAGACGCTGGAAGCCGGTGAGACCGACGGCACCTTCGACAAGCTGGTCAAGCACGAAGTGCTGGGCCTGCGCCGCGAGCGCGAGAAGCTGGAAGCCTCGCTGGGCGGCATCAAGGAGATGAACCGCCTGCCCGACGCCCTGTTCGTGATCGACATCGGCCACGAGGACATCGCCATCAAGGAAGCCAAGAAGCTCGGCATCCCGGTGATCGCGGTGGTCGACACCAACTACGACCCCTCGCTGGTCGACTACGCCATCCCCGGCAACGACGACGCCATCCGCGCCGTGCAGCTGTACGCCCGCGCCGCCGCCGACGCCGTGCTCGAGGGCAAGGCCGCCGCGCCGAGCGCCGCGACCGTGCGCGAGGAAGAGTTCAGCGAAGGCGGCGAAGGCGAGAAGCCGCGCCGCGCGCCGGCCCGCAAGAAGGCCGATTCCGCCGAAACCAAGCCGGACGAGGCCAAGGCCGAGGGCGCGAAGGCCGAGTAAGGCCCTCCGCGTCGCACGCCTGACACGCGGCCGCGCCACCATGCGCGGCCGCGCATTTTGAAACATCCACAGATCCCGAGGTCCCCAATGGAAATCACCGCTTCCCTGGTCAAGGAACTGCGCGAGCGCACCGGCGCCGGCATGATGGAGTGCAAGAAGGCGCTCACCGAGGCCGGCGGCAACATCGACGCCGCCGCCGAGGCGCTGCGCAAGTCCGGCCTCGCCAAGGCCGACAAGAAGGCCGACCGCGTCGCCGCCGAGGGCCGCGTCGCCTTCGCGCAGGCCGGCGACCGCGCCGCCATCGTCGAGATCAACTCCGAGACCGACTTCGTCGCCAAGGACGAGAACTTCGTGGCCTTCTGCGAGACCGTGGCCCAGGCCGCCGTCGGCGTCGACGACGTCGAGGCGCTCAAGGCCGCGACCATCGGCGGCCAGACCGTCGAAGAGGCCCGTGCCGCGCTGATCGCCAAGGTCGGCGAGAACGTGCAGGTCCGCCGCATGGTGGCGATGCAGAGCGCAGACAACGTCGCCGGCTACGTCCACGGCGGCCGCATCGGCGTGCTGGTCGAGCTCAAGGGCGGCGACGCCGAGCTGGCGCGCGGCCTGGCGATGCACGTGGCGGCCATGAACCCGCCCTACAACAAGGCCGCCGACGTCCCGGCCGACTTCGTCGCCAAGGAGAAGGAGATCGAGCTGGCGAAGATGAGCGACAAGGATCGCGCCAAGCCGGCCGAGATCCTCGAGAAGATCATCGGCGGCAAGATGGCCAAGATCGTCAACGAGGTCACCCTGTACGGCCAGCCGTACGTGCTCGACACCGACAAGTCGGTCGAGCAGGTGCTTAAGGCCGCCGGCGCCGACGTCGTGCGCTTCGAGCGCCTGGCCGTCGGCGAGGGCATCGAGAAGGTGGTGGAAGACTACGCCGCCGAAGTAATGAAGCAGGCCGGCCTGGCCTGATCGATCGTCCGGCGTCGCAGCCGAACGGAGGAAAAGCCGCGGCATGCCGCGGCTTTTCTGTTCCTCCCCCCGAGCGAGGGACCATCCGCTCCCGACGCGTGAGAAGGTCGGAAAAAACCGGCCGCCATCGCTGGCGGCCGAAAGGAGCCTCAAGACGCACTATCGAGTCTAGAAGTCGGCCCGGATCGAGAACCTGATCGCCCGCGGATCGGAGTAGCTGATCACGCGGTGCGCCTGGCTGTAAGGCAAGCCGGGGCCACCATTTTCGCCGTACTCGATCTGGTTCTGCGCCGACTGCCTGTCGAAGACGTTGAAGATGTCCAAGCCGAACTTGAGCTGGTTGTTCGCGAAGTTCGGGGCGTAGGTCACGCCGAGGTCGAGCCGGTAGCTCCAGGGCATGTTGCCTTGGCTGCCCCGCGGCGACGGCTGGTTGTTGCAGTAGAAGTAGTACGGGCCACCGTAGGCGTAGTAGGTGTTGAACTCTTCGTTCTCGGGAGTCTGGGGGTAATAGCCCATGCAGTTCTTCGGCCGCCCCGAGAATGCGGACATGGTGGCGGACAGGCCCCATTCCGGTGACGCCTGGTAGAAGCCGAACGCCTTGACGTAGTGCTTGCGGTGGTTGGGCAGGTACCCGTTTGCCAGTTCCATCAGCTCCGGATGGTCCCAGTCCTGGGTCTGCCCCACGTCGGTCTGGCCGATGTCAGACTTCAGCTGGCCCTCGGCATTGCCATAGTTGCGCGACAGGGTGTAGTCCACCCGGCCGAACCACGTCCCGTCGAAGGGGCGCTCGACGAAGAAGTCGATGCCCTGGTAGCTGCGCTTGAGCTTGGGGAAGCCGAGCTCGCCCGCCGTCAACGGCACTTCGACGAAGTTGCCCGTGCCGTCGTCCAGGAGGAACGTGTTCGCTTCGCCGGGGTTGAACAGGCGGCAGTTCGCCAGCGCGTTGCCGAGGTTGTCCGCGACCTCTTCCGAGTAGCCGTTGTCGATCGCCCAGTTGTAGGCCGGACGGTAGTCGCACATGTCGTCGATCGCTCCCTTCAGGTCACGATAGACGTAGCGCGCACCGACGGTGAGGCCGTTCTCGAACGCCTTCTCGATACCGAGCGCGTACTCGTCCTGGTAGTGCGACTTGATTCCCTTGGCGGCCACCGACCTCGGGTCCGGCGCCTGGCCGTATTCGCGGTTGGCCGAATACGGGCCGTCCCCGAGTTCCACCAGCCCCAGCGGAACGCCGGTGACCGGATCGATGCCGGTGAACGAGAAGTACTCGTTGGTGTAGAGCGAACCCGCCGCGCCACGCAGCGCCACGTTGTTGGGCATGGCCAGGTGGTAGCGGCCGGCATTGCCGTATACCTTCAGCGACGAGTCGCCCAGGACGTCCCAGCTCACGCCGATGCGCGGGGCCCACTGGTCCTTCTGCTCGACATAGACGATGCCGTCGGCATTGTAGTTCTTGAACGTTTCGTTGCGGATGCCGAGCGTGAGCAGCCACTGGTCGTTGACCTGCCACCGGTCCTCGACGTAATAGGCGGCCTGCTCGACCTTGAAGGTGCCGCCGTTCTCGTAGATGTACTGCGACACGTATTCGCCGTTCGAGGGGCAGACCGCGCCACCGCCGCCGGCGATGGGCTGCCCCGCCGTGCACGGGCCATAGCGCCAGGAGTAGCCCGGACCGGACATCTGGGTGCCAGCCATGCTCTCGGAGTCCTGACGGTCGTAACCGAAGCGCAGGCCATGGTCGCCGAGCCGCCACTCGAGGTCGAGGCGTCCGCCGCGCGTCTCGTCGTAGGCGCCTTCGTAGGCCAGGCGCTCGATCGTGCCGCGACTGATCTGCTCGTCCACCGGGCGGGAATCGGCCACGTAGACCTCGGAAGGGTCGTATCCGAAGGGCGTTTCGATATGGTCCACCGACTGTTCACCGTAGACGGCCGTCAGCGTCAGGTTGTCGCTCAGGTACCCGGTGTACTTTCCGATGTAAAGCTCGCCACCGTCTTCGTAGTAGATGCCGCCGGTCCTTTCGCCGAGCCTGAACGCGTCCTGGCCCGGCGTGTAGACGAACGAATAGTTGTCGCGGGTTTCCTTCTCGGTGTCCGAAACGGCGGTGAACTCCAGCAAGTGGTTGTCGTTGATGTTCCAGTCGATCTTGGCCATCCAGCGCGGGTCTTCCAGGTTCGCCTTCAGCCAGCCCGCATCGCCACCGGGTCGGGCCGTGCCGGGCGTGGAAATGCTCTGGTTTGTCAGCTCACCGCTCGCGTAGATGAACAGCCGGTCCTTCACCAGTGGACCGCTGGCGTACATGCCGTACTTCACCTCGTTGGCCTCACGCATGCTCCGGCGCGAGTACACGAGTCCGTCGAATGCCGGCAGCCCATTGTGTTCGTAGCGGATGTCCTCGTAGTTCCCGCGGAGCCCCTTCGGCGTGTACATCATCTCGCCGCCGAACTTCCATTCGTTGCCACCGCGCTTGGTCACGATGTTCATGACGCCGCCCGTGGAGCGGCCGAACTCGGCGCCATACCCGCCGGTGATGACCTGGGCCTGGCCGATCGCGTCGAAGGGCAGCGTGGTCGATCCGATGTTGGTCAGCGGATTGGTCACGGCATAGCCGTTGATGTAGATCGCGTTCTCCGATGCAGCGGAACCGCCGAAGGACGCCGCTCCCGGATAACGGGAGTCGGCCAGGACCACGCCTGGCGCGAGCAGCGCCACCTGCTCCAGGCTTTCGCGCACCGGAAGCTGTTCGAGCCGTTCGCTGGTGAACACCCGCCGTGTATCCGTGGACGACACGTCGATGACCGGCATACGGCTGCCTGTGACCTGAACGCCGCCGAGGGTGGTGACGTCCCCTCCAGCGGCCGCGCCGCCAGACACCTCGGTGCCGCCACCGATCACTACCTGCACGCCGGGGTTGAGGACCGTCTGCTGGCCGCTCTGGTCGACAGCGACCGAATAGGTTCCCGTGGGAAGTGCGCCGATCGAGTAGCGGCCCGAAGCATCGACGGTGATCTGGCGCTGGAACCCGGTGTCGTTGTTTCTCACGGTCACCACCGTGCCGGGCTCCATGCCGGAGCCGAAAATCGAGCCCACGGCGCTGGACTGGGCCTGTGCGGCACCGGTCGCGAAGAGTGCGCCCAGGGCCAGCGTCAGTGCGGTCTTGCGCAGATGCCTGCGCGTGGCGGTTTTGTTCAGGTTCAAATCGGTACTCCCCGGTTGCAAAAAAAGGATCACGGATGGACCTTCAAGTCACACGCCCTTGGCGCGCCGTCCGTCCATTCCTGCGGATGGTTCTCTCTTCCCCGGGCCTCGACGACCCTGCATGACTTTCGTCACGAGAGCGAAATTCGCTCCGAGTGACCATTTAAGTCAAGTTCATGACGTGAATCGGCAGAAATTAGTCCTTTTTTGTGAGTTTCGTCACATTTCAACCCGGGGATGGGTCGCGGCACCTCGCCGGCGCCGCCGGGACCGCATGCCGCAGTTCGCATGCCCGCAGGCAGACGGTCGGGTAGAATTCACCGGTTTGCCACTGCCAAGGCCCCGCACATGTCCCAGCTCGCCTACCGTCGCGTCCTGCTCAAACTCTCCGGCGAGGCGCTGATGGGCGACGAGGACTACGGCATCGATCCCAAGGTCATCCACCGCCTGGCGGCCGAGGTCATCGAGGCGCAGGCCGCGGGCGCGGAAGTCGCGCTGGTGATCGGCGGCGGCAACATTTTCCGCGGCGCGGGCCTGGCGGCGGGCGGCATGGACCGGGTCACGGGCGACCAGATGGGCATGCTGGCCACGGTGATCAACGCGCTGGCGATGCAGGACGCGCTCGAAAAGCTCGGCGCCAAGGTGCGCGTGATGAGCGCGATCAAGATCAACGACGTCTGCGAGGACTACATCCGCCGGCGCGCGATCCGCCACCTCGAGAAGGGCCGGATCACGATCTTCGCCGCCGGCACCGGCAACCCCTTCTTCACCACCGACTCCGGCGCCGCCCTGCGCGCGATCGAGATCGGCGCCGACCTGCTGCTCAAGGCCACCAAGGTGGACGGCGTCTACGATTCGGACCCCAAGAAGAACCCGGGCGCCACGCGCTTCGACCGCCTGTCCTACGACGAGGTCCTGGGCCGCGACCTGCAGGTGATGGACACCGCGGCGTTCGCCCTGGCCCGCGACAGCGACCTGCCGCTGCGCATCTTCGACATGGAGCAGCCGGGCCAGCTGCTGCGCATCCTCAAGGGCGAGCCGATCGGCACCCTGGTCCAGGGCCGGGGCTGACACTTCCCGGAGCGCCCGCCGGCGCCGGCTTCGCCTATAATCCCGCGATTGCGAACAGGAGCGGGCAGCCGATGCTCAACGAGATCAAGAAGGACGCGCAGACGCGCATGGCCAAGAGCGTGGAATCGCTGCGCCACGACCTGACCAAGGTCCGCACCGGCCGCGCGTCCACCGCGCTAGTCGACCATCTGAAGGTGAACTACTACGGCTCCGACATGCCCCTGACCCAGGTGGCCTCGGTGGCCGTCAGCGACGCCCGTTCGCTCACCATCACGCCGTGGGAGAAGCAGATGGTCGCCGCGGTCGAGAAGGCCATCCTCGCCTCCGACCTGGGCCTGACCCCGAACACGGCCGGCACCACGATCCGCATCAACCTGCCCGCGCTCACCGAGGAGCGCCGCCGCGAGCTCACCAAGCTGGTGCACTCCGAGGGCGAGTCGGCCAAGGTCGCCATCCGCAACATCCGCCGCGACGCCAACCAGCAGGCGAAGGACCTCCTGAAGGAGAAGGCGATCAGCGAGGACGACGAGCGCCGCTTCGAGACCGAAGTGCAGAAGCTCACCGACGACGCCATCAAGGACGTCGACGAGGTGGTGAAGGCCAAGGAGCAGGAGCTGATGGCGGTCTGAGGGCGACTCGATGAGCGCCCCGTCCGCCACCACCGCAGGCATTCCGCGACACGTCGCCATCATCATGGATGGCAACGGGCGCTGGGCCGCGCGCCGCCGCCGGCCGCGCATGATCGGCCACCGCGCCGGCGCGCGCGCGGTGAACCTGTGCATCGACTTCTGCCTCGAGCGCGGCGTCGCGGCGCTGACCCTGTTCGCGTTCTCCAGCGAGAACTGGGGCCGTCCGGCCGACGAGGTCGGTGCGCTGATGAAGCTGTTCCTCAACGCGCTCGATCGCGAGGTCGCCGAGCTCCATCGCCGCGGCGTGCGTGTGCGCTTCATCGGCGAGCGCGGCCGCTTCGACGCCGGCATCGTCGCGCGCATGGACGCCGCCGAGGCGCTCACCGCCGGCAACCGTCGGCTCACGCTCGCCATCGCCGCCAGCTATGGCGGGCGCCAGGACATCGCCGCGGCCGCGCGCGCGCTGGCGGTGGAAGTGGCCGAAGGGCGGCTTCGCCCCGCCGACATCGACGAGGCGGCGATCGCGCGCCACGTCGCCCTGTCCGACCTGCCGCCGCCCGACCTGTTCATCCGCACCGGCGGCGACGTGCGGATCAGCAATTTCCTGCTCTGGCAGCTGGCCTACACCGAACTCTGGTTCACCGACGTGCTCTGGCCGGACCTCGACAGGGCGACCCTCCAGCAGGCGCTGGACGACTTCGCCAGCCGTGAACGCCGCTTCGGCCTGACCGGTGACCAGGTCGCCGCGGCCACGCCCCCGGAGACCGCATGACCCGTACCCGCATCCTCGCCGCGCTCGTCATGGCCCCGGTGGCCATCGCCGCCGTGCTGCTCCTGCCCACGCCGTGGATGATGCTGGCGGCCGCGATCGTGTTCCTGGCCGCGCTCTGGGAGTGGTTCGGCCTGGCCGAGGTCGACGATTCGCTCGCCCGCGGCGCGCTGCTGGTGCTGAACCTGATGCTGATGGTGGCCCTGGTCTGGGGCACCGGCGGCACGGCGGCAACGCTGGTGCTGTTCAAGCTCGCGGTGGTGCTGGGCGTGGTCTGGTGGCTGCTGGCCATGCTCTGGCTGGTCCACTACGACTTCGCGTCCGACCACGACACCCATGCGCGCGTGTTCAAGCTGGCGGCTGCGACGTTCGCGGTGGTGCCGGCCTGGTGCGGGCTCGCCCTGCTGCACAACGACGGCCCCGGCTGGCTGCTGCTGGCGCTGATGGTGGTCTGGGCCACCGACACCGGCGCCTATTTCGCCGGGCGCGCCTTCGGCAAGCGCAAGCTCGCCCCGCGGATCAGCCCCAACAAGACCGTCGCCGGACTGGTCGGCGGCGCGCTGCTGGGCGTGCTGGTGGCGACGATCGGTGCCTGGATCCTGGGCACCGCCCCGGCGCAGCTGCCGCTGGTCGCCCTGGTGGCCCTGCTGACGGTGCTGTTCTCGGTCGTGGGCGACCTGCTCGAGAGCCTGCTCAAGCGGCACGTCGGCGTGAAGGACTCGGGCAACCTGATCCCGGGCCACGGCGGCGTCATGGACCGCATCGACAGCGTGCTGGCCGCGCTGCCCGTGTTCGCGCTCGGCAAGATCTGGCTGGGCTTCTGATGCAGCGCGTCGCCGTCCTCGGCGCCACCGGCTCGATCGGCACCTCGGCGCTCGACGTCATCGCCCGGCATCCGGAGACGATGCGTGCGTCCGCGCTCGCGGCCGGCCGCCAGGTCGAGGCCCTGCTCGAGGCCTGCCGCCGCCACCGCCCCGACGACGCCGCCATCGCCGATGAAGCAGCCCTGCCGCGCCTGCGCGAGGGCCTGCGCGAGGCCGGCCTCTCCACCCGCGCCCATGCCGGCATGGAGGCCATCGCCGCGCTGGCCCGTGACGGCGGCAGCGACACCGTGGTGGCCGCGATCGTCGGCGCCGCGGGGCTGGATTCGACCCTCGCGGCGGCGAACGCGGGCAAGCGCCTGCTGCTGGCGAACAAGGAATCGCTGGTGCTTGCCGGCGAGCTGGTGATGGCGGCCGCCCGCGAGCACGGCGCGCGCATCATCCCGATCGACAGCGAGCACAACGCCATCTTCCAGTGTCTGCCCGCCGACGGCGACTGCGCCGACGTGCGCCGGCTGGTGCTCACCGCCTCGGGCGGCCCGTTCCGCGGTCGCGACCGCGCGTCGCTGGCGGAGGTGACCCCGGCGCAGGCGGTGGCGCATCCGAAATGGTCGATGGGCCCGAAGATCTCGGTCGACTCCGCCACGCTCATGAACAAGGGCCTGGAGGTGATCGAGGCCCACCACCTGTTCGGCCTGCCCGCCAACCGCATCGACGTCCTGGTGCATCCGCAGAGCCTGGTGCATTCGCTGGTCGAGTTCGTCGACGGCTCCACTCTCGCCCAGCTGGGCCTGCCGGACATGCGCACCGCGCTCGCGGTCGGCCTGGGCTGGCCGCGGCGCATCGCCTCGGGGGTCGGCGGCCTCGACCTGCTGGCGCAGGGCCGGCTGGACTTCGAGGCCCCCGATACCGATGCCTTCCCCTGCCTGCGCCTGGCCTTCGACGCGCTGCGCGCGGGCGGCACGGCGCCGGCGGTGCTCAACGCCGCCAACGAAGAGGCGGTTTCAGCCTTCCTTCAGGGCCGGATCGGTTTCCTGTCGATCCCCGCGCTGGTCGAAGACGCGCTGGCCGCGCTGCCGGCACGGCCCGCCGCGTCCCTCGGGGCGCTGCGCGATGCCGACGCCCTCGCCCGCGCCTCGACCCGCGCCGCCCTCGCCCGCCACGCAATCTGACGAGCACGCCAACGCCATGACTACGTTCCTCGGTTCGGTGTGGTGGATGATCGTCAGCCTCGGCGTGCTGGTGACCTTCCACGAGTTCGGGCACTTCTGGGTCGCCCGCCGCAACGGCGTCAAGGTGCTGAGGTTCTCGATCGGCTTCGGCCGCCCGCTGTGGAAGCGCGTGGGCCGGGACGGCACCGAGTACGTGATCGCCGCACTGCCGCTGGGCGGCTACGTGCGCATGCTCGACGAGCGCGAAGGCGACGTCGCCGAGGACGAACGCGACACCGCGTTCAACCGCAAGTCGGTCTGGCAGCGCATCGCGATCGTGGCCGCGGGACCGGTCGCCAACCTTGTGCTGTGCGTGGCCCTGCTGTGGGCGATGTTCGTGATCGGGCGGCCGGACTACCAGCCGCTGCTGGGCCAGGTGCAAGGCGTGGCGGCCGAGTCCGGCCTGTCGCGGGGCGACACCCTGCTGGCCGTCGGCGACCGCGCCACGCCCACCTGGAGCGAGGCCTCGATGGCCCTGGTGACCGCGGCCATCGACCGCCGCGACGTCGAGGTCCGGCTGCGCACCGCCGCCGGCCAGGACGCCTTGCGCACCCTGCGGCTCTCCGCACTCCCCGCGGACCTGGACCAGCGCCGCGCGATGCAGGCGATCGGGCTGGTCCCGCAGGCGTTCGTCCTGCCGCCCGACGTCGGCCGCGTGGTCGAGGACAGCGCCGCCTGGGGCGTGCTCGCCGAGGGCGACCGCATCACCGCCATCGACGGCACCCCGGTCCACGCCTTCGCCGACATCCGCCCGCTGGTGCAGGCGCTGGGTGAACAGGGCGGCGGCGGCATGATCGAGGTCGAACGCGACGGCGAACGCCTGGCGCTCGAGGTGACGCCGACGCAGGCGACTCCGGGGGATGGCGGCGCGCCGTTCTGGGCGCTCGGCATCGAGCCGGACGCCGGCAGCGGTGCCCGCCACGACGCGACCCTGCGCCACGGCCCGCTCGCGGCCGTCCCCGCCGCGCTCGGCGAGACCTGGCGGCTGGCGCGCGACACCGTCGGCATGGTCTGGCGCATGGCCAGCGGCCGGGCGTCGGTCGAAAACGTCTCCGGCCCGATCACCATCGCCCGCTACGCCAACGCGTCGGCGGGGCTGGGCCCGGCCTGGTTCCTGAACTTCCTCGCCCTGCTCTCACTGAGCCTGGCGATCATCAACCTGCTGCCGATCCCGATCTTGGACGGCGGTCACCTGTTGTATTACCTTATCGAGTTGGTCAAGGGCAGCCCCTTGAGCGAGCGCGCCATGATCGCCGGGCAGTACATCGGCCTGGCGATGCTCGCGGGCCTGATGGGCCTGGCGTTCTACAACGACATCCTGCAACTGGTGCGATGACGCCGCATGCATGACCGCCGGACCCACCGCCCCACCCCCACGCAACGCCAGACCCGGACGCCATTGATGACGCGATTCCCGAACCGCCGCCTGCTCGCCATCACCCTCGCCTCGACGCTCGCAGCGCCGGCCTGGGCCCAGCAGCCGGTCGACCCCCAGGCCGCCTTCGGCGTTGCACCCCAGCCGGCCGCGGCCCCGGCGCCTGGCGCGTTCACGGTGTCCGACATCCGCGTCGACGGCCTGCAGCGCATCGGCGCCGGCACCGTGTTCACCTACCTGCCGATCGAGCGCGGCGACACCGTCGACGGCAGCCGCATCGGCGACGCCATCCGCGCGCTGTACGCGACCGGCTTCTTCGAGGACGTCAGCGCCGGCCGCCAGGGCGACATCCTGGTGATCGAGGTGAAGGAACGCCCGGCGATCAACAAGCTGACGCTGACCGGCAACAAGGACATCAAGACCGAGGACCTGACCAAGGGCCTGAACGACATCGGCCTGGCCGAGGGCGAGACCTTCGACCGGCTGGCGCTCGACCGCGTCACCCAGGAACTCACCCGCCAGTACAACAACCGCGGCAAGTACAACGTGGTGATCACCCCCACGGTGTCGCCGCTGGACCGCAACCGCGTGGACGTGGGCATCAAGGTCGACGAAGGCAAGCCGGCGAAGATCCGCCACATCAACCTCATCGGCAACGAGACCTTCGACGACGAGACCCTCACCGACAGCTGGGAGTCCGGCACCAGCAACTGGCTGAGCTGGTACCGCCGCGACGACCAGTACTCGCGCGAGAAGCTCGAGGGCGACCGCGAGAAGCTGCGCAACTTCTACCTCGACCGCGGCTACGTGGACTTCAGCGAGGACAACATCCAGGTCTCGATCAGCCCCGACAAGCGCGACATGTACATCACCGCCGGCCTTACCGAGGGCGAGGTGTACACGGTCGACTCGGTCGAGGTCACCGGCGACACGATCCTGCCGAAGGAGGACATCGAACGCCTGGTGCTGCTGAAGCCGGAGATGACCTTCTCGCGCGCCCTGCTCGAGTTCAGCTCCGAGCAGATCTCCGCCACGCTGAGCAACATCGGCTACACCTTCGCCCAGGTGAACGTGGTGCCCGAGGTCGACCGCGAGAACCGCCGCGTCGACATCAACCTGCAGGTGGTCCCCGGCCCGCGCGTCAGCGTCCGCCGCATCGTGTTCAAGGGCAACAGCCGCACCGCCGACGAGGTGATGCGCCGCGAGATGCGCCAGTTCGAGGGCGCGTGGTATTCGCAGGCCGCGATCGACCGGTCCAAGGTGCGCCTGCAGCGACTGGGCTTCTTCGAGTCCGGCAGCGTCAATGTCGAGACCAAGCCGGTCCCCGGCAGCAACGACCAGGTGGACGTGGAGTTCAGCGTCACCGAGACCACGTCCGGCAGCTTCATGTTCGGCCTGGGCTACTCCCAGCTCAGCGGCATGACCACGTCGGTGCAGCTGTCGCAGAACAACTTCCTCGGCAGCGGCAACCGCATCTCGGTGGAAGCGCAGCGCAACGTGTACCTGCAGCGCTATTCGTTCTCGTACATGAACCCGTACTTCAACGACAGCGGCCTGTCGCTGGGCTACAACCTGTGGTGGCGCGAGTTCGACAACTCCGAGTTCAACACCGCGCAGTACTCCTCGACCAGCCGCGCCGCGCAGATGGTGCTGGGCGTGCCGATCACCGAACACGACACCGTCTCGGCGATGTTCGGCATCGACAGCAACCAGATCTTCGCGTGGCGGGGCAGCTCGCCGCAGTCGATCGTCGACTACATCGACGTCATCGGCCAGCGCACCTTCCACGCCTGGCGCGGCGAGGTGAGCTGGGCGCGCGACACCCGCAACGACTTCCTCCAGCCCACCCGCGGCACGCTGCAGCGGGTGTCGGCGGAAGTGACCCTGCCCGGCTCCACGGCCGAGTACTTCAAGCTCAACTACGAGTTCTCCAAGTACTGGCCGCTCACGCGGGCGATGGTGCTCAACACGCGGCTGGAGCTGGGCTACGGCGACAGCTACGGCGACCCGCGCTACGGCATCGTCTACGACCCCTACATCCCCGCCGACGAGGACGCGCCGCCCACCGGCGATCCCATCCCGCGCGAGGCGGTGGCCGACGGCCTGCCGTTCTTCGAGAACTTCTACGCCGGTGGCGCGCGCTCGGTGCGCGGCTTCCGCGACAACACGCTGGGCCCGCGCGAGGCCGCCTGGAACAGCAGCTACCAGCAGGTCATCGGCGGCGCGGTGAAGACGATCGGTTCGCTGGAGATGTTCTTCCCCACCCTGCTCGACTCGCCCGCCGCGCGCGTCTCGGCCTTCGTCGACTTCGGCAACGTGTTCAAGGACGTCGACGCGTTCGACGCCGGCGAGCTGCGCGCCTCGGCCGGCATCGCCCTGATGTGGCGCGCGCCGGTCGGCCCGATCTCGATCAGCTACGCGATGCCGCTCCGCAAGGAGGATGGCGACGAGCTGGAGCGCCTGCAGTTCACCTTCGGCGGCGCGTTCTAGCCGCCGGGGACGCGCGAGATGCAGTCCAGGACGTACACGGCGGCGGCCTTGGCCGAACGCTTCGGTCTGTCGCTGCGCGGCGATGGCGGCGCCGTGGTCGAAGCCGTGGCCACCCTGGCCGGCGCCGGGCCGCGGCAGCTGTCGTTCCTGTCCAATCCCCGCTACCGCGGCCAGCTCGCCGGCTCCGCCGCCGGCGTCGTGGTGGTGCGCGAGGACGATGCCGAAGGCCTGGACCGCACCCTGCTGGTCGCGCGGGATCCCTACGTCGCCTTCGCGAAGATCGCGGCCCTGTTCGATCCGGAGCCGGCCGCGAATCCCGGCGTGCACCCCACGGCAGTGGTCGACGGGTCCGCCGACATCGATCCCGGCGCCGAGATCGGCCCGCTGGCCTGCGTGGGCGCGCGCTCGCGCATCGGGCCCGGCGCGATCGTCGGGCCCGGCTGCGTCATCGGCGAGGACTGCGTGGTCGGCGCCGGCAGCCAGCTGGTCGCGCGCGTGACCCTGGTGCGCCGCGTGCGCCTGGGCGAGCGCGTGCTCATTCATCCGGGCGCGGTCCTGGGCGCCGACGGCTTCGGCCTGGCCATGGACGCCGGGCGCTGGATCAAGGTCCCGCAGCAGGGCGGCGTCGTGGTCGGCGACGACTGCGAGATCGGCGCCAACACCACCATCGACCGCGGCGCGATCGAGGACACGGTGCTCGGCGAGGACGTGCGCCTCGACAACCAGATCCAGATCGCCCACAACGTCCGCATCGGCGCGCACACCGCGATGGCCGGCTGCGTGGCGGTGGCGGGCAGCACCACGATCGGCCGCTACTGCCTGATCGGCGGCGCCGCCGGCATCGTGGGCCACATCAGCATCTGCGACCGGGTCACCATCACCGCGATGGCCCTGGTCACCGCATCGATCGACGCGCCCGGCGAGTATTCCTCGGGCACGCCGCTCATGGACAACCGGAGCTGGCGCAGGAGCGCGGCCCGTTTCAGGCAACTCGACGCGCTCGCCCGCCAGGTGCAGGCGCTCGGCAAGGAGAAGACATGACCGCCGGCAAGCTCACGTTCCCGATCGGCGTGGAAGGCATCCGCACGATGCTGCCCCACCGCTATCCCTTCCTGCTGATCGACCGCGTGGTGGAGTTCGACGCCGAGGCAAAACGCGTGCTCGCCTACAAGAACGTCACCTCCAACGAAGCCTATTTCCAGGGCCATTTCCCCGACCGCCCGGTGATGCCCGGCGTGCTGGTGATCGAGGCCATGGCCCAGGGCGGCGGCCTGCTCACCCAGCTCGCGCGCGGCGGCGCCAGTCACGTCGGCCGGCTGTCCTACCTGGTCAAGGTCGACAATGCCCGCTTCGCCAACATGGTGGTGCCGGGCGACCGGCTCGACATCGAGGTCACGGTCAAGCGCGAGATCCGCAACATGACGCTGTACTGCGGCGTCGCCAGCGTGGACGGGAAGCAGGTCGCCAGCGCCGACATCCTGTGCGCCGAGGTCGATGCCTGACATGGCCGCCGCGGCCATCCACGCCAGCGCGATCGTCGACCCCTCGGCCGTCATCGGCGAGGGCGCCAGCATCGGCGCCTTCACGATCATCGGCGCCGGGGTCGAGATCGGCGCGGGCACGCGCATCGGGCCGCACTGCAGCGTGACGGGCCCGACGCGCATCGGCCGCGACAACCACGTCCACGGCCACGCCGCGATCGGCGGCGAGCCCCAGGACAAGAAGTTCCGCGGCGAGAGCGTGCGCCTGGAGATCGGCGACCGCAACGTCATCCGCGAATTCACCACGCTCAACCGCGGCACCGGCGACGGCGGCGGCGTGACCCGCATCGGCAGCGACAACTGGCTGCTGGCGTACACGCACGTGGCCCATGACTGCGTCGTCGGCAACCACTGCATCTTCTCCAACAACGCCACGCTCGCCGGCCACGTCGTGGTCGGCGACCACGTGATCCTCAGCGGCTTCGCCGGCGTGCACCAGTTCTGCCGCATCGGCGACCACGCCTTCATCGGCATGGGTGCCTTCGTCAACGGCGACGTGGCGCCCTTCCTGATGGTCGCGCAGGACGGCTACGGCCGGCCGCGCGGGATCAATGCCGAGGGCCTGAAGCGCCGCGGCTTCGACGCCGAGCGCATCGCCGCGATCAGGCGCGCCTACCGCGCGGTCTACATGTCCGGCGAGGCGCTGGACGAGGCGCGCGCGAAGCTCGCCGAACTCGCCGAGGGCAGCGACGACGTGCGCCTGATGCTGGACTTCATCGAGGGCGGCGACAGGCCGCTGCTGCGGTGACCGGCGGCGGGCCGCGCTTCGCGCTGGTCGCCGGCGAAGCCTCCGGCGACCTGCTCGGCGCCGGCCTGGTGGAAGGCCTGCGCGAGCGCTTCCCCGACGCGGAGTTCGCCGGGATCGGCGGCGACGCCATGCGCGCGGCCGGCGTGGACACCTGGCACGATGCAGGCGAGCTGGCGGTGATGGGCCTGTCCGAAGTGCTGGCCCACCTGCCGCGCCTGCTGCGCCTGCGCCGCGGCCTGCAGCGCCGGATCCAGGACTGGACGCCCGACGTCTTCATCGGCATCGACGCGCCCGACTTCAACCTCGGCCTCGAGCGCCGGCTGAAGGCGCGCGGCGTGTGCACCGTGCACTACGTCAGCCCCTCGGTCTGGGCCTGGCGCCAGGGCCGCGCGGCGAAGATCGGCCGCAGTGCCGACCGCGTGCTCTGCCTGTTCCCGATGGAACCGGCGATCTATGCCCGCCACGGCGTCGACGCGCGCTTCGTCGGCCACCCGATGGCCGATGCGATGCCGCTCAATCCCGACCGCCGCGGCGCCCGCCAGGCGCTGGGCGTCGATACGGAGGCGCCGGTGCTGGCGGTGCTCCCGGGCTCGCGCCTGGGCGAAATCGAACGCCTGGCGCCGACCTTCCTGCAGGCGGCCGCGCTGGTCGCCGAGCGCATCCCGGGCCTGCAGGTGCTGGTGCCGGCCGCCAACGCCGCCTGCCGCGCAGCGCTGGAGCAGCTGCTGCCGGCGCCCGGCGCCACGGCGCCGCAGGTCCGGCTGCTCGACGGCTCCGCGCGCGCGGCGATGGTGGCCTCCGACGTGGTGCTGCTGGCCTCGGGCACGGCCACGCTGGAGGCGATGCTGGCCAAGCGTCCGATGGTGGTCGGCTACCGCATCTCGCCGACGACGCACGCCATCGTGAAGGGCCTCGGACTGCTCAAGGTCGACCGCTACGCCCTGCCCAACGTGCTTGCCGGCGAGACCATCGCGCCCGAGCTGATGCAGGACGACTGCACGCCGCTCGCGCTGGCCGACGCGGTGCTGGCCTGGTTCCAGCAGCCGGAGGCGATCGAGGCGCTCGAACCACGCTACCGCGACCTGCACCTGCAGCTGCGCCGCGACGCCTCGCGCGAGGCCGCGGCCGCGGTGGCCGAACTGCTCGATCCACGTCACGCCTCCACGCCGGCGGACGCGGCGCCGTGAAGCAGCGCGCGCCGCTGGTCGGAGTCCGCTCGCGCCCAGCGCCGGCCGGTTCGGCTGCGGTATCCGCGCTGGTCGCGGGCATCGACGAGGCCGGCCGCGGGCCGCTCGCCGGGCCGGTGGTCGTTGCGGCCGTGGTGTTCGATCCCTCGCGCCCGCGGATCAACGGCCTCGACGACTCCAAGCAGCTCGCGCACGCGCGCCGTGAGGAGCTGTACGCGCGCATCGTCGACCGCGCCCTGGCCTGGCACGTGGTGGCGATCGAAGCCACGGAGATCGACCGCATCAACATCTACCAGGCCACCATGCTCGGCATGCGCCGCGCCATCGAAGCCGTCGCGCACGTGGCCGGGCTGGCCCGGATCGACGGCAATGCGATCCCGCCCGGCCTGCCCTGCGCCGCCGAAGCCTGGGTTGGCGGAGATGCCCGCGACCGCAGCATCGCGGCGGCATCCATCCTGGCCAAGGTGACGCGCGATCGCGCCATGCTGGCCCTGCACGGGGAGTTCCCGGCCTACGGCTTCGATGGCCACAAGGGCTACGGCACGCCCGCGCACCTGGCCGCGCTGCGCGCGCACGGCCCCTGCCCGCAACATCGCAGGAGCTTCGCGCCCGTGCGCGAGGCCGGCGCGCGCGACCTGTTCGCGGCCGGCTGAGCCGGCCGGCAGGCACTAGCGGGTTACCGGCCCTCCGCTCTTGGGGCGCCGGTCGGAGCCGCCCGCCTTCGCCATGCGCTTGTCGGCGGTGCCCGAACGGGGCGCCTCCGCCTTCTTCGGTGGTTCCCTGCCGGTCGTGGGCGTCTGCGCCTTGCCCGGGTGGTCCGGGTGTTTCCTGCTGGCCATCGCGATGCCTCCTGGTGGTCGAGTGCTGCGGGCCGGTCAACGCGCCCCGCCGGCCCTTGCGGGGGATGCCTCCGCGCGGCCATGGCGGCCGCACATCCTCACTTTCCCAGCACCGGGCTGGCGCGGATGCGCGCCTTCGCCATGCCGGATGTCCTCGCACGCGCCAGTTCGCGGTTAGAGGCCGCGGTGTCGCCGAGCAGCGACAGCGTCTCGGCGTTGTACAGCGCGATCTCGGCGGGATCGCCATCGTCGGCGGCCCGCGCGCGCGCCACCATCGACCAGCGAGGGCCCAGCGCCACCACATCGCCGGGTTCGAACCGGGTGTGCGGAGCCTCGCGCGCTTCCGGTCGGTGGCGCTCGCGCTGGCCGCCTCCGACGAGATCCCCACGCGTCGAGGCCTACTTCGACTTCCGCCGGTTGCGCACCGAGGAGGCGCTGCTGCGCGGCGAGCGGCCCCGCAGCTTCCCGTTCGGCCGCGCGGGCCTGGCTGTCAAGCCTTGTCCGCGCGAGGGCGGGACCCTACCCTGCCTGCTGCACCTGCGGTCCCGCGATGTCCCGACGCTTCGTCCACCTTGCCCTCCACAGCGAGTACTCGCTCGCCGACTCGACGATCCGCATCCCGGAGCTCGTCAAGCGCTGCGTGGCCCTGGGGCAGCCTTCGGTGGCGGTGACCGACCGCAACAACCTGTTTTCACTGGTCAAATTCTTCCGCGCCGCCGAAGGCGCCGGCATCAAGCCGATCGCCGGCGCCGACATCAGCCTGGCCGAGGGCGACGAGGCCCCCGCCACGCTCACCCTGCTCTGCCGCGACCACGCCGGCTACCTGTCGCTGTCGCGCCTGCTGACCCGGGCGTGGATGGAAGGCCAGCGCCACGACGGCGTGGTGGTGCGCCCTGACTGGCTGCGCGACGACCACGCCGGCCTGTTCGCGCTGGCCGGCCGGCAGTCCCCGGCCGGGCGGCTGGTCGCGGCCGGCCGCCACGACCAGGCCGAAGCCTGGCTGCGCGACTGGGGCGGCGTGTTCGGCGACGGGCTGCACCTGGCACTCGCCCGCTGCGGCTTCGCCGACGAGGCCGCGTTCAACGACTTCGCGCTGCAGGCCTCGTCGCTGTGCGCGCTGCCGGTGGTGGCCGGCAACGAAGTCCGCTTCATCGACCGCGAGGGCTTCGAGGCGCACGAGGCGCGGGTCTGCATCGCCTCGGGCCGAGTGCTCGACGATCCGCGCCGTCCGCGCGACTACACCGCCGAGCAGTACCTGAAATCCGGCGAGGAGATGGCGGCGCTGTTCGCCGACGCGCCCGACGCGATCGACAACGCCGTCGCGCTGGCACAGCGCTGCAACCTCGAACTGCGCCTGGGCACCTACTACCTGCCCGCCTTCCCGGTCCCGGACGACCACACCCTCGACTCCTGGATCCGCAGCGAGGCCCGCGACGGCCTGGCGCGACGGCTCGAGCACGCGCCGCTGGCCGCCGGCCACGACCGCGCCAGCTACCAGGCGCGCCTGGAGACCGAGCTCGACGTCATCATCCGGATGGGCTTCCCCGGCTACTTCCTGATCGTTTCGGACTTCATCCGCTGGGGCAAGGAGCAGGGCATTCCGGTGGGCCCGGGCCGCGGTTCGGGCGCCGGCTCGCTGGTGGCCTGGGCGCTGGAGATCACCGACCTCGACCCCCTGCCCTACGACCTGCTGTTCGAGCGCTTCCTGAATCCGGAACGCGTGTCGATGCCCGACTTCGACATCGACTTCTGCATGGACCGCCGCGACGAGGTCATCGACTACGTCGCGCGCAAGTATGGCCGCGACCGCGTCAGCCAGATCATCACCTACGGCACCATGGCGGCGAAGGCCGTGGTGCGCGACGCCGGCCGCGCGCTGGGCTATCCCTTCGGCCTGGTCGACGGCATCGCCAAGCTGGTGCCGATGACCCTGGGCGTGTCGCTGCCCGACGCCCTGGGCCGGACCGAAAAGGGGAAGAAGGACGACGCCTGGCGCTCGGACGAACTGATCGCGCGCTACAACGACGAGGACGAGGTCCGCGAACTCATCGACCTCGCGCTGCAGCTCGAGGACCTCACCCGCAACGCCGGCAAGCACGCCGGCGGCGTGGTGATCGCGCCCTCGCCGCTGTCCGACTTCTGCCCGCTGTTCGCCGAACACGACGGCGAGGGCGCCGGGCGCAACCCGGTCACCCAGTTCGACAAGGACGACGTCGAAGCCATCGGCCTGGTGAAGTTCGACTTCCTCGGCCTGCGCACGCTCACGATCATCGACTGGGCGGTCAAGGCCATCAACCGGCGCCATGCGGCGGATGGGTCCGCGCAGGGCGACGCCGCGGTCGAGCCGCTGGACATCGCCAAGCTCCCGCTCGACGACGCGAAGACCTACGAGCTGTTCGCGCGCGGCGACACCGTGGCCGTGTTCCAGTTCGAATCGCGCGGCATGCGCGAACTGCTCAAGCGCGCGAAGCCCGACCGCTTCGAGGACCTGATCGCGCTGGTGTCGCTGTACCGCCCGGGCCCGATGGACCTGATCCCGGACTTCATCGAGCGCAAGCACGGCCGCGCCGAGGTGAAGTACCCGCATCCGCTGCTGGAGCCGGTGCTGGCGCCGACCTACGGCGTGGTGGTGTACCAGGAACAGGTGATGCAGACCGCGCAGATCCTGGGCGGCTATTCGCTGGGCGGCGCCGACCTGCTGCGCCGCGCGATGGGCAAGAAGAAGGTCGAGGAGATGGCGCGTGAACGCGCCAAATTCGAGGCCGGCGCGCAGCAGACGCACGGCATCGAACCGAAGGTGTCCGGCCCGATCTTCGACCTGCTGGAGAAGTTCGCCGGCTACGGCTTCAACAAGTCGCACGCCGCCGCCTACGCGCTGGTGTCCTACCAGACCGCCTGGCTCAAGGCGCACCATCCTGCCGAGTTCATGGCCGCGGTGCTGTCGAGCGACATGGACAGCACCGACAAGGTCGTGGGCTTCCTCGCCGAGGCGCGCGCGCTCGGGCTGGAGGTGCTGCCGCCGGACGTGAACCACTCGTCCTACATGTTCGAGGCGATCGACCCGCGCACGCTGCGCTACGGCCTGGGCGCGGTGAAGGGCGTCGGCCAGGGCGCCTGCGAGGCGATCGCCGAGGAGCGCGCACGCGGCGGCGCCTACGTCGATCTGCTGGATTTCTGCCGGCGCAACGAATCGGCGCGCCTCAACCGGCGCACGCTCGAAGCCCTTGTGAATGCGGGCGCGCTCGACGCGCTCGGCTGCAACCGCGCCTCGCTGATGCTGCAGCTGCCCGAGGTGCTGAAGGCCACCGACCAGCTCGCGCGCGAGCGCGAGGCCGGGCAGGCCTCGCTGTTCGGCGGCTTCGCGGAGCCTGCGGCGGCCGCGGCGCAGATCACCCTGCCGGAAGTGCCGGAATGGCCGCTGGCGCAGAAGCTGGCAGGCGAGCGCGACACGCTCGGGCATTACCTGAGCGGCCACCCGCTTGATCCCTACCGCAGCGAGCTCAAGGCGCTGGTCGGCACCGACCTCGGCCAGCTGGATGCGCTGTGGGAATCGGCCAGCTCCGCGCGCAAGGGCGGCAACGGCAATGGCGAAGGCGGCCGTGGCGGCTGGCGCCAGGAGGTCACCGCGATCGTCGCCGGCCAGGTCACCGGCATCCGCAAGCGCGGCGAGAGCCAGGCCTTCGTGGTGCTGGAGGACGGGCGCGGGCGGCTCGAGTGCGCCTTTTTCTCCGAGGCCTGGATGGAGCACGCGCCGCTGCTGACCACCGGCCGCATCGTGATCGTCGAGGGCGGCCTGCGCGAGGACGAGTTCAGCGGCGGCTTCTCGCTGCGCGCACGCCGCGCCTGGGACTTCCACGAAGTCTGCAACCAGTCCGCGCGGCGGCTGTCGCTGCGCCTGGACCTGTCCGTCGCGGGCACCCTAGACCGCGTGGACGCCCTGCTGTCGACGCACCGCCCGGGGCCGACGCCGCTGCGCCTGGACCTGCTGCTGCCGGCGGGCAGCGCCGGCTCGCTCGACCTCGACGGCCAGCACGCGGTCCGCGTGGATCCGGACCTCGTCGACCGCCTGCGAGGCGAGGACGGCGTGCGCGCGGTCCAGGTCGGCATGGGCAGCCGCCCCTGGGCGGCCGGCTGAGCCGCGGCCACACCCCGACGTACGGTCCCCCCGGGCCGAACCCGCTAGACTCCCTCCTTTTCCGACCGAAGCCGTCGATGAATCCGAACTACCTCGACTTCGAGCAGCCCATCGCCGACCTGGAAGCCAAGATCCAGGACCTGCGCCAGGCCAGCTCCGGCCCCGCCGTCAACATCGACGCCGAACTCCGGACGCTCCAGGACAAGCTGCGCCTGCGCACCGCGCAGATCTTCCGCGACCTGACGCCCTGGCAGGTGTCGCAGCTCGCGCGCCACCCGGCGCGGCCCTACACCAACGACTACATCCGCTACATCTGCGACGAGTTCCAGGAGCTCGCCGGCGACCGCGCCTATGCCGACGACGCCGCGATCGTCGGCGGCATCGGCCGCATCAACGGCCGCAGCGTGATGATCATCGGCCACCAGAAGGGCCGCGACACCAAGGCCAAGGTACGCCGCAACTTCGGCATGCCGCGCCCCGAGGGCTACCGCAAGGCGCTGCGGCTGATGAAGATGGCCGAGCGCTTCAAGCTGCCGCTGCTGACCTTCATCGACACCCCCGGCGCCTATCCCGGCATCGGCGCCGAGGAGCGCGGCCAGTCCGAAGCCATCGCCCGCAACCTGATGGAAATGGCGGAACTCAAGATCCCGATCGTGTGCACGGTGATCGGCGAAGGCGGCTCCGGCGGCGCGCTGGCGATCGGCGTCGGCGACCGCACGGTGATGCTGGAATACAGCACCTATTCGGTGATCTCGCCCGAGGGCTGCGCCTCGATCCTGTGGAAGGACGCGGCCAAGGCCAAGGACGCCGCCGAGCAGCTGGGCCTGACCGCGAAGCGGCTGCTGGGCCTGGGCCTGGTCGACAAACTGGTGCGCGAACCGATCGGCGGCGCGCACCGCAATCCGCGCCAGACCGCACTGCGCCTTAAAGCCGTGCTGCTGAACCAGCTCGACGAGCTGGAGGCACTGCCGGCCGACGTGCTGGTGGACAAGCGCTACCGGCGCCTGCGCGGCTACGGGGCCTACGAGGCGGCCTGAGCCGGCGCGCACGATCGCATAGACTCTCCCGTGCCGGCAGACCGCCGGCCCAGGGGAGAGACCAACACATGATCATCAAGCGCATCGACGTCCTGTCCGCGGCGAAGATCTTCGGCATCACCGCCGCCGCCTTCGGCCTGCTGGCCGGCATCCTCGTGTTCCTGTTCGGGGGCGTGCTCGGCAGCCTCTTCGGCGACGCCGGCGGCGTGGGCTTCGTCGGAGGCTTCATGGCCATCATCACCATGCCCATCATGTACGGCATCTTCGGCTTCATCGGCGGCGCCATCCAGGCCTTCATCTACAACCTGGCGGCCGGCTTCATCGGCGGCGTCCGGATCGAGACCGAGTAAGCCGGGGCGGCGCGCGGTGGCCCGGGCGCCGCGCGCCGCAGCCTGTCCACCCATGGATCCGGCACTGCCTGACACCATCTTCGCGCTCCCGGACGAGGGAACCGGCAGCGCGGTGCTGGTGGCGCTGAGCGGAGGCCTGGACTCCAGCGTCCTGCTGCAGCGCCTGGCCGAGCTCCCGGCGATCCGCGAACGCGGCCTGCGCGCCCTGCACGTACACCACGGCCTGCATGCCGATGCCGATGCCTGGGCCGCGCACTGCGCGGGGCTGTGCTCGAGGCTGGGCGTCGCGCTCGAAGTCCGTCGCGTCGAAGTCGCCCGTGACAGCGGGCTCGGGCTGGAAGCCGCCGCACGCGCCGCGCGCCATGCGGCCTTTGCCCAGGCCCTGGGTGCCGGCGAGGTGCTGGCCCTCGCGCACCATCTCGACGACCAGGCCGAAACCTTCCTGCTGCGAGCGCTGCGTGCGTCCGGGCCGGACGGCCTCGCCGCGATGCGGCCCTGGCGGCGCTTCGCCGGCGGCTGGATGTGGCGGCCCCTGCTCGCGCAGCCGCGCGCGCGCCTCGAGGCCTGGGCCCGTGCGCGCGGGCTGGACTGGATCGAGGACCCGGCGAATGCCGATCCCGCCCACGCACGCAGCCTGCTGCGCCAGCAGGTGCTGCCGCTGCTCCGCCAGCGCTGGCCGGAAGCCTCCGCCGCCCTCGCGCGCAGTGCCGCCCTGTGCGCGGAGGCCACGGACCTGCTGGCGGACGATGACAGCGCCGCGCTGGACGCCCTGGCCGGCCCGCCCACGGCGTCGGCCACGGGGCCGCTGCCGATCGCGGCGCTGTCGGCGCTTTCTCCGCCGCGCCGCGCGCGCCTGCTGCGTGCATGGGCCGCACGCTCGGACCTGCCGCCGCTCCCGGGCTCGGGCATCACCGCCATCGGAGCCCTGTTCCAGGCGCGTGGCGACGGCGCCGCCGAATACCGCTGGGCCGGGGCTTGCGTCCGCACCTGGCGCGGGCATCTGCATGCCGTGCCGGACGCCGCGCCGCTGCCGGCCGGCTGGTCGCGCCTTTGGGACGGACGCGACCCGCTGCAGCTTCCCGGTGGCGGCCGGCTGGTGCTGGAAGGCGCGGATGCGTTCGATGCCCCGCTGCGCGCGCACGCACGGCAGGGGGGCGAGCGCATGCTGATGCCCGGACGCAGGCATTCGCATTCGCTCAAGCAGCTCCTGCAGGACAGCGGTTGCCCACCCTGGGTCCGGCCGCGCATGCCACTGCTGTCGGATGGCGACGGCCGGCTGCTGGCGGCGGGCGACGCCGTGGTGTCGGCAGCGCTGGACGCCTGGCTGCACCGGCATGGCGCACGCCTGCGCTGGCATGACATGGCGTAAACTCGAAGCCATGTCCGACACGCCCGATACCGCCCCCACCGGCTCCCCGGTCGCCGATTTCGAAGCCTCGCTCGACGCGCTCGAGCAGCTGGTCGGGAAGATGGAACGCGGAGACATGAGCCTCGAGGATTCGCTTGCCGCCTACGAGCGCGGCGTCGGCCTCTACCGCCGCTGCCAGCAGGCCCTGGAAGCGGCCGAACTGCGCGTGCGCCTGCTCACCGATCCGCAGCAGCCCGACGCCGCCACGCCGTTCCCGGGCCTCGGCGACGATGCCTGACGCCGGCGGCGGCGACGTCGCCGCGCGCCTGGACGCCTGGCGCCGTCGCATCGACGGCGTGCTCGAGGACGCACTGGCGCGGCATCCGGCGGCGGAAGCACGGCTCGGCGACGCCATGCGCCACGCCGTGCTGCTCGGCGGCAAGCGCATGCGCCCGCTGCTGGCCTATGCCAGCGGCACCGCGTTCGGTGCCGACGAGGCCACGCTCGATGCCGCCGCCGCCGCGATCGAACTCGTGCACGCCTATTCCCTCGTGCATGACGACCTGCCGGCGATGGACGACGATGCCCTGCGCCGCGGCCAACCGACCGTGCACGTCGCCTTCGACGAAGCCACCGCGATCCTGGCCGGCGACGCGCTGCAGTCGCTGGCCTTCGCGGTACTGGCCGACGCGCCCTGCAGCGATGCCGCGCGCGTCGCGATGCTGCGCGAACTCGCGCTGGCCTCCGGCGCGACGGGCATGTGCGGCGGGCAGGCGCTGGACCTCGCGGCCACCGGCCGCGGCGCCGAAGCCGGCATCCACGCGCTGGAGCACCTGCACGCGCTCAAGACGGGCGCGCTGATCCGCGCCGCGGTGCGCCTGGGCGCGATCGCCGCCGGTGCTCCGGACGCCGGATGCGTGCGCCTGGACGCGTTCGCCGATGCGCTCGGGCTCGCGTTCCAGATCCGTGACGACCTGCTCGACGTCGAGGGCGAAAGTGCCACGCTCGGCAAGACCGCGGGCAAGGACGCCGAGCAGGACAAGGCCACGTTCCCGGCGCTGATCGGCATCGAGGCCTCGCGCGCCCGGCTCGACGGCCTGGCGCGGACGATGGATGCGGCGCTCGCGCCGCTGGGCCCGCGCGGCGACGCGCTGGCGGCGCTGGGACGGCTGGCGATCAGCCGTTCGTACTGATCCGGGCGCGCCTCAGAACAGCCGCAGGGTCAGCGGATAGCGGTAGGCCTCGCCGTTCCAGGCGCGGAGCACCGCGATCACGCTGCAGACCAGCCACATCAGCGCGATCACGACGAACAGCGCGAGCAGCAGCAGGCCAGCCGGCAGGGTGACGATCGCGCCGATGCCGAGCGTGAGCAGGGTCGCGCCCACCAGCACGACGGCGATCGCGCAGGCCACCGCGGCGTAGATGAACATGCTGAGGTTGAAGTTCAGCGCCTCGCGCGCGTGCGCGGCGACGAAGGGCGAATCGTCGCGCTTGAACATGTACACCGCGCCGGCGCCGAGCACGCCGGCGATCCCCGCCATCCAGCTGGTGCACAGCGCCAGCACCAGCGCGGCCAGGTGGGCGCACGCGGCCCACTGGCGCTCGCTGGGCGTGGTGGTGCCGATCACGTCGCGGGTTTCGTTCATGGCAGGGTGTCCTCGTCCGGTAGCCGTGTCCCCGTAAGTTGGGGCGCGCGCGCGCCGCGCGCAACCCAACCGATGACAGGGCCGGTCGCGCCGCGCGCGGTGGAGATGGCGCGTCAGTCCGCGCCGGCCACCGTCATCGCGCCGACCAGGATCGAGCCGGTGCGGATGTGCGAACGCGGGTCGATGTCGCGGCCGACGGCTTCGATCGCGAGGAACATGTCGCGCAGGTTGCCGGCGATGGTGATGCCGTCGACGGGATGCACGATGGCTCCGTTCTCGACGCGGAAGCCCGCCGCGCCGCGCGAGTAGTCGCCGGTGACGGTATTGACGCCCTGCCCCATCAGGCTGGTGACCAGCAGGCCGTCAGCCATGCCGCGCACCAGGTCCTCGAGGCTTCCGGCGTTGGCGGCGACGTCCAGGTTGTGCACGCCGCCGGCGTTGGCGGTGGTCTCCAGGCCCAGGCGACGCGCGGAATAGCTCCCGAGCACGTAGCGCTGCAGCACGCCGGCCTCGACCAGCGGGGCCTCGCGCGTGGCCACGCCTTCGGCATCGAACGACGCCGAGCGCAGGCCGCGCTGCAGGAACGGACGCTCGTGGATCGAGAACCAGTCGGGGAACAGCCGCGTGCCGGCACTGTCGACCAGGAAGCTCGCCCCGCGGTACAGCGCGCCGCCGGAGACCGCCCCCAGCAGGTGTCCGAGCAGCGAGCGCGCGACCTCGGCGGAGAACAGCACCGGGTAGCGGCCGGTGGCCAGCGGACGCGGATCCAGGCGTTCGACCGTGCGCCGCGCTGCGCTGCGCCCGACGGCGGCGGCCGGTTCGAGATCGCCCGGCGCCAGCGCGTGGCTGTACCAGCCGTCGCGCTGCATGGCGTCGCCCTGGCCCGCGATCAGCGCGCAGGACAGGCTGTGGTGGCTGGCGCGCTCGGCGCCGACGAAGCCGTGGGAGTTGGCGTACACCGACAGCGTGGTGCCGCTGCCGACGCCCGCGCCGTCCGAGTTGCTGATGCGCGGGTCGGCGTCGCGACCGGCCTGCTCGGCCGCCAGCGCAAGCTCCACCGCCTGCTGCGCGTCCAGGTCCCAGGGGTGCCAGGCGTCGAATTCACGCAGGTCGCGCGCCATCAGCGCCGGGTCGGCGAGCCCGGAGGCGGGATCGTCCTCGGTGTGGCGGGCGATCGCGCAGGCCTGCGCCACGGTCGCGGCCAGGCTCTCCTCGCGCAGGTCGGCGGTGCTGGCACTGCCCTTGCGCTGGCCGAAATAGACGGTGACGCCGATGCCGCGGTCGCGCGTGGACTCGATCGACTCCACCTCGCCCATGCGCACGTTGACTTCGAGCCCGCGGTCCTCGCTGCAGGAGACCTCGGCCTGGGTGGCGCCGGCGGCGCGGCAGCGGTCGAGCAGCTGGGCGGCGATGCCCTCGAGGCGCGCCAGGCGCTGGCGGCTGTCGTCCACGGCGGGCGTGGCGTCGGTGATGGCGGTGGTCAATGCCTTATCCTTCGTGGTTCTTGAATGGTTGGACGGCGGGCTGGAACGACATGCGCGGCAAGGACGACGACACCGGTGAATTCCTCGGCCCCAGCCGCAGCGCGCAGCGTCGCGAGGCGCTGGACGTGCTGGAGCTGGCGAAGCAGCTCGTGGACCTGGACCCGGGCCGGCTGGCGAAGCTGCCGCTGGGGGAACACCTGCTGCCCTTCATCGCCCAGGCGCGCCGCATCACCTCCAACATCGCGCGCAAGCGCGAGATCGCCTTCCTGGCAAAGCAGCTGCGCCGCGAGGACGAGGAGGCGCTGGACGCGCTGCGCGACGCCCTGGACACCGACGGCGAAGCCGCGCGCCTGGACACCGCGCGCCTGCACCGCGCCGAGGAATGGCGCGAGCGCCTGCTGGGCGAGGACGGCGCAGCCGCGCTCTCGGCGCTGATGCACGAGTTCCCCGGCGCCGACAGCCAGCGCATCCGCCAGCTGGTGCGCAACGCGCTGGCCGAGCGCAAGGCCGGCAAGCCGCCGCGCGCCTTCCGCGAGCTGTACCGCGAAGTGCGCGCGCTGCTGGACGCCGACACGCCCGCCGACGACGGCACCGTGTAGGAGCGGCTGCAGCCCCGACTGCGCCGTGGGGGCCTGGCAATCGCGGCTATAGCCGCTCCCACAGGAATCGCCGCGGCAGCCCCTCCCTGCAGGAAGCGGCGTCACGCCCGCGTGCCACCGACGGTGATCGCCTCGACCAGCAGCGACGGCTGGCCCACGCCCACCGGCACGCTCTGGCCGTCCTTGCCGCAGGTGCCGACGCCGTCGTCGAGCGCCATGTCGTGGCCGACCATGCGCACCTTCTGCATCGTTTCCGGACCGCTGCCGATCAGGGTCGCGCCCTTCACCGGCGCGGTCACCCTGCCGTCCTCGATCAGATAGGCCTCGGTGGCCGAGAACACGTACTTGCCGCTGGTGATGTCGACCTGGCCGCCGCCGAAGTTGACCGCGTACAGGCCTTTCTTCACCGAACGGATCATGTCCGCGGGATCGTCCTTGCCCGCCAGCATGCAGGTGTTGGTCATGCGCGGCATCACCAGGTGCGCGAAGGATTCGCGGCGACCGTTGCCGGTCGGGGCCACGCCCATCAGCCGCGCGTTGAGCGTGTCCTGCATGTAGCCGGTGAGCACGCCGTCCTCGATCAGGGTGGTGCACCGGGTGGGCGTGCCCTCGTCGTCGACGTTGAGCGAGCCGCGGCGGCCATCGAGCGTGCCGTCGTCGACGATGGTCACGCCCGGCGCGGCCACGCGCTGGCCGATGCGGCCGGCGTAGGTGCTGGTGCCCTTGCGGTTGAAGTCGCCCTCCAGGCCGTGGCCGACCGCCTCGTGCAGCAGCACGCCGGGCCAACCGCTGCCGAGCACCACCGGCATCACCCCGGCCGGCGCGTCGACCGCCTCGAGGTTCACCAGCGCCTGGCGCAGGGCTTCGCGCGCGAACTTCTCCGGCTGCCCGTCGCCGAGCAGTTCGGCGTAGGAGTACCGCCCGCCGTAACCGGCGTAGCCGCTCTCGCGTCGGCCGCCCTGCTCGACGATCACCTGCACGTTGAGCCGCACCAGCGGCCGCACGTCCCCGGCGACCACACCGTCCGAGCGTGCGACGAAGATCGTGTCGACCCCGCCCGACAGGCTCACCATCACCTGCTTCACGCGCGGGTCGGCGGCGCGCAGCAGGCGGTCGACGCGGCGCAGCGCCTCGACCTTGGCATCGTTGGCCATGCCGTCCACGGGATCCTCGGCCGGATACAGCGAGCGCGCGCCCGCCGGCACCAGCGACCGCACGCGCTGCTCGGCGCCGCTGCGCGCGATCGCACGCGCCGAGCCCGCGGCCGACAGCAGCGCCTCGGCGTTGATGTCGTCGGCATAGGCGAAGCCGGTCTTCTCGCCGCTGATCGCGCGCACGCCCACGCCCTGCTCGATCGAGTGCGCGCCGTCGCGCACGATGCCGTCCTCCACCGTCCAGCTCTCGCGCCGCGCGTGCTGGAAGTAGATGTCGCCGAAGTCGACGCCGGGCCCCAGCAGGGTGCCGAACGCGCGCTCCAGCCCGGCACCGTCCAGCCCCGCGGGCAGCAGCAGGCGTGACTGGGCGATCTCGAGGGCGTGGGTCATGTCGGGGTCCTGCGGGAAGTCATGCGTGGAGAGGTGCGGGCTCGGAGCGCCCGGATCAAGGTGGACGATCGGCTTCAGGGCACCGGCACGGGCCCGGTGGCCGCTGGCGGCGTGGCCTCCCTGCCCTCCACCACCACCTTCGGATCCTTCCAGGGCCCGGTGACGTGGTAGGTGCGCGCGCCCATGCGCCCGAGCGGCTTCTCGAACACCGCGTTCGCCACCGCGCCCACGGCCGCGCCCACCGGCCCGGCGGTGATCGCGCCGACCGCGGTCAGCAGGCCGCCGGTGCGCGGCTGCACTTCGATCACCTGGTCATAGGTCTGCGCGCGCAGGTCGGCACTGCCGCCGATATGGATCTCCGCCGCGGCGCCGTCGATCACCAGCGCATCGCTGCGCGCCAGGCCATCGCCGAAGTGGAGCGTGCCGTCGATGCGGTTGAAGGCGAAGCCGCGCGAGAACAGGTCGCGGAAGTCGAGCATCAGCCGCCGCGGCAGCTCGGCCACGCTGAGCAGGCCGAGGAAGCGGCCGGCACCGGGCTCGACCTCGACCAGCTGGCCATCCTTCACCGCCAGCGCCAGGCTGCCCTCGAGCCCGGCCAGCCGGAAGCCTGCCGGCGAACCCGGCCAGCCGGCGTCGAAGCGCGCCGTGCCGTGGCCACCCTTGAGTCGCTCACCCAGGCCCAGCCCGCCCAGCAGCGTGCCGAAGTCGTGGCTGTCCACCTCGACCTGCATGCGCGTGCGGGCACCGGTGCCGCGTCCGGTCCATGCGCCCTGCACGTCGATCGACTGTCGGGGCGCGCGCAGCTGCAGGCGCTCCACGCGCAGGCCATCGCCCGCGGGCCGGGTGCGCAGGTCGAGCCGGCCGAGGGCCGCGTCGGCCACGCGCAGGTCGTCGACCACGATCGCCAGCGGCGGGATCGCGGCTGGATCGATGTCGGTGTCGGCGCGCGCGGCGGCGTCCGCATCGCCGCCGCCAGCCGCACCTGCGGGGCCGCCGGCACGGGCGCTGCGCCAGTGCAGGCGATCGACGTGCGCCGCGACGGTGGCGCCGTCGCCCTGCGGGATGCTCAGGCTTCCCGCCAGCGCCGCGCCGTCGAAGCGGATGTTCGTGCCCCGACGCTCCGGGCGGGCCACCACGCGCGTTGCCGGGAACACGCCCCCGAGCAGCTGCAGCCGGTCGGCGAGCAGATCGATCCCGCGCAGCTCGAGGCCATCGCCAGCTGCCGCGCCGTCGCCGCCGAAGAGTCCCGCCCATTCGATCGCATCCAGCACCGGCGTGCGCCCGGTGATGCGGATGCCGGCGTCGGGCGGGACGGCATCGACGCGGTCGCGGCCGAGCACGGCCAGCACGCCGGTGCGCCCGCCGCGGCTGCGCGCGCGCAGCGCCACGCGGTTGCCCAGCGCCACGTCGATGTCGTCCTCGCCCATCGGCAGCCGGAGGTCGATGCGGGCCGCCAGCGCTTCGCCCGGCGGCTTGCCCAGCGGCGCGGGCAGCGACAGCCGCGTGCCGACCAGGTCCGAACGCAGCTGCAGCCGCCCGCCCGCGCCGTCGGCACCCGCGTCCTGCGGCAGGCCCAAGGCCATCGTCCAGTCCGAGCGGCCGTCGAGGCGCTCGCCCAGCCAGGCCAGCTGCGGCGCGCGCGCGGCCAGCTCCGCCGACGCCAGGCTGGCCTCGAGCTCGGCCTCGAACGCCATGTCGCGCGCCTGCACGTGGCCTTCGCCCGCGCGCAGCGACAGCCGGCCCGGTGCCCCGTCCCGCCGCACCCGCAGGCCGTCGGCCGTGAACCCCGCCTGGTCGTAGCGCGCCTCGCCATGCACGGCGTCGAAGGCCAGCTCCCAGCGCTTTTCCGCGAGACGCGCGCCGGCGAGCGCGACGCGGCCGCTGATGCGCGGGCCGGTGTCGCCATCACCGCTGCCCAGCGGCAGCACCAGCCCGAAGGTCGAGCGCAGCGGGCCCGACGCCGACAGCGCGTCGAGGATGTCCTCCCGGCCTTCGCGCAGCGGGCTGGCGCGCAGGACCGCGAGCACCGGCGCGGCATCGGATGCCAGCGTCGCCTCGACCCGGAGCGGCTGGTCGCCGAAGTCCGCGATCCCGGCGCGCAGGGATTCCACCGGCACCTCGCCAAGCCGGGCGCGGCCCTCGAGGCTGAAGCCGGCCGCGACGAAATCGACCCGACCGTCCAGCGCCGTGGCCGCGGGCCAGCCGGGGTCGAAGCGCACTTCGGCGCCCTCCAGCCTGGCCGTGGCGTGGAACAGGCCGCGGGCGGCACCGTCCGGCCCGGCCGCGAACGGCCAGTCGTCGAGATCGCCCGACACCACGGCGCGCCCGTCGAGCACCTGCCCGCCGACCAGCGCCGTGTCCAGCCAGTGCACCGCGGCCTCC
The DNA here is from genome assembly GCF_014652935.1 of Luteimonas padinae. Classification (GTDB taxonomy): domain Bacteria; phylum Pseudomonadota; class Gammaproteobacteria; order Xanthomonadales; family Xanthomonadaceae; genus Luteimonas; species Luteimonas padinae. The sequence continues at coordinate 159,644 of NZ_BMZT01000003.1, read as the reverse complement.
GGCATCAGGTGGCGGATCCAGAAGCGCTTGGCGACCGGCACCCGGGCCGCGTCGACGTCGGCCGCGAGGTCGATGCCCGGCCGCGTGCCGTCGCCGGGGAACATCAGCCCGCCGCGGACCTCGGCACCGTAGCCCTGGCCGTCGATGCGCAGCGCGGGGGTCCGCACCTGCCAGCCGCCATCGTCGCGCCAGAGCACCACGTCGCCGCGCAGCCTGACCTCGTGCGCGAGCGGACCGAAGCCTGCGGGCCAGTCGACCACGACCGTGGCCGCCGGGTCGGGCGTGAACACCAGGCCCGCGGAATCGCCGCGCAGGCGCCCGGAAAGGCCGGACACGCCGGGTGCATCGCCCAGCACGGCGAAGCCCAGGCCGTCCACCTGCGCGCTGGCCCGCAGCGCGCCGCCCGCATCGCCGACGACCTCCACCTCGCGCAGCACGCCGTCCGGGCGCGCATCGCGCAGCCAGGCCGCGAGGCCGTCGGACAGCCCCGGTGCCAGCGGCGCCAGCGCCAGCAGCGCGCCGGCATCGATGCGCGCGGCCACCAGCGCGCGCCGCGCGCCCCCGGCCACCAGCAGTCCGTCGAGGCGCTGCGCATCCTCGCCCGCGCCCAGGCGCAGGCGGGGCGCATCGAACCGCCAGCCGCCCGCCACCGCCGTCCAACGCCCGTCGACGCCGACATCGCCAAGGTCGACTTCGCGTGCCGCGCCGCTTTCCCCGCCGCCCTGCAGGCGCAGCCCTTCGACATCGCCGCGGATGGCCACCGCCGACACCCGGTAGCCACCCAGGTCGACCCAGGCTTCGACGCGGCCGGTGCCGGCCACCGGCCCCACGCCGCCGGCGCGCAGCGACGTCCAGGCCGACAGGTCGGCATTCCGCAGCGCGAGCCAGGCCCGGGCATCGCCGCTGTCGCGATCGAGTTCGGCGGTGATGTCCAGCGGCGAGACGCCCGGCACCATCCATGCCCGCGCGGCCGCGCGCACGCGACCGGCGTCCACGCGCAGGCGCAGGTCGACCTCGTCCAGGCGAGCGTCGATCCCGAGCCCGGGTGCATCCACGACCAGCACCCCGTCGATCACCTGCAGCTCGCCCAGGCCTTCCAGCGCCTCGAAGGGATCGCCATCCGACTGCGCTTCGCCGGGCAGACCGCGGACCTGCCAGCGGCCGTCGTCGCCGCGCTCCAGCGCGAGCTCCAGCCCGCGCAGGCGCAGCTCGGTGAACGACCGGCCCGGCAGCAGGCCGGCGTACTGCGCCACCAGCACTTCGGCCGCACCGATCGGGATGGCCTGGTCGCCTTCGCCGATGCGCAGGCCGTCCAGGCGCAGCAGCGGGCCGCGGCGGGTCCAGGCGGTTTCAAGATGGTCGAACGAGACCGGGCGTCCGGCGCGCTGGCCCAGCCACTCGGCGACGCGGTCCGGGTGGCGCTCGGCCAGCGGCAGCAGCTGGCTGGTGATGCCCGCGCCCAGCGCCATCAGCACCAGGCCGATGGCGATCGCGTACCAGGCACCGCGCCGCGCACGGCGCAGGGCGCGGCGCAGCGGGCCGGCCATCAGCGGCCCGCGCGCCGGGCGCGGGGCTCAGAGCAGGACGACATCGAACTGTTCCTGCAGGTACTGCGCATCGGCCTGGAAGCGGATGGACTTGCCGAGGAACTCCTCCAGCTCGGCCACCGCCGCGGATTCCTCCTCGGTGATCCGCGCCACCACCTTGGGCGAGGCGATCACCAGCAGCCGCTCGGCGTCGAACTGACGCACCGCGCGCACCACTTCGCGGAACACCTCGTAGGTCACCGTTTCCGCGGTCTTGAGCATGCCGCGGCCGCCGCACTCGTGGCAGGTCTCGCTGAGCTGGCGCTCCAGGCTCTCGACCGTGCGCTTGCGCGTCATCTCCACCAGGCCCAGCGGCGAGAAGTCGTAGACCGTGGTCTTGGCGTGGTCGCGCAGCAGCGACTTCTCCAGCGTCCGCAGCACCTGGCGGCGGTGCTCGGGGTCGGTCATGTCGATGAAGTCGATGATGATGATGCCGCCCAGGTTGCGCAGCCTGAGCTGGCGCGCCACCGCCTGCGCGGCCTCGAGGTTGGTGCGGTACACCGTCTCCTCGAGGTTGCGCTGGCCGAGGAAGGAGCCGGTGTTGACGTCGACCGTGGTCATGGCCTCGGTCTGGTCGATCACCAAGTACCCGCCCGACTTCAGCGGCACCTCCTTCTCCAGCGCGCGGCCGATCTCGTCCTCCACGCCATAGAGGTCGAACACCGGACGGACGCCCGTGTAGTGCTCGATCTTCTCGTCGAGCCCGGGCATGTACTGCGCGGCGAACACCTTCAGCCGCTCGCAGGTCTCGCGCGAATCGACCTTGACCTTCTCCACGTCGCGGCGCATCAGGTCGCGCACCGCGCGCATCGGCAGGGTCAGGTCCTCGTAGATGCAGCTGCCCACGCGCGCCGCGGCGGCGTTGCGCTCCACCAGCGCCCACACCCGCGCCAGGTAGGCGACGTCCTCCGCGAGGGCTTCGGCCGGCTGGCCCTCGGCATTGGTGCGCACGATGTAGCCGTGGCCGCCGGCCAGCGCCAGCTCGCCGACCAGCGCCTTCAGCCGCGCGCGTTCGGCCTCGTCCTCGATCCGGGCGGACACGCCGATCACCTTCGACTGCGGCAGCAGCACCAGATAGCGCGACGGGATGCTGATCTGCGTGGTCAGGCGCGCGCCCTTGGTCCCGATCGGGTCCTTGACCACCTGGACCACGACCTCCTGGCCATCGCGCAGCAGCTCGCCGATCGGCGGCGTGGATGGCGGCGGCGACGGTGGCAGCGGCGGCGCGCCGGGTTCCTCCACCGCGAGGTCCACGGCACGGCCCGGGCGCAGCACGTCGTTGGCATGCAGGAACGCGGCGCGCTCCAGGCCGACATCGACGAAGGCCGCCTGCATGCCGGGCATCACCCGCTGCACCTTGCCCTTGTAGATGTTGCCGACCACCCCGCGGCTCCAGCCGCGCTCGATGTGCAGCTCCTGGAGCATGCCGTTCTCGACCACCGCCACGCGGGTCTCGCGCGGGGTGACGTTGACCAGGATCTCCTCGCTCATGCGTCCCCGCCCCGCCGCGGCGTGCTGGCCTGGATGCCGAAGCCGCGCAACAGGCCCGCGGTTTCGTGCAACGGCAGGCCCATTACGCCGGAGTAGCTGCCCGCCAGGCGGCGGATGAAGCGCTCGGCGCCGCCCTGGATGGCGTAGGCGCCGGCGCGGCCCATCGGTTCGCCGCTGGCGACGTACTCGGCGATGTCGGCATCCGACAGCCCGGCGAACGACACCTCGCTCTCGACCAGCACCGAGGCCTCGCGGCCGGCGGACACCAGCGACACCGCGGTCAGCACCCGGTGGCTGCGGCCCGACAGCCGGCGCAGCATGGCTTCGGCGTGCGCGGCGTCGGCGGGCTTGCCGAAGACCTCGTCGCCGAGCACCACTTCGGTGTCCGAGCCCAGCACCACCGCGCCCGGCACCGCGACCACGCGCAGCAGGCCGGCACCGGCCTTTTCGCGGGCGACGCGCGCGACGTAGGCATCGGGTGACTCACCGGGCGCGCGCTGCTCGAGCACCTCGACGTCGAGGACGCCGAAGTCGAGGCCGAGGCGCGCCAGCAGTTCGCGCCGGCGCGGGGATTTCGAGGCAAGGTGGAGCATCGTGGAAGGATACCGTGCCCGCGCCGGGCCGGCCGTGCGCCACGGCCGCAACCCCGTTCCGGCTCACGACCCGTTCACTCCATCCGCACAACCCTTCCCTTGCCCCTTCCCGGAGACCACGATGACCCCGACCCTGCAGCGCACGGCGTCCGCCGCCGCCCTCACCCTCCTCCTCGCCTTCGGGACGCCCGCCATGACCGCAGCCGCGCAAACCCCAGCCCACACGGCCACCAGCGACGGCACCCTGCTGTCGGTCTCGGCCAGCGGCGAGGCCAGCCGCGCGCCCGACGTCGCCACCGCGTCGGCCGGCGTGGTCACCCAGGCCGCCGACGCGAATGCGGCGATGCGCGCCAACGCCGCGCAGATGACGAAGGTGATCGCGGCCATCCGCGCGGCGGGCGTGGCCGAGCGCGACATCCAGACCACGGGCATCAACATCCATCCCACCTACCGCCACATCGAGAACGAGGAGCCGCGCATCTCCGGCTACAGCGCGAACAATTCGGTGAGCCTCAAGGTGCGCGACATCGCCAGGCTCGGCGAGGTGCTCGACGCGCTGGTCGACAGCGGCGCCAACAACGTCAGCGGCCCGAGCTTCGGCATCGACCAGCCCGAGGCGGTGTACGACGAGGCCCGTCGCAAGGCGCTAGAACAGGCCCGCCGCCGCGCCGACATGTATGCCGAAAGCCTGGGGCTGCGCGTGCGCCGCATCGTCAGCATCAGCGAAGGCGGCGGCTTCGAGCAACCGCGCCCGATGTTCGCCGTGCGCGCGTTGGCCGCGGATGCCGAGGCCTCGACCCCGGTCGCCGCGGGCGAGAACACATTGACGGCCAACCTGGAGATCGTGTTCGAACTGGGGCGCTGACGACCCCGCGGCCACCGGCCGCGCGTTGGCATCCCCGCACCCGGCATGCGCCGGTCAACGAGGAGGTGGTCCATGGTCCTGCAGTCCGATGTGCGCAGTCCGTTCCCCGCCCTGTCCACGCACCGCGCGGCGGACGACCCGCGACGACCCGACCCGGTCCGCGTCGCCGGCATCGCCGGCGCCCTGCTGCTCAACGGCGCCGCGCTGATGCTGATGCTCGCCCCGCTGGGGAGCCCCGGGACAGCGCCCACGCCGCAGAAGGGCCTGGAGGGCGAGTGGTTCGAGCCCAGGCCGCTGCCGCCCCCGCCGCCCCCGCCCATCGTTCCCGTGCAGCGCGTACCGACCCCGGCAACGCCGACGGCGGAGCCGCGACGGGCGGTGGTCACCCAGCCCGAACCGGCGACGCCACCCCTCGTCGAAGGAGGCACGCTCCCCGCGGATTCCCTGCCTCCGCTCGAGGCGGGCACGGGTGATGCCGATGTCGCCCCGGCGCCCGGCCCCGCCGCCGGCCTGCAGCTGGCCTATGCCGAGGCCAGTTCGCCGCCCTACCCGCGCGACGCGCTGCGCTCGGGCCACCAGGGCACGGTGGTGCTGCAGGTGCTGGTCGGCGTGGACGGGCGCCCGTTGGAGGTCGTGGTCGAGACAGGCAGCGGCTACCGCGAGCTCGACGAGGCGGCCCGGCGGCACGTGCTGCGCCGCTGGCGCTTCCAGCCGGCCATGCGCGACGGCCGGGCGGTGCAGGCCATCGGCCTGGTGCCGATCGAGTTCCGCCTCGACCGCGGGTGAGCGCCGCGCTCAGGCGCGGTGGTAGGGATGGTTGGCGAGCAGCGCCGCGGCGCGGTAGAGCTGCTCGGCCAGCACCAGCCGCACCAGCATGTGCGGCAGGGTGAGCGGCCCCAGCGACCAGGTTTCATCGGCGCGGGCCAGCACCTCGTCGGCGTGGCCCTCGGGCCCGCCGACGAGGAAGGCCAGGTCGCGGCCCTGGCCGCGCCAGTGCTCCAGCCGCTTCGACAGCGCTTCCGAATCCCAGGCCCGGCCGCGTCCGTCCAGCGCGACCACGTGCAGCTCGCGCGGCAGCGCCGCCAGCACGCGCTGGCCCTCGTCGAAGGTCGCGCGCGCGGCGTCGCGGCCCTTGCCGCGCAGGCCTGGCGTGATCTCCACCAGTTCGAGCGGCAGCCAGTGCGACAGCCGCTTGCGGTATTCGCCGAAGCCCTCCGCGACCCAGCCCGGCGGGCGCTCGCCCACGGCGACCAGGCGTGCCTTCACCGCAGCCGCTCAGTCAGCGTCGCGCGTGGTGGCGTCGGCTTCGTCGGCGTCGTCGCCGTGTCCGAACGAGCGGCTGGCCTCACCGGCGTCCGGCGGCTGGTCGCCCACCGTCCACAGTCGTTCCAGCGCATAGAACTCGCGCACCCGCGGCAGCATCACGTGGACCACGACGTCGCCCAGGTCGACCAGCACCCATTCGGCCTCGCGCTCGCCCTCGACGCCCAGCGGCTGGCAGTCCAGGCGCTTGGCGAACTTCACCACCTCGTCAGCGATCGACTTCACGTGGCGGGTGGACGTGCCCGACGCGATCACCATGAAATCGCAGACGCTGGTCTTGCCGCGGACGTCGATGTCGACCACGTCCACCGCCTTGATCTCGGCGACGGCCTCCAGCACGGTCGACAGCAGCACGTCGACCGACGGCGGCGGGGTGGGCAGGCTGGTCTTGATGACTTGGGCTTGGCTGGTCAAGGGCTGTGGCTCGTTGGCTGGGCGACGGATTATAGCGAAGGGCCCGTCGCGGCCCCGTAACCGTACAGCCGGCGTTCGCGGATGAATCCGGCCACCGCCGGCGGCAGCATCGCGTCCCAACCGTCGTCGGCGGCGATCCGGCGGCGCACCTCGGTGGAGGATTCCCCGCGCAGCCTGGGAAGTTCCAGCACCGCGAACCCGCCGGCCGGCGCCTCCGCCAGCGCTTCCGGCGGCCTGCGGCGGGCGCCGAGCTCGCGCTCCACGGCCGGGGCGCGCGCGGCGACGTCGTCCGCGCCGATGGGCGAGCCAGGCCGCGCCACCGCCAGCACGTGGCCGTGCGCGAACAGCTCGCGCCAGCGGTACCAGGTGTCGAGCTGCAGCAGCGAGTCGCCGCCGACCACCCAGGCAATCGGCCGGTACGGCCCCTGCTTCGCCCGCACCAGGCGCAGGCTGTCGATGCTGTAGGACCGCCCCGCGCGCTCGAGCTCCAGCCGATCCACGCGCAGGCCCGGCTCGCCGGCGATGGCCAGTTCCAGCATTCGCGCGCGCAGCGCAGCGCCAGCGTGGGTCGCGTCCTTGTGCGGGGGATCCGCGGCGGGCAGCAGGGCGACCTCGGCATCGAGTGCGTCGCGCACCGCCAGCGCCACCGCCATGTGCCCCAGGTGGACCGGGTCGAAGCTGCCGCCGTAGCAGGCCAGCAGGCTCACGCGGCCAGCAGCGGCACCGCGCGGGCGTCGGCCACCGCCAGCAGCAGGCGCTCCAGCAGCAGCCATTCATCGCCGGCACCGCGTCCCTTGGCCACGCGGTCGACCTCGCCGGCCGCGGCCACGAAGCGTTCCCAGCGCGCCGCGGGATGGCGCTCCAGCGCGCGCCGGTAGGCCGCCTCCTTCGCGTCCCAGATCCGCTGCGCCTTGAACTCGGCGCCGAGGTTGCCGCCGCGCGCCTTGACCCGCGCCAGCGCGGCCATGCGCTGCAGCTCCACCACCACCATGCCCATGAGCGCGGGCACGGCTTCGCCCTCGGCACGGAGCCCGGCGAGCATGCGCACGGCCTGGGCCCCCTGGCCGTTGAGCGCGGCGTCGACCAGGCGGAAGACGTCATAGCGCGCCGCGTCCGCCACCAGCGCCTGCATCCGCGCCGCATCCAGGGTGCCGTCGGTGGCGAGCAGCGCCAGCTTGTCGATCTCCTGCGCGGCGGCGAGCAGGTTGCCCTCCACCCGTTCCACCAGCAGCTGCACGGCACCGGCGTCGGCGCTTACGCCGCGACGGCGCAGGCGCCCCTCGACCCAGCCCTGCAGCTCGTGCGGCTTCACCGGCCAGGCGACCGCGATCGCACCCGCGGCGGCGATCGACTCGCTCCACTTGCCGCCGTGCTTCCGGCTCCACTCGCCGCCGGTGACCAGCAGGCAGAGGTCCGGCGGCGGATCGGCGCAGAAGGTCGAGATCACCTCCGCGCCCTGCTTGCCGGGCCTGGCGGTCGGCAGGCGCACTTCGATCAGGCGCCGCGCCGCGAACAGGCTGGGCGCGCGCAGGCTGGCCTCGAGCCCGTCCCAGTCGACGTCGCGACCCTCGACCTCGAAAACCTCGCGTTCCGCGTAGCCCTGTTCGCGGGCCGCGGCGCGGATGGCGTCGGCGCACTCCAGCACGCGCAACATTTCGGCCCCGGCGACCAGGTAGACCGGGGCCAGGGGCCCGCGGGCGACGCTGCCGGCCAGCTGCTCCGGACTCAGCTCACGCGCCATCGCCGGACGGCCGATCCACCGCCTCGCCTTCCGGCGTCCCGTCGTCGTCGGACGCCGGACCGGCGTCGCCTCCGGCCGCCCCGGCCTCGGCCGCGCGCGCGGCCTCGGCTCGATTCACGGCCGCGATCCGGCGCAGCACCGCCGCCGCCATGTCCCGCTCGAGCTCGCGGGCGAGCATCTCGCGCTCGCTTTCCGAGCCCGTGGAGTTGTTGGGCAGGGAGACGTAGTCGCGCGAGAGCTCGATCACCTGCTCAGGCACCAGTTCCCGCCCCTGCGGATCCAGCAGCTTGAACACCGCCGCGTAGCGCAGGCTGTACTCCTGGCCGCGGCCGAACTGGTCGACGCTGATCGCCTGGGAATCCCAGCGCTCCGAGAGGATGCGCAGCACCGCCACGCCGTCACCGGCGCGCTCGGGGACGTTGAAGCCGGCGCGCTCCAGCGAGCGCGTCAGCGACTGCGCGAGCGGGCTGTAGGGATTGCGCGCGACCACCTGCACGCCGGCCAGGTCGGGTGGCAGTTCCAGCGGTTCGCGGAGGTGGAAGCCGCACGCCGGCAGCGACAGGACGATGGCGGCAAGCAGCAGCGGCAGGAGTCGGCTCATGGCGCGCAGTGTGGACGAGGCGGCGGCGCGCCGGCAACCGCGACTGGCAGGTTCGCATGCCGCCGGCCGCCGCTCGCGCGTTCCATGACAAAATGAAGACACGGCCGCGTGCCGCTCGGACCCACCGGTTGCCAGGCAGAAGTCGTGCTGACAAGGACATTGAAGATCGCTCCCGGCGTGCCATGGAGGGCCCGGCTCAAATGGCTCCTGCCCATCCTGCTCCCCGTGTTGTTCGCATTCGCGACCTGGAGCCTGGATCGTGCCTCGATCGGCGTGGCCGTGGACGCTTACCGCGTGCCGGCCACCGTCGCCGCCAACGCCGTGCCCGGGCTGCTCGTATGCCTGGCCCTCTTCGTGGCGACGCGGCGGCTGCTGCTTTCGTTCCTGATGGGGTTCGCGCTGCAGGCGCTGGTCTACGAAGCGTCCCGCATCAAGCTGCGGACGATCGAAACGCCCGTGGCACTCGAGGACATGTACTTCCTGACGGGGATCGACCTCGCGGGCATCAGGCTCTTCTGGGCCTATGTCGAGGATCCCGTGCGACTGCTGGTCCTGCTGGGCGCGGGGCTGGCGCTGCTGGCCCTGGTGACGTGGCGCGAGAAGCCTTGGTTCCGCAACTTCGGCCCGGGCCGGCTGGCGCTGCTGGCGCTGACCTTCGCCGCCGCCGCATCGCTTGCCCAGGCACGATGGCCGTGGCCCCGCCTCTACCAGGACGATGTCGCCGCGCCCACCCGGTTCAGCACCATGCCCGCCATCCTCCATTCCGGACTCATGGCCGACCTAGTCGACAAGCACCTGGAGCGGAAGACGCGCCGCTTCGACGTCGACGAAGCGGCACTGCGCGCCGCTGCGCGCAAGCTCGCCGCCACGCCCGACCGGGACGCCGGACCGCGCCCGCTGGCCGGCACGCGACCTGACATCGTCGTGGTGCTCAGCGAGTCCTTTTTCGACCCGCGGATCATGCGCGGACTGGACGATATCGAGGACTACATCCCCAACGTCCGGCAGTGGATCGAAGCGGGGCATGGCGGCACGATGTCGGTGCCGGCCTACGGCGGCGGCACGATCAGGACCGAGTTCGAGATCCTGACCGGACTGCCGTACCGCGCCTTCCCTGACATCGGCTTCCCTTACATGGCGCTGGACATGCGCGCCACGCCCACCCTGCCGGGGTTGCTCCTGCGCGAGGCCGGCTACCGCACCGCGGCGATCCACGGCAACCAGGGATCGTTCTACAACCGCTCGGCGGCCTACGGGGCGATGGGGTTCCAGAAGTTCATCACGGCGAAGGAGTTCGGCAAGGCCGGGGTCAGGGATGGCCTCTGGTACTCCGACGAGTCCATGACCGACCTGCTGGTCGCCGAACTCCAGTCGGAGGAAACGCCGCTGTTCGCCTTTGCGATCAGCATGCAGAACCACGGTCCCTACGACGCAAACAGGGCCCTCCATGCCGACGCATGGGAACGGATCCGTCTTCCCGACGGCCTTGGCGAGGGTGCCGCTATCGAGCTGCGCAACCTCCTCTACCACCTGGGCAGCGCCGACGCGCAGTTCGCGCGCCTGCTCGACGTCCTGCAGCGGCGCAACCGCCCCTACCTGCTGCTGTTCTTCGGCGACCATCTGCCCGGCCTGCATGCCACCTATCCCGAGCTCGGCTTCGTCGATGGTGCGTCCGCCCGCAGCCAGCAACCGCCGTGGGTGCTGATTCGCGGGCGGGGCTCCGACACCTGGCCGGCCGCGCGGGAGATCGCTTTCCCCTGGCAGCTGCCGGCCGAGCTGGCCTACGAGGCCGGCATCGACAACGCCTATTTCGACTTCAGCAGGAAGATGGGAGCCATGATGGGCCGGGACTACGAGAAAAAGCCGGATTCGCCCTCGGCGAAAGCCCTGACGTCGGCCGCGCGTGCGAACCTTTCCGGCGGCTTCGAGGCACGGGTCCGATGATCGGCCGTTCCGTCCGGGCGCTCGCCGCCACCGGTCTCGCAGTCCTCGCCGCGTCCTCCTGTTCGCCGCGCGGGGCGGATCTGGAGATCATTGCCGACACCTCCTCGTGCACGATCCCGAAGGTGGTGACGGTCCGCTGGAGCATCCCGGAGGACGAGCCGGTACCCGCCCTGCTGAGGATCAACGGCCCCGGGCGCCCGATGAAGGACTGGCGCCAGGCATCGGTCCGGGAAGGCGAAGCACCCACTGGCCCATGGGCCAGTGACGGGCTGACCGTGACCCTGGTGTCGAAGTCGGGCCGCCCGCTGGCCAGGCGCACGCTCACGCAGGGGCCCTGCGACGCCGGCTGAACTCAGCCGGCCACCACGTTCACGATCTTGCCCGGGACCACGATGACCTTGCGCACCGCAAGGCCTTCCAGGACCCGCGCCACGCCCGGCTCGGCCAGCGCCGCCGCTTCAACCGCCTCGCGCGCGGCGTCCGCGGCCACCTCGATGGTGCCGCGCAGCTTGCCGTTCACCTGCACCGCCAGGGTGACCGCGTCGCGCACCAGCGCCGTCGGGTCGACGGCAGGGAAGGCGACGTCATCGACCACCTGCTCGGCATGGCCCAGCACCTGCCACAGCGCATGGCAGGCGTGCGGGGTGACCGGGTTGAGCATCAGCACCATCGCCTCCAGGGCCTCGTGGCGCACGGCCCGGCCGGCGTCGCTGGCGTCGTCGAACTTCACGACGTGGTTCAGCAGTTCCATCAGCGCGGCGATCGCGGTGTTGAAGCTGTGGCGGCGGCCGTAGTCGTCGCCGACCTTCTGGATGGTCTCGTGCAGGTGGCGGCGCAGCGTCTTCTGCGGCGCCGTCAGGGCGGTGGTGTCGATGGCCGGCGGGCGGCCGATGGCCTGCAGCGACGCGGCGTGGTCGTGCACCAGGCGCCAGACGCGGCGCAGGAAGCGCGCCATGCCCTCGACGCCGGCCTCGTTCCACTCCAGCGACAGCGTCGGCGGCGAGGCGAACATCGAGAACAGGCGCACCGTATCGGCGCCGTAGCGGTCGACCATGGCCTGCGGGTCGACGCCGTTGTTCTTCGACTTCGACATCTTCTCGGTGCCGCCCACGCGGACCGGCTGGCCGTCCGACGCCAGGTGCGCGCCGGTGACGCGGCCGCGCTCGTCGCGCTCGACCTCGACATCGGCGGGGTTGAACCATTCCTTCGCGCCGTTCGCGTCCTCGCGGTAGTAGGTATCGGCGATGACCATGCCCTGGGTGAGCAGGTTCACCGCCGGCTCGTCGCTGTCCACCAGGCCTTCGTCGCGCAGGAGCTTGTGGTAGAAGCGGAAGTACAGCAGGTGCAGGATCGCGTGCTCGATGCCACCGATGTACTGGTCGACCGGCGTCCAGTACTTCGCGCGGCCGTCGACCATGTCGGCCGCGCCCGGCGAGGTGTAGCGCGCGTAGTACCAGCTCGACTCCATGAAGGTGTCGAAGGTGTCGGTTTCGCGCTCGGCGGCGCCCCCGCACTGCGGGCACGTGGTCTTGCGCCACTCGGGGTCGGCCTTGATCGGCGACTGCACCACGCCCGAGGCGAAGGCGTCGGCCACGTCCTCGGGCAGCACCACCGGCAGCTGGTCCTCGGGCACCGGCAGCGCGCCGCAGGCGGCGCAGTAGACCACCGGGATCGGGCAGCCCCAGTAGCGCTGGCGGCTCACGCCCCAGTCGCGCAGGCGGAAGTTGACCTTGCGCCGGCCGGTGCCCTCGCCCTCCAGGCGCGTGGCCAGGGCGTCGAAGGCGGCGTCGAAGTCGAGGCCGTTGTACTCGCCGGAATCGATCAGGAAGCCACGCTCGGTGTACGCCTCGCGCTGCTCGATGCCGTCCATGTAGTCGCGCACCACCGCCACCGCGGCCGCGGTGTCGTAGGCATCCACGCTGCCGCCCGCGAGCGCGGCCTGGAACGGATCGGCGTCGTGGGCCACGTCGCCGATCACTTCCGCCAGTGCGTCGCGCACGGCCGGCGGCACGATCACCGGGCGCACCGGCAGGCCGTGCGCCTTGGCGAACTCCCAGTCGCGCTGGTCGTGTGCCGGCACCGCCATCACCGCGCCGGTGCCGTAGCCCATCAGCACGAAGTTGGCCACGTACACCGGCACGTCCTCGCCGGTGACCGGGTGGATCGCCCACAGGCCGGTGGCCATGCCGCGCCTGTCCTGGGTCTCCAGCTCGGCCTCGGAGACCCCGCCCCGACGCAGTTCATCGATGAACGCGGCGAGCTTCATGTCCTCCTGCGCGGCCTTCAGCGCCAGCGGATGCTCGGCGGCGATGCTGATGAAGGTCACGCCCATCAGCGTGTCGGGACGCGTGGTGTAGACGGTCAGCGGCGCGTCCTCGCCGTCGACGCGGAACTGGATCTCGAGACCCTCGCTGCGGCCGATCCAGTTGCGCTGCATGGTCTTGACCGCCTCCGGCCAGCCCGGCAGCGCGTCGAGCCCGTCCAGCAGCTCCTGGGCATAGTCGGTGATGCGCAGGAACCACTGCGGGATCTCGCGCTTCTCGACCACCGCCCCCGAGCGCCAGCCGCGGCCGTCGATCACCTGCTCGTTGGCCAGCACCGTCTGGTCGACCGGGTCCCAGTTCACCACCGCGTTGCGGCGGTAGGCCAGACCCTTCTTCATCAGCCGCGTGAACATGCGCTGCTCGTGGACGTAGTAGTCCGGGCTGCAGGTGGCGAACTCGCGCGACCAGTCGATGGCGTAGCCCAGCATCTTCAGCTGGTCGCGCATGTGGTCGATGTTGGCGTACGTCCACTTCGCCGGCGCGGTGCGGTTCCTGATCGCGGCGTTCTCGGCGGGCAGGCCGAAGGCGTCCCAGCCCATCGGCTGCAGCACGTTGTGGCCGGTCATGCGCTTGTGGCGGCTGATGACGTCGCCGATGGTGTAGTTGCGCACGTGCCCCATGTGCAGCGCGCCCGACGGGTACGGCAGCATCGACAGGCAGAAGTACTTCGGGCGCGCGTCGTCCTCGCTGACCTCCCAGGCGCGCGCGCGCTCCCAGCAGCCCTGGGCCGCGCGCTCGACGTCGGCAGGTCGGTAGGAGTTCGGTTCTGGCGCTGCGCTGGGGTCGGACACGTCGTGGTTGCCGCGGAAAGTGGGGCCGCCAAGCCTACCCCAGTGGCCACTGCCGCCGCCACGCGACCCCGCACCCTCCTGCCCTATGATGGCCGCCATGACGCCGCCGTCCCGACTCCGGCCGTACCGCCTCGCCGCTGCCGTCGCTGCGCTGCTGCTGCTGGTAGCGGTGGCCGCGGCGACGGTGTTCGGCGTGCGGCTGCTGACCGAGAGCAACCGCTGGGTCGAACGCAGCCACCAGGTCATCGAGCAGCTCGAGGCCAGCCAGTCGCTGCTGGCCGCCACCCAGGCGGCCAGCCGCGGCTATCGCCTGACCGCGCACCCCTCGCTGCGCGGGGAGTTCCACCGCGCCGGCCCGCAGGCCCTGGACGCGGCCCTGGAACTGGTCCGCATCACCAGCGACAACCCGTCGCAGCATGCGCGCGCCCAGAGCCTGCTCCGGCAGTCGACCCAGCAGATCGAGCGGATGCAGGAACTGGTCGACATCCAGGACCGGGAGGGCCAGAAGGCCGCGGTCGCGGCCATGCGCGTGGACGAACTGGTCGCCCGCATGCACGGCGTCAATGCCGCCAGCGAGGCGATGCGCGCGGAGGAACTGCGGCTCCTCGCCGCCCGCCGGGCCACCAACGAGCGCAACGCCAACCTGCTCCTCGGGTTCGTGCTGCTGAGCCTGGCGGTGTCGCTGGCAACGCTCTGGACCCTGCTGGTGAGCCTGTCGCGCGAGAACCGCCACAACCGCAACCTGGAGCGCGAAGCCCGCGGGGCGCTGGCGGAGCTGCAGCGGGCCCAGACCATGACCGAGCGCCTGTCCGCGCAGCGCTGGGCGATCAGCGAGTACACCGGGCTGCTGCAGAGCGCGCAGAACCTGGACGAGGCCATGGAGCTCACGTCCTGCACCTTCGAACGCCTGCTGCCGCACCTCGGCGGCCAGTGCTACCTCGCCCGCGCGTCCCGGGACTTCCTGGAAAGCCGCGCCAGCTTCGGCCGGCCGGCGATCTCCAGCAGCGACGCCCTCCCGCCCGGCGACTGCTGGGCGCTGCGCCGCGGCCAGCCGCACCACAACCGCGCCGGTGGTGGCGTGCGCTGCGCGCACCTCGAGCACGGGACCTCGCTGGCCGCGATCTCGACGCTGTGCATTCCGCTGTCGGCGCAGGGCGAAACGCTCGGCATGCTCCACGCCAGCGGTCCCGTCGACGGCGGCGAGGAGGACAACGACGCGGCCATCATCGAACTGATGGGCGAGCAGCTCGCGCTGGCGATCGCCAACCTGCGGCTGCGCGAGACCCTGCGCCAGCAGTCGCTCCGCGATCCGCTGACCGGCCTCTTCAACCGCCGCTACTTCGAAGAGAGTCTGCGCCGCGAGATGCTGCGCTGCGAGCGCCGCCGCCTCCCGCTGGCGCTGCTGGTGCTGGACATCGACCACTTCAAGAGCTTCAACGACAGCCAGGGCCACAGCGCAGGCGACGCTGTGCTGGCGCACGCCGGCCGCTGCATCGCGTCGCTGGTGCGCGCCGAGGACATGGCCTGCCGCTACGGCGGCGAGGAATTCACCATCGTGATGCCGGAGACCGACGCCGCCAGCGCGGTCGCGCGCGCCGAAGCGATCCGCCGCGCCGTGTCCCAGCAGACGATCTCGCACAACGGCCGCACGCTGGGTGCGGTGACGGTCTCGATCGGCGTGGCGACGTTCCCGCAGGACGGCGTGACACCCGAACTGCTGTTCGAGGTCGCCGACGCGGCGCTGTACCGGGCGAAGGCGGAAGGCCGCAACCGGGTCCTGCACGCCGCGGCCGGCATCGGCTGAGGACGGCGGGTCCGCCTCAACGCATCGGCCTGCCCCAGGGGACGCAGGACACCCACGCGAACCAGGCCGCGAAGGCCAGGCGCTGGGCCAGTGGCGCCGGCACGGCCTCGGCCGCGAGCCAGCTCAGCGTGAACACCAGCCCGCCCGCGCCCAGGTGACCAAACGCCGCCAGCGGCCGGCGGCCACGCACCGCAGCCACCGCCAGCAACGCCGCGGCCGCGGCGAACGCGATCCCCCACAGCGCCCACGCGACGCCATGCAGGCGGCCGCGCCCGGCGTCGGGCGCCGAGGCATCCAGCGGAAGCAGTCCCTGGGCCGCGAAGGCCAGCGCCGCCAGCAGCGCCAGCGACCAGCCCAGGCGCGCCGCCAGACCGGCCCCCTGCGGCAGCGCCGCGCGCCTGCGCAGGGCCACGAACCCGGCGAGCAGACCGGGCATCAGATAGCCCAGCAGGTTGAATCCGGCCGCGCGCGGAACGCCCGCGGCACCCAGCAGCGCCACCGGCCAGTGCGCGTGGCCATAGCCCTCCAGCGCCGCGCCGAACCCGGCCAGCGCCGCCGCGAAACAGCCCGCGGCCGCCACGCCCGCGACGCGTGCCGCAAGGTCATGGCCGTCCGGAGCTGCTGTCGTCATGCGTCGAGGTGCCTCGTGGATGCAGCGCGCATCCTCGCTCCGCCGGCTTGCAAACGGCAAGCACTGGCACAATCTCATGCGTATCGCATCCTGGATCGGACCATGCCCCAAGCACACGCCACCACGCACGCCTTCGACGCCACCGCCGACAACTTCGAGGCCGACGTCCTCGACCGCTCGCTGCAGGTGCCCGTGCTGATCGACTTCTGGGCCGAATGGTGCGGACCCTGCAAGACCGTCGGCCCGATCCTCGAGAAGCTCGCGGCCGAGTACAACGGCACCTTCGTGCTCGCGAAGATCGACGTCGACCGCGAGCAGCAGCTGGCCGGCGCATTCCAGATCCGCTCGATCCCGACCATCATCCTGGTCAAGGGTGGCCAGCCGGTGGATGGCTTCCCCGGCGCGATGCCCGAAGGCCAGCTGCGCGAGTTCCTGGCCGGCCACGGCATCGTTCCCGCCGCGGCGCCCGCCGATGACGCGACCGTCGCCGAAGCCGCGCCGGCGGATCCGCACGCGGAAGTCGAGCGCCTGCGCGCCGAATCCGCCGCCGCGCCGGACAACGACGCGCTCCGGCTCGACCTCGCCGTCGCCCTGCTCGCCACCGGCGCCACCGACGAGGCCGGCCGCCTGCTCGACGCGCTGCCCGCCAACCTCGCCACCGACGACCGCGCCCTGCGTGCCCGCGCCGCACTCGGCTTCGCGGCGCTGCTGCGCGACGCACCGCCGGCGGCCAGCCTCGAGTCGGCGCTTGCCGCCGACCCGTCCGACCTCCGTGCCCGCCACCTGCTCGGCGCCCGGCACATGGTCGAGGGCCGCCACGAGGCGGCGCTGGAGCAGTTCATGGAGATGCTGCGGCGCGACCGCGGCTTCGACGACGGACTGCCGCGCAAGGCCCTGATCGAGGCCTTCCGCGTCATCGAGGACGGCGGCCTGGTCTCGCGCTACCGCCGGCAGATGTCCTCGCTGCTGCTCTCCTGACCGGTGCGCGCGTCGACCCTGCGCCACGGCATGAACGCGTGGCCGCCGTTCCTGTTCTCCGGAATCCGCATCACCGCGCTGGCCGAGGACTACCGCCACGCCCGCGTCGAGCTGCGCCAGCGCTGGTACAACCGCAACTACGTCGGCACGCACTTCGGCGGCAGCCTGTTCGCCATGACCGATCCGTTCTGATAGGGGGCCTCAGAATCGTTACCTTGTGCTAGCCTGCTGGCTCACCCAGCGGAGAGCGCACATTGACGTGCTTCAAGCAAGGCTGCTGCAAGCATCAAGGCCACTCTAGCGATCGAACTGTCTCTCCCCTGCAGGAACAGATCCAGGGGGCCGCAGAATGGAACTGATTTGGTCCACGGACGACTTCAAGCTGCACGGCGTTTCGTATCGCGACTTCCCGATCCTGCTTGATTCAGAAATGGTCGGCGTCTCGCCAGCCAACACGTTCCTCCGATATCACCTCCTGCAACGGGGAAGGGTTGGATCCGCCAAGAGTTGGAAGGTCTATGGGCAAGCGCTGTACGACTACTTCGGCTTTCTCGAAGCGCACGACCTAGTCTGGAACGACACCCCGAAGGCAGAGGATCACACACCAGTTGCTGCATATCGCGACTACTGCAAGGACACGATAGGGCTGAGCCTGAACACGGTCAGGCAAAGGTTGTATCTGATCTGTGAGTTCTACAAATACGCCCACAAGCAGAACTGGATCGAGACACTTCCGTTTTCAAGGGAGATTGTTCTAGCACCGAAAGCAGACACGCTCCTCGAGCACATCGACAGTTCCGGCGACGAGGTCGCATCGACTAGCGTTATGCCAAAGATGAGGAAGACGCTTCCACAGTTTCTGTCGACAGACCAGATCCAGCAACTGCTCGCCACAGCGCACAATCCCCACCACAAAATGATTGTGCGCATGGGACTACAGACGGGACTTCGTCGCGAAGAGATCGCCACATTCCCCTACGCCTACCTGATCGCTCCCGCACGCCTTGGCCATGCGCCCAAGAACATCAGAGTTCACCTGGATCCGGAAGATGGACACGGCATGCGAACCAAAGGCAACAAGGAGAGAACCATCTACATCAGCCGGAACTTCATGAAAGACCTGTGGCACTACTTCGTTCAGGTCCGCGGAGAGCGGGCGAGACAAGGTGCCTCTCAATCGAATGCACTGTTCTTGAACCAGGATGGAAACCCTTTTGCAGCCGGCGGAAAGGGAATTGAGCGGATCGTCCGCAACCTTGGCGCCAGTGTCGGCATCAAGGTGTGGCCGCATATGTTGAGGCACACCTATGCAACTCACACCCTGAATTCCATGCAGCAAGGTGACAAGACCATTGAGCCAATCGTGTTCTTGCAACGACAGCTAGGCCACGAATCCATACAGACGACCATGGTCTATGCGCATTTGATCGACGAACTGGCAGACGCCGCCGTGCTCCAGTACGACGATGAAGTCACGGAATGGAGCCGAGCTTAGCGAATGGGCAGGAAGAAGAACTTCCCGAAAGCAGACCTGACCGTCCCGACGGCTGTCATTCGCAAGACCGAAAGCGGTGGAATTGAGATTTCGAAGGAACTCATCTCGCAAGCACAAACTGTCGTCCGGTTCCCCGCAGAAGGCAACGCAACCGACCGCAGAAGTTTTGATTTTTCTCCTTGGTATGGAGTGGGTGTCGATCAGATCACATACGCATTCCAAAAGCAGGTCGAACGGTTCCTGCTGACCGGGGACGGGGATCTATCAATTGCAACCATCGCAGGATACTGCGGCAACGGGGCGAAGCTGTTCCTGGATTACTGCGTACTGACTGCCGGCGCGCTCGGCCGTGACCTGGTTCTGCCTGACATCGGTCGCCCGCTCGTTGATGGCTATCTTTTCCATTTACGCCAGTCGACCATAAAAACAACGACTCAGCGGCACAAATACACCTGCCTGAAGGCGATACTCGTTGGCCTTGCCGAAAGTAAGGTGATTGTCATCCTGAACGGAGAAGAAGGTACATTTCCTCCAAATCCGTTTCCGAACATTGGGCGCAAGCAACAAGGCGAGAAGCCACTGGATCAGCGAGAAAGAAAGACATTCGCTGCTGCATTGAAGACCGCAGTGATGCCGATTTTTCATGACGGTGCAGAACCAACGGCCGATCTCCTGACGTATGCCATTCTGGCCATCGCGCTCAGAACCGGGAGGAACACCACACCATTGCTTGAGCTCCCCGTCGACTGCCTCAGGCCGCACCCGAAGAAGAACATGCGGATTCTCGTGTGCTTCAAGAGGCGGGGCGCCACGACCCATAAGGTCGCATTACGCGACGTGAGCGACATTGCCATGTCCGCCAGCGTTCTTCCAGACGTGGTTCGGCTGATTGAACGCGCCAAGATCCTTTGCGAACCCCTGCAGAAGGATGCCCCAGCCCATTTGAAGGGCCGGCTATGGCTCTATCGCGACGCCGCAGGTCGCGTTACACATATCAGCGATATGACGCTCATGACCGTCATACAAAGACTCGTCAAGGATGCCGATCTTGTAGATGCGAACGGAGATCCGTTGCGCGTCAACATCTCCCGCCTACGGAAAACGTTCGCCAATCGCATTTTCGAGATTCTGGATGGCGACATCGCAGCCACGGCCAGGGCTCTGGGAAATACCGCGCGCACCACGGATCGCGACTATTTGATTCCCAGCGAAGACGCGAAGAGGAACTGGAGTTTCATGGGGCAAGTTCTTGCCAATGAACTTGAGACAGGGACGCTTGTGACGCAAAAGACGCCTACTTCGCGCTGCAGTGACCCGAAGAACGGCCAGTTGGCACCAAAGAACGGGACACAGTGCATGAACTTCCTTGCCTGCTTGCGGTGCAGGAACTTCGTCGTGACGGGCGATCCGGATGACCTCCATCGGCTATTCAGCTTTTTCTGGCTGGTGGTGCGGGAACGGGACAGGGTCACCAAGAAGAGATGGAAGCGTCACTACGCGCACCTGGTCAGGCTGATCGAACGGGACGTCGTGGATCGTGGAATTGCCGAGAGGAAGCTGGATCCAGATGTGATCCGTTCGGCCCGGGATCGCGCGCGTACCAACCCACATCCCTTCTGGTCAAGGCCGGATTCCCTTGAGTACCTGCAATGAATTCACAAGCATCCCCGGCAGGCCATCGCGGTTATTCACTGCAACCATCCAGTGTTCTCGAATTGTCGTCTCTGGACAGGGACTCATTGATTGTTTCTGCCATCAATGTCAATGGATCGTGGCAGACGGTTAGCCGTTATGGGGACGACTCATGGTTGCTCCACAGTGGCGTCACTAATCAGAACAAGGGATACCGAACCCTGAATTTCACGACCGTACCAGAGCCTTTCCGTGCGGCGATGAAAGCCATCATGTACCGGTTTATGCGCCGCGGAAGCATGAATCGCGGCCGACTTCCCAGCGTGTCCACGGTGAGATTACTTTTCTGGGATTCGATATCGTTCTTCCGCTACATCCTATCGCTCGGCATCGAACGACTTCAAGACGTCAGTCCATTTGTATGCGCCACTTATGTCCAGGAAATGAAAGGGCGCACATCAGCGAGAGGTAAATCCTTCTCTCGCACGACGCTTGAGAAGCGATTCCGCGCGATCGAGATGCTGCATGAACTGAGCAAGCATACGGACGATTCGATGCCTACCCATCCCTGGCCGGATTCCTCTGCGAAGATCCTCTCAGGAACGCTGACCGGATCCAGGGGAAGCCGGCATCATGGTGTCACGCCCCTCATTCCTGACCATATCTTCTGCGCGCTGTTCCAAGCCTCGCATGCCTTGGTACAGAAAGCCCAATACATTCTTGACCTGCGCGATGAGCTTGCGACCGTGGAATCAGCAGGCGGCGGAAATTCCAAGGAAGCGAATACGTGCGCGATGAGGAGGCACCTGGTAAGCCGAGGATGGGCTCACGGGTTAGCGAAATTCCAGGAAACAGTCACGGATCTCAGAACAGCCTGCTACATCATTGTCGCCAGCCTTTCCGGTTGCAGAAATCATGAAATCGCGGCGATCCAGTGCGGCTCGTACTATCGAACGGAGGGCAGCGATGGAGAGACATACTGGTGGATGCGGAGCCAATCGATCAAGACAGATGCCGGCGATACGGAATGGATGATTCCAGAAGCGGCCGTGCGGGCACTACAAGTCATGGATCGCTGGGCCATCCCATACCAGACCATTATCGCCGATGAAATCGCCCAGCGCCGGGCTATCGACCCCACCGACACCGAAATTGCCGAGGCGGAGAGGCATCTCAAGGCGGTATTCCTCGGAAGAGGTTCCAGAAACGGAAATGCCGTACGCACCATCTCGTTGAGATCACTCAGCGTTAGCCTTTTGGCGTTTGCGAAGAAGAACGGTATCGCCTGGAACGTGGCCACTCACCAGTTCCGTCGCACCTTTGCTCACTACGCTGCTCGCAGCCAATATGGCGACCTACGCTACCTGAAAGAACACTTCAAGCACTGGACTATCGACATGACCTTGCTCTATGCGTTGAACGATGCGCTGGAGGAGACATTGTTCGAGGAAATTGGCGAGGAGGTTGACAGTCTACGTGAGGCAAAAATCGACCTCTGGCTTTCTCCAGACGTCCCACTTTCTGGAAGAACCGGCCGCGGGTTCGTCGAGTATCGAGGAGCCAACCCCATCACGTTGTTCAAAAGCAGGGCCGAGATGATCCAAACAATCTCGGAGAACATCGAGATTCGCAGCAATGGACATGCCTGGTGTTCGGCACACCATGGAATCGACTGTGTAGGGAACGGCGGGCTGGATCGGATCCGTTGCACCGACTGCCAACATAGTGTCATCGAAGCGCAGCATGCACCCTTCTACCAAGGGTTGTATGAGCACCTAGAAACCCTCCTCGATTGCGATGACATCGGTGAAGGCGGATTGCTTCGCGTGCGCCGCGATCTGGACAGATGCGCCATCGTGCTTCGCGATCTTGGCCATGAGCTGAACAACAACGGTGCCGCATGAAGAACAGCCGCTTGGCATCTGAAGACAGGCAAAAGCAACTTCGCCTTGCCATCACCCGCATAGAGCGAGGGCGCTCGCAAACCAAAGCGAGGAAGCTGACGATCTCTTCGGTAGCAAGGGAAGCGGGCGTGAGTACCTCGCTCATTCACAACTACCATCCCGAGATTGCTGAGGTCATCCGCGAGAAGCAGGGACGATCCAGTCGAGCCATGCGGGATGCGAAGCAATCGGAACTCAAGGCAGAGCGGGAGAAGAATCAAAAACTACGATCCGAGAATGCTCAGTTGCGGCAACAGATTGCCAAGCTGGCCTCGGTCAACGAACTGTTGACGATGAACATCTCCTCGCTTGAGGCACGAATGTCCGGCGGGAACGTCATTGACCACCCATCTGCCAAGAAGTGACTATTTCGGCGCCGCCGGCGCCGGCATGCTGCGCCACCTCATCGGCTGACATGGGGATCCTGCCTGCCATCGATGCCCGCCTTCCGGGTGGCTACGCCTGACGGCTACCTCCCTGCGACGACGTGCTTGCATCACGAGAACGGCCGCGCCGACCATCGTGCGCCCATTGTCCTCCACCACTACTCGCTCGGGTGCGTGACGCTGTGGCGGGGGGGGTTTCCAAACGCCTCGCGATTGCGACCGTGCGGGATGTCATCACACTTGAGCTGCTTGCCGGACTGGGCCTCGTGGTCGTCTGGCAATGTAGCCGAAAGACGATGCCGAAATCGTCGAGCACGATTACATTTGAACTGCCTGCCGATCATCCGCACGTCTTGGAGCACACCCGAGAGGGAACGCACCGGCATGCCTATCGCATCGATATCCTGCATCGCCGGTGGCCGGGCTAACCTGCGAGCGGGTAGCCGCAGAGGCAATCCGAACAATGCGCAACGAGAAGTTAACAATACTTCTTGGGTGTCGGCAGAACTTTCTTCGCCGGGATCGGAATGACGTTGATGTGTCTTGACGCGGGAAGGGAGTCCGCGCACAGTACTCTACCCACCACGGGTGCGATCTCACCCCATGTTGGGCGTTGCCTGAGATTGCGCGTCAGCCGTCCGGGCAGGCAAGAATGAAACCGAACGTTCGTGGTTTGTCGCATGTCTGAGTGTTTTGCGCGGAGTCGAAGGTTGATCATGGCATTGCTTCTGGCAATGCTGGTGATCGTGCCTGCGATCGATGCTGCGGCCTGCACGGTCGAGCCGGAGACGGTGCAGCACGACGCCGACTCGGATCCCGGCACGCCAGATCATGCCGTTTGTGGGCACGGCCATTGCCACCACACGGGGACTCAGTTGTTGCCGTGCGACGCCTCGTATTCGGCGGTTGTTCATGCGGTTCTCGTCCTCGCGCCTGAGAAGCCGGCGCCGAAGTCTTTGCTACCCGAACGGTTGATGCGTCCTCCCCGAGTCTGATCGCAACGTTTGCGGCGATTCGCCGCAGTGATTGCCATCCAGACAGACTCACGGGTATCCCATGCATGACCGTATCGACTGGTCGCCTATGGCGGCCGGTGGCTGCGTCGTTGCTTGTCCAGCCTGTCGGCGAAAGGCCGACACGAGCGGGAGCGCGCGATGACGACCGCCACGTTTCCTCACTTGAACTTCAATCAGCTTCGTCCACCGGGCATTGGCGTCCTGTCGCTCGTCGCCCTCGTGGTGCTCGGCGCCGGATTGGGACTGCGGGATCCCTGGCCCGCCGACGAACCGCGCTTCGCGCTCGTGGCCAGGCAGATGGTCGAAAGCGGCGACTGGCTGTTCCCCCATCGGGGAACTGAGCTCTATTCGGACAAGCCGCCGCTGTTCATGTGGATCCAGGCCGCGCTGTACTGGGCCACGGGCAACCTGCGGATCTCCTTCCTGCTGCCGTCGCTGCTGGCCGGCTTGCTGACGATCGTGCTGACGTACGACCTCGGTCGCCGTTTGTGGAACCGGCAGATTGGGCTGTGCGCCGGGTGGGCGTTGCTCCTCACCTTGCAGTTCACCCTGCAGATGAAGCGAGCGCAGATCGACCCCCTGCTGATCGCTTGGGTCACGCTCGCGCATTACGGCTTGCTGCGGCACGTCCTCCGGGGGCCTGACTGGCACATGTGGACGCTGGGGTGGTTCGCCGTGGGACTGGGTGTCATCACCAAGGGCGTCGGCATCATCGCCCTGTTCGTGCTGATCCCGGCGATCGCCGCAACCTGGTGGCAACGCGGCGTCTCGAATGCCTGGTGGCACGACCGGAAGTTCTGGCTGGGGCCGATCGCGCTGCTGGTGGCCGTCTCGCTCTGGTTGGGACCAATGCTGGCCGCGGTCCGGTTCGTGCCTACCGCCGAGCATCTGGCCTACGCCCAAGACATCCTGTTCCGGCAAACCGTCGAGCGCTACGCGGAGTCCTGGACGCACATCAAGCCGCCTTGGTACTTCGCGGGCGTGATGGCGAGCGCGTGGTTGCCGTTGATGCTGGCGATGCCATGGGCACTCGCCCCTTGGAAGCGGCGCATCTCTCGTGGCGATCCACGCTTTCTGCTCCTGCTGGGCGGCTGGCTGCTGATCGTGCTGTTCTTCTCGATTCCATCGGGCAAGCGGGACATGTACATCCTGCCCGCCTTGCCGCTGGCCTGCCTGGCCGTCGCACCGCTGCTTCCCGGTCTGCTCAGACGCAGTGGGCCACGCCTGCTGCTCCTTGGATTCATCATGGCGCTGGCCTTTGCGCTGTTCATGGCGGGCCTGGCGATGCTGTTCACCGATCCGGGTTTCGAGAAACGTTTCCTGCTGACGCGCGGCATGTCCACAAGCTCGGAAGGCATGGCTTGGCTGGTGCTCGCCATGGCGCTGCCCGCGGCATTGGGCGCCATCACCGCCATGAGCGGGCGGGTCGTGGCCGGCACGATGGCCGGTCTAGGGGGAATGTGGATCGCCTTCGGCATCGGCGGCGCCGTCGTCCTCAACGATGCGAACTCGTCGCGCGGGCTGATGGAAACCGTGGCGCGACAGATCGGCCCAGACGCACAACTCGGCCTCGTGGGCTGGCGCGAGCAGCAGTTGTTGATGAGCCAATCGCCAACCACCGAATTCGGTTTCACCCGGCCGGAGAAAGAGCAACTCGAAAGCGCGTTGGCGTGGCAGGCGCAGGCCCCAGAGGACAGGTGGCTGCTCATCGTGGGCTCGGCGATTCCGCAAGGATTTCGCGACGGGGAACCGTTTGCGGTGGGTATCGCCAACCGGAGGACATGGTGGCTGTTGCCCGCGCGTGCCCGGGACACCTCAACCCAGGAGAGCCAGCGATGAAACACGCTGCGTTCCCGCATACAGATGGCTATCGAGTCGGCTCAGCCTCATCGGCGGTTCCGGATTCGCTTTCGGTCGTGATCCCGGCACACAACGAAGCCGGCAACATCGCAACCCTCCTGCAGGAAGTCTGCGACGCCCTGCGCGGGCGGATCGAGTTCGAGATCGTCTGCGTGGATGATGGTTCGAGCGACGGCACCGGGCAGGTGCTGTGGACGCTGAAGAGTGGCATCCCCGAACTGCGGCCGTTCCAGCATGACGTGTGCCGAGGGCAGAGCGTTGCGCTGCTAACGGGCGTACAGAACGCGTACAGCCCGTGGATTGCGACGCTGGACGGCGACGGACAGAACGATCCCGCGGACATTCCAAGCTTGATTGCCCGGCTGGAAGAATCACCGCCCGACGTGAAGCTGATCGCCGGCTGGCGCGTCATGCGCAACGATGGATCGGGCAAGCGAATCGCATCCCGGCTGGCCAATCGCATCCGGCGCTTCTTCCTCCACGACGGGACGCCGGACACGGGCTGCGGGATCAAGCTCTTCGAACGAGATGCCTTCCTGTCGCTGCCTGCATTCAATCACATGCATCGCTACCTGCCTGCGCTCATGCAACGGGCGGGCTGGCGAACGGTCAGTGTTCCGGTCAATCACCGCCCGCGGGGATCGGGAAGATCCAAGTACACCAACTTGGGACGAGCACTCGTGGGCATACGTGACCTGCTTGGCGTGTCATGGCTCACCGCACGCCACGTGCGTGCGCGCAGCCGATCCATCCAGGAGACCAGGCCATGAACGATCCCATCGCATGGCTCGCCTGGACGGGAATCGTGCTGACGCCGTGGAAACTCATCGGGATGATCGGCGCGCTGATGTTTGGCGCCCGCTGGCTCGTCCAGTTCCTCGCCAGCCGGCGCGCCGGCCGGCCGGTCATTCCCCGCCTTTTCTGGTACATGAGCCTGACGGGGAGCCTCATGGCGCTCTCGTACTTCCTGTTCTCGCACAAGCAGGACGTGGTCGGCGTACTGCAGAACCTGCTGCCAGCCTTCACTGCGGCATACAGCCTCTACCTGGATCTTCGCCCGCGGAGCGAGCACGGTGCCGGCCCGGCTCACGGTGATCCATCGTGATCGGTCGGCCGCCGCGAAGCACGCAAAAGAGAGTTGCCCAATCAACCACCCTCGAACTTTCGGCGGCAATGCGGACGCTGTTGGGTTCTCGCTCTGATCGACGGCTTGCCGGACTCAGGCCGTCCGTCAGCGTGGAAGGCCTCATCGCCATCGCGAGCCTGTTCTTCGTCGCGACCGCGAACGGGGCATTCTGGTCTGGCGTCAGGGACGCGGGCATCCTGGACCAGCCGGGCAGTTGGCGCCTGCTCGCCAGCATGGGCCTTGCGATTGCGGGCCTGCACGCGATCCTGCTCGGGATCGTCCTGAACCGCTGGACGGCCAAGCCGTTGCTCACGCTGCTTCTGATGGCGACAGCGGCGGCTGCCTACTTCGCGGATCGTTATGCCGTCCATTACGACCCGAGCATGATCCGGAACGTACTGCGCACCGATACGGCGGAGGCCTCCGAACTGTTGACGCCGGGACTGGCGTCGTCGGTGCTGGCCATGGGTGTCCTGCCGGCTGCTCTGCTCTGGTGGACGAGGATCAGGACGTACGGATGGAAACGCAGCCTGCTGCGCCGCTTGGCGTTCCTGCTGGCCGTGACCGCCTTGACCGGAGTGGCACTGGCGGCGTGCTTCGACGATCTCTCGTCGCTGATGCGGAACCACAAGTCCCTGCGCTACCTGGTCACGCCGGGAAACTATCTCGTGTCGACCGTCAAGGTGCTGGGCGAGGACGCCCGTACTGCGGATGCTCCCCGCCGTATCGTTGGCGAGGATGCACGACTGGTCGGCCATGAATCGTCGACCAAACCCCACCTGCTGGTGATCGTCGTCGGGGAAACGGTTCGCGCCCAGAACTGGGGACTGAACGGCTACCGTCGGCAGACGACGCCCCAATTGTCATCACTGGACGTCATCAACTTCACGGATGTCACGGCTTGTGGATCGAACACGGAGGTCTCAGTGCCGTGCATGTTCTCGGTTGCCGGACGGCGGAAATACGATCAGGAACTTATCAGGCGATCCGAATCGCTGTTGCATGTCTTGGAACGTGCAGGCGTCAGGACGCTCTGGCGCGACAACCAGACCGGATGCAAGGGCGTATGTGCCGGGCTGGCGTTCGAGTCCTATCGTGAGCCGCGTATCGACCCGCTCTGCGACGAGCAGGCGTGCCGCGACGCAGTGATGTTGCAAGGATTGCATGACGCCATCGACGACAATCCGGGCGACGCCGTGGTGGTGCTTCATCAGCTCGGAAACCACGGCCCGAGCTATTTCAAGCGGTATCCACCGTCGCTGCGTCGCTTCATCCCGGACTGCAGGAGCTCGGATCTTGGGAGATGCAGCCAGGAAGAAATCGTCAACGCGTATGATAACGCCATTCTGGAAACCGATGACTTCCTGGCCAGGACCATCCGCATGCTCGCGCAGGATCGGTCGCACGATACCGCCATGATCTACCTCTCCGACCATGGCGAATCGCTTGGCGAAGGAAACCTCTACCTGCACGGATTTCCTTACGCAATCGCGCCGCAAACCCAGATCAAGGTGCCGATGGTGGCGTGGCTTTCGCCGGGAATGCGAGACAGTGCTGGCATCGACATGCGGTGCTTCGAGCGACAGGCAGGCAGGCCGCTTAGCCACGACAACCTGTTCCATTCCGTGCTGGGGCTCATGCAAGTTCGATCTTCTGCCTACGACGCCGCTCTGGACGTGTTCTCGGCCTGTGCCGGCGTCTCCATGCCGCAGGCTTCGCGCATGGGTTTCGTACGCCGGCAGGAGAGATGACCGTTGACTCCCGAAGAGAAGATTGGATCCGCTTTATGCCCAAGATGCTCGGAGCACACTGTTATTGCATCCGGGCGGGCGCTGTGAGTACGTTGATCCGATGCCTTGATGAGCTTTGCTCCAAAGCCTGTTCCGTACGCGCACTGCCATCGGAACATGGGGCCAGACGTCCCTTCCGGATTGAGAGTGCCTGAATACGTGGAAAAGCGATATTTGCCGCAGACACGCCTGCTTGACTTCGGCTCTCCTGGGATTCACGACCTGGTGGCCGCACGAGGATGGGGCGCATTGGAGCCATTCGATCAGATCGGGAAGGCCTACACCTTCGTTCGCGACGAAATTGCGTTCGGTTACAACCGGGATGACGAGATTGCGGCGTCCGAGGTACTTAAGGACGGTTACGGTCAGTGCAACACCAAGGGAACATTGTTGATGGCGCTTCTGCGTGCGCTCGGCATTGCGTGCCGCCTGCACGGCTTCACCATCCACAAGGAACTCCAGCGCGGTGTGGTTCCCGAACTGGTCTACGGCCTCGCCCCCGACGACATCCTCCACAGTTGGGTGGAAGTCTGGCACGACGGGCGCTGGATCAATCTTGAGGGTTTCATACTGGATCAACCCTTCCTCGATCCCTGCAGGCAAAGTTTGCCGGAACCGCCAACGAACTCTGCGGCTACGGCGCCGGAACCGATTGCCTGTCCTCGCCACCCATTGATTGGGTGGGACAGGACACGTACATCCAACGCACGGGCATCAATGCCGATCTCGGGGTATTCGACAGCCCGGACGACTTCTACGCCCGGCATAAGCAAAATCTCGGCTGGATGCGGGGGTTACTCTATCGGCATCTCGTGCGTCACTCGATGAACCGGCGCGTCAGGAAAGTTCGCCAAGGTCGGATTCCGGCAATCCCCGGAGGCCCGGCAGGGCACGAACATGTGGGGCGGGACTAGATTGCTCGGCCAGCCCGCACCAGTTCGATGCCCGGCACTTGGACCGGGCGACGGACGTTCCCTCGCTCGCCCGCAAGCAGGTGGGAGCCTCCTCAGTGGACGCGTACCCGGAACGGTGGCATGCGATTGGCGACCGGCGACCGGTCCACGAACCGGTGCTTGAGCGCCGCGGCCACGTGCAGCGCGATCAGCGCCACCGCAATCCAGACCAGCACCACATGCATTTCAGCCGCCGGGCGGTGCAGCGAACGGGGCAGGCCGGGGATGATCGGCCACGGCGTTCCGCCCACCAGCGTGGTCATGCCCGTCTCGGCCGCGGTGCTGCCGGTGGAGACGTACACCCACCCGGCCAGCGGCAAGGCAATCAGCAGCGCGTAGAACAGCCAATGCACGGCGCGAGACAGGATGCGCTGCCAGCCGGGGAAGTCCGGCGGGAACGGCGGCGGGGGATGCGTCAGCCGCCAGCCCAGGCGCACCACGGTCAGCAGCAGCACCAGAAAGCCAAGTGTGCGATGCCACTCGAACCAGGCGGTCCGGGCATCGCCGCGTTCCATGCCGCTGAAGATCCAGCCGGTGCCGAACTGGGCGATGAGCACCACCACGATCAGCCAGTGGAGCGCGACCGCGACATTGTCGTAGCGGGCTACGCCTTCGCGCAGGTTGTATGCCATGGGGGAATCTCCTGTGGCCTGGCGACTCTAACCCAGTGTTCCGGGCGACACAAAAATGACGCCAACACACTGGTAGAGTTTTGCCGATGGACGAGCCCGAACCCGGGCCGCCCGGTACCAGACGCGCGGTCGGCGCGTCGTGGCGAGAAGCGTTTTCACGAACGCCGCTCTCTGAACAGTATCCCAAGCCTGCCGCCCGCCAAGATTCCCAGACCGGCCCTGTTATTGTATCCGGGCGCAAGCGACTGATATATTTGACCCGATGCATCGTGCCCTTGCCCGACTGAGAAGCACCATTGCCGCGCTGCTTGTCGCAGTGCTGGTGATCGTGCCTGTCGCCGATGCGTTCGCGTGCTCGTTCGAGTCGGACGCGGATCACGCGGCGGTCGCAGCGGACGATTACGCGGCGTCATCGTCGCGCGACGACGCCGGAAAGGGCGGCGTCCCGGACGGCTCGCATGGCGTGTGTGCCCACAATCACTGTCATCATGCATCGGCCAACCTTGCTTTCAGCGCGACCGTGGGCTACGACACCACGCATGCCGTGCAGCCTGTTCTACAGGACTCCACTCGCGCATTCGGGCTATACGAAGGACCCATGAGGCCTCCGCGGAGCTGACGTGCTTTGCCCGTCCTGACGGGCTCCCACGTCAACTTTTGCCTCTGGAGTTCCCATGTTCACGCTGCTTGTCCGACCGCTCATGGCGGCCGGGTTCGCGGTGGTTGTCCTGGCATTCGCGTCGCCGTCTATGGCGGCCGTTCCTGCCGTCGAAGCCACCCCGTCCTATGAAGATCTGATCGCCCGGCTCGACGCGTTGCCGTCGATGCTCGAGGCCGATGCCGTCTACGACGCGGCCGCCGCCCGTGCCCAGCAGGCGCGGGCCCTGCCCAACCCCTCGATCGTGTACGACCGGGAGAACGTCTACGGCACCGGGCCCTACAACGGCACCGGCAATGCCGAATCGACCCTGTCGATCAACCAACCCCTCGAACTGTTCGGCCAGCGCAGCGCCCGCATCCAGGCGGCGCGCTCCGAGGCCGACGCGGCGGGCCTGCGGCGCGAACAGGCCCGCTGGCAGATCGCAGGCCGGTTGGCGCTGGCCTACGCCGAGGCCGAAGCCGCGGCACGTCGCCACGACCTGGCGGCCGAAGCGCTGTCGCTGACCGAGCAGGATGCGCGCGGGGTCGCCGCCATGGTCGAGCAGGGTCGCGAGGCCACACTGCGGGGCGTCCAGGCCCAGAGCGAGGTCGAGGCCGCCAGGGCGGCGCTCGATGAAGCCAGGGCCCTTCGGGACGGTGCGTTCGCCCGTCTGTCGGCGATCGCCCTGCTCGACCGGCCGGTGCAAGCGATCGGCGCGAGTCTGCTCGATCGCACGCCCGCCCTGCCGGGAGCCAGATCGGACGACCCGCTGGCCGTCCAGGTCGCCACCGCCGAACTCGACGCCGCCAGCCGCCTGGTGACAGTCGAGCGGCGCCGCGCGCTCCCGGACGTCAGCGCTGGCGTCGGCATGCGCCGGTTCCGGGACACCGGCGACGAGGCGTTCACGGTCGGCGTCGAGTTGACCGTCCCGCTGTTCGACCGCAACCGGGGCGGCATCCGCGCCGCCTATGCCGAGCAGCGGGCCGCCGAAGCGCGCCTGATCGCGCAAAGGCAGGAGGCGCAGGCGGAACGGCTCACCGCCGAGGCCGCGCTGGCCGCATCGAGCAGCCGCACGCGGGCCGCCGACAGCGGCGTCGCGGCCGCCGAGGAGGCCTATCGCCTGTCCCGCATCGGCTTCGAGGCCGGCCGGATCTCGCAGCTGGAACTTCGCAGCACACGTGCGGCGCTGATCGCCTCGCGCAACGCCGCCGTGGACGCGCGGATCGCGCGCGTCCTTGCCGAAATCGACCTGGCGCGCCTCGAAGGCCGTGCCCCGTTCGGAGAATCCCGATGAACACCAATACGAGGCGACTGATGCTCGCCGCGGCGCTCCTGATCGCCCTCGCCGCAGGCTTCGGCCTGGCCAGGCTCACCGGAGGCCAGGATGCCGAAACCTCCCATGCGGCCCATTCCGACGACGACGGCCATGCGTCGCACGGGGACGACCAGGCACAGGAAAGCCATGCCGATCATGGCGCCGAAGACGGCCATGACGAGAAAGGCGACCACGACGACCACGGCGATGAAGCGGCCGAGGGCGAGGAAGGCCTGGTCGCGCTGACGCAGCAGCAGATCGAGGCGTCGGGCATCCAGGTCGTGGCCCTGGGCCGGGGCGGCGGCAGCGAGACGCGCCTGAGCGGTCGCGTCGAGTCCGCCATCGGCGCACGCGCCTCCGTTGCCGCCTCGGTCGGCGGCCGCGTCGAGCGCGTCATCGTGGCACCCGGCACTCCTGTCCGCGCCGGCCAGCCGCTCGCGGTGATCGTGAGCGGCGAAGCGGCGACGATGCGGGCGGGCGCGGAGGCCGCACGCGCCGAGGCCGAAGCGGCACGGCTGGTCTACCAGCGCGACCAGGCGCTGGTGACCCAGGGCGTGGTCGCCCGGCAGGAACTCGAAGCCTCGCGCGCACGCTCGCTGGCGGCCGATGCCGCGGCCCGGGCGGCCGCGGCCCAGGTCGCCGCGGCCGGTTCGCCGAACGCAGGCGGGCGCGTGACCATCAGCAGTCCCGTGCCCGGCGTCGTCGGCGCGGTGCAGGTGACGCCCGGCGGCTTCGTCGCCGCGGGCGACCTCGTGGCCAACGTGGCCGATCCCGCGCAGACCGAACTGGTGTTTTCCGCCCCACCCGCGCTCGCTGCGCAGATCGCGCCCGACGCGCGCATCGAGGTCACCGGGGCCAACGGGAGCTTCAGCGCCGTCGTGATCGGCGCGGCCGCCGACGTGCGCGAACAGGGCGGCATGGCGATCATCCGTGCGCGCCCCGAGTCCGGCCCCCTGCCGCCGGCGGGCTCGCCGGTGTCCGGCGTCGTGGTGGCCGAGGCCAAGGACGACACGCTGACCGTGCCCGCCGACGCCGTGCAGACGGTGGAGGGCCGGTCGGTCGTGTTCGTGGCCGGCGACGACGGCTTCCGTGCCACCCCGGTGCTCGCGGGACGTCGCGCCGGCAGTCGCATCGAGATCCTCAACGGGCTGTCGGGCGACGAACGCGTCGCCGCGACCAACGCGTTCCTGCTGAAGGCCGAACTCGCCAAGGGCGAGGCCGAGCACGGCCACTGAGGACGCCATCATGTTCAAACTCATCATTGAAACGGCGGTCCGCTTCCGCTGGGCAGTGGTCTTCGTGGCGGCGGTCATCGCCGCATACGGCCTGTTCCAGCTCAGCAAGCTGCCGATCGACGCCGTGCCGGACATCACCAACCGGCAGGTGCAGATCAACACCATCGCGCCCGCGCTCGCCCCGGGGCAGATCGAGCGCCAGGTCACTTTCCCGCTCGAAACAGCGCTGGCCGGCATCCCGGGGCTGACCAGCACGCGTTCGCTCTCGCGCAACGGCTTCTCGCAGGTCACGGCGATCTTCACCGACCAGACCGACATCTACTTCGCGCGCCAGCAGGTGGCCGAACGCATGCGCGAGGTGCAGGAGGACCTGCCCGAGGGCGTAACGCCGATGATGTCGCCGGTCACGACCGGCCTCGGCGAAGTGCTGATGTGGACGGTGGACTACGTGCCGTTCGACCCGGCGAACGTCGGCAAGCCGAACGCGCCCGGCTGGCAGGCCGACGAGATCTACCTGACCCCCGAGGGTGACCGGCTCGCGACGGCGCAGGAGCGCGCCACCTACCTGCGCACGGTGCAGGACTGGATCATCGCGCCGCAGATGCGCTCGACACCCGGCCTGGCCGGCGTCGACACGATCGGCGGTTACGTCAAGGAGTACGCCGTCCGTCCGAATGCCGAACGGCTGGCTGCCTACGGCATCGGCCTGGGAGAACTGGTGCAAGCGCTGGAACGCTCCAACGTCCAGGCCGGCGCGGGCTTCGTCCAGCGCGCCGGCGAAGGGCTGGTCGTCCGCGCCGATGCCCTGGCGCAGACGGTCGACGACCTGGCGCAGGCGCCGATTGCCAATCGCGGCGGCGTGGTGATCCGTGTCTCAGACGTGGCCAGCGTCGGGCTCGGACAGGCGCCGCGGTTGGGCGCCGCCACACGCGACGGCCACGAAGCGGTGCTCGGCACGGCGCTGATGATCGCCGGCGGCAACAGCCGCACGGTGGCGCAGGCGGCGGCCGAGCGCCTGGCCGAGGTCAACCGCTCCCTGCCTGCCGGCATCGTGGCCGAGCCCGTCCTCGACCGCAGCATGCTGGTCAATTCCACGATCAAGACCGTGGCCAGGAACCTGACCGAGGGCGCGCTGCTGGTCATCGTGGTGCTGTTCCTGCTGCTGGGCAACATGCGTGCCGCGGCGATCACCGCGCTGGTGATCCCGCTGTCATTCCTGTTCGCAGTGATCGGCATGAACCGCTTCGGGATCAGCGGCAACCTGATGAGCCTGGGCGCGCTCGACTTCGGCATCCTGGTCGACGGCGCGGTGATCGTGGTCGAGGCGACACTGCTGATGCTCGGCCAGAAGCGGGCCGAACTGGGTAGGTCGCTCTCCGCCGGAGAGCGGCTGGGCGTGGCGATCCAGGCGGCGCGCAAGATGGTGCGGCCCGCGGCGTTCGGCCAGTTGATCATCCTGCTGGTGTTCGCGCCGATCCTCACGCTGCAGGGCGTCGAGGGCAAGACGTTCCAGCCGATGGCCGCGACCTTCATGCTCGCCCTGATCGGCGCGTTCATCCTCTCCTTCACCTTCGTGCCGGCGATGGCCGCACTGTTCGTGCGCGAGCCCAAGGTCGCCCCCGGACACGCCCCGCCGCATGAGGACGAGAACGGATCGCACGGTGGGCACAGCGCCGAGCACGAGACCCGCATCATCCGATTCGTACGCAGCAGGGTCGAGCCGATTATCCGCACCTCGGTGTCGCGACCGCGCAGCGTTCTGATTGGTGCGGTTGCCATGCTCGCCATCGGCTTCGTGGCATTCCTCTCGTTGGGCCGGGAGTTCATGCCGACCCTCGACGAAGGCAACCTGGCGATGCAGGCGCTGCGGGTGCCGTCCGCTTCGCTGGAACAGTCGCTGGCGATGCAGTTGGCCCTGGAGAAGGCCATCACGAGCGAACCCGAGGTCAAGACGGTCTTCTCGCGCACGGGTACGGCGGAGGCGGCGATCGATCCCATGCCGACCAACATCTCCGACAGCGTGATCGTGCTCAAGCCGCGCGCCGAGTGGCCCGACAGGTCGCTGGGCAAGGACGACCTCATCCTCCGCCTGGAGTCGATCGTCGGCAACCAGATCGGCAACGCGTTCGAGTTCAGCCAGCCGATCGAACTGCGCTTCAACGAACTGATCTCGGGCGTGCGCACGGACCTGGCGGTGATGGTGTTCGGCGACGACTTCGACGTCCTGCAGCCGATCGCCGACCAGGTCTCGCTGAAGCTGCGCGGCATCGACGGCGCGGCGGACGTGCGCGTGGAGCAGGTCTCGGGCCTGCCCACGCTCACCGTCCGGGTCGACCATGCCGCCGCGGCGCAGTACGGCCTGACCGCGGCGGACGTCAGCGAGGCGCTGGCGACCGGGATCGGCGGCACAGCGGCCGGCAAGATCTTCGAGGGCGACCGTCGCTTCGACGTCGTGATCCGGCTCGACGAGGCCGACCGCAACGATCCGGCACAGCTCGCCGCCCTGCCGGTCGTCGCCCCCAACGGCACCGTGGTGCCGCTGTCCTCGGTCGCGCGCATCGACGTCAGCGAGGGTCCCAACCAGATCAGCCGCAACAACGGCAGCCGCCGCATCGTGGTGCAGGCCAATGTCCGTGGCCGCGACCTGGGTGGCTTCGTCGGGGAAGCGCAGGCCGCCGTGGCCGACATCGCCCTGCCCAGTGGCGTCTATCTGGACTGGGGCGGGCAGTTCGAGAACCTGCAGCGTGCCGAAGCACGCCTGGCCCTGGTGATCCCGATCGTGTTCCTGATGATCGGCGCCCTGCTGTACATGGCGCTCGGGACGATCCGCGAGGCCGCGCTGGTCTTCGTCTGCGTGCCGCTGGCGCTGGTCGGTGGCATCCTGGCACTGCTGGTGCGCGGCATGCCGTTCTCGGTGTCGGCGGCGGTCGGCTTCATCGCCGTCTCCGGCGTCGCCACGCTCAACGGCCTGGTGCTGATGCAGGCCATCCGCGAACGGCTCGCGGCCGGAGATGCGCCGCTGGAAGCGGCGGCGACCGGCGCCGCCAACCGGCTGCGCGCCGTGCTCACCACGGCGCTGGTGGCGATCGTCGGCTTCATCCCGATGGCGATCGCGACCGGATCCGGCGCCGAAGTGCAGAAGCCGCTGGCGACCGTCGTCATCGGCGGACTGATCACGGCGACCGTGCTGACCCTGCTGGTGCTGCCCACGTTCGCGGCGCGGGCCATCGCGCATCGTCCGAAGCGGCACGCGACATGACGCAGGATCTGGCCCGGCAGAAGAACGTCCTGCGGCAGGTGCTGCTGTGGAACCTCGCGCTGTTCGCGGGACTGGGCGTGGCGGGCTGGGTGGCCGATTCCAGCGCCCTGCTCGCCAACGCCGTCGACAACGGTTCGGATGCGGCCGTCTATCTGCTGAGCTACCTCGCCATCGATCGCCGCCCCGTCTGGAAACGCGGTGCGGCGACCGTCTCGGGGATCATGTTGCTGATCTTCGCCGTGGCGGTCCTGGCGGATGTCGTCCGGCGGTGGATGTATGGGGCCGAGCCGCTCGGTCCGGTCATGATCGGACTGGCGGTCGCCGCCGCTGCGATCAATCTGTGGTGCCTGGTGTTGTTGCGCCGCATTCGTTCCGAGGACGTGAACATGAAAGCGGCCGAAACCTTCAGCTTCAACGACTTCATTTCCAATGGCGGCGTGATCGTGGCCGGGGGGCTCGTGCTTTGGCTCGGCACATCGTGGCCAGACCTGGTAGCCGGCGCCCTGATCGCAGCCGTTGCGTTCAAGGGCGGTATCGAGATCCTGCGGAGCGTTCGGGAAGACAAACGTTCCGATAGCAATGACCCCGTCGCATGAGCCTGCTGGTTGGCAGATCCGGCATGCGCGTCAACGGACAAGCACACCCGTAGCCCTTAATACCTGGGGAAAACGACAATGACCGAGAAGCTGCGCATCGACCTTCAGATCCTCCTGCCCCACGTGCCTGACGAGGCCGATGCCTGTGTCAAGCGGCTGATCGACGATTTGGAGGGACGCAACGGGATCGAGCAGGTACACCTGCGCCCGGGCTCTGACGGTGCGCCGGCACAGATGTGCGTGCACTACAACCCGGATGTCGTACCGCTCGCCCGCATTCGCGAGGTTGTCGAAAGCGCGGGCGCGGCGATCAGCGAGCGCTACGGTCATGCCCTGTGGGAGGTGAAGGGGATCGGCCACCAGCGCCGTGCGCGCACCGTTGCCGAGCAACTCAAATCGCTCTGGGGAGTGCTGGAAGCCGAAGCCAGCGCGGCCGGCTTCGTCCATGTCGAGTACGACCGCCGAGAGGTCTCGGAAGAACGCATCCTGAAGGTCCTGGCCGGGATGCAGGTCGTTCCGGTCAAGACCATGGACGACGATCAACACACGCACGGCGAAGACGGGGCGGCCCATGCGCATCGCGAGGGCAGCGGCCATGCGCATGGCAAGGATGGAAAGGCGCATGCGCACGGCGGCTTGCTGGGTCCGAATACCGAATTGATCTTCTCGCTGGTCTGCGGCGCCTTGCTCCTCACCGGCTTCCTGGTGGAAAAGTTCTTCACAGGTGCGCCGGGGTGGCTGCCGCTGGCCTGCTACGTTGGCGCGTACTTCTTCGGCGGCGTCTACACGCTTCGCGAGGCATTCGACAATTTGAAGCTGAAACGCTTCGAGATCGACACGCTGATGCTGGTCGCGGCCGCTGGCGCCGCGGCGCTCGGTTCCTGGGCCGAGGGCGCGCTGCTGCTATTCCTGTTCAGCCTCGGGCATGCGCTCGAACACTACGCCATGGGCCGCGCCAAGCGCGCCATCGAGGCCTTGGCCGAGCTGGCGCCCGACACCGCCGTGGTACGCCGCGACGGACAGGTACAGGAGATCGCAGTCGAGGATCTCGTCGTCGGCGACGTGGTGCTCGTGAAGCCCAACGAGCGGATGCCGGCCGACGGCTTCCTCGTACTCGGCACCTCCAGCGTGAACCAGGCGCCGGTGACCGGCGAGAGCATCCCGGTCGACAAGCGGCCGGTGGACGATCCCGCGACGGCACGCGTGCGACCCGACGGCGTCGATGCCGCCTCGCGCGTATTCGCCGGCACCATCAACGGCAGCGGCGCGATCGAGATCGAGGTCACACGCAAGTCCAGCGATTCGGCCCTCGCGCGCGTGGTCAAGATGGTCAGCGAGGCCGAGACGCGCAAGTCGCCGACGCAGCGCTTCACAGACCGGTTCGAGCGCATCTTCGTGCCCGCGGTGCTGGGATTGGCGGTCCTGCTGCTGTTCGCTTGGGTGGTCGTCGACGAGCCCTTCCGAGACAGCTTCTATCGCGCAATGGCGGTGCTGGTGGCGGCCAGCCCCTGCGCGCTCGCGATCGCCACGCCCAGCGCGGTGCTGTCGGGTATCGCCCGCGCGGCGCGCGGCGGCGTGCTGATCAAGGGGGGCGCGCCGCTGGAGGAACTCGGCTCATTCAACGCCATGGCCTTCGACAAGACCGGCACCCTGACCGAAGGCCGTCCGCGCATCACCGATGTCATCACCGTCGATGGGGTGACGGAAGAGGAACTGCTCACCGTCGCGATCGCGGTCGAGTCGCTCAGCGACCATCCGCTGGCCGCGGCCATCGCCCGGGATGGCCGCGAGCGGCTGGGCGAGCGCGACATCCCGTCCGCCAGCGGCCTGGAGAACCTCATCGGCCGTGGCGTGACCGCCACGCTCGGCGGCGAGACGGTGTGGATCGGCAAGGCCGAGATGTTCGGCGCCGACGGCGTCGCGGCGCTGGGCGAATCGGCGGCGGCCGCCATCGCGCAACTGCGCGAGGCCGGACGCACCTCGATGGTGGTCAGGCAGGGTGAGCGCGACCTGGGCGCCATCGGCCTGCTCGACACCGCGCGCGAGGGCGCACCCGAGGCGCTGCAGGCACTGCGCGCACTCGGCATCACGCGCATGATCATGATCTCCGGCGACCACCAGCGGGTCGCCGATGCGATCGCCTCGGAAGTGGGCCTGGACGAGGCCTGGGGCGACCTGATGCCCGAGGACAAGGTCGAGGCCATCCGCAAACTGCGAGAGCAGGACAAGGTGGCCATGGTCGGCGACGGCGTGAACGACGCACCGGCGATGGCCAACGCCACGGTCGGCATCGCGATGGGCGCCGCCGGTTCCGACGTCGCGCTGGAGACGGCAGACGTCGCGCTGATGGCCGACGATCTGCGCCATCTGCCGTTCGCCGTCGGCCTCAGCCGGCACACGCGCGGCGTGATCCGGCAGAACGTGTTTGTCAGCCTCGGCATCGTCGCCTTCCTGGTGCCCGCGACGATCTTCGGCCTGGGCATCGGCCCGGCCGTGGCGATCCACGAGGGGTCTACACTGCTTGTGGTGTTCAATGCGCTCCGGTTGCTGGCGTATCGCGACCCGCGCGTCGCATGAGCCCTACAAGTCTCATGCCCTGTTGCGCGGCAACGCTTTTTCGGATGAAACGGTCATGACACATCGGATCCCCCTTTGCATTGCGCTGCTCTCTTTGCTGGCGATGACGTCCAGCGCGGTCGCCCAATTCACCGTCGCCAGCGGCCAGCAGGTGACGCCTGCGCCGACGCTCGAGCGGGGCGCCGAACTTCCGCTGCTGACCGTGCACAAGCACCCTTCCTGCGGCTGCTGCGGCGTCTGGGCCGATCACATGAGGCGGGCCGGTTTCAACGTCGTCGAGAAGAACGTCGAGGACATGGCAACCATCAAGGCGGCGGCCGGCGTGCCGTCCTCGATGGGCTCCTGCCATACCGCCCAGGTCGGCGATTACTTCGTCGAAGGCCACGTCCCTGCCGAAGACATACGCCCCCTGCTGCGCGAGCGGCCTGACGCCAGAGGGCTGGCGGTTCCCGGCATGCCCATCGGGTCGCCGGGCATGGAGCACCCGCAAGGCATCGTCCAGCCCTACACGGTGTCGCTGATCCTGAAGGACGGCAGCGTGCGGGAATTCAGTCGACACCCCTAAAAGGCAGAGGACATGCTGGTCGCACGGAATGTCCGTGGGTCGTTCCAGGGAGGCGGATCCGGTGCTGCAGCAGGACGGGAGGCAACGCATGAGCTTTCATGACATTGTCGTAGATGCCAGCCCCAGGGAGGACATCTCGCGCACCCTCGAACTGGCACGCGACATGGCGTCCGCATATGCAGCAAGGCTGTTCGTCGTTGCCTATGCATGGCCGGGCACGACCGTTTCGGACGTGCTTGGCGGAGGCAGGTTCGGAAGCCAGGCGCTGACCCGCGAACTGCAGCAGGCGATCGCCTCATCCCGCAGCGCTTTCGATCGCGTCTTCTCAGCCGCTACGGTGGATACCGAATGGTGCTCTGGCATCGGCGACCCGGCGACCGTGCTGGTCGATCACCTCCTGACGGCCGATCTCCTCATCACCGGCGTTTCCGCGGGCAATGGCAACGTCGTTGCGGAACCCGCGGCGCTTGCGCTCAACTCGGGCGCTCCCGTGTTGCGGCTGGGCGAACGCGAGGCGACAGACCGCTTTTCCAGGGTTGTCGTTGGGTGGAAGGATTGCCCGCAGGCGCGACGCGCCCTCCATGCGGCATTGCCGATCCTGGTCCGAGCCGACGAGGTCGTCATTGTCGGTGTAGGCGATGAGGTGAAAGCCACGCGGCTCGAAACAGTCGTCGATCACCTGCAGCGGCATGGCGTAACAGCGAGCTACGCGCATCTGCCCCAGTCGGAGGAAGGCGTCAGTGCGGATCTGGTCTGCCACGCGCTGCGGAAGGAGGCGGATCTCGTCGTCACCGGCGCCTATGGTCGCGGGCCGCTCGCAGAGCGCGTGCTCGGCGGTGTCACCAGGGATCTGCTCAAGACCGCCGATCTGCACTGGTTCATGGCGAGCTAAGTCCGTCACGAGCATCGCGTCAGAGACGGGCGATCATGAACGCGATCGCCAGCACGAAAGCCGCAAGGCTCGGGAGCAGGGTCACCGCCATGCCGAAGGCGCGTCCACCGGCTCCTTTCGGATACCCCAGCAGGAAACTGATACGGCCGACGCCGAACAGCAGTACGGATGCAGCGATGAACGGCATCGCTGGAGCACCCAGCAGCATCAGGAGCGCGGACAGCGAGAATGCCGCGATCACGAACTGCTCGAGCGTGTTCTGGAGAAAGGCGGCCGCGACCGCGATCTTCGGACTCGGGCGCGAGTAGGCCGAGCCGCCGATGTCGTCGGCGGAGTGGCGCCTTCCCCTCGCGACCATCCCCACGCCGATCAAGACCCACATGACGAGGAGCAGGTTGGCCCCGGCTAGGAAGGTGAGTCGCGATTCCAGTCCGTCGGCCGGGAACTCAATGATGCGCGGCAGGAGGAAGTGCGCTGCGCCCAGGACTGCCGCGCATGAGAGGAACGCGGCGCCGCTGGCAATATAGATTTTCCGCTGCTCCTGACGAAGCTCGGCCTCGGACTTGGGAAAGATCGCCATCTCATGTTCTCCCGCACGCGGAAAATAGCCAGTTTTCCAAGTAAAGGCCCACTCAGCCGGCCAAGGGTGACTTCATCGCATGGGCAGGCCATGCTCGGATTCTAGGGTGCCGGCGGCGTTAGTGAGGAGCGGGCATCGTCCCGGAATCGATCTCGAGCTTGGCGTGGTATCAAGAAGTGCCGCACACCCCGCCGCAAGCAAAAAATGCTCCGGCGTTGGACGGCCCTACCGTTGGACGAGCAGACCCAGAGGGATCCGCGAAACCGTTACTTCGCCAGAAGTAGCCATTTTCCGCTCTCAAATTACATGTAACTATTACCAACGCCCCAAAAGTTCTGGATGCTGCTGACGATGCATGCGCTGGGCCGCGACTACTACGTCTGGGACCAGGCCGCGGAGATCCGCTTCCTGAAGCCGGGCCGCGGCACGGTGCACGCAAGCTTCGACCTGGGCGACGACGTGATCGACGCCATGCGCGCGGCGACCGCGGGCGGCGCGAAGCACCTGCACTGGTTCGATACCGACGTCGT
Organism: Luteimonas padinae; assembly: GCF_014652935.1. Classification (GTDB taxonomy): domain Bacteria; phylum Pseudomonadota; class Gammaproteobacteria; order Xanthomonadales; family Xanthomonadaceae; genus Luteimonas; species Luteimonas padinae. The sequence continues at coordinate 117,536 of NZ_BMZT01000003.1, read as the reverse complement.
CGATGCCGAGGGCGACGTGGTGGCCGCGGTCCGCAAGCAGGTCTACGTCCGCCGCAAGCCGGACCGCAGGGTCGAAAGCGCCGGCGCGTGACCGGCGTCGCAATGGCCTTCATCCCATTCAGGGCCCGGACCGCTATCCTCGACGTCGCCTCAGGGGGGCCGGGATGACGCAGGACAATCCAAGCCGTATCGACGAGCCGATGCCGGAGATCCGCGGCTACCGGCTCGCGCGTGTCGTCGGCGCCGGCGGGATGTCGACGATCTACCTTGGCGAGCAGCTCTCGCTCGGGCGCGAGGTGGCGATCAAGGTGATGCTGCCCGAGGCGCTGTCCGACGAGGTCAGCCGCCGGCGCTTCGAGAACGAGGCGCGCACCATCGCCCGCCTCGACCATCCCAACATCGTCGGCATCCACGACGTCGGCCGGACCACCGAGGGCCTGCCCTACTACGCCATGCCCTACCTGCCGCGCGGCCACCTCGGCCAGCGCGACCTGCGCGGCAACGAGGACGCGGTGCGCGGGATCCTGCGCAGCCTGCTGTCGGCGCTGCAGTACGCGCACGCGCGCGGCGTCGTACATCGCGACGTCAAGGCCGAGAACGTGCTGTTCGACGACAGCGGCCGGCCGCTGCTGGCCGACTTCGGCATCGCTCTGCGCCGCGGCTACGGGTCGCGCGTGACCACCGCCGGCCTGGCCGTGGGCAGCACCGCCTACATGCCGCCCGAGCAGGCCCGCGGCGAAGGCGTGGACGCGCGCGCCGACCTCTACAGCGTCGGCGTGCTGGCCTGGGAGATGCTGGTCGGCAGCCTGCCGTACAACGCCGCCGACGCGCTGTCGATGGCGGTGATGCACGTGCAGGACCCGATCCCGCGCCTGCCGCCGGCGCTGCGCCACTGGCAGCCCTTCATCGACCGGGCGCTGGCCAAGGCGCCCGGCCGCCGCTTTGCCGACGCCACGCAGATGCTCGAGGCGCTGGAGCACATCCCGGCGCGCCGCCACGGCGGACTGCGCGGCGCCGTCACCGGCCTGGGCGAACGCCTGCGCCGACTGCCGGCCCCGGCCTGGGCCGGCGTCGGTCTGGTCGCGGTCGCGGCCATCGCCGCGGGCACCTGGCTGCACGGCCGCGATGGAGCGTCCGCCTTCTACCGGGCCGCCGACGACGCCGGCCGGGCAGGCGAGGCCGACCGGGGCGGCTCGGCCAGCCCGCCGCTGGCGCCGCGATCGGCGCCGCTGCCCGGCAGCCCCGAAGACGCCATGCTGCGCGCGGCGCCGGCCTCGGATGCCGAGCGCTGGCTGGTGACGGCCGAACGCCAGATGCGTGCGGGTCGCCTGTCGGCACCCGCCGGCGACAACGCCTACACCAGCCTGCTCAACGCCTGGCAGGCGGACGCCGGCCACCTCCGGCTCGGTCCCGCGATCGACGCCCTGATCGCGGCGCTCGGCGCCCGGGCCGAGCGCGCCTTCGCCCGCGGCGAGACCGATGAGGCGCGCACCGCGGTCATGCAGGCCAGCCAGTTGGCCTCGCGTACCTCGCGCGCCGATGGCGACGCGCTGCGCGCGCTGATGGCGGGCGTGGGCAAGGTGGTGTCCGCGCGCGTGGACCGGGCAACCACCGACTACGACCGCGCCGACGCGCTCGACGCCATCGAAGCCGCGCGCCGGATGGGGCTGGACGCCCCGGCACTGGCGAAGCTCGAGCGGCGCGCGCGCGCCATTCCCCTCCCCGGCGAGCGCCTTGGCGGCAAGGGCGTGGACATGGTGCTGGTGCAGCAGGGCGGGATCCGCCTGGGCGCGATGCGCCGGCCGGTCAGCCGCGACGAGTTCGCGGCCTTCGCCGACGCGACCGGCCGCGCGCCCGCGCGCTGCCGCGAGCGGGCTTCCCTGCTGCGGGTGGTGGCGCCGCGCAACTGGCGCAACCCCGGCTTCGAACAGAAGGGCGGCGACCCCGCGGTCTGCGTGTCATGGGATGACGCGCGCGCCTACGCCCAGTGGCTGGGCCAGCGGGACGGAATCGCGTATCGCCTGGCCACGTCCACCGAATGGACGCGCCTGCCCGCGGCCGGCGGGTCGCGCCGCATCGCGGAATGGAACGTCGACTGCAGCGGCAGCTGCGAACAGCGAGTGGCCAGCGGGACCAGCTGGCGCGACGAATCCGCCACGACCGACGGCCGCGAAGCCGACCGTGGCTTCGACGACGTCGGCTTCCGGCTGGTCCGCGACCTCGGCGGCGGCTGAGCGGCTCAGCTCCCCGTCGAACGTCCCCGGCCGCCGCGCCCGCGGCTGCCACGGCCACGCGCACCCGGTGCCTTCGGCCCGGCATGCGCCTGCGCCGCCGGCGGCTGGGCCTTGCCGTGCCCGCCCTGGCGATGCGCCGGCTTGCCTGCGGCACGGCTCGGACGCTGCTCGCCAGCGCGCTGGTCGCCCGCGGCCTGCGGCGGACCGCGGCGCTGGCCACCGGCACGCTGGCCGGCCGGCCGCTGCCCGCGTCCGCCCTGCGGCGGCATCGGCGCGTCCAGGCGGATCGGGCGGCTCGGCTCGTAGCCGGCCACCACGTCCATGCGGATCTCGGCCTTCAGCATCTTCTGGATCTGGTTGAGCAGCGCGCCCTCTTCCGGCGACACCAGCGACAGCGCCTCGCCGGTCGCGCCGGCGCGGCCGGTGCGGCCGATGCGGTGCACGTAGTCCTCGGCCACCATCGGCAGGTCGTGGTTGATCACCAGCGGCAGGTTCGGGATGTCGAGTCCACGCGCGGCGACGTCGGTCGCGACCAGGATGCGGGCACGACCGGCCTTGAACGCGTCCAGCGCCTTCTGCCGCTGCGCCTGGCTCTTGTTGCCGTGGATCGCCACCGCCGGCAGACCGGACTTTTCGAGTTGTTCGGCGAGGCGGTTGCAGCCGTGCTTGGTCTTGCCGAACACCAGCACCTGGTCGGTGTGGCGCGCGGACAGGATGTCGACCAGCAGGTCGCGCTTGCTGGCCGAATCGACCGGGTGCGCGCGGTGCACGATGGTCTCGGCGATGGTGTTCTGCGCGGCCACCTCGACCTGCTTCGGCGACTGCATGTACTCCAGCGCCAGCGCCTTGATGCGCGCCTCGAACGTGGCCGAGAACAGCAGCGTCTGCCGCTGCTTCGGCACGCGGCCCATGATCCGCTTCATCTGCGGCAGGAAGCCCATGTCCAGCATGCGGTCGGCCTCGTCCAGCACCAGCACCTCGACCGCGTCGAGCTTGGCGTGGCCGGCGTCCATGTGGTCGAGCAGGCGCCCCGGACAGGCGACGAGGATGTCGACGCCGCGGCGGAGGTTGTCGATCTGCGGCTGCATGCCGGCGCCGCCGAAAATGGTGGTGACGTTCATGCGCAGGTGGCGGCCATATTCCTTGAGACTGTCGGCAACCTGCACCGCCAGCTCGCGGGTCGGCACCAGCACCAGGGCGCGCGGCTTGCGCGGGCCCTTGGGCGGGGTCTCCTTCGACAGGCGCTGCAGCATCGGCAGGCCGAAGGCGGCGGTCTTGCCGGTGCCGGTCTGGGCGGCGCCCAGCACGTCATGGCCGGCCAGGACCAGCGGGATCGCCTGTTCCTGGATCGGGGTGGGAATGGTATAGCCGCTCGTTTCGAGCGTGCGCAGCAGCGCGGACGAGAGCCCGAGGGCCTCGAAGGTCCGGGTATCGGACATGGATTGAACTCCTGGTTCGCAGCTTGCCCGGCGCTTTCCGTGAACCGCGCGGCGGGCAATGGATTAGACGGCTTGCGGAGATGTCCGGGCCGTGTCTGCGCGACGAGAGACGTGCGGGAGTTAAAGGGCCGGGGCGCCATGCGGGGCCGCGGCTGGGCAATGACCGGATAACGGACTGCCGTGCGCCAACCGGTGCATCATACGCGAACATGCCTGAATCCGATACTTCGCAGCTGTTGCACGTGGTCGTCCTGCTGGCGGCCGCGGTCGTGGCCGTGCCGGTGTTCCGGCGCCTGGGGCTGGGCTCGGTGCTCGGCTACCTCGCCGCCGGCGTCGCGGTCGGCCCGTTCGGACTGGCGCTGTTCGCGCGGCCGGAGGCGATCCTGCACGTGGCCGAGCTGGGCGTCGTGCTATTCCTCTTCGTGGTGGGGATGGAGATGCGCCCCTCGCACCTGTGGGCGCTGCGGCGGCAGATCTTCGGCCTCGGGCCGCTGCAGATCGGCGCCTGCGCGCTGGTGCTCACCGGGTGCGGCCTGCTGCTGGGGCTGGCGCCGCCGGTGGCCTTCATCGCCGCGTCCGGCTTCGTGCTCACGTCCACCGCGATCGTGATGCAGATGCTGGCCGAGCGCGGCGACATCGCCACGCCGCGCGGCCAGAAGATGGTCTCGATCCTGCTGTTCGAGGACCTGCTGATCGTGCCGCTGCTGGCGCTGGTGGCGTTCATGGCACCGGCACAGGCCGGAGACGCCGGCGGCTCGCGGCTGCTGTCTGTCGCGATCGCCGCCGGTTCGCTCGCGGCGCTGGTGGCAGCGGGCCTGTTTCTGCTCAACCCCCTGTTCCGGCTGCTGGCCGCGGCGCGGGCGCGCGAGGTGATGACCGCCGCCGCCCTGCTGGTCGTGCTGGGCGCGGCGCTGCTGATGGAGATGGGCGGGCTGTCGATGGCGATGGGCGCCTTCGTCGCCGGCGTGCTCCTGTCCGAATCCACGTTCCGGCACCAGATCCAGGCCGAAATCGAGCCCTTCCGCGGCCTGCTCCTCGGCCTGTTCTTCCTTGCCGTGGGCATGTCGCTGGACCTGGCAGTAGTCGCCGCCGACTGGCGCTTCGTGCTGATGGCGGTGCCGCTGATGATGTTCGCCAAGGCGCTGTGCATCTATGTCGTGGCGCGCATGCTGCACACCGGCCACGCCGATGCCGTGGATCGCGCGGTGCTGATGGCCCAGGGCGGCGAGTTCGCCTTCGTGCTGTATTCCGCCGCGCAGGCCGCCGGCGTGCTTCCGGGCGAGGTCAACAACGCCATGACCGCGGTGGTGGTGCTGTCGATGGCGCTCACACCCCTGGCCGCGATCGCGACCCGGCGCGTCAGGCGCCGCGACAGCGAATCGGTGCCGGACGGCGTGGAGCCCGCCTCGGGGCAGTCGGGCAGCGTGCTGATGATCGGATTCGGCCGCTTCGGCCAGGTCGTCAGCCAGTCGCTGCTGGCGCGCGACGTCGACGTCACCATCATCGACAGCGATGTCGAGATGATCGCCAGCGCGGCCCGCTTCGGCTTCAAGGTCTACTACGGCGACGGCACCCGGCTCGACGTGCTGCACGCCTCGGGCGCCGGCAGCGCGCGCGCGATCGCGGTCTGCGTCGACGACCGCGCAGCGGCCGACCGCATCGTGGAACTGGTGCAGTCGGCCTTCCCGCAGGCCCGGCTGCTGGTGCGCGCCTACGATCGCCCGCACAAGCTGAAGCTGGTCGCCGCCGGCGTCGACGTCGCCATCCGCGAGACCTTCGCCGCCGCCCTGCAGTTCGGCGAGGCGGCGCTGCGCGAACTCGACGTCGATCCCGACGAGGCCGCCCGCGTCACCGCCGAGGTGCGCAGGCTTGAGGTGGAGCGCTTCGAGCTCGAGCGCCTGGCCGGGCTCGCGGCGGGTGCCGGCATGATGCGCACCAATACCGGCCCGAAGCCGGCGCCGCTGACCGCCCCCAGGCGCCAGGCGCGCGTGCTGGGGCCAGATGCGGAAACCGCTGCCCCACCCCCACCCGCCGCCGCGGACGAGCCGCCCGGGCCCGTCGCATGACCTTCTGCACCCTGCGCGCCACTCGGCACGGGCGTACATTCGACCCCCGGCCGCCCCCTCGGGGACGGCCGTTCCCTATTGCCATGCCCGCAAGGGCGGAGTCCGCATGAGCCACGCTTCCAAGTCCGCACCGAAGTTCCTGCTGCTGTCCCTGGCGATCGCCGGCGTCGTCGCCGGCTGCCAGCGCGACGCCACGCCCGCCACCACGGTGGCCGAGGGCGCCGCGCCGGAAGTCCCCGCCTTCACCCTCGACGAGTCGACGCTCCCGGGCGTGAACAGCTTCAAGGCCGCCGACTTCGACGCCAACGGCAACGCCTGCACCGACTTCGGCGCCTACGTCAACGGCACCTGGCTGGCCGCCAACCCGGTGCCGGGCGACCGCACCTCCTGGGGCGCGTTCGAGATGCTCGACGAGCGCTCGCAGGCGATCCAGCGCCAGCTGGCCGAGCACGCCGCCGCGATCGAAGGCGCCTCCGGCGTCGAGAAGATCGTCGGCGACCTGTGGGCCACCGGCACCGACGCCGAGGCCATCAACGCCCAGGGCATCGCGCCGCTCGAGCCCGAGCTGGCCACCATCGCCGGCCTGGACGCGCCGGAGAAGATCGCCGACTACCTGCGCGCCAGCGCCGCCAAGGGCCAGTTCACGCTGTTCGGCTTCGGCCCGGAGGCCGACTTCATGGACTCGTCCATGAACATCGCCTACGCCTTCCCGGCCGGCCTGGGCCTGCCGGACAAGACCTACTACTTCGACGCCGACAAGAAGGACAAGCTCGAGGCCTACCAGGCGCACGTCGCCAAGGTGCTCGAACTGTCGGGCGTGCCGGCGGCCGAGGCCGCCACCCAGGCCGCCGACGTGGTCGCATTCGAGACCCGCCTGGCCAAGGTGTCGAAGTCGAGCGAGGAGATGTCGCGCGACGTCGGCCTGTTCTACAACCCGGTCAGCCTGGCCGAGGCCGACAAGCTGGCCCCCGGCTTCAACTGGACGGCGTTCTTCGAGTCGCAGGGCGTGGCCGCGCCGGAGAAGTTCTCGCTGGCGATCCCCGCCTTCCACTCCGAGGTCAGCGCGATGATCGGCGACGTCGCCCCGGCGACGTGGCAGTCATACCTGCGCTTCCACACCGTCGACAGCGCCTCGCCCTACCTGGCCGACGCCTTCGCCGAGGAGAACTTCAACTTCTATTCGCGCACCATGCGCGGGCAGAAGGAGATGAAGGAGCGCGGCAAGCGCGTGCTCGACACCATCACCGGCCAGACCGGCGAGGCGCTGGGCCAGATGTACGTCGACGTCGCATTCTCGCCCGAGGCCAAGGAGCGCATGGAAACCCTCGTCGGCAACCTGAGCCAGGCGCTCAAGGCCCGAATCGAGAACCTCGAGTGGATGTCGGAGGAGACCAAGGCCAAGGCCCTCGAGAAGTGGGCCAGCTTCACGCCCAAGATCGGCTACCCGGACAAGTGGCGCGACTGGTCGGGCCTGGCCACCTCGCGCGACAGCTACATCGGCAACCTGCTGGCCGCCAACGAGTTCAACTACAAGTGGTCGCTGGGCAAGATCGGCAAGCCGGTGGACAAGACCGAGTGGGCGATGCCGCCGCAGATGGTCAACGCCTACTACAACCCGCTGGCCAACGAGATCGTGTTCCCGGCCGCCATCCTCCAGCCGCCGTTCTTCGACGCCAACGCCGACGACCCGCTCAACTACGGCGGCATCGGCGCGGTGATCGGCCACGAGATGACCCACGGCTACGACGACCAGGGCAGCCGCTTCGACGCCACCGGCAAGTTCCAGAACTGGTGGTCCGACGCCGACGCCAAGGGCTTCGCCGGCCGCACCGACAAGCTGGTCAACCAGTTCAACGGCTACGAGGCCGCGCCCGGCCTGCACGTCAATGGCAAGCTGACGCTGGGCGAGAACATCGCCGACCTCGGCGGCCTGGCGACGGCCTACGACGCGATGAAGCAGGCCACCGCCGGAAGCGAGGACCCGATGATCGAGGGGCTGTCGCGCGACCAGCGCTTCTTCGCCAACTGGGCCACGGTGTGGCGCCGCAACTTCACCGACGAGGAGCTGAAGGTGCGCATCGCCACGGATCCGCACGCACCGGCGAACTTCCGTGCGATCGGCGCGCCCTCGAACCTGCCGGCGTTCGCCGCGGCGTTCCAGTGCAAGGCCGGCGACGCGATGGTGCGCGAAGGCGATGCCCAGGTCGTGATCTGGTAACTCCGCGCCATCGGCGTCACGAAAAGGCCCGGCACCTGCCGGGCCTTTTCCGTTCCGTGGACCCGGGCCCGGTCGCACTCCGTCGAATCTCCGCAGCGCCCGTGGATTCAGTCCCGTCATGCGGTGGCTTGATAGACTTCCGCGGTCATTTCGCCGGATCCCCCCATGCCCAAGCACGCCCCCCTCGCCGCCGCGCTCGCCGCCAGCCTCGCCCTCGCCCTCGTGGCCCCCGATGCCGACGCTCAGCGCCGCGGCGCGGCGCGCGCGCCGGCCGGCCCCACGGCCTGCGGTGATTTCTACGCCTTCGCCAACAAGGACTGGCTGGCCGCCAATCCGGTCCCGGCCACCGGCGCGGTGTCGGTCCTGGGCGAGCTGCAGGCGCGCGTGCTCGAGCAGCAGCGCGAGCTGCTGTCCACCGCGATGAACGCGCCGCAGGGCAACGTGCAGAAGCTCCTGGGCGACTTCTGGGCCAGCGGCCTGGACGAGGCCGCGGTGGAAGCCGACGGCGCCAACCCGATCGCACCGCTGCTCGACCGCATCAACGGCATCCGCCGCGCCAAGGACATTCCGCCGTCCATCGCCGCCCTGCACCAGGTCGGCATCCCGGTGGTGTTCAACTTCAGCGCCGACCTCGACCTGGCCGACCTCGACCGCCACATCGGCTACTTCGCCCAGGGCGGCACCGGCCTGCCCGACCCGGCCTTCTACACCCGCGAGGACCCCGCGTCGCGCGAGATCCTCGGCCTGTACAACGCCTACGTGCAACGCATCCTGGCGCTGACCGGCACCGCCGAGGCCGACCTCGCCGCCGAAGCGCAGCTGGTGATCGACCTCGAGACCCGCATCGCGCGCGCATCGCGACCGGTCGCCGAGCTGCGCGACCCGCGCGGCAACTACGCCCTGGTCCCGACGGCGGACCTGGGCAAGGCGTACAAGCGCCTGCAGCTCGGCGAATTCCTCGCCGCCCAGGGCGTGGCCGACGACAGCGTCTCGATCGCCAACTCCGCGCTGTTCACCGCGCTCGACGGACTTGTCGGCAGCCTCAAGCCCGCGCAGTGGAAGACCTACCTGCGCTTCCACGTCGGCGACGCGATGGCGCCCTACCTGTCGAAGGGCTTCCGCGACGCGGCCTTCGATTTCCGCGGCCGCGTGCTGCGTGGCGAAGCGGCGCAGCCGCCGCGCGAGCAGCTGGTGCTGCAGGCGATCAACCACGCCGCCGGCCAGATGGTCGCGCGCGAGTACGTCGGCCGCCACCTGCCCCAGGCCAACCGCAGCCGCGCCGAGGCGATCGCCGTGGAAGTGCGCGATGCGCTGAAGCGCTCGGTCGAAGGCGCCGCGTGGATGGACGATGCCACCCGTGCCGGCGCCCTCGCCAAGCTCGACGCGCTGAAGATCGAGATCGGCGCCCCGGTGCGCGACATCGACTACACCGTGCAGCCCATGGGCCGCGGCAGCTTCGGCGGCAACATGCTCATCGCCTCCACCTGGCACCACCGCGAGGAGATGAAGCGCATCGGCCGCGGCAACGCCCAGCGCCGCTGGCCGGTGCAGCCGCAGGAGCCGGCGCTGGCCTACGACGCCGCGCACAACCGCCTGCTGGTCTCGGCCGCGGTGCTGCAGCCGCCGGTGCTCGACATGTCGCTCGACGGCGCGGCGCACTACGGCAGCTTCGGCGCCCTGGTCGCGCACGAGCTCAGCCACGCCATCGACGGCAAGGGCCGCCACGTGGACGCCAGCGGTACGATCCGCGACTGGTGGACGCCCGGCACCGCCACCGCCTGGACCGACCGCCTGAACGCGCTGGCCGCCCAGTACGGCAACTACGACTACCCCGGCCTCACCGGGCGCAAGCTCAACGCCAGCCTGACCAGCGAGGAGAACGCCGCCGACCTGGCCGCGGTCGAGATCGCCTGGAACGCCTTCAGCCAGGCCCAGCCCGAAGCCGCGAAGGAGGCCCGGCAGGCCTTCTTCGGCGCCTGGGCGGGGGTGTGGCGCGAACAGGTGTCGCCGGCGGTGGCCGAGCAGCGCGCCAGCACCGCCCTGCAGGCGCCGGGCCAGTGGCGCAGCAACGGCCCGCTGTCCAACCTGCCCGCCTTCAGCGAGGTCCACGGCTGCAAGGCCGGCAATGCGATGTTCCGTGCCGACGCCGACCGCGTCAGCCTCTGGCGCTGATGCGGCAACCGGGGCCCGCCCGGCGGCGCCCCGACCTCAGAAATGGCGGGCCCGCGTGGGCCCGCCGCGACGGAACGGCGGCTGCCCGCGCCAGTAGCGGATCAGCAGCCAGCCGAACAGCATGCCGCCCAGGTGCGCGAAATGGGCCACGCCGGCCTGCGTGCCGGTGATCCCCATGACCAGCGTGATCACGCCGAACGCGATCACCAGCGTGCGCGCCTTCATCGGGATCGGCGGGATCAGCAGCATCACCCGCTGGTGCGGGAACAGCATGCCGGTGGCCAGCAGCAGGCCGAACACTCCGCCCGATGCGCCGACCGTGGGATACGGCAGCCCGCCCTCGAGCACCGACCAGCTGGCCACGCCCAGCTGGCACAGCCCCGCTCCGGCCACGCAGACCAGGAAATAGGTCAGGAAGCGCTTCTGCCCCCAGACGTACTCCAGCTGCGCGCCGAACATCACCAGCGCCAGCATGTTGAACAGCAGGTGCGCCAGGTCGGCATGCAGGAAGCCGTAGCTCAGCAGCTGCCAGGGCAGGAAACCGGACACCCCGGCGACCCGCGCGTAGGCCTCCATCCCCATGGGCCACAGCATCAGCGGCGCGAACAGCGCGCTCCCGAGCAGCTTCTGCAGCAGGAACACGCCGACGTTGGCGATCAGCAGCGCCTTGGTCACGGGGGGAAGGTTGGTCAGCATTCGGGCGCCTCGCGGGGGGACGCCCATGATACCGGTTGGCCCGTGACTTCCCGTCGCCTTCCGCGCTCAGGCGGGGCCCCAGACCACGGCGTCGAGCGAACGTCCGCGCTGGACGAGGCGCACGCGGCCCTCGACCACCTTCACGCCCTCGGCCTGCAGGCGCCGGGCCTGCTCACGCCAGGAATCCGAGCCCGCGGCGAAGGCGATGCGGCCGTCGCTGCGCAGCACGCGGTGCCACGGCAGCGCGGGGTCGTCGCTGGCCGCCAGCAGGCGGGCCACCCAGCGCGCACGCCCGGGCAGTCCGGCGCGGCGGGCGACCTCGCCATAGCCCGCGACTTCGCCGGGCGGGATCGCACGCACGGCGGCCAGGATGCGTTCGGCGGAGTCGGCGGTGGGGGCCATTGAGCTAGGATAGCCACACGTCCGCCGCGCGGGTGCACCCCATGCAGAACTTCGAGCAGGTCCGCCGCCATCTCGGCAGCAACGGCTTCCGGACCACGGTCAACGAGGCCTTCGTGGTCGGCGTCGAGCTCAGCCTCGACGGCGGCCGCCGCCACCAGTCCATCTTCCTGTCCGAACTCCAGGACGACGATGGCCGCTGCTACCTTCGGGTCAGCACCGCCGTGGCGCCGATCACCGGCGTCGACGCGCGCCGCGCCCTGGCCTACAACTGGGGCAGCCGCGTCGGCTACCTCGCGATCGGCCAGCTGGACGACGTGCCCTACCTGCAGCTGTGCGAGAACCGGCCGTACGACGGCCTGGACGCGGCCGAAGTCGGCCGCCTGGTGCTGGAGATCGGCGGCATGGGCGACCGCCTGGAGCGCATGCTCAGCGCCGACGGCGACCTGCTTTGACCCCCGATGCCGCAGCGTCATCTGTAGGGGCATCTGTAGGAGCAGCTATAGCTGCGACCTGCTGATCGTCGCAGCTATAGCTGCTCCTACAGAGGGACAGCACAGAGCCGCCGTTACAGAGCGGCAGCACAGAGCCGCCGCACAGTGCGCCCCTACAGCAACCCCATCCAGCCAAGCAGGCGGTACAGCCCCCAGGCGATCGCGCCCGACATCGGGATGGTCAGGATCCAGGCGCCGATCATCTTCTCCACCACCGTCCACTTGATGGCGTTGAGGCGCTTGGCCGTTCCCACGCCCATGATCGCCGACGAGATGTTGTGGGTGGTCGACACCGGAATGCCCAGCGACGAAGCCGCCAGGATCACCGAGGCCGCGCTGGTCTCGGCCGCGAAGCCGTGGATCGGATGCAGCTTCACCAGCTTGTGGCCCAGCGTCTTGATGATGCGCCAGCCGCCTGCGGCGGTACCCGCGGCCATCACCAGCGCGCAGCTGATCTTGATCCAGGTGTCGATGTCGCCTTCCGCCAGCGCGCCCTCCGACGGATGCAGGAAGGCCAGCCAGCCCGGCAGCGCGTCCAGCGTGCCCGCCGACTGCGCGCTCACCAGCGCCAGCGCGATGATGCCCATGGTCTTCTGCGCGTCGTTCATGCCGTGGGCGAAGCCCATGCCGGCGGCGCTGACGATCTGCGCCTTGCCGAAGAAGCCGTTGACCCAGCGCGGCCGGGCGATGCGCGCGAGCACGCCGCCGCTGCGCGCCATCATCGAGATCACGAAGAACAGCACGCCCATCATCAGGAAGCCCGCCGCGAAGCCCAGCAACGGCGAACTCACCATCGGCACGATCACCTTCCACAGCACGCCGGCGCTGCGGTAGACCGGCTCGGCGGGCTCGGACCAGATGATCGAGCCCCAGTTGTTCGATGTCGCCGCCAGCGCGGCGCCGATCAGGCCGCCGATCAGCGCATGCGAGGACGACGACGGCAGGCCGAACCACCAGGTGATCAGGTTCCAGGTGATGCCGCCCAGCAGCGCGCACAGGATCAGCTGCGAGCCGACCTCGACCACGCCTGCGTCGATCAGGCCCGAAGCAATCGTCTTGGCCACCGCGGTGCCGGCCAGCGCACCGATCAGGTTCATGCCCGCGGCCAGGCCCACCGCCTGCATCGGCGACAGCACCTTGGTCGCGACCACGGTCGCGATCGAGTTGGCCGTGTCGTGGAAGCCGTTGATGTACTCGAACGCCAGCGCGACCAGGATGACCACCAGCACCAGTGTCAGCATGGTGCCGGCCTCAGCTGTTCTTGAGCACGATTTCGTAGGCCACCACGCCGGCCTCGCGGCAGCGGTCGATGGCCTTCTCGAGGATCTCGAAGAACTCCTTGAGCAGGAACATCTGCTGGGCGTCGAGCTTGCCCGAGTAGATGTCGCGGTAGAGCTCGAGCATCAGCCGGTCGGCCTCGTTCTCGATCGAGCGCAGCTCGTCGTTGAGGGCCTTCATCGGCTCGAGCTTGAGGTGGCGCAGCTGCTTCACCATCTTCACCACCACGCCCGCGGCCTGCTCCAGCATCGCCGCGCGCGGCGCGAAATCGATGTGCTCGAGATGGCGGGTAGCCAGCGAATAGCGGTCGGCGAACTTCTCGATCTGCTTGGGGATCTTGTACAGCGCCGAGCCCAGGGCCTCGATGTCCTCGCGTTCGATCGGCGTGATGAAGCTGTCCACCAGCGCCTGGCTGATCTTGTTGGAGGCCTCGCGCTCGCGCAGGCGCGCCAGCTTGAAGGCGTCCAGCGCCGGCTGGCGGTCGGCCTCGCGCAGCATCTGGTGGAGCGCGACGGCGGCGTCCTGCGCGGCCTGGGCGGCCTCCTCCAGCAGCGTGTAGAACTGCTTGCCTTGGCCGAACATGGTCTGCAGGGAAAACATGGGGAATTCGCCTCTCGCGGTCTCGGGACGGAGCTGCCCGTGCACGCGGGCCCGCGGAATTATGACGGCATCATGACGATCCGCCCAGCATTTCCCGGACGGGGGCCAGCCGCCCCGGCCTGCTATGATCCGGCGGTGCCCAGCGCACCTGTGCCCCGGACCCCCATGGACGACGACCCAAGACCGCCCTCCCGCACCAGCGGGACCGCCCCCTCCGCCCTTCCCCCGCGGTATGTCCGCCCTGCACGGGAAGCCCGGAGATGATCGAACTACTGCTCATCATCCTGCTCCTGGTGGCCTGCAACGCCTTCTTCGCGCTGTCGGAGATGTCGGTCGTCACCTCGCGCAAGCCACGCCTGAAGCAGATGGCCGCCGACCAGCGGAGCGCGCAGAAGGCGCTGGAGCTGGCCGAACATCCCGAGCGCTTCCTGTCCACGGTCCAGGTGGGCATCACCCTGGTCGGCATCCTCTCGGGCATGCTGGTCGGCGACGCCCTGGGCGGGGAGATCGCCGCCTGGATCGGCTCCCACCTGCCGGTGGCCGGCACCTATGCCGGCACCATCGGCAAGGTGGTCGCGGTCGGCCTGATCACCTACGTCACCATCGTCCTGGGCGAGCTGTTGCCCAAGCGCCTGGCCCTGCTGGCGCCCGAGCGCCTGGCCAGCCTGGTGGCGGTGCCGATGCACTGGCTGTCGCGGATCGCCACGCCGGCGGTCTGGCTGCTCAGCGCCTCGGTGCGCGGCCTGTTGCGCCTGATGCGCCTGGGCGACAGCGAGGCCGCGCATGTCACCGAAGAGGAAATCCGGCTGCTGGTGAGCGAAAGCCACGAGCAGGGCGTGATCGACGCCGACGAGCGCAACATGATGAACCGCGTCATCTCGCTCGGCGACCGCGACACCGAAAGCCTGATGACGCCACGCACGCGCATCGCCTGGCTCGACGCCGGCGAAAGCCTGGAGGAGAACCTCGCCACCATGCGCGAGACGCCGTTCTCGCGCTATCCGGTGTACCGCGGCAGCGACGCCGAGGTGGTCGGCATCCTCGAGGTGAAGTCGCTGGTCGACCGTTTGCGCGCCGGTGAATTCGACCTGTTCGAACACCTGCGTGAACCGCTGTTCGTCTCCGAATCGACGCCTGCGCTGAAGCTCCTCGAGATCCTTCGCGAGGCGCAGCAGTCGCTGGCCCTGGTGGTCGACGAGTACGGCGACGTCACCGGCATCGTCAGCGTCAACGACGTGCTCGAGGCGGTGATCGGGCGCACCTCCACCGGCGAGGGCGCCGATGCGCATCCGCTGGTGGTCGAGCGCGAGGACGGCTCGCTGCTGGTCGACGGCGGCCTGGCCGCGGACTCGCTGCGCGAGCTGATGGACGGCAAGCCGCTGCCCGATGGCGACGACCGCGACTACAACACCGCCGCCGGCATGACGATCGCGCATTTCGGGCGCATCCCCAACGTCGGCGAGCACTTCGACTGGGCCGGCTGGCGGATCGAGGTGGTCGACCTCGACGGTCCCCGCATCGACAAGCTGCTGCTGCAGCGGATCGCGGCCACGCCGGTGGGCGATGGCTGAGGCGCACCGCGACCCGCCGCGCGCCAGTGCGCGGGCGGTGCTCGCCGCGCTGGCCGCGGGGCCGGCCGACGACGTGGTCACCCTGCGCTCGATGCTGGAAGGGCTGGGCGGCAGCCTGTTCGGCATGCTGCTGTTCATCGCCACCCTGCCCGCCTTCCTGCCGATCCCCGGCGTGGCCGGCGCGCTCAGCGGGCCGCTGGTGAGCCTGATCGGGCTGCAGCTGCTGGTGCTGATGCGCCAGCCTTGGCTGCCGCGGATTGTCGCCGGCCGAGGCCCGCGCCGCGGCACGCTCGCACGCTTCGAACACCGCATCTCGCCCTGGCTGGAGCGGCTCGAGCGCCTGGTGCGGCCGCGGCTGCCGGGGATGATCGACCATCCGGCCGCGACCTTCGTCACCGGGCTGCTGCTGGTGCTGCTGGGCGTGCTGCTGGCGCTGCCGATCCCGTTCACCAACTACGTGTTCGGCGTCCTGCTGCTGGGCTACGCCTTCGCGCTGCTCGAGCGCGACGGCGCGCTGATGCTCGTGGCCTGGTGCGCGGGGCTGGCGGCGATCGCGGTGTTCGGGGCGGCCGGCGGCACGCTGGGAGTGCTGGCCATCGACTGGATCATGCCGGGCCGCTGAGCGCGGCGCGGCGGCGCGGCCTCAGCCCAGCAGGCCGCGGAGATCCTGTCCGGTCATCGGGTGGCCGAGCCAGTAGCCCTGGGCAAGGTCGCAGCCGCGCTCGCGCAGCACGTCGTACTGCCCTTCCTTCTCCACGCCCTCGGCAACCACGGTGATGCCCAGCGAGTGCGCCATCGCGATGATCGCGGTGGTCAGCGCCAGGTCGTCCGGATCGCGCAGGACGTCGGCGATGAAGCTGCGGTCGATCTTGACGCCGTCCACCGGGACCCGGCGCAGGTGGCTCAGGCCCGAGAAGCCGGTGCCGAAGTCGTCCAGCCACACCTTGACCCCGGCGTCGCGCAGGCGCGCGAGCAGGCTGCTCACCCGCACCTCGTCGCCGATCACCGCGGTCTCGGTCAGCTCGATGTGCAGGCCGGCGGCCGGCAGCCCGGTCGTGGAGAGCACATGGTCGACCAGCGCGGCCAGATCGCCGTTGCGCAGCTGCCGCGGCGAAACGTTGACCGAGACGAACAGGTCGCAGCCGGGGAAGTCGCGCCGCCACTGCATGGCGTCGGCGCAGGCCGCGCGCAGCACCTGCGGGCCGATGGTCTCGATCAGGCCGCTCTGCTCGGCGACGTCGATGAACACCGACGGCGCCACCGCACCGTGCTCGGGATGCTGCCAGCGCAGCAGCGCCTCGGCGCCGACCAGGCGGCGGTCCTCGAGCCGGTACACCGGCTGGTAGGCCAGGCTGAGTTCACCGCGCTCCCAGGCGCCGCGCAGGTCCTGCTCCATGCGCACCCGGCGCTCCACCGCCTGGTCCATGGCACGGCTGTAGAAGCGGTGGCAGTTCTTGCCGGCGACCTTCGCCTGGTACATCGCGATGTCGCCGTTCTTCATCAGCATGGTGGCGCCGACGGCATCGTCCGGGAACACGGTGACGCCGATCGAGGTGCCGAGGAAGACCTGGCGCCCGGCGACCACGATCGGACGGCTGAGCTCGGCCACCAGGGTTTCCGCCAGGTGGCCGGCGACCTCGCGGATGCCGTCGGCGGCGTCCGCGTCGGACTCCACCAGGATCACGAACTCGTCGCCGCCGAAGCGGGCCAGCACCGCGCCGCTCCCGCCCAGGCGGTCCACCGTCTCCGAGATCCGGTTGGCGAACTGCACCAGCACCTCGTCGCCGGCGTCGTGGCCGAGGGTGTCGTTGACGCGCTTGAAGTCGTCGATGTCGGCGAACAGCAGCGCCAGCTGCCGGCTCGCGCCGTGCAGCTCCATCAGCCTGCGGTCGAGCGCCTCCCGGAAGGCCAGCCGGTTGCCGAGCCCGGTCAGCGCGTCGGTATAGGCCATGCGTCGCATGTCGCGGTCGTGGCGCGCGATGCTGTCGCGCATCCGCCCGAAGGCGCGCACCAGGTCGCCGACCTCGTCGCTGCGGCGGCTGTCCGGCATCTCGGCGACGAAGTTGCCGCCTTCGATCTGGCGGGCGGCGTCGGCCAGCTCGCGCACCGGGCGCACCAGGGTGCGCTGGACCAGCATGCCCAGCCCCACGGCCAGGAGCACCAGGCCCGCCATCAGGGTCGCGATCCAGCCGGCATGGCGCTGGCCGATCGCCACCAGGCGCTGGCCCATGCCGTCGGAGGCGCGCTGCTCGTCGGCCACCACCGAGGCCAGCGAATAGCCCACCCGCAGCCCGCCCAGGCGCTCGTCGCCGATGTACAGCGGCACCGCCACGTCCAGCACCTCGTTGCTGGCCTGGATGTGTGGCGCGCGCGCGGTCACCACCTCGAAGGCCATCGGGTCGTCCATCACCTGGCCATAGGTGCGGATGTCGCGCGAGCCGTCGTGGATCACCGCGCCGGTGTTGTCGTAGACCAGCGCGTAGGCGACGTCGGGCTGCTTGAGGCCGGCGCGCAGCAGGCTGCCGATCGAATCGAGGTCGAAGTAGTACAGCGGGTTGACCAGGCTGCCGGCCAGCTCCACGGCCGCGGCCTCGGAGCGTTCGGCCAGGCGGTCGAAGGCGAGCGCGTGCATGGACTCGCGCCCGAGGTCGAGCACTTCCCGGCGCATCACTTCCTGCCGGTGCAGCACCACCGCCACGACCGCGAGCACCGCGAGCACCGCCAGCACCAGGGAGACGAGGAACCGCGCGTAGAGCCCGCCGCCCCTCATTCGATCACCCTGCCGACGTTGGACACGCCGGCGCGCAGCAGCTCCAGCGCGCGCGCGGTGTCGTCGTCGATGGGCAGGAAGCGGGTGGTGCCGAAGAAGCGCTGCAGCGCTTCGCTGGCCGCCGGATCGTTGCCCGCGGCGGCCAGCACCTCGCGCAGCCGCCCGGCAACCGCGGGATCCAGGTCGCCGCGCACCATTTCAAGACCACGGGGGAAGGTGCCGGTGGCATGGAACACCACCAGGTCGCGCCGATAGCTCTCGGGCATGCCCTGCACGCTCTCCCAGTCGAGGTTGCTGAAGGCGCCGGCGTCGACCAGGCCCTTGTGCACCCAGGTCGAGATGTTGAGTTCGGAGCGCGCGAACAGGTAGCCGACCGAGCCTTCCGCCGGCCGGTCGGTGGGCGACAGCAGGATCTCCATGTCCAGCCCCCGGTCGATCAGGCTCATCGCGGGCACGAAATAGGCGCTGGTCGAGGTCGGGTTCTGGAAGGCGAGGCTGCGCCCGCGCAGGTCGTCCAGGCCGGTGATGCCGCTGTCGCGGCGCGCGATGAACACCGTGTGGTAGCTGCCCACGCCGTTGCGCTCGGTCAGCAGCAGCGGGCGCGCACCGGCGCGCGTCTGCAGCGCCATCGCGCTGCCCGAGGTCTCGGTGACCCAGTCCACGCGTCCGCGCCGCAGATAGCTCTCCATCTGCCGGCTGTCGCGCGCCATCAGAACGCGGCCTTCGCGGATGCCGACGTCGGCCATGCGCGGCACCACGTAGTCGAGCAGCTGCCTGAGCTGGTCGTAGTGCGCGGCGGGGTCGTCGCTGATGCGCCCGAGCACCAGCACGCCCGGTTCGGCGGCGGCCGCGGGGGCGCAGAGTGCGAGCGACGCGGCCATCGCGGCCAGGAGCTGGCGGAGGCGGCGGGGCATGTGGCTGGTGCTCGCACCCTGCAGGCGGGGAATGCCGCAGGTTAGCCGAAAACATGACCGCCAACACATCTCAGCGCGTATCCCCGTGGCCGCCGGCCAGGCGCGCCATCCGCTGGGCGTCGGCGAGCACGCCGCGCAGCAGCCGGACCTCGCGTTCGTCCAGCCCGCAGCGCAGGAAGATCCGCCGCAGCTTGCGCAGGGCCGACTCCGGGGCGCGGCCCTTGTGGAAGTCGATGGCCTCGAGCGTGTCGCCAAGCTGGTCGAAGAAGCCCTCGAGCTGGGCATGGCTGGCGGGCGCCTCGCGGTGGCCGTCGCTACCGCCGGTCGGCAGCCCCGCGCGCTCCAGGGTCGCGACCCGCAGCTCGTAGGCGAGCACCTGGACCGCGGCCGCCAGGTTGAGCGAGCTGTAGTCCGGGTTGGCGGGGATGTGGACCGCGGCGTGGCAGAGCTGCAGCTCGTGGTTCTCGAGCCCGGTGCGCTCGCGGCCGAAGACCAGGGCCACCGGTGCACCCGGGCCCGCCGCGTCGAGCAGGCGCGCGGCGCCCGCGCGCGGCGACAGCTCCTCCAGCTGGATCCGCCGGCTGCGCGCGGTGCAGCCCAGCACCAGGGCGCAGTCGGCCACCGCCTCGGCAAGGTTGCCGACGATCGTCGCGGCCGCCAGCACGTCGTCGGCGCCAGCGGCCATCGCCACCGCGTCGGGGTGCGGGAAGCGCTCGGGCGCCACCAGCACCAGCCGCTCCAGCCCCATCGTCCTGATGGCGCGGGCGGCCGAACCGATGTTGCCGGGATGCGAGGTGCCGACGAGGACGATGCGGACGTCGGCGGCTGGCTGGGGGACGGTGTTCATGGGCGCGAATGGTAAACTGCGCGGCGGCCTCGAGCCGCCCTGCTCTTTTCCCCTGCCGTCCACGCCACGCCGGAGCCCGTCGCCGATGCAACAACCTGCCGTCAACATCATGGTCAAGGCGGCCCGCGCCGGCGGCAACGTCCTGCTGCGCCACATGCACAAGCTCGACGCGATCAACGTGGTCGAGAAGGACCGCATGGACTACGCCAGCGAGGTCGACCGCCTGGCCGAGGCGGCGGTGGTCAAGGAACTGCGCCGCGCCTATCCCGAGTACGCGGTGCTGGGCGAGGAATACGGCGAGCAGAAGGGCAGCCGCGGCGCCAGCCGCTACACCTGGGTCATCGACCCGCTCGACGGCACCAGCAACTATCTTCGCGGCTTCCCGCACTGGTGCGTCTCGATCGCGCTGTGCGAGGGCCCGGAGCCGCTGCACGGGGTGATCTTCGACCCGCTGCGCAACGAGCTGTTCACGGCCACGCGCGGCGCCGGCACCCAGCTCAACGAGAAGCGCGTGCGCGTGGCCGAGCGCAAGGACCTCAATGGCGCCACCATCGCCACCGGCTTCCATCCGCGCGAGCGCCAGCGCACGGCGGCGCAGTTCGACTGCCTGCGCCAGGTGCTGTCGGTGGCCGAGGACGTGCGCCGCACGGGCTCGGCCGCGCTCGACCTCGCCTACGTGGCGGCGGGCCGCCTCGACGGTTATTTCGAGGCCGGCGTGCAGGCCTGGGACATCGCCGCGGGCATGCTGATGGTGCGCGAAGCCGGCGGCAAGGTCACCGACTACAAGGGCGCGGTGATGGGTCCGGTGCACGTGGCGATGCAGAGCCGCCAGATCGTGGCCGGCAACCTGCGGGTGTCCGAGGCGCTGCAGAAGAACATCGTCGCGTCGGGATACGCCGCCGCTTACTGAGGCTGTGCGGTGCCCGCCGCGGATGCAGGGGGGATGACCAGCCGGAATCTGCGCTGTCCTGCTCCCACTTCCGGCCGCCGGCCATCCATGGCCGGCTCTGGCCATCCCCCCTGCCTCCACGACGGGTCCGACTTCTTTCGCGATCCTGTGGCCTGAAGAGCCAGCCAGCGGCGAACATGGCCTACCCGGCAATCGGGTGGCTTCCCGCCATGTCGCTTTTGATCTCCGTGCCGACGCCGATGATGGTCGGAGCCCGTTCCGGACGAAGGCCGGCAGGACGCCTGGTCGAGCTGCGATGCGATGCCTGCTGCCACGCAGGGATCCATGGCAAGTGCCGCGCCTTTTTCCAGCGGCCCGCCGGGATGTTGCACGCTTCGGCGCGTGGCCTGCTGACGGGAAGTCAAGGAGGAGATGCCGGCCCGGCGGGCCGGCATCGGGGGACATGAGCGGCAGCAGGCCATGCGTCGAAGCCACGCAGCGCCCCCACCCGCGCTCTTACCCGGCACCCGGCGCGACAAGAGCCCAAAGAAAAACCCCGCCACCAGGCGGGGCTTTTTCGATCGGAGCGCCGCGCGACTCAGGGCCTGCGGGCGAGCTCCGCGTCGTCCCGGGCCTTCGGCAGCAGGTCCTGCTTGGTGACCTTGAGGAAGCCCATGGTCAGCAGCGGGCAGGCCACCAGGATCGACGACAGCGTGCCGATCACGATGCCGAACATCATCGCCAGCGACATGCCTTCCAGCGAGCCGCCGCCGTAGAGGAACAGCGCCAGCACCGTCAGGAACGCCACCACCGAGGTGATGATCGTGCGCGACAGGGTCTGGTTGATCGAGGCGTTCAGCACCTCCATCGGCGGCGCGCGCATGCTGCGGAAGTTCTCGCGCACGCGGTCGAAGACCACGATCGTGTCGTTGATCGAGAAGCCCATCACCGAGAGCAGGCCAGCCAGCACCGTGAGGTCGAACTCGTGTCCGCTGAGCGCGAACCAGCCGGCGACGATCAGCACGTCGTTGAGCGTGGTGACGATGGCCGCGACCGCGAACTTCCACTCGAAGCGGAAGCCGATGTAGATCAGGAAGCCCACGACCACGAACAGCAGCGCATAGACCGCGTTCTCCGCCAGGTCGCGGCCGACCTGCGGGCCGACGAACGCACTGCTCTGGATGGTGGCCGGGTTGTCGGGCAGCGACGCGGCCTCCCTCACCTCGTCGGCAGTGCGGCTGGTGGCATCGGCGCTGGTCTCGCCGTCGCGCGGCTGCAGCCTGACCAGCAGGTCGCTGCCGCTGCCGAAGGTCTGCACCTGGGCGCCGGGATAGCCGGCGTCGGCCAGGCGCTCGCGCACGCCGTCGACGTTGGCGGGCTGCTGGAAGCGCAGCTCGACCACGGTGCCGCCGGTGAAGTCGAGCGCGTAGTTGAAGCCCTTGCCGGCGATGGCGCCGATGGCGGCGATGGTCAGCAGCATGAAGGCCGCCACCGACACCCAGCGCAGGCGCATGAAGTCGAGGTTCGGGGTGGCCGGGATGAGGCGCAGGGGAAAGATGTTCATGTGTCGTGTGCCCGCGTCAGATGGCCAGGGTCTTGAGCTTGCGCTTGCCGCCGTAGACCAGGGTGGCGATGCCGCGCGAAACGGTCACCGCGGTGAACACCGAGGTCAGGATGCCGATCACCATCGTCACCGCGAAGCCCTTCAGCGGGCCAGTGCCGAACGCGAACAGCGCCACGCCGGCCAGCAGCGCGGTCATGTTGGAGTCGAAGATCGTGCCCGAGGCCTTGTCGTAGCCGTTGGCGATCGCCGCCCGCGGTGGCATGCCCGCGCGCAGCTCTTCGCGGATGCGCTCGTTGATCAGCACGTTGGCGTCCACCGACATGCCGATCGACAGCGCCAGGCCGGCGAAGCCCGGCAGCGACATGGTGGCGCCGAACACGCTCATGATCGCGACCACCATCAGCAGGTTGAGCAGCAGCGCGACGCAGGTGAACAGGCCGAACATGCGGTAGTAGATGCCGAAGAACAGCAGGGTGAACACGAAGGCGTAGAGCACCGCCGTGGTGCCGCGCGCGACGTTCTCCTTGCCCAGGCTGGGGCCGACGATGCGCTCTTCGATGAAGTCCATGGGCGCGGCCAGCGAGCCGGAGCGCAGCAGGCGCGCCAGGCTGTCCGCCTCGGCCTTCTCCAGGCCCGTGGTCTGGAACTGCTTGCCGAAAACGCCGTTGATGTTGGCGACCGAGATCACCTCCTCGCTGACACGGAAGCTGCGCACTTCCTCGCCCGCGGCGTTGGTGGTCACCTGCGGCACGCGCTCGATGTACACCACCGCCATCGGCTTGCCGACGCTGACCGAGGTGAAGTCGAACATGCGCTGGCCGCCGACGTTGTTGAGCGTGACGCTTACCGCCGGCATGCCGTTCTCGTCGAGCGTCGACTGCGCCGCGACCATCTGCTCGCCGGACGCGATCACGCGCTTGGACAGCAGCACCGGGATCGGCTTGCCGTCCAGCCCCGTGCGACGCTCGTAGTACACGCGCGCCTCGGGGGGCACGTTGCCGGTGGCGGCCGCGTCGTAGGGATCGCCGTCGATCACCGCGCGGTATTCCAGCGTGGCGGTCGCGCCGATCATGCGCTTGGCCTCCGCCGTGTCCTGCACACCGGGCAGCTGCACGACCACGCGGTCGCTGCCCTGGCGGGTGATCACCGGCTCCCCCACGCCGACTTCGTCGACGCGGTTGCGCAGGGTGGTGATGTTCTGCTCGATGGCGTCGGCCGAGATCTGGTTGAGCTCGGTCTCGGGCACGCGGATGGTGATGCGGCTGCCCACGGCCTCGCGCAGCAGGGTCGGCTGCGCGGTCGCCAGCAGCGACAGGGCGCGGTCGGCGTCGGCGGCATCGGACAGCTGGGCGACGATGGTGCCGGTGGCGTTGCGCTCGACCGACTCGTAGCGGATGCGGTTGTCGCGCAGGATCGCGCGGACCTCGTCGGCGTAGGCGTCCAGGCGCTTGTCCAGCGCCGCCTTCTGGTCGACCTGGAGCACGAAGTGCACGCCGCCCTGCAGGTCGAGGCCGAGCAGCATCGGCTTGGCGCCGAACCAGGACAGCCAGTCCGGCACGGTCGACGCGAGATTCAGCGCGACCACGTACTGGTCGCCCAGCACCGCGCGCAGCGCGTCGGCGGCCTTCGTCTGGTCGTCGAGGTCGAGCAGGCGGACCATGCGCTCGCGCTCGCCTTCGGTGTCGACCGACTTCGGCGTCACGCCGGCGGCCGACAGCGCCTCGTCGATCTTCGCGTCCAGCTCGACGCCGGTGGGCGCACCGCGGTTGGACGTGATCTGGACCGAGGGATCCTGCGGGTAGATGTTGGGCAGCGCGTACAGCGTTGCCAGCAGCACCACGAGGAGGATGACGACGTACTTCCAGCGGGGAAATTCGAGCATGGTCGGGTCTTGCGCGAGGTCGTCCCGCGGGCGGGAGTGACGGGTTCTGGAACGGGCGTCGGCGCGGGACCGGCGCTCAGGCCGGGCCCGGTGCCTCCGGCGGGTGTCAGGCGGCCTTGAGCGAGCCCTTGGGCAGCACGTTGCCGACGGCGTTCTTCTGCACGCGGATCTCGACGTTGTCGGCGATCTCGACGGTGACGAAGCTGTCGCCCACGCGGCGCACCACGCCGGCGATGCCGCCGCTGGTGATCACCTCGTCGCCGACCGCGAGCTTCTCGACCATGTTGCGGTGCTCCTTCGCGCGCTTCATCTGCGGGCGGATCATCAGGAAGTACATGATCAGCAGCAGGATCACCGGGAAGGCGAACATGCTCAGCGGGCTCTGCGCCGCGGGCGCGGCCTGGGCGTAGGCGGGGGCGATGAGGAAGTCGAGCAGGTTCATTCAGGACGGTCCGGTGCGGAAATCAGCTGGTTAGTATGCCACGGCGGCGTGGCCAGGCGTTCCGGGGCGCCGCCGCAGGCCTGCCGCCCCCCTTGCCCACCAACCGCCCCTGTAGGAGCAGCTACAGCTGCGACGGGCAGTGGCCGGCATGTCGGGTCGCAGCTGTAGCTGCTCCTACACGGAGGTGGCGCGGGCAGCTTGGAAAGACCGCCTGAAGGCCTCGAAGGTTCCCGAGGCGATCGCGGCGCGCATGTCGGCCATGAGCTTCTGGTAGTACCAGAGGTTGTGCAGGGTGCCGAGGATCGGGCCCAGCATCTCGTTGCAGCGGTCCAGATGGCGCAGGTAGGCGCGGGTGTAGCCGCCGGCGCAGGCCGGGCAGCCGCAGCCCTCCTCGATCGGGCGCAGGTCGCGTTCGTACTTCGAATTGCGGATGCGCACGGTGCCGAAGGAGGTGAAGTAGTGCCCGTTGCGCGCGTTCCGGGTCGGCATCACGCAGTCGAACATGTCCACGCCGCGGGCGACGCCGTCGACCAGGTCCTCGGGCCGGCCCACGCCCATCAGGTAGCGCGGGCGGTCGGTGGGCAGCTGCGGGCAGGTGTGCTCGAGCATGGCGTTGCGCTCGGCCTCGGTCTCGCCCACGGCCAGGCCGCCGATGGCGTAGCCGTCGAAGCCGATGTCCTTCAGCCCCGCCGCCGAGCGCGTGCGCAGGTCGTGGTGCACCCCGCCCTGCACGATCCCGAACAGCGCCGCGTCGTTGCCCTCGTGCGCCCGCTTCGAGCGTTCGGCCCAGCGCAGCGACAGCTCCATCGAGCGCTCGATCACGCGCTTGTCGACCGGCTGGCCGTCCTTCTGCACCGGCGGACACTCGTCGAAGATCATCACGATGTCCGAGCCCAGCACCTTCTGGATGTGCATCGACTCCTCGGGCCCGAGGAACACCTTAGAGCCGTCGGTGGGCGCGGCGAAGGTCACGCCCTGCTCGGTGATCTTGCGGCGGTGCGCCAGCGAGAACACCTGGAACCCACCGGAGTCGGTGAGGATCGGCCCGTCCCAGCGCGCGAAGCCGTGCAGGCCGCCGTGGGCCTCGATCACCTCCAGCCCCGGGCGCAGGTACAGATGGAAGGTGTTGCCGAGGATGATCTCGGCGCCCAGGTCACGCACCTGCCCCGGCAGCACGCCCTTGACCGTCCCGTAGGTGCCCACCGGCATGAACGCCGGCGTCTCCACGGTGCCGCGCGGGAAGGTCAGCCGCCCGCGGCGCGCATCGCCGTCGGTGGCCAGCAGTTCGAACTGCATGCGGGACATCGGAAACCTGGAGTCGTGGGGGCTGGCTATTGTCGCGGAACCGCGGGGCGTTTGCTTCGTTGGGGGTGTCGGAAAAGCCTTTGCCACGGATTTACGCGGATTACGCGGATTTACACGGATAAAGCAGAAGCCATTCTGGTTCTGGGAGTGGCTGCAGTCGTGAAGGGAGCTTGGCCAGATACGTGGCACTTGTCTGGAGATCCATGTTCCAGGACCCGCGGTTCCCCGGGGTCGCAGCTGTAGCTGCTCCTACATGCACATCCAGTTGCTTTTGCTTTATCCGTGTAAATCCGCGTAATCCGCGTAAATCCGTGGCAAAAAAGCTCCTCCAGGACCCTCAATCGAAGCGAACCGGCGCCACATCAAGGAGGCTCAGGCGCACGAGGCTGCCCGGAGGCTGGGCGGCCAGGGTGGCGGCGTCGGGGTCGTCGATGTCGATCTCGACCAGGCTGCCGCCGGCCAGGCGCAGGGCCAGGGCGTGGCCAGGGCCGCGAAAGGTCAGAGCTACCAGTTCGGCCTGCAGGGGGCCCTGCGGGTCGGGGCGCAGGGCGTGCGGGCGCAGCAGCACGTCGCCGCCCGAGCCAAGGCCCAGCGCCGCGGCCGGCACCAGGGTGCCGCGGCCGATGAAGCCGGCCACGAAGCGGTCCAGCGGGCGCCGGTACAGCGCTTCGGCGCAGTCCCACTGCAGGATGTGGCCGCCGTCCATGACGCCGATCCGGTCGGCCATGGCAAAGGCCTCGGACTGGTCGTGGGTCACCATCAGCACGGTCGCGCCCGAGGCCTTGAGCAGCCCGCGCAGCTCCGCGGCCAGCTGCTGCCGGGTCTCGGTGTCGAGGTTGGAGAAGGGCTCGTCGAGCAGCAGCAGCGCCGGGCCGGGCGCCAGCGCACGGGCGAGCGCCACGCGCTGCTGCTGGCCGCCGGAGAGTTCGTGCGGATAGGCGCCGCCACGATCGGCCAGGCCGACCAGCTCCAGCATCTCCGCCACCCGCGTCCGCTGCGCGACGCGCGACAGGCCGCGCAGGCCGAAGGCGACGTTGGCCGCGACGTCCATGTGCGGGAACAGCGCGTAGTCCTGGAACATCATGCCGACGCTGCGCTTCTCCGGCGGCAGCGACAGCCCCGGCGCCGCCACCCGCTGGCCCTGCACGTCGATGCGGCCCGCCAGCACCGGCTCGAAGCCGGCCACCGCGCGCAGCACCGTGGTCTTGCCGCAGCCCGATGCGCCCAGCAGGCAGCCGATCCCGCCTGCACCCAGCGACAGCGAAAGGCCGTCCACCACCACCTTGGTGCCGCCTCCCGGCGCCGGGTAGCCGACGCGGATGCCCGCGATGTCCAGCAGCGCATCGGTCACGACATCCTCTCCCGTCCATAACGCACGCCGGTGCGCGCGAGCAGCACCACCGGCAGCAGGCCGACGGCGACGATCAGCAGCGCCGCCACCGCGCCTTCCTCGTACGTCCCGCGCGAGGCTTCGGCGTAGAGCCAGGTCGCGAGGGTCTCGAAATTCAGCGGCCGCAGCAGCAGCGTGGCCGGCAGCTCCTTCATCGCGTCCACGAACACCAGCAGCGCCGCCGCGGCCAGCGCCGGCCGCAGCAGCGGCAGGTGGATGCGGCGCAGCGTGGCTCCCGGCGCGTGGCCCAGGCTGGCCGCGGCCTGGTCGAGGCTGGGCGGGATGCGCGCCAGCCCGGCCTCGATGCCGCCGGCGGCGATCGCCATGAAACGCACGGCATAGGCCAGCACCAGCGCCGCCGCCGAGCCCATCAGCAGCATCTTCGGGGTCATCCCGGCTGCGGCCAGCACGACATTGGCGGCGTCGTCGAACCAGGCCAGCGGCAACAGCAGGCCGATCGCCAGCACCGTGCCCGGCACCGCATAGCCCAGACTGCCGCCGCGCAGCGCCAGCAGCGCTCCGGCCGTGCGCCGGCGCCCCTGTGCCAGGCGCATCGACCAGCCCAGCACCAGGCCCGCGGCCAGGGTCACCACGGTGGCGGCGGCCGCCACGCCCACGGTGTTGCCGGCGCTGGCCAGCAGCTGCGGCGAGACCCCGTGTTGGACGACGCGCTCGAACGCCTCCCAGGCCAGATAGCCGGCGGGAAGCAGGAAGCCCACCAGCACCGGGAACAGGCCCAGCGCCAGCGCCAGCGCCGCCGCCCCGCCGCGCAGGCGGCGCGGACGCATCGGACGCGGGCGCTCGCCCGCCGCGTAGCGCTGGCGCCGGCGCGCGTGGCGCTCCAGCGCCAGCAGCGCCACCACGATCGCCAGCATCGCCAGCGCGATCTGCGCCGCGCCCGGCAGGTCCGAGCGCGTCACCCAGGTGGTGTAGACCGCCACCGTCATGGTCTGCACGCCCAGGAACTCGGAGGCGCCGATGTCGTTGAGCACCTCCATCAGCGCCAGCGCCGTGCCGACCGCGATCGCCGGCCGCGCCAGCGGCAGCGCCACGCGCCGGAACACCTGCGCCGGCGTGGCACCGAGCGTGCGCGCCGCGTCCAGCAGGCCGGCGGCCTGGGTCATGAACATCGCGCGCGTGGTCAGGTAGACGTAGGGATAGAGCACGAAGCCCAGCAGCACGATGCAGCCGGCCAGGCCGCGGATGTCCGGGAGCCGGAAGTCACGCGGGCTGTCGTAACCGAGCAGGTCGCGCACCAGCCCCTGCACCGGGCCCAGCGGATGCAGCAGGTCCAGGTAGGCGAAGGCGACGATGTAGGTCGGCACCGCCAGCGGCAGCAGCAGCGCCCAGGCGACCGTACGTCGCCCCGGGAAGTCGAAGGCCGTCACCAGCCAGGCCGCGCCGGTGCCGATCGCCACCACCAGCGCGCCGACGCCGACCAGCAGCGCCAGCGTGTTGCGCGCCGCGCCCGGGAGCACATAGCGCGCCACGTGGCTCCACAGGCCCTCCTGCCCGCCCTGGAGCGCGGTCCAGCACAGCGAGGCCAGCGGCAGCAGCACCAGCGCCGCGACCGCCACCGCCGCCCACTGCCACGGGCCTTCGGGCAGCAGCCGGCGCAGGCCGCGACGGGACACGCCGTGGACCACCGGGTGCAGCGCACCCGCGGGCATTCCCGTCGCCGCCATGCCGCCGCCGGATCAGTTGTCGAAGCCGACCTTGTCGACCAGCGCGCTGGCCTCGCGGCGGTTGGCCACCACCTCGGTCAGCGGCAGCGGGTCGACCGTCAGCGTGCCGAAGCTGGCCACCACCGGATCGAGCTCGACGCCGGCCTTCACCGGGTATTCGTAGTTGGCGCGCGCATACAGGCTCTGCGCTTCGTCGGACACCAGGTACTCCATCAGCTTCACCGCGTTGTCGCGGTTGGGCGAATGCGCCGCCAGCGCGGCGCCGCTGATGTTGACGTGGGTGCCGCCGTTGTCGACGTTGAAGGTCGGGCGGATGACCTTGATCGCCTCGCCCCACTGGTGCTGCTCGCTGCCCGGCTCGGCGTTCTTCATGCGGCCGACGTAGTAGGCGTTGGCGATGCCGATGTCGCAGATGCCGGCGAGGATGTCGCGGGCCACGTCGCGGTCGCCGCCGGCGGCCTTGCGCGCCAGGTTGGCCTTGACGCCGCGCAGCCAGGTTTCAGTGGCCTCGGCGCCGTGGTGGGCGATCATCGCCGCGAACAGGCTGGTGTTGTACGGGTGCTGGCCGGAGCGGATGCAGACCTTGCCCTTCCACTGCGGGTCGGCCAGGTCTTCGTAGTGGAAGGACTCGAGGTCGAGGTCATTGTGCGCGTACAGCACGCGGTCGCGCAGGCTCATCGCGAACCACTGGTCGTCGGCGCCGCGCAGGTGCGCCGGGATCGCGGCTTCCAGGACCTCGGACTGCAGCGGCTGGGTGTGGCCGGCTTCGACCAGGTCGAGCATGTTGCCGGTGTCGACCACCATCAGCACGTCGGCCACCGAGCGCTCGCCTTCGGCACCCAGGCGCTCGAGCAGGCCGTCCTTGAGCAGCACGGTGTTGACCTTGATGCCGGAGCTGGCGGTGAAGGCGTCGAGCAGCGGCTGGATCAGGCCGGGCTCGCGCGTGGTGTAGAGGTTGACCTCGCCGCCGGCCTGCGGCGCATCCGCGGCGGCATCGGCGCCTGCGGCCTGAGCGGGCGCGGCATCGGAGCCGGCGACGTCGGCGGGCTGCCCGCCGCAGGCGGCGAGCAGGAACGCGGCGCAGGCGCTGGCAAGCGCGGCGCGGGGAAGGCGGAACGAAGACTTCACGGGCATCTCCCTGGTGCGTGCGTGGGGCGCGGCAGGCGCCGCTCAAATGAGAATGATACTCGACAAGCAGCGACTCAATCGTGCCGGTGCAGCAGCATTGCGTCGCCGTAGGAGAAGAAGCGGTAGCGCTCGCGCACGGCGTGCGCATAGGCCGCCAGCACCCGTTCGCGCCCCGCGAACGCCGACACCAGCATCAGCAGTGTCGACTCGGGCAGGTGGAAGTTGGTCAGCAGGATGTCGGCCGAGGTGATGCGGTAGCCGGGCACGATGAAAATGGCGGTCTCGCCGGCGAAGGGGTGCAGCTCGCCGTCCACGGTGGCCGACTCCATCGCCCGCATCACCGTGGTGCCCACGGCCACCACCCGGCCCCCGGCCTCGCGGGTGCGCCGCACCTGCTCCACCAGCGCCGCGCCGACGTTGATCCACTCGCTGTGCATGCGGTGCTCGCGCACGTCGTCCACGCGCATCGGCTGGAAGGTGCCGGCGCCGACGTGCAGGGTCACGTGGCCGAAGCCCACGCCCTTCGCGCGCAGCGCTTCCAGCAGGGGTTCGTCGAAGTGCAGGCCCGCCGTGGGCGCCGCCACTGCGCCGGCCTCGCGCGCGAACACGGTCTGGTAGCGCTCGGCGTCGTCGGCGCCCGGCTCGCGCTGGATGTAGGGCGGCAGCGGCATGCGCCCGGCCTTCTCCAGCCAGGCCTGCAGCGCGCCGTCGACGTGGAAACGCAGGTGGTGGAAGCCGCCGTCGCGGGCCACCACCTCGGCCACGCCGCCGGCGTCGAGCTCGATCAGGTTTCCGGGCCTGGGCGTCTTGCTGGCGCCGACCTGGGCGCGGGCCTCGTTGCCCGGCAGCAGGCGCTCGATCAGGATCTCCACGCGCCCGCCGCTGCCCTGCTTGCGGCCGAACAGCCGCGCCGGGATCACCCGGGTGTCGTTGAACACCAGCAGGTCGCCGGCGCGCAGGAACCCGGGCAGCTCGCGCACCTGGCGGTCGTCGTACCCGGCATCGCCCGGCGGCACCACCAGCATGCGGCTGGCCGAACGCTCGGCCAGCGGCGCCTGCGCGATCAGGTCCTGCGGCAGGTCGAAGGAAAAATCGGACTTCTTCAAGCAGGCCTCAGCGTTCGAACTTGGTCGACAGCAGCAGCGTCGAGGTGGTGCGCTCGACGCCGTCCAGGGCGCCGATGCGGTCGGTCAGCTCGTCCATCCCGCCGATGGTCGCCACCACCGCCATCGCCACCAGGTCCCAGGCGCCGTTGACTGAATGCAGCGCGCGCACGCCGGGAAGCTGGCGCAGCGCCTCGACCACGGCCGGCGCCTGCTTGGGGAACACGGTGATCATGATCAGCGCGCGGATGCGTTCGCGCTCGTGCTGGTCGTCCACCCGCACGGTGTAGCCGGCGATCACGCCGCTGCGCTCGAGGCGCTCGATCCGGCTCTGCACCGTGGTCCGCGACAGCTGCAGCCGGCGCGCGACCGCGGCGGTGGGCATGCGCGCGTCCTCGCGCAGCAGCGACAGCAGGGCTTCGTCGGCAGGACTGAGCTTCATGCGCGGATTCTATCGTCGATTCGCCGAAAACAGCAGGGTTTCCGAGCAGAACGCACCTACCAAGCGACGAACGCCTGCCGATACGATAGGGGAATCGCGCGGCCACCCGGCCCGCAGCCGTACAGGAGAGACCGCCATGACCGCCACCGTGACCGCCGCCCTCGCCCCGCTCCGCGCCCGCAAGGGCCAGCGCCGCACCCCGGGCCTCGACGACGCCACCCTCGAGCGCCTGGCCGCCGGCCATCCCGAGCTGCGCGCCGCCATCGACGCCGCCGCGGCCGAGTTCGCGCACGTCCAGGCCGACTTCGGCGACCTGCTCGACCTCGACGAGGACGCCCAGATCGCCGCCATCCAGGCCGGCTACGTCAACTTCTATCCGCAGGACGGCGTGAACCCCTACGTCGCCCTCGCCGCCCGCGGCCCGTGGATCGTGACCCTCAAGGGCGCGGTGCTGTACGACACCGGCGGCTACGGCATGCTCGGCTTCGGCCACGCGCCGGAGCAGGTGCTGGCCGCGATGGCGAAGCCGCAGGCGCTGGCCAACATCATGACGCCGAGCCTGTCGCAGCTGCGCCTCGACCGCGCCCTGCGCGCCGAGATCGGCCACAGCCGCGGCGGCTGCCCGTATGCCGCCTTCATGTGCCTCAACTCCGGATCGGAATCGGTGTCGCTGGCCGCGCGCATCGCCGATACCAACGCCAAATCCATGACCGATCCGGGCGCGCGTCACGCCGGCCGCACGATCAGGCGCCTGGTGGTCAAGGGCGCCTTCCACGGCCGCACCGAGGCCCCGGCGCTGTACTCCAACTCCACCCGCAAGGCCTACGAGGGCGCGCTGGCCAGCTACCGCCACGAGGACAGCGTGCTGGTGGTGGCGCCCTACGACATCGACGCGCTGAAGCAGGCCTTCGCCGACGCCGACGCGAACGGCTGGTTCATCGAGGCGATGTTCCTGGAGCCGGTGATGGGCGAAGGCGACCCCGGCCGCAGCGTGCCGGTGGACTTCTACGCCGCCGCGCGCGAGCTGACGAAGGCGCACGGTTCGCTGCTGCTGGTCGACTCGATCCAGGCCGGCCTGCGCGCCACCGGCACGCTCTCGATCGTCGACTACCCGGGCTTCGAAGGCCAGGAAGCGCCGGACATGGAGACCTATTCCAAGGCGCTCAACGCCGGCCAGTTCCCGCTGTCGGTGCTGGCCGTCAACGAGCGCGCCGCCGGCATCTACAAGCGCGGCACCTACGGCAACACCATGACCGGCAACCCGCGCGCGGCCGACGTCGGCGTGGCGGTGCTGGGCATGGTCACCCCGGAGGTGCGCGCCAACATCCGCACCCGCGGCGCGCAGGCGATTGAGAAGCTCGAAGCGCTGAAGGCCGAGCTGGGCGGGCTGATCACCAAGGTCCAGGGCACCGGCCTGCTGTTCTCCTGCGAGCTGTCGCCGGAGTTCAAGGGCTATGGCGCGGGATCCACCGAGGAGTGGCTGCGCGAGCAGGGCCTGGGCGTGATCCACGGCGGCGAGAACTCGCTGCGCTTCACGCCGCGCTTCCAGATGGGCGAGGACGAGCTGGACCTGGTGGTGTCGATGGTCAGGCGCGCCCTGCTCGAAGGGCCGAAGGTGAAGGCGGCGGCCTGAGCGGCCAGCGCCTGCTGACCAGGGGGCCGGCTCTCAGGAGCCGGCCTCTTTTTTTGGTTCTTCGCCCAACCGGGGGAATGTTCGCGTTGGTGTTTTTCGGGCTGCGGCGGCCCGGCGCGGACGCAGGGGGGATGCCCAGCCGGAATCTGCGCTGTCCTGCTCCCACTTCCGGCCGCCGGCCATCCATGGCCGGCTCTGGGCATCCCCCCTGCGCCCGCACCGGGCACCACCTCCCCCGCGGTCCGGGAAGACGCCAGACCTGCCTGACCGAGTCCTTCCAGTTCTGACCCGCCCTTCCGTTTGCGAGCGGCTGCCGCCTGGATCGTTGTGTGCCTTGCTGCGGACGTTGGCGCTTCGGTTGCGGTTGCGGTTGCTGTTGCAGTTGCTGTAGCTGTTGCAGTTGCTGTTGCTGTTGCCGTCGATCGTTCCCGGAGCCGACCATGGCCACAGCCCGTCGCGCGCACAGGGGGTGTGCGGACAGCCGGCCATGGATGGCCGGCGGCCGGCAGTGGGAGCAGGACGCGGAGATGCCGGGGGAGCACACCCCCTGTGTGCGCGACGGGCCGCGTACACCATCACGGAGCCGACTTGCCAACCCCGCAAGCATCTCTGGCCGCAGCAGATGCCAATCCAGCATCACCACAGTCAGGCTCGACCGCGAGCCTACTCACTTGGGAAATGAACCTCTTTTTTTTGCGCCGCGATGGCGCGCCGCGGCTTCGTCCAGCATCCGAAGCGCCTCGGCCGCGTCGCCCCAGCCCTGCAGGCTGACGCTGCCGGCCGCTTTGGCGGGGAGCTGCTTGTACGCGCGGAAGAAGGCTTCGATGCCGGGGCTCCGTACGCGGTGCGGGGGCCGGGCGCGTGCCCCCGGGGCCGGGCATGCGGCGGCGATGAAGCCGCGCATGCTCGCCGTCGCCGTCATTCCCAGCAGCGGTCGGCGCGGCCCTTGAGGGTGGCCGCGCGGGTGCAGTCGCGCTGGTCGATGCGGCCTTCAACGTGCTCGACGATGCGCCGGCCCGATGCCCGGTCGCCCTCGATGGAAAACGCGTCGTACAGCCGTCCGGTGGCGGTGCGCGCCTCGTAGCGCAGCACGTCACCGTCGATGCGCACCCGCTGGTACAGCTGGGTGTCCTCGGCCACCGGCGCCATCGTGGCGCGCGCCTCGGGCGACAGCCGGTACTGCTTGGCACCGGCCACGCTCACCACGTACTGCGGCGTGCCCTGCCCTTCCACCAGGCCACCGCGGCGGCCGTAGACGTGGTCGTGGCCCTGCAGCACCAGGTCGACGCGATGGCGCTCGAGCACCGGAAGCACATGCTCGCGCAGCAGTGCGTTGTCGCGGTCCTGGCGCGGCGAGAACATCGGCTGGTGCACGACGACGATGGTCCAGGCGCGCGGGCTGCCACCCGACCCGGCGTCGCCCAGTACGCCGTCCAGCCACGCGGCCTGCGCGCGCGCGGTGCCGAGGTCGAGCGCGGAGGTGCCGTCGAGCACCACGAAGCGCGCGTCGTGCATGTCGAACCAGTAGGTCGAGGCCTCGGCGCCGGCGGCGCCGTTGCCGGCCAGCGCGAACGCGTGCGGCCAGTGCGCGCCCATCATGCGGCGCTCCTGCGGCGTGTCCTCGAACTCCTCGGCGTACTCGTGGTTGCCCATCGCCGGCGCCACCAGCATGGTCGCGGCGACCGGCGCGACGATGTCGAACCACTCGCCCCATTCGTTGTCGTCCTCGCCGTCGCCACCGCTGACCAGGTCGCCGGCGAACAGTGCCAGGCGGGCATCGGGCGCATGCCGCAGCGCTTCCAGCAACACGCGGCTGCCGTGGCTGGCGTTCTTGTTCTGGGTGTCGCCGAAGTACAGGAACTCAAGCGGCATGCCGGGCTCGGCCGCGGTGCGCAGCTGCCGCCACGGGCTCCACCAGCCGCCGGCGCCCTGCACGCGGAAGGCGTACAGCGTGTCCGGCTGCAGCCCGTCGACCTCCACCCGGTGCTGGTGGCCGACGCCGTTCTCCGTCCCGAACACCGAGGTGCGCGCGACAAGCCGGCGCGGCTCGCCCACGTCGGGCGAATCGCCCGCCACCACGAGCTCCAGCCTCGGCGCCTGCACGCCCGCGGACGTGCGCCAGGACACCTGGAAGCCGCGCGCGGGATCGGCCGCGGGCGAAGCGACGATGCGGTCGGGCTGCGCGGCCGGTGCGTAGCGCAGGTCGCCCGCGGGCACGAGCGTGTTCGGCTCGACCGCGCGGGCCGTGCCCGTCGCCGATCCCTCCGCGCCCGCCGCGAACGGCAGTGCCAGCAGCATCGCGAGCAGCAGGGGATTCGACGCGCGCGGACGTGCGTGCAGGAGCGGTGGGACGGCGGCGGACAGCAGGAACCTGGGCATCGTGGATCGACCTTGCGAAAGGAATGTCATGAAACCGCAAAGTTTCCGGCCGCTGTATGACGGACTTGTTGCAGCCCGCAGTCCCGCTGCCGCGGATGCGCGCCATGCGGTCCGTCCACGGTCACATTCCTGCCATGGAAGCGACATTCAATACCCGGATGACTACGCACCCGGGCCTGACTCGCATGATCCGCAACACCCTCAAGACCACCCTCCTCTCGCAGGCACTTCTGTTCGCGCTGGCGGCACCCGCCGCGTTCGCACAGGACGCGGCCCTGGACGGCTCCACCGATGCGGCCCCCGACCCCAAGCAGCTCGATTCGGTCGTGGTGCAGGGCGAAATCGCCTATCGCAACCGCACCGCGGACATCGAGCCGGTGCTGAGCTACGACCTCGAGTATTTCCAGCGCTTCGAACCCACGACCGTCGGCGACATGGTCAAGCGCGTGCCGGGCGCCGCCTTCGTCGGCTCCGACATCATGGAATACGACGGCGTGCAGCTGCGCGGCCTCGCCGGCGGCTACACCCAGGTCCTGATCAACGGCAAGAAGGTGCCCGGCGCCGGCGACGACCGCTCGTTCTGGATCGACCGCATCCCGGCCGAGATGGTCGACCGCATCGAGGTCCTGCGCAGCAACAGCGCCAACCGCTCCGGCGACGCGGTGGCCGGCGCGATCAACATCGTGCTGCGCGACGCCTACGAGTTCGACGGCGGCTACCTGCGCCTGGGCGCGACCCGCTGGGACGACGGCGAAGTCAACCCGTCCTTCGGCGCAGTCGCCAGCGGCGAGGCCCTGGGCGGACGCATCCTCGGCGGCATCAACGTGCAGGACCGCTACCGCGGCAAGTACAAGCGCTCCGACCGCTTCTCCGACCCGTCGATGCAGGAGCTGGTCAGCTGGGAGGACCAGGAGGAGATCAAGGACGGCCGCGACTACTCCGGCAACGTCTCGTACACCGCCGACGTCGGCGAGACCGGGCGGCTGAGCATCGACGGCTTCTACGTCAAGACCGACCGCGACGTGACCGAGGTGTCGTACGAGGAGGAATACGACGACGGCGAGGTGATCACCGCCGACGTTCCCGGCTTCAGCACCGTGGACCAGAAGAACTGGGGCATCGGCGCCGAGTACCGCTTCGACATGGCCGGCGGCACCACCGAGCTGGACTTCGACTACGCCAGGTTCGAGGACAGCAGCATCGAGACGGAAGAGGCGCACGCCTACGTCGACGGCGAGTGGGACGAGTCCGAGGCCGAGCGCCTGGACATCGACGCCAGCGACACCGAGACCAGCTTCAAGATCGCGCACAAGCGCTGGCTCGGCGGCACCGAGATGCAGTTCGGCGTCGACTACCGTGCCAAGGAGCGCGAGATCGACCACGCCTACTACGAGTTCGCCGCCGACAACGAAGGCGACCCGGTGGTGTACCAGCCCGACACCATGGTCGGCAGCCTGATCGAGGAGACGCGGATCGACCCGTACCTCATGTTCTCCGGCGGCACCGGCGTGATGGCCTGGGAAGCCGGCCTGCGCTACGAGCGCACCGATTCGGACATCGAGTCCAGCCAGGACGGCGACCTCGTCCGCGTGTCCAAGGACTACGGCGAGCTGCTGCCGTCGCTGCACCTGAAGTGGGACCTGACCGACGCCGACCGCATCAGCCTGTCGCTGGCCCGGAGCATCAAGC
The DNA here is from genome assembly GCF_014652935.1 of Luteimonas padinae. Taxonomy (GTDB): domain Bacteria; phylum Pseudomonadota; class Gammaproteobacteria; order Xanthomonadales; family Xanthomonadaceae; genus Luteimonas; species Luteimonas padinae. The sequence goes on along the minus strand of NZ_BMZT01000003.1, from coordinate 80,307 downwards.
GCCCGGACTTCAACGCGCTGATCCCAGCGCTGCTCGACGGCGAGTACGGCGACAACGACTACATCGGCAACCCGCACCTCGACCCTGAGACCGCCAACGGCCTCGACCTCGGCTACGAGCACCGCCTCGGCCGCCGTGGCGTGGTCGGCATCAACCTCTTCTACCGCGACATCGACAACCTGATCGAGCTGGTCAACACCGGCGAGCCCAGCGATGAAATGATCGGCACCTGGGAGGACCTGGTGGACGATGGCGAGTACGCCACCATCGAGGAGGCCATGGCCGCCGAGCCCGCCAACAGCTGGGTGTTCACCTCGGCCAACGTCGGCAGCGGCAAGGTCTACGGCCTCGAGTTCGACCTGTCCACCCCGCTGGGGGCCTTCGGCATGGAGAACACCGGCGTGTTCATGAACTACGCCTACGTGAAGTCCGATGTCGACGACTTCATGGGCGAGCGCCGCTTCAACAACCAGGCCAAATCGACCTTCAACGTCGGCTTCATCCAGGACCTGCCGACGCTCGACGCCAGCTTCGGCCTGTCGTACCGCAAGCAGGGCGACGCATACGAGCGCATCGTCGGCGAGGAGGTCACCATCAGCTACGGCGAGGACCTCGAAGCCTTCGTCGAGAAGCGGTTCGGCAACAGCTTCTCGCTGCGCTTCACCGCGGCGAACCTGCTGGACGCGTCGAAGGACGAGGTCTTCCACAAGTTCAACACCTTGGAAGACCAGTTCGCGCGCGACTACGACGAGTTCGAGCTGGAGACCGAAGAAGCCGGCCCCAGCTACCAGCTGGTCATGCGCTGGGCGTTCTGAGCCGGGCGCCCTGCCCACCGGACCACGGAAAAGCCGGCCCGATGGCCGGCTTTTTCGTGGCCGGCATGCACACGGCCGCGACTTTGTTGCAGACTTCCGGCATCGCTCCCCAGGCACCGCAACGTTGAAGATCGTCGAAGTCCGCCATCCCCTCGTGCAGCACAAGCTCGGCCTGATGCGCCGCGCCGACAACAGCACCAAGACCTTCCGCGAGCTCGCGGGCGAGGTCGCGGCGCTGCTCACCTACGAGGCCACCGCCGACCTCGAATGCGAGGATGCCGAGGTCGAAGGCTGGGCCGGCCCGGTGCGCGTGCGCCGCATCAAGGGCCGCAAGATCACCCTGGTGCCGATCCTGCGCGCAGGCCTGGGCATGCTGCCCGGCGTGCTGGAGCTGATCCCCGCGGCCAAGGTCGGCGTGGTCGGCATCCGCCGCGACGAATCCACCCTCGAGGCCATGGCCTACTACGAGAACCTGGTGGGCGACATGGCCGACCGCACCGCGCTGATCCTCGACCCGATGCTGGCCACGGGCGGCACGCTGGTGGCCACGGTCGACATGCTGAAGAAGGCCGGCTGCACGCGGATCAAGGGGCTGTTCCTGGTGGCCGCACCGGAGGGCCTGCGGGCGCTCGGGGCCCGCCATCCCGACGTCGAGGTCTACGTGGCGTCGATCGACGAGCGCCTGAACGAACTGGGCTACATCCTCCCCGGCCTTGGCGACGCCGGCGACAAGATCTTCGGCACCCGCGCCTGAGGGGACGTTGCGCGGGCGCACGGCGCGCGTCCACGCTGTCCTGCCCCCCGGGCATCCCGCGTTGCCCGGGATGTGGCCACCGCTCCGCTGCCGCCGACGCCTCCGGCCCCCGAGGGCCCGATCCCGCCCGCCCACGCGCCGCCGGCGGGGGAATGGCTGTTCGGCCGCTACCGCCTCGTGCCCGCGTCCCGCAGCCTGCACAGCGGTGAGCGCCGCATGGAGCTGGATCCGCGCGCGCTCGCGGTGCTGGAATGCCTGCTGCGGCAGGCCGATTCCGTGGTGCCGCGCGCCCACCTGATCGCCGAAGCCTGGCCGGGCGCCGAGGCCGTTTTCGACAGCGCGGTGTCCAAGGTCATGCGCCGCCTTCGCGTGGCGCTCGGCGACCCGCACGGCAACGTCCTGCAGACCATCTATGGCGAGGGCTACCGCCTGGCGTTGCCGGCGACGCTGCTGCCGCCGATGCCGGCACCGGCCGCGCACCGGCCACCGGGACTGCGGAACGGGGCGGCGCATGGCCAGGCGACGTCGCGCGATGGCGTGCCGGCCCCCTCGGCGTCCACGTCGACGCTCCACTTGGTGCCGGATCCCGGGAAAGACGATGCGGGGATTCCGCGGCACGGGCCGCGCGCCGCCTGGCGGGTCTGGCTGCCGTGGACGATCGCCGCCCTCGCCAGCCTGCTCGCCGGCTGCCTGGCCTGGCTGCTGTACCGCGCGGGCGTCGGCTGACCCTCAGTCCGCGCCGTTGGCTCCAAGGCTGCGCGCCTGCAGCCGTTGCACCTGGTGCACGCCGCTGAACCGGCCGCGCGCGTCGCGGTCGAGCTGAGCGAGCGCGCAGTCGGGATCGTGGGTGAAGTACAGGTGCACGCCGCGGGCGAACTTGTCGTCGAGGAAGGCCTGCTTCTCGTCGATCAGGGTCTCGGCGCAGCGGTCGTAGCCCATGGTGATTGGCACGTGCACCCAGGGCAGCCCGGGCACGAGGTCGGCGCAGAACACCACGCCGCCGTGGTGGCCGTCGTCGCGGCGCTCCGGGCCGAGGATCTCGGCCAGCATCATCCCCGGCGTATGGCCGTGGCTCCAGTGGAAGCGCACCGCGTCGCCCAGCGCCGGCGTGCGGTCGCTGCCGTGATCCACCAGCTCCACGCGGCCGCTGGCCTCGAGCAGCGGCAGCAGCGCCGGGATGTAGCTGGCGCGATCGCGCGGGTGCGGATCGCGCGCGCGCTCCCACTGCTCGCGGCCGATCACGAAGGTGGCGTTGGGGAACAGCAGCTCCGGGTCCCGGCCCTCTTCCCAGGCCGACAGCAGCCCGCCGGCGTGGTCGAAGTGCAGGTGGCTCAGCACCACCACGTCGATGTCCTCGTGGCCGAAGCCGGCCTCGCGCAGCGAATCCAGCAGCACGTGGCCGTCGCCACCGATGGCGTAGCGCTCGCGCAGCTTCGGCTCGAAGAAGGCGCCGATGCCGGCCTCGAACAGCACCGTGCGCCCATTGAACGGCGTCGCCAGCAGCGCACGCGTGGCGAGCCGGATGCGGTTCTGCGCGTCCGGCTCCATCCATTTCGACCACATCGCCCGCGGCGCGTTGCCGAACATCGAGCCGCCGTCGAGCCGCTGGGTATTGCCTTCGATCGACCAGAGTTTCATGTGGATATCCTCGTGTCCGTCCACCACTTGTCGCCCACCAGCCACTGCAGGAGCAGCTACAGCTGCGACCCGGTTCACCGGCCCAGACGAATTCATGCCCGCCTGGAGATTCCGGTCGCAGCTGTAGCTGCTCCTACAGGATCATGGTCAGGGATCGTGGGGATCATGGTCAGGGGCGATGGCACCATGGCCAGGGTGGTGGCTCGGACGGTGGTCAGGGCTTGGTAGCGCGCACTTCGGCCTTGCCCACGGGGTTGCGCGGGTCGGTCCCGGCTTCCATGCGCTTGCCGGCGATGTCCCAGGCCACGGTCTGGAAGTTGCCCCAGGCGTCGCTGGAACGGCGGCCCTCGGCCACTTCGTCCTCCGGGCGCACCACGGTGTGGCCCATCGCGCGCAGTGCCTGCGCGGTGGCCACGTCGAAGGTGCCGGCCTCTGCCTGGATCGCGTCCGGCATCCACTGGTGGTGGTACCGCGGCAGCGCGGCGACGTCGGCCGCCGACAGCCCGGCGTCGTAGCCGAGCACGCCCAGCAGCACCATGGTGATGATGCGGCTGCCGCCCGGGGTGCCGAGCACGGCGATCCGGTCGTCGGACAGCATGAAGGTCGGCACCATCGAGCTGAGCATGCGCTTGCCCGGCGCCGGCGCGTTGGCGTCGAAGCCCATCACGCCGAACGCGTTCGGCGTGCCCGGCTTGAGCGCGAAGTCGTCCATCTCGTTGTTGAGCAGCACGCCGGTGCCCGGCGCGACCAGGCCGGAGCCGTAGAGCAGGTTCACCGTCTGGGTCGCGCCGACGCGGTTGCCTTCGGCGTCGATGATCGAGAAGTGCGTGGTTTCCTCGTCCTCGAGCGGCGTCGGCGCGCCGGACAGCAGGTCGCTGGGCGTGGCGCGCTCCGGATGGATGGTGGCGCGCAGGCCGGCGGCGTAATCGGGGCTCGTGAGCAGCCGCTGCGGCACGTCCACGAAATCGGGATCGCCCAGGTAGAAGGTGCGGTCGCGGAAGGCGCGGCGCATCGCCTCGACCACCAGGTGCGTGCGGTGCGCCTCGTCCAGCTTGCTCAGCTCGTAAGGCGCCAGGATCTGCAGCATCTGCGCCAGCGCGATGCCGCCGGACGACGGCGGCGGCGCGGTGACGATGTCCCAGTCGCGGTAGCGGAAGCGGACCGGCTCGCGCTCGCGCACGCGGTAGGCGGCGAGTTCGGCGGCGGTCCACTGTCCGCCTTCGGCGTTGACGCCCGCCACCAGCTTCGCGCCGACGTCGCCGGCGTAGAAGCCGTCGAAGCCGCGCTCGGCCAGCTGTTCGAGCGTGCGCGCGAGGTCGGGCTGGCGGAACAGGTCGCCTTCGCGGATCGGGCGACCACCGGCGAGGTAGACCTCGCGCGTGCCGGGATAGCGCTCCATCACCGTGCGCCGCGCCTCGTAGCCGCGCGCCATGCGTCCGTACACCGGGAAGCCCTCGCGCGCGATGCGGATCGCCGGCGCCAGCGTGCGCGACAGCGGCAGCCTGCCGTACTGCTGCTGGATGTGGACGAAGGCCGCGGGCAGGCCGGGGATGCCGGCCGACCAGGCACCGTTGGTGGCGCGGTCGCGGTCGAACTCGCCCTCGGCATCGAGGTAGCGCTCCGGCGTCGCGGCCTCGGGCGAGGTCTCGCGCGCGTCGACGAAGACGTCGCGGCCGCTCTTCGCATCGTGCAGCAGGAAGAAGCCGCCGCCGCCGATGCCGGAGCTGATCGGCTCCACCACCGACAGCACCGCCGACACCGCGATCGCCGCGTCGAAGGCGTTGCCGCCGTCGGCCAGCACTTCCATGCCGGCATCGGTGGCCAGCGCGTGCGCCGAGGCGATCGCGGCGCCCGGAGGCGTGGCCGCGGCCGCCGGAGCAGCATGCGCGGCGGCCTTTGGCGCCTGGCCATCGGCGGCCGCCACCACGCCCGCGGGCACCAGGGCGAACAGCAGCGGCAGCGCCATCCGGCGCAGCAGGGTCATTGGCGTCATGCAGCCTTCTCCGTCAGCCGCAGGAACTTGGCCAGCAGCTGGTCGTGGGTTTCGGGAACATCGGGATCCGGGTCGATGCACTCGACCGGGCAGACGACGACGCACTGCGCCTCGTCGAAATGGCCCACGCACTCGGTGCAGCGCGAGGGATCGATGACGTAGACGGTTTCACCCTGCGAGATGGCCTCGTTGGGGCACGCAGGCTCGCAGACGTCGCAGTTGATGCAGAGTTCGTTGATGCGCAGCGCCATGGAGCCATTGTAGACCCTGGGCGTGCGGGCCGCCGCCGGCACGGGGCCGGCGGCGGACGCGGGGGCTTACTTCGCCTCGACGAAGATGAACTCCACGGCGGCCGGGGCCACGGCGGCGGACACGCGCTCGCGGTCGGCAGCGGCGCCGATGAACACGACGCGCACGCCCTTCATGGTGTCGGGTTCGACGCCGGCGAAGGCGTTGACGATGATGTCGGCCATCTTCGCCGAGTCCGACGAGGCATAGGCCAGCATGTTGCCGCGCACGATGCCGCGCGACACGTCGCTGGTGGCCTTGTCGGACAGGCGCTCGTAGTTGCCGGCGTCGGCGGCCTCGTCGCCTGTCGGTGCCGGCAGGTAGTAGACGTAGGGCTGGTTGACGATGCCTTCCATGTTGCGCGTCACCACGTCGGAGACGTAGGCGCGCCAGGCGGTGTCGTCGGCGGTGGCCGGCGCGGTCAGCGGCGCGGCGACGACGGCGACGGGCGCCTCTTCCTTCTTGCAGGCCGCAAGCAGCGGCAGCGCGAGGCAGGCGGACAGGAGCAGGCGGGTGGTGGTCTTCATTCGTGTTCCCCAGGAGATCGTTGCGTTGGTGGTGAGTCTATCCCGCGCGCCGCCATTCGGCCTGGAGCGCTTCGGCCACCGCCGCCGGCACGAAGCCCGAGACGTCACCGCCGAGGCGGGAGATCTCGCGCACCAGCGACGAGGATATGAAGCCGTACTGTTCGGCCGGCGTCAGGAACAGCGTCTCCACCTCGGGAATGAGGTGGCGGTTCATGCTCGCCAGCTGGAATTCGTATTCGAAGTCGGACACCGCGCGCAGGCCGCGCAGCAGCACGCCGCCGCCGACGTCGGAGACGAAGTGGGCAAGCAGCGAATCGAAGCCGCGGACCTCGACGTTGGCGTGGTGGGCCAGCGCCTGGCGCGCGAGGTCGACGCGCAGGCCGAGCTCCAGCGCCGGGCCCTTGGCCGGGCTCTCGGCCACACCCACGATCAGGCGGTCGAACAGCGGCGCGGCGCGGTCGACCAGGTCGACGTGGCCGTTGGTGATCGGATCGAAGGTGCCGGGATAGACGGCGATCCTGTTTCGGGCTGTGCTCATGCCTGTGTGCGCCGTGCTCGGGGTGCTGATCCGCCGGCCGGAGTGTATCAGCGCGGCACGACGCTGGTCAGGGTGCCGGCGCGCGCCGGAACAGGGCGTGGCGCGCGTCGCGGGTCGAGGACTCGCGGTGCAGGCGCCAGCCGGCGCCGGGTGCCGCCGGGGTGGCCGACGGCGACTCGATGTAGAGCCAGGCCTCGTCCGCGACCCAGGGGCCGAGCCGCTCCAGCGCGGCGTCCCAGGCGCCGGAATCGAAGGGAGGGTCGAGGAACACCAGGTCGAAGCGGCCGTGCAGCGGCGCGCGCAGCAGCTCCAGCGCGTCGGCGCGCAGCACCGTGGCGGCATCGCCGGCATCCAGCCGCGCGCAGGTGTCGCGCAGCGACTGCGCCAGCGCGGGATCGCGCTCCACCAGCAGCGCCTCGCGCGCGCCACGCGACAGCGCCTCGAGGCCCAGCGCGCCGCTGCCGGCGAACAGGTCGAGCACGCGCGCGCCCGGCAGCACCGGCTGCAGCCAGTTGAACAGGGTTTCGCGGGCGCGGTCCGAGGTCGGCCGCAGGCCGGGCGCGGACGCCACCGGCAGCTTCGATCCGCGCCAGCGGCCGGCGATGATGCGCACGCTGCCGGAGGCCGCGGAACGGGAGGGCGCGCGAGGGCTGGGTGGTACCATGACGCGGCATTGTCCGCGCTTGTGCGCACATGCGCACCCTCCCCCGTTCCCGCCTGGTCCGATCGCGATGAGTCTGTTCCGCCGCTGGAAATCCGACGCCGACAAGGCGAAGCCGGCGAAGGACGAACGTTCGTCGCTGAGCGCCGCCGCCGAAGCCATCGAGGCGGCGCGCCGGATGGGCGACGCGGCCCAGCCCGGCGCCACCGACGTGGCCGCGGCCGTCGAGGACGCGTGGAGCGCGCGCCGCGAGGTCCATGACGCCGCGCCTGCGCCGGCGCCCGCCGATGTCGCCGCGTGGAGCGCCGATGCGGACCCCGAAGCGGCCCCCGAAGCGCCGGCGCCGACCATATCCGACGCCATTTCGCCGGCAACGGCGGCTCCGCTGCAGGTCGAGGTTGCTTCGCCCGCGCCCGCGACCGTCGCCGTTGCGCCGCCGGCGCCCATCCCCGCCGCCCCGGCGTCCGCGCCCCCTCCGGCCGCCGTCCTTGCCGATGCACCGACGCCGCACGCCACCCAGGAAAAGCCCGCCGCCGCCCCCGGCAAGCCGGGCTGGCGCGAGCGCCTCATGGGCAGCGGCATCGCCCGCGGCCTCGGCGGCCTGTTCTCGCGCAATCCGCGCCTGGACGACGACCTGCTCGACGAGATCGAGACCGCACTGATCACCGCCGACGTCGGCGTCGCCGCCACCACCGGCCTGGTCGAGTCGCTGCGCAAGCGCATGAAGGCGCGCGAGTTCGCCGACGCCAACGCGCTGCGCAGCGCGCTGCGGCTGGAGCTGATCCGCATGCTCGAGCCGGTGGCGAAGCCGCTGGCCATCGACCCGGCCGCGAAGCCCTTTGTCATCCTCACCGTGGGCGTCAACGGCGTCGGCAAGACCACCACCATCGGCAAGCTGGCCAGGCGCTTCAAGGACGAGGGCCGCGGCCTGATGCTGGCCGCCGGCGACACCTTCCGCGCCGCCGCCGTCGCGCAGCTTCAGGCCTGGGGCCAGCGCAACGGCGTGGCCGTGGTCGCCCAGGGCCAGGACGCCGATCCCGCCTCGGTCGCCTTCGACGCGCTGCAGGCCGCGAAGGCCCGCGGCACCGACGTGCTGATCGCCGACACCGCCGGCCGCCTGCACACCCAGCAGGGCCTGATGGCCGAGCTGTCGAAGATCAAGCGCGTGCTCGGCAAGCTCGATCCCGCCGCGCCGCACGAGGTGCTGCTGGTGATCGACGGCACCACCGGCCAGAACGCGCTCAGCCAGTTGCGCCACTTCCACCAGGCCGCCGGCGTGACCGGGCTGGTGGTGACCAAGCTCGACGGCACCGCCAAGGGCGGCGTGGTGTTCGCGCTGGCGCGGGAGTTCGGCATCCCGATCCGTTTCGCCGGCATCGGCGAGCGCCCCGAGGACCTGCGCGTGTTCGACGCCGAGGCGTTCGTCGACGCCCTGCTGCCGGAGGCGCTGGGGGCGTGAGGCTGCGCCGCGGGCTTGCGCTCGCCGCCGGCATCGCCGTGGTCGTGCTGCTGCTGGTCGCGCTGGCCGCGGCGATCCTCATGCAGCCGCGGCAGCTCGCGCGCATCGCGCTGGGCAGCGTCGGCGACGCGCTCGGGCTGGACATCGACTTCGAAGGCGAGGCGCGCTATCGCCTGCGCGGCTCCCCGCTGCTCGAGGTACGCGACGTCGTGGTACGTGCGCCGGGTGCGGGCGCGCCGCTGCTGCGCGCGGAGCGGCTGCTGGTGTCGCTGCCGTGGTCGACCCTGCGCGAGCGCGCGGCACCGCTGGTGCTGGAGCGCATCGAACTCGACGCACCGGTGCTGGACCTGGCGCTGCTGCAGGCCTGGCTCGCCGGCCGGCCGCCGGGCGCAGGCCGGCTGCCGACGCTGTCCGACGGCATCGGCGTCCGCGACGGACGGCTGCTGGGCGAAGGCTGGGCGCTGCACGGGCTCGACCTCGACCTGCCCTCGCTCGGCGAAGGCCGGCCGGTGGCCGCGCACGCGCGCGGCGTGCTCGAGCTGGCCGCCCCGACCCGCGTCCACTTCGACCTCCATCTCGCGGCCACGCGGCCCGCCGACGGCGCGGGCGCCAGCGCGCGCGGCCGCGTGCGCATCGAGGGCGCGGACTGGCAGCTACCCGCCACCGTCGCCGCCTCGGGGCCGCTGCGCTTCGGCGGCGGCATCCTGCGCGTCGCGCCGCTGCGCTTTGGCATGTCCGCCGAGTACCGCGGCGAAGGCGAACCGCTGCGCTTCGCGCTCGGCACGCACGGCCCGCTGCGCCTGCGCGACGGCACCTGGACGCTGGCGCCGGCGGCGGTCGCGCTGCGCGTCGAGGGCATCGTGCCGCGGCTGGACTTGAACGGACGCGGGGCCTTCGGACACGCCCTGCTGCTGGAATTCACCGGCCGCATGCCGGACTGGCCCGAAGCATGGCCGGCGCTTCCGGCGCCGCTGGACGCATCGCCCGCGCCGATCGCCGTCGCGCTGGCCTATGCCGGCGCGCGCGACCTGTCCGGCCCCGTCGGCCTGCATCTGCGGCGCGATGGCGCCCAGGCCCGCGCCGGCGTCCGCATTCCGGAGCTGCTGGGCTGGATGGACGCCGCCGCCACCGGCACGCCGCTGCCGCCGCTCGCCGGGCGCGCCAGCGCCCCGCGCATCGAGATCGCGGGGGCGGTGCTGGAAGGCGTGGAGATCGGGATCGAGCCGGGTGACGCGCCGTGAGCCCGCGGACATCGCGCCAGGCACACGTCGAAGCTGCAGCCCCTGCCACGCCTACAACCCCTGCCACGCCCGCGGCCGACGCGTTCGCCGCCCCGCTGCTGGCGTGGTTCGACGTGCACGGGCGCCACGACCTGCCCTGGCAGCACCCGCGCACGCCGTATCGCGTCTGGCTGTCGGAAATCATGCTGCAGCAGACGCAGGTGCGCGTGGCCATCCCCTATTTCGAGCGCTTCGTGGCCGCATTGCCGACGGTCGCCGCGCTCGCCGCCGCGCCGCTCGACGACGTGCTCGGGCTGTGGTCCGGCCTGGGCTACTACGCCCGCGCGCGCAACCTGCACGCCGCCGCGCGCACCTGCGCCGAGGCGCATGGCGGCGAACTGCCGCGCGACTTCGACGCCCTCGTCGCGCTGCCGGGCATCGGCCGCAGCACGGCCGGCGCGATCCTGGCCCAGGCCTGGGGCGACCGGTTCGCGATCCTCGACGGCAACGTCAAGCGCGTCCTCGCGCGCTACCACGGCATCGACGGCTGGCCGGGCCAGCCCGCGGTGGAAAAGCGCCTGTGGGGCTTCGCGCAGGCGCACCTGCCACGCGCGCGCCTGGCCGACTACACCCAGGCGCAGATGGACCTCGGCGCCACGCTCTGCACCCGGCATGCGCCTGCCTGCACCGCCTGCCCGCTGCGGCCCGGCTGCGTGGCGTACGCGCAGGGGCGCACCGGGGAACTGCCGACGCCGAAGCCCGGGAAGGCGCTGCCCACCCGCGAGGCGACGCTGCTCCTGCTGCGCGACGCCGAAGGCCGCGTGCTGCTGCAGCGGCGCCCGCCGGCCGGGGTCTGGGCACAGCTGTGGTCGCTGCCCGAGGCCGACGGCGAGGCCGCCGCGCGCGCATGGTTCGGCGACCACATCGACGGCGACTACGCGCACGGCGAAGCGCTCGACAGCATCGCCCACGTCTTCAGCCACTACCGCTTCAACATGCACCCGCGGCGCTGGCGCGCGGTCGCCACCGCGGCCGCGGTGCGGGACAATGACGACCTGCGCTGGGTGCCGCGCGACGCGCTCGCCGGCCTCGGCATCCCGGCGCCCGTCCGCACGCTGGTCGAGGCGCAATTCGAACAGGACCAGGAGAAACAGCCGTGAGCCGCACCGTCCACTGCGAATACGAGAAGCGCGAAGCCGAAGGCCTCGACTTCGTGCCCTGGCCGGGCGCGCTCGGCGAGCGCGTCTTCGCCAGCATCGGCAAGCCGGCCTGGGGCGCGTGGCTGGCGCACCAGACCATGCTGATCAACGAGAACCGCCTGTCGCCGATGGACCCGGAGCACCGCGCCTTCCTGGAGCGCGAGATGGAGAAGTTCCTGTTCCAGGGCGGCGCCGAGAAGCCTGCCGGCTACGTGCCCGAAGACGCGTCCTGAGCCTCTTCCCGCGCCGCCTTCTCGGCCTCGCGGATGCGGGTGACGTCGAGCGGCCGGATCTCGCGGATGCGGCACGGCAACCGCATCGAGCCGGGGCTGTCCACCAGCACCTTGTCGAAGCCCGCGTACACCCGGCTGCCCTGGCTGGTGAGGCCGATCATCGGCGTGAATTCGATGTCCGGGCAGACGCCGCTGAACGACAGCAGCCAGGCCTCCTTCGGCCTCGTCCAGACCGCGATGTGCTCGTCGTCGAGCGGCGTCCAGCCGCTGATCCGCCCGAGATAGCTGAAGCTGGACACGGGCTCGCCGGCGGCCGCGCGGTAGGTCGCCAGCTTTTCAGCCTCGGTCATGCCGGTGGTGGCGCAGCCCTGCAGCGCCATCAGTGCGATGGCCGCAAGCGCAGCCGTGGGCGTGCCTTTCATGATGCCTCTCCCGCCGCGGCGCGGCGCTGGAACCGGCTTTCGATCATCGCGCACTCGCGGCCCCGCTGCGCACGGGCAGCGCCCGGCGTTCAGCCACGATAAGAAACAGAAAAGCCCGCATATCTGCGGGCCCTTCGCTGCCAAGTGGTGGCCGGGGAGGGAATCGAACCCCCGACACGGGGATTTTCAATCCCCTGCTCTACCAACTGAGCTACCCGGCCACTGGCGAGCCCGGAATGATACGGGAGCAGCCCTCGCCGAGGCAAGCATCCGGACGGACGCACTTCACCGTCGCCCAGCCTTCGCTACCCTGTCGCGATGCCGACGATCACCGATCCCCGCGAAGCCGCGCTGCGCCGCCGCAAGGCCATCGCGCTCGGGCTGCTCGGCATCGCCGGCACGGGGCTTGCGGTCGTCTCCGTGCTCGAGCGCACGCACCCGCACTGGGCCTTCGGCTTCCTGGCCGCGGTGTTCGAGGCGGCGCTGGTCGGCGGGCTGGCGGACTGGTTCGCGGTGGTCGCGCTGTTCCGGCATCCGCTGGGCATGCGCTGGATCCCGCACACCGCGATCATCCCGTCGAAGAAGGACGCGCTCGGCGCCAGCCTTGCCGACTTCATCTGCGACCACTTCCTCGGCACCCGGCAGGTGGCGGAGAAGCTGCAGTCGGTCGACATCGCCGGCTCGATCGCCGCCAAGCTCGCCGACTCGGGCTTCGCCGGCAGCATGGGCCGCGCCCTGGCCAATGCCCTGCCCCGCATCCTGGACGCGCTCGACAGCGAGGAACTGCACGGCTTCCTGCACCGCATCGCCGAGGCACGCCTGCGCCAGGTCGACCTGTCGGGCGTGGTCGCGGTGGTGCTGCGCCAGCTCACCGCGGACGGCCGCCACCAGGCGCTGGTGGACGCCGGGCTGTCCTACGCCGGCGAGGTGCTGGCCGCGCCCGGTACGCACGAGCGCATCTCCGGCGTGGCGGGCCGCGAACTGTGGAAGGTGCTGCGCTACCTGAAGCTCGACGGCGTGGTGGCCGACAAGGTCGCCGACAAGCTGGTCGCGGGCATGACCGGCATGGTCGGCGACATGGCCCGCGACCGCGACCACGAGATGCGCCAGCGCATCGGCGCCGAGTTCGAACGCCTGATCCTTCGCCTCGAGGACGACCCCGCGCTGCGCGAGCGCGTCAACGCCTTCCGCGACCAGCTGATCGAGGATTCCGACCTGTCGCGCTACCTGCGCAGCCTGTGGCACGACCTTGCGGCCTGGATCCGCGAGGACGTGGGCCGCGACGACTCGGCCATCGCCACTCGGATCTCGTCGGTGGGCGCCGAGATCGGCGCGCGGCTGGCCGCCGACGACGACATGCGCGCGTGGATCAACGACGGCATCGTCGGCCTGGTGCTGCCCGAGATCGAACGCTACCGCGAAGGCATCCGCGGCTTCATCGTCGAACGCGTGCACCAGTGGAGCGCGGTGGAGCTGACCCGCGAACTCGAGCTTGCGGTGGGCTCGGACCTGCAGTTCATCCGCTACAACGGCACCGCCGTCGGCGCGCTGATCGGCGGCGTGCTGTACGCGCTGGTGCACGTGATCCAAAGCCTGGCCTGAGCCGCCGCCCCGCCCTGTAGGAGCAGCTATAGCTGCGACCCGCCCCCCGACGCATTTGCACACCTCGGTCGCAGCTATAGCTGCTCCCACAGATAGCTGCTCCCACAGAGGCAGCGCGGGCGCCCAGGCGCGGGCCGGGTCAGGACGACTTGCGGCCCGAGCCTGACTTCTTGCCGCCGCCGTCCTGCTTGTTCACCGTCGCCCAGGCGACGCGTTCCGCGTCCTCCTTCGAGCGGCCTTTTTCGCGCTCGCTGTCCTCGATGTGCTCCGCCTTGCGCTTCTGCTTGTCGGTATAGGCCGACTTGTCGCCCCTGGTCATCACGCACCTCCTGACTGCAGCATGGTCCCGATCATCCGCGCGGCCCGCCCATCACGGGCAGGATCGCGCCGTTCACGTACGACGACATCACCGGCGACGCCAGGAACACATAGGCCGGCGACAGCTCTTCCGGCTGCGCGGGACGCCCCATGTCGCTGTCCTTGCCGAACTTCGCCACGTCGGCGGCCGGCTTGTCGGCCGGATTGAGCGGCGTCCACACCGGCCCCGGCGCCACGCAGTTCACGCGGATGCCGCGGCCGAGCAGGTTGCTCGCCAGCGCCTTGGTGAAAGCATGGATCGCGCCCTTGGTCGCCGAGTAGTCGAGCAGCTTCGGGCTGCCGAAGATCCCGGTCTCGGACCCGGTGTTGATGATGCTGGCGCCCTCCTCCATGTGCGGCAGCGCGGCGCGCGCCATGTGGAAGTAGCCGGCGATGTTGGTCTGCAGGGTCTCCTGCAGATGCTCGTCGGTGAGGTCCTCCAGGCGCTCCACGTGCTGCTGGAAGGCGGCGTTGTTGACCAGCACGTCGAGCCGTCCGAAGGCGTCGACCACCTGCCCCACCGCGTCCTCGCAGAACGCCGGGTCGCGCACGTCGCCGGCGATGACCAGGCAACGCGCGCCTTCGGCCTCGACATGCCGGCGGGTCTCCTCGGCGTCACCGCCCTCCGCGAGGTGCAGCACGGCGACGTCGGCGCCTTCGCGCGCGAACAGCACCGCCACCGCGCGGCCGATGCCCGAATCGCCGCCGGTAACGATCGCCGCCATGCCGTCGAGCTTGCCGCTGCCCGCGTAGTCCGGCGCGCTGAAGCGCGGCTGCAGGTCGAGATCGCCTTCCATGCCCGGCTTGGGAAGATGCTGGGCCGGCAGGGTGGTCGGCTGCCGGCGCGCGCCGGCCTGCGCGGGCGACTTCTTCGCGGGCGCCTTCTTCTTCGCCTGCTTCGCGGAGCGCAGCGCCTGCTCCTGGATGTCGCGCTGCCGCGCCGCTGTCTTCCTGCCGCCGCCTGCGGGACCGGCCCCGGCCGCCTTGGCCGCCTTACCCGTCTTCTTCGTCGCCATCGACCACCTCCCGGAGATTGCCGTCGGCGGTCGACGTTACGCCGGGGGCCGTTGGCGCCCCGTCATCGCGATGTGCATGCAGCGTGCGAGGCTCAGCCGGCCTTGCGCGCAGCGCCGCCGGCCCCCTTGCGCGGCGCCTTCGCGGACTTCTTCGCCACCTTCGCCGACTTCTTCGCGGCTTTCTTCGCTGTTTTCTTCGCGGTCTTCGCCGCTGCCTTCTTCGCAGGCTTCGAGGGCGACGCGTCCCCGGCCGCGCCCCTCGCGCCGCGCTTCTTCGCGGGCGTGCGCCTGTTGGCGCCGATGCTCTTCTGCAACAGGGCCATGAAGTCCACGACATTGGTGGTGGCGTCCTCGGGCACGTCGCGCTCGTCGTCGTCGTCACGCGACACCACGCCCTGCGACTTCATCCGGTCGCGGATCACCTTCTCGAGGCGCTCGCGGAACTCGTTGCGGTATTGCGACGGGTCCCAGTCGCCGCTCATCGCCTCGATGAGCTGCCCGGCCATTTCCCGCTCCTTCGCATTGATCCGGTAGTCGCCGGCTCCGCCCTCGGGCAGCCGGTACTCCGACGCATCGACGACCTCCTGCGGGTAGCGCAGCAGCATCAGCACCAGCGCGTCGCCCTGCGGCAGCACCGCCGCCAGGTATTCACGCGTCCGGATCACCACGCGCGCGATGCCGGCCTTGCCGGTGTCGCGCAGGGTCTCGCGCAGCAGCACGTAGCCCTTCTCGGCCTTCTTCGCGGGCACCAGGATGTAGGGCTTCTCGTAATAGGTCGGCGGGATGTCGGCGGCGTCGACGAAGGTCTCGACCTCCACCGTCTCGTGGCTTTCCGGCGCGGCGGACCTGATGTCGTCCTGCTCCAGGACCACGTAGCTGCCCTTGTCGTACTCGAAGGCCTTGACCACGTCCTTCCACGGCACTTCCTCCCCGGTCTCGGCGTTGACGCGCTCGTAGCGCACGGGGTTGTTGTCGCGGGAATCCAGCATGCGGAAGCTGATGTCGACCCGGCGCTCGCCCGACATCAGCGACACCGGCACGTTCAACAATCCGAAGCTCAGGGTCCCGGTCCAGATGGGGCGCGCCATGGCGGCCTCGCGTGCAGATGGGCGGACTCCGGACGCTAGGCGCGGCGCGGTGAGACGCGGGTGAAGCGGCCCGGGCCGGGCGATGGAAAGCGCCCCGGGGGCTTGCGGGACCCGGGTCCCGCTGCTGTATACTGCGCGGCCACCTCGGGCGGTTAGCTCAGCGGTAGAGCATTGCCTTCACACGGCAAGGGTCGCAGGTTCGATCCCTGCACCGCCCACCAGATCCAGACAGAAACCCCTGGTTTTCCAAGGGTTTTTTGTTGCGCCCCCTCCGGGGTGTCAGGCGGCCAGCAGTCCGTCGCGCCTGGCGGGCCAGTCCGTGGTCCAGCGCATGATCTCGGCGGCCGGCATGGGCTCCGCGAACAGCACGCCCTGGCCCATCCGGCAGCCCAGGTCGCGCAGGCAGGCGAAGTCCTCGACCGACTCCAGCCCCACCGCGACCGCCTGCACGTCGAGTTCGCGCGCCAGCGCCAGCGCGGCCTGCACGATCGCGCGGCGCGACGCGTCCCGGGCCACGCCGCGGACGAAGCCGCGGTCGATCTTGAGCTCGGAGAACGGGATGTCGCGCAGCTGCGACAGGTTGGAAAAGCCGGTGCCGAACTCGTCGATCGACAGGCGGATGCCCTTGAGCCTCAGCCTGGTCATGATGTCGAGCCGCGCCTGCGGCTGCGCCTGCGTCGGCAGATGGGCCTCGGACAGCTCGAGCACCAGGCGCTCCAGCGGGAAGTCCGCCGCGGTGGCCAGGCGCGCGACGCGCTCGGGCATGTCGAGCGTGGCGAGGTTGGCCATGGTCAGGTTCACCGCAACGTCCAGCTCCCGGCCCGCCGCGCTCCAGTGGCGCGCATCGTGCAGCGCGTTCGACAGGACCACCCTCGCCAGCGGCCGGATCAGCCCCGCCCACTCCGCCAGCGGCACGAACTCGGCGGGCATCACGATGCCGCGGCCGCGCTGCTGCCAGCGGGCCAGCGCTTCCACCCCGACCACCTCGCCGCTGACCAGGTCCACCTTCGGCTGGTAGAAGTTGAACAGCTCGCCCGAGGTGATCGCAGCCTCGAGCGCGGACGCGTCCCGGGCGGAGAACCGCGGCGCGGCCGCATCGGCGTCCCCGGCCGGTCCGGCCGGCGCATCGGCGTGCCGGAGGATGTCCTGCAGCGCCTGCGGCTGCACCGGTTTGGAGAGCGTGCCCAGGACATTCAGCCGCTGCGCGCGCGCCACCTGCTCGGCGGCCTGCAGCACCCGCGGTTCGGCACCGCTCATGAGCACCAGGGCACCGGTGAAGCCGCCTTCGGCGAGGTGGCGGACGAACTCCACGCCGTCCATTCCAGGCATCCGCAGATCGCAGAACACCAGCCCGAAGCCGGCCGGGTCGGCAAGGACGCGCGCCAGCCCGTCCTCCCCGCGCGAGCACAGCTCGATCCCGGAATAGCCGCTCTTCTTCAGCCCCATGGCCCGCAGCTGGATGTGCAGCAGGCGGGTGGTGAAATCATCGTCGTCGACAACCAGGATCTTCAAAGCGCATACCTCGTCATGTCCGGCGCCGGCGCGACGGCCGCGGCCCGCCAGCGGCGCATCGCCGCCAGGGCCGCATCCAGTGCGTCCACCACCTGTTGCACCAGCGGGCCGACGCCGTCGCGCCGCCGAGCATCCACGTGTTCCTCGAGCCTTGCGCACAGCAGCGCCAGCGGCACGGCGCCCACCGAGCGCGCGGACGCCTTCAGCCGGTGCGCGAGCATGCCGGCCTCGCCGGCGTCGCCCGTGCGTGCCGCGCGCAGCAACTCGTCGCGCATGCCGGTCGCGACGTCGTCGAAATAGTCGAGGATCTCCAGCATCAGTCCCCGCTCGTCGCCGACCAGCTCGCGCAGCGCACTGGCCTCGAACACCGGCATCGGCCCCGACGCGGCGCAGGGCCCGTCGACCGGCACCGCCAAGGCGGGAACGCCGTGGCCGGCCGCAGCCACCGGCGCGGTGGCCAGCCAGCGGCCAAGCACCGCACGCAGCCCGTCGAGCTGTATCGGCTTGCTCAGGAAGTCGTCGAAGCCCGCCTCACGGGCCTTCTCCGCCTGCCCGATGCGGACGTCCGCGCTGAAGGCCAGGACCGGCGTCCTGATCCCGGGGGCCTCCCGGCTGCGGATCGCACGGACCAGGCCGAAGCCGTCCATCACCGGCATGTGCAGGTCGCTCAGGACCAGCGCAAAGCCGCCCTCCAGCCAGCGCGACAGGCCTTCCTGGCCGTTGCCCGCCATCTCCGCGTCGACCCCGACCATGGCCAGCTGTCGCGCCAGCACGCTCCGGTTCGTCGCATCGTCCTCGACCACCAGGATGCGGCGCCCTTGGGCTCGAAACTCCGTCATGCTCCCTCTCCCTGGAGCAGCGGTAACGGGGGATGCTGCTACGCAACATGGTATCCGCGCGCGCGCCGGCGCTCCCGTGCGCACCGTCACAGAGCCGCAACATGACCCGCCCGGGCCTCAGGGGCAGTCGCCGATCCGCCGGAACGCGAGATCCTCGTAGTCGTAGCTGAAGTCGGCCTCGGGGTCGACCTTGGCCATGGCCAGGGTGACCGGCCCGCCGTCGGTCCCGGCGGCGAAGTCGAGCCAGGCGTCAGCGTCCGCGCCGAGGGTGTCGAAGTCCACCAGCAGGCGGTCACCCGCGCGCAGCACCGGGCCGGCCAGCCGCGGCGACTTCAGCGATTCGAAGCGCACGCCGCCATCGGCCTGGCACACGGTGGCCTCGCCGAACCAGAGATCGCGGTAGCGACCGAGCCGGCCGGAGAGCGCGTCGGCAGCCACGGCCTCGCGCGGGTGTACGCCCGCAGCGTCGGCCTCAGGCGAGTCCGGCGCAGCGGTGGATGCCGCGCGCTCCGCGGCCAGCAGCGATGCGTAGTGCGCGACCAGCCCGTCCTCCCGGGGACAGGCCGATGTCCCGGGACATCCGGTGAAGATCTTCGACAGCGACTGTTCAAGCACCGTCCGCGCATCGCCCGCATCCGCGTTGAGCAGGATGACGAAGCCGGCGTCCAGCTCCGGCAGCAGCGTCACCGCGGAATACATGCCCGACAGCGTGCCGGTGTGGGCGACCTTCGCCGTGCCGTCGACGTCGCTGAGGCGCCAGCCATGGCCGTAGGCGTAGTAGTGGCTGCGGTTCCAGTCGCGCATGCGCCGGCTGAGCGGCATCGGCATGTGCGGGGTCCACGCGGCCGCGCGCTGCCCGGCCGACAGCCAGGGCCGCCCCGCGGCGTCACGCGCGTCCGGATCGAGCCAGGCACGCACCCAGCGCAGCATGTCGTCCAGCCCGCAGCGCACGCCGCCGGCCGCCGCCATCGGCATGTCGGCCACGACCTCGCCATCGGGACGCCCCACCCACGCGCCATCGCGTCGACCGTGCGGTGCGGCCACCGGGCCGGCGCCGTCGATGCGCCACTCCCCGACCCTGCAGCCGTCCATGCCCAGCGGCTCGAACACCTCGCGCCGCAGCAGCACGTCGTAGGGCGCGCCGCCGGCCGCGGCCGCCACTTCGCCGGCGACGATGTAGAGCGTGTTGTCGTACGCGTAGCGCGAACGGAAGCTCCAGCGCGGCTTCAGGTGCGCCAGCCCGGCGATCACCTCGCCGCGCGTGAACGCGTTCGGCTCCGGCCACAGCATCAGGTCGCCAGCACCCGGGCCCAGGCCACTGTTGTGGATCAGCAGGTCGCGCACCTGCATCTCGCGCGTCACCCAGTCCTCGTGCATGCGGAAGCCCGGCAGGTGCTTCACCACCGGATCGTCCCAGGCCAACAGGCCGGCATCGACCTGCCGCGCGAGCAGTGCGGCGGTCATGGCCTTGGTGTTGGAGGCGACCTTGAACAGCGTATCGGCGGTGATCGCCTCGCCGCTGCCGGCGACGGTCTCGCCGCGCAGTTCGACCTGCCGCACCTCGCCATCGCCAACCACGCCGACGGCGATGCCCGGAAGCGCATAGCGCGCGACCGTCTCGTCCACCGCCGCGGCCACGGCCTGCCGCGGCCAGTCGCCATCCGCAGCATCCGCACGCGCCGCCGGCGCAAAAAAAATCGCGGCCGTGGCTGCGGCCGCGAAGAGGACTCCCACTGTAGCCACCTTGCCTCCTTCCCGTACCGGAGAGCGACGATCCGCCGCCCTCCGGTACGTCATGCTCAGAAGTTCCAGGTCACGACCAGCTGCGCGTAGCGCGGGGCCTGCCAGACCGTTCCTTCGCCGAAGTACGGCAGCTTCGTCCCGGGCGTGCTTTCGTAACGCGAATGCACGTTGACCTTGGTCTGGCTGTTGAGCAGGTTGTAGACCGAGAAGCGCGCCTTCAGGTCGATGCCTTCCACCGGCAGCGTCCAGGTCACGTTCACGCCGAGATCCTTCACCCAGGGCATCCGGCCGAAGGCACCGCGCTCGGAGTAGACGAGCTGGCGGGTGGCCGGGTCGGCGCAGTTGGCCACGCACAGCCAGCCAGTGCCGCCGCCGCTGAACTCGCCCGGGCCACCGCCCGGACGGCGGTCGTCGGGCCACACCACGCCGAACGCGGTGATCGGGCCGCCGGAGCGGGCCGTTGCGGTCGCGCCGAAGCTCCACATCTCGTTGAGCTTGTAGCTGCCGCGCAGCTTGAACTGGTGTCGGAAGTCGTTGAACAGGACGCCGAAACGCTCGTTGTTGGCCGGATGGTCGTAATGCTGCACCAGGTTGGTGTCGGCATAACCGGTATCCGAGTTGACCGGACCCTCCATGTTGCCTTCGCTCTTGGACCAGAGGTAGCTGAAGTTCATCGCCCACTTGTCGTCCCAGGCGCGGTCAAGCTGGAACTCGACGGCCTTGTAGGTGCGCTTGGGACGCTTGTAGCCCATGACCGCGCCGTCGCCGTAGGACGCCACGTAGCCGTCCTGCGAGGAGTCGAACTCCACCCAGTCCTCCGTATCCGGGCACCACAGGGTCACCTTCTCGCCCGGGTTGATGATCGGCCAGTCGCCGGAGTACCAGCCGCAGCCTTCGACATGGTTGATGCGCGCGTCTTCCACGGCGCGGGTCACTTCGCGATAGGTCGCGTTGACGCCGTACGACCAGGCCTGGTTGATGGCCTGCTGGAAGCCCAGGATGAACTCGTCCTGGTACACCTGCTTCAGGTCGCGCGCCACGGCGGTGCGCACATCGTCCGGCGGCGGCGCGTTCATGTCGGTGTTGACCGGGCCGATCTGCGCGCCGAGGTTGGGCGAGAGGTAGGGCTTGCCGGTGATCGGATCGTTGAGCTCGGTCCAGCCGTTGAACACGTAGTAGGAATGTTCGTCGGTGGTGCCGCCGCCGAAGTAGTCGGTCAGTTTGTTGGTCAGCGGCAGGTAGTAGCGGCCGGCATTGGCGAACAGCTTGGTGGTGCCGTCACCCCTCATGTCCCAGCTGAAGCCCAGGCGCGGCGAGACCATGTCCTCGAAGTCCGCGCGGGCGAAGGTCGCGCCCGAGGCCAGCTTGTTGTGGAACTTGTCGAAGCGCACGCCCAGGTTCAGCAGGACGTTGGGCGTGACGCTCCAGTTGTCCTCGATGTAGAACGCCTGCATCTCGGTGCTCACCGGCGCGCCGGTGATGTAGCGGCGCGCATCGACGATCTGGGTCACGCCATCCGGCACGACGGTACCGTTGAGCGGTGCACCCGGGGTCACGGTCTGCACCTGGTAGCTGCGGCCGTCGCCGGGATAGCGCACGAAGCTGGTGGAATCCAGCACCTCGTGGTCGACGCCGAAGCGCAGCAGGTGGTCGCCCAGGGTCCACTCGAAGTCCAGTCGCGCGGCCTCGCGCTCGTCGACGCGGCCGTTGTAGCTCGAGTTGGTCGGATGGCAGCCCCAGTTCACCCGCGCCTGGTTGGCCACGGTCACGATGCTGCAATCAGCGTCCCACGGGCTGCTGGTGTTGGTGCTGCGCTCGTTGACGCCGTACATGGCCTTGGCCATGAAGTTGTCGCCGAAATGGCCGGTATAGGTCACCGACCAGTTCTCGCCGCCGCTGCCCGACACCGAGCCGCCATTGAGCTCGCCGCTCTCGCCCGAGTCCCAATCGTAGTCGTAGATGCTGGTCTCGCTGTCGGCCTTGTCGGAGAACGCCAGCAGCTCAAGCAGGTGGTTGTCGTTGATCTGCCAGTCGAGCTTCGCGCCCCAGAAGTCGTTGTCGCTCTTGGTCAGGTAGACCTCGTTTTCGTCGACGTCCTTCGGGCTGCTGTCTCGCACCTCGTACATCGCGAAGAAGAACAGCCTGTCCTTCACGATCGGGCCGGACGCCCAGACGTTGGCCTTGTAGAACGAGTTCGAGTCACGGCTGGTGCGGTCGCGCTCGTCGAGCGTGCCGTCCGAATGGAAATGGTCGTCCTTGGACGAGCGCCAGGCCGAGGGCTCCATGGTCAGCTCGACGCCTGACTGGAACTCGTTGCCGCCCGAGCGCGTCACGGCGTTGATGACGCCACCGGTGCTGCGGCCGAACTCCGCCGAATAGCCACCGGTCTTGACCTGGAACTCGTCATAGAAGCCGAACGGCACCGAGGAGAAGCCCTGGCGGCGATACGGGTCGGTGACGTTGAGGCCGTTGATGTAGACCGCGTTCTCGGCCACCGAAGCGCCGCCGAAGGTCAGGCCGCCGAAGGTGGCGCCCGACGACACCACGCCGGGTGCGAGCAGAGCCACCGATGACAGGCTCTGGTCCACCGGGAGCTGCGCGATCTGCTCGCGCGTCACGTTGGTGGCGGATTCGGTCGAGCGCACGTCGACGCGGTTCACCACGCGCGCGCCGACCACCTGCACCGTGGCCATGTTGGCGATGCCGCCCTCGCTGCCGAGGTTGACGGTGGTGGTGCCGCCCAGCGCGACGCTGACCGCCACCGGCTCGCCGACCGGCGCGCCGTCCCGCACCACCTGCACGTTGTAGTCGCCCACCTGCAGCTGGCCGAGGCGGTAGCTGCCGTCGGCGCCGACCGTCACCGTGCGCGTGGCGCCGGTGGTGGCATTCACCAGTTGCACCTGGTCACCCGCGTTCGCGCGGCCGGCCACCGCGCCGGTGGCGCTCTGCGCCAGCGCAACCGGCGCCATTGCGGACAGGCAGGTGCCCAGGGCGATGCAGAGCGCGGCTCTGCGGAATCGGGTGTGGCTGGCCTTCATTGCGGTTCTCCCCGGAACAGGTGTGCGTTGTTGGGTGGCTTGGCTCAGGTGCCGTCGTCCATGACCGGTGGCAGCAGCTGCCACTCGAAGTCGTAGGTCCACTGGTCGAAGTACAGGTTGCCGCCGTCCCACTCGGCTTCGCCACGCTGCAGGTCGACGGTTTCGGAACGCGGGTGGTGCTTGGCCGGCACGAACTCGCGCGACCAGTCGTCGTTGAATGCGATGCGCCAGGCGTCGAGTCCGCCCAGGTAGAAGTCCTGCAGCTCGGGCGCGGCGCCGGGCAGGCGGCCGAAGGTCACGTCCATCGGCACCCAGCCGTAGGGGGCCAGGTACATCCAGCCCCAGTCGTGCATGTCGTTGTATTCGCCGTCGGAGAAGATCCAGCCCGACTGCCAGCGCGCGGGGATGCCGTTCATGCGCAGCAGGGTGATCAGCAACAGGGTCTGCTGGCCGCAGTCCGCGTGGCCCTGCTCCAGTGCGTGCTGGCCGATGTTGGTGATGGTGGAATACTCGCGGGCGCCGGCCCAGGGGATCCGGTCGACGGCGGCGAAGAGCTTCTGCGCGATGCGGTAGGGGTTGGTCTCGTCGCCGACGATGCGCGCGGACTCCAGGCGCATGGCGTCGTTGAACACCACGTGTGGCGCGCGCTCGGCAACAAAGGGCGCGAGCTCGGGCGTGATCTCTGCCGGTACCACGCGCTCGGGATCGATCCGGTTGTACTGCGCGCTGACGGTCAGCTCGTAGGTCACCGAGAACGCGGTCGGCTCGCCGGCAACCGCCGGCGCCTCCATGTACACGGTGCGCTGCAGCGCGGACTCGGGCGCGAGCTGGTGATCGGCCGGCACCGTCGACTGCAGCGCGATGTGCTCCTGCTGCCCGGCGATGGCGCGCGGGAACGGCAGCCAGGCGCGCACGGTCTCGCCGGGGGGCACCGCGTCGGGCTTGACCGTCAGCGACTGTGTCACGCGCACGCGCTGCGGCGCGACCGCGCGCTCGCCGCTGGCCAGGGCGGCCTCGCGCACGCGGGCGTGCTGCGGATGCGGCGCTTTTAGCGGGCTGTCGTAGACCACCAGCGGCGTCGCGCGGCGCTTGCGCGCCTCCTCGCTCAGGCGGAACAGATTGGAGGGGCCGCGGCTGAACCAGCGGCGCTGGCCGTCGATCACCCGCGCCTCGATCAGGCCCGCGGCGTCCCAGCGCGCGAACTCGGCGTCGGTGAGGTCGGGGATGTCGCGACGCAGGCGCGCCTTCGCGCCGGCTTCGTCCAGGCGGAAGTCCATCAGGATGCGGCGCATGCGCTCGCGCTGGAACTCGAGCGCGGTGCGCTGGTCTACGCCGAGCGACGCGTCTTCGAGCGCGCGGGCGATGGCCGCTTCGGCGCCCTTGAAGTCGCCGGCGTCGACGAGGTCGATGATGGCGGGCGGAGCGGCGAGACGTGCGCCGATGTCATCGCTGCTGGCGGGTGTTGTCGCTGCTGTTGCAGGAGCGGCTATCGCTGCGACCGCCGCTCCGTCGGTGGACATGACAGCGTTTGCGGCCATAGCCGCTCCCACAGGAAGGGTTGCGGCGAGCGCGAAGGCATGGGCACGCCATCGGCGCGGGGCGGGGCCCGCGCTGGCAAGCATGTGTGCTGGATCGATTGCAGGCATCGCTGAAAGCCCCTCTCCTGGCCCCCGGAACTGCGTCGGGGCTGTGTAACATGGGCTTCATGGGGCGTCAATAATTTATTCTTTTTGGTTGCTTTGTCCGAATCATGTATTCCATGATGCCTTCCGGCTCCGATATCGCCGGAAGGGGACGATCCATGCGATCCACTGCGCTGCTCCTCAGCGTCCTGCTCGCGCTGCCCGCCTCGCTGGCCGCGCGCGAGCCCGCCCAGGCGTCGCCGCCGCTGGCGGTCCCTGGGCTGGCCGATGCCCATCTTTCGCCCGGATTCTGGATCGACGCGCTCGCCGACGCCGACCGCGTGGTGCTGACGCCGGCGCAGATCGCCGCGCAGAACGCGCGCATGCAGGCCGAAGACCCGTCGATCCATGACCTCGAGGCCCTGCCCGCGCGCATCGACGGCGCGCAGGTGCGCGGCTGGATCGAGGCGCTTTCGAAGCTTCCCGAGCGCGAACTCTTCGCCGACACCGGCCGCCCGGTGCCCAGCGACGCGCTCCGCGACATCCAGGCCAATGCCGCGCTCGATGCCGTACCCGCCAGCCAGGCCACCCGCCACGGCATGGTCGTGGCCCGCGCCGACCTGCGCGCCTTCCCGACCCGCCTGCGCGTCTTCCACTCCGCCGGCGACCGCGACATCGACCGCTTCCAGGAAAGCGCGCTGTTTCCGGGCGATCCGGTCGTCGTCCTGCACGAGAGCCGCGACGGCGAGTGGTACTTCGTGCTCAGCCAGCGCTATGCCGCCTGGATCGAGAAGCAGTACGTGGCCGAGGGCGATCGCGAGGCGATCCACGCCTGGGGCCGCCGCGCGCCCTTCCTGGTGGTGACCGGCGCCACCGCGCGCACCGCCTACACCCCGGAGAACCCACGCGTTTCCGACGTGCAGCTGGAAATGGGCGTGCGCGTGCCGGTGCTGGCCGAGTGGCCGGCGATGGAGGCCGTCAACGGCCAGCTTCCGTCGGCCCACCACGTGGTCGAACTCCCGGTGCGCGGCGTCAACGGCAGCCTCTCCTTCGAGCCCGCCCTGCTGCCGCGCTCCGCCGACGTCGCCAGCGACTACCTGCCGCTGACCGAAGCCAACCTGATCCGCCAGTCCTTCAAGTTCCTGGGCGAGCGCTACGGCTGGGGGCATTCGTACAACACCCGCGACTGCAGCGGCTTCGCCTCCGAGATCTACCGCAGCTTCGGCGTGCTGCTACCGCGCAACACCAGCGCGCAGGCCGTGAGCCCGGCGCTCAACCGCCTGCCCTTCGACGCCGGCGACAGCCACGCCGAGCGCGTCCAGGCGCTGCGCGAGGCGCGTCCGGGCGACCTGGTCTACATCCCCGGCCACGTGATGATGGTGATCGGCCACGTCGACGGCGAACCCGTCGCCATCCACGACACCAGCGGCATGGCCTGGAAGCCCGAGGGCGCCGACGACCTGGTCCGCCTGCACCTCAACGGCGTCGTGGTCACCCCGATCCTGCCGATGATGTCGAACGCGACCACGCCGACCGTCGACCGCATCACCAGCATCCAGCGCATCCGGCCCTGATCCGGACACGCCCAGACAATGACCCGCCGCACATGAAGATCACCGACATCCGGCTCGCGATGCTGCGGGTCCCGCTGAAGACCCCGTTCAAGACCGCGCTGCGCACCGTCGACACGGTGGAAGACATCGTGGTCATGATCCACACCGACGATGGCCGCATCGGCTACGGCGAGGCCGCGCCGACCGCGGTCATCACCGGCGACACCCACGGCTCGATGGTCGAGGCCATCGGCAAGGTCATCGGCCCGCGCCTGGTCGGCCGCGACGTCGCCGACCTCAACCGCAATGTGCAGCTGGTGCAGACCGCCATGGAGCGCAACACCAGCGCCAAGGCCGCGGTCGAGATCGCGCTGTACGACCTGTGGGCGCAGCTGTACGGCGCCCCGCTCTACCGCATGCTCGGCGGCGGCGGCGACCCTGTGGTCACCACCGACCTGACGATCAGCGTCGACTACATCGACAAGATGGTGGCCGACTCGCTGGCCGCGGTGGACCGCGGCTTCGAGTCGCTGAAGATCAAGGTCGGCAAGGACATCGGCCTCGACATCGAGCGCGTCAAGGCCATCCACGCCGCGGTCGACGGCCGCGCGCTGCTGCGCCTGGACGCCAACCAGGGCTGGACCGCCAAGCAGGCGGTGTTCGCGATCCATGCGCTCGAAGACGCCGGCGTGCACCTGGAGCTGCTGGAACAGCCGGTGCCGGCAAGCGACATCGAAGGGCTCAAGTACGTCACCGAGCGCGTGCACACGCCGGTGATGGCCGACGAGAGCGTGTTCGGCCCGTCCCAGGTCATCGACCTGATCCAGCGCCGCGCCGCCGACATCATCAACATCAAGCTGATGAAGACCGGCGGCATCTCCAATGCCATCCGCATCGCCGACATCGCCGCGGTGCACGGCGTGGACTGCATGATCGGCTGCATGATCGAGTCGGCCATCAGCGTGGCGGCCGCGGTGCACCTGGCGGTGGCCAAGGCCGGCGCCATCACCAAGATCGACCTCGACGGGCCCTCGCTGTGCACCTTCGACCCGGTCGAGGGCGGCGTCGAGTTCAACGAGGCCGAGATCGCCATCAGCGACGCGCCGGGCCTGGGCATCCGCGCAGTGCGCGGGCTCGAGCCGATCACCACCGGCTGAGGCGCCGATGCCCCCGCTCGCGAGGATCCGCGGCGAACGCGACCGGATGTCGGCGATCGAGCGCCGCATTGCCGATTTCATGCTCGACAACGCCCACCTGCTGCGCGACTACTCCTCGCAGCAGCTGGCCAACGCGCTCGGCATCAGCCAGTCGAGCGTGGTGAAGTTCAGCCAGAAACTCGGCTTCAAGGGCTACCCGGACCTCAAGTTCTCCATCGGCGAATCGCTGGCACGGCTCGACTCCGACGGCGGCGACGCCGGCACGGCGCTGGCCGCGCACGACGACGACCCGGGGGCGCGGCTTGCCGAATCGCTGTGGCGCGCCAAGGCCGAGGCCGTGACCGTCACCCGCGCGCTCAACGCGCACACCGAGGTCGCCCGGGTGGCCGAAGCCATCCGTACGGCCGGCAAGGTCTACGCCATCGGCGTCGGCAATGACGGCCTGCACGCGCGCGCGCTCTCGATCAAGCTGGCGATGATCGGCCGCACCGCCATCCACCTGTTCGACCCGGCGCTGATGGCGGTGGGCACCTCTTCGGCGGCCAGCGGCGACGTGCTGCTGGTGCTGTGCGAACACGGCCAGGAAGCGGCGCTGTGCCATACCGCGCGCCTGTTCCGCCAGCGCGGCGGCAAGGTGGTCACGATCACCCGGCATACCGCGAACGCGCTGCGGGCGCATGCCGACATCGCGCTGCTGGTGAGCGCGCACGACCCGCGTCCGCAGGTGGAGGTGCTGCTGTACCACGCGGCGCTGCAGCACCTGCTGGACCTGGTGTTCCTGCTGCTGTGCGAAGACGAAGTCCACCTGCGTATGCTGGTCGAGAATGCCGCACCCATCGAATGAGGTCCCCATGGCAGCACGTCGCAACGCCTTTGCAGGAGCGGCCATAGCCGCGACAACCGCCGGTCGAAGCCGCAATCAGTCCCGCGGACCCGGTCGCGGCTATAGCCGCTCCTACAGCCTGGTTGGCGGCGACGGCCCCGCATCGGGGAGGCGTTGAGGATGCCGCGGCTTTCGAACGCAGCACGCGTGCTGCTGGCGCTGGCGCTGGGCGCCATCGCCGGCCTGCTGCTGGCCTGGAGCGACCCGGCGCTGGGCGCGCGCGCCGCCGATCTGGTCCAGCCCATCGGCCGGCTCTGGCTCAACGCCCTGCAGATGACCGTGGTGCCGCTGGTGGCGGCGCTGGTGGTGCTGGGCGTGAATTCCGCCACCGATGCCGCGGCGTCGGGCCGAACCGCGCGGCGCGCGATGGCCGTGTTCGCGGTGCTGCTGATCGCCTCGGGCAGCTTCACCGCCTTCATGGCCCCGAGCCTGCTGTCGCTGGTGCCGCGCGACCAGGCGCTGGTCGACGCGTTCCGCCTGGCCATCGGCGCCGACGACACCGTGATCGGCCGCGCGCCCGCCTTCGGCGAGTGGATCACCACCGTCATCCCCAGCAACGCGCTCGCGGCGGCCGCGGCCAACGCCATGCTGCCGCTGGTGGTGTTCTCGCTGTTCTTCGGCTTTGCCGCCACCCGCATCGACCCCGAGCGCCGCGCGCGCCTGCTCGAGCTGGTGCAGGCCATCGCCGACACCATGATCCAGGTCGTGCGCTGGGTGCTGCTGGCGGCACCGCTGGGCGTGTTCGCGCTGGTGCTCGCGGTGTGTGCGCGCGTGGGCCTGGCGGTGCTGGGCGCGCTGGGCTGGTACGTGCTGCTGCTGTGCACGCTGTACATCATGGTCACGGTGCTGCTGTACGGCGTCGCGCGCCTGGTGGCGAAGGAGCCGGTGCGCCGCTTCATGGTCGGCATCTTCCCCGCCCAGGTGATCGCGGCCAGCACGCAGTCCTCGCTGGCGTCGCTGCCGGCGATGATCGACTGCGCGCGCAACCGCCTCGGCTACCCGCTGCACGTCACCGCGCTGGTGCTGCCGATGGCGGTGTCGCTGTTCCGCATCACCAGCCCGATCCAGTACATCGGCGTGGTGAGCTTCATCGCCTGGATGTACGGCCTCGACCTCAGCGGGCTGCAGGTCGGCACCGCCATCGTGCTGTCGGCGCTGATCAGCATGGGCTCGGTCGGCCTGCCCGGCCAGGTCAGCTTCATGACCAACAACCTGCCGGTGACCCAGGCGATGGGCCTGCCGGTGGAGCCGCTGGGGCTGCTGCTGGCGGTCGACAACATCCCCGACGTGTTCTCGACCACCGGCAACGTCAGCGGCGACCTGACTGCGACGGCCATCGTGAACCGCCTGGAGGGCGCGTAGGCGCGTACGCCGGTCCACGCACGCCTGCACCGGCACCGATACGGATGCCGACGCAGCAGCGGCGCGGTCAGTGGCTTTTGGAGGCGCGCATCTCGAGCACGCGCGGTGGCGGGGCGAAGGTGTCGGCGCGGGCGTCGGCCCAGAAGGCGCGGAACACGGCGTGGCGTTCGGGCACGTCGCCCAGCAGCTCGCCCGGCTGCAGGAAGTGGTAGATGTTGGCCAGCGAACTCACGTGGTTGCCGGACACCCGGCGCACGATGTGCTCCGGCCCCAGCTCCGCCGGCGACGACAGCCCCGCCGCACATAGCAGGTCGCGGAAGCCCAGCATGGTGTTGCGGTGGTAGTGCGCCACGCGCTCGGCCTTGCCCTCGACGTCGAGGTGGGTCCAGCGCCGCGGGTCCTGGGTCGCGATGCCCGTCGGACAGCGGTCGTTGTGGCAGCTGCGCGCCTGGATGCAGCCCAGCGAGAACATGAAGGCGCGCCCCGCGTTGCAGAAGTCCGCGCCCATCGCCAGCGTGCGCGCGATGTCGAAGCCCGAGGTGATCCTGCCCGCCGCGCCCACCCGGATCCGGTCGCGCAGGTCCACGCCCACCAGGGTGTTGTGCACCAGCATCAGCGCTTCCTGCAGCGGCACGCCGATGTGGTTGACGAACTCCACCGGCGCCGCGCCGGTGCCGCCCTCGGCACCGTCGACCACGATGAAGTCGGGCAGGATCCCGGTCTCGCGCATGGCCTTGGCCACGCCGAACCACTCCCAGGGGTGCCCGATCGCCAGCTTGAAGCCCACCGGCTTCCCGCCCGCCAGCTCGCGCAGCGCGGCCACGAACTCCAGCAGGCCGACCGGTGACCCGAAGGCCGAATGCTGCGCCGGCGAGATGCAGTCCACGCCCACCGGCACACCGCGCGCCAGCGCGATCTCCGGCGTCACCTTCGCCGCCGGCAGCATGCCGCCGTGCCCGGGCTTGGCGCCCTGCGACAGCTTGATCTCGACCATCTTCACCTGCGGATCGGCGGCGTTGTCGGCAAAGCGCGCGGGGTCGAAGCGCCCCTCGGCGTCGCGGCAGCCGAAGTAGCCCGAGCCGATCTCCCACACCAGGTCGCCGCCGTGCTCGCGGTGGTAGCTCGAGATCGAGCCCTCGCCGGTGTCGTGATAGAACCCGCCGTGCTTCGCGCCCAGGTTCAGCGCACGGATCGCGTTCGCCGACAGCGAACCGAAGCTCATCGCCGAGATGTTGAACAGACTGGCCTCGTAGGGCGCGGCACCACCCTCGCCCACCGTGACCCGGAAGTCGTGGTCGGCCAGGTGCGTGGGCACCAGCGAATGGTTGATCCACTCGTAATCGTTGCCGTACACATCGTGGATGGTCCCGAACGGCACCGTGTCCTGCACGCGCTTCGCACGCTGGTAGACCAGCGCGCGCTGCTCGCGCGAGAACGGCACCTCCTCGGCATCGCGCTCGATGAAGTACTGCCGGATCTCCGGCCCGACCGACTCCAGCCCGTAGCGGAAATGGATCAGCACCGGATACAGCTGCCGCAGCGTGCTGGTGCGCTGGCTCACGTCGGCCAGGCCCAGCAGCGACAGCGCGCCCGCCACCCCCGCCAGCCACCACCACCCCGGCGACCAGGCCAGCGCCAGCACGACGGCGAGCAGGCAGATGGCGATGCAGGCGAACCAGGCGGTGTAGCGGTAGGTCATCGGAAATATCCGAAGCGCGCCCGGACGGCGCCCCCGGATGATCCCACAGGGACACGGCGGCGCTACACTCGATCCACGGGCGGCAAGGACGCGGGCCCGGTTGATGCATCACACAAGGAAGATCCGATGACGCACGAACGACTCCAGGCCGCGCTACTGATCGCGGTCACGACATTGATGCCGGGCCCCGCAGTTGCTTCGGACCTCTTTCCCGGCTTCGCGGCGCCCGCTGCAGCGATGGATCCGGGGGACTGCCAGGACGCTGCCGATCTCGACGCGAAGGAGGCGTGTTATGCCCGGCTTCCCGCTGCGATGATCGAGGAGTGCGAGTCCCTGCGCCTGTTCGCATGCGCTCCGTACCGGAACATGCACATCGCCCGACAGGCCCATGAAGCGGCGATCGAGGCGCTCGCGCACGCCTCACGCAGGACCAGGGCGACCGGCTCGGATCCCAGCTACGCGGACACACTCGTGGACCGGCTGCGCGATGCGGAACGCGCATGGGAAGCGTGGCGTGATGCCGAATGTGCGCTCGAACCGCTGCTGGACGGGATGTCACGGAACGAAGCCGTCGACCTGGCCGAGGCCTGCAGAGCGGAAAAGACTCGCGCCAGGGCCGCTCTGGTGCGGGCACGTGCCACCGGTATGGAAGACGCCGAACGATGAAACCAGAGGACAAGGATGTCCACGATCCGCTCTCGCGCCAAGCCTTCGAATCCATCGTCTACAACGCCGTCGGACGAGGCAGCGAGGTCAATACATTCCCGGCGTTCGCCCTCGCCCACAGCACCGGCAATTCGGGCTGGTCGACCGGGATCGTGCAGTGGGACTTCGGGCAGCCCGGACGTGGCCACAAGGTCGCTGACCTCCTGGTCGGTTACCAGGCGTGGGCGATGCCGGAGGCACGCTTTACCGAAGAGGAGATGGCGTCGCTTTCAGCGCGCCTGCAACGGCGGGGGCAGGTCGGCAACGCCCTCGGCGCCGACGAGCGGGATCGGCTTGACGCTTACCTGCGCTCCGGGGTCGGCCGAGAATTCGTCGAAACCCTCAACCGCGAGCAGGTCGACTACAAGTGGCGACACGTCGGCCAACCGCTGAGCGACGTGCCCTGGCTTGCGCGGCTCGGCGCGGACGATCCGGCCGAAGCGATCGAGATCGTGACGATGGCGAGCAAGCTGTTCAACCAGAACGAAGTCCGCGGGCGGCGCCTGCTCGATCACTTGCAGCACAACGAGCTGTCCGCGGACGGCACGGCGGACTGGATCGGCGGCACGGGAATCGACGGCCTCAACCCGCACGCGCGCAGGGCCATCGTGGCGGGCCGCGACCATGCGCGCGCGGGCGCCAGGCTTCTCGGCGAACTGCAGTACGGCACGTCGGCAACCAGCGACCGCTGGAGGAGCATTGTGCAGCGCGGCGACGCCAGTCTCTCGCGGGACTTTGAATTCAATCCGGACCTGCAGTTCTTCGACGCAATGTTGCGCAATCCGCGCGAGGGCCTGCGGCTCCTGCACCACATCGAGCGAGCCGGTTGTGGCAGCCCGATCCACATCCGCGGCGTAAACGCGCTGGCACGCAAGGAAATGGCCGAGATCACGGCGGTTCCGCCGGACGATCCCGTCCTCACGACCACCAGGGGAACGGAGTACGCACTCCGCGAGTCCGGCTGGTCCCTCGCCCGGCCTGCCACCGGTCGTCGGGCCGCGGACAATGTCGACTATATGGAGGGCATGCAGCTGCGACCGCCACGACCCACGACGTCCCCGGATCCACACGACGACGAAGCGCTGCGGACACGGCTGCTGGAGCTGTACGAGTCACACGGCGCCGCTCCGGCACCGCTCGAGCTGGACGTGGTCACCGGGACCCTGCTTCGCGAAGTGGAGCGATCCGGACGGGGCAGGATCACCCACCTCGCATTCGCCGAGGGCAGCCTGCCCA
This sequence comes from Luteimonas padinae, assembly GCF_014652935.1. Taxonomy (GTDB): domain Bacteria; phylum Pseudomonadota; class Gammaproteobacteria; order Xanthomonadales; family Xanthomonadaceae; genus Luteimonas; species Luteimonas padinae. The sequence goes on along the minus strand of NZ_BMZT01000003.1, from coordinate 47,148 downwards.
ACAGTGGGCGCAGGCGCGTCATCGCCTGGCAGGGTGATCCGAGTGATCCCGCCACCCCATGGTCGACGCTGTCCGTGCGGGACGCCCTTGCGGCGGCTGAGGACGGATGCACGCCGCAGCATACGGATATCCATCCGCAAGGCCCGGAGCGGTGGGAGCGCTCCGGACCGGACCCGCAGCCCCGGATTCGCCCCGGGTGACTCGACTGCGCGGTCAACTTCGCGGTTCGCGCTGGTGCCCGGGGTGGGATTCGAACCCACAAGGCCTTGCGGCCGGAAGATTTTAAGTCCCCTGCGTCTACCTGGTTTCGCCACCCGGGCCGATGGCGCGGCCCGGTGTCCCGGATGCGCACCCGGGTTCAACGCATGAAGGCGCGGGATGCGGCCGCGGCTGAATGCGCAGCGCTTGAGATGGTGCCCGGGGCGGGACTCGAACCCGCAATGGCCGCAAGGCCCAGGGAGTTTAAGTCCCCTGCGTCTACCGATTCCGCCACCCGGGCAGGCTGGACAGTCCGCCATGATGGCGGTTTCCGGCCTCAGGCGCTGCGGCGTAAACGCTCGTCGTCGGAATCTTCGCCGCCTTTGCCCTCGGCCCCGGGTGTGGACGGTCCGGTCGGACGCGTATCGGCGCGGGAGGGCATGGTGCGTCCCGCGATGCCCGCGGCGGTGGCGCGCGCGGTCGCCAGCGGCCGCTCGCCCGCTCCGTCCTGTCGGCCACGGACGCGCTCGGGCAGCGGCCCGAACACCGGCAGTGCGCGCAGTGCGCCAAAGAAGCGCAGCGTCGCCGCGCGGTTGCAGCTCAGCGCATACCAGCCCACGCACAGGGCGATGAAGGCGGCCAGGATCGCCATGTTCGGCACGTCCAGGCGCATCAGCTGCCCGGCCACCGCGCCGGTGCCGAAGCTGAAGAGCGTCAGCGTCACCGCCGCCTGGGTCGGGCCGAAGCCGGCGTCCTGCATGAAGTGGTGGATGTGGTCGCGCCCGGCGGAGAACGGCGAGCGGCCTTCGCGCGTGCGGCGCACGGTCAGTACCAGGCAGTCCATCACCGGGATCGGGATCAGCCACAGCGCGAGGACGGGGTTCACCGGGTGGCCGGAGTTCTGGGTCAGGCGGAACACCACCCAGGCCACCAGCAGTCCCAGCCAGGCGCTGCCGGCGTTGCCCATGAAGGTCTTCGCGCGCGGCTGCCAGGGGAAACGCATGTTGTAGAGCAGGAAGGCGCAGACGGCGCCGGCGATCACCAGCGAGATCCGCGCCAGCGACGGATTGCCCGCGTACACGGCGGCGGCCGCCAGCATCACCAGGCAGGCCGCGACCAGCGATCCGGCCAGGCCGTCGGCGCCGTCGACCATGTTGATGGCGTTGATGATGCCGACGGTGGCGAACACGGTGAACGGCACCGAGATCCAGCCCAGCTCGCCCATGCCGAACACGCCGCCGAGGTTGGCCACGCGCACGCCGGCGCCGTAGATCATGATCAGCGCGGCGACCACCTGGGCGAGCACGCGCCAGTACCAGCGCAGGTCATGGCGGTCGTCGTACAGGCCCACGCCCACCAGCAGCAGCGAGGCGGCCAGGAACGCGAGCATGGTCGAGGCGGCGTGCGCGGGCAGCAGCGGCAGCACCACCAGGCAGCCCACGACCATCGCCAGACCGCCGATGATCGGCGTCGGATGGGCGTGGTCCTTCCGGCCCTTGGGAAAATCGAGGAGGTTCAGGCGCGGCGCCAGCGGGTGCAGCAGCTTCAGCATGCCCCAGGCGATCACGGCGGCCAGCAGTGCGTAACCCAGTCCGATTTCCAGCACCCAATCCATCGCGACTCCATTCGCCGGTCTGCGCTGCCACGGCGCGCACCGCCCACCTGCACGCGAGAACCAGGCCAACTTGCCGACGGCCCGGCGCGACGGGGGCTTACATCGCGGCGATCGCACCCCAGCATGCCAATCCGTCGTGGAGGAACCGTGACAGCATCGACGGCAAGCCCTTCATGTTACGGCATTGCTGCGCCGCAGCATAGCCGTCCGGAACCCTGCGACCCCGGGCGCCACGAAGTGCCCCGCAGCGTCGCCTCGGTAGTAGTCGCGGTACCAGCGGACGAAGTTGGCCACGCCCTCTTCCACCCCCACCACCGGCCGATAGCCGACGTCCGCCACCAGCGCCGAGACGTCGGCCTCGGTGTCGGGCACGTCGCCGGCCTGCAGCGGCAGCATCTCCATCACCGCCTTCCTGCCCAGGCACTGCTCCAGCACCTCGATGTAGCGCAGCAGCTCCACCGGCTGCTCGTTGCCGATGTTGTAGATCCGGTACGGCGCCACGCCGCTGGAACCCGGATCGGGCGACTCGCCGCTCCAGGCCGGATCGGCGGTGGCCGGACGGTCCAGCGCGCGCACCACGCCTTCGACGATGTCGTCGACGTAGGTGAAGCTGCGACGGTGGTGACCGTGGTTGAACACCTTGATCGGTTCACCGGCCAGGATGGCCTTGGTGAACAGGAACAGCGCCATGTCCGGCCGGCCCCAGGGCCCGTACACGGTGAAGAAGCGCAGGCCCGTCGACGGCACGCCGTAGAGGTGCGCATACGAGTGCGCCATCATCTCGTTGGCCTTCTTGGTGGCCGCATACAGCGTCAGCGGATGCTCGGTGGCCTGGTGCTCGTTGAAGGGCATGGCGCGGTTGGCGCCGTACACCGAGCTGGTGGACGCGAACACCAGGTGTTCGACGCCGTGGTGGCGGCAGCCTTCCAGCACATGCAGCGTGCCGGTGACATTGCTCGACACGTAGACGTGCGGGTTCTCCGCCGCGTAGCGCACGCCCGCCTGCGCCGCCAGGTGCACGACGCGGTCCGGGCGGTGCGTCGCGAACACCTGCTCCACCGCCGCGCGGTCGGCAAGGTCGGCCTGCACGTGGGTGTAGCCGGGATGGTCCATGAAGCGCGCCAGCCGCGCCTTCTTCAGGTTGACGTCGTAGTAGTCGTTGAGGCTGTCGAAGCCGATGACCTCGTCCCCGCGCGCGAGCAGCTTGAGGGCGACGTGGCTGCCGATGAAGCCGGCGGTGCCGGTGACGAGGACTTTCATTGCGTGACTCCGGAAGACAGGGCGGCATGATACCGCCCCTGCCCCGGTTCCACCGGCCTCACGGCGTCAGCACCACCTTGCGGCAGTCGTCGTCCTGGGCGTTGAACATCTCGTAGCCCTTCGCGGCGTCGGCCAGCTTCATGCGGTGGGAGATGATCACCTCCGGCGCCAGCCGGCCCTCGCCGACCGCCTCCAGCAGTTCGGGCATGAAGCGCTGCACGTGGGTCTGCCCCATCTTGAACGTCAGGCCCTTGTCGAAGGCATCGCCGAACAGGAATCCGTGGATGAAGCCGGCATACACCCCCGGCACGCTCACCGTACCGCCGCGGCGCGTGGCCGCGATCGCCTGGCGGATGGCCTTGCCGCTGGAGCCTTCCAGCTTGAGGTTGGTCATCACCGTCTCGGTGACGCTGCCCTTGGCCTCGAAGCCCACGGCCTCGACTGTCGCGTCCACGCCGCGGCCGGCGGTCGCCTCCACGATCGCTCCTGCCGGGTCGTCCACCTGGTCGAAGTTGATCGGGATGATCCCGTAGGTCTTGCGCGCGAACTCCAGCCGGTGCGCGTTCTCGTCGACCATGAAGATGGTTTCGGCGCCAAGCATGCGCGCGCAGGCCGCAGCCATGAGGCCCACCGGTCCGGCGCCGAAGATCGCCAGCGACGATCCCGGCTCCACGCCGGCGTTGATGACCGCCTGGTAGCCGGTGGGCAGGATGTCGGAGAGGAACAACACCTGTTCGTCCGACAGCACGTCGGGCACCACCAGCGGGCCGACGTTGGCCTGCGGCACGCGCACCAGCTCGGCCTGGCCACCGGGCACGCCGCCGTACATCCGGCTGTAGCCGAACAGCGCCGCCGGCGGCTTGATCATCTTGGCGTTGAGGATGGCGCCACGGCCGGTGTTGGTGGTCTCGCAGGCGGCGTACTCGTTCAACAGGCAGTGGAAGCACTGGCCGCAGGCGATCACGAACGGGATCACCACGCGGTCGCCGCGCTTCACGCGCGTCACCGCCGGGCCCGCGTCCTCGACGATGCCCATGAACTCGTGGCCGAGGATGTCGCCATCCTCCATCGTCGGGATCTTGCCGCGGTAGATGTGCAGGTCCGAGCCGCAGATCGCGGTGGCGGTGACGCGCAGGATGATGTCGTCCGCCGCCACCAGGGCCGGATCGGGAACTGTCTCGACGCGCACGTCGCGCGCGCCCTGCCAGGTGAGTGCTCGCATTGGATGTCCTTGATCGCGCCCGCACGGGGCCGGGACGGACCATCCTCTGCGCGCCGGCGTGAGTCCGGCGTCAGGTAAGGTGCCCCTCCATGCCCACCGCCGTCATCTGGTTCCGCGACGACCTCCGCCTGCAGGACCATCCCGGCCTGCAGGCGGCCCATCGCGCCGGCTTCGCCCCGCTCCCGGTGTACATCCACGCGCCCCACGAGGAGGGCGAATGGGCGCCGGGCGCGGCCTCGAACGCCTGGCGGCACCGCTCGCTGGCCGCGCTCGACGCCGCGCTGCGTGCCCGCGGCTCGCGCCTGCACGTGTTCGCCGGTGACAGCCTGGCGACGCTCAAGGCCATCACCACCGCCACCGAGGCCGCGGCCGTGTACTGGAGCCGCTGCCATGAGCCCGCCGCGGCCCGGCGCGACGAGGCCGTTCGCCGCGCGCTGCGCGCCCGCGGCCTGCGCGCCGACGCCTGGAACGCGCACCTGCTGTTCGAACCCTGGCAGCTGGAGACGAAGGCCGGCGACCCTTTCCGCGTCTTCACCCCGTTCTGGAACGCCGCGCGCCGCGCCTGGTCGCCGCCGGCGCCCGTGCCCGCGCCCGACCTGCTGCCGACGTTCTCCCCCCTGCCCGGCGAGACGACGCTCGATGCCCTCGGCCTGGCGCCCGACATCCGCTGGGACGCCGGCTTCTGGGCGCACTGGACGCCAGGCGAAGCCGGCGCCGACGCCGCGCTGCAGGCCTTCATCGCCGACGGCCTCCACGACTACCCCCGCGGCCGCGACCATCCCGCCCGGCGCCTGACCTCGCGCCTGTCGCCGCACCTCCACTTCGGCGAGATCTCGCCCTGGCGCATCGTCCATGCACTGCAGGAGGCCGGCCCCGTCGAAGCGCGCGCGGCCTTCGTGCGCGAGCTCGCCTGGCGCGAGTTCGCCGTGCACGTGCTGCACCACTTCCCGCACACGCAGGACGCGAACTTCAACGCCCGCTTCGACGATTTCGCCTGGTCGGCGGTCGATCCCGCCCTGCTGCGCGCCTGGCAGCGCGGCCGCACCGGCGTGCCCATCGTCGATGCCGGCATGCGCGAGATGCAGGCCACCGGCTGGATGCACAACCGCGTGCGCATGGTGGTGGCCAGCTACCTGACCAAGCACCTGCGCCTGCACTGGCTGCACGGCGCGCGCTGGTTCTGGGACCAGCTGGTCGACGCCGACCTCGCCAACAACACCCAGGGCTGGCAGTGGGTGGCCGGCACCGGCGTCGACGCCGCGCCCTATTTCCGCATCTTCAACCCGGTGCTGCAGGCGCGGAAGTTCGATCCCGCGGGCGAGTACATCGCGTGCTGGGTGCCGGAGCTGCGCGAGCTGCCGTCCAAGGCCCGCCATGCGCCCTGGGAGGTCCCGACCGGCTCGCGGCCGACGGGCCTGTATCCCGCGCGCCCCATCGTCGACCTCGCCGAAGGCCGCGCCTCCGCGCTCGAGGCCCTGAAGCGCATCCGTGTGCCGGTGGCCGACCCGCTGGACTGACCGGCCGTTCACGGCGGCGGCGGGAAGGTGGGGGGCCCGCCCGCACGCAGGTGCCGCCGCATGAGCCTGGTCGAATACCGCCGCAAGCGCAGCTTCGACAAGACCCGCGAACCCGAGCCGGGCAAGCCGCTGCCGCGCGGCCAGCGCGCGATCTTCGTCGTCCAGCTGCACCACGCCAGCCGCCGCCACTACGACTTCCGGCTGCAGGTGGGCGACGCGCTCAAGAGCTGGGCGGTGCCCAAGGGCCCGAGCTACGACCCCGCCGTGAAGCGCATGGCGGTCGAGGTCGAGGACCACCCGGTCGACTACGCCGGCTTCGAAGGCGAGATCCCGAAGGGCGAGTACGGCGGCGGGCACGTCGCCCGCTTCGACCACGGCGTGTGGTCCACCGACGGCGATCCCGAGGCGCAGCTGGCGAAGGGGCATCTCCGCTTCGAACTCTTCGGCGACAAGCTCAAGGGCGGCTGGCACCTGGTGCGCTCGGGCAAGCCGGCGAAGCAGCCGCAGTGGCTGCTGTTCAAGGACAAGGATGCCTGGGCGGGCACGCTCGAAGCCGACGACCTGCTGGCCGACGTGACCGCGCCGCCGGCCGCCGACCTCAAGCGCGCCGGCGCCGGCAAGGCGGTCAGGAAAAAGCTGGCCACCGTGCCGGTGCGCAAGGGCCGTCGCAAGGACTGGGCGAAGAAGGCGCTCGCGCTCACCGGCGCGAAGAAGGCCAAGGCCCCCGACGGGCCCTTCGAGCCGCAGCTGGCCAAGCTCCACGAAAGCCCGCCCGAAGGCGAGCAGTGGCTGCACGAGATCAAATGGGACGGCTACCGAATCCTGGCCACGATCGCGAAGGGCGATGTGCGGCTGTGGTCGCGCAACGCGCTGGAGTGGACGGAGAAGCTGCCCGAGATCCGCGCCGCCATCGAATCCCTGCGGCTGGAATCCGGCGCCCTCGACGGCGAACTGATCGCCGGCGGCGGCACCAGGGACGACTTCAACATGCTGCAGGCCACGCTCTCCGGCGAGCGCCAGGGCAGCCTGGCCTACGCGCTGTTCGACCTGCTGCACATCGACGGCGTGGACGTCTCCGGCGCCCCGCTGGTGGAGCGAAAGGCACTGCTGCAGTCGCTGCTGGCCGGCGCCACCGGGCACCTCGCTTACAGCTCGCACACCGTGGGCGACGGCGAGGCCGCGTTCGAACTGGCGGGCCAGAACGATTTCGAGGGCATCATCTCCAAGCGCGCCGACCGCCCATACCATCCCGGCCGCAGCGACGATTGGCGCAAGACCAAGCAGCTGGCCAGCGACGAGTTCGCCGTCGTCGGCTACACCGCGCCCAAGGGCAGCCGCACCGGGTTCGGTTCGCTGCTGCTGGCGAAGCCCGATGCCGAGCACGGCTGGCGGTACGTCGGCCGCGTGGGCAGCGGCTTCAACGACAGGCTGATGGCCGAGGTCACCGCCAGGCTGCCGAAGCGCGGCGCCAGGCAGCCCACCGCCCACGTCGGCACCACCGACACCGACCTGCGCACGGCGACCTGGTTCGCGCCGAAGTTCGTGGTCGAAGTGTTCTTCCGCGGCATCGGGCGGCAGCAGCTGCTGCGGCAGCCGTCGCTGAAGGCGTTGCGGCGGGACAAGGACGTGGCGGACCTGGCGGACAGCGACCGCGGAACGACGGAGGAGAGGCCGATGGCCGCTAAGAAGGCTGCGAAGAAGGCGACGAAGACATCGGCGGCAGCGACGACGAAGAAGGCGACGAAGAAGGCCGCGAAATCGGCCTCCGCGAAAAATGCTTCGAAGGCGGCTGCGAAGAAGGCGGCGCCACGCGCGTCGAAAGCGCGCCCGGACCGCCAGCCCCCCGCCCTCTCCAGCCCCACCAAGATCCTCTACGCCGACATCCGCGCCACCAAGCAGGACGTCTGGAACTACTACACCGCGGTCATGGACCACCTGCTGCCCGAGGTGCAGGGTCGGCCGGTCTCGATCATCCGATGCCCGTCGGGCACCGACAAACCCTGCTTCTTCCAGAAGCACCTCACCGCGGGACTGGAACTGGTGTCCACGCAGCGCCTGAAGGAGGAAAGCGGCATCAACGCCGACTACCTGGTGATCGAGGACACCGCCGGCCTGCTGGAACTGGTGCAGTTCAACGCGCTGGAGTTCCACCCCTGGGGCGCCCACGCCGACACGCCTGACACCGCCGACCGCGTCATCTTCGACCTCGACCCCGGCCCCGGCGTGCCCTTCACCGAGGTCAAGGCCGCCGCCACCCACATCCGCCGCCTGCTGCTGCAGGCCGAACTCGAATCCTTCCTGCGCGTCTCCGGCGGCAAGGGCCTGCACGTCGTGGTGCCGCTCAATCCGGGCTGCGACTGGGACCTGACCAAGCGCTTCGCCCAGGGCTTCGCCCAGGCGCTGGCCGAGAGCGAGCCCGACCGCTTCGTCGCCACCGCCACCAAGGCCAAGCGCAACAAGCGCATCTTCGTCGACTACCTGCGCAACGGCCGCGGCGCCACCGCCGTGGCCTCGTACTCGCTGCGCGCCCGACCGCGCGCGCCGGTGGCGATGCCGATCGCCTGGAGCGCGCTGTCGAACCTCGAGCGCCCGGACCCGTACACCATCAAGGACGTTCCCGCGATGCTAAAACGCCGCCGCAAGGACCCCTGGGCCGACATCGACAAGCTCAAGCAGAACCTCGCCCGCTGGTCCTCCCCCTGACCTCCGCGCCGCCTCCCTGTAGGAGCAGCTAAAGCTGCGACCCCGGTCCCCCCCACCGCTATGATGGTCCGCCCCTCCCGCCGCCCGACCATCCATGGCCAAACTCAACCCCCTCCAGGAACAACTCCTGAAAGCCGGCCTGGCCAAGAAGTCCAAGGTCGCCGAAGTCGCCCGCCAGCAGACCAAGGCCCGCCAGGGCAAGGCCCCGCCGACCGACGCCGGGATCCAGCGCGAAGCCGAACGCGCCCGCCTCGACAAGATCGAACGCGACCGCGCCCTCGAGGCCGACCGCAAGGCCAGGGCCCGCGACGCCGAACTCCAGTCCCAGGCGCGGCAGATCATCCACGACAAGAAGGTGCCGCGCAGTGGCGAAAGCGAGTATCGCTTCAGCGCCGACGGCGCGATCCGGACGCTGCTGGTGAACGAAGACCTGCGGAAGAAGCTGTCGTCAGGCGCGCTGGTGATCGCGCGCCTCGGCGACCGATACGAACTGCTGCCGCGCGGCGCCGGCGACAAGGTGCGCGAGCGCGTGCCGGATTGGATCGTGCTGGATCATGGGCAGCCGGGCGAAGCGGCGCCGGCGGGCTCGTCCGAGGATGACGAGTACTACGCGCAGTTCAAGGTGCCGGACGACCTGATGTGGTGACGCAATCAAAACAGGCCGGGATTCCCGGCCTGTTTCCGTTACAGCATCCTGCGCGGATCAGAAATCAAACCGCACCTGCACCTGCGCCAGGTCCACGTCCACGTCATCCAGCTCGAAGCGGCTGTACTCGCCGCGGAGCGCGAAGGTGTCGTTGAAGCGGTACTGCAGCCCCAGGCCGTAGGTCGGGTCAGTGCCGTCGTCGGTCACGCGGCCAACCACGGGGGCGCCCAGCTCGGCGTCCCAGTCGTGGAAGCCGACCTTGGCGTAGCCCGAGAAGTTCTCGGTGAAGGGCAGCGTGCCCACGGCGGTCAGGGAGATGGTGTCGGCTTCGAAGCGGCCGAGGCCGCCGCGGCCGTCCACGTCGCCGAAGTCGGTGTAGGCCGCTTCCAGTCCGAAGTACGGGGTGAACTGGTAGCCACCGAAGCCCTGGAACGCGGTGTCTTCGTCGTCGGCAAAGGACTCGTCGACCATCGACTGGCCGACGCCGGCGCCGGCGTACCAGCCCACGGGCTCGGCGGCCTGGGCGCCGAAGGAGAGCGCGCCGAGGGCGGCGGCAAGGACGGTACCGGCGAGGAGGTTGGTCTTGTTCATTGCGTGGAACTCCTGGGTTGTTTGCGTCACGCCAACAAGGTGGAGTCCGCACTCTCGGAACAAAGTAGAGTTGTCGCCACTCATCGTTCCGCAGATGACCACAACGGACCGGAGTCCCGTACCGCCGCCGCTGGTGGCGTCAGGCGACCACCCCGCCCCCTCGCTTGCAGGCCGTCAACCCGGCGAGCGCGACCACCACCATTGCAATACAGATCGTCCTCGCCTGCATCGAGTGCTGCTCCCCCTTCCGGCACCCTGACGCAACGGATGCGCAGCGACGCCAAAGCGGCAGTCCCGCCAGTCCGGCTGCTGATCGCTGCCCCGTCGATCGCCACCACGCCCGGAGGCACCGGCTCAAGCGGCTTCGCGGTGCTCGTAATACGGCCGGTCCCGGTCATCCAGGATCGCGTGCATCGCCGAAAGGTTCCCCGCGTCCGGCGACAGCCACGCGTCCAGGTGCTCCGCCTTGATCGGCACGATGCACCGGTCATGCCCGGCGGCCGCCACTTCCGGCGGCGGCTCGTCGGTGATCGCGGCGAACGAGTACAGCTCGCTGCCATCGGCTTCAGTGGTGCGCGTCCACAGGCAGGCCGCGATCAGGTCGCGCCCGTCGCTGGGGCGGAACTCGAGGACCTGGTCCTGCCCGCCGCGGTCGACGTGCTCGTAGAAGGCGCCGGCCACCATCACCCCGTGGCCGTGGCCGAACACGCGGCCCCATGACTTCTCCAGGTTGTCCCGGCGGGCGTTGTAGGTGCCCGGGTACTTGCGCTCGATGGCCTCGGTCCAGTCCGGCAGGCGGCACTGGTAGCGCATCAGGCGGGCGACGTAACGGCCGGCCTCCTTGATCACCACCGGGCACCAGTAGCCGGGGTAGATGCGGCCGAGGCCCGGCTGCGCGGGAGGCGTGCGCAGTTCATCCAGGCGCCGGAGTGCAGCCTCCACCTTGTTGGTACCGATGCGGACGTCGTCGCGCGCCTTCTTCGTCTCGCGCACCTGCAGCGCCCGCTCGGCGTCGGCCACGCGCTTGCGCTGGGCGAAGACGAGCCGGGTGAGCTGGTCGATTTCGGCCTGGTCGGCGGCGCGGATGGCGGCGGCGACGGGCGCGGGCGCAAGCGCGAGGGCTTCGCGTTCGAGGGCGCGGGGCATCTTGCGGCGTTTCGCCGCGTCCTTGCCCTTCTTCGTCCAGAACTCTTCGACGTACCAGTCCGGGTCGATCCTGACGCCGAGGGTGCGTTCGAGTTTGCGGATTTCGGCGTGGACAAGGGCCGAGTAGCACATGCGGTCGCTCCTGCCGGGACGATTGATCCTCTCGCAACCAGTGCGGTGCGAAGGTGGAGAAAAGGGGCGACCTCGCGTCTTCGCGTCGCGCAGCCAACCCCAGCCTGCCGTCGTTCACAATACAGCCCCCACGAGCGCGCATCCGCATGGCCCACGACTCCCACGACCACGCCCCCGCACCCGACACCAACGCGCAGGCCGCCTTCGAGACCTTCATCGCCACCGTCGTCGGCGCCCTGGTGCGCGGCGTTCGGCCGCCCGAGCTGTTCGCCCTGGCCGACACGCTTGTGCCCGAGGTGGCCGCGGCCATGCCACCGCTGGCCGCACAGCCGATCCCCACGCAGCAGGCCGCTGCCCGCATGCTGGCGCGTGACATCGCCGCCCGCACGCCCCTGCCGGAGCGGCGGTTCGCCCAGCGCCCGCTGCCGGAGCCCGGCCGCAACGAGCCCTGCGACTGCGGCTCGGGCCGGAAGTACAAGCAGTGCTGCCAGTCGGCCCCGCGCACCCGGGCCCTGGAGGGCGTCAACCTGCTGCCCTGGGTGCTGGACGCCCTGCCCCGCGGCCGCTGGCGCGAGCTGGCCGGCAGCGCGATCGACCCCCTGGCCGTGGCCCATGCCGCCGCCACCTGGCGCGAGGCCGGCCGCCTGCGCGAGGCCGAAGCCCTGCTCGAACCCTGGTTCAGCGCCGGCGCCGCCCTGACGGTCGAGCACGAACCGCTGTTCGACCTGCTGCTCGATGTCTGGCTCGACCTCGGCCACCCGCGCAAGCGCAAGCGCCTGATCGAACACGCGCTGGCCCATGGCGACCGCGGCCTGCGCTCCGCGGCACACCAGCGCCTGGCCACCATCGCCGCCGATGCGGACGACCTCGACACCGCCTGGCGCCACTTCCGCGCCGCCCAGCGCGAGGCGCCCGACGCCCCCGCCCTGGCGCATCTCGAAGTCATCCTCTTGCTGTCGCAGGGCGACGAGGCGCGGGCCCGCGAGCGCGCGCGCTTCTGGGCCGCCCGCCTGCAGCGCATGGATGCCGATGGCCTGGCCGACCTGATCGGCCTGATGCAGCAGATCGCACGCGAAGGCGAAGCCGCCATGGCCCGGCTGCCGGGCGAGAGCGACACCCTGCTGGCCCTCGCCCACCTGCTCGACCACGCCCCGGCACCGGCCCTGCGCCACCGCGTCAGCGGGCCGGCCGCGGATGCGGTGGTGCTGGTGCCGGATCGGGCGCTGGCCGGCGCACTCGCCGACTGGACGCACAGCTTTCCCTCGTCCAGCCCCATGCTCACCGGCCTCAGCGTGGACGACGACCATCCCGCCTGGGACGAACCCCAGCCGTGGCTCGACCTGCTGCGCGCGCAGCCCGAGCTGTGGCACAGCTTCACCGTGATCGACGACCTGCTGCTGGCGCTCGCGTCCATCCACCGCGTCGGGCTGGAGCCGCTGCGCCAGGCGCTGGCCGGCCGCGGCGAGGCCCTGCTGCGCCTGCATGCCGAGGCCGCACCCGGGCGCGAGATCCCCTGGGCCTTCCACGACAACCGCCCGGCGCTGCGAATCCTCGCCCAGGCCATCGCCGCCGCGCCGGAACCGCCCGACGCCGCCGCGCTGGCCCGCATGGAGTGGATGCTGGCGCTCAACCCGCACGACAACCACGGCTACCGCAGCGCGCTCGCCGCCGCGTGGCTGCGCGACGGCGAACCCGCACGCGCGCTGGCCCTGATCGAGCGCTACCCGCACGACAGCTCGCTCGGCTACGCGCATGCGCTTGCGCTGCTGGCGCTCGGGCGCGAACCCGAGGCCCGCGCCGCGCTGGCCGACGCACTGGCGGCGCTGCCGCTGCTCGGACCGGCGCTGGCGGCCGCGCGGCTGCGCAAGCCCGCAATGCGCGATGGCTGGATCCAGCATGGCGGCGCGGACCATGCGTGGCTGCACCGGCAGGCGCTGCGACCGGCGTGGGCGCGTTACGAGGGGGCGCTGGGGTGGTTGGGGGAGAAGATCCGCCCTGAATGACGCGGTTCAGCGTTTTCCCGGCCGCTGCACGGGACTCCCGACCTCGCGGCCGCCATGCGCCATCGCAACACATGCGATGCCCATCAGAAGCCCCGCCATTCCACCCGCAAGGTTCAACAACACATCATCCACCCGCGGCGAACGCTCCGGCGTCAGCCCCTGGGCAACTTCCGCGGCAACCGCCAGCACCACCACCAGCGCCCACGCCTTCCAGCCGCGCAGGTCCGCGCGGCCCAGCCAGAGCATCAGCCCCAACCATACGAAGATGGCGAAGTGCAGCCAGTCCGAGAGCGTCCACGGGGTGTCGGCCACCATGCGGTTCAAGGTCCGCACCGCGTCCTTGCCGATGATGGCCGTCAGCTGCGAGCCCGGCAGGAACAGCATCGCCGAGGTCACCACTGCGGACAGGAACAGCACCACCCGCGCCAGCGGTCCGCTGCGCCACGCCAGCACGCCGCCTACCAGAAGGACCAGCGCAGCCAGGATCAGTTCTGAAGCGTCCATGGGCGGGCGTCGCGGTCAGAGCCGGTGGACGTACACGGTGGACGATTCGCCCTCGTGCACCTGCACGTCGCCCGCGGGCTCGGCGCCCATGCGCTGGTAGAAGCGGTGCGCCGGCGCCAGGGCGGCGCCCACGATGATGCGGAAGGCGGGCTCGCCGTGCCGACGGAATTCCTCCGCCAGCCTGCCGTACAACACGTCCGCCACGGCCTTGCCCCGCCACTCCGGCGATACGGCCAGGCTCAAAAGCTCCGCCTCCGGCACGCCATCCGGCAGCCCGCCGTCGCCGGAGTAGCGCACGATCTCGAGAATCCTGCGCACCTTGGCCGGCCGCAGCAGCGCCGGCAGCAGGGCCAGGCCCAGCCGCACCGGCCTGCGCAACATGCGCCGGTAGATCGGCCCCATGCCGGCACCGCCGGTGATGAATCCGGCCACGCGGCCGTCACGTTCCTCGGTGAGCAGGAAGGTGCCCTCGGCCTGGTCGATCGCCTCGTACATCTGCACCAGGAACCCTTCACCCAGCGTGGCCAGGAAGCCCTGGTCGAGGCAGCGCACGTGCAGCCGCGCCACCTCACGGTAGCGTTCGCGCGGCGTCATTCGGTGGCGGCGGCGGTGGCCGGCAGCGGCGCCGTGGCCGGTGCGCCGACCGCACCACCCGCCGCCACGAGCTCCGGCGGCGGCATGGGGAGGCCGCGGAACACGCGCCAGAACACGGTCGAGCCGGGCACCAGCACCACCCACGCCGTCAGCACGATGCACTTCAGGTACGTGCCCAGGCCCTGGTTGGCGACGTACCACTCTTCCAGCGCGCCCTTGTACGGCATGATCACCTCGTCGTAGAAGCGCTCCGGCTCCGCGCTGGCATGCATCAGCTCTTCCTCGTCGCGGAAGACGATCGAGCCGACGCCGGACAGGCCCGGACGCACCTTGATGATCTCGGCCTGCGACCGGGCCGGGAAGGCGTCGAAACAGCGCTGCGTCTGCGGGCGCGGGCCCACGATGCTCATTTCGCCCTTGAAGATGTTGAGCAGTTGCGGCAGCTCGTTGATCTTGGTTTTGCGCAGGAAGCGGCCGATCGGCAGCACGCGCGGGTCGTTCTTCACCGTCACCGTGCCCGTGCCAAGGCTCGGGCTGTTCTTCAGCATGGTGGCGAACTTGTACAGGCCGAACGTGCCGCCGCCCTGGCCGATGCGCTGCTGAACGTAGAACACCTCGCCCTCGCCGGTCAGGCGCAGGATGATGGCGATGGGCACCAGGAGCGGCGACAGGACCAGCAGCGCCAGCCCAGAGAAAACGATATCTAGCAAACGCTGCATGTCACATCCTGTTGTCGAGGTACTTGCCCGTTTCCTTGTGGGCGAAGTCGGGAATCATGTGGTTGAAGAGCTCCACGATCTCGGGCTTGTCCCAGGTCGTGCCTGCGCGGATGGCGCCGATCGTGGAAAGGAAATGCTCCAGGCGCCCTTCGTCGAACGCCGGCTGGTTGAGGATCACGCCGATGTTCTCGAAGCGCTCCATGTCCAGCGTCTCGGCATCGGTGAAGAACTCCTCGAAGTCCTTCTCGCCCGTGGTGTCGCTGGCGAAGAAGTAGACCGGCCACTTCTTGGCCGCGATCAGCTCGGCCGCGCGGTCGCGAGCCTCGTCCTCGCTGGCGCACTCGTGGGGCTCGAACCCGAGCGACTCCAGGAAGCGCACCGCGATGTCGGAGAACCGGGTCAGGTCCAGCTCCTCGCTCAGCTTCGGGAAGAAGATGTCCCGGTTGCCGCCCAGCAGGCACGAACTCAGGCAGAGTTCCCCGGATTCCTGCGGCGTCACGAAGTAGCGCCTCACGTCGTTGGGCGCCGAGATCGGCTGGCGCTTGGCGAAGCGCTGGTTGAACCCGTGCAGCAGCGAGCCGTCGGAGAAGGCGACGTTGGCGAAGCGCGCCGTCGAGATCGGCAGTTCCAGGCTCGCGCGCATCAGGAACATCTCCATGATCCGCTTGCTGGCACCCATCATGTTGACCGGGTTGGCCGCCTTGTCGGTGGACACGCAGAAGTACTTGCGCGCCCCGCCCGCCTGCGCCTGGGCGATGGTGCTGATGGTGTTGAGCACGTTCACCTCGATCAGCCGCATCAGGGTGAACGGGTCCTTCTCGCTGCGCACGTGCTTGAGCGCGGAGAGGTTGAGCACGTAGTCGTAGCCCTGCCCGGCCGCCATCAGCGCGGCAAACTCGCGGCTGCCGCAGTCGATGGCGAAAGTGCGGAAGTCGCCGTCGATGTAGCCCAGCGTGCTGCGGATGTCGCGCACCAGCTCGACCATGTTGTTTTCGCTGATGTCGACCACGTGCAGCGCCTGCGGCTTGCGCTTGAAGATCTCGCGCGTGACCGCCTGGCCGATGGAGCCGGCACCGCCGATCACCAGGAAGCGGCTGGATTGCACCAGACCGGAGAGCTCGGCCTCGTGGCGCTGGATGTCGGTGTCGAAGAGCGGCGCGGTGCGGCCGATCAGGTCAAGGATGTTCATGGCGTCCGTTTCTGTTCAAGTCTTCCGTCGGGGTCGTACACGTCCAGCTCGGCCGCGGGCCTCAGTGAGCTGCCATACACGACCAGATTGATTCCCCCCGCCCTTGCCTGCGACGGAAACATGATTCCGTCCAGGCCCGCGGCCACCACGTCGTCCGCCATGTACCAGGTGGGCGGCTCCACCGAGCGCCCGAACCACTCGGCTCGCCAATCCACATCGAAGTCGGCCCACACCGCAGCCCACTGCGCCGGGTCGAAACCTGCGCTGAAGTCGGCGACCCGCAAGCCATCCGCAAGAAGGTGCAGATGGTGCCCGGGGGCAACCATGGGTTGTCCTGCCGGTACTCATCGAGCGCCGTCGGCTCGTCCAGCGAGAGATACAGCGCCTCCTGTCCAGGCCGGTTGAAACGGCCTCCCTGCCGCGCTGCGCCCATTCCGGAGAGCGGCGTGTTCGCAAACGCAGGCACGATGACCCGGTACCAGGCGGGATGCAGCCCCCTGTCCAGTACCAGCTTGATCATCCCGCGCTGCCGCCGGCGAGGGACTCCAGATAGGCGACCACCGCATCCGTGCGCCCTTCCTGCACGAGCGTCTCGGCAGTCTTGTATCCGAACGCCTTTAGCGGCTCATTGCGAAGAAGAAAGACCGCCCGTCCTTCGTCGCCGGTCATGGCCGTGGCGACAGCCAGCACGCGGATCATGTCCTGCAGGTACTTCTGCAGCTGGGCTGCGTGCGGCCGGGCCGTGGGCGTATTGCGATGCACATGCGCCCGCTCGGCCAGTTCCTGGACGCGCAGGCCGAACAACTCCCCGACCTTGCCAGGGGACAGGAACGGCGTATCGGGTTCGCGGAAGCGCTCGGTCAAAGGTGTTTCAAGCACTGCGTTCATCGCCACCTCCGGCACCACGCATTCTCAACGCAGCAATTATGCACTTTTACTGCATCCCCCGCAAATGCCATCTCAGCCAGCCCGCAAGCGCCCGAACTCGCTCTCCGGCACGCTGGACGGCAGGTTCACCACCCGCGCCTCCAGCCAGCGGGAGTTCTCCAGCCCGTCATGCTGGCAGTGCTGGAACATCGGCAGCCGCGACATCAGGCGCCAGATCGGGCGGGTCATCACGTCGCGGCTGTTGGTGTATTCCAGCAGCGCGTCGCGGTCGGCCTCGGAGTCCAGCACGATGGCGTTGAGCCACCAGTTGGCCGTGGTGCCGGGCAGCGGCTCCACGAAGCGGACATCCGTGCCCGCGAAGAACTTGCGATAGCGCGCGGCCACCTCGGCCTTGATCTCCAGCATCCTAGGCAGCAGCTCCATCTGCGCGCAGCCCAGCGCGGCGTTGAGGTTGGGCAGCCGGTAGTTGTAGCCCACCTCGTCGTGCACGAACTCGTAGGGGTGCGGGATCTTGGCGGTAGTGGTCAGGTGCTTGGCACGTTTGGCCAGCGCCTCATCGTTGGTGATGATCATGCCGCCGCCGCCGGTGGTGATCACCTTGTTGCCGTTGAAGCTGAGCGTGGCCAGGCGGCCGAAGGTGCCGGTGTGGCGTTCGCCAACCCAGCTGCCCAGGGATTCGGCGGCGTCCTCGACCACGGCAATGCCGTACTCGTCGCAGATCGCCACGATCTCCTCGATGCGCAGCGGAATACCAAAGGTATGCATGGGCACGCATGCGGAAATGCGTCGGCCGGTGCTGCGGTTCCGGGCCTGGCCGTCGCGCAGCTCGGCGTGCTCGGACAGCCAGCGGCGCAGCGCTTTCGGGCCAAGACCCAGCGTGTCGAGATCCACATCCACGAACACGGGATGGGCGCCGACGTAGCTGAGCGCGTTGCAGGTGGCGATGAAGGTCAGCGCCTGGGTGATGACCTCGTCGTCGCGCTGGACGCCGGCCAGCTGCAGGGCGACGTGGAGGGCGGCGGTGCCGTTGACGGTGGCGATGGCGTACTTCGCGCCGGTGAAAGCTGCGATGTGCTGCTCGAACTCGATGACCTTCGCGCCCACGGAGGAGACGAAGTTGGAGTCGATGCAGTCGATCAGGTACTGGCGTTCGTTGCCTTCGAAGACGGGGCGGTGAAGGGGGATGAAACCATCGCCGTGCGTCGAGCGCACCAGATCCACCACGGCCTGGAACTGTGTTGCCTGCTGCGTCACGCCTGCGCCTCCCCTTCCGTCGCGGCTCTGGTGATGCCCATCTCCCGCAACATCACCGCGTTGACCTTGTGCACGTCGTACTTGTCCTCTGCAATCTGCCTTGACCGCCGCCCCATGCGCTGGGCGAGCGCGGGATCCTCGATGAACTTCAGCATGGCTTCCACCAGCGCATCCACCGACTGCACCGGGACCAGGAAACCATTGTCGCCGTCGATGACCGTCTCGCGACAACCCGGGGCATCGGTGGTGATGATGGGGCGGCCCATGGCCATGGCTTCCAGGACCGTGCGCGGGGTGCCTTCGCGGTAGGACGGCAGTACGTAGACCGTACTGGCTGCGATGGCCGGGCGTACGTCGTCCAGCTTGCCTAGGAACTCGAGGGTGCCATCAGCGACCCATGCATCCAGTTCGGACTGGGCGATGGCGTCGGGGTTGCTGTCGATCCAGCCCACGGCGTGGAATCGAACCTCGGGGTGCAAGGCCTTGACCTGCCGCGCCGCCTTGGCGAACTCGCGCACACCCTTATCGCCCAGTAGGCGGCCGATCAACAGGAAGACGATGGGACTGCCCGGCAGCGGGGCGACCCGAAACGCCGCCACGTCCACGCCAGAGCCGTTGACGACCACCGAGGGGATCCCCACCGGTGCGATCCCCAGCTCCCGAAACAGTCGCTCGTCGTCGGGATTCTGAAAGAACATCTTGTGGGTGCGGCCTAGTGCGAATCGGTACAGGCCGCTGACCACCCTCTTGACGATGCCCTGTCGATCTCCTGTGAACGCGAAACCAAGTCCTGTCACCAACGCAAAGCGCTTGGGCACGCTGGCCATCCACGCCGCGATGGTGCCGTAAATCACTGGCTTGATCGTGTAGGGCAGCACCACAGTGGGCCGCAACTCACGCATCAGCGCGCGGAGCGCCAGAACAAGCCCGATGTCCACAACTGGATTTGTCCCAGTGCGGCTCAGTGGAATGTCATGTAAGGCAACGCCTATCGACCTGAGTGCTTCGCGCAGCCCAGTTACGGTATCGACGGCCGGAGCCGCAATGTGCACTTCCCAGCCGGACGCCACCATCGCCTCCAACAGAGGACCTCGGAACTTGAGGATGGAATCCGGATAGCTCGCGACAACCAAGGCCCGATTGATCCCGATGGAGTCCTGTTGCATCAGCCCACCCGCGACGCGATGCTGTTCTTCACAAAGCGAAACTTGCCGCTTGCCTCGCGTGGGATTTCATCGACCTGTTCGAATCGAATGCGCATCCCCTGCCCGGTCCGCTGTCGTAGCGCCGCCAGGAACCGGTCCGCTTGGTTCGTATCAAACCGCCTGTCTCCTACCACCCGGACTGTGATCTCATCCTCGACATCCTGCACGACCTGAAAACTGAGGATCCCATCCACATCCTTTGTGCAGTTGCTCAGGTTGCCAAGATTGATGCGCCCCGTTTCGTGCGAGTAGACGAAGTCGCTTGTCCGACCGTCAATCCAATCCACGAGAGGGAAATTCCAACCACAACCACAAGTGTCATCATGCGCAGCAAGCCGCAACCGGTCGCCAACCCGGTAACGCACAAGCGGCGTACCGTGCGTGGTAAACGAAGTCACCACCATCTCGCCCTCGCGTGCGGCGTCGCCGTTACCGTCCAGCACCTCAAAAACACCCGTCAATGGATGAATATGCAGGCGGCCTTTCGCGCACTCCAGGATGAAGGGCGCCCCTTCCGACGAAGCATACTGATCGACCAGCCGACAGCCGAACACCTCGCCGATGACCTCGCGATGGACGGGCAGAACAGTCTCCGCAGTTGGAAACATGGCTTCAACCTTCCAGTCGGCCACGAGGCCACGCTCGCGCGCAACCATTGCGATGTCGAGAACGCTGGACGGGAAGCCCACGATGAAGCGAGGTCGGAACGCTTGAAGCGCATCCCAGTAGCTATCGAAGTTGCGCCGATTGATCAGAAACGTCGAAAAGAACCGAATACTGTTGCGTCGATCGTCACGATAGCATCGCCCCCTATCAACATCGCGCTGCGTGGCAAGTGATTTTCCACTGAACCACGCCACCTTCTCACCTAAACGGTACCCGTGCGACTCCCGGAAATGATCAAGCAGCGCGAACCGCTCCTGCATGTCTTCATGCGTGTAGATCACCTTCATTGAAGCGCCAGTCGTGCCTCCGGTCAGGCTGACCACGCCTTCCTGCTCCGTGATTGTTGAGATTCGAGGGAGTTCCTGGAGCAAGCTGACCTTCTCAAGAAGCGGAAACTCAGACAGCCCACCCGCTGAAATCTTCGAATACCAAGGCGAGCGTTCCCGTACATAAGCCAGGAACTCTTCCAGCCGCTTACTGGACTCGGCGGCCAGTTCAGCCGCCGCAGAAAGCTCCCATTCCGAAAAGTACGCTCGCATCTCACCGTACCGGCCTGCATGCCGCTGGCGATAGAGTCGAGAGTTGTACCAGCCGATAGCTGCATCCTGAATCCAGTACGGCGCATACCTGAGGACGGCATCCTTGATGCGGCTCACGCTCTTCCCTCGACGATCTCCATGATCAATCTGGACTGGGAGCTGGCGGAGGGCTCGGAAACACTGGATGACTCAGCCTGCGCGGACTGGTAAAGCCAATCAGACACCTTCCCCGCCAGCGCCGACGTATCACGCTCAGAATCCACTGCGTGGTACAGGTCTGGGCTGAATGTACGCATGAAGCCCAGGGCATCAGCATCACCCGGGCCGAAGTACAGGACTGGACGCCCCACTCCAAGCAGGTCATAAGTCTTCAGCGGAATACCGCATCGGTGTATCTCACCGCTTCCAAGCAAAAGCAGGTTCACGTGGCTTCTCGCTGCAAGATCAAGCGCCTTCTTCTTGGACAACTCGCCGCAGTGCTCGATACAGAACCGATCACCGGAAGGTTCCGCAAGCAAATCGTCGAGCGCTTCCCTGGTGGCAATTCTCAAGCGAACGCCCTTCATATCGTTCGGCAGCAACTTCGAGGCACGGCGCAAGAGTTCAATCGCGGGGCGATAGGGCCGGTCGCCGCCATACAGCGCTCCAGCGTAGGTCACGTCAATCCAGCCCGTCGCCTCAACGCGCCCCGATACCCTTGCCTTGTGCGCATCCTCGGAGATTCCGTTGTAGACCAGGTTCGCATTGATCGAAGTCCTGCGGTCAATCATGCGTGCCACGCCCGGTGTCACGGTCGTGACAGTACGTGCGCGCGTAAGTACCCTGCGGGTCAGCCATGGCATCGGACGCGAGTTGATTCCATCCACGGCGTCTCGGAGGTCAACGTGCAACTCTGCCCCCGTGAGAACGCTGGCGGCCCACGCAAGCCCCAGGTTGGACACCAGAGGCGCTGTTGACCAGATCACCGGCCGCACTCCGGCACGCTTGTCGGCGCGGGCGGCAGCAACCAACGTCGGAAGCGCACGCAGTGCCCATGGCAATCCTTTGTCCACCTGCACAACCCCAGCAACAGCGCGGACAGCCACTCCAGCCAACCGCAAAGAGCGCCCTGCGGAGCTCTTGCTTCCGGCTCGTCTCTGGCTTGCAGGCACTTCGTTGCTCGCAAGGTTGCGGATACTCCCGCGAAGGGTGTGAACCGTATACGGCACGTTCTGGTCGGCACAGTACCGAGCGAGCTGGTACGGCCTGTGCGCAGCAGGCACATTGTCCGGGGGGAAACTGTAGGACACGATATGAACATGCATGCCTTTACTATGCACCACCCGACTCCATTCTCTCCGCAGGCGTCATATCGTTTTTTCGAACCTGCTTGGCGGCATATATGACCAAAGAAACCACAAAGAACATGATCCAGAATTCTCGCTTTCGCAGGTGATAAGTGTATGCCCACGACAGCAACAGCCCGATCAGCATCGGCACATAGTATCGGAGGTACGCCGAAAACTGGCTTGGGCCCCAGGCTCTCAAGGCCTGCCATACATGGGTGGTCATGAACGCCGCGTACGCGATCACTCCAAGCAATCCGGCGTTGCCGATAATGGAGAGGTAGGTGCTATGAATTTCATACCTTTCTGTAATGACACCAGCAACGTTCCCCAAGCCTACCCCGACCAGCGGATTTACTGAGAAGGCGGCTTTGGCAGCCTCGATATTCTCCACAAGGAATCCTTCCTGGAAGTCCTCGGCGGCGGCTTGGCTGAACTTCTTGCCAAACCGCCATGCCATCCCTTCAATGTTCTCCAGTCCCCACAGGAAGACAAAGTACGCCAATGGGGCCAGGAGCGCGGTCATTGCCAGCATCGTGATTCCAAACTTCTTGTCTCGCTTGCTGGGTGAAAACAGCAGGGTCGCCCCAAGGGCAAGCAGCCCCACCGCCAATCCAATGACCGCAGCCCGCTTGGATGTGAATACGAGCGCGAACACGATGGTACCTACCATGAACATGTTAAAGCGTGTTCTGGGAATCAATCCCGAGAGCAGACCTGGTATCACGATCGCTAGATACATGCCAAAGAATGCACCCGCCTGTCCGGTATTCCGAAAGGTGCCCGTCAAGCCATTGCTGGGGCCGGGTAGCAGGTTCGGCCAGATGAAGAAGTCGACAATACCGATCATCGCCAATAGCCATCCCGCCCAAAGAATCGACTTCAGCGCCAACGGAGCCGCTTCATCAATGGGCATGCGGCGGTACAGGTTGTACAAGACCAGGGAGACAACGCAGATGAACACATGAACCACCAGCTCAAGCAGGCCCCTGGCCGGATACATGGCGAAGAGAACGCCCAAGGCATAGACAATCAGCAACGGCAGATACGCCCGGTACTCGATGGGCGCCCTCAGGCTCAACTTGCGGTCCGTCAGGCCAACGACGATCCAGAAGCCGATCAGGACCAGCCCGACGATGTCCGCTGACGCAACCCGGCCTTCCACACCCTGACCCGCTTCACCGGCGACCCAAGTCACTCCCGCCGTCAGGAAGAACAGAAAGCCAAGGATCCCAGTGATCCTCTTGATGCTCACGCGTGTGCGCCATTCGCGGGCGTAGGTTGATCAATGATCGCATTCACGATCTTGCCGGCCGCGTCTGCGGCTCCGTACAACTGCAGACTGCAGTCCACCGCGTCACTGGCACGAATGTGCTGGGATATCGACTTGGCGTTTGCGCCGACCAGGACGTTGACGCCTGCGTCGACCAGTTCTACCCACTCGGTTTCATCACGCATGGTCACGCAGGGTTTGCCGTGGAAGTAGGCTTCCTTCTGCACGCCTCCCGAGTCGGTGGCGATCACGCGGCAATGCGTCTCCAGCCATACCATCTCCAAATAGCCCACCGGCGGAACGACCCGGATGCTGTCTGCAATGACAATGCCGGCCCGGTCGATCGTTCCCCAGGTGCGCGGATGCAGTGGGAGGATGACGGGCAACCCGGCTTCCGCAAGACCTTGCAGGATGCCGCGCAACCTCGCGAGGTCGTCAGTGTTCTCGGCCCGGTGGATCGTGCACAGCACATAAGCGCCACGCTCGATGCCGAGCGACCCGAACCACTCCGGCTCACTCGCCATACCCTTGTAGAACATGGCGGCGTCATACATCACATCGCCAACCAGACGAACCTTGTTGCCCGTGATGCCTTCGGCGGCAAGGTTGCTAAGTCCCGTGTCCGTCGGGACGAGCAAGAGGTCCGACGCATGATCCGTCAGTACCCGGTTGATCTCCTCCGGCATCCTGCGATTGAAGGAACGCAGGCCAGCCTCGACGTGTGCGACGGGAATATGGAGCTTCGCGGCGGCCAACGCTCCGGCAAGCGTTGAGTTGGTGTCTCCATACACCAGCACCCAGTCGGGCTTCTCCTCCAGCAGCACGGATTCGATCTTCTCCAACTGGCGCCCAGTCATCTGCCCATGCGGACCACCACCTACTTCCAGGTGATGATCCGGGCACGGAATGTGCATCTGCTCAAAGAACACGTCCGACATGTTGGCGTCGTAGTGCTGCCCCGTATGCACGATGACTTCCGTAATACCGCCATGTGCACGGATTGCGCGGGAAACGGCAGCAGCCTTGATGAACTGAGGGCGAGCCCCGACGATGGTTACGATATTGATCTTGCTCATACTGGGAGATTGCTCACACCACTCGAATAAAGCCAATGAGATAACGCAACGCCAGCCCCGCCAATACCCACCAAAGAACCACTACAGCGCAGCGGGAGAACACAGAGATAGCCTGCTCGACTCCCACCCCAGCGAGTCGGTAGTAGACCAAACAACAAAACCCGTAGAACAGTGCTGCTGCGACAGCGAAAGACTCCGCCATATAAGGAGGCGCTATCTCGAACGCCAGCCATATCGCCAATAGTCGCACTGCGAGCCCAAGCAACTGCATTAGCAGCATCAAGCGCTGCTTTTGCTTGACATGCATCACCATGGACACGGGCGAAGACAGGAACTTGAGCACGCACCATGGAGTCAACCACATAATTAGCCCGCCGGTTCTCACCCACTCCTTGCCAAACACGATGGCAATCACAGGAGTGGCGACGATCCCCATGAACAAGAGGGGTCCGACGCCAATCTTGAGTAACCCTTCGAGTACATTCTCCGTAAACGCAGTCAGGCGACCCTCACGCAAGTGAGCCGGAGCATGCGCCAGATAGGCTTGTCCGTAGGAGCTCCCGACCAATGCCATCGGAGCGGCCATCACTCGAGTGGCAAGAAGAAGGAAGCCCGCTTCCGGACCGATTGCCAACGCCGCGATCACGATCACCGGAAGTTGACTGCCTGCCGAGTTCGCAAATGCCTCGAAGGTCGCGTACTTGGGGAATCGTTGGTACTTGGTTGCCACCTTCCGCAATGAGTCCAAGTTAACGTGCCTTAGCAAGCGTCTGTCTTGCTGCCAGAACTGGTGTCCCAAGCTTAGGAAGCCCGCCCCACTGCTTACCATGTGGCCCGCCAACAGGCCTATCGATCCCGTGCCAAGTAAGCCAGCACCGGCCTGCACACCCACACCTCCGGTGGCCTGAGCCATGCGGGTTCGGGCGATTCCTGTGAAGTTCTTCTTGCGTGTGGCCCAGTACTGGGTCGCGGCATAGGCACTGGCCATCCACATTCCAACCGGAACCATCCACAGGTACGGCGAGAGCTCGGGGATTCCGAGCCGGTTGACCAGCCCCCCCCCAAGCAGGAGAACTAGTCCCCCTGTCAGTAGCGACAAGATCAGCCCGCTGCCAACGGCAAGGACCAGCAAGCTGGCCGCATCCTCGTCGTGCTCAGGCAGCGGGATTGCAATCTCGAAACGCAAACACGCAATGACGCTCAGCATTCCGAGAAGCGAGACATAAACGGCCAGCACACTGAACTGCTCCGGCGTGTACAGGCGAGTCAGAACCGGCAGCGCGAGCACCATGACGGCCTGTGCGGACGCAGTGCCACCAACAAGCGTACCTACCGCACGCCCGAATCCGCCGTCCTTCTCCAGCCGTGACTGGATCGCTAGCTTCAAGCGAGCGAGCGACATCGTACGGCTTGTGCTAACACCGAAACGACTTCTGTCATAACGATGTCGGTCAGATACGGGTGCATCGGCAGACTGATCACCTGCTCTGCCGCCAGATCGCCGTGTGGCGACGCCGCAGACTCGTCCGCCACGGCAGGCTGCTTGTTGAGCGGCAACGGGTAATGGATCGCGGTGGGGATACCGGCATCGCCCAGAGCCTTCTGAACCGCCGTGCGCTCGTTGACGCGAATGGTGTACTGCGCCCACGCACTGGTGTTGTGCGGCTCAACATGTGGCGGCTCAATGTTGACCTCACTAAGCAAGCGCGCGTAGACACCCGCAGCCCGCTGTCGTGCAGCCATTTCGTCATCCAGGATCTCCAGCTTCGGCAGGAGGATCGCCGCTTGCAGCGTATCCAGGCGGCTGTTCATGCCGACGCGAACGTGGTGGTAGCGCTTTTCCTGGCCATGCCTGGCGACCTGCCGCATGACCTTTGCCAGTTCGTCGTCGCCGGTAAAGATCGCGCCGCCATCACCGTAGCCGCCCAGCGGCTTACTGGGAAAGAAGCTGGTGGTGGCGATGGTGGTCAGGTTGCAGCTCTTGCGACCTTTGTAGGTGGCGCCGAAGCTCTGCGCGGCATCCTCGATCACGGGCAGGCCGTGCCTTGCGGCAATGGCATTGATCGCATCGTAGTCAGCGCACTGCCCGTAGAGGGACACCGGGATGATGGCCTTGGTGCGCGGCGTGATCGCCGCTTCCAGCAATGCCGGGTCGAGATTGTAGGTCCGCGGATCGATGTCCACATAGACCGGCTTGGCGCCCAGCACCGCGGCCGCCTCGGCCGTGGCGATGTAGGTGAACCCGGGGGTAATGACCTCATCCCCCGGGCCGACGCCCAGCGCCATGAGCGCGATCTGCAGCGCGTCGGTCCCGTTGGCGACGCTGATGCAGTACTTCGCGCCGGTGTAGTCGGCCAGCTTCTCTTCCAGCTCTGCCACCTCCGGTCCGAGGATGTACTGGCCATGGGCCAGCACGCGGGCGATGCCGGCGTCGATCCGGTCCTTGATGCGGGCCTGCTGCGACTTGAGATCGATGAAATCCATCAGGCGGCACTCTGCCTGGTCAACTGGCCATCGAGCAGCTGATAGCGGTCGCCCGTGTGGCTGCAGACCGCTTCGCCGTCGCCCGCCAGCGGCAGGTCGAGCTGCTCGCCGAATTCGCTCATCCAGCCAATCTGGCGGGCCGGCACCCCAACCATCAGTGCAAAAGCCGGGACATCCTTGTTGACCACCGCGCCCGCGCCCACGAAGGCGAACTCGCCGATGGTCACACCACAGACAATGGTGCAGTTGGCGCCAAGGGTGGCGCCCTTCCTGACCAGCGTGTCGCGGTACTGATCCTTGCGCTCGATCAGGGAACGTGGGTTGTAGACATTGGTGAAGACCATGCTGGGCCCGCAGAACACGCCCTCTTCGAGGGTCACGTTGTCGTAGACAGAGACATTGTTCTGGATCTTGCACTTGTCGCCGATCGTGACCTTGTTGCCGATAAACACGTTCTGGCCAAGCGACACGCCCTTTCCGATGCGTGCGCCTGCGCACACGTGCACGAAGTGCCATACGCGCGAGCCTTCGCCAATCTGGGCGCCCTCGTCGACGATGGCGCTAGGATGCTGGTAGTGCGTCATCGGGTCACTTCCTGAGTAAGGGGTGGTAATCGCCCGCCAGCGTCGCGGGCGTGGCCCCACGGATGGCTGCAACGGTTGCGATCGCGGTCCGGTTTTCCTCGAGGCCGAAGCCCCGGCCCGCCAGGATTTCCTCGTAGCTGCGCGTATGCAGGTCGGTGAAGCCACCGGAGAACTCGATCTCCTCTCCGTCGACGGTGATGGACCGATACGTGCGCTGTCCTGCTTCGCGAGCGGACCCAGGCACGTCGTCCACGTCCACCGACAGGAACCAGCGCACACGCGCGTGCTCGTACTCCAGGTAGCCGGCCGCCTTGGTGTCCGAGGCGAGGTGCACGACGTTGTCCTGCAGGGCGCCGAAGATGAAGTGCAGCATGTCGAAGAAGTGGACGCCGATGTTGGTCGCGATGCCGCCCGACTTCTTCTGGTCGCCCTTCCAGCTCTGCAGGTACCAGTTCCCGCGCGAGGTAATGTAGGTCAGGTCGACTTCGTACTTGGTGTGCTTGGCTTCCCGCTGCACCTTCTCGCGCAATTCCACGATGGCCGGATGAACGCGCAATTGCAGGATGGTATTGACCTTGCGGCCGGTGTCGCGCTCGATCTCCTGCAGGCCGTCGATGTTCCAGGGGTTCAGGACAAGGGGCTTCTCGCAGATCGCGTCGGCGTCCGAGCGCAGGGCGAAGCGCATGTGGGAGTCGTGCAGGTAATTGGGCGAACAGATCGACACGTAGTTGATGCGATTGCCATGGTTGGCGCGCCGCATCTTGTCCACATGACGGTCGAAGCGCTCGTATTCGGTGAAGAAATCGGCTTCAGGGAAGTGACTGTCGATGATCCCGACGGAATCGTTGGGATCGTAAGCCGCCACCAGCCGGTGGCCGGTGGCCTTGATGGCCTGCATGTGCCGCGGCGCGATATAGCCTGCTGCGCCGATCAAAGCAAAATTCTTCACTCAGAGTCTCCCGTCCACCGCTTCCCGCGGCAACACATACTTCACGTCATACAGCACCGCCCCCGGCTTGCCATGCGCGCGGATCCCCGCCGCACCCAGCTTCCGGAACTCCTCGTGCCCCACCGCCACGATGATTGCGTCGTACTCGCCCTCGCCCGGCGCGCACAGGCTCAGCCCGTACTCGTGCTTCGCCTCGCCCGCGTCCACCCACGGGTCGCACACATCCACGCGCGCGTTGTAGCCCTGCAGCGCGCCGATGATGTCCACCACCCGCGTGTTGCGCAGGTCCGGGCAGTTCTCCTTGAACGCCAGGCCCAGGATCAGGATGCGCGCGCGCACCGGGTTGATGCCGTTGCGCACCATCAGGCGGATGACCTCGTTGGCCACGTACTGGCCCATGCCGTCGTTGGTACGGCGCCCGGCCAGGATCACGTCCGGGTGGTGCCCCACTTCCTGCGCCTTGTGCGTCAGGTAGTACGGATCCACGCTGATGCAGTGCCCGCCCACCAGGCCCGGGCGGAACGGCAGGAAGTTCCACTTGGTGCCTGCGGCTTCCAGCACTTCCAGCGTGTCGATGCCGAGCTTGTTGAACAGGATGGCCAGGTCGTTGACCAGGGCGATATTGAGGTCGCGCTGGGTGTTCTCGATCACCTTGGCGGCCTCGGCCACCTTGATGCTGCTGGCCTTGTGGGTGCCGGCGCTGATGATGCTGGCGTACAGCGCGTCCACGAAGTTCGCGGCGGCGAGCGTCGAGCCGGAGGTCACCTTCAGGATGCTGGTGACGCGGTGCGCCTTGTCGCCGGGGTTGATGCGCTCCGGGCTGTAGCCGACGAAGAAGTCCTGGTTGAACTTCAGGCCGCTCACCCGCTCCAGGATCGGCACGCACACTTCCTCGGTGCAGCCGGGGTAGACGGTGCTCTCGTACACCACGGTATCGCCGGGCTGCAGCACCTTGCCCAGGGATTCGCTGGCCTTGCGCAGCGGCGTCAGGTCCGGGCGGCGGGCGCTGTCGATCGGCGTCGGCACGGTGACGATGTAGACGTTGCAGCCGCGGATGTCGTCCAGGCTGTCGGCGAAGGACAGCCGCGCGGACTCGGCCAGCAGCTCCGGCTCCACTTCCAGCGTGCTGTCGCGCCCGTCGCGCAGCTCGGCGACGCGGGCGGTGTTGATGTCGAAGCCGACGGTGTCGTACTGCTTGCCGAACTCGACCGCCAGCGGCAGGCCGACATAGCCCAGGCCCACGACGGCGATGCGGGTGGCCTGCGGGGTGGGAAATCCGCTCATGGAACAGGATCCTTCTGGAAGTCTTCGATGTCTGGTTCGGCCACGCCCACGCCCGCGATGCGGGCGGCCTGCGCAAGCGCGGCATCCTGGGTGGCGATGGGCAGCTGGCGACGCATCGCCAGGTCAAGGTAAGCGGCGTCGTAACTGGACAGGTCGTAGCGCAACGCAAGCGCCAGCAGCTGGCCGGCATCCGGGGCTTCGTGGTCCAGGTCCAGCGGCAACGCCGCAAGGTCGGCAAGCGCTTCCTGGGCCTGCTGTGCGGTCAGGCGGCTGCGCTTGCAGGCCGTGCGCAGCACGTTGGTGTATTCCAGTCGCAGCAGGGCCGGCGCCACGGCACGGTCGTCAAGCAGCCGTCGGGCCATCGCATCGGTGTATGGCGTGGCCTGGCCCTTCAGCAGCCAGCCACTCACGACGGAGTTGTCGAGCACCAGCGGCATCAGTCCAGGCCTTCGCGCGCGATCGCTTTCAGGTCGCCTTCCAGGTCGAGCCGGTCACGCAGTGCTCCGAGGCGGCGAAAGACCTTGGCCACGCGCTCGCGCTGGGCGGCGTGATCGGGTTCGCCTGCGGCCACGAGCCTGGCCACGGCCTTGCCGCGCCGGGTCACGGAAATCTCCTCGCCCGCCTCGACCCGCGCGATGAGCTCGGACAGGCGGTTCTTGGCTTCGGCCACCGGAATGCTAATCATGGCTAGACTCCATACTTTAATAGCTAGCCATCATGTTGGGACGGTCGGGTACGTGCGTCAAGCGCGGGGTACTGGCCGCCTGCGCGGCGGCAAGGCCCGCCAGTGCCGCCGCCACGGCCAGCATGGCCGGGGTGCGCAGCGGATAGTCCACCAGCGAGTGCGCCAGTATCGCGCCGAGGGCGACCAGCGCGGTCACGCCGAGACCGCGCAGGTTCGCCGGCTGGCGCAGCAGCCCATGCAAGGTCGATGCCAATGCGACGGCACCCAGCACCATGGCGAGAACGGCAGGCATGCCGGCAGCAAACCACCACTGCGCGTACTCGTTGTGCGCATGGTTGACGTAGTTCGCCATCAGCAGCTCGCGCGGCGCCTCCTGCTCGAACAGGGGCACGTAGCTGCCGATGCCGGCGCCCATGGGCGCGTAGCGCGCGGCGATCTCGCCGGTGAGCGCGCGCAGCGGGCCGCGCAGCTCGTCAATGGCTTCGACCTGCATCCAGCGCAGCGCGAGGAACAGCGCGATGGCTGCGACGGCCATGCAGGCCACGAGCACCATGCGGCTGCGCACGCCGCCGCGCCACGCCGGCCAGTGCGCCGCGACCACCAGCGCACAGGACAGGATCAGCAGCACCACGCCCGCGCGCGAGCCGGTGAGCGGAAGCGCCACCGCCGCCAGCAGCATCACCAGGGCCGCGACCACGCCGTGCGCCACGCGGTGCGGACGGCCGGGACGCCACGCGCCCACCACCATCGCCAGTCGGGCGCAGGCCAGCGTGGCCGCCACCACCAGCAGGGTGGCCTGGTGGTTGGGGTTGGCGAAGAAGCCGTTCATCGCCGCCGACCACTGCGGATAGGGATTGAGCGCGCTTTCCTGCGGTGCGCCGAGCTGGGCGACGCCCAGCACCAGGCTGGCAACGGCCAGCGCGACGACCAGCTGCGCCAGGCGGCGCTGCGCGGCAGCAGGCAGCGACAAGGCCATGGCGAAGATGGCAAGCGCGGGCAGCAGGTGGAAGGCCGCGGCCAGGCTGGCCGCGGGCGCCAGCGACCAGCGCGACGGCGCTTCGACGCCGAACCGGCCCAGGTCGGCCGCAAGCGCAGCCCGGCCCTCGCCTCCCGCCATCCCGGCGGGCAGGACGGACTGGAGGACGGGAATGGCGAACAGTAGGCCCGCGAACGCGAGCCATGCGTATGGATGTGGATTCACGGCGCGCGGAGTGGCGTGCAGCAGGCGCCAGCCCGCCCAGCCCAGCATCGGCAGCGCCAGCAGCTGGGCGGCGAATACGCCCGCGCCCGATTCCTGCGAACTGCCCCCCGACACCACGCACAGCACAAGCAACGCGCATACCGCCACCAGCCCCGCCCGGGACTGGAGGTCGAGACTGTGCCCGCCGTGGTGGGTGTCGGCATCCGCGCCGTGCATGGGTGTCCTTGCCTCAACAAAAAACGGGACGGGGTGGCCCCGTCCCGTCGATCCTGCTGTCAATCCGCCAGTGGTCAGCGGCTGACCGGAGGCGGCTCCACGTACTCGACGTCGTCCATCGTGGCCAGGGCCGCGGCGCCGGCCGCGGCAATGCCCGCGACAGTGGCGAGACCACCGGCATCAACGCCGGTGGCGGCGGTGGCACCGGTGCTGCCGGCCGCGGCGACGCAGGTCGCCGGCACGCTGTACACGCCCGCGCTGGACAGCGGCTGGGTGCAGCCGTTCGGATAGACGAGGGTGGCGCGGCTGTCTTCGGCCAGCATCACGCGGCTGCCGGCCGTGACCTGGGTGCCCGAGGATGCCGAGACGAACTCACCGCCGTTGCTGACCATGGCGCTGCCGACGTCGACGCGCAGCGTGGCGGTGCCACCACCGTCCTGGGCGAACGCGGGCGCGGCGCAGAGCGCACCGGCCAGGGCGAGGACAAACAGATGGGGCTTCTTCATGGCTTTCTTCCCTGACGATGTGAGGAATCCGACGCTTGCTGCAGCGCGACAAACATTACGGGACCAGTGCGTCCGATGCAAGCTGCGAAACGTCGGATGTGCCTGTTTTAACAGGCCAATGTGCGAATTGCGTGACGACACCCTGTTCAGCATTCAGCGGCTGACCGGCGGCGGATCGTCGCTACCGCCCCCGCCCGCGACCGCGGCGATCACGGCCACGCCGCCCACCACGCCCGCGACCACGGCGCCGGTGCTGACGCTGCGCTGCGTGCTGGCCAGACTGCAATCGGGGGTGACCGTGTAGACGCCCGGCTCGGACAGCGCCTTCTGGCAGCCGTTGCCGTAGTCGAGCGAGGCCTTGCCGCCTTCGGCCACCATCACGCGATGGCCGGGCGCCACAACCTGCCCGGACGCGGCCTGGACGAACTCGCCGCCGGTGCTGACCAGGACCGAGCCGCCGTCGATCTGCAGACCGATGGGCGCGGCAGCGGGCTCCTGGGCCTGCACGGCCAGGGGGGCGATGGCGAGGGT
Organism: Luteimonas padinae; assembly: GCF_014652935.1. Lineage (GTDB taxonomy): Bacteria > Pseudomonadota > Gammaproteobacteria > Xanthomonadales > Xanthomonadaceae > Luteimonas > Luteimonas padinae. The sequence continues at coordinate 14,443 of NZ_BMZT01000003.1, read as the reverse complement.
CAGGCCGAGGCCGACGAGGGTGTGGCGCAGTGACATGGCGGTGAGCGTCCTTGTTCGCCGGTAAGCGGCGCGAGAGTTTAACGCAACAATCATGCCAGTTGTCACGTTCCAACGTGGATATCGGCGTAATGCACTTCGCCGCGCAGGGTCTGGGCGACGCCGCGCGGCGCGGGATTCACCAGCCGCAGCCACTGGCCTTCGCAGCCCTGGCCTTCGGGCACGGTGAACGCCAGCTCGAGCGGGACCCAGTCTCGCGCCTCGCGCACGCTGGCGCCGCTGGCGATGCGGGTGCGGCCGTCGCTGCAGGTGAGCTGCCACTCCAGGCCCTGGTCCGAGCGCAGGCCCTCGGTGCGGCCGCGCAGGCGCAGCACGTGCTCGCCGGGCGCCAGCAGCAGCGGGACTTCGAGGCCGGTGGCGGCCACCGGGCGGCCGAGGAAGCGCAGGCGCGCGGCGTGGCGGCCCTCGCCCACTTCGACGCGGTCGAACAGCACGCCGGGCACGCGGCGCACGCGCCAGTCGAAGCCGGACGAGGACGGCGCGCGGCCGAAATCGCCGTTCCACGGCACCGGCAGGCGCGCAGGGGTGCCATCGAGGCCGCTGGCCCAGCGGGCATAGGCGCTGCCCCAGCGGCCGTCGCGGAGCATGCCGTCGATCCAGCGCGCGGTGTCCCGGGCGTCCAAGGCGCCGTGCGCGCGCAGGGCGCCGTGCAGGTTGTCGGCGGCGTCGGGCAGCTTGCTGGCGGTGGTGGCGCGCAGGATCGCGCTGCGCCACTGCGGGCGCTGCACGAGGTGGGTGGCCAGGGCGTCGGCGAACGCGGGGTCCCGGGCCAGCCGGGCGATCAGCTCCAGCAGCGGCTTGCGCTGCGCGGGCGCGACGGTGAGCAGCGCATCAAGCTGGTCGGCGGCGGCGGCGAAGTCGCCCCGCTGCAGCGCGTCGGTGGCCAGCCAGCCCCGCACCTGGGGATCGCGCGGGGCGCGGCGGACGGCGGTTTCGTAGCGGGCGCGCGTCGCGTCCGGGCCGCCCTGCCCGTCTTCAGCGCGGGCGATGACGCCGAAGGCGCGGCCCAGCGCGGGTTCGCGCGCGAGCACGTCGCGGGCGATGGCGGCGGCACGCGGGCCGTCGCCGGCCTGGAGCGCGGCGTTGGCGGCGGCAAGGTCGTCCTGCAGGCGCTGCTGGTCGTGGCGGGTGGTGACGAGGGCCACGCCCGTGGCGACCAGGGCGGCGACGAGCGCGGCGAAAGCGATCCAGCGGGCGGCGCTCATCGCGCGGGCTCCAGGTGCAGGCGGGCGATGCGCCAGTGTTCGCCGCGGCGGGCCAGCTGGACGCTGAGCATGCCGGTCTCGACGGTGCCGCGGCGGCCGTGGAGGCGGTAGGCGCCGGACACCGAGGCGGTGCCGCTGCCGAGGGTCCAGTTGGGCTGGACGATGGCCATGCGGCTGCGCGCGGCAGGCGCGTGGCGGGCGTGGAGGTCATGGCGGATTGCGGCGGCCTCGAGGCTGACGGGGAGGTCGAGCCAGAAGGGCTCGCCGCCGCGTTCGGAGGCGAACCAGGCGGTGACGCTGTCGAGGGCGGCCTCGGCGTCGCGGAAGAGGCGCACCGGGTCCTCCGTAGCCGCCCCGCCGTCGCCCACCCCGCCGACGCCCGCCCCGCTGTCGCCCGCCCCGCCGACGCCCGCCCCGCCGACGCCCGCTCCTGTAGGAGCAGCTATAGCTGCGACCTCTTCCCCGACGCCCTCATCGTCCACCGGGGTGGTGGTCGTGGGGTGGGTCGCAGCTGTAGCTGCTCCTACAGGGAGGGGGGTCGGGGTCGGGGTCGGGGTCGGGGACGGGGCCGGGGTCGGGGTCGTGGCCGGGGTGGGCCAGTCGGCGGCTTCGGGCGGTTGCACCAGCGACTGTGCCTCCGCCGCCGCTGTCTGTGCGGCCACGTCCGCCGCCAACGCTGCTGCCGCCATCACCTCGGCCGCCGGCATCTCCGCCGGCGCGGGCGCGGGCGCGTCCACGTCCGCCAGCACGCGCGGCAGCGGTGCGGCCATGCGTGCGCTCACGTCGATGTCCTGCGCGGGGACGTGGGCCACATCGCGCAGGGCGTCCAGGCGGTCTTCGCGGGTCAGGGCCAGCCACGCCAGGGCGAGACAGGCGATGGTGAGGAAGGCGACGGCGATGGGGCCGGTGGGGATGGGGGTGGGGGGTGGGAGGTGGGTGTAGGGGATGGGGGGGAGGGTCGCAGCTTTAGCTGCTCCTACAGGGGGAGCTGGGGGGGCGGGCGGGGTGTGGGGGGTGGCGTCGTAGGTGGCGCGGGCGTGGGGGGTGCGGAGGTGGTTCCAGGCCTGGTTGACGCGCGTCGACAGCGCGGAGTCCCACTGGGCGCCTTCGCTGCGGTCGGGGTGCAGCCAGCGCATCAGCAGGTGGTGGTGCTCGCGCAGCACGGCGTGCGTGGCGTCCGGTGCGGCGCCGAGGTTGCGGTAGGCGTCGGCGCCTTCGGCCAGCAGCACCTGCTGGATGTAGAAGCGCGAGGCTTCCACCAGTTCGGCTTCGGGGTGGCCGGTGCGGGCGGATGCCTCACGCGCCGCAGCGGAAGACCCCGACGCGATCGCCAGCACTTCGCCGATGCCCTCGGGCAGGGCCCGCGTGCGCAGGGACGTGCGCAGGGCGGGCGCGCGCAGCAGGCCCAGCGCCAGCTCCAGCGCCTCCCCGCCCTGCCCCGCCATCCCCGTGCGCGCCCCCACGCCGCCCTTACTTCCCGGCCAGCCTTGGCTGGGTGCCGTAGGAGTAGTACGAGGAATAGTCGTAGCCGTAGCCGGCGACCTTGGCGTCGTAGTGGGTCAGGATCGCGCCCAGCACGTGGGCGCGCGCGGCGGCCAGGCGCTTGAGCGCGGCCTGCGCGGTCTTGATGCGGGTCCCGCCGGCCTGCACCACCATCAGCGTGCCGCCGGCGACGTTCGACAGGATCGGTGCATCGGCGATGCCCAGCACCGGCGGGCCGTCGATGATCACCTGGTCGTACTTCTCGGCGGCGACGGTCAGCATCGACAGCAGACGGCTGCCCGACAGCAGCTCCGCCGGGTTCGGCGGCAGCGGGCCGGCCAGCATCACCTTCAGGCGCTCGTCGTCGGTATCCATGATCACCTGGCTGGCACTGGCGGCGCCGGCCAGCAGGCTGGACAGGCCGGTGTCCGAACGCACGCCCAGCACGCGGTGCAGCGACGGGTTGCGCAGGTCGGCCTCGATCAGCAGCACGCGCTTGCCCAGCTGGGCGAAGTTGCGCGCCAGCGTGGTGGCGGTGGTGGACTTGCCTTCCGAGGCGCTGGCGCTGGTGACCAGCAGCACCTTGGGCACGCCATTATCCGTGGAGAACTGCAGCGCCGTGCGCACCGAGCGGTAGGCCTCGGCGAAGGCCGAGCGCGGGTCGCCCATGGCGTCGGCCACGCTCTGCTTCTTCAGGTGTGGAATGATGCCCAGCACCGCCATGCGCAGGTGCTGCTCGATGTCTTCCGGGCCCTTCAGCGTGTCGTCGAGGAACTCGAGCACGAAGGCCAGCAGCACGCCCAGCATCAGGCCCAGCATCAGGCCGATGGCAAGGTTGAGCGGAAGGTTGGGCTTGAAGCGCCCGCTCGGGATCATGGCGCGGTCGACGATCGAGATGTTGTTGGTGCCGACGCCGGCGCCCGCCGCCACGCCGACCTCCTTGTAGCGCTGCAGCAGGCTGTCGTAGAGCTGTCGGTTGGTGTCGACCTCGCGGCGCAGGATGTTGTAGTCGATCGATCGGTTGTCGACGTCGAGCGTGCGGCCGCGGAGCGCGTCGATCTGCGCCACCAGCATGTTCTCGCGCGCCTGCGCGGCGTCGTACTCGGCCTTGATCGAGGCGCGCACGGCGTTGCGCTCCTGCGCGATCTGGCGGTCGACCTCGTCGATCTGGCCCTTCAGCGCGAGCATGCTCGGATACTCGGGCTTGTAGGTCTTGAGCTGCTGCTGGTACTCGGCGTTGAGGGTCGCGCGCTGCTGCTGCAGCGAGTTGAGGATCGAGTTGCTGATCGCGCCCGCCGGCAGCTGGCCGCCGCCGGAAACCTGGCTCCATGCCGCCTGGGCTCGGATGCGCTCGTCCTGCGCCGCGGCCAGCGAGGCGTTGAGCGCGCCGAGGTTCTGGCTTTCCAGGCTCTGGCTGCCCTCGCCGCTGGTGACGATGTTCTCCTTCGTGGCGAAGGCGACCAGGGCGCGCTCGGATTCCTCGAGCCGACCCTTGGCCAGCGCCAGCTGCTCCTCGATGTACTTGCTGGCGTAGGACGAGGCGTCGAACTTGCGCTCGATCGCATGGGCGATGAAGCCGTCGGCCACCGCGTTGACCACGCGCGCCGAGAAAGCCGGCAGCGTGGAATCGAAATGGATCCGCACCAGGCGCGAATTGCGCACCGGCTCGACGGTCAGGCCGCTGCGCACGATGCCGACGGCCTGGCGCAGGTCGGCCATCGCATCGGCCTCGCTTTCCGCGTCTCCCGCGTCATCGGCGGCATTGACCGGTTCCGGCCGCAGGGCGCCGGTGGCGCGCTGCCACCAGGTGGTGGAGCCGAGGCGTTCGACGGTGGCGGCGTCGATCGCCAGCTCGTTGGCGACGCGCTCGGCCAGCGCGCGGCTCTTCAGCAATTCGTACTGGGTGGTGAGGAAATCCGGGGCGGCCGCCTCGGCGTTGCCCAGGCCCTCGTCCTGCAGGATCTGCACCGATTCGCGGTCGATCTGCAGCGTCGCGGTGGCGCGATACACCGGCGGCATCATCAGCGTGGCGATCAGCGCCAGCGCGACCACGGTGCCGAGCACGCCAAGCACCAGCCACTTGCGCTTGACCAGGATGCGCCAGTACGCAAGCAGGTCGATCTCGTCCTCGTCGCCGCCGCGCTTGTCCTCGAAGACATCGAGGGCCATTGCCCGCTGGCCGCCGCCAACGGCGAGCTGGCCCGGGCGCTGCACGGGCAGGTGGTCGCCGCGCTCGTCATCCCCGGGGCGCGAAGGCAGGTTGTCGTCTTGCATTCGGTCGTCGTCCGTAACTTGGTGTGGCTCAGAGGGCCAGGAACAGGCCCAGTGCGGGCACCGAGCGCAGGAATTCGCGGAACGCCGACTTGCTGCCGGAGCGCTCGATCACGATCACATCGTCGCCATAGACCTGCGGGTCGGCCAATTCGCCGCGGCGCACCTTGGTCAGGTCGTAGGCGGCGGCCATGCGCTGGCCATTGATATGCCGGAACAGCACCACGCCCTCGAGGTCGGCGAATTCATCCGTGCCCTCGGCCATCGCGATGGCCTGCAGCAGCGAGGTCTTTCCGGTGAGCGGGTAGATGCCGGGCTTCTTCAGCGCACCTTCGAGCGTGACGCGCTGGCTGGTGTATTCCTTCACGAACACGGTGACCTGCGGGTTCTGCAGGTAGCCGTCTGCATAACGCGCGCCCAGCTCCTTCTCGAGCTCCGGCACCGTCTTGCCGCCGGCCATGACGCCGCCGACCAGCGGCAGGTTGATCATGCCGTTCGAGTTGACCCGCGCCTGGTGGGTGAGCTCGGACACGCCGAAGACGCTGATCTCCAGCAGGTCCTGCGAGCCGACGCGATAGTCGGTGGCGCCTTCGTAGGCGCCCGAGGCCGCGGTGGTGTCCGGCGGCGGCAGCGTGATGCCGTGCGCGGCGGTGCGGTTGCCCGACGACGCACAGGCCGCAAGCAGCAAAGCGAACACGGCCGCGATCAGGAGTCGGCTGGCTTGTTTCATGGGGGACCTCGGGTGGAACGGATGGACGTCAGGCGTTACGCAGGAATCGGGCCAGCAGGCCGCGGCGACGGTGGGCGCGCGGCGGCACCTTCAGGGGAGGCAGTGTAGCCGGTGCAGCGTTTGCCACGATGCCGGCCGGACGCGTATTCACCATGTGATCGGCCTCTTCGGCGCCCACCAGGGCCGCCGCGGCCTCGCGCGCTTCGGCCAGGAACGGCGGACGGCGCTCGGGATGATGGGCGTCGGTGGCCAGGATGTGGCAGTGGCCCTCGCCCACGAATTTCTCGCCCCAGTGCTTCGCCCGGCGCCCGTAGCGGCCGGTCAGCGCGCCGGCGGTGACCTGGATCCAGCAGCCGCGCTGCGAAAGTGTGACGAAGGTCTCGTAATGCTGCTCGACCCAGGTGAGTCGCTCGGGATGTGTGATCACCGGCACATATCCGGCCGCGAGCAGCTCGAACAGTGTCTCTTCCAGGCGCGGAGGGGCGACGTGGTGCGGCGGCTCGAACAGCAGGTAGCGCGAGCCGGCGAGCGTGGGCACGCGGCCGTCGCGGATGCCCGCCACGAGGTGCTGGTCGAGGTGCACGTCGGCGCCCTCCACCAGCTTCAGCGCGATGCCTTCACGGTCGAGTTCGGCCTGCAGGGCGGCGATGGCCGCGCGGATGCCCGGACCGGTGTTCTCGTACAGGCCGGGATAGATGTGCGGGGTGCAGGCGGTGACGGTGATGCCGTCGGCCACGGCCATGCGCGCCATCTCCAGCGACATCGCCAGGTCGGTGGCGCCGTCGTCGATGGCCGGCAGCAGGTGGCAGTGGAGGTCGTACACGGGGCGCTTCCATGTCAGCCCAACAGCGGCGCGAATTCTACCAGTTGGCCGGCCCGCCGACCGTGCGGGCGGGCGCCGCCGGAAGGTCTGGCGCGCTCCTTGCTTTCCCACCTCGGCATTCACGGCGTTCCCGATAGAGTGCCGGCCCGCACCCCGAGACCCCCATGCCCCGCTCCTCCCGACGTCCACGCACCTGCTGGGCCGATGCGCCCCTGCTGGCGACCCTGGTCGCGGCCAGCGCGTGGCTGTCGCTCACGCTGGCGCGCGGGCCGGGCGAGCTCTCGGGCGTCTGGATCGGCAGTGGCCTGCTGGCCGGCTGGCTGCTGTCCCGGGGCACCCGCCTCTGGCCGGCCTATGTGGCGGCAGCACTGGCGGCCGACGTAGGCGCGCGTCTGTTCGTCGGGGACACGCCGGGCTATGCCGTGGTGATCGCTTGCTGCAACGCCACCGAGGCGCTGCTGCTGGCGGGCATCGTCCGCCGCCACGTGCCAGACGTGCGCGCACCGAAGGACTGGATGGCGATGGGCGGCCTGGCCACCGCGGCCACGCTGCTGGCCTGCGCGGTGTCGGGCACCGTCGCCGCGGCGGTGGTGCACCGGCTGCACGGGCAGGACTTCCGCATGGCGTTCCTCGGCTGGTATGCCGCCCACGTGGTGGGCATGGTGATCGTGGCCACCACGACCCTGGTGGTGCAGCGCGAGGGCCTCGCGCGGTTCGTGGCGAAGGGGTGCAGCGGAAGCCTGGTCGCGACCATGGCACTGCTGATGGTGGTGGCGGTGGCGGTGTTCCTGACCTCGTCGCCGCTGCTGTTCCTGGCCTATCCGCCGCTGCTGCTGGTGGCCGCGCGCCACGATTTCACCGGCGTGGCGCTGGGCGTGATCGCACTCGCGCTGGTCGGCGGCATCGCCACGCACCTGGGGCACGGGCCACTGTGGCTGCAGCAGGACCTGGACGACCGCGGGCGGATCGCGCTGCTGCAGATCTTCCTGGCCGGCGGCTGCCTGATGACCATCCCGATGTGCCTGGCCACCGCCGAGCGCAACCGGCTGACCCGGCACCTGGCCGACAGCGAGCGCCGTTACCGGATGCTGGCCGACCACTCCCACGACGTCATCACCCGCATCCGCGCCGACGGCGAGCGCTTGTATGTCTCGCCCTCGGTGGCCGAACTACTGGGCTGGCAACCCGCCCAGATGCTCGGTTCGCGCTGGGACCTGATACATCCCGACGACCGCTTGCGGCAGCAGCAGGCCATGGCCGAGGTGCTGGCCACCGGCCATCCGCGCACCGACGTGTACCGGCTGAGACACCGCGACGGTCACTACGTCTGGGTGGAAGCGGTGTCGCGCTGCCTGCCGGCGGACGACGACGCCACCGAGCTGGACGTGATGCTGAGCGTGCGCGACATCACCCGGCGCAAGGAGACCGAGGAGGCGCTGGTCGAAAGCCGCCGCGAGCTCGAGCGCATGTCACGCACCGATCCGCTGACCGGCCTGGCCAATCGGCGCCAGCTGGACGAGCGCCTGACGCAGGCGCTGGCGCGGCTGGGCCGCGGCGGCCCGCCGGTGGCACTGCTGTACCTGGACGTCGACCACTTCAAGCAGGTCAACGACAGCCTCGGCCACGCCGCCGGCGATGCCCTGCTGCGCGAATTCGCGCGCCGCCTGCGCGACAGCGTGCGCGTCACCGACCTGGTGGCGCGCCCGGGCGGCGACGAGTTCGTCCTGCTGCTGGAGGATCCGGGCCCCGCCGGCGCGGAAACGGTGGCGCGCAAGGTGCTGGAGGCGACGCAGGTGCCGATCGAAGCCGAGGGCACCGCGCTGGTGGTCGGCACCAGCATCGGCATCGCCTGCGCGCGCCGGCCGGTCGAACCCGCGAGCCTGATGGCCCGCGCCGACGCCGCGCTGTACATGGCCAAGCGCGCCGGGCGCAACCGCTACCACGTCGACGCAGGCGGCTGAGGCTCCGCGCCGTCAGCCGTGCAGAGGCAGTGATGCGCCCGTCTGTGTGCGGGGGTGCCGGCTCCCGCAACAGCCAGCACGCCACGAAAAAAGCCGCCCCCGGAGGGGCGGCTTTCGTCTGGAGGCCTGAGTCGGAATCGAACCGGCGTACGAGGATTTGCAGTCCTCTGCATGACCACTCTGCCATCAGGCCGATGGGCTGATACGACAAGACCCCGTTTCCGGGGCCTTGTCAAAATCTGGAGCGGGAAACGAGACTCGAACTCGCGACCCCGACCTTGGCAAGGTCGTGCTCTACCAACTGAGCTATTCCCGCGTTGAGCCCGCCATTGTACGGTTAACCGGGTGTCTGTCAACACTTCGTTACCGTGGTCTGTCGCCGGAGACCGGCGTCGGGCACGGGCAAATTATGCATCGCCCGCGCCCGGGCGGCAACATGTTTTGTTCGCTGGTCAGTGGCGCTCGCCGGCCTTCAGTGCGGGCCAGGCGGCGCGCAGGTAGAGGAAGGCCGACCAGAGCGTCAGCAGCGCGGCCACGGCCAGCATCCAGTCGCCGACGTGGAAGATCGGCTCGCCCAGCCACGGCTCGGGCCGGGGCGGGTTCTTGTCCGGGGTCACGGCGTAGAGCAGGCACAACAGGGCCACCATCTGCACCACGGTCTTGAACTTGCCGATCGCGGCCACCTTCACGGTGGCGCGCTGGCCGAGCTCGGCCATCCATTCGCGCAGCGCGGACACGGCGATCTCGCGGCCCACGATCACCGCCGCCCAGAACGCCATCCACGGCGTGGGGTGCCCCTGCACGATCAGGAACAGCGCGGTGGCCACCATCAGCTTGTCGGCCACCGGGTCGAGGAAGGCGCCGAAGGCCGAGCTGAGCTGATAGCGGCGCGCGATCCAGCCGTCGAGCCAGTCGGTGACGGCGGCCAGCGCGAACACGCCGGCGGACGCGAAGTTGCTCCACTGCCAGGGCAGGTAGAAGGTCAGCACCAGCACCGGGATCAGGACGATGCGCAGCAGGGTCAGCCAGGTGGGGAGCGTCAGTTTCATGCGGTTCCGGGGGCGTCCAACCCGTGCAGTGTGGCGTAAATCCGTTCGGCGAGGGCGAGGTTGACGCCCTCCACGCGCGCGATCTCCTCGACGCCGGCGGCGCGCAGGCCGCCCAGACCGCCGAAATGCTTGAGCAGCGCCGCGCGCCGGCGCGGGCCGATGCCGGGAATGTCCTCGAGCCGGCTGCTGCTGCGCGCCTTCTGCCTGCGGCCGCGGTGGCCGGTGATGGCGAAGCGGTGGGCCTCGTCGCGCACCTGCTGCACCAGCTGCAGGCCCGGCGATGCGGCGCCCGGCTTCAGCTCGCGGCCGTCCGGCAGCAGCAGGGTCTCGTCGCCGGGCCTGCGCGCTTCGCCCTTGGCCACGCCGACCACGGTGATGCCGGGGATGCCCAGTTCGGCCAGCACGTCGTTCGCCTGGGCCACCTGCCCTGCCCCGCCGTCGATCAGCAACAGGTCGGGCAGCACGGCGTCGGGGTTGCCGGCGGCGCGCCTGAAGCGGCGCGTCAGCGCCTGGTGCATGGCGGCATAGTCGTCGCCGGGCTCGATGCCGGCGATGTTGTAGCGGCGGTACTGGCCGCGCACCGGGCCTTCGGCGTCGAACACCACCTGCGAGGCGACCGTGGCCTCGCCCATGGTGTGGCTGATGTCGAAGCACTCGATGCGGTTGGCCGGCGCGGCCAGGCCCAGCAGCTCGCGCAGCGATTCCGCGCGCGCGGCCTGCGCGGCCTGGCTGCCGAGCTGCGCGGCCAGCGAGCTTTCGGCGTTGCGGCGCGCGAGGTCGAGGTAGCCGGCGCGCTCGCCGCGGACGCTGGTCTTGACCACCACCCTGTGGCCGGCGGTAAGCGCGAAGGCCTCTTCCAGCAGCGCCACGTCGGCGATCGCGCGATCGAGCACGATCTCGCGCGGCGGCGAGTGCGCGGTGTAGTACTGGGCCACGAACGCCTCCAGCACCTGGGCCGGGTCCTCTTCGCCGTTGGTCCTGGGGAAGAAGGCGCGGGTGCCGAAGTTGCGGCCGTCGCGGAAGGCCAGCAGCAGCACGCAGGCATTCGCGCCCTGCATGGCGATGGCCAGCACGTCGAGGTCGGCGGCGCGGCCGTCGACGTACTGGCGCGCCTGCATGCTGCGCAGGCTGGCCAGGATGTCGCGCAGGCGCGCGGCCTCCTCGAAGTCGAGGCGCGTGGCGGCGGCGTCCATCGCGGCCGTGAGCTCGGTCAGCAGGTCGTCGCTGTGGCCTTCGAGGAACAGGCGCACGCGGCGCACGGCGGCGGCGTAATCTTCGGCTTCGACCAGGCCGACGCAGGGCGCGCTGCAGCGGCCGATCTGGTACTGCAGGCAGGGCCGCGTGCGGTTCCTGAAGACGCTGTCCTCGCAGCTGCGCAGCTTGAACAGCTTGTGCAGCAGGTTGAGGGTGTCGCGCACGGCCAGCACGCTGGGATACGGGCCGTAGTAGCGCCCCGGCACCGACTGCGGGCCGCGGTGCAGGGCCACGCGCGGCCACTCCTCGCGCGTCAGCAGCAGGTACGGATAGCTCTTGTCGTCCCTGAGCAGCACGTTGTAGCGCGGCTTCAGCGACTTGATCAGCTGGTTTTCGAGCAGCAGCGCCTCGGCCTCGGTGCGGGTGACCGTGACCTCCATGCGCGCGACCTGGGACAGCATCGCCGCGGTGCGGGCGCTCTTCGGGCTGGCGTTGAAATAGCTGGCGACGCGCTTCTTCAACGCGCCGGCCTTGCCGACGTAGAGCACGCCGTCGTCGGCGCCGTACATGCGGTACACGCCGGGCGCGGTGCTCAGGCCGCGCACGAAGGCCTTGCCGTCGAAGGGAGGCGGGGCCGGCGCGGCGGGCTCCGCGGGGCCGCCCGGGCCGGTCATTCGCCGATCGGAACGTGCTTCAGGCTGCCGTCCCGGGTGTCGTAGCGCAGCACCGCATGGGCATCGGTGTCGGCGATCCAGACCGCGCCGTCCGCGGCCGCCAGACCACCGGGCGCGTGCAGGCGCTGCGGCAGCTGCACGGTGCTGAGCTCGCCGCCGCCCAGGCGCAGCGCGCGCAGGCAGTCGTTGCCGCTGTCGGCGATCCACAGCACCGGCGATGCCGGGTCCAGGGCGATCGCCTGCGGCTGCTGCAGGCGCGCTTCGCTGCGGGCGCCGTCGGCGTTGCCGTGGCTCCAGGCGTCCGCACCCACGAGCGTGGTGACCTGGCCGCTGCGCGCGTTGACCGAGCGGATGGCCGACCCCGCGGCGTCGCAGACATAGACCACCTGCTGCACCGGCGCCAGCGAGGCGGGCTCGGCGAAGGACGCGGCCGCGCCCGCCCCGTCCGCCACCGCGAGCTCGCCCGAACCCGCGACCAGCGAGATCCCCGGCGCGCCGAGGTCGAAGCGCCAGACGCGGTTGTCGCCGGCGGTGGCGATGTACAGGCTGCCCGTGGCCAGCGACGCCGCCACCGCGCGCGGCTGGTCGAGCGCGACCATGCGCGGGTCGGTCACCGGGCCCTCCGGGGGCGTGCCCGGGCGGCCGGCGCCGACCACGGTGTCGATGTCGCCGCTGCGCAGCCGGATGCGGCGCACGGCGTGGTTGCCGGTGTCGGCGATGTAGAGCGTGTCGCGCTCGATGGACAGGCCCTGCGGCCGGTTGAACGCCGCCAGCTCCATCGGGCCGTCGATGAAGCCCGAGCCGCCGCTGCCGAACTGGCGAAGCACGCGGCCGCTGAGGTCGCACTCGAGCACGCGGTGGTGGCCGCTGTCGGCGACGTAGAGATAGCCGCCCGACAGCGCCAGGCCGGTCGGGAAGCGCAGCGGCAGCATCGGCTCGCCGCCGCGACGCATCTCGATGCGCTCGGCGTTGAGCGAGCGCGGCGTGCCCTCGGCCTGCAGGCGGCTGACCGCGGCGTCGATCGCGCGCAGCTGGCCGTCGCCGACGAAGCGGTCGCGCACGCGGCCTTCGGCATCGACCAGGACCACGGTCGGCCAGGCCTCGATGCCGTAGTGCTGCCACAGCACCCAGTCGGCGTCATGCCCTATCGGGAACTCGAAGCGGTGGCGCGCGAGGCGCTTGCCCGCCCGACGTGGCTCGCGCTCGTGGTCGAAGCGCGGCACGTTCACCGCGACCACGTTCAGCCGGTCCGGATGGCGGTTGCGCAGGTGGTCGAGATCGACCAGGGTCTGGTTGCACCAGGCCGAGCCCGCGTTGACGAAGGCGATCGCGGAGACCCGGCCGAGCAGCTGCGACATGCGCAGCGGCGCGGTGATGTTGAGCCATTCGATGCCCGGAGGGAACTCCGGAGCCGGCGCAGCGGCGGGCGCCGCGACGCGACCCGGATCCATCAGTTGCCGAGCGACTGCGTGGGGCCGGCGCCACGCCTGGTGGCCTGTTCCCAGCCGTCACGCCCACCCTGGCGCTGGCGCGTGCGCTCGGCGGCGGTCATGCACTGCAGCTCGCGGAAGTTGCTGCCTACACTGCGCTCGCGGCGGCACACCTGGCGGCTGTCGCGGGCTGCCTGGTCGAGCAGCGCATTGACACGCGACTGCGATTCCAGCACTTGCGTGCGCGTACCGTCGTCGAGCTGCGAGAACGAGCGCCCCGCCAGCTGCTGCTGCATGCCGTCGAGCAGGCGCAGCACCTCGGTGCGGTGGCCTCCGTTGAGTTCGACGTAGGTCTCGCCATCGGCAAGGACGGCCTTTACGCGCGCGTGCTCGGCGGCGAAGTCGGGCTTGCGCGCATCCACGGGAGCGTGCTGCGCGAACGCGGGGGCTGCGAAGCCGCCGGCGAGCACCACCATCAACATCAATTTCTTCATTCCCGGCTCCCTGTGTCGAGGGTGGATAGTAACCCGGCCGGGGACCTGGTCAACGCACCCGTTCCGCCCTGGCGCTCGACCCGCCGACCCGCGCCCCGGCCTGCCTGGCAAGGCGCTCCGCCCGGGCCAGGTCTTCCGGCGTATCCACGCCCGGCGGGAACGGCTCCGGCGACAGCGCCACCGCGATCCGGTGGCCGTGTTCGAGCGCGCGCAGCTGCTCCAGCGACTCGGTGCGCTCCAGCGGCGTCGGCGGCAGCGCAGCGAAGCGCTTCAGGAAGCCGGCGCGGTAGGCGTAGATGCCGATGTGGCGCAGCCACCGGTGGCCGTCCGGGAGCCGGGCGCGGCCTTCGGCGGTGGCCCAGGCGTCGCGCGGCCACGGGATCGGGGCGCGGCTGAAGTACAGCGCGTCACCGCTGGCGGCACGGACCAGCTTCACGGCGTTGGGATCGGCGAGCGTGGCGGCGTCCTCGACCGGCGTGGCCAGGGTCGCCATGTCGGCGCCGGAGTCGACCAGGGCGGCGGCCACGGCGCGGATGCCGGCGGCCGGCGCGAAGGGCTCGTCGCCCTGCAGGTTCACGACCACGGTGTCGTCGGGCCAGCCGGCAATCGCGGCGCATTCGGCGAGGCGGTCGCTGCCCGAGGCGTGGTCGGGCGACGTCATCGCGATCTGCACGCCGCTGCCGGCCAGCGCGTCGGCGATGCGCGCGTCGTCGGCGGCCACCCACACCGCGTCCGCGCCGGCGTCGAGCGCGCGGCGGGCAACGTGGAGGACCAGGGGTTCGCCGGCGAGCAGGCGCAGCGGCTTGCCGGGCAGGCGCGAGGCGGCGTAGCGGGCCGGGATGGCGACGACGAAGTGATGGTTCATCCGGCGATTGTGCCCGCGCTCCTGCAGGAGCGGCTACAGACGCGACCGCTCTGGCCCCGGCCGGTGGCGGGCCCTGACCCGGCCGGTGGCGGGGCCTGCCCGGCCTTGGCCGCAACGCCGGGTCGCGGCTGTAGCCGCTTGTGTCTTTGCTTTGTTCTAGCGTGTAGGCGAGAGCGGAGTGCGGGACGCCGACCAGCCGGGGTGCCGC
>NZ_BMZT01000002.1 GCF_014652935.1 Luteimonas padinae | reverse complement strand
GAACTTCCTTCGCTTCGACATGAACACTCCTCATGGCCTCGATCGGCCTTCTCGTAAGTGTCCGTGAAAACGGGGGTGAACCCAACACGCCCCCCGAAGACATCTGAGCAACGATTTAGAGCGCGCCTTTGGATACTGCATCTTCTTTGGGTCACCAAGGGCACCTTGAGCGACCTCAACAGGCAACTGGTGCGTGAGCCTGGTGGTCGAAAGTTTTCTTTAGGTGTCGCTCCGCGCCCCGTGGCCACGACGGCCAATGACGTATTCGGACGGATTCTTGCACTTGGGACGGACCCAGACGGCAACTACAGCGGCCCCGTCGGAAAGAAGTACAACTTGGCCGAGCGCGTCGAGCGACACTTGCCGGGATCTATAGGCTGGCTGTTGGGAAGTGTTTCCCCTTACCTCCAGGCTTCACCACCCACCTTAGAGCAAGCGGCTCAAATCTTTGAAAGCAGCTCTCGTGCGCTCGGACTGCAAGCAGTTGACCCGTTTGCGCTTGCGTTTGGCTATTCAAATTTCCCCGAGTTAGTCGAGTCGTGCGCGGGACGACAGATCCAGGAGCTTGAGCGCAGCACGTCGCCGCATGCCTTAAGTCTTTTGCTTGTGCTCTACCATGAAGCGTGCTGGGTGGACCGGGACTCACCCAAGTCCACGAGAATCCGGGAAGCTGTAGATAGGTGGCTCACAGAGGTGGTCAAACACCCCCTATTCCAGACTCATCCAATTGGCATCGAGGTGCAGCAAGACATCCTGTTAGGGACCCACAATGCCTGTGCAAGGATCTATCGTGAGGGCCATCGGATGCCGAGGGGCCCCCGGCCTCTTTGGCTAATTCATAGCCAACCGACCATCTTCTATCCGGCCCTCATTGATATCCGGGATGCCGAGTTTTGCTCATCATTAGGGTACGCCACGCCCCTCTCCCAGTTCATCGAGCCGCGAATTACCCCTTACTCTGCCAGCCCTCTGCCGAGCAAGGAAGGGTCATCACTGGCGTTTCACGATGTCCTGGAAGCCGCGACGCAACTGAAAATCGTGTAGGGAGCGCAGCGGAACAACGTTTACTCACATTTGCAGCCGTCCTGCTAGGAAAATTCACACTTACGGGCGTCATCGATGCTAGGTAAAGATGTGACTTAATTTGCGAGCTGATCGCTAACTTTCTGAATCTATTGAGCCCCCTGGGCTCACAGCTTTAGATATCCCGACACCCCCACAAACTCCTCCACCGGCATCGGCACCCCCAGCCCGAACCCCTGGCCGTAGCGCACGCCTTCCGCCAGCAGCAGCTGCATCTGCGGCACGTTCTGGATCCCCTCGGCCACGGTTTCCGCGCCCACGGCCTTGGCGATGTGGACGATTTCGGGGATCAGGCCGGAGCGCAGCGTGGCGTCCTCGAGCTCGTAGACGAACGAGGCGTCGATCTTCAGCAGGTCCGGCGAGAGCCGCGTGACCGACTTCAGGTTGGAGTATCCGGTGCCGAAGTCGTCCACCGCGACCAGGAAGCCAAGCGCCTGCAGTCTCTGCGCTTCCTTGACCAGGTCGCTGGCCAGGCTGTGCTCGGTGATCTCGATGCACAGCGTCAGGTCCTGGCGCCCGGAAGCCTGCAGCGCGCCCTGCAGCACCGGCGCAAGTGTGGTGGTCGAAGCGCCGCTCCAGGCCGGCGTCGAGGATCGCCGGGATCGTCACCGGCGGCGGCCAGTGGCAGTCGCCCTCCTTCAGCCGCGCAAGAACTTCACAGCCGACCGTGCGCCCCGTCGCGAGCTCGAACACGGGCTGGTACACCAGCGCGAGGTGGGCTTCGTCGCAAAGGAAGCCGATGCGCTTGCGCAGCTCGCCAAGCCTGGCCACGTGGGGAGCGATGGCGCCGGCGGCCAGCGCGCCCACCAGCAGCGATGCCGCCGCCAGCAGCGGGAACAGCGCGCCGCCGCGCACCACGATCGCCGGAAGGCTGCGCTGCGTCTGCAGCACCAGGTCCAGTCCGTCGGCCATGGTGACCAGTTCGTAGCCCAGCCCCAGCGGCGCCGCGTGGGTGGTGGCCAGGCGCCCTGCCCGTGTCCGCATGGCCGGCAGCAGGCCGGGTTCGACGCCGGCGTGGAGCGCGACCAGCCCGTCCGCGGTGCGCAGCCACAGGACGTCGGCGCGGGCGTTGAGGTCGTCGGTGGCATAGGGGCTGACCACCACGTTGACCGGTGGACGCTGGATGATGGTGGCCCTCAGCGTCTTCCCGGCCACCGTGAGCGGGATGTCGTCCATCAGCTCGAGTCCCGAGCGCGAGACGTGCACCGGGTAATTGCCCTTGACGGGCACTGCCAGGCGGCCGAGCGCGGTCGAGCAGACCAGCCGCCGGTCGGCGTCCAGCAGGCCGATCTCGCGCAGGTAGCGGGTCCCGATCAGCCTGGTATTGAGGTAGGCCAGGCCTTCGGCGCTGCAGTCGAGCCCTTCGTCGCGGGAGAGTTCGTCCAGCAGCGCGGTGCTCTCGGCGGTGATGCCCTCGAACATGTGCAGGGCTTCGGCGTGGCGCTGTTCGGTGCGGCCGTGGTCGGCCAGCACCATGGCGACCAGCGCGCCCGCCATCAGGACCACGGCGACGAGCACGCCGGCCCCTCGCACAAAGGCCTTGGGTCTCCTGGAAATCGTCAGCAGCAGCCAGTAGCGCAGCCTGTCCAAGCCGGTTCCTTCGGACGATCAGGGGTACGATATCCGCCTCATTTGAAAGGATATGCGCCATGCGTGCCGTCGGCTACCGGACTCCGGGACCCATCGATGCCCCCGATGCGCTGGTCGACATCGAGCGTCCCCGCCCGGTGGCCGCGGGACGCGACCTGCTGGTGGAGGTCCGCGCGGTGTCCGTGAACCCCGTCGACACCAAGGTCCGCCGCACGGCCGCGCCGGAGCCCGGTGACTGGAAGGTGCTGGGCTGGGACGCGGCGGGCGTGGTGGTGGAAGCCGGTCCCGACGCCGGGCGCTTCCGGCCCGGCGACGAAGTCTTCTACGCGGGCGCCCTCGCCCGTCCCGGCACCAACGCGGAGTTCCATCTCGTCGATGAACGCATCGTCGGCCGCAAGCCGCGTTCGCTCGACTGGGCGGAGGCGGCGGCCATGCCGCTCACGGCGATCACGGCCTGGGAGGCGCTGTTCGACCGCCTGGACGTCCACGGCCGCGAGGTGCCGGGCGCGGCGCCGGTGATCGTGATCGTCGGGGGCGCCGGCGGCGTCGGTTCGATGGCGATCCAGCTGGCCCGCCAGCTGACCGGGCTGACCGTGGTCGCGACGGCGTCGCGGCCGGAAACCGCCGAATGGGTCCGCGGCCTCGGTGCGCACCATGTGGTCGACCACCGCCAGCCGCTCGCGGCGCAGGTGGCCGCGCTCGGCCTCGGCGCGCCGGCCTTCGTGTTCTCGACCACGCAGACCGACCGGCATCTTGCGCAGATCGCGGAGCTGATCGCGCCGCAGGGTCGCATGGTGCTGATCGACGACCCGGCCAGCTTCGACATCGGCCTGTTCAAGCGCAAGAGCGTGTCGGTGCACTGGGAATTCATGTTCACCCGCTCGATGTCGGACACGCCGGACATCGGGGCGCAGGGCGCGCTGCTCGACGACGTGTCGCGGCTGGTCGACGCGGGCACGCTGCGCACGACGCTCGGCCGCCGACTGGGCACGATCGATGCGGCCACGCTGATGGAAGCGCACCGGCTGCTGGAAAGCGGCACGGTGATCGGCAAGCTGGTGGCGGAAGGTTTCGCCGCGGACTGAGCCCGCGGCATGGCCTCAGCGGCAAGCCTGCCAGACCTCGTCGTCGAGCCTGCGCAACAGGTCGAACGTGCGCTTCAGTCCGACCCGCTGCAGGGTGCGTTCGCGGCGCTCGCGCGCGGCCTGGCAGCGGTCGGGGGCGCGCTTGGCGCGGGTCGCCGATCCTCCGCGGCGCGGGCCGCTGCGCGCTCCACCACGCGATGGCCGCGACTCCGTGACCGGCCGCGTGCGGGCTGTGGCCTCCACGACAGGCTCCGGTACGGCGCCGTAGCTGGCGGCCAGCCGCTCCCCTGCCCCGCAGGCATCGCTGGTGAGCGTGACGTGCCCGTCGGCGGCGACGCATTTCTGCACCGTCTGCGCGGGCGCGGGCTCCGCCATCATTGCGAGGGCCACGCCGGCGCACGCCAGCGCCAGGCGCCTCCCGTTCCTGCATCGCTCGCGCATGCGGCCTCCCTGCCGTCGGCGAATCCTGTCCCGCTGGTCGCGGCCGGAAGCTCCGGCCGCGGCGTGCCTCAGTGCAGCTCCACCTTCGCCAGCGACACCGCCAGGCCCTCGCGGAAGCGTACGCGCAGCAGGTCGCCGACGCGGATCCTGCCGACCTCGGCGCGGTGCTCCGGCTTTTCGGCCTGCAGCGTACGCACGCTGCCATTCGGGCCCTTGACGGTGAAGTTGCCGTGCTCGGCGTCGACCTCGACCACCTCGGCCAGGACTGTCACTTCCTGCTCGCCGATGCGCGCGGGCACGCCCTGGTCGCGATCGGCCGTGCGGCCTTCCTCGCCGATCCAGGCGCCGGGCTCGGCGGAGCCGGCGGGCTGGATGTCGAACAGGACAGAACGGTGGTAGCGGACGTCGATCACGTCGCCCACGCGCAGATGTTCGAAGTCGGCCACGCGCGGATCCACCGGCAGGATGCGCGAGCCGGTGCCGGTCTCGAGCGTGACCAGGCGGGCTTCGCGGTCGATGGCGGTCACCTCGCCGCGCACCGCGACCTCGGCCTGGACCACGGTTTCGACGCGGCTGCCCGTGCCCGCCTCTTGGCCGGACGCCAGCGCGCCCCCGCTGCCGGCGAAGGCGCCGATGGCCAGCGCGAGCGCGGCGGTGGCGGGAATCGTTCGGGCAAGGCGTGCAGTGGTCGTCATCATGGCTCCGGTGAGGTCGCAGATGCAGGAAGCGCGCATGCTAGCCCAGCCCGATGCGCCCGGTATTGAGCCAGCGCAAGCACGCGGCGTCGGGAAACGCCTCCGCGCATGGCCGGGCTTGGCCCGAGGCTTGACCCGAGTCAAGGCATGCCCCCCGCGCCTGAGGCAGGATTGCGCCCCATGGACGCCTCCCTGCCCTTCAACGCCGAGCTGCTCCGCCGTTACGACCGGCCGGGGCCGCGCTACACCTCCTATCCCACCGCGCCGCAGTTCAGCAACGCGTTCGGCGAGGCGCAGCTGCGCGAGGCGGCAGCCGCCAGCAACGGCGATCCGATCCCGCGCCGGCTGTCGCTGTACGTGCACGTCCCGTTCTGCGTCAGCCCCTGCTTCTACTGCGGCTGCAATCGCATCATCACCCGCGACAAGTCACGCGCCGAGACCTATCTGGCGCGCCTGTACCGCGAGATCGACATGACCGCGGCGCTGTTCGACCGCGACCGCGAGGTGGTGCAGCTGCACCTGGGCGGCGGCACGCCGAACTTCATGGATCCGGCGCAGATCGGCGAACTGGTGGACGCGCTGCGCCGCCAGTTCCACTTCGCCCGCCCCGAGGAAAGCGACATCTCGATCGAGCTCGACCCGCGCTTCGTGTCGCCGGCCGACATCGCGGAGCTCGGCCGCATCGGCTTCAACCGGGCCAGCTTCGGCGTGCAGGACTTCGATCCGGTGGTGCAGCAGGCGGTCAACCGCATCCAGTCGGTCGAGGAGACCCGCGCGGTGGTCGACGCCTGCCGCGCCAACGGCTTCCGCTCGGTCAACGTCGACCTGATCTACGGGCTGCCGAAGCAGAATCCGGAGGGCTTCGCGCGCACGCTCGACACGGTGCTGGAGATGCGCCCGGACCGCCTGGCCGTCTACGGCTATGCGCACCTGCCCGACGTGTTCCGTCCGCAGAACCAGATCAAGGCCGAGGACCTGCCCAGCGCGGAGCAGAAGCTCGGCCTGCTGGAGCTGGCGATCACCAGGCTCTCGGCCGGTGGCTACGAGTACATCGGCATGGACCACTTCGCGCTGCCCGACGACGACCTGGCCATGGCCCAAGCGCGCGGCAGCCTGCACCGCAACTTCATGGGCTACACCACCCACGCCGACAGCGACCTGATCGGCATGGGCGTGAGCGCGATCAGCCACATCGGCGACACCTTCAGCCAGAACCCGCGCGACCTGCCCTCGTGGCAGTTCGCCATCGACGAGGGCCGGCTGCCGGTGTTCCGCGGCATGCAGCTCGACGAGGACGACGTGATCCGCGCCGACCTGATCCAGCAGCTGATGTGCCAGGCCGAGGTCCCGATGGGCGCCCTGGAGCGTCGGCACGCCATTGATTTCCGGGACTATTTCGCCGACTCGCTGGCCAGCATGAAGCCGCTCGAGGAGGACGGCCTGGTCCGCGTCGAGCACGATCGCATCAAGGTGACTGGGCGCGGACGGCTGCTGTTGCGTAACATTGCCATGTGCTTCGACCGCTACCTCACCCCCGCCCCCGCCGAATCCGACAGCCGGCCCCGCTTCTCCCGCGCGATCTGACGCATCGGGAGGCCACGGCGTGGTGAACGACAAGGTCGCGTTTCCGCGCGTCGATCCCAGCATCCTGGCCGACGACGGCGACGAGTTCCATTTCTGCTCCACCTGCGCGTTCTCGCAGGCGTGCATGGCCCAGGGCATGGACAAGGCCTCGCTGGGCGAGCTGCACATGCTGGTCGAGCACGTCGGCCCGCTGCACGCCGGCGACCACGTGTTCCGCGTCGGCGATCCCTTCGAGGCGATCGCGGCGGTGCGCGCGGGCACGGTCAAGACCTACATCATCGATCCGGGCGGGCGCGAGCACGTGCTCGGCTTCCACTTCCCGGGCGAGGTGATCGGCCTGGACGGCATCGACGGCGACACCTACCCCTGCAACGCGGTGGCGCTGGACACGGTGATGCTGTGCCGGTTCTCGTTCCCCAAGATCTCGGTGCTCGCCGGCCGCCTGCCCGGCCTGCAGCAGCACCTGTTCCGCCTGCTCAGCCGCGACATCGGCCGCGCCGCCCTGCTCGCGGGCGACTGGACCGCCGACGAACGCATGGCCGCGTTCCTGGTGATGATGTCGCGCCGCCTGGCCGCACGCGGCTTCTCGGCCGACCGCTTCCAGCTGACGATGGCGCGCACCGACATCGCCAACTACCTGCGGCTGGCGCCCGAAACCGTGAGCCGGGTGCTCAAGCGCTTCCAGTCCGAGGGCCTGCTGCACGTCGACCGGCGTGAGCTGGAGATCCTCGATCAGGGGCGCCTGGGCGCGCTGGCCGCGCCCGTGCTCTGGAAACAGTAGGCCGCGCCCGCCGACCCGCAGGCGGCTTGACCCACGTCAGTTAGTTTTCTTCAGCCCATCGTCAGGATTGCGCGGCACACATCCGTGTCCCTGGAGAGGTTGAATGGATACCACCAAACGGCTGTGGTGGGGCTTGTCGGCCCTGCTGATAGTCACCTTTGCCGTCATGTTGTGGATGGGTCGCGAGATCCATCAGAAAGCACCGCCGCTCCCCTCGAAGATCGTGACCGAGAGCGGCCAGGTCGTCTTCACCAAGGAGGAGCTCGAGACCGGCCGCCAGGTCTGGCAGAGCTTCGGCGGCCAGCAGATCGGTTCGATCTGGGGCCATGGCGCCCTGCTCGCCCCCGACTGGTCGGCCGAATGGCTGCACCGGGAGGCGCTGGCGATGCTCGACGCCCGTGCGCAGGCGCAGTACGGACGCGCGTACGACGCGCTGCCCGCGGACGACCAGGCGCGCCTGGAAACGCAGCTGCGCCCCGCCCTCCGCGCCAACACCTACGACGCGCTCGGCGACGTCATCGTCATCAGCGACGAGCGCGCCCGCGCCATCGAGGTGGTGAGCGCGCACTACGACAGCGTGTTCTCGGACGACCCGGCCAGCGCGCACCTGCGTGAGACCTACGCCCTGCGCGAGAACCCGATCCCGGACGCCGAGCACCGGCGCCTGATGTCGGGCTTCTTCTTCTGGGCCTCGTGGGCCACGGTCACCGAGCGCCCGGACAGCGACATCAGCTACACCCACAACTTCCCGCACGACCCGCTGGTGGGCAACACGCCGACCTCGACCAGCCTGATGTGGTCGCTCTTCAGCATCCTGCTGATGATCGCCGGCATCGCGCTGCTGGTCTGGCACTACGCGGTCAACCACGGCAAGGAAACGCCGCTGGTGCCGCCGAAGACCGACCCTTCGCTGTCGATCGCGGTGACGCCGTCGATGCGCGCGGTGGCCAAGTACTTCTGGCTGGTGGTGGCGCTGTTCCTGGTGCAGATCCTGCTGGGCGCGACCACCGCGCACTACCAGGTCGAAGGCCAGGCCGCCTACGGCTTCGCACTGGCGGAATACCTGCCCTACACCCTCACCCGCACCTGGCACACGCAGCTGGCGATCCTGTGGATCGCGACCGCCTGGCTGGGCACCGGCCTGTACCTGGCGCCGGCGATCTCGGGGCATGAGCCGAAGTTCCAGCGCTTCGGTGTCAACTTCCTGTTCATCAGCCTGATCCTGATCGTGGTCGGTTCCTTCGCCGGCCAGTGGATGGCGGTGATGAACAAGCTCGGCCTGGACAAGAACTTCTGGTTCGGCCACCAGGGCTGGGAGTACACCGACATCGGCCGCTTCTGGCAGATCTACCTGTTCATCGGCCTGCTGCTGTGGCTGACGCTGATGGGGCGTGCGCTGTGGCCCGCGCTCAAGCGCCGGGACGAAATGTCCTCGATCGCCGGCCTGCTGTTCCTGTCGGTGGTCGCGATCGGCCTGCTGTACGCGGCCGGCCTGATGTGGCGCGAGCACTCGCACATCTCGATCATCACCTACTGGCGTTTCTGGATCGTGCATCTGTGGGTGGAGGGCTTCTTCGAGGTGTTCGCGGTCGCGGTGATCAGCTTCATCTTCGTCAAGCTGGGCCTGGTGCGCGGCCGGACGGCGACCAACAGCGTGCTGTTCGCCACCATCATCTTCATGGCCGGCGGCGTGCTGGGCTTGTTCCACCACCTGTACTTCGCCGGCACGACCACGGCGGTGATCGCGGTGGGCGCCAGCATCTCGGCGCTGGAAGTGGTGCCACTGGCGCTGATCGGCTGGGAGGCCTACGAGACCTGGCAGAACGGCCGCGCCACCAAGTGGATGGAGCGCTACAAGTGGCCGATCATGTGCTTCCTGGCGGTGAGCTTCTGGAACCTGATCGGTGCCGGCCTGCTGGGCTTCCTGATCAACACGCCGATCGCGCTGTACTTCATGCAGGGCACCAACCTCACCGCGGCCCATGGCCACACCGCGCTGTTCGGGGTGTACGGCATGCTCGGCATCGGCCTGATGCTGTACTGCCTGCGTGGCCTGAAGCCCGACCTGGTCTGGCGCGAGGGCCTGCTGCGCTCGGGCTTCTGGGCGCTCAACATCGGCCTGGCCCTGATGACGGTGCTGACCCTGCTGCCGCTGGGCGTGCTGCAGCTCGAAGCCAGCATCAACGACGGCTACTGGTTCGCGCGTTCGGCCGAGTTCATGGGCCGTCCGATCATCGACGTGCTGGTGTGGATGCGCACGCCGGGCGACGTGGTCTTCGCCTGCGGCGCGCTGCTGATCGGCCTGTTCGTGGCCTCGCTCTGGCTGTCGCCGGGCCGCCGCGAAAAGCTCCCGGCAGGCACGGTCGCCAACGAAGCCTGATCCTTGCAGGCGATGCGTGACCCGAGGGGGCGGACGAAAGTCCGCCCCCTTTCCTGTTTCGTGCAGCAGCGGCGACCGCCGGCGGCAAGCCGCGGCTGCGGTGACCTGGATCAAGGCCCTCGCAAAGCCCGATGGCCCACACTTGCGCCATGGATACACGCCCTGACGCCCGCCTCTCTCCGCGGCTGCTCGCCGCCGCCCCCCACCGCATCATGTTCTTCGTCGGCGCCGGCAACGTGCTGCTGGCCATGGCCTGGTGGACCGCCTGGCTGCTGGCAAGCCGCTGGCCCGGACTGCTGTCGATGCCGCAGCCCGAGCCCTACGCCGGCTGGCTGCATGCCATCGTCATGCAGTACCAGATGCTGCCGAGCTTCATCTTCGGCTTCCTGCTGACCACCTTCCCGCGCTGGATGGGACTGCCCGATGCGGTGCGCTGGCACTACGTGCCGGTGGGCCTGGGCATGTTCGGTGGCCAGGTCGCGGTGCTGCTCGGTGCGCTCGGCGCGCCGGCCGGCATCGAAGTGGGCGTGGCGATGACGCTCGCGGGCTGGCTGGCGGGGCTGTGCTTCCTCGGCGATCTGGTGCTCCGCGATCGCAACCGCACCTGGCATGCGCGCTCCTGCTTCGCCGCGCTGGTGCTGGGCTGGCTGGGCCTGGCGGCGTTCGGCGCCGGCCTGCTCACGGGCAGCCCGCAGTGGATCTTCGCCAGCATCAAGATCGGCACCTTCGGCCTGCTGCTGCCGGTGTACCTGACGGTGGCGCACCGGATGTTCCCCTTCTTCGCCGGCAACGTGGTGAAGGGCTACGTGGCGTGGCGCCCGATGTGGCTGCTGGCCGCGTTCTGGGCGCTGTGCGTGGTGCACCTGGGCCTGGAGCTGGTGCATGCCTATGCCTGGCTGTGGCTGGCCGACCTGCCGCTGCTGGCGCTGTCGCTGCTGGCGCTGTGGCGCTGGTGGCCGCGCGGGCCGAAGCCGGGGATCCTGGCGGTGCTGTTCCTCGGCCTGGCCTGGCTGCCGGTCACGTTCGCGCTCTACTCCGCGCAGAGCCTGGCCTACTTCGCAGGCGAGGGTTTCATCCTCGGGCGCGCGCCGGCGCACGCGCTGTTCGTGGGCTTCTTCGGCAGCCTGCTGGTGGCCATGGTCACGCGGGTCACGCAGGGCCACTCGGGCAGGAAGATCGAGATGCCGGCCGTGGCCTGGTTCGCGTTCGCGGCGATCCAGCTGGTGACGGTGGCGCGCATCCTCGCCGACGTCTCCGCCGATCCGGGCCTGTGGTGGGCGGTGGCTGCGGCCGGTTGGCTGGTGGCGCTCTCGCCCTGGGTGGCGCGGATCGGCCGGATCTACCTCTCGCCCCGCGCCGACGGCAGGCAGGGCTGAGGCCATGATCGAGTTCTATCCGCACATCAAGTGGGTCCACGTCGCCGCGGTCATGGCCAGCGGGTTGCTGTTCGCGCTGCGCGGCCTGCTGGCCCAGGTCGGGCAGCAGCGCCTGGCGCTGGTCGCGCCGGTGCGCTACCTGAGCTACACCATCGACACGACCCTGCTCACGGCGGCGCTGATGCTGGTCACCATCCTGCCCGGTGCGCTGTTCGCCAACGGCTGGCTGGCGGTCAAGATCGTGCTGCTTGTCGTCTACATCGTGCTCGGGTTCATGGCGCTGCGTCCGGGTCGCAGCGCAGGCGCGCGCCTGGCCTGCTACGTCGGCGCCCTGGCGGTGTTCGGCTTCATGTACTCCGTCGCCCGCGCGCACCACCCCGGCGGCATCGCCTGGCTGATGCTGGCCGCTTGACCCATGTCATGGCCGGGAACCGCCCGGCCGCCGATACTGTGTCCATGCGGTGGACACCCACCCCATCCAGTCCCACAGGAGAACCCCCATGAAGAAGCTCATCATCGCCACCCTCGGCCTCGGCCTGCTCGCCTTCGGCGGCACCGCGATGGCGTCCAACTGCACGATCAAGCTCAAGGGCGACGACCGCATGCAGTTCGACCAGAAGGAAATCACGGTCTCGGCCGCGTGCAAGACCATCAGCATCGAGCTCGAGCACACCGGCAAGCTGCCGGCCGCGGCGATGGGACACAACGTTGTCGTGGCCGCAACGGCGGACGTCCAGGCGATCAACGCCGCGGGCGCCAAGGCCGGTGCCGCCGCGGGCTACCTGCCCGCCGGCGACGCCAAGGTCTTGGGTGCCACCGACATGATCGGCGGCGGCGCCAGCACCAAGGCCTCCTTCCCCGGCAGCAAGCTGAAG
This sequence comes from Luteimonas padinae, assembly GCF_014652935.1. Lineage (GTDB taxonomy): Bacteria > Pseudomonadota > Gammaproteobacteria > Xanthomonadales > Xanthomonadaceae > Luteimonas > Luteimonas padinae. The sequence goes on along the minus strand of NZ_BMZT01000002.1, from coordinate 368,048 downwards.
GCCGGCGGCGACTACGCCTTCTTCTGCTCCTTCCCCGGCCACGCCGCGCTGATGAAGGGCAAGCTGGTCGTCACCCCCTGAGCCACGGGGCCGCGCCGCGTGCAGCGGCGCGGATGCCCTTCCGAGGGCGCGCTCCGGCGCGCCCTTTCGCGTTCACGGGGCCTATAATGTGCAGCGCAACATCACTCCCTGCCCCGCCTGGCCGTTCGGCCCGCACGCCTTCTCTACGGCGGGTGTTGCGCGGACCGGCTCCTGAATTGACCACGATCAATCCGGGATGCAGTGCGGAGCCGGAGAATCCACACACGCAAACCAAGGTCATCTGCCCATGTCCTCGACCCCAGCCACCGCGGCCCCGGCCGCCCTCAGCGTCAACGACGCAGCCAGGTCCGGCTACTACAACGACAAGGTGGTGCGCCAGTTCACGATCGCAACCGTGATCTGGGGCATCGTCGGCATGGCTGTCGGCGTCCTCATCGCCGCCCAGCTGTACTGGCCCACCCTCGGTGAAGGCATTCCGTGGCTCAGCTACGGCCGCCTGCGCCCGCTGCACACCAATGGCGTGATCTTCGCCTTCGGCGTTTCGGCGCTGTTCGCGACCAGCCTGTACGTGGTGCAGCGCACCTGCCACGTGCGCCTGATCTCCGACCGGCTGGCGTCCTTCGTGTTCTGGGGCTGGCAGGCGATCCTGGTGGCCGCGGTCATCACCCTGCCGCTGGGCATGACCCAGGGCAAGGAATACGCGGAGCTGGAATGGCCCATCGACTGGGCGATCGCCGTGGTGTGGGTGGCCTACGCGGTGCTGTTCTTCGGCACGATCGCCAAGCGCCGGGTCAGCCACATCTACGTGGCGAACTGGTTCTTCGGCGCGTACATCATCACCATCGCGATCCTGCACATCGTCAACAACATCGCCATCCCGTCCGGCTTCGACAAGTCGTACCCGGTGTACAGCGGCGCGGTCGACGCGATGGTGCAGTGGTGGTACGGCCACAATGCCGTGGGCTTCCTGCTGACCACCGCCTTCCTCGGCATGATGTACTACTTCGTGCCCAAGCAGGCTGGCCGCCCGGTCTACTCCTACCGCCTGTCGATCGTGCACTTCTGGGCGCTGATCGCGGTCTACATGTGGGCCGGCCCGCACCACCTGCACTACACCGCCCTGCCCGACTGGGTGCAGTCGGTGGGCATGGTGTTCTCGCTGATCCTGCTGGCACCCAGCTGGGGCGGCGCGATCAACGGCATCATGACCCTGTCGGGTGTCTGGTACAAACTGCGCACCGACCCGATCCTGAAGTTCCTGATCGTGGCGCTGTCGTTCTACATGATCGCGACCTTCGAGGGGCCGATGATGTCGATCAAGACGGTCAACTCGCTGTCGCACTACACCGACTGGACCGTCGGCCACGTGCACGCCGGCGCGCTCGGCTGGGTGGCGATGATCACCGTGGGCTCGATCTACTCGCTGATGCCGCGCGTGCTCGGCCTGAAGGAGATGCATTCGGTCAAGTGGATCGACGTGCACTTCTGGCTGCACACCATCGGCGTCGTGCTCTACATCGTCTCGATGTGGATCGCCGGCGTGATGCAGGGCCTGATGTGGCGCGCCACCAACGCCGACGGCACGCTGACCTACAGCTTCGTCGAGGCCCTCAACGTCACCTATCCGTACTACCTCGTGCGCCTTGGCGGCGGCCTGCTCATCCTCTCCGGCATGGTCCTGATGGCGGTCAACACCTGGAAGACCTTCCAGGCGGCCAAGGCCCCCGCCGCGCATCCGGTGATGCCGCCCGACCCCTCCAGCGCCCGCGCTTCGACCCAGGCAGCCTGACATGAGCGACCACAAGACCACCCCGCCGCCCAACGCCCACGAGAAGGTCGAGAAGAACATCGGCCTGATGATCATCCTCGTCGCGATCGCCGTGTCCTTCGGCGGCCTCGCCGAGATCGTGCCCCTGATGTACCAGGCCGAGGCGATCGAGCCGCTGGACGGCGTCGAGCCCTACCCGGCGCTCGAGCTCGCCGGCCGCGACGTCTACGTCCGCGAGGGCTGCTACAACTGCCACTCGCAGATGGTGCGCACGCTGCGCTTCGAGTCCGAGCGCTACGGCCACTACTCGCTGGCCGGCGAGTCGGTCTATGACCGGCCGTTCCAGTGGGGCTCCAAGCGCACCGGGCCGGACCTCGCCCGCGTCGGCGGCCGCTACTCCGACGACTGGCACCGCGTGCACCTGATCGACCCGCGCGCGGTGGTGCCGGAATCCAACATGCCGTCGTTCTCCTGGCTGGCCGACGCCGAGGTCGACCCGGCGAAGGTCGAGCGCAACATGCGCAACCTGCGCCGCCTGGGCGATCCCTACACCGACGAGGACCTTGCCGGCGTGACCGAAGCGGTGGCCGGCAAGACCGAGCTCGACGCCGTCGTCGCCTACCTGCAGGGCCTGGGCAGGCACGCGCCGACCGCCGCCGCTGCAGCGTCCACCACGGGCGCGCAGGAGGCCGCGCAATGACCGGAGGCATCATCACCCTGGCGCTGCTGCTGCTGTTCGTCGGCGGCTGGGCATTCATCTGGAGGCCTTCGCACAAGGCCATGTTCGACGCGGCCGCAAGGCTGCCCCTTGAAGACGACGCCGAGGAGCCGCGGCAATGAGCACCGGTTGGAGCATTTACGTCATCGCACTGGTGGTGCTGAACCTGCTCGGCCTGTGGGGCCTGCTGGCCTGGACCAGCCGCCGCCGCCCCGGCGACCCCAAGCCCGACGAAACCAGCCACGTATGGGACGGCGACATCACCGAGTACAACAAGCCGCTGCCGCGCTGGTGGATCATCGGCTTCTACCTGACCATGGTGTACTCGGTGGCCTACCTGCTGTGGTACCCGGGCCTGGGCAACTTCAAGGGCTTCGGCAACTGGACGTCGGCGGCCGAGCACGACGCGGACAAGGCGAAGCAGGACGCGGTCCTGGCCGAGACCTTCCGCCCCTATGACGGCCGCCCGATCTCCGAGCTCGCCGGCGACCCGCGCGCCGTTGAGCTGGGCCGAGCGATCTTCGCCAACACCTGCGCCACCTGCCACGGCTCGTCCGCGCAGGGCGCGGTGGGCTACCCCAACCTGACCGACGACATCTGGCACTGGGGCGGCTCCGAGGAGCAGGTCCTGCAGACCGTGCTCGACGGCCGCGAAGGCGTGATGCCCGAGTGGGGCACGGTGCTCACCGGCATGGGCGGCGAGAACGCCGTGCTCTCGGTGGCCACCTACGTCCGCTCGCTGGCCGGCGAAGTGCCCGAGAACGACTTCTTCGCCGCGCAGGGCAAGGGCCTGTACGAAGGCGTTTGCGTGGCCTGCCACGGCATCGACGGCAAGGGCAACCAGGACCTGGGCGCCCCGGACCTGACCGACGGCTACGCCATGTACGGCAACTCCGTGGAGTCGATCATGGAGACCATCCGCAATGGCCGCCACGGCGTCATGCCGGCGCACCGCGACCTGCTGGGCGAGACCCGCTCGCGGCTGGTGGCGTCCTACGTCTGGTCGCTGTCCAGCAACACCGCCGGCCGGGAGCAGTCGCCGGAGGCCCAGTGAGCGCCGCCCCCGGCCCCGGCTTCGACCACCCGCCGCGCCCCATGGCGCAGCGGGTCGGCGCCATCCTGTGGCCCAGCTTCTTCGCCGCGGGCGTGTCGACGATGGTCTTCTCGGCCTTCGTCGACCCGCTCGCGCTGCGTGACATCACCTTCCCCGAGCTGCAGATGAGCCGCAGCCTGGGCTACTCGATCGCCTTCTTCATGTTCTGGGTCGCGACCGCGGCCTCGAGCCTGTTCACCTGGATCCTCCTGCGGCCCTCGAGCCGCTTCAACAGGGCACTCCCCCCGGACAAGCAGTGAGCCGTCGCATTCCCCTGGAGCTGGCCGATGACACCGGCGGCTCGATGTACGTCAGCGAGCGCAAGGTCTATCCGCGCGAGGTCTCCGGCCGCCTGAACACCCTGCGCGTTGCCGCCGTGTTCTGGCTGCTGGGCATGTTCTACGTCTTCCCCTGGCTGCGCTGGGACGGCCGCCAGGCGGTGCTGTTCGACCTGCCGGCGCGCAAGTTCCACGTCTTCGGGCTGACCTTCTGGCCGCAGGACTTCCTGTTCCTGGCGCTGTTGCTGATCATCGCGGCGCTGGCGCTGTTCTTCTTCACCGCCCTGGCCGGACGCCTGTTCTGCGGCTACGCCTGCCCGCAGACGGTGTGGACCGAAGTGTTCCTGTGGATGGAGCGCTGGACCGAGGGCGACCGCAACAAGCGCATGAAGCTCGACGCCGGCCCGTGGACGCGCGAGAAAGTGCTGCGCAAGGGCGCCAAGCACGCGCTGTGGGCGGTGTTCGCGCTGTGGACCGGCTTCACCTTCGTCGGCTTCTTCACCCCGATCACCGAGCTGGGCGCGCGCCTGGTGCCCTTCGAATGGGGCGGCTGGGAAACCTTCTGGGTGCTGTTCTACGCGCTGGCCACCTGGGGCAACGCCGGCTTCCTGCGCGAGCAGGTCTGCAAGTACATGTGCCCCTACGCGCGCTTCCAGAGCGCGATGTTCGACCGCAACACCCTGATCATCGCCTACGACCCGATGCGCGGCGAGCCGCGCGGCCCGCGCAAGCGCGGCCTGGGCAGCATCGCCGCGCGCGGCCGCGCCCTGCTCGACCAGGTCACCGCCTACGACTACGTGTTCCGCTCGGCGCTGCACCCGACCGCGGCCGACAACCGCGTGCAGGCCGCGGGCACGATCACCCTCGGCGAGGCCGGCCAGGTGGCCGAGCCGCTGCCGAAGTTCGCGCCCGACGAGCTCGGCGACTGCATCGACTGCACCATGTGCGTGCAGGTGTGCCCGACCGGCATCGACATCCGCAACGGCCTGCAGTACGAGTGCATCGCCTGCGGCGCCTGCATCGACGCCTGCGACGCGGTGATGGACAAGATGGGCTTCGAGCGCGGCCTGATCCGCTACAGCACCCAGAACGCCATCGACGGCAAGCCCACCCGCATCGCGCGCCCGCGCGTGCTCATCTACGGCGCCCTGCTGCTGGCGCTGGCCGTGGCCTGGGTGGTGGGCGTGAACACGCGCAGCCCGCTGATCGTCGAGGTGCTGCGCGACCGCAACGCGCTCTACCGCGCGGTCGGCGGCGGTGAGGTCGAGAACGACTACACCATCAAGGTGGTCAACAAGAGCGACGACGAGGCCACCTATCGCATCGTGATCGAGGACGTCGCCCCCGGCATCGAACTGCGCGGCAGCGGGCTCGACGCGGTGCGCGCCGGCGCGCAGCAGGTGATCAGCGTCCCGGTGATCGTCACCGCGCCGGACTCCATCAAGGGCCGCCAGCCGCTGACCTTCCGCGTCGAGACCATCGACGGCGGGGCCAGCGAGACGGTCGACAGCAGCTTCTTCGGACCGATGTGATGACAGACGACAGGAAACGACCCTTCTGGCGCGAGCCGATGATGTGGCTGGTGCTGGGCCTGCCCGCGGCCTCGGTGGTCGCCGGCGTGATCCTGGTCAGCCTTGCGGCGCGCGATTCCAGCGATTCCGTCGGCGACGTGGTTTCGCGCACCGCGCAGATCCAGGTGGCCGACCTCAGCCCGGACGCGCGCGCGCGCGACCTGCGCCTGAGCGCAATCGTGCGCGTCGACGAAGGCTTCATCGAGGTGCTGCCGGTGACCGGCGACTACCAGCGCCAGCAGCCGCTGCGCCTGGTGCTGCGCCACCCCACCCTCGCCGCCTCCGACCTGGAGCTCCGCGCCGAGCCCGCGGACAACGGCTGGCGGGCCGCGGTCGAGCTTCCGCTCGATCACGACTGGAAGCTGGAAGTGATGCCGGAAGGCATGCCGTGGCGCCTGCAGGGCCGCCTGCCGGCGGGCCAGCGCGCCGCCCACGTGAAGCCGGCCCTCTCCGGCGAGCAGGGGTGAGGTGAGCGCGGGCGCGGTCGCCACGGCCGCCGCCGTGCGCGACGCGCAGGGTGGGGATGCCGGCTGCTTCCACTGCAGCGAACCGCTGCCCGCGACCCCCGCCACCGCCCACGTCGACGGCCAGTCCCGCCGCTTCTGCTGCGACGGCTGCGCCGCGGCCGCACAGTGGATCCGCGACGCCAACCTGGTCGACTACTACCGGCTGCGCTCGGAGCCCGCGGGTCGCGCCGTGGTCGACCTCGAAGCGCAGCTGGCCGCGTTCGACCGCGACGACATCCAGGCCGGCCACGTCCGCGACGTCGACGGCGGCCGCGAGATCACCGTGCTCACCGACGGCATGCGCTGCGCCGCCTGCGCCTGGCTGATCGACCGCGCCGTGGCCCGCGAGCCGGGCGTGGTGGAGGTCGTGGCCAACGCCGTGACCGGCCGCGTGCGCATCACCTGGGACCCGGCGGTCGCCGCGCTGTCGGGCCCGCTGCGCCGGCTGGCCGCGCTCGGCTACGTGCCTTACCTCGCCACCGGCACCGACCGCGAGCGCGAGCGCCGCGCGCAGCGCAACCGCGACCTGGTGCGCATCGGCATCGCGGGCCTGGCCTCGATGCAGGCGATGATGTTCGCCGAGGCGCTGTACCTGGACATCTACCAGCAGATGCCGGTCGCCACCCGCGACTTCCTGCGCTGGATCACCTTCCTGGTGTCGACGCCGGTGGTGTTCTGGTGCGGCTGGCCGTTCATCGCCGGGATGCTGCGCGAGCTGCGCAACCGCCACCTGGGCATGGACACCCTGATCGCCAGCTCCACCCTGCTGGCCTACTTCGCCAGCGTCTGGGAGACGCTGCGCGGCGGCACCCACGTCTGGTACGACGCGGCGGTGATGTTCGTCTTCCTGCTGCTGGGCGCGCGCATGCTCGAACAGCGTGCGCGCCGCATCGCGGTAGCCCAGGTCGATACGCTGGCGCGCGCGCGACCGGCGCTGTCGACGCGCGAGCTGGCCGACGGCAGCCGCGAGGTGGTGCCGACCGCGTCGCTCGTTGCCGGCGACATCGCCTGCGTCGCGGCCGGCGACGCGGTGCCCGCCGACGGACGCCTGCTCGACGCCCCGGCGCGCTTCGAGGAAGCGCTGCTGACCGGCGAAGCCCATCCGGTCCTGCACAAGCTCGGCGACACCATCTACGCCGGCACGGTCTGCCGCGAGGCGCCGGCGCGCATCCTCGTCGAGCGCGTGGGCGCCGGCACCCGGCTGTCCGAACTCGAGACCCTGGTCGAGCGCGCCCAATCGCACCGCCCGCGCGTCGCGCAGCTGGCCGACGCGATCTCCGGCCGCTTCGTCGCCGGGATCCTGGTGGTGGCGGTCCTGGTCTACATCGGCTGGCGCTTCCACGATCCGTCGCGGGCGCTGGAGGTCACGCTGGCGCTGCTGGTGATCAGCTGCCCCTGCGCGCTGTCGCTCGCCGTGCCCACCGCGATCACCGTCGCCCACGGTGCGCTGGCGAAGCTGGGCGTGCTGGCCAACGACGCCGACGCCCTCGGCTCGCTCGCCGCGGCCACGGACATCGTCTTCGACAAGACCGGCACGCTCGGCAGCGGCCGGCCGACGCTGGCGCGCGTGGAGGCCTTCGGCGGATTCGACGTCGAAGACGTGCTGGCCATCGCCTCGGCGCTGGAGCGCGACAGCCTGCATCCGATCGCACGCGCGTTCGAGGGCCAGGATGCGGGCCTGGGTGCCGTCGATGTTGAAGAGCATCCTGGCCAGGGCATCGCGGGTATGGTCGAAGGGCGCGGCTGGCGCCTGGGGCGCGCCGAGTTCGCCGCCGGGCGCATCGACGACGGCGCACTCTGGCTGGGCGACGGCCACGAGGCCGCCGCGCGCTTCGTGCTCGAGGAGCCCCCGCGCGCCGACGCCGCGGCCGCGATCGCCGGGCTTCGCGGCCAGGGCGTCGAGGTGCACCTCTCCAGCGGCGACGCGTCGGGCCCGGTGAACGCCTTCGCCGACCGGCTGGGCATCGACCGGGCCGCATCGCGCCAGTCGCCGGAGGACAAGCTCGCCGGCGTGCGCGCGCTCCAGGCCGACGGCCGCGTGGTGGCGATGGTCGGCGACGGGCTCAACGACGCGCCGGTGCTGGCCGGCGCCGACGTCTCGATCGCGATCGGCAGCGGCGCCGCCCTCGCCCACCGCGCGGCCAGCCTGGTGCTGACCGCGCCCTCGCTGCTGCGCATCCCGGCCGCGGTCGCGCTGGCCCGGCGCACGCGCAACATCGTGCGCCAGAACCTGGCCTGGGCGCTCGGCTACAACCTCGTCGCCATCCCGCTGGCGGCCGCGGGCCTGGTCACGCCCTGGGTGGCGGCGCTGGGCATGGCCCTGTCGTCGCTGATCGTCACCGTCAATGCGCTGCGCCTGGCGCGGATTCAGGCCGCATGAACATCCTGCTTTTCCTCATCCCGATGAGCCTCGGCCTGCTGCTGCTCGCGATCTGGGCCTTCCGCTGGGCGGTGCGCAAGGGCCAGTTCGAGAACCTGGACGCGGCCGCCATCGACATCCTGCGCGACGACAGCGCGGACGTGCCGGCTTCCGGATCGGGCGCGGCGGACGTTCCGCGCGGTTCCGTCGAGCCCGGGCCCGACAATGCCGATTGACTGGCTCGCCATCGGCGCCGCGCTATTGACCGGGCTGATGGGCGGCGTGCACTGCGCCGCCATGTGCGGCGGCATCGCCACGGGTTTCTCGGCCATGGGCGGCAGCCGCGGCTGGTGGACGGCGATGCAGCCCAACCTCGGGCGCGTGGGCGGCTATGTGCTCGCGGGCGCGGTCGCCGGCGGCATCGGTGGCGGGATCCTGGCGGCGGCACGCAGTCCCTGGCTCGCGTTCGGTGCGCGGATGCTGGTGGGCGCGGTGCTGGTGCTGGTGGCGCTGCGGCTGCTGGACCGCAGCGGCCGCCTGTCCTTCCTCGGCCGTCCGGGCACGGCGCTCTGGCAGCGCCTGCGCCGGCTGCAGGCGCCGCTGGTGCCGGCCGACACCGCGGCCAAGCGGATCGCACTCGGCGTGCTCTGGGGCTGGATGCCCTGCGGACTCAGCACCACCATGCTGGCCGCGGCCTGGCTGCAGGCCGACGCGCGCAACGGCGCGCTGACCATGGCGGCGTTCGGGCTGGGCACGCTGCCGCTGATGGTCTCGCTGACCTGGTCCGGCGCGCGCCTGGGGCAGTGGCTGCAGCGCGGTCCGTGGCGGATGGCGGTGGGGGGCGTCGTGCTGGGCGCGGGTGTGCTGACGATCGCGGCGCCGTGGCTGATGCATATTCCGGCGCTGGCGGGGCCGCTGGCGGCGCTGGGATGTCTGCCGCCGCCTTGAGGTGGCTGGTGGTTGTGGCTGCAAGCCGGTCCTGCAGGCGCTTGGCGGGTCTGGTCGCAGCTGTAGCTGCTCCTACAGGGGGTGGCCGTCTGGACGCGGTTGTAGCTGCTCCTACGGGGGGTTGGTGCGTTGGGTTCGGGCGGCGCGGAGGCGTTCCAGCTTCTCGCGCAGCTTGATCTCCAGGCCGCGTTCGACCGGGCGATAGTAGACGCGCTCGCCCATCGCGTCGGGGAAGCCGGTCTGGCCGAGCGCCACGCCGCCTTCGGCATCGTGGTCGTACTGGTAGCCGGCGCCATGGCCGAGCTGCTTCATCAGCTTCGTCGGCGCGTTGCGCAGGTGCATCGGGACTTCGGCGCTGCCGTACTCGGCCACGTCGCGCTTCGCTTCGCCGAAGGCCTTGTAGGCGGCGTTCGACTTCGCGGTGCTGGCCAGGTACACCGCCACCTGGGCGAGCGCGAGATCGCCTTCGGGACTGCCCAGGCGGTCGTAGGCGTCCCAGGCTTCCAGCGACATGGTGAGCGCACGCGGGTCGGCCAGGCCGATGTCCTCGACCGCCATCCGGGTCAGGCGACGCGCGAGATAGGCGGGGTCGGCACCGCCGTCGAGCATGCGCGCCAGCCAGTACAGCGCGGCGTCCGGGTTGGAACTGCGCACCGACTTGTGCAGCGCCGAGATCTGGTCGTAGAACTGGTCGCCACCCTTGTCGAAGCGGCGGCTGCGGTCGGCCAGCACCTGGCCCAGGGTCTCGTCGGTGATGGTGCCGCCGTCGCCGGCGAGCTCGGCGGCGATCTCGAGCAGGGTGAGCGCGCGGCGCACGTCGCCGTCGGCGGCCGTGGCGATGAGCCGCAGCTGGCCGTCGCCGATGGCGATGCCGCGCCCGCCGAGGCCGCGGGCGTCGTCGTCCAGCGCGCGCCGCAGCGCCACCTCGATGTCTTCGGCCGACACCGCTTCCAGCACGTGCACGCGGCAGCGCGACAGCAGCGCGGAATTGAGCTCGAACGAGGGATTCTCGGTGGTGGCGCCGACGAAGATGATGGTGCCGCGCTCGATGTGCGGCAGGAACGCGTCCTGCTGCACCTTGTTGAAGCGGTGCACCTCGTCGACGAACAGCACCGTGCGGCGCCCACCGGCGAAGGTGTGCTCGGCTTCGGCCAGTACCTTGCGCACGTCCGGCAGCCCGGTCAGGACGGCCGAGATCGCGCGGTACTCGGCGTCGGCGTACTCGGCCAGCAGCAGCGCCAGCGTGGTCTTGCCGCAGCCCGGCGGCCCCCACAGCACCATCGAATGCACGCGCCCCGATTCCACCGCGCGGCGCAGCGCGGTGCCCGGGGCAAGCAGCCGCCGCTGCCCGACCATCTCGTCGAGCGTGCGCGGGCGCATGCGCTCGGCCAGCGGGCGCAGCGCGAGCGCGTCGGTGTCTGGGGGCAGGAGGCCGGGGCCGGCGTCCGGGACTGGCTTGCGGGACACGTCGCATCCGCGGGATCGGGGGCGGCCACGATACCAAGCCCGGCCCGGCCCCGCGCTGCGCGCTCAGTAGCCCGCGGTGCCGCCGTCGTCGTGCGCGACGATGTTGGGCGCGAGTTCGTGTTCGATGCTCAGCCAGTGCCCGGCCTGGAGGTCGTAGATGGCGTCCACGTGCGCCGCGGTGCTGCCGCCGGGCCCGAAGTCGGCGATGCCGCTGGCGTCGATGCGCAGGAAGCGCTGGCCCGACTGGATGCTGCTGATGTCGTCGAGCTGGAGGAACACGCGGCCGGCGCCGGGCAGTGACTCGAACTCCGTGGCGATCCGCGCTTCCAGCTCCCCCACCAGCCTTGCATCGTTGGGCACGAAGCGTTCGCCTGCGGCCTCGCCGTCACCGCCCAGGGTGATGTCCGGATACCCGGCGGTGCCGAAGGTGGCGTCGTAGCGGCTCCGATAGTGGAAGGCGAGCCAGTCCTGCCCTGCTCCGCCCAGGCGCAGCTGGCCCACGCCCTGCACGACCGGCTCGCCCGCCGCGCCCGGTTCCAGGCTCGCCGGCCCGAGCCGCAGTTCCAGCATGGGGTCATCGAAGCGCTCGCCCAGCGTGGCCACGAGCACTGCGGCGACCGCGGCCTGGGCCTGGTCGGCCGCCGGCACGGGCATGGAGATGGTGTCGGCAGCCCCCCCACCCCTGGCCGTGCCCTCCCCTGTGCCTGCCAGCGCGCACGGGGCGACGACGGCGGGCAGCATGGCCAGGAGCAACAGCGGGGCGTGGTGGACTGCCGGCATGGAAACGACGCTGGTGGAAGGAGCTACGTTCCCTGTAACGCGAGAACGGCGCGGAGGGGGCCACCCGCCGCGCCGTCCGTGCTGTCAGCCCGCCGCTGCGGCTCGTGTCCGCCGCAGCGCCGGCGTCAGCCTTCGCCGACCACGTCCACACCGGCCGGCGGCACGAAGCGGAAGGTCGCGCGGTCGAAGGCCGGATTGCGCTTCCAGCCGCTGAACGCGAGCTCGGTGCGCTGGCCCAGGGTGTCGACCACTTCCATGCGCACCAGCGCCTGGCCACTGAAGCCCAGGCGGGCGCTGCTGAAGCTGGCCTGCTCGGCATCGCGCGGCGACAGCAGCAGCCAGGACAGGCCGTCCGCCTCGCCGCCCTCGCGGACGTTGAAGTCGCGCTCCAGGCGCGCCGGATCGACCAGGGCCGCGAGCGGGCTGTTCTGCTCCTCGGGCCCCTGAGGACGCACGGTGACCTGGTCGAGGTCCGGATCGAACACCCAGACCTTCTCGCCGTCGGCGACGATCAGCTGCTCGTAGGGGGTGGCGTACTCCCAGCGGAACAGCCGCGGCGCGGACAGCGCGATGCGGCCCTTCGAGGTCTCCTTCAGGCGCCCGTCCAGGTCGTAGAGCTTCTGTTCGAAGCTGCCGTCGAGGCCTTTCAGCCCCTTGCTGAAGGCATCGAGGTTGTCGCGCGCACCGGCGAACGCGGTGCCGGCGAGGGTGGAGGCCAGGGCCAGCGCGGCCAGCCAGTAGCGCATTCGGATCATCGGAAGCTCCTTCGCTGGGAGATGCGCGGCGAGTGTGCGGGTGTGGGGCTGAATGCGAGTGTAGGAGCAGCTACAGCTGCGACCGGCATCGCCGCGACACCGCTGCATGCCGCGGGTCGCAGCTGTAGCTGCTCCTACATTTGGGGCTTGGGGCGTACGGGCTACTGCGGGGGTGGGGGTGCAAGGACGCTGCGGTCGCCGTTGTGCTCGGGCGCCGAGACCACGCCGGCGGCCTCCATCGCCTCGACCAGGCGCGCGGCGCGGTTGTAGCCGATCTTGAGCCTGCGCTGCACGCCGGAGATGGACGCGCGGCGGGTCTCGGTGACCACGCGCACCGCCTCGTCGTAGAGCGGATCGCTCTCGTCGCCGCTGCTGCTGGACTCCGGCAGGCCGGTCGCGCCGACCACCACGCCGTCGCCCATGCTCTGCACTTCCTCCAGCACGCCCTCGATGTAGTCGGGGCCGCCGCCGGACTGCTTGAGGTTCTCGACCACGCGATGCACTTCCTCGTCGGACACGAAGGCGCCGTGCACGCGTTCGGGCATCGCCGTGCCCGGCGGCAGGTACAGCATGTCGCCGTGGCCGAGCAGCGTTTCCGCGCCGGACTGGTCGAGGATGGTGCGCGAGTCGATCTTCGACGACACCTGGAAGGCGATGCGCGTGGGGATGTTGGCCTTGATCAGGCCGGTGATCACGTCCACCGACGGCCGCTGCGTGGCCAGGATCAGGTGGATGCCGGCGGCGCGCGCCTTCTGCGCCAGGCGGGCGATCAGCTCCTCCACCTTCTTGCCGACGATCATCATCATGTCGGCGAATTCGTCGATGAAGATGACGATGAACGGCAGCGTGTCGAGCGGCTGGGCGACCTCGTCGATTTCGGGGTTCGCCTTGAACAGCGGATCCAGCAGCGGCTGGCCGGCCTCCTGCGCGTCGCGCACCTTCTTGTTGAAGCCGGCGAGGTTGCGCACGCCCACCGCGCTCATCAGCTTGTAGCGGCGCTCCATCTCGGCCACGCACCAGCGCAGGCCGTTCGCGGCCTCCTTCATGTCGGTGACCACCGGCGCCAGCAGGTGCGGGATGCCCTGGTAGACGCTGAGCTCCAGCATCTTCGGGTCGATCATCAGCATCCTGAGGTCCTTGGCCGAGGCCTTGTACAGCAGGCTCAACACCATCGCGTTCACCGCCACCGACTTGCCCGAACCGGTGGTGCCGGCGACCAGAAGGTGCGGCATGCGCGCGAGGTCGGCCACCGTCGGCCGGCCAGCGATGTCCTTGCCCAGCGCCAGCGTCAGCGGGCTGGATGACTTGTCGTACTCCTTCGAGCGCAGCAGCTCGGACAGGTAGATCATCTCCCGGTGCGTGTTCGGCGTTTCAAGGCCGATCACCGACTTGCCCGGGATCACGTCGACCACGCGCACCGACTTCACCGACAGCCCGCGGGCGATGTCCTTGTCCAGCGAGCTGATCTGGCTGACCTTGATGCCCGGCGCCGGCTCGATCTCGAAGCGCGTGATCACCGGCCCGGGATAGGCACCGACCACCTGGGCATCGATGCGGAAGTCCTTGAGCTTGAACTCGATCTGCCGCGACAGCGTTTCCAGCGTCTCCTCGTCGTAGCCCTTGGGCTGCGGCTTGGGATCGTCCAGCAGCGCCAGCGGCGGGACGCCGCCGCCGTCGCCGACGTTGAACAGCGGGATCTGCTGCTCGCGCCTGGCGCGGTCGCTCTTTTCCACCACCGGCGCCGGCGGCGGCTCGATCTTCACCTTCTCGCGCTTCGCCCGCAGTTCGGTGTCGATCTTGCGGACCTCGGTGCGCTCCTCGCGGTGCGCGCGCGCCTCCTGCCATTCACTGGCCTGCTTGCTGCCGCGGCGGAACAGCGCCGGCAGCTTGATCACCCAGCCGCCGAGCGCGTCCATCACCTTGAACCAGGACAGGCCCGTGGCCAGCGTCACCGACACCAGCAGCAGTGCCAGCAGGAACAGGTTGCCGCCCACCGGGCCGAACGCCGAATACAGCGAGTTGCCGACCAGTCGGCCGAGGATTCCGCCGCTGCCGGCGGAGTAGCCTTCCACCGCGCCGATGCGCAGGTACAGCAGGCCGGTGGAGGAGACGATGAAGCCGACGATACCGACCAGGCGCAGCGCCGGGCCGAGATCCGCCTGGCCGTCGCCGTCGGTGTCCATGCCGAACAGCGCGATCCACGCCACCGCGCCCAGGATCAGCGGCAGCACGAAGGCCACGTGGCCGAACAGGCCCAGCACCACGTCGGCCACCCAGGCACCGACGCGGCCGCCGGCGTTGTTGAGCGGCGCGGTGAGGCTGCCGGCGTTGCTCCAGCCCGGATCGCTTGGCGAGTACGTGACCATGCAGGCGAGCAGGTACACCAGCAGCGGCGCGATCGCGATCAGCGCGATGTCGCGCAGCAGCTTCTGCCGGCGGGGATTGGGGGCCGTTGCGGCCGCCGCGGGCGCCGCCTTGCGCTTGCGGCGGGAGCCGCGTTCCATTGCGGGGCGTGCTGCCACGTGTGATCAGACCTTAAGAAATGCTCGCAATGGGATGATTCTACTCATACTCCGCGTGCATGCGTGCTCAGGGGGACATCTCGAGCAGTGCGGGATGCACCAGCCTGCCATCGGCCACGTTGATGCCGCGCGCCAGCGCCGGATCCGAGGCCGGGTCGCGACCGCTCGCCAGGCGGTCCACCCAGGGCAGGATCGCCGCGCAGATCGCCTGCGACGAAGTCCGCGGCACGGCCCCGGGCATGTTGGTCACGCAGAAGTGCGTCACGCCCTCCTCCACGTAGGTCGGCGCCTCCCAGGTGGTCGGGCGCGAGGTCTCGAAGCAGCCGCCCTGGTCGATGGCGATGTCCACCAGCACGCTGCCCGGCTCCATGCCGGCGACCATGTCGCGGGTCAGCACCTTCGGTGCCTTGGCGCCCGTCACCAGCACCGCGCCAACCACCAGGTCGGCGTGCGCGACCGAGCGCGCGACCACGTCGTGGTACGGGTACAGCGCGGTGACGTTGTGGCCCAGCTGCGTCATCTGCTCCATGCGGTCGGGGCGCATCTCGAAGACGGTCACGTTGGCGCCGCCGGCCGCGGCCAGTGCCGCCGCGGCGCCGCCGGCCCTGCCCGCGCCGAAGACCACGACGCTGCCGCGCCCGGTCGACGGCAGGCCGCCGAGCAGCTTGCCCTTGCCGCCCATCGGCATGTGCAGCAGCTGGGTGCCGACCTGGACGCCGATGCGCCCGGCGATCACCGACATCGGTGCCAGCAGCGGCAGCTCGCCGCCGGGCAGTTCGACGGTCTCGAAGGCGACGCCGGTCAGGCCGATGTCGAGCAGCCGGCCGGTCAGCGCGGGCTCGGCGGCCAGGTGCAGGTAGCAGAACAGCAGGTGGTCGCGGCGCAGGTGCTCGAGGTCGCCGGCGATGGGTTCCTTGACCTTGACGATCAGCTCGCCCCGCTCGTACAGGGCCGCGGCGTCGGGGGCGATGTGCACGCCCAGGGCGCTGTAGTCGTCATCGGCGAAGCCGGACTTCGCGCCGGCGTCGTGCTCCAGCCACACCTCGTGGCCGCGCTTGACCAGGTCGCCGGCGGCGCCCGGCACCAGCGCCACGCGCCCTTCCTGCGGTTTGGTTTCCTTCGGAACGCCGATGCGCATCAGCCCTTCTCCGTCTTCGATCCCGCTCTCCGTTCCCGCACAAAAAAACGCCGCATGCGCGGCGTTTCGTCCTGGTGCTGTCGGGAACCCTGCGTTGCACCGCCCGTGCCCGCGTGCGCCTTGTCTTGCCGCGCCGGCGCCGCCAAGCTATGGGCTTCCCAACGCCGTGATTCCATGGCTTTCGAGTATACATGACCACTTCCAAGCACTGCCGCCTGCTGATCCTCGGTTCCGGCCCTGCCGGCTGGACCGCCGCCGTCTACGCCGCCCGCGCCAACCTCAAGCCCGTCGTCGTCACCGGCCTGCAGATGGGCGGCCAGCTGATGACCACGACCGAAGTCGACAACTGGCCGGGCGATGCCCACGGCCTGATGGGCCCGGACCTGATGGCGCGGATGCAGGCGCACGCGGAGCGCTTCGAGACTGAAGTGGTGTTCGACCAGGTGCACTCGGCCGACCTCTCGCAGCGTCCCTTCCGCCTCAAGGGCGACAACGGCGACTACACCGCCGACGCGCTCATCATCGCCACCGGTGCCACCGCCAAGTACCTGGGCCTGGAGTCGGAGGAGAAGTTCAAGGGCCGCGGCGTCTCCGCCTGCGCCACCTGCGACGGCTTCTTCTACAAGGACCAGGACGTGGCCGTGGTCGGCGGCGGCAACACCGCCGTGGAAGAAGCGCTGTACCTGTCAAACATCGCCCGCAAGGTCTACCTGGTGCACCGCCGCGACACCCTGCGCGCGGAGAAGATCATGCAGGACAAGCTGCAGGCCAAGATCGACGCCGGGAAGATCGAGCCGGTCTGGCACCACGTCGTCGACGAGGTGCTGGGCAACGAGGCCGGCGTCACCGGGCTGCGCCTGAAGTCGGTGCAGGACGAGAGCACCCGCGAGATCGACGTGCACGGTTTCTTCGTCGCCATCGGCCACACGCCGAACACGTCGCTGTTCGAAGGCCAGCTGGCGATGAACAACGGCTACCTGGAAATCCGCTCGGGACTTGCCGGCGGCGCCACCGAGACCTCGGTCAAGGGCGTGTTCGCGGCCGGCGACGTCGCCGACCAGGTCTATCGCCAGGCCATCACCTCGGCCGGCTTCGGCTGCATGGCGGCGCTGGATGCCGAACGCTTCCTCGACAAGGACAGCTGATCCTCCGCCACGGATCCATGCGGACAGACGCGGACCGACGCGATGACGACGAAGGCTCGCCCGGGGCATGACCAGCCCCGGCCTGCCCCACGGACATCCGCGTAGAACCGTGGCAGGACACGCGTTTCGGGCACGCATCTTCGAATCGCTGGCGCAGGTCCCCGCCGCGGCGTGGGACGGGCTGCACGACGGTGCGAACCCCTTCGTCGCACATGCGTTCCTGGGGGGACTGGAGCGGCATGGCTGCCTGCGTCCGCAGTGGGGCTGGACGCCGCGGCACCTGACGCTGTGGGACGGCGATCGCCTGGTCGCCGCGGCACCGGGCTACCTGAAGACCAATTCGCACGGCGAGTTCGTGTTCGACCATGCCTGGGCGCATGCCTATGCGCGGCACGGGCTCGACTACTTCCCGAAGTGGCTGGGGGCCGTGCCCTATTCGCCGGTGACCGGGCCACGGCTGCTGGCGCGTGACGACGCCGCGCGGCGCGCCCTGCCCGACGCGATCGTCGAAGACGCCATGGCCCTCGGCCTGTCCTCGGCGCACGTCAACTTCCACACCGCGGGCGAGGACGCCGCCTTCGACGACGGCTGGCTGCCGCGCACCGACGTCCAGTATCACTGGCACAACGAGGCCGGCTGGCCGGACTTCGACGCCTTCCTCGGCGACATGGATCATCGTCATCGCAAGAACATCCGCCAGGAACGGGCGAAGGTGCGGCGCGCCGGCGTCACCTTCCGGGTGCTGCACGGCGACGAGGCCGACGCATGCGACCTGGCGGCCATGCACCGTTTCTACCTGGAGACCTTTGCCGACTACGGCAACGCACCGGCGCTGACCCTGGAGTTCCTGCACCACCTCGCCGCCGCGATGCCGCGCGCACTGGTGCTGGTGCTGGCCGACCTGGACGGCGAAGCCATCGCCGGTGCGCTCTGCATGCGCGGCGCCGACACGCTGTACGGACGCTACTGGGGCGCCAGCCGGCAGCTTCCCGGGCTGCACTTCGAGACCTGCTACTACCAGGGCATCGAATACTGCCTGCGCGAAGGCCTGCAGCGCTTCGAGCCGGGGGCCCAGGGCGAGCACAAGATCGCGCGCGGGTTCCTGCCCGCCTTCGTGCGCAGCCGTCACTGGATCGCGGATGCAGGCTTCCGCGGTGCACTGCGCGACTGGTGCGCGGAAGAGGCCGAAGCCACCCGGCAGCAGGCGGCGTGGCTGGCGCGGCGCTCGCCGTTCCGTGCGCCGGCAGCCTCCACGAGCCCCGGGCAGGCCACGGGCGGCATCCGTTCCCCGGACCAGCCGGGCCCATAGAATCCGCAGGCATGGAGCTGCTCCCGCCGCTGCTGGGCAACGACCCGGAATCGCCGTTCCCGCCGGCGGAATCCGCGCTGCGCGAGCCCGACGGGCTGCTGGCCATCGGCGGCGACCTCTCCGCCACCCGCCTGCTGAACGCCTACGCCAACGGCATCTTCCCCTGGTACTCCGAGGGCCAGCCGCTGCTGTGGTGGTCGCCGGATCCGCGCACGGTGTTCGCGACCGACGGCGTGCGCCTGTCCTCGCGCTTCCGCAGGCGGCTGCGCGGCTGCGACTGGACGGTGGTCGCCGACCATGACTTCGACGCGGTGCTGCTCGCCTGCGCCCGGGCTCCTCGTGCCGGCCAGCACGGGACCTGGATCACCGATGCCATGCGTGCCGCCTACTGCCGGCTGCACCGGCTGGGGCATGCGCACTCCATCGAAGTGCGCGACGGCGAAGGGCGCCTGGCCGGCGGGCTGTACGGCGTGGCCGTGGGCCGGATGTTCTTTGGCGAGAGCATGTTCAGCGCCCGCAGCGGCGGCTCCAAGGTCGCGCTGGCGGCGCTGGCCCACGTGCTGCGTGGATGGGACTGGCCGCTGATCGATGCCCAGGTCGAGAACCCGCACCTGGTGAGCCTGGGCGCGGCCTCGTGGCCGCGGGCGCGCTTTCTCGCCGAGGTCCGCAGGCTCGCCGTGCTGCCCGGGCGCCCGGGGTCCTGGACGGACGCGTTCGGGCGGCTGCCGGTCGCGGCCCTGGGCGGGGTGTCCGGCGCGCCGCAGCCGCGCCCGGCCTGAGGAACTTTTGCGCGGGACGGCCGTCCGTGCGACAATTGCCGTCTTGCGGGCCTTGCGCCCGACCCACAGCAATGGTCAGTACAGGACGCATGGCGAAAGACGACGTCATTGAATTCGAGGGAGCGGTGTCGGAAACCCTTCCGAACACGATGTTCCGCGTGAAGCTTGAGAACGGGCACGAGATCATCGCCCACATCTCCGGGCGCATGCGCAAGAACTACATCCGCATCCTCACCGGCGACAGGGTCAAGGTCGAAATGACCCCCTACGACCTCACCAAGGGTCGCATCACCTATCGCATGAAGTAAGGCGCGCGGCGCGCCGGAAGAAAAGGCGGCCCGAAGGCCGCCTTTTTCATTCGTAGGCCTGCCGGCTTCGCTCACTGTGCAAGCGGCAGCCAGATCCAGAGCGCGATCAGGGTCGCCAGCAGTACGGGCGGAGTCAGGATCAGCCCGACCTTCATGTACTGGCCCCACGTGATCCGCTGGCCCTTGCCCGCCAGCACGTGGAGCCACAGCAGCGTCGCGAGCGAGCCGATCGGCGTGAGCTTCGGGCCGAGGTCATTGCCGACGACGTTGGCGTAGATCATCAATTCCCTGGTCAGCGCCGGCACTTCGGCCGCGTCGATGGCCAGAGCACCGACGAGCGTCGCCGGCATGTTGTTCATCACCGAGGCGAGGATGGCGACGGCAACGCCGGTCCCGATCGTGGCCACGAGCGAGCCCTGCGCGGCAAGCCAGGTCAGGACGGCCGTGGACGCGCTGGTGAGCCAGGCATTCCCGAGGCCGTAGACGACCAGGTACATGCCCAGCGAGAACAGCACGATCTGCCAGGGCGCGCCGAGCAGGACCTTCGTCAGGCCGATGCCCGCGCCGCGGCCGCCGCTGCCCCAGCGGCCGGCAATCGCCATCATGAGTACCGCTGCGACGCTCGTGACCAGCGCGATCGGAACGCCGAACGGAGCGGTCACGAAGTACGCGATCAACAGCAGGGCGAGCAGCGGAAACGCGGACCGGAAGATCGCCGGGTCCCGGATCGCCTGCCGCGGCTCTTCCAGCGCCTCGAGGCGATATCGAGCAGGAATGTCACGACGGAACCAGAGCCAGAGCACCAGCAGCGTCACGGCGACCGAAACCAGGTTCACCGGCACCATGACGGAGGCATACCTGCCGAAGGGAATGCCGAAGTAATTGGCGGTGACGATGTTGACCAGGTTCGACACCACGAGCGGCAGGCTGGCCGTATCGGCGATGAAGCCACAGGTGACGGTGAAGGCCATCGCGCCAGCCGCCGGGAAATCCAGTCGCAGCAGGATCGCCAGCACGATCGGCGTCAGCAGCAGGGCCGCACCGTCGTTGGCGAACATGGCGGCGATCGCGGCCCCGAGCAGAACGACCAGCGGAAACAGCTTGCGGCCGTTGCCGCCGCCCCAGCGCGCCACGTGCAGGGCCGCCCAGGCGAAGAACCCGGCCTCGTCCAGAATCACGGAGATCACGATCAGCGCAACGAAGGTGAACGTGGCATCCCAGACGATGCCCCATACCGTACCGACGTCGTCCCAGCCTACGACGCCCGTTGCCAGGGCGACGCCGGCGCCGGCGAGCGCCGACCAGCCAATGCCGAGCCCGCGCGGCTGCCAGACGACGAACACCAGGGTCACAATGAAGATCGCGAGGGCAAGCATGGTGCGCTTCCGCCGAGGTCAGATGGCGCGCTGGTCGACGCGGCTGGACAACTCTTCGGCGGTCTCGACCCGCTCGGAATAGCGGTCGGTCAGGTAGGCCGATCGGCCGCGCACGAGCCAGGTGAACTTGACCAGCTCCTCGCACACGTCGACGACGCGCTGGTAGAAGGCCGACGGCTTCATGCGGCCGGCCTCGTCGAATTCCTGGTAGGCCTTCGCAACCGACGACTGGTTCGGGATCGTCACCATGCGCATCCAGCGGCCGAGCACGCGCAGCTGGTTGACGGCGTTGAAGCTCTGCGAGCCTCCGGACACTTGCATCACCGCGAGCGTCTTGCCCTGCGTCGGCCGCTTCGCGCCCTGGGACAGCGGAATCCAGTCGATTTGCGCCTTCATGATTCCGGTCATGGCGCCGTGGCGCTCCGGGCTGATCCACACCATGCCCTCCGACCAGTCGGCGAGTTCCCGCAGCTCGGCCACCTTCGGATGGTCCGCAGGCGCGCCGTCGGGCAGCGGCAGATCGCGTGGATCGAAGATTCGCACCTCGCAGCCGTACCAGCGCAGGAGCCGGCCGGCTTCCTCGGCCAGCAGCCTCGAATAGGAACGCTCGCGCAGCGAACCGTAAAGAATCAGGATGCATGGCGGGTGCACCGGATCGCCCGGGGCGGCCAGCGCGTCCACGTCGATCGGGGCGAGCTGCGCGGGGTCGATGTTCGGCAGATCCATCAGAACCGGATCGCTCACGTCAACGTCCCGCCTGCAGTGACCACTTCGCCGTCTTCCTTCGTGAACGACGCCACCGGATGGTCGAGCAGCGCAAGCACCTTTTCGGGCGGCCGGCAGAGTGCCGCACCGCGACGGGTGACCACAATCGGGCGGTTGATCAGGATCGGATGCGCCAGCATCGCGTCTACCAGGTCCTCGTCGAGGAGCGCTGGGTCATCCAGCCCGAGTTCCGCATACGGCGTGCCTTTCTCGCGCAGGACTTCGCGCGGCGAGATGCCCATCGCGGCGATCAACTCCAGCAACCGTTCGCGCGAGGGCGGTGTCCGCAGGTATTCGATGACCTGGGGGTGCTCGCCGGACTGGCGCAGCATTTCGAGGGTGTTGCGGGACGTGCCGCAGGCGGGATTGTGGTAGATCGTGATCGCCATGCCGGTGCCTCAGGCCAGGAGCTGTTCGGAAATGCTCATGCACAGATTTCGGGATTGCCGTTGCAGCAGTCTGCGGTGAGGAAGGCCAGCAGCTCGCGCATGTCGTCGTAGCTGGCGGCGTAGCGGACGTGCCTGCCATCGCGCCAGCAGCGCAGCAGGCCCGCGCGCTCGAGCGTCGCCAGGTGGAAGCTCATGCGCGTCGCCGGAATCGACAGTGCCTCGGCGATCGCGCCCGAAGGCACGCCCTCGAAGCCGGCGCGAACCAGCAGGCGGAAGGCGGCCAGGCGGTCGGCATGCGCGAGGGCGGACAGCGCGGAGACGGCGGATTCATCGTCCATGATTACAACTATACAAGGATTGTTGCAGAGTGCAATCCCCACGCGAGCATTTCGGCCCGTGCCATCGGTCGAACGCCGGCCGGTCAGTCACGCCCGCGCCGGGATACTGGCGAGGGCGCGGCGCCGTCAGTCGACGGTTGCAGGCAGCAGCTTCTCCGGCTCGGCCTGCACGTCGAGCACCAGCTCGCCATCGACCACGTCGATCGAGACCCGGCCGCCGCCCAGCAGCTTTCCGAACAGCAGTTCATCGGCCAGCGGCCGCTTCACCTTGTCCTGGATGACGCGCGCCATCGGCCGCGCGCCCATCAGCGGGTCGAAGCCGTGCTGGGCCAGCCACTCGCGCGCGGCCGGCGTCGCCGCCAGGCTCACGCCCTTCTCGTGCAGCTGCTCCTCGAGTTCGATGATGAACTTGTCGACCACGCGCAGGATGTGCTCCAGGCCCAGAGGCTGGAACTGCACGATGGCATCCAGGCGGTTGCGGAACTCCGGGGTGAAGCCCTTGCGGATCACCTCCATCGCATCGGTGCTGTGGTCCTGCTGGGTGAAGCCGATGGTGCGCCGCGCGGCCTGCGAGGCGCCGGCGTTGGTGGTCATCACCAGCACCACGTTGCGGAAGTTGGCCTCGCGCCCGTTGGTGTCGGTCAGGATGCCGCGGTCCATCACCTGCAGCAGGATGTTGAAGATGTCCGGATGCGCCTTCTCCACCTCGTCGAGCAGCAGCACGCAGTGCGGGGTCTTGACGATCTTCTCGGTCAGCAGGCCGCCCTGGTCGAAACCGACGTAGCCCGGCGGGGCGCCGATCAGGCGGCTGACCGAATGCGGCTCCATGTATTCGGACATGTCGAAGCGCACCAGCTCGATGCCCAGCTGCAGGGCCAGCTGGCGGGTGACTTCGGTCTTGCCGACGCCGGTGGGGCCGGCGAACAGGAAGTTGCCGATCGGCTTGTCCGGATTGCCGAGACCCGAGCGCGCCAGCTTGATCGCGCTGGTGAGCGTCCCGATCGCCGGATCCTGGCCGAAGATGACCATCTTCAGGTTGCGCTCGAGGTGCTGCAGCACGTCCTTGTCGGACGCGCTGACCTGCTTGGCCGGGATCCGCGCCATCTTCGCCACGATGGCCTCGACCTCCTCGACGTCGATCAGCGACTTGCGCGCGTCGACCGGCAGCAGCCGCTGGCGGGCACCGGCCTCGTCGATCACGTCGATGGCCTTGTCCGGCAGCAGGCGGTCGCCGATGTGCTTGACCGAAAGGTCGACGGCTGCGCGCAGCGCCTCGTCGGCGTAGGTCACGTCGTGGTGGGCCTCGTACTTCGGCTTCAGGCCCTGCAGGATCTCGTAGGTCTCGCCCACGGTGGGCTCGACGATGTCGATCTTCTGGAAGCGCCGCGCCAGCGCGCGGTCCTTCTCGAAGATGCCGCGGTATTCCTGGAAGGTGGTCGAACCGATGCAGCGCAGTTCGCCCGAGGCCAGGGCCGGCTTGATCAGGTTCGACGCGTCCATGGTGCCGCCCGACGCCGAGCCGGCGCCGATGATGGTGTGGATCTCGTCGATGAACAGGATCGCGCCCTCGTGCTTGCCGACCGCGGCCAGCACCGCCTTCAGCCGCTTCTCGAAGTCGCCGCGGTACTTGGTGCCGGCCACCAGCGCGCCCAGGTCGAGCGAGTAGATGGTGGCGTGCGCCAGCACTTCGGGCACCTCGCCGTCGACGATGCGCTTGGCCAGGCCTTCCGCGATCGCGGTCTTGCCGACGCCGGCCTCGCCCACGTACAGCGGGTTGTTCTTGCGGCGGCGGCACAGCACCTGGATGGTGCGCTCGATCTCGTCGGCGCGCCCCACCAGCGGGTCGATCTTCCCCTGGCGCGCCAGTGCGTTGAGGTCGGCGGCGAACTCGGCCAGCGCGTCGCCCTTGCCGTCGCCTTCCGCGCCTTCGGCCTTGGCATCGGGATCGCCGGATTCGGGCGAAGCCTCCTCGCCCGCGCGCGCGATGCCGTGCGACAGGTAGTTCACCACGTCCAGTCGGGTGACGTCCTGCTGGTTGAGGAAGTAGACCGCGTGCGAGTCCTTCTCGCCGAAGATGGCCACCAGCACGTTGGCGCCGCTGACCTCTTTCCTGCCCGAGGACTGCACGTGGTAGACCGCGCGCTGCAGCACGCGCTGGAAGCCGAGCGTGGGCTGGGTGTCGCGGCCGTCGTCGTCGGCCAGGCGCGACACGGAGCTCGCGATCGCCTGCTCCAGATCCGAGCGCAGGCGATGGAAGTCGGTGCCGCAGGCCTTGAGCACGGTTTCCGCGGACGGGTTGTCGAGCAATGCCAGCAGCAGGTGTTCGACCGTCATGTACTCGTCGCGCGCCTCGCGGGCGCGCTTGTAGCACTGGCCGATGCTGTACTCGAGATCCTTGCTGAACATGGGGCGTCTGCCTCCGGATTTCACTATGGACCAGATGGGGGCGCGGGCAGCGAATTCCATGCCGGTCCTTGCACCCGTTGTAGGCCTTTGCGCGCGGGCTTGGCAAGCGCCGCCGATGGCCGTTGCCGCCGGCGCGGCGCCCGCGACGACGACCTGCGCGTCATCGTGCCCCATGCGGGCATGAGGATCGGGTGGTGGACGAAGGACAGCGGGCAACCCGCCGCCGCGGGTCAGGCCTTCTCGGCGGTCGCCAGCAGCGGATGCTGGTTCAGGCGGGCGTACTCGTTGACCTGGGCGACCTTGGACTCGGCCACGTCGCGGGTGAACACACCGCAGACGCCGCGGCCGCGGGTGTGGACGTGCAGCATCACCTGGGTGGCGCGCTCGATGTCCATGCCGAAGAAGCGGACCAGCACTTCGACCACGAAATCCATCGGCGTGTAGTCGTCGTTCAGCAGCAGGACCGAGTACAGCGGCGGCCGCGCCAGCTCGGGGCGACCGGTCTCGACGGCGACGCCGTGGTCGCGCTCGTGTCCTGCATGGTGGCTCATGGCCGTGATTATACCGGTGCGCCCGGTGGACGGCCCCATGCCGGCGGGCGAAAATGAGCCATTCCAGACCGGTTGCCGCATGCGCCCTGCCCGCCCGATGCCGTTCCACCGCCACCGCCCGGCGCGCTGCCACGCGCGTGGACCAGGCCGTCCATGACCTACCGGCAGGGACGGTTCTGGCAGCCCGATGTCACCGTCGCCACGGTGGTGGTCGACGGCGGCCGCGTGCTGTGCGTGGAGGAGCGCTCCGGCGGCCGCCTCGTGCTCAACCAGCCCGCCGGCCATCTGGAACCGGACGAGGACCTGGTCGACGCCGCCGTGCGCGAAACGCTGGAGGAGTCGGGCTGGACGGTCGAGCCCACCGCGTTCATCGGCGCCTACCAGTGGACCTCGCCCACCCTGCCCGACGGCAGCCCCGGGCGGCACTACCTGCGCTTCGCCTTCGCCGCGCGCCCGCTGTCGCACGATCCGGCGCGCGAGCTGGACGAAGGCATCGTGCGTGCCCTCTGGCTGACGCCGGCGGAGCTGCAGGCCGAGGCCGCCCGTCACCGCAGTCCGCTGGTCTGGCAGGTCGTCGCCGACCACCTGGCCGGCAGCCGGCAGCCGCTGTCGCTGCTGCGCTCGGTGCGCTGATGGCGGCGCCCGACGCCATCGTCGGCATGTCCGGCGGCGTGGACTCCTCGGTCGCCGCACTGGTGCTGCGCGACGCCGGGGTCGCGATCGCCGGACTGTTCATGGACAACTGGGCCGACGACGGCAGCGGCCACTGCCGCGCCGACGAGGACCGCCGCGACGCCGTCGCGGTCTGTGGGCGGCTCGGCATCCCGATCCACTTCCGCGACTTCTCGGGCGAGTACTGGGCAGGTGTGTTCGAGCATTTCCTGGCCGAGTACGCCGCCGGGCGCACGCCGAATCCGGACGTGCTGTGCAACCGCGAGATCAAGTTCAAGCATTTCCTCGACGCTGTCCGCGAGCTGGGCGCGGCGCGCATCGCCACCGGACACTACGCCCGCGTCGACTTCGCGGGCGGCCGCTGGCGCCTGCTGCGCGCGGCCGACCGCGGCAAGGACCAGAGCTACTTCCTGCACCAGCTGGGACAGGAGCAGCTGGCGGCGACCCTCTTCCCGCTGGGCCACCTGCACAAGGACGAAGTGCGCGCGATGGCCGCGGCCGCCGGGCTTCCGACCGCCGCCAAGAAGGATTCGACCGGCATCTGCTTCGTCGGCGAGCGCGACTTCCGCGAATTCCTCGGCCAGTACCTGCCGGCCCGGCCAGGCGCGATCCGCACGCCCGACGGCCAGGACGTGGGCGAACATCCCGGCGTGTTCTACTACACCCTCGGCCAGCGCGAGGGCCTGCACATCGGCGGCCGCCGCGGCTTCGACGACAAGCCCTGGTACGTGGTCGGCAAGGACGTCGCCACCAACGTGCTGACGGTTGACCAGGGCCACGACAGCCCATACCTGATGTCACGCAGCCTGCGCAGCGAAGCCGCACACTGGATCGCCGGCGCGCCGCCGTCCACCCGTTTCAGCTGCACGGCGCAGACGCGCTACCGGCAGCCAGAGGAGCCATGCGAAGTGAGCGTTGACGATACCGGGACCCTGCAGGTCGCCTTCCTGCGACCCCAGCGCGCCGTGACCCCGGGCCAGTCCGTGGTGCTGTACCAGGGCGAGGCCTGTCTGGGCGGCGCGGTGATCGCGTCCACCGACGCCCCTGCCGCCCACGGCACGGGGGCCCCGGCATGAGCGACATGCACGACCGCATGCTGGCGCTGGCTGGCCTGGCCCAGGCCCTGCGCCAGGTGCGCCGCGTGGCCGAGACCGGCCAGGCCGAAGGCACCGTGCTCGAAACAGCGCTGGGCAGCGTGTTCCGCATCGACGCCGACTCGGCCGCGGACGTCTACGGCGGCGTGCCCAACGTTCGCCCCGGCCTGATGCTGGTGCGCGACTACCTGGCCAACAAGGGCCAGGACCCCCTGCTGCCGAAGCTCGCGCTGGCGGTGACCCAGCTCGAGCGCCGCTTCGTCCAGGACGACGACATCGCGCGCCGCGTGCACGAGGGGATCCTCGCCGCCCGCCACGACGCCGGGCGCCTGGGCACCGCGCATCCGGAGGTGCTGACGAAGCTCGGCGCGCTCTACGCGGATACCGTCAGCCACCTGCGCCCGCGCGTGCTGGTGCAGGGCAACCCGCACTACCTGGGCCAGGCCGCGATCGTGGCCGAGATCCGGGCGATGCTGCTGGCGGCGCTGCGCTCGGCGGTGCTGTGGCGGCAGTCCGGCGGCAGCCCCTGGGACTTCCTGTTCCAGCGCGGCGCGATGGCGCGGGCGGTGGAGGATCTGCTGGGCTGAAGAGTTGCGGAAGCACTTTCAGCCACGGATTCGCGCGAATCAGAACGGGTTGACGCGGACTACTGATGGCCTTTGATGCGTTTGCGTTGATGCTCGCGATGCTGGCCTTGGGCATGGTGTTCGCGCGCCTGCGCGTGCTGCCGGCCAACGCGGCGGAAACGTTGAACCTGCTGGTGCTCTACGTCTGCCTGCCGGCGGCGATCCTGCTCAACGTGCCGAAGCTGCGCTTCGACGTGTCGCTGTTCGCGCTGGCGGCGCTGCCGTGGCTGGTGGCCGGCGTGGCGTGGGCCATGGTGCAGCTCGCGTCACGCTGGCTGCATTTCCGGCGCGATGAAATGGTGGTGCTGGTGCTGCTGACGATGCTCGGCAACACCAGCTATGTCGGCTTCCCGATGGTCGAGGCGCTGCTCGGCGGGCAGGCCATTCCCTATGCCGTGGTCTACGACCAGTTCGGCACCTTCCTGCTGCTGTCCACCGTCGGCATGATCGTGCTGGCGCGCGGCAGCGGCGACAGCGCGCCGTCGGCGCGGGCGATCGCGCTGCGCATCGTCCGTTTCCCGCCGATCTGGGCGCTGGTGTTCGGACTCACGCTGATGCCGGAGCAGCCGCCGCAGTGGATCGCCCTCGCGTTGGAGCGCCTGTCCGGCGTACTGGTGATGCTGGTGATGCTGGCCGTGGGCCTGGGCATCCAGCTGCGCCTGCCGCGCGACGAGATCGCGCCGCTGGCGACCGGGCTGGCGCTGAAGCTGGTGCTGTTGCCTCTGCTTTCGCTGCCGGTGGCCTGGCTGCTGGGCATGCGTGGCGACGTGCTGCAGGTGGGCGTGCTGGAAACCGCGATGCCGCCGATGATCACCGCCGCCGCGCTGGCGATCACGCATGGGCTGGCGCCGCGATTGGCGGCTGCGATCGTGGGGTACGGGATCGTGCTGTCGCTGGTGACCTTGCCGCTGTGGCGGCTGGTGCTGCTGCAGGTTTCCGGCTGAGCGCAGCCTGGCAACTGCGCGTTTCATGCTGCCTGCAGCGCGAAGCCGCTGCGCAGCCCGGTTTCCGTCAGGCCTTCCCCGTGAGTTCTGGGCCGGGGTTCCTTGCAATCACCACCTGCGACAGCAGGCCGCGGCGGCGGAACCAGTACTCGAGTGGCAGGGTCACCAGCGGCGGGATCGCCGCAAGCACCGCGACCAGCAGGGCCCACATCGGCCAACGCAGCCTGACACCCGCGGCGAACGCGACGACCACGTAGAGCAGGAACGCGCCGCCGTGGAGGCGGCCGAACAGCCAGACGCCAAGATCGGTCGTGCCGCTGACGTACTTCAGGTACATGCCCACGAGCAGCCCCGCCCAGGTAAATGCTTCGACCAGGGCGACGAGGGAAAAGAGTTTGCCGGCCGCTGACATCCGCCGTTGCCCTTCACGCATGTGAATCTCCAGACTGGAACGCTGATCGGAAGACGCCCGACAATGCCGGGCGTTTCCGCAGTCGACGCGACGTGCCGGTCAGGCCGCCGACGCCCCTTCCGCCACCTCGCGGTACTCCTCGATCTGATCGAAGTTCATGTACCGGTAGATCTCCGCGCCCTTGTCGCTGATCACGCCCACGCCTTCCATGTACTCCTCGCGGGTCGGGATGCGGCCCAGGCGCGAGCAGATCGCGGCCAGCTCCGCCGAGCCCAGGTAGACGTTGGTGTTGCGCCCCAGGCGGTTCGGGAAGTTGCGGGTCGAGGTCGACATCGCGGTGGCGCCCTCGCGGATCTGCGCCTGGTTGCCCATGCACAGCGAGCAGCCCGGCATCTCCATGCGTGCGCCGGCGGCGCCGAAGGTGCCGTAGTGGCCTTCCCTGGTCAGCTCGCTGGCGTCCATCCTGGTCGGCGGCGCGACCCAGAGGCGCGTGGGGATGTCGCGCTTGCCTTCCAGCAGCTTTGCAGCCGCGCGGAAGTGGCCGATGTTGGTCATGCACGAGCCGATGAACACCTCGTCGATGGTGTCGCCGGCGACGTCGGACAGGGTCTTGGCATCGTCCGGATCGTTCGGGCAGCACACGATCGGTTCGACGATCTCGGCCAGGTCGATCTCGATCACCGCGGCGTACTCGGCGTCGGCATCGGGCTCGAGCAGCTGCGGGTCGGCCAGCCACTGCTCCATTTTGGCGATGCGGCGCTGCAGGGTGCGGGCGTCGGCGTAGCCTTCGGCGATCATCCACTTCAGCAGCACGATGTTGCTGGTGAGGTATTCGATGATCGGCGCCTTGTCCAGACGCACGGTGCAGCCAGCGGCGGAGCGCTCGGCGGAGGCGTCGGCCAGCTCGAAGGCCTGCTCGATCTTCAGGTCCGGCAGGCCTTCGATCTCCAGGATGCGGCCGGAGAAGATGTTCTTCTTGCCCTGCTTGGCAACCGTCAGCAGGCCCGCCTTGATCGCGTACAGCGGGATCGCGTGCACCAGGTCACGCAGGGTCACGCCCGGCTGCAGCTGGCCCTTGAAGCGCACCAGCACCGATTCGGGCATGTCCAGCGGCATCACGCCCGTCGCCGCGGCGAAAGCGACCAGGCCCGAGCCCGCCGGGAAGGAAATGCCGATCGGGAAGCGAGTGTGGCTGTCGCCGCCAGTGCCGACGGTGTCGGGCAGCAGCATGCGGTTGAGCCAGCTGTGGATGATGCCGTCGCCCGGGCGCAGCGAGACGCCGCCGCGGGTGGAGATGAACTCCGGCAGCGTGTGGTGCGTCTTCACGTCCACCGGCTTCGGATAGGCCGCGGTGTGGCAGAACGACTGCATCACCAGGTCCGACGAGAAGCCCAGGCAGGCCAGGTCCTTCAGCTCGTCGCGGGTCATCGGGCCGGTGGTGTCCTGCGAACCGACGGTGGTCATCTTCGGCTCGCAGTAGGTGCCCGGGCGAACGCCCTGCCCCTCCGCCAGGCCGCAGGCGCGGCCGACCATCTTCTGCGCGAGCGTGAACCCCTTGCCGGTGTCGGCGGGCGCGGCCGGCTGGCGGAACAGCGCGGTGGCGGGCAGGCCCAGCGACTCGCGGGCCCGCGCGGTCAGGCCGCGGCCGATGATCAGCGGGATGCGGCCGCCGGCGCGCACCTCGTCGAACAGCACTTCGCTCTTGACCTCGAACTCGGCGATCACTTCGCCGCCCTTCAGCGCCTTGCCGTCGTAGGGACGCAGCTCGACCACGTCGCCGTGCTCCATCTTCGACACGTCGAGCTCGATCGGCAGCGCGCCGGCGTCCTCCATCGTGTTGTAGAAGATCGGCGCGATCTTCGAGCCCAGGCAGACGCCGCCGAAGCGCTTGTTCGGGATGTAGGGGATGTCCTCGCCGGTCCACCACAGCACGCTGTTGGTGGCCGACTTGCGGCTGGAACCGGTGCCGACCACGTCGCCGACGTAGGCGACGAGATGCCCCTTCTCCTTCAGCGACAGGATCTCCTGGATCGGGCCGCGCTTGCCGTCTTCTTCCGGCACGAAGGGCGCGTCGGGGCGCTTGTTCTTCAGCATCGCCAGCGCATGCATCGGGATGTCCGGGCGCGTGGTGGCGTCCGGCGCCGGCGACAGGTCGTCGGTATTGGTCTCGCCCGGCACCTTGAACACGGTGATGGTCATCGACTCCGGCACCTCCGGCTTCGAGGTGAACCATTCGGCGTCGGCCCAGCTCTGCAGCACGGCCTGGGCGTTGGCGTTGCCGGCCTTCGCCTTCTCCTCGATGTCGTGGAAGGCATCGAACACCAGCAGGGTGTGCTTCAGGCCATCGGCGGCGACGGCGCCCAGCCGCGCGTCATCCAGCAGCTCGACCAGCGGAGCGACGTTGTAGCCACCCAGCATCGTGCCCAGCAGCTCCGTGGCGCGCTCGCGGCTGATCAGCGCGTTCTGTTCGCTGCCGAAGGCGATGGCGGCCAGGTACGAGGCCTTGACCTTGGCCGCATCGTCCACGCCCGCGGGCACGCGGTGGGTCAGCAGGTCGAGCAGGAACTGCTCCTCGCCGGCCGGCGGGTTCTTCAGCAGCTCGATGACGTCGGCGGTCTGCTGCGCGGTCAGCGGCAGCGCGGGGATGCCGAGCGCAGCGCGTTCGGCCACGTGGTGGCGATAGGCTTCCAACATGGTGGGGACTCCGGGAAAAAACAGGTGGTGGATGTCGCTTCGTTCCCGCCACGGCGGGGACGCTGTTCTCAGGTGGCCTTTGGCACGATCAGCTTCAGGCCCTTGAAGTAGTCGCGGAAGAAGCCGTCGTCGCGGGTGATCAAGGCATTGCACTGGAGCATGGCGTGGGCGCCGACGAGGAAATCCGGCACGGTGCGCGGTGCTTCCTTGTTACGCGAGGATTTGCGCCGCTGGTTGAAGCGGCGCTGCATTTCACCAGCGCGGATGGCCGCCCTGCGATCGACCGGCAGGTAGCTCAGACCCATGTCCTCGACCACGTCCATGATGTCCGCGCCGTGGCCCAGGCCCGCGGTGATTTCGCTCACCACCACGTCGCAGACCACGACCGGCCCCAGCATCAGGGCATCGCGGACGCAGCTTTCGGCCGCGTCAGCCCGGGCGTCTTCACCGAGCAGGTCGATCAGTACATTGGTATCGACGGCGATCATTCATCGCCCGCCTGGCCGGCATCGGCCGGTTCGCGCAGCACCTCGAAGGGTTCCAGAGGGTCACCCGGCGCACGCCCACGCAGTTCGCGCATGATGTCGTCGGTGGTGACGCCGGGCGGCAGCTTGAACCGGCCACGGGCCCGCGACACAGCGTCATCGACGTTCTTGCGCAGGATGATGCGCCCGCCTTCCAGTTCAACCTTCAGGGTGGTGCCCTTGGTCAGCCCCAGGGCATCACGCACCGCCTTGGGCAGGGTGATCTGGCCGCGTTCGGCAACGGTGGCTTCCATGGGACCTCCCGCCCGTCGGGGCATGGCTGGAACGGTATGCATGTATTGTACATACCTTGCAATGCATACCCAAGCCCACATACCGGGAACGCAGCGGTAACGCATTCATCCGTACACTGGCGGCCTGCCCGCCCGCCAAGCCATCCGAACCAAGGAGCCCAGCCATGGCCGATTCCTTCTCCACCCGCGACCGTCTCGAGGTCAACGGCAAGTCCTACACCTATGCCAGCCTCGCGAAGCTCGGCCAGCAGTTCGACCTCGCCCGCCTGCCCTACTCCATGAAGATCCTGCTGGAGAACCTGCTCCGGCACGAGGACGGCGGGATCACGGTCGGCAAGGAGCACATCGAGGCCGTGGCGCGATGGGACGCGAAGGCCGAGCCCGACACCGAGATCGCCTTCATGCCTGCGCGCGTGGTGCTGCAGGACTTCACCGGCGTGCCCTGCGTGGTCGACCTGGCCGCGATGCGCGATGCCGTGGCCCGCCTGGGCGGCCGCCCCGAACAGATCAACCCGCTGATCCCGTCGGAGCTGGTGATCGACCACTCGGTGCAGGTCGATGTCTTCGGCCGCCCGGACGCGCTGGACCTCAACGGCCGGATCGAGTTCGACCGCAACAAGGAGCGCTACGGCTTCCTGCGCTGGGGCCAGAACGCCTTCCAGGACTTCAAGGTGGTGCCGCCCAACACCGGCATCGTCCATCAGGTGAACCTGGAGCATCTGGCGCGCGTGGTGATGGAGCGCAGCATCCCCAACGAGAGCGGCGACGGCGAGACCTGGGCCTTCCCGGACACCGTGTTCGGCACCGACAGCCACACCACGATGATCAACGGCATCGGCGTGCTCGGCTGGGGCGTGGGCGGCATCGAGGCCGAGGCCGCGATGCTCGGCCAGCCGTCGTCGATGCTGATCCCGCAGGTGGTCGGCTTCAAGCTCACCGGCAAGCTGCCCGAGGGCGCCACCGCCACCGACCTGGTGCTCACCGTCACCCAGATGCTGCGCGCGCATGGCGTGGTCGGGAAGTTCGTCGAGTTCTTCGGCGACGGCCTGCAGCACCTGCCGCTGGCCGACCGCGCCACCATCGGCAACATGTCGCCCGAGTACGGCGCCACCTGCGGCATCTTCCCGGTCGACGCCGAGGCGATCCGCTACCTGCGCCTGTCCGGCCGCAGCGAGGAACAGATCGCGCTGGTCGAGGCGTATGCGAAGGCCCAGGGCCTGTGGCACGAACCCGGCCAGGCCGAGGCCACCTACTCCTCCGTGCTTGAGCTGGACATGGGCACCGTCAAGCCCTCGCTGGCCGGCCCCAAGCGCCCGCAGGACCGGGTGCTGCTGGAGGACATGAAGGCGAACTTCAACGAGAACGTCGAAGGCCTGGTCGCCAACCGCAAGGTCGGCTGCGCGGTGCAGGAACTGGCGGCCGAGGGCGGCGACCAGCCCCAGGCCGCGCGCCTGGCGGCCAAGCCGGTGTCGAAGATCACCATCGGTGACGGCGAACACCAGCTTTGCGACGGCTCGGTGGTGATCGCGGCGATCACCTCCTGCACCAACACCTCCAACCCGGCTGTGATGCTCGGCGCCGGCCTGCTGGCGCGCAACGCCGTGGCGAAGGGCCTCAAGGCCGCGCCCTGGGTGAAGACCTCGCTCGGCCCGGGCTCGCTGGTGGTCACCGACTACCTGAAGAAGGCCGGGGTGATGGACGACCTGGAGAAGCTCGGTTTCTACGTGGTCGGATACGGCTGCACCACCTGCATCGGCAACTCCGGCCCGCTGCCGGAAGCGGTGTCGAAGGGCATCGCCGAGAACGACCTCGCCGTGGCCTCGGTGCTCTCGGGCAACCGCAACTTCGAAGGCCGCATCCACGCCGAGGTGAAGATGAACTACCTCGCCTCGCCGCCGCTGGTGGTGGCCTATGCCATCGCCGGCACGGTCGACATCGACCTGACCCGCGAGCCGCTGGGCCAGGATGCCGACGGCAAGGACGTCTACCTGCGCGACATCTGGCCCTCCAACAAGGAAATCGGCGACATGATCGCCGCGACTGTGGGCCCGGAGCTGTTCGCACAGAACTACGCCGACGTGTTCAAGGGCGACGCGCGCTGGAACGCGATGGCCTCGCCGGAAAGCGAGCTCTACCCCTGGGACGAGGCCTCGACCTACATCAAGAACCCGCCCTACTTCGACGGCATGACGATGGAGGTCGGCAGCATCGACGACATCCACGGCGCGCGCGTGCTGGGCCTGTTCGGCGACTCGATCACCACCGACCACATCTCGCCCGCCGGCTCGATCAAGAAGGACTCGCCCGCGGGCCTGTTCCTGCAGTCGCGCGGCGTGCAGCCGGCGGACTTCAACAGCTACGGCTCGCGCCGCGGCAACGACGACGTGATGGTGCGCGGCACCTTCGCCAACATCCGCATCCGCAACCGGATGCTCGACGGCGTCGAGGGCGGCTACACCCGCTACTTCGGCAAGGACGGCGGCGAAGGCGAACAGCTGGCGATCTACGACGCGGCGATGAAGTACAAGGCCGACGGCACGCCGCTGGTGGTGATCGCCGGCAAGGAGTACGGCACCGGCTCCTCGCGCGACTGGGCGGCCAAGGGCACCAACCTGCTGGGCGTCAAGGCGGTGATTGCGGAAAGCTTCGAGCGCATCCACCGCTCCAACCTGGTGGGCATGGGCGTGCTGCCGCTGCAGTTCATCGACGGGCAGAGCGCGGAGTCGCTGGGTCTGGACGGCACCGAGACCTATGCCGTCACCGGGCTGGAGGACGGCGCCGCGAAGCGTGCCACGGTCACGGCCACGGCGGCCGACGGCCGCAGCACTACGTTCGAAGTTGCGGTGATGCTGCTCACGCCCAAGGAGGTCGAGTACTTCCGCAACGGCGGCCTGCTGCACTACGTGCTGCGGCAGCTGGCCGGACACCAAGCCGCCTGACCCCGCCCCCTGTATCTGTAGGAGCAGCTACAGCTGCGACCCGTGCTTGCCGGGCTGCCCGGTCGCAGCTGTAGCTGCTCCTACAGAGGTGGGCTGTGCGGTCGCAGCTGTAGCTGCTCCTGCAGGCAGGGAGTCTTCGGCCTTCAGCGCATCACCGGCGCCCAGTCCGCGCTGCTCATCCGCCACTCGCCATCGACCAGGCGCCAGCCGGTGTCGACCTGCCAGGCCTGGGCGCTGTCGGGCAGCAGCCGGCCGCTGCCGCCGGAGAGCACGGCGCTGAAGCGGACGCGGGCGTGGTCGTCCTGGAGCTCGATGTCAAGCGGGCCCGGAAGCACGCCCACGTCGCCGTGGCGCATGAAGTGCAGCGCGGCCAGGCGTCGCGCGCCATCGCGATCGAGCCCGCCGGGCCCGATGAAGTCGTCGCTGAGATGCTCCGACACCTCCCCCGCATCGCGCGCCTCGATCGCCGCCTGGATCCCGTCGAGCGCCTGGCGCAGCGCTTCCTCGGGCTGTGGACGTGCGCAGGCGGCCATCGCCGCGACGAGCAGCAGCGCGGCTGCGATGCGCCACCGGGGCGCAGCATCGAAGTGTCCGCGTGCCGCCATGCCGTTCCCCGTTCGCCCGTGGTCCGCGCCAGCATAGCTGCACTGCGCCTTGCCGCGCCGCGGAACCGTGTGATCCAATCGAATCGATGCGCCGGGCGCGAAACCCGGCGGCCAACCGTCCGAGGGGGAATGAATGAGCAGCACTGAACGGCCATGGCTGGCGAACTATCCGGACGGGATTCCCGCCGAGATCGACGCCGACGAATACCCCTCGATCCCGGCGCTGCTGCAGGAGGCGATCGACAAGTACCGCGACCAGCCCGCGTTCTCCAACATGGGCGTGTCCATCACCTATGGTGAGCTGGACACGCTGAGCCGGCAGTTCGCGGCCTACCTGCTCGGGGAGTTGAAGTTCAGGAAGGGCGATCGCATCGCGATCATGATGCCCAACTGCCTGCAGTACCCGATCGCCACCTTCGGCGCGCTGCGCGCGGGGCTCGCGGTGGTCAACACCAATCCGATGTACACCGCGCGCGAACTGCGCCACCAGCTGGTCGATTCCGGCGCGCGCGCGATCCTGGTGCTCGACAACTTCGGCCACGTGGTGCAGAAGGTCCTGGCCGACAGCAAGGTCGAGAAGGTCATCACCACCGGCCTGGGCGACATGCTCGGCTTCCCCAAGGGCGCGATCGTCAACTTCGTCGTCAAGCACGTGAAGAAGATGGTGCCCGACTACGCCATCGCGGGAACGATCCGCTTCCGCGACGCGCTGAAGGCCGGCGCGGCGCACGCGGTGCCCGACGTCGCCATCGACCGCGAGGACATCGCCTTCCTGCAATACACCGGCGGCACCACCGGCGTCGCCAAGGGCGCGATGCTGACCCACCGCAATCTGGTGGCCAACATGCAGCAGGCCTCGGCCTGGGTCAGCAAGCAGGCCAAACCGGGCCAGGAAGTGATCGTCACCGCGCTGCCGCTGTACCACATCTTCGCGCTGACCGCGAACGGCCTGGTGTTCACCAAGTTCGGCGCCAAGAACATCCTGATCACCAACCCGCGCGACATGCCCGGCTTCGTCAAGGAGCTCAAGCGTGAGCCCTTCACCGCCATCACCGGCGTCAACACGCTGTTCAACGGCCTGCTCAATACGCCCGGCTTCGAGGACGTCGACTTTTCGCAGCTGCGCCTGACGCTGGGCGGCGGCATGGCCGTGCAGCGTTCGGTGGCCGAGCGCTGGAAGAAGGTGACCGGCGTGACCCTGGTCGAAGCCTACGGCCTGACCGAGACCTCGCCCGCGGCCTGCATCAACCCGATGGACCTGGCCGAGTACAACGGCGCCATCGGCCTGCCGATCCCGTCGACGGACGCCTGCATCAAGGACGAGGAAGGCCGCATGCTTCCCGTCGGCGAAGTGGGCGAGCTGTGCATCAAGGGCCCTCAGGTCATGCGCGGCTACTGGCAGCGCCCCGAGGACACCGCCGCGGCGATCGATGCCGACGGCTGGCTGCACACCGGCGACATGGCGCGCATGGACGAAGGCGGCTTCTTCTACATCGTCGACCGCAAGAAGGACATGATCCTGGTGTCGGGCTTCAACGTGTACCCGAACGAGATCGAGGACGTGATCGCGATGATGCCCGGCGTGCTCGAGGTCGCCGCCGTCGGCGTGCCCGACGACAAGTCGGGCGAGGCGGTGAAGCTGGTCATCGTGAAGAAGGACCCGTCGCTCACCGCCGAGCAGGTCAAGGCCCACGCCCGCAACGAGCTCACCGGCTACAAGCAGCCGCGCTATATCGAGTTCCGTGACGAGCTGCCCAAGACGAATGTGGGCAAGATCCTGCGGCGGGAGCTCCGCGACGAAACACCCTCGCATTAATGTGACGTAATTCACAGTTTTTCCCTGACGGCCGGGCTCCCCTGCCCCGGTGCGTCCACTCCGCTTGCCCAAGCGGGGAAATGGGCGCATAGATGCCCGGCAACGGGCATTCATCATCTTTCCAGGACTCCGCCGGCAGGCCCGGCCGGAGGCGTCCTGCACGTCAGGGGACCTCCACATGAACGTCGAATTTCTTCACGGCAACACCGCCACGGACCTGGCCACGCTCCGCATCACCCACGACCCGTCCAACGCCTCGCACTGGTGCCACATGCACGCCCGCCAGGCCTTCAGCGACGCCTCGTACCGGCCATGCTTCTCCCCGCGGCTGCTGCGTGAACTCCGGCTGTTCGCGCGGGAGGCGATCGAGGGCTGCCAGGCCGCGTCCGCGGCGGCCGAGGGCCCGGCTCCGGCCCTGTCGCACATCGTCATCGGCTCGGATGCGCACGTCTTCAACCTCGGTGGCGACCTCGAGCTGTTCGCGGGCCTGATCCGCCAGCGCGACCGCGAAGGCCTGCTCCGCTACGCCACCGAATGCGTCGACAGCATCCACCTGCTGCACACCCGCCTGCATCCGGACGCACACACCGTGGCGCTGGTCCAGGGCGACGCGCTGGGCGGCGGCTTCGAGCTCGCGCTGGCCTGCCAGACGATCGTGGCCGAGCGCGGCGTGCAGATGGGCTTCCCGGAGGTCCTGTTCGGCCTCTTCCCGGGCATGGGCGCCTACTCGCTGCTATCGCGCCGCATCGGTCCGAAGCGCGCCGAACAGATGATGCTCGACGGCGTGATGTACAGCAGCGAGGCGCTGCACGATATGGGCATCGTCGACGTGCTGGCCGAGCCCGGCGAGGGCGTGCGTGCCGTCAACGAGGTGATCCGGCAGAACCGCCGCATCGCCGCCGCGCGGCTGGCGCTGCACCGGGTGCGCGATGCGATCGACCCGATCCCGCACGCGGAGCTGATGGACACCACGCGGATCTGGGTGGACACCGCGCTGCAGCTGGGCGACCGCCAGCTCAGGATGATGGAGCGCCTGGTGCGCGCGCAGCTGCAGCGCCCCGCCCTCCTCGACGCCGCGGTGGCCACCAGCCGCTGAGGCTGGCCCCCTTCAGGCGCTGTCAGGCCCGGTGGCGGCATCGCCCCGGGCCAGGTCGCCGCGTGCGCGCAGCGCCGCCAGCGCCTGCTCCAGCTGCTGGCGCATCAGCCGGACCATGCGGCTCCACTCGCGGACCAGCCCGTCGGTGGGCATGCGCATGCCGTCGGACGCGGTTTCGGAAACGCGCACCGCGCCCATGTTGCCGGCCGCGCCCTTCAGCGCGTGGCAGGCGTCCCTGAAGCCATCCCAGCGCGCCGCAGCGCCCGCGGCCTCCATGTCGGCCAGGCACTTGCGCGCGTCGCGCGCGCACTCGCCCAGGAAGCGCTGCACGAACTCGTCGCCCAGGCCCATCTCGCGCAGCTCGTCGAGGATGTGCTGGGAGATGACGCTGCCATTCCCCTGCCCGGCGACGTCCGCCGCTGCGGCGCCGGCGGCCGCCGGAGCCTCGCCGTCGGCGATCGCGGCCAGCCGCTCCAGCAGGCGGTCCACGACCACCGGCTTGGTCATGAAGGCATGGGCGCCGGCCCGCTCGCAGTCCGCGCGCGCCTCCGGCGTAGCGTCGGCCGTGAGCACGATGAAGGGCGTGCGCCTGCGGCCGGCCTCCAGGAAACGGGCCTGCTTGAGCACCTCCAGCCCGCTGCCCCCCGGCATGTGCAGGTCGATGATCACCACGTCGAAGTCCTGCGCCTCGAGTGCGGCCAGCACTTCTTCGCCATCGTCGACGACCTGCGGCCGGTGCCCCGCCTTCTCCAGCAGCTTGCGCATGACCATCAGGTTGGCGGCCTGGTCGTCGGCCACCAGCACCCGCAGCGGACGCACGCGCGCGCGGTGGCGGACGAAGGGATCGCTGAAGGCGATGACGTTGCCGCCATCGCCCGCGGCCACGGGCGTCGCGGCCGCGAACGGCAGGTCCACCCAGAAATGCGAGCCGATGCCGGCGTGGCTCTCGAGGCCGATGCTGCCGCCGAGCTGCTCGACCAGGGCCTTGGCGATGGTCGTGCCGAGGCCGGTGCCGCCGTAGCGTCGTTCCAGGCCGTCGTCGGCCTGCTCGAAGGCCTCGAAGATCCGCGCCTGCGCCGGGACCGGGATGCCGATGCCGGTGTCGCGCACCGAGAAGCGCAGCCAGATGCGGGCCTCGTCGCGCGGCAGCCGCTCCACCTCCAGCGAGACCCGCCCGGCGTCGGTGAACTTGATCGCGTTCGACAGCAGGTTCACCAGCACGTGGCGCAGGTGGTTGCCGTCGCCGTGCAGGTGGGCCGGAACGCCGTCGCCCAGGTGTGTGTCGAAGGCCAGGCCCTTGGCATGCGCCCCGGGCTGCAGCATCAGGCCGATGCCGCGGATCAGTTCGTCGAGCGGGAAGTCGGCGTCGCTGCGGCGGAACTTGCCCGCCTCCAGACTGGACAGGTCCAGCACCTCGTCCACCAGCATCTGCAGCGCGCGCGCCGAGGTCCGGATCACCTCCGAGCTGTCACGCTGTTCGGCGCTGAGCGGCGTGGCCGCCAGCAGCTCGGACATGCCGAGGATGCCGTTGAGCGGTGTGCGCAGCTCGTGGCTGATATTGGCCAGGAAGCGGCTCTTGGCGCGGTTGGCCGCCTGCGCCGCCTCCTTGGCCTGGACCAGCTGGCGCAGCAGCGAGCTCAGGTACAGCGGCACCGCGGCCAGCCCGACCAGCAGCCCGGCGCCCAGCCACAGGTTCTGCTGCCAGTACGGCGTGATCGCCAGCGCGGTGCCGAACGACACCGCGGCGAAGCCGATCGCCAGGTACAGCCAGCGCGGCCCGAAGCGCAGGCCGTTGCCGACCGTGACCCACAGGATCACCACGTACATCCACGCCAGCAGGTCGCCGAGCAGGTACAGGCCGACGCCCATCAGGCTGTAGTCGGCCACCATCCCGAGCACGCGGCGCGGATAGGAGACACCGGGACGCGCCAGCAGCCAGCCCAGGATCAGCAGGCCGATGCCGAACTCCACCGCCATCAGGATCTGCGACAGCCGCAGCTGCTGCGCCACCTCCGGCCGGCCGCTGACCACCAGCTGCAGGTAGGCGGTGATGAGCACCAGCATCGCCATGCGCACCAGCGCCTGGCCGTGCTCGGTATCCGGCCGGTTGGCCAGCCGGGCCCTGATCCATGGCAGGACCGGCGGCACGGCGTCAGTCCCCCACCGGCCCGGCATCGCCGCCGCGGGCGACATCCGCCGCATAGCGCTCGCAGGCCTCCTCGACGCGCGCGCGGCTGGCCACGAGGGCGTCCACGCAGCGCGGGTCGAACAGGCGCCCGCTCTCGCGGACGATGAAGTCCAGGGTTTCGTCCATGCTCCAGGCGCGCTTGTACGGCCGCTCCGACAGCAGCGCGTCGAACACGTCCGCCACCGCCACGATCCGCGCCTCCAGCGGGATCTCCTCGCCCTTCAGGCCGCCCGGGTACCCGCTGCCGTCGTAGCGCTCCTGGTGGCGCAGCGCGATCGTCGCGCCCATCTGCACGAAGCGGTTCTGGCTGTCCTTGAGCAGCTCGTGGCCGATCTCCGGATGCCGGCGCATCACCGCGAGCTCGTCCGCGTCCAGCGCGCCGGGCTTGAGCAGCACGGCGTCGGGGATCGCGATCTTGCCGATGTCGTGCAGCGGCGCGGCCAGCTCGATGGTGCGCACCTCGTCCTCGCCCAGGCCCAGGCCCTCGGCGACGATGCCGGCCACCGCCGCCAGCCGCGCGAGGTTGGCGCTGGTGCCGGCGTCGCGGTAGGCGATGGCGCGCGCGAGCCGCGTCAGCGTCTCCCGCTCGCGCTCCTCGACCTCGTGCATGCTCGACAGCAGCCGCTGCTCGAGCGACAGCGCACGCTGCTTGACCGACTCGGCCTGCTGCCTGAGCTGCAGCAGGTTGCGGCAGCGTGCGCGCAGCTCGCGCGGGCGCACCGGTTTGACCAGGAAGTCGATCACGCCGGCATCCAGTGCGGCCTGGCGGATGGGTTCGTCGCCGACCACGGTCACCAGCACGATCGGCACGTCGCGGTGTCGCAGCGGACGCCGGAAGCGGCGCGCGAACTCCAGCCCGTCCATCACCGGCATCCGGTAATCGAGCAGCAGCAGGTCGGCGCGATTGTCCTCGCACCAGCGCAGGGCTTCCTGCGGGTCGCTGAAGTCGAGCACCTCCAGCTCGGGACTGATGTCCTCGAGGATGTGCCGCAGCATCGTGCGTGCCGAGGTCTGGTCGTCGACGATGACGATGTTCACCGGTTCATGTTCCCTCGCATCGCGCAGGGCGTCGGGCGCCGCCCCCGGACCGCTGCATGCAGGCCGCGTGCCCGCCCCCGGCCCGCGGATGCGGGGCCCAGGCGACCGAGGATACGTCAGTTCCCGGCCCGGTCGGGCACTTCCCGGCCCCCTGCGTCACTCGGGCGCCGCCTGGGGGCGCATGTAGGGGAACAGCAGCACGTCGCGGATCGAGGCCGAGCCGGTCAGCAGCATGACCAGGCGGTCGATGCCGACGCCGAGTCCGCCGGTGGGCGGCATGCCGACCTCGAGCGCGCGGATGTAGTCGGCGTCGTAGTGCATGGCCTCGTCGTCGCCGCCGGCCTTGGCCTCGACCTGGGCGCGGAAGCGCGCGGCCTGGTCCTCGGGATCGTTGAGCTCGGAGAACCCGTTGGCCATCTCCTTGCCGCCGATGAACAGCTCGAAGCGGTCGGTGATGCCGGGTTCGGTGTCCGACTCGCGCGCCAGCGGCGAGACCTCCACCGGGTAGTGGGTGATGAAGGTCGGCTGCACCAGACCCTCCTCGACGGTCGCCTCGAAGATCTCCAGCAGCAGCTTGCCCCAGCCCCAGGACGGCTTCGTGCGCACGCCGAGGCGCTCGCAATGGGCCGCCAGTGCGTCACGGTCGCGACAGTCGGCGGCGCTGATGCCGGGGTTGAGCTCGCGCACGGCGTCGTCCATGCGCCAGCGGCGGAAGGCCGGAGCCAGGTCGATGTCATGGCCGTCCCAGCCGAAGCGCGTGCCACCGGTGGCCTCGAGCGCCACGTCGCGGATCATCGCCTCGGTCAGGTCCATGACCTGGGTGTACGTGGCGTAGGCCTCGTACAGCTCGAGCATCGTGAACTCGGGGTTGTGGCGGGTGCTGACGCCTTCATTGCGGAAGTTGCGGTTGATCTCGTACACGCGCTCGAAGCCGCCCACGACCAGCCGCTTCAGGTACAGCTCGGGCGCCACGCGCAGGTACAGCTCGAGGTCGAGCGCGTTGTGGTGGGTGGTGAACGGACGCGCGGTGGCGCCGCCGGCGATGTAATGCATCATCGGCGTCTCCACTTCGAGGAAGCGGCGCGCGTCGAGCCAGCGGCGCATCGCCGCGACCACCTTCGAGCGCACCACGAACACCTCGCGCGCCTCGGGGTTCACGATCAGGTCGACGTAGCGCTGGCGGTAGCGCTGCTCGACGTCGGCAAGGCCGTGCCACTTGTCCGGCAGCGGCCGCAGCGACTTGGTCAGCAGGCGCAGCGCGTCGACCTTCACCGACAGCTCGCCGGTGCGGGTGCGCGTGAGCACGCCCTCGGCGGCCACGATGTCGCCCACGTCCCAGCCCTTGAAGGCGTCGTAGGCCTCGCCCAGGGCATTGGACTGCAGGAACAGCTGCAGCCGCCCGCTCACGTCCTGGACCTGGGCGAACGCGGCCTTGCCCATGACCCGCTTGGCGAGCATGCGGCCCGCCACGGCGACCCGGCGGCCGCTGGCCTCGAGGGCCTCGGCGGTCCAGGCCTCGGCGTCGGCGTACTCGTCCTGCAGGTCGCCGGCGTGGTCGGTACGACGGAAGTCGTTGGGGAAGGCGACGCCCTGCCCGCGCAGCGCGGCCAGTTTGCCGCGGCGCTCGGCGATGAGGCTGTTGTCGTCGGCGGCGGGCTGGGGCTGGGCGGGGGTGGTCATGCGGGTCTCGGGGGCTGCGGGATCTGTGGAATCAGGGGGGGGCTGGGAGCGTGTCGCGGGTGCGGGTCGCAGCTTTAGCTGCTCCTACAGTGGCGGCGGCGCGGCTGCAGGAGCAGCTATAGCTGCGAACACTTCCGCGATCAAACAGCGTCGATGCGCTTCGCGCCCACTTCCAGCCCCGACTTCAGGCTGGCCTCGATGAACTCGTCGAGGTCGCCATCGAGCACGTTCTGCGTGTCCGAACGCTCGATGCCGGTGCGCAGATCCTTGATGCGGCTCTGGTCGAGCACGTA
The DNA here is from genome assembly GCF_014652935.1 of Luteimonas padinae. Lineage (GTDB taxonomy): Bacteria > Pseudomonadota > Gammaproteobacteria > Xanthomonadales > Xanthomonadaceae > Luteimonas > Luteimonas padinae. The sequence continues at coordinate 323,862 of NZ_BMZT01000002.1, read as the reverse complement.
GTTGCGGATCTGGCTGCCCCAGCCGATGTCGGACTTGGTGGCTTCCACCGCGTCGCGCTCGGCGTTGCGCTTCTGCATCTCGAGCTCGTACAGCTTGGCCGCCAGCATCTTCATCGCGGTGTCGCGGTTGGAGTGCTGGCTGCGGCCGGTCTGGCAGGCGACCACGATGCCGGTGGGCACGTGCGTGATGCGCACCGCCGACTCGGTCTTGTTGACGTGCTGGCCGCCGGCGCCGGACGAGCGGTAGACGTCGGTCTTGAGGTCGGCCGGGTTGATCTGGATGTCGATCGAATCGTCGACTTCCGGCGACACGAACACCGAGGTGAAGCTGGTGTGGCGGCGGTTGTCGGAGTCAAACGGAGACTTGCGCACCAGGCGGTGCACGCCGGTCTCGGTCTTCAGCCAGCCGTAGGCGAAGTCGCCCTCCACGCGCACCGTGGCCGACTTGATGCCGGCAACGTCGCCGCCGCTGGCCTCCATGATCTCGGTCTTCCAGCCGCGGCTCTCGGCCCAGCGCAGGTACATGCGCAGCAGGATCTCGGCCCAGTCCTGGGCCTCGGTGCCGCCGGCCCCGGCCTGGATGTCCAGGAAGGCGTTGGTCGAGTCCATCTTGCCGGAGAACATGCGCTGGAACTCGAGCTTCTCCACCTGCGCCGACAGGCGCTCGACATCCGCCTCGACCGCTTCCGCGGTCTCCGCGTCGTCTTCGGCCTCGGCCAGGTCCAGCAGCTCGGCCGCCCCCACCAGGCCGTCGGTCAGGTCGCGGATGCCGTTGACGGTCTTGTCGAGCGTCGAGCGCTCGCGCCCCAGCGCCTGCGCGCGCTCGGGGTCGTTCCAGACGTCCGGGTTCTCGAGCTCGCGCTCTACTTCCTCGAGCCGCTCGCGCTTGGTGTCGTAGTCAAAGAAACCCCCTCAGCGCATCCAGCCGACCCTTGAGGTCGGCGATGCGCTGGCGGACGGGATTGAGCTCCATCATCTGCCGGTCGATCCGCTTGGAAAGAGGCGGATTCTAGCAATTCCGGCGCCGGGACCGGGATGCCGCCGTGCGCGCTCAGGCGGTCCGCTGCGGCGCTCCCGGAAAGGCGCGCCCGCGCAGCGCCTCGCGGTAACTGCGGCTGCACGGCAGTTCGGTGCCGTCGACCAGATGAACGCGGGCGTCGCCGCTGTCGAGCGGCTCGATCGAGGCGACCCGCTCGAGGTTGACGATATGGCTGCGATGGATGCGGACGAAGCGGGCCGGATCCAGCCGCGCCTCGATGCCCGCCATGGTGCTGCGCAGGGGATAGTCGCGCCCGGCCACGTGCAGATTGACGTAGTTGCCTGCCGCCTTGAGCCACTCGATGTCCGCCGCGGCGACCAGGAAGTCGCGTCTCAGTTTGCGCACCAGGAAGCGGTCCGGACGTTCTTCGTGCTCGTCGGCGGGAGCCGGAACGCCGGGGTCCGGGCGCCCGAGCACGTGCGCCTCCCCGTGCAGCCGCCGCCAGAGCCAGCTGTAGCCGTGGGCGACGGACACGATCAGGGCAAAAGTCTGCACGTCCTTGATGTACTCGTAAGGCAGGCCGATCCACCAGTCGAAGCTGTAGCTGTCGCCCGCCAGGGCTTAGGCGAAGTTGCGGACCAGCACCATGCCGGCCACGTGCAACAACGACCAGACAAGACTGGCGGCCGCGTACACCGGCAGGCGCCGGGCCCAGGTTCCGGCGTGCAGGGGCCAGCGCTCGCACAGCCACAGCAGCGACGGCACCAGCAGCAGCGACGCCAGCGCACTGCTGCCCTCCTCCACCACCGGCTGCCAGGCCTGCACATGCAGGCCATCGCGATGGGCATCGATCAGGATCACCGCGACGTTGGCCGCCGCGGCGATGCCGAACACCAGCACCCAGATCGCGATCTCGAAGGGGCGCTGCCAGGGCCGGTGGCGGGTCCAGAAGTCCTGCGGCTCGCGGGCAGGTCCGGCATCGGATCGGTGCATGACGAAATTGTATCGACGCCGCCGATACCCGCTCCACGGCTCGTCCCCCAGTTCCGCGGTTCGGCCCAAAACCCCGTCGCAGTGCCACTTTGCGCTGGCACCAGCAGGCATCACGATCAATGCTCGACCGTCCTTTCGCCGGCCAGACCGATGCCCAGACGCCACGATATCGACGCGCTCCGCGTCTTCGCTTTCGCCCTGCTGATCGCCTATCACCTCGGCATGGTCTACGTCGCCGAATGGGGCTACCACGCCAAGAGCACCTACCAGGCGGAATGGCTGCAGTGGCCGATGATCGCGCTCAACCGCTGGCGGATGCCGCTGCTGTTCATGATCTCCGGCATCGCCCTGGGCCTGGCCATGGCCGCACGTCCGGGCTGGCGACTGGCGCTGTCACGCAGCTGGAGACTGCTGCTTCCGCTTCTGTTCGGGATGCTGGCGATCGTCCCGGTCCAGGCCTACTGCGAAGCACTCGGCAACGGCGCGATCGAGCCGGACTTCGGCGCGTTCATGGCCCGCTACCTGCAGCTGCGACCCTGGGCGGGCGGCGGCTGGTCCGGCGCCGAGTATGGAATCACCTGGAACCATCTCTGGTACCTGGCCTATGTCTGGACCTACAGCATGCTGCTGCTGGCGCTGACGCCGGTGCTGGAGTCGGCCGCTGGAACGCGGCTGCGAAACTGGCTGTTCGACCGCCCCCGCATCTTCTGGGTGCTGGTCCCCTCGGCCTGGCTGTTCGCCGGCCTCTGGTGGTTGATGCCGCGCTGGCCCGAGACCCATGCGCTGGTCGGCGACTGGTACGCACACGCCAAATACCTGTTCTTCTTCGCCGCGGGCTGGCTGGTCGCAGGCGAGGCGCGCTTCTGGACCGGCCTGGTCGCCATGCGCCGGACGACGCTGGCGCTGGCGCTGCTGGCCATCAGCCTCGAACTGTCCCTGCGTGCAGCCGGTCGCTACCTTCCGCCCGGCGACATCCCCGCCTGGGCGCTGCGCGTGGACTGGGCCATGATCGAGCGCATGGCCCGGGCGACCTACGCCTGGACCGCGCTGCTGGCGATCTTCGGCTGGAGCCGCACTCTGCTCGACCGCCCATTCCAGTGGCTGCCGAGCGCACGTGAGGCGGTGTTTCCCTGGTATGTGCTGCACCAGAGCCTGATCGTGCCCCTGGCGTTCTCGCTCTCACCGCTGGCGCTGGGGCCGTGGCTCGAGCCACTCCTGGTGGGCACGGGCACCATTGCCGGCTGCGCCATCCTGCATATGCGGGTCATCGCCCGCATCCGCTGGCTGCGCCCCTTCTTCGGACTTCCGCCCAGACCCAGTCGCCAGGCTTCCCGGTACTCGACAACGAGCTGGATGGCATCTCCGCCGCGGTAGTCGTCGGGCGAGAGACGGAAGGCGACGTGCAAGCGCGGGGGCGGTGGTTCGCCGCCCCAACCGCCGAACCGGCCGTTCAGCGCCGCCGCACGCCGATGCGGTAGCGACCGCCCTCGCCGCCGCCCAGCGACGATGCTTCGAGCACGTAGTCCCCGGCCGGCAGGTGCTGTTCGATGCGCGCGTCCAGGCCACCACCGCTGTCGTCGTCCGCGGCGATCTCCTCGCCATCGCGGAACAGGCGCAGGTGGCTGTCGAGGCCCTCGCCGGCGGACATCTCGACCACGTGGTCGCCGGCGCGCGGGACGCTGAAGGTGTAGCGGTCCGAGGTCCCCCCGATCAGTCGCGCGTCGCGCGGCTGCCCGACCCGCAGCGCGCCGCCGCCGGCATCCGCCGGAACGTCGGACAGCGCCGCGGACAGGGTGAACACGCCGGCGCCGGTATCGAAGGCCGAGGCGCGGACGGTGTATTCGCCCGGCTCCAGCACGGTGGCGATGCGCGCGTCGAGCCGCTCGCCGGAGTCGTCGTCCTCGAGCTCCACGCCGTTGCCCAGCAGCTGCAGGCCGGGATCGATCTCGTTGCTGCGCATGTCGAGTTCGAGCAGATGGCGGCCGTCCAGTCGCAGGCGATAGGTCACCGGCTGGCCCTGGTAGAGGGCGGTGACCTCGCGGCCCGGCACGAGTTCGCCGTCGACGGCCGGCTCGACGCCTTCCGGCAGCGCATGGCTGGCCACCGAGAGTTCGTACTGGCCGTCGATGCTGTCCTGGAAGCCGGAGGCGCGCAGGCTGTAGATCCCGGGCGCGAGCCGGGTGGTCAGCATCGAGTTGCTGCCTTCGGAATCGTCGCTGCGCAGCGACACGCCCTCGCCCTCCAGCGACAGCACGGTGTCGAAGTCGTCGGACGCCATGCGGATGCGGTACATGCCGGGCTCGGTGATGCGCAGCGGGATGGTGCGCGGCGACTGCGCCCAGTCGGTGATCGTCGCCCCCGGCGCGAGCTCGCCGCCGGCATACACCTGCATGGCCGTGGCGCTCAGCGTGTACGGGCCATAGGCCGAAGCATCGCGGCCACTCACGGCCAGCACGTAGCGGCCGGCCCGCGGCGCGCGCACGGCGAGGCTGGCGTCGTCGGGGCCCTCGGCCGAGGCCTGCACCAGTTCGCCGTCGCGGAACAGCGACAGCTGCGCATCCAGCGGGCCCGTGACCTCGAAGCGCACGCCTTCGTCGGCGGCCAGGCTGATGGCGTACAGCTCGCTGCGGCTGCCGTCGCGCCAGTTCATGGCATCGGCGCTGGTGATCTCGCCCCGTACGGGCTGGCCCACGGCCAGCGGCGACGTCGGCGTGGCCGCCGTGGCCATGCCGGAGAACATGGCGAGGATCGCCAGCGTGAGCGCGGTTGAGCGTGGAGCCATGTGCGATTCCCTCGATCGGTGGCCGGCGCGGGCGCGCAGGCGGTGCGCGATTATCAATCGGCTCCGCGGTCCGCGATAGCCCCCTGAATGCGGCCGCGCTCAGCAGGCCTCGAGGTGTTCGACCAGCAGCTGGATCGCGTCCCCGCCGCGGTAGTCATCCGGCTGCAGGCGGTAGGCCAGGCGCGCGCGGCCCGGCGGAGGTTCGCCGCGCCAGGCGCCGAACTGGATCGCGGCCAGCGGCGTCCTCAGGCCCTCGGCACGCAGGGTCATGCGCAGGTGGCGCTCGCCCACCACGCGCCAGTCGGCCACCTCGAACTCGCCGTCGAACAGCGGCTCGGGAAAGGCCTGGCCCCAGGGGCCGCCATCGCGCAGGGCCTCGGCGTGGAAACGGTCGAACTCGTGCGGGGCCAGCGCGCCGTCGCTGTCGAGGGTGGCCTGCAGCGCGGCGGCATCCAGCGTCGCGGCGGCATGGGCCTGGAACGCGGCCTGGAAGGCGTCCAGGCGCGCGGCGTCCAGCGTCAGGCCGGCCGCCATGGCATGGCCGCCGAAGCGTTCGATCAGCCCGGGATGACGCGCATCGATCGCGGCCAGGGCATCGCGCACGTGGAAGCCCGGGATCGAGCGTGCCGAGCCGCGCAGGCTGGCGCTGCCGGGTTCGGACGGCGCGAACGCGACCACCGGCCGGTGCAACCGCTCCTTGAGCTTCGACGCCACCAGCCCGACCACGCCCGGATGCCAGCCCGGATCGAAGGCGCAGGCCGCGGCCTTGCTCCCATCGCCCTGCCCCATCGCGTCGAGCGCCTGCGTCGTGAGCGCGCGCTCGGCTTCGTCCAGCATCGCCTGCTGCACGTTGCGGCGTTCGCGGTTGATCGTGTCAAGCTGGACCGCCAGTTCGCGTGCCCGCGCCGGATCGTCACACAGCAGGCATTCGATGCCGAGCGCCATGTCCTCCAGGCGCCCGGCGGCGTTCAGGCGCGGCCCGACGGCGAAGCCGATGTCCGCCGCGGACAGCAGCTCCGCGCGGCGGCCGGACACCTCCACCAGCGCCTTGAGCCCGGCGCAGCCCTGCCCCGCGCGCAGGCGGCGCAGGCCGGCCGCGACCAGGGCGCGGTTGTTGGCGTCCAGCGGCACCAGGTCGGCCACGGTGCCGACGGCGACCAGGTCCAGCAGCTGCGCAAGCTCCGGCCCCTTGCCTTCCAGCCGGCCCTCGTCGCGCAGTCGCGCGCGGAGCGCCAGCAGCACGTAGAACATGACGCCCACGCCGGCCAGCATCTTGCTGCCGAAGCCGTCACCCTCGCGGTTCGGATTGACGATGGCGTCGGCCGCCGGCAGCCGCTCGCCGGGCAGGTGGTGGTCGGTGACCAGCACCTGCCAACCCAGGGCCCGGGCGGCCTCGATACCGGCATGGCAGGCGATGCCGTGGTCCACGGTCACCAGCAGGTCGGGGCGCAGCGGCGCCAGTTCCGCCACCAGCGCGGTCGACAGGCCATAGCCGTGCACCATGCGGTTGGGAACGGCGTGCAGCACGTCGCCCGCGCCGAGCATGCGCAGGCCGCGCACTGCGAGGGCGCAGGCGGTGGCGCCGTCGGCATCGAAGTCGCCCACCACCAGGATGCGGCGGCCACCCTCGATCGCAGCGGCCAGCAGCGCCGTGGCGCGATCGAGGTCGAGCAGGCCGTCGGGCGGCAGCAGGCCGGCCAGCCGCGGGCGCGCGGCATCGGCGTCGTGCGCGCCGCGGGCGGCATAGATGCGGCGCAGCAGCGGCGGGATGTCGGCCGGCCACGACGCCGCGGCGTCAGCGCCGTCCGCAAGCGCGCGGCGCCGGATCCTGCGGACGGGCGTCACTGCGCCGGCCAGGCCAGCGGGGCGCGCCAGATGCGCAGCGCCTGCCCGCGACGCAGGCAGAAGCGCCAGCCATCGGCATCGTCCAGGTGCAGCGCCGCGATGCCGCCCGCGCGCAGCGCATCCAGCGCCGGTGCCAGCCACCCGCTTTCGATCCACGCGAGGTCGCGCGTGCCCTCGAGGTCGTACACGCCCGGCTCGCCCGCGAAGCGCTCCGGCAGGTCGGCCCCGCGGCCGCCGGCCGAGGCAAGGGCGCGCGCGCTGTCGTCGCCGCTGAAGCCGGTGGTGCCTTGGCCGGACGCAGCGGCCGGCAGGCGACCGCCGCCCCAGAACCACAGCGCGTTGACCGGCGACTGGCCGCGCGCCGCGCGTCGCGCATTGAGGGGATGGTGGTGCAGCGTCACCTGCGCCTCGCTGGCCAGCGTGCGCCAGCGCCGCGCCTCGGGGCTGATGTCCAGGTGTTCGAAGATGTCCTCGCCCAGCGCGTCGCCGGGGTCGGAAAACACCGGCAGGCGCGTCTCCGCCGGCAGGCGCAGGTACCAGCGCGCCGGATGCGGGGCGTCGAGCATGAACCCGGCATCGCCGAACAGCGGACGCAGTGCCGACAGCAGCTCGTCACTGTCGGCGCGCGCCAGTCCCAGCGCATCGCCGTGCGCCAGCAGGCGCACGCCGTTGATGTCCGGGCGCAGCCAGACCGGGTCGGCGCGCAGCCACGCCGCACCGGCGGCATCGCCGAGCTCGGCCTGCCGCGACAGCGCCGCGATCGGCCAGCCCTCGCCGCGCAGCGGGAAATGCCGCAGCAGCTGCGCGCGCCTGCCCGCCTCGCCGGCGGGCACCGGGTCGCCGCGCCCCAGGCGCTTCGCGCAGGCCGCGGACAGGCGCTGTCGCCCCAGCCGAGCGGCGGCCGGGAGCAGCAGGGTCACGCTGGAATCCAGGTCCGGCATCGCCGGATCAGCCGTAGCTGACCTCGACGATCTCGACCTCGCTGGTGCCGCCGGGCGCCTCGATGGTCACGACGTCGCCGGCGTGCTTGCCGATGAGCGCGCGCGCCACCGGCGAGGAGATGGCGATCAGGCCCTGTTTGATGTCGGCTTCCAGGTCGCCGACGATCTGGTAGCGGGTCTCCTTGCCCGTATCCTCGTCGGCCAGCAGCACGTTGGCACCGAACACGACCTTGTCGCCGACGTTGAGCGAGGCGACGTCGATCACCTGCGCGTGCGACAGCTCGCTCTCGAGCTGCTTGATGCGGCCCTCGATGAAGCCCTGCTGCTCGCGCGCGGCGTGGTACTCGGCGTTTTCCTTCAGGTCGCCGTGGGCACGCGCCTCGGCGATCGCGTTGATGACGGCAGGCCGCTGGACGCTCTTCAGTTCTTCCAGCTCCGCGCGCAGGCGCTGCGCTCCCTGTGCCGTGATCGGTGGTCTCATGTCCGCTTCAACTCCTCGTGCAGTTCTTGCAGCGCCCACACCGGGCCGCTGCCGCGATATTCCAGAGAATGCAGCAGGGCCTTCGCACCGGCAATGGTGGTCGAATAGGTCACCCGCTGCTGCAGCGCCTCGCGGCGGATCGAGAACGAGTCCGCGATCGCCTGGCGCCCTTCGGTGGTATTGACGATGTAGGCGATGTCGCCGTTCTTGATCAGGTCCACGATGTGCGGCCGGCCTTCGGCGACCTTGTTGACCTGCTCGCATTCGAATCCGTTGTCGCGCAGCCAGGCCGCGGTACCGGAGGTCGCGACCAGCGAGAAGCCGCGCTCGACCAGCGCCTTCGCCACCGGCAGCACGCGCTTCTTGTCCGGATCGCGCACCGAGACGAAGGCCTTGCCCGCCTCCGGCGCACGGATGCCCGCGGCCTCCTGCGCGCGCGCGAAGGCGGCGCCGAAGTCGCGGCCCACGCCCATCACCTCGCCGGTGGAGCGCATCTCCGGGCCCAGGATCGGATCGACGCCCTGGAACTTGGCGAACGGGAAGATGGCTTCCTTCACCGAGTAGTACTCCGGCACCACCTCGTCCACCGCGCCCTGCTCCGCCAGGCTGCGCCCGGCCATGCAGCGCGCGGCGATCTTGGCCAGCGGCACGCCGGTGGCCTTGGACACGAAGGGCACCGTGCGCGAGGCGCGCGGATTCACTTCCAGCAGATAGATGGTGTCCTCGCCCTCGTCGCTGGTCTGCACGGCGAACTGGGTGTTCATCAGGCCGACCACCTTGAGCTCGCGGGCGAGCGCGGCGACCTGCTCGCGCAGGCGCGCCTTCGTGTCGGCCGACAGCGAGTACGGCGGCAGCGAGCACGACGAGTCGCCGGAATGCACGCCGGCCTCCTCGATGTGCTCCATCACCCCGCCCACCAGCACCCGGCCGTCGGCGTCGGCGATGACGTCGATGTCGACCTCGATCGCGTTGTCGAGGAAGCGGTCCAGCAGCACCGGCGAATCGTTGGACACCTTCACCGCCTCGCGCATGTAGCGCTCGAGATCGGCGTCGGCGTGCACCACTTCCATCGCGCGGCCACCGAGCACGTAGCTCGGGCGCACCACCAGCGGATAGCCGACCTCGCGCGCCAGCACCAGGGCTTCCTCCGCACTGCGTGCGGTGCGGTTGGGCGGCTGCTTCAGGCCCAGTCCGTCGACCAGCTTCTGGAAACGCTCGCGGTCCTCGGCGAGGTCGATCGAGTCCGGCGAAGTGCCGATGATGGGCACGCCGTTGGCCTCCAGCGCGCGCGCCAGCTTGAGCGGCGTCTGGCCGCCGTAATGCACGATCACGCCCTTGGGCTGCTCCAGCTCGACGATCTCCAGCACGTCCTCCAGCGTCACCGGCTCGAAGTACAAGCGGTCGGAGGTGTCGTAGTCGGTCGAGACCGTCTCCGGGTTGCAGTTGACCATGATGGTCTCGTACCCGTCCTCGCGCAGGGCGAGCGCGGCGTGCACGCAGCAGTAGTCGAACTCGATGCCCTGGCCGATCCGGTTGGGCCCGCCGCCCAGCACCATGATCTTGTCGCGCCCGCTGGGCTCGGCCTCGCACTCGTCCTCGTAGGTCGAGTACAGGTAGGCGGTGGTGGTGGCGAATTCGGCGGCACAGGAGTCCACGCGCTTGTAGACCGGGCGGATGCCGAAGGCGCGGCGCAGCGCGCGCACCGACTTCTCCTCCACCCCGACCAGCTGCGCCAGGCGCGCGTCGGAGAAGCCCATGCGCTTGAGCGCACGAAGGCGCGCGGCATCGAGCGCGTCGACGCCGTTGGCGGCCACCTCGCGCTCGGCGGCGACGATGTCCTCGATCTGGTCGAGGAACCAGGGATCGATCCACGACAGCGCGAACACCTCGTCCACCGTCATGCCGGCGCGGAAGGCGTCGGCGACGTGGAACAGGCGCTCCGGCCCCGGCTCGCGCAGCTCGCGGCGCAGCGCGGCACGGCCTTCGTCCGTGTCCAGCGCAAGGCCGGTGGGATCGAGGCCGGCCTTGCCGGTCTCCAGCCCGCGCAGCGCCTTCTGCAGCGACTCCTGGAAGCTGCGGCCGATGGCCATCACCTCGCCCACCGACTTCATCTGGGTAGTCAGGCGCGAGTCGGCCTGCGGGAACTTCTCGAACGCGAAGCGCGGGATCTTGGTGACCACGTAGTCGATCGAGGGCTCGAACGAGGCCGGCGTCTTGCCGCCGGTGATCTCGTTCTTCAGCTCGTCGAGCGTGTAGCCCACGGCCAGCTTGGCCGCGACCTTGGCGATCGGGAAGCCGGTGGCCTTCGACGCCAGCGCCGACGATCGAGACACGCGCGGGTTCATCTCGATCACCACCACGCGCCCGGTCTCGGCGTTGATGCCGAACTGCACGTTCGAGCCACCGGTGTCGACGCCGATCTTGCGCAGCACGTCGATCGAGGCCTGGCGCAGACGCTGGTATTCGCGGTCGGTGAGGGTCTGCGCCGGGGCGACGGTGATCGAGTCGCCGGTGTGCACGCCCATCGCGTCGAGGTTCTCGATCGAGCAGACGATGATGCAGTTGTCCGCGGTGTCGCGGACCACCTCCATCTCGAACTCCTTCCAGCCCAGCACCGACTCCTCGACCAGGATCTCGTTCACCGGCGACAGCTCGAGGCCGCGCTTGGCGATCTCCTCGAACTCCTCGCGGTTGTAGGCGATGCCACCGCCGCTGCCGCCCAGCGTGAACGACGGCCGGATGATGGTCGGGTAACCGACCTTCGCCTGGATCTCGACGGCCTGCTCGAAGGTCTTGGCGACTTCGGCCCTGGGGCATTCAAGCCCGATCTCGCCCATCGCGACGCGGAACAGCTCGCGGTCCTCGGCCATCATGATGGCCTCGCGCTTCGCGCCGATCAGCTCGACGCCGTACTTCTCCAGCACGCCGTGGTCGGCGAGGTCGAGCGCGCAGTTGAGCGCGGTCTGGCCGCCCATGGTCGGCAGCAGCGCGTCTGGCTTCTCCTTGGCGATGATCTTCTCGACCGTCTGCCAGTTGATCGGCTCGATGTAGACCGCGTCCGCCGTGTCGGGGTCGGTCATGATCGTGGCCGGATTGGAGTTCACCAGCACCACGCGGTAGCCCTCCTCGCGCAGCGCCTTGCACGCCTGCGCGCCGGAGTAGTCGAACTCGCAGGCCTGGCCGATGACGATGGGGCCGGCGCCGATGATGAGGATGGTCTTGAGGTCGGTGCGCCTGGGCATCAGTGCTGCGCCTCCATCAGCGCGATGAAGCGGTCGAAGAGTGGCGTCACGTCCTGCGGGCCGGGCGCGGCCTCGGGATGGCCCTGGAAGCTGAAGGCCGGCGCGTCGGTGAGCGCGATGCCCTGGTTGGTGCCGTCGAACAGCGAGCGGTGGGTGACGCGCACGTTGCCCGGCAGCGTGGCCTCGTCGATGGCGAAGCCGTGGTTCTGCGAGGTGATCATCACCCGCCCGGTCTCGAGGTCCTGCACCGGATGGTTGGCGCCGTGGTGGCCGTTGGCCATCTTGATCGTGCGCGCGCCCACGGCCAGGCCCAGCAGCTGGTGGCCCAGGCAGATGCCGAAGGTCGGCACCTTCGCGGCCAGCACTTCGCGGATCGCGTCGATGGCGTAGTCGCAGGGTTCCGGGTCGCCGGGGCCGTTGGACAGGAACACTCCGTCGGGCTTCAGCGCCAGCGCCTCGGCGGCGGTGGTGCGCGCGGGCAGCACGGTCACGTCGCAGCCGCGGTCGGCGAGCATGCGCAGGATGTTGCGCTTCACGCCGAAGTCCCAGGCCACCACGCGGAAGCGCGGCGCCACCTTGCGGAAGCCGCCGGCGTCGAGGTCGAGGTCGCCCTCGTTCCACTGGTAGCGCGCGTCGGTGCTGACCACCTGGGCCAGGTCCATGCCCTTGAGGCCCGGGAACTTGCGCGCGGCTTCAACGGCGCGGTCGATGTCGATCTCGCCGGCCATCACCGCGCCGTTCTGGGCACCGCGCTCGCGCAGCAGGCGGGTCAGGCGGCGGGTGTCGATGCCGGCGATCGCGACCACGCCGCGGTCGGCCAGCCACTCGGGGAGCGCGGCGCGGCTGCGCCAGCTGCTCGGGCGGCGCGGGACGTCACGCACCACCAGGCCCGCCGACCAGACCTTGCCGGACTCGTCGTCCTGGCCGGAGCAGCCGGTGTTGCCGATGTGGGGATAGGTCAGGGTGACGATCTGGCGGGCGTACGAGGGGTCGGTGAGGACCTCCTGATAGCCGGTCATCGCGGTGTTGAACACGACTTCGCCGACGGAAAGGCCGGGCGCGCCGACGGATACGCCTTCGAAGACCGTACCGTCTTCGAGCGCGAGGATTGCGGGTGGGGTCACTGGCGGTCGCCTACGTGGGGTTGCAAGACACCGCCGGCCCGGCATTGGCCGGCCCGGAGGCATGAGGATCAGGCGAGCGGGAATGATACCGGCGCGGGTTCCGCTGCGCCAGCGAGAACGTGAATGCCCGGCGCCTCAGAGCAGGTCGCGCAGGCGCCAGGCCCCCGGCGGGCGGCCACGCAGGCGGGAGGCCGCGTGCAGCGCCCCGCGCGCGAAGACATCGCGGCTGGTGGCGCGATGCACCAGCTCCACGCGCTCGCCCGTGCCGGTGAGCTGCACTAGGTGTTCGCCGACGATGTCGCCGGCCCGCAGGCTGGCGTAGCGCGGCATGCCGCCGCCCCTTTTCGCGGCGGCACCGAGGGCCAGCGCGGTGCCGGACGGGGCGTCCTGCTTGTGCACGTGGTGGGTCTCGACGATGTCGCAGTCCCAGCCGGCCAGCGCCGCCGCGGCGCGCTCGACCAGCTCCTCGAGCACCGCCACGCCCAGGCTGAAGTTGGCGGCCCACAGCACCGGGATATCGGCGGCGGCCTCGGCGAGGGCCTGTCGCTGGGCATCCGAGAGCCCGGTGGTGCCCGACACCAGGGCCGCGCCACGCTGCCTGCACAGGGCCAGCAGCGGATCGAAGCCCTCGGGCAGGCTGAAATCGATGGCGACGTCGAAGGGCGGCACGCCCGCAAGCTCGCTGGCCGCGAACTGCGGCACGCCATCGACCACCCGCTGCGCCGGCTTGCGCGACACCGCCGCCACCACGCTGCAGTCCACCGCGCCCCCGGCGCACAGGCGCAGCAGCGCCTGCCCCATGCGGCCGCTGGCACCGTGGATCAGGAACCTGACTGGATCACCCATCCGGGAAGGCTAGCGAGGCGGCCGCGCAGCCACAAGCACGCGCCCTCAGGAGGTCATCCGCTCCCAGAAGCCTTTCACGCCGTCGACGAAGGTGCTCGACTTCGGTGAATGACGGCGCGCGCCCTCGCCGACGAAGGTGCCCTCGAACTGCTCCAGCAGCTCGCGCTGCGCGGCGGTCAGGTTGACCGGGGTCTCCACCACGACCTTGCAGTACAGATCTCCCGGCGCGCGGCTGCGCACCGACTTCACGCCCTTGTCGCGCAGGCGGAAGACCTTGCCGGTCTGGGTCTCGGCGGGAATGCGGATCTCGGCCTCGCCGCCGAGGGTCGGCACGCGCACGGTATCGCCAAGCGCGGCCTGCGAGAAGCGGATCGGCACCTCGCAGTGCAGGTCGTCGCCGTCGCGCTCGAAGATGGCGTGCGGGCGCACACGGACTTCGACGTAAAGATCGCCGGGCTGGGTGCCGGGCGGACCGGCCTCGCCCTCGCCGGACAGGCGGATGCGGTCGCCGGTATCGACGCCCGCGGGCACCTTGACCTGCAGGACCTTCTCCTCCTCCACGCGGCCGTTGCCGCGGCAGGCCGGGCACGGGGTCCTGAAGGTCTTGCCGCGGCCGTGGCAGGACGGGCACGGCTGCTGCATCGAGAAGATGCCGCGCTGGAACCGGACCTGGCCGTGGCCATGGCAGGTGTCGCAGGTCTCGAGCTGGCCGTCCTCGGAGCCCGTGCCCTTGCAGGGTTCGCACTCGACCAGCGTCGGCAGCTCGATGCGGCGCTCGACGCCGGCGACGGCGTCCTCGAGGTCGAGCTCCATCACGTAGCCGATGTCGGCGCCGCGGCGCGGGCCGCGGGCGCCGCCACCGCCGCCGAAGATGTTGCCGAAGATGTCGCCGAAGATGTCGCCCATGTCGGCGCCGCCGAAGCCCGGGCCGGCGTTGCCGCCGCCCATGCCGTGCTCGAACGCGGCATGGCCGTGCTGGTCGTACATGCGGCGCTTGCCGCCGTCGGACAGGACCTCGTAGGCCTCCTTGCACTCCTTGAACGCAGCCTCGGCCCTGGCGTCGCCGGGGTTGCGGTCAGGGTGGTACTTCATCGCGCAGCGGCGATAGGCCTTCTTCAGCTCGTCCTCGGTGGCGCTGCGGGCCACGCCGAGGACTTCGTAATAGTCACGCTTGCTCATCGATCAGGTCCGTGCTGCCTGGTGGACCCGACGGTGCGGGGTCCGGATACGCGGCGGGAACCGGGTTTCGATCCGGTCCCCGCCACGGGGGTGGCCATCGCGGCCATCGCCGCGCCCACGCTGGGGCGATCAGGCCTTGCGGTCGTCGTCCTTGACCTCGGTGAACTCGGCGTCGACCACGTCGTCGGCCGCCTGGCCGGCATCGGTGGGGCCGCCGGCACCGGCGTCGCCGCCCTGCCCGGCCGCCGCGGCCGCCGCGAACAGCGACTGCGCGACCTCCTCCAGCGCCTTGGTCTTCGCCTCGATCTGGCCCTTGTCGTCACCCTTCATGGCGGTTTCGACGTCGGCGATCGCGGCCTCCACGCGGCCGATCACGTCGCCCGGCACCTTGTCGCCGTTGTCCTTGATCGCGCTGCGGGTACCGTGCACCAGCGCATCCGCCTGGTTGCGGGCGCCGACCAGCTCGTGGAACTTGCGGTCGTCCTCGCGGTGCGCCTCGGCGTCGGCGACCATCCGCTGGATCTCCTCGTCCGACAGGCCCGAGCCGGCCTTGATCTCGACCTTCTGCTCCTTGCCGGTCTTCTTGTCCTTGGCGGTCACGTGCACGATGCCGTTGGCGTCGATGTCGAACGACACCTCCACCTGCGGCATGCCGCGCGGCGCCGGCTCGATGCCCGACAGGTCGAACTTGGCCAGCGACTTGTTGTAGCGGGCCTGCTCGCGCTCGCCCTGCAGCACGTGCACCGTCACCGCGGACTGGTTGTCCTCGGCGGTGCTGAACGTCTGCGAGGCCTTGGTCGGGATGGTGGTGTTCTTCTCGATGATCTTGGTGAACACGCCGCCGAGGGTTTCGATGCCGAGCGACAGCGGGGTCACGTCGAGCAGCAGCACGTCCTTGACGTCGCCGGCCAGCACGCCACCCTGCACCGCGGCGCCGATGGCGACGGCCTCGTCGGGGTTCACGTCCTTGCGCGGCTCCTTGCCGAAGAACTCGGCCACGGCCTGCTGCACCTTGGGCATGCGGGTCTGGCCGCCGACCAGGATCACCTCGTTGATGTCGCTGGAGCGCAGGCCGGCGTCGTTGAGCGCGGTGCGGCAGGGCTCGAGCGTCTTCTTGACCAGGTCCTCCACCAGCGCCTCGAGCTTGGCCCGGGTCAGCTTGATGTTGAGGTGCTTCGGGCCCGAAGCGTCCGCGGTCACGTACGGCAGGTTCACTTCCGTCTGCTGGGCGCTGGACAGCTCGATCTTG
The DNA here is from genome assembly GCF_014652935.1 of Luteimonas padinae. Classification (GTDB taxonomy): domain Bacteria; phylum Pseudomonadota; class Gammaproteobacteria; order Xanthomonadales; family Xanthomonadaceae; genus Luteimonas; species Luteimonas padinae. Next base: position 308,201 of record NZ_BMZT01000002.1, on the reverse strand, counting down.
GCGCGCTCGGCCGCGTCCTTCAGGCGCTGCAGGGCCAGCGGGTCCTTTCGCAGGTCGATGCCCTGGTCCTTCTGGAACTCTTCCACCAGGTAGTCGATGACGCGCTTGTCGAAGTCCTCGCCGCCCAGGAAGGTGTCGCCGCTGGTGGCCAGCACCTCGAACTGCTTCTCGCCGTCGACTTCCGCGATCTCGATGATCGACATGTCGAAGGTACCGCCGCCGAGGTCGTACACGGCGATCTTGCGGTCGCCGCCGTCCTTGTCGAGGCCGTAGGCCAGCGCGGCCGCGGTGGGCTCGTTGATGATGCGCTTGACGTCGAGGCCGGCGATGCGGCCGGCGTCCTTGGTCGCCTGGCGCTGGGAGTCGTTGAAGTAGGCCGGCACCGTGATCACGGCCTCGGTCACCTTCTCGCCCAGGTAGTCCTCGGCGGTCTTCTTCATCTTCTCGAGGATGCGCGCGGAGACTTCCTGCGCCGACAGCTTCTTGCCGTCGCTGGTCTCGACCCAGGCGTCGCCGTTGTCGTGGGCGACGATCGCGTACGGCACCAGGCCCAGGTCCTTCTTGACCTCGGCGTCGGTGAACTTGCGGCCGATCAGGCGCTTGACCGCATAGAAGGTGTTCTTCGGGTTGGTCACGGCCTGGCGCTTGGCGGACGCGCCGACCAGCACCTCGCCGTCCTTGGTGTAGGCGACGACGGACGGGGTCGTGCGGTCGCCTTCACTGTTCTCGATGACGCGGGCCTTGCCGCCGTCCATGATCGCCACGCACGAATTGGTCGTGCCCAGGTCGATGCCGATGATCTTTGCCATGGGTGTCTGCCTCTTGGAATTTGGTCTGGGGGCGGCAGCGCCGCCGATGACTGCTATCTGGGGATGGCGGCGGCGCCTTCAAGCGCCCGCGGCCCGCGGATTCAGTCCGCCTTCGCCACGGCGACCATCGCCGGGCGCAGCAGCTGCTCGTTGAGCCGGTAGCCCTTCTGGAACACTTGGGCCACGGCGCCCGGGGCCACGCCCTCGGCCTCGACCACGCTCATCGCCTGGTGGGACTCGGGGTCGAAGGCATCGCCGGCGGCGGGAGCAATCTGCAGCAGGCCCTGGTTCGCCGTCACCCGGTGCAGCTCGCGCAGGGTCAGTTCGACGCCGTCGTGCAGCGGGCCGGAACCGCCGGCCGCGGCCAGCGCCGCGTCCAGGCTGTCGAACACCGGCAGCAGGTCGCCCAGCAGCTGCTTGTTGGCGAAGCGGCAGGCGTTCTGCACGTCGCGCTCCATGCGGCGGCGCTGGTTCTCGAGGTCGGCACGGTCGATCAGGGACTGCGCGCGCACCTGCTCCAGTTCGGCGCGGAGGGTTTCGATCACGTCTTCCAGCGGAAGGTCTTCGGCGGGCGCCTCGGCGGCGTGGTCGGGCGTGGGTTCGGTGGTCATGGCTCTGGTGGGTCCGGAATGGCTCGGTCCGGACTCAGTGGGGATGCCGCGTCGGGATTCAAGGCGGCCCCCAGCACCTCGGCGGTGGCCTGGACCACAGGGATCACCCGGTCGTAGGCCATGCGGGTCGGGCCGATCACCCCCAGCACGCCCAGCACCCGGCCATCCGCCGCGTAGGGCGCAGTCACCAGGGACATGCCGGCCATCGATGCGACCCCGGTCTCCTCGCCGAAGAACACCCGCACGCCGGGGGCCTTCACCGTGCGTTCGAGCAGCTGCAGGATCTCGCGCTTCTCCGAAAACGCCTCGAACAGCTCGCGCAGGCGGTCGAGGTCGGACAGGTCCTGCAGGCCCAGCAGGCGGGCCTGGCCGGCCACCACCATGTCCTCGCCGCCCGGCGCCAGCGCCTGCTCGGCAAGCTCGGTGGTGGCGCGCAGCAGGCCTTCGAGCTCGCTGCGCGCGGTGCGCAGTTCGCGCAGCAGGCCGGCGCGGATCGCCGGCAGCGGCTGGCCGGCGAACCGGGCGTTGAGATAGTTGGCCACCCGCTCCAGCTCGGCGGCGTCGTAGGCGCGGCGGGTCTGGACGATGCGGTTCTGCACCTCGTTGTCGGCGAAGACCACGATCGCCATCACCCGCTGGCCGTCGAGCGGCACGAAGTCGATCTGGCGGAAGGCGAACTGCTCGCGCCCGGGCACGCTGACCACGCCCACGAAGCGGGTCATCGCCGACACCAGCTCCGAGGCGCTGCCCAGCAGCGACTGGGTTCCGCCGCCGGGCGCGAGCCCCCCGCGCAGCCGATCGACCTCGGTGTCGTCGAGCGGGCTCAGCTGCAGCAGCGAATCGACGAAGACCCGGTAGCCACGCGCGGTCGGCACGCGGCCGGCCGAGGTGTGCGGCGCCGACAGCAGGCCGACTTCCTCGAGGTCGGACAGGATGTTGCGGATCGTGGCCGGGCTGACGTCGAGGCCGGCGTGGCGCGCGAGGGTCTGCGAGCCGACCGGTTCGCCGTCGCGGATGTGGCGCGCGACGAGCGTGCGCAGCAGCTGGCGGGCGCGGGCGTCGAGCGGATCGTCAGGGCGTCGGGACATGCCGCGGGTATACGTCCGCCGCGCGGCCGTCGCAAGCGGCGAGATCGGCCGATGACAGGCTGCGCGTCCCCGCGGCACAATTCACGCGCCATGCTCAAGCGTCTGTCGATCAAGGATTTCGCCGTCGTCTCCGCCACCGAGCTCGAGTTCGGGCCGGGTCTCACCGTCGTGTCCGGCGAAACCGGCGCCGGCAAGTCGCTGATCGTCGACGCGCTGGGCTTCCTGTCCGGGCTGCGCGCCGACAGCGGCATGGTCCGCCACGGCGCCCAGCGCGCCGAGCTCGACGCCGAGTTCGCGCTCGAGGATTCGCCCGCGGCGCTGGCCTGGCTGCGCGAGCAGGAGTTCGACGACGGTGGTGCCTGCCAGCTGCGCCGCACCCTGCGCGCCGACGGCGGGTCGCGCGCCTGGATCAACGGCCGCCCGGCCACGCTGTCGCAGCTGGGCGCGCTGGCCGCGCTGCTGGTGGAGATCCACGGCCAGCACGAGCACCAGGCGCTGCTGTCGCGGGGCAGCCAGCTGGCGCTCCTCGACGCCTTCGGCCGCCACGAGGCGGAGCTGTCCGCGGTCGCGCAGGCGGCGCGCGCCTGGTCGGCGCTGCTGCGCGAGCGCGACCTGCTCAACGCCGCCGGCGACGTCTCCGACCGCATCGACTTCCTCGGCCACCAGCTGGGCGAGCTGGAGCGCGAGGCGCTGGAGCCGGACGCGATCGCCGACCTGGTCGCCGCGCACCGGCGCCAGGCCCACGGCGCCGAGCTGGTGGAGGCCTGCGACGCCGCGCTGGAGCGCCTGGGTGGCGACAGCGACGCCCTGCCGGCGGCCGTGCAGCAGCTGCGCGGCCTGCTCGCGCGCATGCAGGCGCACGAGCCGCGCCTGGGCGAGGTCGACGCCATGCTCGAGGGCGCGGCCATCCAGCTCGACGAGGCCGCGGTGCTGCTCGACCGCATCCGCGCCGACCTCGACATCGATCCCGAACAGATGCAGCAGCACGACGCCCGCCTGTCGCGCCTGCACGAACTCTCGCGCAAGCACCGCGTGCCGCTCCAGGACCTCGCGGCGCACCGCGACGCGCTGGCCGCCGAGCTCGAGTCCCTGTCCACATCCGCGAAGCGGCTGGAGGGCCTGGGCGCGGAGATCGAGGCCGCCGCCGCCGCGTGGCGCGGCGCGGCCGCGAAGCTTGGCAAGGCGCGCACGAAGGCCGCCACCGCGCTCGGCAAGGCCACGACCGCACTGATCGGCGAACTGGGCATGGGCGGCGGCCGCTTCGAAGTGGCGCTCGAGCCCACCGCGGGCGAGACGCCCGACGCCCAAGGTGCCGAACGCGCCGAGTTCCTGGTCACGGCCAACGCCGGCCAGCCGCCGCGGCCGCTGCGCAAGGTGGCCTCGGGCGGCGAACTGTCGCGCATCTCGCTGGCGATCGAGGTCGCCGCGCTGGGGCTGGACGCGGTCCAGACCATGGTCTTCGACGAGGTCGATTCCGGCATCGGCGGCAACGTCGCCGGCATCGTCGGCCGCAAGCTGCGCGACCTCGGGTCCCGCCGCCAGGTGCTGTGCGTCACCCACCTGCCCCAGGTCGCCGCCCAGGGCCACGCGCACTACCGGGTCAGCAAGGCCGAAAGTGAAGGCATGACCCAGAGCGCGGTGCGCCTGCTCGACGATGCCGGGCGCCAGGAGGAACTGGCGCGCATGCTGGGCGGGATCGAGGTCAGCCGCGAGGCGCGGGCGGCGGCGAAGCGCCTGCTGCGCGAGGCCGAGGAAACACCGGCCGCGTAACGGGCCGGTCGGAGACGGCGGCTCCGGCCATCAGCGCTTCTTGCGGACGTAGAGCACCAGCGAGTGCTCTTCGAGGATGTAACCGTGCTTCTCGGCGATCTGGTGCTGCAGCGCCTCGATTTCGGGACTTTCGAACTCGATGATCCTGCCGCTGTCGACGTCGACCATGTGGTCGTGATGGCCGCCGCGGTCGATCTCGTAGACGGCGGTGCCGCCCTCGAAGTTGTGCTTCAGCACCAGGCCCGCGGCCTCGAACTGGGTGAGCACGCGGTAGACCGTGGCCAGGCCGATCTCGTCGCCCGAATCCAGCAGTTGCCGGTAGATGTCCTCGGCGGTCATGTGGTGCTGCGAGGTCTTCTGCTCGAGCAGCTGCAGGATGCGCATGCGCGGATGGGTGACCTTCAGTCCGGCCTTGCGCAGCTCGTTGGTTTCCATGCGTCTCCCGTGGACAGTCGATAGGGGGGCGCCAGCTGCCGTAACCGGTTGCCGTGGCCCGGCGAGTGTATCATCGCGCCATGTCCGTTCCGACCTGGCCCCCGATGCACAAGCTGATCGTCCCCGCCCTCGCCGTCTGTCTCACCGCGGGCTGCGGCATCCTCTACAAGCAGCCGATCTACCAGGGCACGCTGATCTCCCCGGCCAGCGTCGAGCAGCTGCAGGTCGGCATGAGCCGGCAGCAGGTCGAGGCGCTGCTGGGCACGCCGTCGATCCAGGACCCGTTCCACCACGACCGCTGGGACTACACCGCCACCGAGCGCGTCGGCCGCACCGGACGGACCGAGAAGCGCAACTTCGTGGTGCACTTCGAGGGCGATGCCGTGGCGCGCTGGGAAGGCGACTACTTCCCCAACCGCGACCAGGAACTGATCCAGGACGTGCGCCGGCAGTTCGGCCCCAACCTGGCGCGCCCGAACAACAAGCGCGGCGGCCGCTGAGTCATCGCGTCCCGCGGGCGGCCCGGCGCCGCCTCGCTTCCTTGGGATCCAGCTGCAGCGGCCGCAGCAGCTCCACGCGGTCGCCGTCGCGCAGCGGCGCATCCGCCGCCGCCCGCAGCCCGAACACCGCATAGCCATCGATGCCCTCCAGCGGCAAGCCGCTGGCGGCCACCGCATCGGCGACCGTCGCCGCCGCGTCCAGCTCGACCCGCACGGCGCGGTGCGCACGCGGCAGCGCCAGCACCACCTCCACGTGCATGCTCAGTCCGCCGAATCCGCGACGCGCACGAAGTCGTCGACCATGCGGTCGGCCAGCCCCTGCAGGCCCAGCTTCAGCGCCGGGACCAGCAGCCGGCTGCGCGGCTCGAAGTCCAGCGACAGCATGACCTTGCAGGTCGACTCGTCGAGCGCGTGGAAGTCCCAGCGCCCTTCCAGCTTGCGGAACGGGCCGTCGCGCAGCGCCATGTCGATGCGGTGTGGCGGCTGCAGCCGGTTCTCGGTGGTGAACCAGGTGCTGATGCCGCCGATCCCGAGCTCGAGCCGCCCCAGCATCCGTTCCGGCCCGGCCTCGATCACCTCGGCGCCGCTGCACCAGGCGAACCGCCGCGGATAGGCCTCGACGTCGTTGACCAGGTCGAACATCCGCGCGGCGGAGTGCTCGACCAGTGCGGACCGGGTGATCGTGGGCATGGGCGGTGTGGGAGAATGGCGCGATGGGCAAGAAGGCAAAGGATAAGGGAAAGGCCGGTGACGGGGGCACGATCGCGCTCAACAAGCGCGCGCGCCACGAGTACCAGCTGGGAGATCGCCACGAGGCCGGCCTCGCCCTGCAGGGCTGGGAGCTGAAGGCGATCCGCGCCGGCCGCGCCAACATCGGCGAAAGCTACGCGGTGGTGCGCGGCGGCGAACTGTTCCTGTTCGGCGCGCAGATCACTCCGCTGATCCAGGCCTCCACGCACGTGGTCGCCGACGAGCGCCGCACGCGCAAGCTGCTGATGCATCGCCACGAGATCGACAAGCTGGTCGGCCTGGTGCAGCGCGAGGGCTACACCATCGTGCCCACCGCGCTCTACTGGAAGGGCAACAAGGTCAAGGCCGAGGTTGCGCTGGCCAAGGGCAAGCAGTCGCACGACAAGCGCGACGCCGCGAAGGAGCGCGACTGGCAGCGCGACAAGCAGCGCGTGATGCGCCGCCACAACCGCGACGCCTGAGCCGCCTCAGCCCGGCTCCTCCGGCAGGGTGAACCTGAAGCGCGCGCCCTGTCCGGGCGTGCCCTCGCCGGTGATGGTGCCGCCGTGGCGCTCGATGATGCGCTTGACCGAGGCCAGGCCGATGCCTTCGCCACTGAACTCGTCGGTCGCGTGCAGGCGCTGGAACGGACGGAACAGCTTGTTGGCATAGGCCGGGTCGAAGCCGGCGCCGTTGTCGGCGACCTCGAACCAGTCATGGCCGCCCTCGTGCACGGCGCGGAACGAGATGCGTGCATCGGCGGCGTCGCGGGTGAACTTCCAGGCGTTGCCCAGCAGGTTGCCCAGCAGGTTGCGCACCAGCGCGCTGTCGCCCGAGGCCTGCAGCCCCGCTTCGATGTAGACGTCGACCGCGCGCCCGGGCTCGCCCTGCGAGAGCTCGGCCACGATGTCCTCGGCCATGGCCGACAGGTCCAGGCACTCGCGCCTGAGCTCGCCGCGCGACACGCGCGACATCTTGAGCAGCGCGTCGATCAGCTCGCCCATGCGCGCGGTGGCCGCGCGCACCCGCGCCATGTAGCCGCGGCCGATATCGTCGAAGGCGTCCGCATGGCGGTCCGACGCCATCCGGCTGAAGCCGTCGATGGCGCGCAGCGGCGCGCGCAGGTCGTGCGAGATGGTGTAGGCGAAGGATTCCAGCTCTTCGTTCGCGCGGGTCAGCTCGCGCGTGCGCCGCGCCACCCGCGCCTCCAGCGTGCGGTTGAGCGCGAGCACCTGGGCCTCGGCACGCAGGCGGTCGGTGATGTCCTCGACCTGCACCAGGCTGGCGATGCCCTGCCCCTCCTCGCCGGGCACCTGCGCGTAGGTCAGGTGCACGTGCCGGAGGTCGCCGTCGTCGCGCAGCAGCTCGCGCGTGACCCGGTAGACGCTGCCCGACGCACCGCGCGCGCGCAGTTCCGCGGCGCTGTCCATGCCCGTGAACAGGCCGTCGAAGTCGCGCCCCAGGAGTTCCTCGGGCGAGGCGCGGAGGATGTTGGCCAGGGCGAGGTTGCTGTCGATGATCCGGCCGTCGCGATCCAGCAGCGCCTTGCCGATGGCGGAGAAGCGCATCGCGCTGCGGAAGCGCTGCTCGCTGCGCCGGTAGGAGTCGCTCATGCGCGCGGCGATCCGCTGCGCGCGCGACTGCGTGCGCGCCAGGATCATCGCCAGCGCGAAAAGCAGCAGCGAAGCCAGCACGCCCACGTAGATCGTCCCCGAAGGCCCCAGCAGCCCGGCGCCTTCGTGCGAGCCCGGCGACTGATGGAAATCCAGCCGCCAGCGCCGGCCGTAGACCTGTTCGACCACGCTGTGGCGGGCGCCCTCGACGCCGGGTGCCGGGAAGTCCGCGTCGTCGATCGGGAACACCGCGAGTTCGGGCGCGCCCCCGGCATCCGGGACGTCGCTTCCGGCCTCGCCGATGTCGACGATGCGCATCGTCATGCCCTCGCGCCCTTCGGGCACGGCGTTGGCGACGAACACGTCCAGACGGAACGGAGCGCAGACCCAGCCGGCCAGCGCCGCAGTGCGCGCGGAGGGATTGGCCGGAACGATGCCGCTGCGGTACACCGGGGCGTAGATGACCAGCCCGGGACCCGACCCGGCCTGCACCGCCGGCATCGGCGCGGTGATGCGCGCGGCCGCGCTCGCGCGTGCGGCCCGCATGGCGTCGGCCTGCACCGGCTCGGTGAGCATGTCGAAGCCGACCGCGTCGGCGTTGCCCAGGGTCTGCGGCTCGAGCAGCACGATCGGGCCGTATTCCGGGCGTGCGCCGGGTGGATCGACCCGGAACAGCACGCGCGAGGCATGGCGCTGCTCGAGCTGGAACTCCTGCAGCTGCGCGGGCGACATCGACGCGGCGTAGCAGAGCCCGAGCATGGCCGGAAACCGCTCCGCCAGGTCCAGGCCTTCGGCATAGTTGCGCCATTGGCGCGCGCTCGGGCGCTCCACCGCGGCCAGCAGCGACACGCCGCCGCGCGTGATCAGCTCGTAGGTCAGCAGCTGCTGGCGCAGGCCGGCAGTCACCTGCTCGGCATCGGCGACGAGCCGGGCCTCGGCCAGCGCCCGCTCCCGGTTGCCGGCGCCGGCCGCGTAGATGGCCACGAGGGCCAGCGAGGCGAGGAGGACCAGGCCCGCCAGCATGTAGCCCTGGCGGGGTGGCAGCGGCTCGCCAGCGGGCATGTCGTCGCGGATGACCATCGGCGGCGAGGATAACGCGAGCCGCGACCACGCCGGAGGCCGCGTGCCACGACGCGGGGCTGAACGCCGGCGCATGCGCATCGCCATGTCCCTTGCGGACGCCGCCTGCGCCCCTATACTGGATCGGTCAAGCGCGTTCTCTGCCATCCGGCAGGCCAGCTGTCCCGGACACGGGGGTGTACTGGCTTCGACGGGGGTTGCGAAATCGCCTGGTGCATGCCGAGGGGGCAGCTTTCCTCGTAAATCCAGCGGCAAACTTCTAGTTGCCAACGACGACAACTACGCTCTCGCCGCTTAAGGCGTAAGCCCCGAACCCACTTGTGCCCGTGCTCGTGGATGTAGGGTCACTATCACGGGAATCCAGCCGCGGCGGCCGCCTGTCTGCCGCGGTTGAACTCACAGGCTGGTTTCCTGGCGCGCTTCGCACACCGTGCTGCCGGGGAACGAGATCCAACGGTGGGCTAAGCATGTAGGACTGGGGATGGAGTGCCTTCGGACGCGGGTTCAATTCCCGCCACCTCCACCACTGCAAGACCAGGAAAGCCCGCGCAAGCGGGCTTTCCTGCCTCTGGCGGCCGTGAACCCATGCTCCCGCGTGGATCCGCGCGGGCGCATGGCCGGCAGCCGCATTGCCCCTTCCAGCCGGCAAGGCCATCCTGTCCGCATGCACGCCTCCGATCCCTGCCCGTCCCCGCCTCCCGCCGGCAGCGTCCTGCGCCGGGTCGAGCGCTGGCGTGGCGACGCCCGCCGCCTCCTCGACGACCATGTCGCCGAGGAGGTCCCCGTCGCCTTCGTCTACAACGACGAGCCCTTCGCCGTGATGATGGCCACGCCGGCGGACCTTCCAGATTTCGCCATCGGCTTCGCGCTCAGCGAGGGCATCGTGGAGCGGCGGGAGGACGTGGCGATCGAACGCATCGAGGAGCTGATCGAAGGCGTCGAGATCCGGCTGCGCATCCCGGCCGCGCGCGCGCAGGCGCTGGCGCTGCGCCGCCGCAGCATGAGCGGGCGCAGCGGCTGCGGGGTCTGCGGCAGCGAACTGCTGGAGGCGGCACTGCGCTATCCGCCGCCGGTGGCCTCCGACGTGCGGGTCAGCGCGGGCGCGCTGCGCCGGGCCCTGGCCGACCTGCGCTCCGCGCAGCGCATCACCGCGCTCACCGGCGCCGCGCACGCGGCGGGCTGGGCCTCGCTCGACGGCCACCTGCAGCTGGCGCGCGAAGACGTCGGCCGCCACAACGCGCTCGACAAGCTGATCGGGGCGATGGCCGCCGCGGGGCACGATCCCGGCGCCGGCTTCCTCGTGGTCACCAGCCGCGCCAGCTACGAGATGGCGATGAAGGCGGCCAGCGCCGGCATCTCCTTCATGGCCGCGATCTCGGCGCCGACGGCGCTGGCGATCTCGCTGGCCGAGCAGGCGCGGCTGACGCTCGTCGGCTTCGCTCGCGACGACGGGCAGGCGGTGTACACGCACGGACACCGGCTGCTGGCGGTGCCTGACGACGCCGCGGAGGCATCGGCATGAGCAGCGATCCGTCCATCCGCGACTACGACCGTCCCGCCGGCGGCTGGGACGCGCTGAAGAGCGTCGCCCGCCAGCTGGTGAGGGAGGATGTCGGCGTCGAGGGCGCGCGCACCCTGCTGCGCACCAACCAGCCAGACGGCTTCGACTGCCCCGGCTGCGCCTGGCCCGACCGCGACCACGCCTCCACCTTCGAGTTCTGCGAGAACGGCGCCAAGGCCGTGGCCGCCGAGGCCACCCGCCGCCGCGCCGGCCCCGACCTGTTCGCGCGCCACAGCGTCAGCCAGCTGGCGGAATACAGCGACCACTGGCTGGAATCGCAGGGCCGGCTGACCACGCCAATGCGCTACGACGCCGCCAGCGACCATTACGTGCCGGTGACCTGGGACGAGGCGTTCGCGCTCGTCGCCAGGCACCTGCGCGCCCTGCCCTCGCCGGACGAGGCGGTGTTCTACACCTCGGGCCGCACCTCCAACGAGGCCGCCTTCCTCTACCAGCTGTTCGTGCGCGAGTACGGCACCAACAACTTCCCCGACTGCTCGAACATGTGCCACGAGTCCTCGGGCACGGCGCTGAAGAAGCAGGTCGGCGTCGGCAAGGGCACGGTCACGCTGCAGGACTTCGAGCAGGCCGACTGCATCCTGGTGTTCGGGCAGAACCCGGGCACCAACCATCCGCGCATGCTCGGCGAACTGCGTGACGCGGCCCGGCGCGGCTGCCGGATCGCGGCCTTCAATCCGCTGCGCGAGCGCGGGCTCGAGCGCTTCGCCGATCCGCAGGACAAGCTGGAGATGCTGCGCGGCGGGTCGACCCTGATCGCCTCGGACTACTTCCAGCTGAAGATCGGCGGCGACCTGGCCGCGGTGAAGGGCATCATCAAGCACGTGCTGGAACGCGACGCGGACGCGCTCGCACGCGGCGAGGCCTCCCTGCTGGACCGCGACTTCTTCGATGCCCACACCTCGGGCTTCGAGGCCTTCGCCGCCGACGTGCGCGCCGAGTCATGGGACACGATCATCGCCGAGTCCGGCCTCGACGAAGCGCAGCTGCGCCGCGCCGGCGATCTCTACCTGCAGTCGGAGCGCGTCATCGCCTGCTGGGGCATGGGCATCACCCAGCACCGGCATTCGGTGGCGACCATCCACATGATCGCCAACCTGATGCTGCTGCGCGGCCACATCGGCCGTCCCGGCGCCGGGCTGTGCCCGGTGCGCGGGCACAGCAACGTGCAGGGCGACCGCACGATGATGATCTGGGAGCGGCCGCCGGCGGCCTTCCTCGACCGGCTGGGCGAGGTGTTCGGCTTCGAGCCGCCGCGCGCGCCCGGCTTCGACACCGTGGCCGCCATCGAGGCCATGATCGACGGCCGCGCGAAGGTGTTCTTCGCCATGGGCGGCAACTTCGCCGTGGCCACGCCCGACAGCGACGCCACCGCGCGCGGCCTGCGCAGCTGCGCGCTCACCGTCAACGTCACCACCAAGCTCAACCGCAGCCACCTGGTGCACGGCCGCGAGGCGCTCATCCTGCCCTGCCTCGGCCGCACCGAGATCGACGTGCAGGCGGCCGGGCCGCAGGGCGTGACGGTCGAGGACTCGATGAGCATGGTGCACATGTCGGCGGGCATCCACGCCCCGGCGTCGGACACGCTGCTGTCGGAGCCGGCGATCGTGGCGCGGCTGGCGCAGGCCACGCTGGGGGCACGCTCGAAGGTCGACTGGGACTGGCTGGTCGAGGACTACGACCGCATCCGCGACCTCATCGCCCGCGTGTTCGACGACTTCCACGATTTCAACGCCCGTGTGCGCGTGCCGGGCGGCTTCCGGCTGTCGAACGGCGCGAGCGTCCGCCGCTGGGACACCGGTGACGGGCGCGCGCGCTTCGTTCCCGCCGCGGTGCCGGTCGACAGTCCCGTGCATCGCGCCCGCGCAGAACGCAGCGCGCAGCCGGTGTTCACCCTGGCCACGATGCGCTCGCACGACCAGTACAACACCACCATCTACGGCCTCGACGACCGCTACCGCGGCGTGTTCGGCGAGCGCCGGGCGCTGTTCGCCAACGCCGCCGACATCGCCGCCCTGGGGCTGGCGCCGGGCGACCGCGTCGACCTGGAAAGCCTCTCCGACGACGGCGTGCGCCGGCAGGCCCGCGGCTTCCTGCTGGTCGCCTACGACATCCCGCGCGGCTGCCTGGCGGCGTACTACCCGGAAACCAACCCGCTGGTGCCGCTGGGCAGCTTCGCCGATGAATCACGCACGCCGACGTCGAAGTCGGTGCCCGTGATCGTGGTCCCCCACGTGGCCGACGCCACGGCGCCGCGCCAGCGCGACATCCCCGCCACCGTTGTCGGTTGACGCGTCCCTGCTGCACGCGCTGCTGGCCGAGCTGGCGGCGCATCCCGACGGCGTGTCCGCCCCGCGCCTGTGCAAGCGCCTGGGCCTGCGCATGAGCGTGCTGCTGCGCACGCTGGCATGGATCGGCGAAGACGCGGTAGGCACGCACCAGGGGCCGGGCTGGGTGCGCACGGTCGACGACGGCGCGCGCATGATGGTCCACCTGACCGGCGCAGGCCGTGCCCTGCTCGCCACCGTGCCGGGCGCGTCCGCGCCGCTGTGCGATCCTCCACCTCCCGCCGATGACACGCACCGCCCCGGCATGACGTCCGCCGCCCCCCCGACCACAGCGCCCGCCGCCAGCGTCCGTCCCGACATCCTCGTCGTCGACGACGACACCGACATCGTCGCCCTCATCGACCGCTACCTCGATGCCCACGGCTTCGCCGTGCGCGCCGCGCACAGCGGTGCCGACATGCAGGCGGCACTTGCCGCGGCCGCGCCGGACCTGGTGCTGCTCGACCTCGGCCTGCCCGACATCGACGGCCTGTCGCTGCTGCAGCAGCTGCGCACGCACTGGCAGGGCCCGGTGATCGTGGTCAGCGGCCGCGGCGAGGCGGTGGAGCGTGTGGTCGGGCTCGAGCTCGGCGCCGACGACTACGTGGCCAAGCCCTTCGACTTCCGCGAACTGCTGGCGCGCATCCGTTCGCTGTTGCGCCGCGCCGCGCCGGCCGAACCGCAGCCCGCCGCCGGCCCGCCGCGCCGGCTGGCCTTCGCGCACCTGGTCATCGACCTCGGCGCGCGCCGCATGCACGATGCCGGCGGCGCCGAGATCCCGCTCACCACCGGCGAATTCGACCTGCTGCGGGCGCTGCTCGAGCGCCCGAACGAAGTGCGCAGCCGCGACGAACTGATGACCGCGCTGCATGGCCGCGAGGCCGGGCCCTTCGACCGCGCGATCGACGTCGCCATCGCCCGCCTGCGACGCAAGGTCGAGCCGGACCCCGCCAACCCCGACCTGATCCGCTCCGTGCGCGGCCTGGGCTACCTGCTCGCCGCCGAGGTGCGGCCGGCATGAGCGGCGGCGCGCGCCCGGAGCCCGGCATCCCGGGCCTGTTCGAGGCGGTGCCCGACGCGCTGGTGGTGATCGGCCCCGACGGCCGCATCCTGCACGCCAACGGCCACGCCGAGGCGCTGTTCGGCCACGCGCGCGGGAGCCTGGAAGGGCGCGAGATCGAGGAGCTGCTCCCGGCCGCGGCGCGCGCGCGCCACCGCGCCTATCGCGACCGCTACATGAACCAGCCGCACGTGCGTCCGATGGGCGCCACCGGCCAGACCCTCACCGGGCTGCGCAGCGACGGCACCGAGTTCGCGGTCGAGATCGCGCTGAGCCCGCTGCAGTTCCCGGAAGGCCAGCGCTACCTGGCGTCCGTCCGCGACATCTCCGGGACCCAGCGCGTGCGCCAGGCGCTGGCCCGGGCGCGCTACGACGCCATCGCCGCGCGCATCGGCCAGCTGGCGCTGGAAACCGGCACCGTGGCCGAGCTGATGGAGCTGCTGCCGGGACTGCTGGCCGACGCCCTGGGCGTCGACTCGGTCGCGATCCTGGCCTCGCCACAGGACGGACAACCGGCCGGGATCCGCACCGCCACGGGCCCGGCCTGGCAGGTGGGCAGAACCCCGCCGCGGCCGTTCGCCGGCGAGCACCGCGAGGCCTGGATCATCGAGGACATCGCCGCCGATCCTTCAGGCGCCGCGCTGTTCCCGCTGCCGCTGCCGCGTTCGGGCAGCGCGGTGATGGTGCCCGTGCTCGAACGCCACCGCGTGGCCGGCGCACTGCTGGCCACCGCCGCCGAGGCCCGCCGCTTCGACCACGACGCGCGCCATCTGCTGCAGTCGGCCGCCGCCACGCTCGCGGCCTTCGTCCAGCAGCGCCGGGCCGAGGAGCAGCTCGCGCACGCGCACCGGCTCGACGCCATCGGCCAGCTCACCGGCGGCGTGGCCCACGACTTCAACAACCTGCTGACGGTGATGTCGGGCAGCCTGCAGCTGCTCGAGACCGAGGTCGAAAGCGACGCCGGGCGCGCCCTGCTGGCCAGCGCACTGCGCTCGGTGGGGCGCGGCGCGGAGCTGACCGCCAAGCTGCTGGCGTTCGCGCGCCGCCAGCGCCTGCTGCCGCGCGAGGTCGACGTCCAGGCGCTGCTGCACGACATCGGCCAGGTGCTCAAGCGCACGCTGGGCGACGCGGTGCGGCTGCGGATCGAGGTGCAGCCCGGGCTGTCCAGCGCCTACGTCGACGCCGGCCAGCTCGAGGCCGCCCTGATCAACCTCGTGCTCAACGCCCGCGATGCCCTGCTCCACGGCGGCGGGATCGTGGTCGCCGCCGGCGAGGAGCAGGTGGCGCATGCCCGCCCCGGCCTGGCCCCCGGGCGCTACCTGAAACTGACGGTCAGCGACAACGGACGCGGCATGCCGCCGGACGTGCTGGCACGCGCGATGGAGCCGTTCTTCACCACCAAGGGGCGCGAACGCGGCAGCGGACTGGGCCTGAGCATGGTCCACGGCTTCGCGCGCCAGAGCGGCGGCGACCTGGAGATCGACAGCCGCCCCGGCGTGGGCACCGAGGCGCGCCTGTACCTGCCGGTCGCCGCGCGCGGCGGCTCCGGCGCGCCGGCCGGGACAGCCGCCGCGGCCACGCCCTCGTCGGGTCGCGGCGAGCGCGTGCTCGTGGTGGAGGACGATCCCGCGGTGCGCGCGATCAGCGCGGCCTTCCTGCGCGCGGGCGGCTATGCGGTCGAGGCGGTGGGCGACGCCGAAGCCGCGCTGGAACGCCTGCGCGACGACGACGGCATCTCCCTGCTTTTCACCGACGTGATGCTGGGTCCGGGCATGGACGGCAAGCGCCTGGCACAGCAGGCGCGCGCGCTGCGTCCCGGGCTGCCGGTGCTCTTGACCTCGGGCGACGAGGAACACGCCGCCGACGCCGACGCCACGCCGGGGCTGCGCCTGCTGCGCAAGCCGTGGCGGCGCGAGGACCTGGTCGACGCGGTGCGCGCCGAGCTCGCCAGGCCGCACTGAGGCCGGCGCAGGTGCGCGGCGGGCCGGAGTCGCCCGCCCGGCGCGCAACGACGGTCAGTGGCAGCGCGCGTCCTCGCCGGCCAGCACGGCGCGCAGGCCGGCCTCGTCGACCATGCGGATGCGCCGCCCGCTGACCTCGATCATGCCGCGGGCCTGCAGGCGCGACAGCGCGCGGGTCACGGTTTCCAGGGTCAGCGACAGGAAGTTGCCGAGTTCGGCGCGGGTCATGCGCAGCTGCAGCAGTCCGGGGTCCAGGCCGAGCGTCGCGAAGCGCGCCGAGAGGTCGAGCAGGAACGCGACCACGCGCTGGTCCGCGCCCAGCGTGCCCACCGCCAGCATCCAGCGCCAGTCGCGGCGGATCTCGCCGGCCAGCATCGCGGTCACCCGCGACTGGATCTCCGGCAGCATGTCCTGCAGCCGGGCGCAGGGCAGCTCCCAGACCTCGGCGGCGTCCAGCGCCAGTGCGTCGCAGGCGTGCGCGGGCATGTCGATGGAATCCAGGCCCAGCAGGTCGCCGCGCATGCGGAAACCGGTCACCTTCTCGCGGCCGTCCTCGCTCAGCACGCTGGTCTTGAAACAGCCGCTGCGCACGTAATAGAGCGAATGCCGCGGCTGGCCGGCATGGAACAGCGCCTGCCGCGGCTCGAGGCGGTGCACGCGGGGCGGCCAGCGCAGCAGCA
This sequence comes from Luteimonas padinae, assembly GCF_014652935.1. Classification (GTDB taxonomy): domain Bacteria; phylum Pseudomonadota; class Gammaproteobacteria; order Xanthomonadales; family Xanthomonadaceae; genus Luteimonas; species Luteimonas padinae. Next base: position 291,959 of record NZ_BMZT01000002.1, on the reverse strand, counting down.
GGGATTCCAGCGCGGAGGCGGCGTGCTGCTGGCGATCGTCGGGCCAGCCATGGGCGCGCACCTGCGTCAGGACCTGGCTGGACATGGCGTTCTGGAACATGCGGGCGGCTCCTGCAGTGCGATGCCACCCACTCTATCCAGGCCCGCGCCGCGGACGGGCAGCGGGCGGTAACCGTTCGTAACGGAATGTAACAACGACAGGGGCCGCACTCGGCGGCCCCTGCTTCACGAAGGTTGCAGACGCGGCATCAGCCCTGCAGCGGCACCACGCGGATCTCGACGCGGCGATTGAGGGCGCGGCCCTGCTCGGTCGCGTTGTCGGCGATCGGCATCGACTTGCCGAAGCCCACGACCTCGAAGCGCTCGCGCATCAGGCCCTGGCCGATCAGGTAGTTGGCCACCGAGGACGCGCGCTGCTCGGAGATGCGCTGGTTGACCGCGTCGCCGCCGACGTTGTCGGTGTGGCCGGCCACCTCGACGATGGTCTGGTTGTAGTCGGCCAGCGTCGCGGCGACGTTGTTCAGGGCCGGGTAGAACTGCGGCTTCAGCTCGGTCTTGTTGAAGTCGAAGGTCACGCCGTCCGGCAGGTTGAGCTTGATCACGTCGCCCTCGCGGTCGACGACGATGCCGGTGCCGGCGGTCTGGCGGCGCAGCTCGGCTTCCTGACGGTCCTGGTAGGCGCCGACTGCGCCGCCGGCCAGGCCACCCACGCCGGCGCCGACCAGGGCGCGCTGGCGGCGCTCGGTGGCGTCCGAACCGCTCAACAGGCCGGCCACCGCGCCGATGCCGGCGCCGACCAGGGCGCCCGTGCGGGTGCGGTTGGGGTCGTTGGGATCGCTGGTCTGGCCGGTGTAGCTGGCGCAGCTGGTCAGCATGACCGCGCCGGCGGCCAGGGAAGCGAGCAGGATTCGGGGCGAAGTGCGCATGGTGGAGGCTCCTGTGGCGGGCGGCGGGCGCCCTGTTGGATGAACGGGGCTACGCTACCCGCGCTCGCGTCCGCGCGCGGTGATGGGCGCGAAGCCTATTCAGCCGACGGAAAGCCACCGCCGCGATACACCCGCGGGATCCGGTCGTTGAGCCCGACGAGCACCTCGTACGGGATCATGCCGGCGGCTTCGGCCACCTGCTCCGCACGCAGTTCAGCGCCGTCCTGGCGCCCGATCAGCACCACCTCGTCCTCGTTCCAGGCGCTCTGCTCGCCGATGTCGACCATGAACTGGTCCATGCACACGCGCCCGACGATCGGGAAGCGGCGCCCGTGGATCAGCACCGATCCGCGCGAGGACAGCGCGCGCGGATACCCGTCGCCGTAGCCGATGGGAATGGTCACAACGCGCGTATCGCGCAGGGGCGCCCAGGTCGCGCCGTAGCTGACCGGGTATCCGGCCTCCACCACCTTGAAGTAGACCACCCTGGACACCAGGCTCATAGCCGGTTCCAGCGCCACCGTCGGGCGGCAGGCCGCGCCGGGCAGCACGCCGTAGAGCATGATCCCGGGCCGCACCATGTCCAGCCGCGTCTGGGGGAAGTGCAGCACGCCGCCGGAATTGGCGATGTGCCGCGGCGGCATCGGCGCGCCGATGCGGGTGAAGTGCGCGCAGGCCTCGTCGAAGCGCTCGAGCTGCAGCGCGGTCATCGGCGAGTCTGGTTCGTCGGCGCAGGCCAGGTGGGAAAAGATGCCGGCCAGGTCGATCCAGCGCGACGCCACCGCGGCCTCGATGAAGGGACCGGCGCTCCAGGCGTGCACGCCGATGCGCTGCATGCCCGTGTCGACCTTCAGGTGCACCGTGGCGCGGCGGCCCATGGCCTCGGCGGTGGCCTCGACCTGGCGCAGCTTCTCCAGCGACGACACCGTGATCTGCAGATCGTGCGCGATGTACTGCGCCACCTGCGGCGCGAACACGCCGCCCAGCACCAGGATCGGCACCGTGATGCCGGCCCGGCGCAGCGCGATGCCCTCCTCCGGGAAGGCCACGCCCAGGTGCTCCACGCCCACCGACTGCAGGTGCCGCGCCACCGGCACCAGGCCGTGGCCGTAGGCATTGGCCTTGACGATGGCCATCACCGGCACCTTCACGTGCTCGCGGATCGCACGCAGGTTGCCGGCGATGCGGTCGAGGTCGACCAGGGCCCGGGTCGGGCGTTCGGAAACCGGCAGGCCCATGACGCTACTCGAAGCTGCCGACGGAGTCGTGGGCCAGGTTGTCGAAGCGGGTGAACTCGCCGAAGAACCTCAGCTTCACCGAACCCGTGGGCCCGTTACGCTGCTTGCCGATGATCACCTCGGCCAGGCCCTTGTCCGGCGAGTTTTCCTTGTTGTAGTAGTCGTCGCGGTAGATGAAGACGATCACGTCGGCGTCCTGCTCGATGGCGCCCGACTCGCGCAGGTCGGCCATCACCGGGCGCTTGTCGGTGCGGGTTTCCAGCGAGCGGTTGAGCTGCGACAGCGCGATCACCGGCACGTTGAGCTCCTTCGCCAGCGCCTTGAGCGAGCGGCTGATCTCCGAGATCTCGGTGGCGCGGTTCTCGCTGTTGCCCGGCACCTGCATCAGCTGCAGGTAGTCGATCATGATCATCCCGAGGCCGTGCTCGCGCTTGAGGCGGCGCGCCTTGGCGCGCAGCGCGTCGGGCGACAGCGCGGGCGTGTCGTCGATGAAGATCCTGGTTTCCTTCAGCAGCCGGATGGCGCTGGAGATGCGGCTCCAGTCCTCGTCCTCGAGCTGGCCTGTGCGCAGGCGCGCGGCATTGACGCGGCCGACCGACGAGATCAGGCGCAGCGCGAGCTGGCTGGCCGACATTTCCATCGAGAACACGGCCACCGGCTTCTTCGTCTTCATCGCGGCGTATTCGGCGATGTTGAGCGCGAGGGTGGTCTTGCCCATGGCCGGGCGTGCGGCCAGGATGATCAGGTCGGTCGGCTGCAGGCCCGCGGTCATCTCGTCGAACTCGACGTAGCCGGTCGGCAGGCCGGTGATGCCGCCACCGCTGTTGTAGCGGGTCTGCAGCACGTCGAAGGCCTCGGCCATGGCCTGGTTGACCGCGGTGAAGTCCTGGCGCCCACGGCTGCCGGCTTCGGCGATCGCGAAGACCTCCTGCTCGGCCTTGGCCAGGATCTCCGCGCTGTCACGGCCCTCGGGCTGGAAGCCGTCGTTGACGATTCCCGTGCCGACCTCGATCAGCTGCCGCAGCACCGCCTTGTCGCGCACGATCTCGGCGTAGGCGACGATGTTGGCGGCCGAAGGCGTGGTGGTGGCGAGCTCGACCAGGTAGGCGCCGCCGGCGACGAGCTCGGCCTCGCCCTGGGATTCGAACCACTCGCCCAGGGTCACCGCGTCGAAGGGCCGGTTGCGCTCGGCCAGCTCCTTGATGGCGCGGAAGATCAGCTGGTGGTCGCGGCGGTAGAAGTCGGTCTCGTCGAGCTGGTCGCCGACGCGGTCGTAGGACTCGGGCGACAGCATCAGCCCGCCCAGCACCGCCTGTTCGGCCTCGACCGACTGCGGCGGCAGGCGCAGCTGCTCGACCCGGGCATCGCCGCGCCCGTGCAGGTCGCGGCCATCGCGCTTGAAGCCGGGTCTTGCGCTCATCGGTATCGGGACTCCCCTGGCGGGACCGTCGTCGCGGCCCCTGGTGCTGTGTCGGACTGACATCGTACTGGCCCCCGGCCGGGATGCGTTGCAGACAACCCTGTGGATAACCGGTGGGTATCGCAGGAACCGCGACCGCGCCGCGCTGAAACGGAAACGGGCGCCCTGCGGCGCCCGTTCCGGATCCCGAGCCTGGAGGCTCAGGCGGCTTCGGGTTCGACCACGACCTTGACGGTGGTCTCGACGTCGGCGTGCAGGTGCACCACGACCTCGAACTCGCCGACGGTGCGGAAGGCGCCCTCGCCCATCACCACCTCGGACTTCTCGACCGGGGTGCCGGCCTTGGTCAGGGCATCGGCGATGTCGCGCGGGCCGACCGAGCCGTACAGCTTGCCTTCGGTCGAAGCGTTGGCGTAGACGGTGACGCTGGCGCCCTCGAGCGCGGCGACGCGCCTGTTGGCCTCGTCCAGGCTCGACTGCGCCTTGGCCTCGTACTCGGCGCGGCGCGCCTCGAAGCTGGCCAGGTTGGCGGCGGTGGCCGGGACGGCCTTGCCCTGCGGCACCAGGAAGTTGCGGCCGTAGCCGGGCTTCACGGTGACCTTGTCGCCAAGGTTGCCGAGGTTGACGACCTTCTCGAGAAGGATCAGATCCATGGGATGTACTCCGTATTCGTTAGCGGCACGCCCACGCGCGCCGCAACCGTTGCTGTCCGAATGGACGGTGGCCGGGCCGCCCGTGGCGGGCGGCGCGGGATCAGACGTTGTGGTTGTCGGTGTACGGGATCAGGGCCAGGTAGCGCGCGCGCTTGACGGCGGTGGCGAGCTGGCGCTGGTACTTCGACTTGGTGCCGGTGATGCGGCTGGGGACGATCTTGCCGTTCTCGGTCAGGTTCTGGCGCAGGGTGTTGAGATCCTTGTAATCGATCTCCTTGACGCCCTCGGCGGTGAACTTGCAGAACTTGCGGCGGCGGAAGAACTTGGACATGTCGGTGATCCTCAGGCGGCTTCGGAGTTGTCGGCGTCGGCGGCGGGCTTGTCGCCCTCGCCTTCCTCGTCGTCACGGCGGCGGCGCTCGCCGCGCTCCGGACGGTCGGACTTCTCCGGCTTCTCGTCCTTGTTCTTCATGATCAGCGACTGCTCGGTATCGGCCTCGTCGCGGCGGATCACGAGGTGGCGCAGGATGGCGTCGTTGAAGCGGAAGCCTTCGATCAGTTCGTCGAGCACGGACTGGCCGGCTTCGATGTTCATCAGGACGTAGTGGGCCTTGACGAGGTTGTCGATGGGGTAGGCCAGCTGGCGGCGGCCCCAGTCTTCGAGGCGGTGGATCTTGCCTTCGGCACCTTCGATCAGGGTCTTGTAGCGCTCGACCATGGCCGGCACCTGTTCGCTCTGGTCCGGGTGGACCAGGAACACGATCTCGTAGTGACGCATGTTGTTTCCTTGTGGATATCGGCCGCGGCGACGTGCCGCGGGCCCGGATAGCCCCCGGACGGTCCGGGCGGACGCCGTGGGGCAAGGGTCTCCCGGTGGACTGGGAGCCGCACATTATGGCAGCCGACCGGGTTTCCGCGCAAATTGTTGTTTTCAGGGGCTGTCCTTCCTGTCCTCCGGCTTCGTGGGGGACGCGTGCCACTACGCGGTGGGTATGGACCGGCGAAGCAGCCCGGTCCGCTATGCGGCCCGGCCCGGCCCGGCCCGGCCCGGTCCGGCCCGGCGCAGCGCGCCGGGCGTTCGCGCGGGCGTGGGCTTTCCCGGCGTCGGGAGTGACGGCGTCCGTAGAACCTTCCGCGCAGTCCCCTGGCTGTTGTGCGATAGCCGCACGCATGGACGTAGGCCTTGGGCTTTGGGTCAGGTCTCAGGCCACCGCACCGTCCGTCGCGGAGCGCGGAGTCCGCCGCTTTTCGCCTGGCCGTGCCAAGAAGGTGGTGCAGGAGGTGGGTGGCGGGGGGAGTGCGGAGAGTGGGCCATGGATGGCCCACGCCCCCGCTTTCAGCCATGGATGGCTGACGGCGGGGCGGAGCACTCCCCCCGCCAGCCGCCTCCTGCGGCGCGAACCATCACCAAGGAATCAGGCCAGCCCGGAAAGCCGGGCGATACGGACCTCAAGCCACCTTGTCGGCGTCGGTCGTGAAGCTCTCGCCGCAGCCGCACTCGGCGGCTGCCTTCGGGTTCCTGAAGGTGAACTGCTCGCTCAGGCCCTGCTTCAGGAAGTCCATCTCCGTGCCGTCGACCAGGGGCAGGCTGTCGGCGTCGATGAAGATGCGCACGCCGTCCTGTTCGAAGACGGTGTCGCCGGGCTCTTCGCCGCGGGCGAGGTCGACCGAGTAGCCCCAGCCCGAGCAGCCGGTGCGACGCACGCCGAAGCGCAGGCCCACGGCCGAGGGATCGGAGGCGAGATAGCCCTTCACGCGTTCGAGGGCGGCGGGAGCGAGGGTGATGGCCATGGCGCCATTCTACCCGTCCGCGCCGGCGCGCGGCCCTGAACCGTGGGACGGTGCGTCCGGTAGACTTTCCGCTTTCCCCTACTTTTCCAAGGATCCAGGGCATGACGGTGGTCAGCGTCGAACACGCGCTCGCGGGCAAGGTCGCCGCCGGCGGCGAAGTCACGGTCCGCGGCTGGGTGCGCACCCGCCGCGATTCCAAGGCCGGGCTGAGCTTCGTCAACGTCAGCGACGGCTCCTGCTTCGCGCCGATCCAGGTGGTCGCGCCGTCGAGCCTCGACAACTACGAGGCCGAGGTGAAGCGCCTGACCGCCGGCTGTTCGGTGATTGCCACCGGCACGCTCGTGGCCTCGCAGGGCCAGGGCCAGAGCTTCGAGATCCAGGCGTCGTCGATCGAGGTCGTGGGCTGGGTCGAGGATCCGGAAACCTATCCGATCCAGCCCAAGGCGCACTCGCTGGAGTTCCTGCGCGAGGTCGCCCACCTGCGCCCGCGCACCAACCTGTTCGGCGCGGTGACCCGCATCCGCCACTGCCTGGCGCAGGCGGCGCACCGGTACTTCCACGAGAACGGCTACTTCTGGATCAACACCCCGATCATCACCACCTCGGACGCCGAGGGCGCCGGGCAGATGTTCCGGGTGTCGACGCTGGACCTGGCCAACCTGCCCCGCCACAAGGACGGCGGCGTGGACTTCGACCGCGACTTCTTCGGCAAGGAGACCTTCCTCACGGTGTCGGGCCAGCTCAACGTCGAGGCCTTCGCGCTGGCGATGAGCAAGGTCTACACCTTCGGCCCGACCTTCCGCGCCGAGAACAGCCACACCACGCGCCACCTGGCCGAGTTCTGGATGATCGAGCCGGAGATCGCCTTCGCCGACCTGGCCGAAACCGCCCGGATCTCCGAGGAATTCCTCAAGTACCTGTTCAAGGCGGTGCTCGACGAGCGCGCCGACGACATGGCCTTCATCGCCGAGCGGGTGCAGAAGGACGCGGTCACGCGGCTGGAGGCGTTCGTCAACGCGCCGTTCGAACGCATCGAGTACGGCGACGCCATCGGCCTGCTGCAGAAGTCCGGGCACAAATTCGACTTCCCGGTCGAATGGGGCCTGGACCTGCAGACCGAGCACGAGCGCTGGCTGACCGAGCAGCACGTCGGCCGCCCGGTGGTGGTGACCAACTACCCCGAGCACATCAAGGCCTTCTACATGCGCCTCAACGACGACGGGAAGACCGTGGCCGCGATGGACGTGCTGGCGCCGGGCATCGGCGAGATCATCGGCGGCTCGCAGCGCGAGGAGCGGCTGGACGTGCTCGATGCGCGCATGGACCAGTTCGGCCTCGACCGCGAGCACTACGGCTGGTACCGCGACTTCCGCCGCTACGGCACCGTGCCGCACGCCGGCTTCGGGCTGGGCTTCGAGCGCCTGGTGGTCTACGTCTGCGGGCTGTCCAACATCCGCGATGCCATCCCCTACCCGCGCGCGCCGGGCACGGCGGAGTACTGAGGCCGTGCTGCTGTTCTTCGCCCTGTGCTTCGTCGGCGTGGCCATTGCCGGCGCCTGTGCGTACATCATCTTCTGGCCGCTGTCGCTGGTGCACCTGCGCGACCGCCATCCGGAGGTGCGCGAACGCCTGGGCGAAGGCGCCTTCCTGAAGCCCGCGGCGATGCTGTGGCTGCTGGGCGGCGGCTACCGCGAGACCCGCGACCCGGACTTCACCGGACTGGCCACGCCGGCGCGGGTGGCGCTGTCGACGGTGATCTTCGGCCTGGCCGGGGCCGGGATCCTGTCGCTGTGGTCGGTGGCGCTGTCATGAGCGGCTTCGACGAAGCCCGCCCGCACGACGAATGGTGGCTGGCCACGCTCGGCCGCACCGTGGTCTGGGCGCGGCTGCGGGTGCGCGAGGCCGGCACCGCCGAGGTGCTCGACAGCGACGCCAACACCCTGGTCTACGACAGCGAGGACACCGCGCGCTCGATGCTGCTCGACGCAGAGTTCGTGGCCTTCGACGGCCTCGATGACAGCGACGCCGCCGAGCGCGGCTTCCTGCTGGCCGAACTGGTGCCGCCGCAGGGCGACGACGACGCCGCGCTCCAGGCCGGCATGGTGCAGAAGCTCGGTGGCCGCGGCAGCTGAGCTGCTCCGGGCGAACCCGAGGAGGACATCCACATGGACCTGAACCTGGAAGGACGCCACGCGCTGGTCTGCGGCGCGTCCGAAGGCATCGGCCGCGCCGCGGCTGAAGAGCTGGCGGCGCTGGGCGCCACCGTGACCGTGCTCTCGCGCCGCGAAGCGGTGCTGCGCGAGGTGGTGGCCGGGCTTGCCGGCGGGCCCGGGCGCGGACACGCCTTCGCGGTCGCCGACAGCGCCGATACCGACGGCCTGCGCGCGGCCGTGGACGCCGTGGTGGCGCGGCGGCCGGTGCAGATCCTTGTCAACAACACCGGCGGCCCGCCGGGCGGCAGCGCGCACGAAGCGGCACTGGACGCCTTCGAGGCCGCCTTCCGCCGCCATCTGCTCGCCAGCCAGGTGCTGCTGCAGGCGGTGCTGCCGGGGATGCGCGACGCGCGGTGGGGCCGCATCGTCAACGTGGTTTCGACCTCGGTGCGCGAGCCCATCCCCGGCCTCGGCGTTTCCAACACGGTGCGCGGCGCCGTCGCCAGCTGGGCGAAGACCCTGGCGCGCGAGCTGGGCGGCGACGGCATCACCGTGAACAACGTGCTGCCGGGCTTCACCGAGACCGGGCGCATCGAGCAGATCGTGGCCGACCGCGTGGCGAAGACCGGGCAGTCCCCGGACGACGTGCGCGCGGCGATGTGCGCCACGGTGCCGGCCGGACGCTTCGCGCGCCCGGAGGAGACCGGCGGCGTGATCGCCTTCCTGTGCTCGCCGGCGGCCGGCTACGTCAACGGCGTCAGCCTGGCTGTCGACGGCGGGCGCATGGCCTCGATCTGAGGCCGTGCCCGAAGGCCCGGAAATCCGCCGCGCCGCCGATCGCCTGGCCGAGGCGGTGGCCGGCGAGCCGATCACGCGGGCGATGTTCGCCTTCCCGGAGCTGAAGCGCTTCGAGGCCGACCTCGTCGGACGGCGCATCGAATCGATCACCCCGCGCGGCAAGGCGCTGCTCATCCGCTTCGACCATGGCTGGACGATGTACAGCCACAACCAGCTTTACGGCGTCTGGCGGATCGTCGCGCCCGGCGAGCAGCCGCAGGCGACCACACGCTCGCTGCGCGTGGCCTTCGAGACCGCCCGCGGTGCGATCCGGCTGTACTCGGCCTCGGACGTGTCGATGTGGCGCAGCGACGAGGTCGAGTCCCATCCCTTCCTCCAGGGCCTGGGCCCGGACGTGCTCGATCCCGCGCTCGATGCCGCGGCCGTGGCCACGCGCCTGCAGTCGCCGGCCTTCCGCGGCCGCGCGCTGGCAAGCCTGCTGCTCGACCAGGGCTTCCTCGCCGGCATGGGCAACTACCTGCGCGCCGAAGTGCTGTTCGCCGCGGGGCTGCGGCCGGAGCGACGGCCGAAGACGCTCGATGCGGCGGCCACCGCGCGACTGGCGCAGGCCCTGCTCGACATCCCGCGGCACAGCTACCGCACCCGCGGCATCGCGCCGGCCGACCGCATGCGCGAGGACTACCTCACCGACACCTCCGACGCCTTCCGCTTCCAGGTGTTCGGCCGCGAAGGCCAGCCCTGCCCGGCCTGTGGCACGCGCATCGAGCGGATCAACTCGGGATCGCGGCGGCTCTACCTCTGCCCCGCCTGCCAGTCCTGACGGCCCGGGCCCGCGCGGGTAAGCTTGCGGGATGCGACGCTACACACACGTCATCGGCAGCGGCACGCGCGAGGCCGCCAGCGCGCGCTGGCGCGACGTGTTCGAGCCAGCCTCCGGCAAGGTGTATGCCGAAGTGGCGGATGGCGATGCCTCCGACGTCGACGCCGCGGCCACCGCGGCCGGCGAGGCGTTCCCCGCCTGGTCGGGACTGCGCAACAGCGAGCGCGCGCGCCACCTAGAGCGCCTGGCCGACGCCCTCGAGGCGCGGCTGGACGACTTCGCGCATGCCGAGGCCCGCGACGGCGGCAAGCCCCATGCGCTGGCGCGCGACGCGGAGATCCCGCGCGCGGTGTCGAACCTGCGCTTCTTCGCCCATGCCGCGACCCAGTTCGCAAGCGAGTCGCACCACGGGGAGGCCGGCCTGAACTACACCCTGCGCCAGCCGCTGGGCGTGGTCGGCACGATCTCGCCCTGGAACCTGCCGCTGTATCTGTTCACCTGGAAGATCGCGCCGGCGCTGGCGGCCGGCAACACCGTCGTCGCCAAGCCGTCGGAGGTGACGCCCGCGACCGCGACGATGCTCGGCGAACTGGCGCTGGAGGCCGGGCTGCCGGCCGGCGTGCTCAACGTGGTGCACGGCGGCGGGCCCGAGGTCGGCGAGGCGATCGTGCGCCACGACGCGATCAGGGCGGTGTCGTTCACCGGCAGCACCGCCGTGGGCCGGCACATCGCGGGCATTGCCGGCACGCAGCTGAAGAAGGTCTCGCTGGAACTGGGCGGCAAGAACCCGACGCTGGTGTTCGCCGACAGCGACTGGCGCGACCGGCTCGACACCATCGTCCGCTCCGCGTTCCAGAACAGCGGGCAGATCTGCCTGTGCGGCTCGCGCATCCTGGTCGAGCGGCGGGTGTATGCCGAATTCCGCGACGCCTTCGTCCAGGCCGCGCTCGCGCTGCGCCCCGGGGATCCCATGGACCGCGATGCCAACCTCGGCCCGCTGGTCTCGCAGGCGCACTTCGACAAGGTCGTAGCCGCGATCGCGCGCGCGCGCGACGAGGGCGGCCGGGTGCTGTGCGGCGGCGTTGCGCTGGACCGTCCCGGCTGGTTCGTGGCGCCGACGGTGATCGAGGGCCTGGGTCCCGACTGCGCCAGCAACCGCGACGAGATCTTCGGCCCGGTCGCCACCCTGCAGCCGTTCGACGACGACGACCATGCGCTGGCCCTGGCCAACGCCGGCGACTACGGCCTGGCCGCTTCGGTGTGGACGCGCGACCTGGCGCGGGCGCACCGCTTCGGCGCGCAGCTGCGCTGCGGCATCGTCTGGATCAACACCTGGCTGATGCGCGACCTGCGCACGCCCTTCGGCGGCATGGGCCAGTCCGGCCTCGGCCGCGAAGGCGGGCTGGAGGCGATGCGCTTCTTCACCGAACCGCGCAACGTCTGCATCGCGACCTGAGCCCGCATCCCTTTCGCACCACACGGATTCCCCATGTACCGAATGCACGACCTGCTCGAACGCAACCGCATCTGGGCCGAGCGCGCCCGCGCGGAGGACCCGGGCTTCTTCAGCCGCCTGTCCGGGCTGCAGCACCCCAAGTACCTGTGGATCGGCTGCTCCGACTCGCGCGTGCCGGCCAACCAGATCATCGACATGAACCCGGGCGAGGTCTTCGTCCATCGCAACATCGCCAACGTCGTGGTGCACACCGACCTCAACTGCCTGTCGGTGATCCAGTACGCGATCGACGTGCTCGAGGTCGAGCACATCCTGGTGGTCGGCCACTACGGCTGCGGCGGCGTGGGCGCGGCGCTCACCGGCCAGCGCGTGGGCCTGGCCGACAACTGGATCCGCCACGTCAAGGACGTCAAACACAAGCACCGCGCCATCATCGAGGCCATCGACAGCGACGAGATCCGCCACGACCGCCTGTGCGAGCTCAACGCCCTGGAGCAGATGATCAACGTCTGCGAGACCACGGTGGTGCGCGAAGCCTGGGCGCGCGGGCAGAAGCTGGCGGTGCATGCCTGGGTGTACTCGCTGCGCGACGGCCGCGTGCATGATCTCGGCCTGTCTATCGATTCGCCGACAGCCCTGCCCGAGCAGTACTGGCCGGCGCTGCAGCGCATCAGCGAAGACCGCGAGGACCGCTGAGATGGCCGGCACCGTGGTCCAGGCCAGCACCGCGCCCAAGCCGGTCGGCGCCTATCCGCACGCGCGGCGCGTCGGCGACCTGCTGTTCCTCTCGGGCATCGGCCCGCGCGACCCGGCCAGCGACGCGATCCCCGGCAACGACTACTACGCCGACGGGCGCGTGCGCGCCTACGACATCGCGGCGCAAACCCGCGCCGTGTTCGCCAACGTCCGCGCCGTGCTCGAAGCCAGCGGCGCGCGCTGGGAGGACCTGGTAGACGTGACCGTCTACCTCACCGACATGGCGCGTGACTTCAAGGCCTACAACGCGGTCTGGGCCGAGCACTTCCCCGATCCCGCCACCGCGCCCTGCCGCACCACGCTGGGCATCACCGCGCTGCCGACGCCGATCGCGATCGAACTCAAGTGCGTCGCCGCCATCCAGGGAGACACGCCATGATTCCGCCGCCGCTGGACTTCCAGAAGTGGATCGAGGACAACCACCACCTGCTCAAGCCCCCCGTGGGCAACAAGTGCATCTACGACGGCGATTTCATCGTGATGGTGGTCGGCGGCCCGAACGCGCGCACCGACTACCACTTCGAGGAAGGCCCGGAGTGGTTCTACCAACTCGAAGGCGAGATGGTGCTGCGCATCCAGGAGGACGGGAAGGTGCGCGACGTGCCGATCCGTGCCGGCGAGACCTTCCTGCTGCCGCCGCGCGTGCCGCATTCGCCGCAGCGCGCCGAGGGTTCGATCGGGCTGGTGATCGAGCGCCGCCGCCTGGCGCACGAGGACGACGGCCTGATGTGGTACTGCGTGAACTGCAACGAGAAGGTCTATGAGGAGTTCTTCCACCTCGAGGACATCGAGCAGGACTTCTTCCGCGTGTTCGAGAGGTTCTATCGCAACGACGAGCTGCGCACCTGCAAGGCCTGCGGCCATCTCAACCCGCGACCGACGCGCTATGAGATGCAGGCGGATTCGCAGGCGGACATCACTTGACCATTGCAGGTTCAAATCCCGCCCCCGCTACCAGCAGCGCTTGACCATGCCCGATCTGGGCATTAATTTGCCCAATATGGGCAACAAACCATCGGCACAGAAGATCAGCGAGGCTGCAGCCCGCTACGCCAAGGCCAACCTGAGCGATGCGCTCTTCACCGCCACGCAGCGCCGCGTGCTGGGCTGTCTCTTCGGCCAATCCGGACGCAGCTACAGCGTCAGCGAGCTGATCCAGAACACCGGCGCCGGCAGCGGTGCCGTGCAGCGTGAGCTGGCCCGCCTGGCGGGCAGCGGACTGCTGCGGGTCGAGCAGGTCGGCAAGCAGAAGCGCTACAGCGCGAATCCCGATGCTCCCATCCACGACGAGCTCGTCGCCATCGTCCGCAAGACCTTTGGCCTTGCCGATCCCCTGCGCGAAGCGCTGACGCCGCTGGCCGATCGCATCCGGGCCGCTTTCGTCTACGGCTCCGTGGCCAAGGGCACCGACGTAGCGAGCAGCGACATCGACCTGATGCTGGTGTCCGACGACCTCGCCTATCCCGAGGTCATGGGCGCGCTGCATCCGGTGATCGAGCGGCTCGGGCGGGAGGTCAATCCCACCCTCTACACCCAGGCCGAACTGCGCCAGCGCGTCGACTCCGGCAACAGCTTCGTCACCCGCGTGCTGCAGCAGCCGCGCATCTGGCTGATCGGAGGCGAGCATGAGTTCGCCGCTTGAGAACCTCGCCGGCCCCGGAAAGCCGCTGTCGCCGGAACCGGCCGACGATGCCGAAGTCGCGGGCCTGCTGCGCTCGGGCCGTGCACGTCTGGCCGATGCCGGCAACGACGCGCTTTCGCTCGAAAGCCGCTTCGACCTTGCCTACAACGCCGCGCACGCACTGTGCCTGGCGGCGCTGCGGCGCCACGGTTACCGGGCGCGACACCGCTACATCGTGTTCCAGGTGTTGCCGCACACGCTCGGGCTTGGCCCCGAGGTGTGGGCGCGTGCTCGCCAAGGCGCATGATCTGCGCAATCTGGCCGAGTACGAGGGCCATGTCGACGTCGAGGCACGGCTGGTACAGGACGTCATCTTCGCCTGCCGGAAGGTGTCCGCCGCACGCGACTGACCAGCGCGCTCAATGACATGCACCCGCGGCCGGCTTAGGATTCCGCCATGCTGAAAATCGACATCCACGCCCACTACCTGCCCCGCGACTGGCCGGATCTCGCGCGCAAGTACGGCGACGAACGTTTCCCGGTGATCCACCACACCGAGGACGGGCGCCACCGCATCTACAAGGACGGGCGCTTCTTCCGCGAGATCTGGTCGAAGACCTGGGACGCACGCGAGCGCATCGACGACTACGCCCGCTTCGGCGTGCAGGTGCAGGTGATCAGCACGGTGCCGGTGATGTTCAGCTACTGGGCGAAGCCCAACCAGGCGCTGGAGCTGCACCAGGCGCTCAACGACCACATGGCCGAAACCTGCCGCGCGCATCCGCGCCATTACGCCGGCATCGGCACGGTGCCGCTGCAGTCGGCGCGGCTGGCGGTGCAGGAGCTGGAGCGCTGCATGGACCAGCTCGGCCTGCAGGGCGTGCAGATCGGCTCGCACGTGCAGGTTTCGCCGGACGTGCACTGGAACCTCGACGCGCCCGAGCTGTTCCCGTTCTTCGAAGCCGCCGCCGACCTGGGCGCGGCGATCCTGGTGCATCCCTGGGACATGATGGGCACGCCGACCATGCCCAAGTACTGGCTGCCGTGGCTGGTGGGCATGCCGGCCGAGCAGTCGCGCGCGGCCTGTTCGCTGGTGTTCGGCGGCGTGCTCGAGCGGCTGCCGAAGCTGAAGATCTGCATGGCCCACGGCGGCGGCAGCTTCCCCTACACCATCGGCCGCATCGAGCACGGCTTCAACATGCGCCCGGACCTGGTGGCCACCGACAACCCGCGCAACCCGCGCGAATACCTGTCGCGCCTGTACTTCGATTCCTGGGTGGCCGACGACCGCGCGCTGCGCTACCTCATCGACACCTGCGGCATCGACCGCGTGATGCTCGGCACCGACTATCCCTTCCCGCTGGGCGAACAGCAGCCCGGCGCCGGCATCGACGCCCTTGGCCTCGACACCACCGCCCAGGCCCGTCTCTATCACGGCACCGCACTGGAATGGCTGGGGCTGGCGGTTTCGCGCTTTGCGTGACATCTGTTTTTTGCCACGGATGGACGCGGATTTGCACGGATTTACACGGATAGAGCAACAGCATGGAGAGCAGGCCGTGGTGAACTGATCCCTTTCTTTTTCTTCTGCTTTATCCGTGTGAATCCGTGCCATCCGCGTCCATCCGTGGCAAAAGAGGCTTTCCAATGACCGAGCCATACACCGACCAGTACGCCGCAGCCCTCGACGGGGCCGATCCCCTGCGCAGCCTGCGCGGCGAGTACCACGTGCCGCGGCACGGCGATGGCGAGCAGGCGTATTTCGTCGGCAATTCGCTGGGGCTGCAGCCGAAATCGGCGCGGGCGCATGTCGAGGACGTGCTCGACAAGTGGGCCGCGGAAGCCGTCGAGGCGCACTTCACCGGCACCACGCAGTGGATGCCCTACCACGCCCTGCTGCGCGAGCCGCTGGCGCGGGTGGTCGGCGCGGAGCCCGGCGAGGTGGTGGCGATGAACTCGCTCACCGCCAACCTGCACTTCATGCTGGTCAGCTTCTACCGGCCCACGCGCGAGCGGCCGGCGATCCTGATGGAGGCCGGGGCGTTCCCCTCCGACCGCTATGCGCTGGAATCGCAGGTCCGTTTCCACGGCTTCGACCCGGCCACCGACCTGATCGAGCTCGAGCCCGACCAGCCCGAGGGCCGCTTCTCGATGGAGGCCATCGCACGCGCGATCGAAATCCACGGGCCACGCCTGGCGCTGGTGCTGTGGCCCGGCGTGCAGTACCGCACCGGGCAGGCCTTCGACGTCGCGGAGATCACGTGGCTGGGGCACGCCGCCGGCGCGGTGGTCGGCTTCGACCACGCGCACGCCGCGGGCAACCTGGCGCTGCGACTGCATGACGACGGCCCCGACTTCGCGGTGTGGTGCCACTACAAATACATGAACGCCGGCCCGGGAGCGGTGGCCGGCTGCTTCGTGCATGCGCGGCACGCGCACACCGACCGCCCGCGCTTCGCCGGCTGGTGGGGGCACGAGGAGGCCACGCGCTTCCGGATGGCACCGACGTTCGAACCCACGCCCGGCGCGGAAGGCTGGCAGCTCAGCAATCCGCCGATCCTCGGGCTGGCGCCGCTTCGCGCGGCGCTGGAACTCTTCGACCGCGTCGGCATGGACGCGCTGCGCGCGAAGTCGCTGTCGCTGACTGGCTACCTGGAAACACTGATCGCGCAGCGCCTGTCCGGGACGCTGGCCATCGTCACCCCGGGCGATCCGGGGCAGCGCGGCGCCCAGCTTTCGCTGCGCGTGCTCGAGGGCCGCGGTCTGCGCGGGCGCGACGCCGGGCGTTCGCTGTTCGAATCGCTGTCGGCGCAGGGCGTGCTGGGCGACTGGCGCGAACCCGACGTGATCCGCATCTCGCCGGCGCCGATGTACAACAGCCACGCCGACGTGCTGCGCTTCGTGCGCGCCACCGAAGCCTGGCGCGAGGGCCGCGCATGAGCACCGCGCCGCGCGAAGCCACCATCATCGGTGCCGGCCTGGCCGGCGCACTGATGGCCACGCTGCTGGCCCGGCGCGGCTGGAAGGTCGAGGTCTACGAAAGCCGCGGCGACCCGCGCGTGCACGGCTTCGCCGGCGGCCGTTCGATCAACCTCGCGCTGGCCGAGCGCGGCCTGCACGCCCTGCGCGCCGCCGACGCCGACCGCGACGTGCTCGCCCAGGCGGTGATGATGCGCGGGCGCATGGTGCATCCGCCTGCCGGCACGCCGCAGCTGCAGCGCTACGGCCGCGACGACAGCGAGGTGATCTGGTCGGTCAGCCGCGGCGAGCTCAACATCACCCTGATCAACGCGGCCGAAGCCGCCGGTGCGCAGCTGCACTTCGACCGGCGGCTGGAGGCGGTGGACTTCGCCGCCAAGCGCGCGTTCTACCGCGGCGGCGGCGAACTGCACCGCGTCGGCTTCACCACGCTGATCGGCTGCGACGGCGCCGGCTCCACCCTGCGCGGGCAGATGCGCGCGCAGCGCGACCTCGGCGAACGCACCGAGTGGCTCGGCCACGGCTACAAGGAGCTGGAAATCCCGCCCGCGCCTGACGGCGACTTCCGCATCGAGCCCAACGCGCTGCACATCTGGCCGCGCGGGCGCTACATGTGCATCGCGCTGCCCAACGACGAGCGCACGTTCACGGTGACGCTGTTCATGGCGATGCAGGACGAAGGCAACGGCGACCCGAGCTTCGAGACCGTGCCAGACTCTGCCGCCGCGCGCGCGCTGTTCGAACGCGACTTTCCCGACGCCCTGCCGCTGATCCCCGAGCTCGAGCACGACTTCGACGCCAACCCGGTCGGCACGCTGGGCACGCTCTACCTCGACCGCTGGCACCTCGGCGGCGACGCGGTGCTGATCGGCGACGCCGCGCACGCGATGGTGCCCTTCCATGGCCAGGGCATGAACTGCGCCTTCGAGGACTGCGTCGCGCTGGCGCGGCACCTGGATGCGACCCGGGACCTCGCCGCAGCCTACGTGGCCTTCGAAGCCCAGCGCATGCCCGACGCCGCCGCCATCCAGAAGATGGCGCTCGACAACTACATCGAGATGCGCGACCTGGTCGACGATCCCGGCTTCCTGCTGCAGCGCGAGCTGGAGCTGGCGCTGCAGGCGCGCCACCCCACCCGCTTCATCCCGCACTACGCCATGGTCACCTTCATGCGCATCCCCTACTCGCTGGCGCTGGAGCGCAGCGAGCTGCAGCGGGTGATCCTCGAGGACGCCACCCGCGGCCTGACCTCGCTGGACGAAGTTGACATCGGCGCGCTCGATCCCGTGATCGAGGCCGCCCTGCCGCCGCTGGAGGACAGCCCGTGAGCGCCCGCGCACCTGTGGCCGCAGGCACGGTGGCGGCGTGAGCGACAGCTTCCTGTTCTACGACCTCGAGACCTGGGGCACCGATCCACGACGCACGCGGATCGCGCAGTTCGCGGCGATCCGCACCGATGCCGACCTGACCGAGCTGGGTGACCCGATCGAGTTCCTCGTGCGTCCCTCCGACGACCTGCTGCCCTCGCCCGGCGCCTCGATGGTCACCGGGCTCGCCCCGCAGGACGCGCTTGCCGGCCTGTCCGAGGCCGAGGCCTTCGCGCGCATCGCCGACGAGATGTCCCGGCCAGGCACCTGCACGCTGGGCTACAACTCGCTGCGCTTCGACGACGAGTTCGTGCGCCACGGGCTGTTCCGCAACTTCCACGATCCCTACGAGCGCGAGTGGCGCAACGGCAACTGCCGCTGGGACCTGCTCGACGTGATGCGCCTGGCGCACGCGCTGCGGCCCGAGGGCATCGAGTGGCCCACTCGCGACGACGGAGCCACTTCGTTCCGGCTCGAACACCTGGCCGAGGCCAACGGCGTGCGCATCGGCGACGCCCACGAGGCGCTGTCGGACGTGCGTGCGCTGATCGGGCTGGCCCGGCTGTTCCGGACCGCGCAGCCGCGGCTGTGGCAGTACGCGCTGGCGCTGCGCGACAAGCGCCACGTCGCCGGCATGCTCGATCCGTTCGCGATGACGCCGGTGCTGCACGTCTCGCAGCGCTACCCGGCATCCCGCCTGTGCGCGGCGGCCGTGGTGCCGGTGGCGGTGCATCCGCAGATCGGCAACCGCGTCATCGTCTACGACCTCGACAGCGACCCGGACGGGCTGCTGGCGCTGTCGGCCGACGAGATCGCCGCGCGCCTGTACGTGCGCTCGGCCGACCTGCCCGAGGGCGTGTCGCGCGTGCCGCTGAAGGAAGTGCACACCAACCGCTGCCCCGCGCTGGTGCAGTGGAACCACCTGCGCCCGGCGGACTTCGAGCGCCTGGGGATCGATCGCGAGGTCGCCGAGGCCCGCGCCGCCCGCATCCGCGCGCACGGCCCCGCGATCGCGGAGAAGGTGCGCCGCGTGTTCGCCCGCGAGCGCGACCCGCGCGAGCGGCCGGACGTCGACGCGGCGCTCTACGACGGCTTCGTCGGCGACGGCGACAAGGCGCGCATGGCCCGCGTGCGCGCCACGCCTCCGGCGCAGCTGGGAACCACCGACTACGGGTTCCAGGACCCGCGCCTGGCCGAACTGCTGTTCCGCTACCGCGCCCGCAACTGGCCCGACACCCTCGACGCCATCGAGCGCGCGCGCTGGGACGACTACCGGCGCCGGCGCCTGCACGCCGACAGCGGCCTGTCCGAATGCAGCTTCGAAACCTATTTCGCCGACATCGCCCGGCTGCGCGCGGAGGCAGGCAGCGACGCCGCCCGCCTCGCTCTGCTCGACCGCCTGGAAGGCTGGGGCCGCGAGCTGGCGACCGGCCTGCCCCCGGCCGAAGACGCGCCCACCGGCGGCGCCGGCGTCCACGACCACGCCGCCCCCACGCCATGACCACCTACTTCAGCGACCGGACCTTCCGCTTCCTGCGCGCGCTCGCCCGCCACAACGAGCGCGCCTGGTTCCATGCCCACAAGCAGGACTACGAGGCGCACGTGCGCGAGCCGCTGCAGCGGCTCATCACCGACCTGCAGCCCGACCTGGCCGAAGTGAGCCTGCACTTCCGCGCCGACCCGCGCACCGTGGGCGGCTCGCTGTACCGCATCCAGCGCGACACCCGCTTCGCCAACGACAAGCGCCCCTACAAGACCTGGCAGGGCGCACGCCTGTTCCACGCCCGCCGCCAGGAGCTGGCCACGCCGCTGTACTACCTGCACATCGAGCCCGGCGGCTGCTTCGTCGGCGCCGGCATCTGGCGCCCCGAATCGCCGACGCTGCGCCGGATCCGCCAGTTCATCGTCGACAACCCCGCCGCCTGGAAGGCCGCCGCCCACGCGCCCGCCTTCCGCCGCCGCTACGCGTTCGACGACGAGGACAGGCTGGTGCGCCCGCCGCGCGGCTTCCCCGCCGACTTCGCCTTCATCGACGACCTGCGCCACCGCAGCTTCGTGGCCACGCGGCCGCTGGACGACGACACCGTCACCGGCCCGAAGCTGCGCCAGGTGCTGGCGAAGGACCTGCGCGACCTCGCGCCCTTCGTGGACTATCTCTGCGCCGCGCTGGACCTGGAGTTCTGAGCATGGCCGATTCCCGCAGGCTGAAATCACTCGGCTGGATTGCGGCACTCGTGCTGGTGGCGCTGCTGGCATGGACCGCCAGCGGACCGTGGCGCGCCGTCGCCGGCATCCGCCAGGCCGCGCAGGCCGGAGACGCGCGCGCGCTGGCCCGGCACGTCGACTTCCCGGCGCTGCGCGCCAGCCTGAAGCCGCAGGTGCAGGACCGGATCGTGCGCGCGGCCGGCGTGGACGCGCAGGCCGGCCCGTTCGCCGCCTTCGGCCTGAGCGTGGCCAGCGGGCTGGCCGGCGGCCTGGTGGATGCGATGGTCACCCCGGCGGGCCTGGGCGCGATGATGGAAGGCCGCAAGGTCTGGAACCGGCTCGGCAACGTGCCCCCGTCCGCGCGCGGCGATACCTCCGCGCAGCCCGGGCCCGTCCCGGAGCCGCGCCTGCGCTTCGAATCCCTGTCGCGCGCGTCGGCGACGGTGTCGAGCGGAGACGGCGGCGAACTTGTGCTGGTGCTGACCCGCAAGGGCACGCGCTGGCGGCTGTCGGAGGTCCGGCTGCCGCCAGCCTGAGCCTGCTTCAGCCTGCCACCGCCTCCGGCCGGCGCTCGGCCTTCGCAGCGGCCCTGGCAGGGCCCTCAGCGGGCCGGGATGCCTGCGCCGGAGCCTTCACCGCCGCCGTTTCCGGGCACTTGGCCTCCGGAACACGCAGGAACGCCTCCAGCGAATCGTCCATCGCCTCCATCCACGGCGTGTGGTGCGGCGGCGCCTGGGTCCCGGTGATGGTCGATCGATAGCTCTTGTTGCGGTAGTCGAGGATGCCGAGCTCCTTGTCGTGCATCCACTCCTTGAACATCGCCGCCATCTCCTCGATCGCGAAGTCCGGGTAGTCGCTGCGGTCCACCAGGTCGCGGACGTAGGCGGCCTGGAAGTCGATGTCCTCGTCGGCCGAGGTGGTGGCGTTCTCGCGCGCGAACCAGGCCTCGCTGTCGGCGAGCATCTCCTCGCGGGCCGGCAGTGCGGTGCGGCCGATGATCACGTCGCGCGCCAGCCATGCCTGGGCGTCGAACATGTTGAAGGTGTAGTACTGGTCCTGCATGCCGAGATAGACCAGCTTCGGGTTGTCGATCCAGAACACGCCCTTGTACAGGCCCTGCGGATACAGCCGGTTGCTGGTGCGCAGCGTCAGCTCGTCGGGCAGGAACGGGAAGTGGTGCTGGTAGCCGGTGCAGAGGATGATCGCGTCCACGTCGCGCGAGCTGCCGTCGGCGAAGTGCGCGGTATTGCCCTCCACGCGCAGCAGCAGCGGCTTCTCGCTGAAGGCCTCCGGCCAGTCGTAGCCCATGGGCGCGCTGCGGTAGCTGAACGTCACCGACTTCGCGCCGTACTTGTAGCACTGCGTGCCGATGTCCTCGGCCGAATAGCTGCTGCCGATCAGCAGCAGGTCCTTGCCGGCGAACTCGCAGGCATCGCGGAAATCATGCGCATGCAGCACGCGCCCGGGGAACTGCGAGAGCCCCTCGAAGTTCGGCGCATTGGGCGTGGAGAAATGGCCGGTGGCCACGACCACCCAGTCGAACTCTTCGCTCACCATGCGGTCCTCGACGAGCTCGCGCACGGTGACGGTGAACCTGCCGGTCTCCTCGCTGTACTCGACCGAGTGCACGGCGGTGTTGAAGCGGATCTGGTCGCGCAGGCCGCTGCGTTCGATCCGGCCCATGATGTAGTCGCGCAGCACCGGGCGCGGCGGGTAGGAAGCGATCGGACGCCCGAAATGCTCCTCGAAGCTGTAGTCGGCGAACTCCAGGCACTCCTTGGGGCCGTTCGACCAGAGATAGCGGTACATGCTCGCGTGCACCGGCTCGCCGTGCTGGTCCAGGCCGGTGCGCCAGGTGTAGTTCCACATGCCGCCAAGGTCGGACTGCTTCTCGAAGCAGACCACTTCGGGAACGTCCACGCCGGCCCGGCGGGCGGCGTCGAAGGCGCGAAGCTGGGCAAGGCCGCTGGGGCCGGCTCCGAGAATGGCGATGCGTTGACTCATGATGTGTCTTCTCCTGTTCGAGGCGCAGCCGGAGGCTGCGGCCTGGCGCGACGGGCGCGCGGAAAGCGCTGCCGGAAAGGAAAGGAAAAACAGCGGCCGGCAGGCGCAGGAATGCCCGGCTGCAGCGGGCTGCACCCAGGACGTTCGGCTGGGCTGGGGCGTTGTCGGCGGCGCCTGCGCGAAACGGGTCGCGAAACTTCGGCGAATGCGAAGCAATCGGCGGCAAATTGCGATCAACAGCGGCGAATTGTAGCACGGGCTCCGCGACGGCCCGGCGCTGGCCTCGACTCAGCCGGCGTTGGAGACACCGTGCGGCACGTGTCCGGTGGCCACGTGCTCGCGCGCCGAATCGATGTTGTGCTGCGAATCATCGAAGAAGATGTCGGCGCCGAACACGTCGAGGAACGGCCCCTTCGGGCGGCCGCCGAGGAACAGCGCCTCGTCCAGGCGCACGCCCCACTCGCGCAGGGTGCGGATGACGCGCTCGTGCGCGGGCGCCGAGCGCGCGGTGACCAGCGCGGTGCGGATCGGCGAGGCCTCGCCCGGCGGATACGCCGCCTGCAGGTGGTGCAATGCATCGAGGAAGCCGCGGAACGGGCCGCCGGACAGCGGCTCGCGCGCGCGCTCGATCTCGTGGCGGTGGAAGGCCTCGATGCCGGCCTCGCGAGAGACCCGCTCGCCCTCGTCGCCGAAGATCACCGCGTCGCCGTCGAAGGCGATGCGCAGCTGGTCATGCCGGTGCGCCGGCGCCTTGGCCGGCAGGATGGTGGCCGCCGCGACGCCGTTCTCCAGCGCCGCTCGCACCGACTCCGGGTTGGCCGACAGGAACAGCTGCGCGCCGAACGGGCGGATGTAGGGCCAGGTCGGCTCACCCGAGGTGAAGGTGGCGCGCGCGATCGCCAGGCCGTGGTGCTGGATGGAATTGAAGATGCGCAGCCCGGTGTCGGCGGAGTTGCGCGACAGCAGGATCACCTCGACCCGCGGTGCCTCCGGCGAGGCGCCTTCGTTGAGCGCCAGCAGCTTGCGCACCAGCGGGAAGGCGATGCCCGGCTCGAGGATCTCGTCCTCCTTCGCGCGCTGGTGCTCGGCATAGGCCTCGATGCCGTCGCTCTCGAACAGCGCATGGCTGTCCTCGAGGTCGAACAGGGCCCGCGAGGAGATGGCGACGATCAGCGGCGGCAGGACATCGGAGGGCATGGCGCCAGTATGGGCGAAGGCCGTCGCATGCGGCGAGACCCCGGGGCGGCCGGCTCAGGCCTCGAACTGTTCGCTGAGGATGCGCTCTTCCAGGTTGTGCTCGGGATCGAACAGCAGGGTCACGGTGCGGTCGCGCGACTCCTGGATGGTGACCTCGACCACGTCGCGCACCTCGTGCGAGTCGGCGGTGGCGCTGACCGGGCGCTTGTAAGGATCGAGCACGCGGAAGCGGACCACGGTGTCGGCCTTGAGCAGCGCGCCGCGCCAGCGCCGCGGGCGGAAGGCGGCGATGGGCGTCAGTGCCACCACGCTCGAGCCCAGCGGCAGGATCGGGCCGTGCGCGGAATAGTTGTACGCGGTGCTGCCGGCCGGCGTCGCCAGCATCACGCCGTCGCAGACCAGCTCGTCCAGGCGCACCTGGCCGTTGAGTTCGATCGAGACATGCGCGGCCTGGCGCGTCTGCCGCAGCAGCGACACCTCGTTGTAGGCCAGCGACCCGACGCTGGCGCCGGACTCGGTGGCCGCCACCATCTCCAGCGGCCGCAGCACGGCGGGTTCCGCACCCTCGAGGCGCGCCATCAGGTCGGGCACGCCGCCGGACTCGCCCTGGTAGTGGTTCATCAGGAAGCCGACGGTGCCGAGCTTGAGGCCGTAGACGGGCTTGCCCAGCCCGCCGTGGCGATGCAGCGTCTGCAGCATGAAGCCGTCGCCGCCCAGCGCGCAGATGATGTCGGCCTCGTCCGGCGCGCACTGCCCGTGCCGGGCGGTGAAGCGTGCCAGCGCCGCCTGCGCGTCGGCGGCAGGGCTGGCGAGGAAGGCGATGCGCGGCGATCCGGTCATGGCCGCAGCATAACCCGCGGCCATGGTCGGCGAAGCCCCGCCCTCCCCCGCCTTGGACGGAGGGCGGGTGGCCGCCTGCCTCAGCCCGCGCTGGCCAGCTGCGCCAGGCGGCGCACCGCCACCGACGCGGTCGGATAGTCCAGCGAGGTCTGCGCCGCAAGCTCGGACAGCATGCCGAGCGTGAAGCGCAGCGCGGCGTCGTCGCGGCCGATCCACTGCGCGACCTTGGCGTCGGCGTCGCGGCCCGGCATCGACAGCACCTGGCCCACGAGGGCGCGCTGCTGCGCGGCGAGTTCGTCGCGCAGCGCGCCGCGGGCGACCGCGTGCCAGCGCCCGTCCACCGCCAGCGCGTCGATCTGCTGCACCAGCCAGGGCAGGTTCAGCGCGTCGGCGAGGCGGAAGTACACGCGCGCCACCTCGACCGGCTTGCGCTTGCGCTCGCGCGCCAGCTCGATGATGTCGGGGCTGGCCTCGAGGTACGGCAGCGCGGCCAGCTGGCTGGCCAGCACGTCCGGAAGGCCCTTGGCGCGCCAGTCGGCCAGCGACTGCTCGTAGGCCGGGCGCTGCGCGGCGGTGAGGATGTCCTCGCCGGCATAGATCGCCTGGAAGCCGTCGTGGTAGCGCTCCACCGCGCTGGTGATGGTCGGCAACGCGCCCGGGCGCGCCAGCAGCCAGCGCGTGAACGAACGCTGCAGCGCCCAGATCACCTGCAGGGCGTCGATCTGCACCGACTCGTGCACCTTGCCGTCCAGCGCATCGATCTGCGCCCACAGCGTGCGCGCCTCGATGGTCTCGCGGGTGATCGTGAACGCCTTGGCCACCTCGGCCGGCGTGCGCCCGCTGTCTTCCTGCATGCGCAGCAGGAAGGTCGCGCCCATGCGGTTGATGGTCGAGTTGGTGACCGCCGTGGCGATGATCTCGCGCTTCAGGCGGTGCTGCTCCATGGCCTTGGCGTACTTCGCCTGCAGCGGCTGCGGGAAGTAGCGCTGCAGTTCGCGCGACAGGTACGGGTCCTCCGGGATGTCGGAGTTCAGCAGCTGCTCGAACGCCACCAGCTTGGAGTACGACAGCAGCACCGCCAGCTCCGGGCGGGTCAGGCCGAGGTTGCGCGCCTTGCGGTCGGCGAGCTCGGCGTCGCTGGGCAGGAACTCGATCTGGCGGTCCAGCAGGCCCTGCGACTCCAGGGTCTGGATGAAGTGCTGCTTGGAGCCCAGGCGCGACACGCTCATCCGCTCCATCAGGCTGATGGCCTGGTTCTGGCGGTAGTTGTCGTTGAGCACCAGACCGGCGACCTCGTCGGTCATCGCCTTCAGCAGCTTATTGCGCTCCTCGATCTTCAGCTTGCCGGCCTGCACCTGGCCGTTGAGCAGGATCTTGATGTTCACCTCGTGGTCGGAGGTGTCGACGCCGGCGGAGTTGTCGATGAAGTCGGTGTTGAGCAGCACGCCCGCCTGCGCAGCCTCGATGCGGCCGCGCTGGGTCATGCCCAGGTTGCCGCCCTCGCCCACGACGCGGCAGCGCAACTCGCCGCCGTTGACGCGGATGGCGTTGTTGGCACGGTCGCCGACGTCGGCGTGGGTCTCGCCCGCGCCCTTGACGTAGGTGCCGATGCCGCCGTTCCAGAGCAGGTCGACCGGCGCCTTCAGCACCGCCGACATCAGCTCGTTGGGGCTCATCGCGGTGGTGCCGTCGGCGAGGCCGAGCGCTTCTCGCATCTCCGGCGACACCGGGATCGACTTCGCGCTGCGCGGGAACACGCCGCCGCCCTTGCTGATGAGCGCCTTGTCGTAGTCGTCCCAGCTCGAGCGCGGCACCTTGAACAGGCGCTGGCGCTCCTTGTACGAGATCGCCGAGTCGGGGTTGGGGTCGACGAAGATGTGGCGGTGGTCCATGGCCGCGACCAGGCGGATGTGCTTCGACAGCAGCATGCCGTTGCCGAACACGTCGCCCGACATGTCGCCGATGCCGACCGCGGTGAAGTCCTGCTTCTGGCAGTCGATGCCGAGCGCGCGGAAGTGGCGCTTGACCGACTCCCAGGCGCCGCGCGCGGTGATGCCCATGCCCTTGTGGTCGTAGCCGACCGAGCCGCCGGAGGCGAAGGCGTCGTCGAGCCAGTAGCCGTAGTCGCGCGACAGGCCGTTGGCGATGTCGGAGAAGGTCGCGGTGCCCTTGTCGGCGGCCACCACCATGTAGGGATCCGGATCGTCGTGGCGGACCACGTTCGCCGGCGGCACGATGTCGCCGGCGACGGTCAGGTTGTCGGTCAGGTCGAGCAGGCCGCTGATGAAGCGCTTGTAGCAGGCGATGCCCTCGGCCTGGATGGCATCGCGATCGCCGCCCACCGGCGGGCGCTTGACGATGAAGCCGCCCTTGGAGCCGACCGGCACGATCACCGTGTTCTTCACCATCTGCGCCTTCACCAGGCCCAGCACCTCGGTGCGGAAGTCCTCGCGGCGGTCGGACCAGCGCAGGCCGCCGCGCGCCACCGGGCCGAAGCGCAGGTGGGTGCCTTCCACGCGCGGGCCGCAGACGAAGATCTCGCGGTACGGGCGCGGCTTGGGCAGGTCCGGCACCAGGGCGGAGTCGAACTTGAAGGCGATGTAGTCCTTCGGCGCGCCGCTGGCGTCGAGCTGGTAGTAGTTGTTGCGCAGCGTCGCGTCGATCACGCCGACGTAGCTGCGCAGGATGCGGTCCTCGTCGAGGCTGGCCACGCCCTCGAGCAGCTCGCGGATCGCGGCGTGCGCCGCCTCGATCGCCGGCTTGCGGGCCTTGTCGCTGATCGCGGGGTCGAAGCGCGCCTCGAACAGTTCGACCAGCTTGACCGCAAGCTGCGGATTGCGGACCAGGGTCTGCTCGACGTAGCTCTGCGAGAAGGGCACGCCCACCTGCAGCAGGTACTTGCAGTAGGCGCGCAGCATCGAGACCTGGCGCCAGCCCAGGCCGGCAGTGGCGACCAGGCGGTTGAAGCCGTCGTTCTCGGCGTCACCGCTCCAGATGCTGGCGAAGGCCTCCTCGAAGCGGGCGGCATCGGGCTCGGCGCCGCCGACCACCTCGACCTCGAAGTCCTGGATGTAGGCCACGCGCGGTGCGCCGCCGCCCGCCGCCGCCATCTCCAGGCGGTGCGGATGCTCGGCGATCACGCGCAGGCCCATGTTCTCCATCATCGGCAGCACGTCCGACAGCGGCACGTCGTGGCCGGCACGGTAGAGCTTCAGGCGCAGCGCGCCCTCGCCCGGGCGGTCGAGCGCGGAGCGCTGCAGGCTCAGGCGCAGGTCGTCGGGGCCCGACAGCGCATCGAGGCGGGCGACATCGGCCGCCGCCACCTTCGGCGTGGCGCGCTCGATGTAGGGCACCGGCAGCGCACGCCCCCACTCCGCGGCCAGGGCCAGGCCACGGGCCTCGCCGTGGTCTTCGATCAGGGCTTCGCGCAGGTCGTCCTGCCAGTTGCGGACGATCGCCGACAGGCGCGCCTGCAGGGCGCCCTCGTCCACCTCGACCGCCTCACCGGTGCGCGGCCGCGCCAGCATGTGCAGCTGCGCCAGCGGCGACTCGCCGAGGCTGACGTTGGTGTCGACGTGGTCGGCGCCCAGCACCTCCTTGAGCATCGATTCAACGCGCAGGCGGACCTCGGTGTTGTAGCGGTCGCGCGGCACGTAGGCGAGCACGGAGTAGTAGCGGCCGTAGTGGTCGCGGCGCAGGAACAGGCGGCTGCGCACGCGCTCCTGCAGGCCGAGGATGCCGCTGGCCACGCGCTGCAGCTCGCCGGCCGAGGCCTGGAACAGCTCGTCGCGCGGCAGGGTCTCGAGGATGTGCTTGAGCGCCTTGCCGCTGTGGCCGGTATCGGCCAGGCCCGAGGCGCCCATGACCTGCTCGTGGCGGTCGCGCACGATCGGGATGTCCCAGGGGCGGCGGCTGTAGGCGCTGGAGGTGTAGAGGCCGAGGAAGCGCTTCTCGCTGGTGGCCTTCGCGCCCTTGGCACCGAAGCCGAGCACGCCGATGTAGTCCATGTAGCCGGGGCGATGGATGCTGGAGCGGGCGTTGGTCTTGGTCAGGATCAGCGGCTCGACGGCGCGCTCGGTGCGCTGCGCGCCGACCGTGCGCAGCAGTCGCGGCTTGCCGACGTCGCGGCCGCGCAGCAGGCCCAGGCCGCTGCCGTCGATGGCCTGCAGGACCTCGTCCTTGCCCTTTTTCACCACCTCGTACTCGCGGTAGCCGAAGAAGGTGAAGTGGTTGTCGGCGGCCCAGCGCAGGAAGGCCTGGATTTCGGTGCGCTCGGCGTCGGACACCGGCAGCGGCGCGTCGTCGAGGCCTTCGGCCACCTGCTCCATGCGTTCGCGCATCTGCTGCCAGTCCGCGACGATCGCGCGCACGTCCTCCAGCACACCGCGCACCGCGGCCTCGACGCGCGCGCAGCCTTCCGGCGTCTGGCGATCGATCTCCAGGTGCATGAGCGACTCACCCGCGCCCGTGCCCACGCCGGTGAGCCGGCCGGCGCGGTCGCGGGCGATCTCCACCACCGGATGGCCCAGCACGTGCACGCCGATGCCGAGTTCGGCCAGCGCCATGGTCACCGAGTCGACCAGGAACGGCATATCGTCGTTGGCGATCTGCAGCACGGTGTGCTGGGTCTCCCAGCCGTGAGTGGCGAGCGTCGGGTTGAACAGGCGCACGCTGGCGCTGCCCGGCTTGCGCTTGCCAATGAAGTCGAGGAAATCGGTGGCCAGCGCCGCCCAGCTGTCGGCCTCGTGCACGCCGATCTCGTCATCGCCCATGCGCTGGTAGAAGGCGGCGGCAAAGGCCGCGGCATCGTCGCCGCCGGCCTTGCCGGCGCGCTTGCGGACGGCGGCCAGGACCGGATCGAGCAGCGTGCTGTCGCGCGCGACGGCGCGGCGTCCACCGGCCGTCTCGGCCTTGGCGGGGCTGGTGCTACGGGCAGGAACCTTCTTGCGGGCAGTACTCATGTCGGCTTCCGGATGCAATGAGGCCCGCGCACAGGCACGGGCCAAGGGGTGGGGGTTGTCAGGGACAGGGGACCGCGGACGCGCCGTTTCCCGGGATGGGAACCGGCACCGGGCGCGGGCACTGGCTTGTCGATGGCACAGGCTGCACGGTCGCTTGCCTCAGCGCAGCCCGGTTTCGTTGCGGGCGATCACCAGCCGCTGGATCTCGCTGGTGCCCTCGTAGATCTCGGTGATCTTGGCGTCGCGGAAATAGCGCTCGATCGGCATTTCCTTGCTGTAGCCCATGCCGCCGTGGATCTGCAGCGCCTGGTGGGTGATCCACATGGCGGCCTCCGACGCGGTGAGCTTGGCGATCGCCGCCTCGTTGCTGAAGCGCTGGCCCTGGCCCTTCACCCACGCCGCACGCAGCGTCAGCAGCAGGGCCGCGTCGAGCTTGCACTTCATGTCGGCGATCTTGGCCTGGGTCATCTGGAAGGTGCCGATCGGCGCGCCGAACGCCTTGCGCTCCTTGACGTATTCGAGCGTCGCCTCGTAGGCGGCGCGGGCGATGCCGATGGCCTGGCTGGCGATGCCGATGCGGCCGGCATCGAGCACGCCCATGGCGATCTTGAATCCCTCGCCCTCGTCGCCCAGGACCTCGTCGGCCTGGACGACGTAGTCGTTGAACTCGATTTCGCAGGTGGCCGAGGCGCGGATGCCGAGCTTGGGCTCGGTCTTGCCGCGGCCGAAGCCGTCGCGGGCGGTGTCGATAATGAAGGCGGTGATCCCGCGGGCGCCCTTGTCCGGGTCGGTCATCGCGAACAGCACGATGTACTTGGCCACCGGGCCCGAGGTGATCCAGCTCTTCTTGCCGTTGACCACGAAGCTGCCGTCGGCCTGCTTCACGGCGCGGCAGCGCATGGCGGTGGCGTCGGAGCCCGACTGCGGTTCGGTCAGCGCGAAGGCGCCGATCTCGCGCCCTTCGGCGATGGCGCTGACGTAGAGCTTCTTCTGCGCCTCGGTGCCGTGGGTCAGGATGCCGTTGCAGAACAGCGAGTTGTTGACCGACATGATGGTCGAGTGCGCGGCGTCGGCCGCGGCCACTTCGACCATGGCCAGCACGTAGGCCACCGGGTCCATGCCGGCGCCGCCGTACTCGGCCGGCACCTCGATGCCCATCAGGCCGTTCTCGCCCAGCAGCCGGATGTTGTCGAGGGGGAATTCGCCGGTCTGGTCGTGGTGCTCGGCGCTCGGCGCGATCTTTTCCTGCGCGATGCGGCGGGCCACGTCCTGGATCATCAACTGCTCTTCGGTGAAGCTGAAATCCACGCGCTGCTCCTGTATGCGCCGCGCCCGGGCGACGGCCTGAAAACAAGAGCGCCATTCTAGCCTGCCCGCCGCGCCGCATCGACAGTCCGAGCGCGCCGCGCGCGCACTCCGGCAGTCCCTGCGCGGGACGCGCGGCCTTGACCGGGCGCGGATCGCGTTCGACAATGCATCTCTATATCGCGATGCGAAGATATATCGATGGATCTCGAAGCCTGGTCGAGCCACCTCAAGGTACTCGCCGACGCCACCCGCGTACGCCTGCTGGCCCTGCTCGACGGAGAGGAGCTCACGGTCGCTGAACTCTCCGCGATCACGCGCCTGGCCCAGCCCCGCGTCTCCACCCACCTCGCCCGGCTGAAGGAAGCCGGCCTGGTCCGCGACCGGCGCGCCGGCGTGTCCGCGTACTACCGCTTCGACGAGGACCGCCTGGATCCGGCGCAGCGCGCATTGTGGCAGACGCTGCGCGACGGCAGCGACGACCCGCTGCTGCGCCAGGACGCCGAGCGCGTGGCCGGCGTGCTGGCGATGCGCGCCGCCGACCAGAACTGGGCCGATTCGGTGGCCGGCGACATGGAGCGCCACTACTCGCCGGGCCGCACCTGGGAGGCGATGGCGCGCTCGGCGCTGCCGCTGCTGGAAACCGGCGACGTGCTCGACATCGCCTCCGGCGACGGCGTGCTGGCCGAGCTGCTGGCACCGCATGCGCAGCGCTATGTCTGCATCGACGCCAGCCCGCGCGTGGTGGCGGCGGCGCAGGAGCGCCTGAAGCGCTACCGCAACGTCGAAGTGCGCGAAGCGGACATGCACGCCCTGCCCTTCGACGACGGCAGCTTCGACCTGGTGGTGCTGATGCACGCCCTGACGTACTCCGCCAAGCCCGCGCTCTCGGTGGCCGAGGCCGCGCGCGTGCTGCGCCCGGGCGGCCGCCTGCTGCTCACCAGCCTCGCCCGCCACGGCCACCGGGCCGCGGTCGAGGCCTTCGGCCACGTCAACCTCGGCTTCACCGAAAAGGAGCTGCGCCGATTCGTCGACAAGGCCGGCCTCGCGCTGCAGTCCTGCGAAACGGTCACCCGCGAGAAGCGCCCGCCGCACTTCGAAGTCATCTCCCTGATCGCAGGCGCGCCATGAGCCCCCTTCCCTGGCTCCATCCCGGCCGCGTCGCGCTGCTGGAAGCCGCGCTGGCCGAACGCATCCTGGTCATCGACGGCGCCATGGGCACGATGATCCAGGGCCACCGGCTGGACGAGGCCGCCTACCGCGGCGAGCGCTTCGCCGCCGGCTTCGACGCGCACCAGCCCGGCGACCGCGCCGCACACGACCTCAAGGGCAACAACGACCTGCTGAACCTCACCCGTCCGGAGCTGATCAGCGGCGTGCACGCGGATTACCTCGCGGCGGGCGCGGACCTGGTCGAGACCAACACCTTCAACTCGACCGCCGTCAGCCAGGCCGACTACGGCCTGCAGCACCTGGTGCGCGAGCTCAACCTCGAGGGCGCGCGCCTGGCCCGCGCCGCCTGCGACGCCGCCGAAGCCGCCACGCCCGGCAAGCCGCGCTTCGCCATCGGCGTGATCGGGCCCACCAGCCGCACCGCCTCGATCAGCCCCGACGTCAACGATCCCGGCTTCCGCAACACCAGCTTCGACGCCCTGCGCGAGGACTACCGCGTGGCCATCGACGGGCTCATCGACGGCGGCGCCGACGTGCTGATGGTCGAGACCATCTTCGACACCCTCAACGCCAAGGCCGCCCTGTTCGCGATCGAGGAAGCATTCGACGCCCGGGGCGCACGCCTGCCGGTGATGATCTCCGGCACCATCACCGACGCCTCGGGGCGCACGCTGTCGGGCCAGACCGCGGAGGCCTTCCACATCTCGGTCGCACACGCGCGGCCGCTGGCCGTGGGCCTGAACTGCGCGCTGGGCGCGAAGGAGCTGCGTCCGCACGTCGAAACCCTGGCGCGGGTGGCCGACTGCCTGGTCAGCGCGCATCCCAACGCCGGCCTGCCCAATGCCTTCGCCGAGTACGACCAGACGCCGGACGAGATGGCGACGATGCTGGAGGAGTTCGCCCGCTCGGGCCTGCTGAACCTTGTCGGCGGCTGCTGCGGCACCACCCCGGCGCACATCCGCGCCATCGCCGACGCCGTCCGGGGCCTCCCGCCGCGGTCGCTGGCTTCGCTGGAGGTGGCGGCGTGAGAGTTCTTTTGCCACGGATTTACGCGGATGCGCCGCGGATTTTCACGGATAAGGCAAAAGCATTTTTTTGCCACGGATTTACGCGGATTAACGCGGATCTGGCCGAGGCAAGTCTTGGGGAGGTCGGTGAAAGTGGTTCGCCGCGTACTGTCGCCGGCCGCTCCGAACCCACTTCCAGCGGCTTTTGCTCTATCCGCTTTAATCCGCGTAAATCCGTGGCAAAAAATGCTCCTCGCTTTTTCTGCTCTTCCCGCTTTATCCGTGTAGATCCGCGGCGCATCCGCGTAAATCCGTGGCAAAAAAACGGCGGGGTGTCCCGATGAGCACGCGCAGGTACACGCGGCTGTCGGGGCTGGAGCCGCTGGTCATCACTCCGGAGCTGCTGTTCGTCAACGTCGGCGAGCGCACCAACGTCACCGGCAGCGCGCAGTTCCGGAAGCTGATCAAGGAAGACCGCTTCGAGGAGGCGGTCGAGGTCGCGCGCCAGCAGGTCGCCAATGGCGCCCAGATCCTCGACGTCAACATGGACGAGGGCCTGATCGATTCGGCGAAGGCGATGACGCGCTTCCTCACCCTGATCGCGTCCGAGCCCGACATCGCGCGCATCCCGGTGATGGTCGACTCCTCGAAATGGGAGGTGATCGAGGCCGGGCTGAAGTGCCTGCAGGGCAAGGGCGTGGTCAATTCGATCTCGCTCAAGGAGGGCGAGGAGGCATTCGTCGAGCACGCGCGCAAGGTGCTGCGCTACGGCGCGGCGGCGGTGGTCATGGCCTTCGACGAGGACGGACAGGCCGACACCGCCGCGCGCAAGGTCGAGATCTGCACCCGGGCCTACCGGATCCTGGTCGACCAGGTCGGCTTCCCGCCCGAGGACATCATCTTCGACCCGAACATCTTCGCCATCGCCACCGGGCTGGAGGAGCACAACAACTACGCGGTGGACTTCATCGAGGCCACGCGCGTCATCCGCGCGACGCTGCCGCACTGCCACGTCTCCGGCGGCGTCTCCAACGTCTCGTTCTCGTTCCGCGGCAACGAGACCGTGCGCCAGGCGATCCATTCGGTGTTCCTGTACCACGCGATCGCCGCGGGCATGGACATGGGCATCGTCAACGCCGGCGCGATGCCGATCTACGACGACCTCGATCCCGAACTGCGCGAACACGTCGAGGACGTGATCCTCAACCGCCGCCCGGACGCCACCGAGCGCCTGCTCGCGCTGGCCGAGCGCTACCGCGGCAGCAAGGGCCGGAAGCAGGAGGAGGACCTGGCGTGGCGCGGCAAGGACGTGCGCGCGCGGCTCAGCCATGCCCTCGTGCACGGCATCGACCAGTACGTGGTCGAGGACACCGAAGAGGCGCGCCTGCTGTCGACGCGACCGCTGGACGTGATCGAAGGCCCGCTGATGGACGGCATGAACGTGGTCGGCGACCTGTTCGGCGCGGGCAAGATGTTCCTGCCGCAGGTGGTGAAGTCGGCGCGGGTGATGAAGAAGGCGGTGGCCTGGCTGCTGCCCTTCATCGAGGCCGAGAAGCTGCGCACCGGCGACAGCGGGAAGAACAACGGCAAGGTGGTGATGGCGACCGTGAAGGGCGACGTCCACGACATCGGCAAGAACATCGTCGGCGTGGTCCTGGCCTGCAACAACTTCGAAGTGATCGACCTCGGGGTGATGGTGCCGGCGCAGAAGATCATCGACACGGCGGTCGCCGAGAACGCCGACCTGGTCGGCGTCTCGGGCCTGATCACGCCTTCGCTCGAGGAGATGGGCCACGTCGCGCGCGAGATGCAGCGCCAGGGGCTGACCATCCCGCTGATGATCGGCGGCGCCACCACGTCGCGCGCGCATACCGCGCTCAAGATCGATCCGCACTACAGGTCGCCCACGATCTGGGTGAAGGACGCCTCGCGCGCCGTGGGCGTGGCGCAGTCGCTGGTGTCGGCGGACCTGCGCGCACCCTTCGTCGCCGCCAACGAGGCCGACTACGCCGGCATCCGCGAGCGCCACCGCAACCGCGGCGACGCCAAGCGCCTGGTGCCGCTGGAGAAAGCCCGCGGCCAGCGCTTCGACGGCGGCTGGGACGCCTACGTGCCGCCGGCGCCGGCGAAGCCCGGCATCACCGTGTTCGACGACTACCCGCTGGCCGACCTGGTCGAGACCATCGACTGGACGCCGTTCTTCCAGGCCTGGGAGCTGGCCGGCCGCTTCCCGGCCATCCTCGATGACGAGGTGGTGGGCGTTGCCGCCAGCGAGCTCTATCGCGACGCGCGCGCGATGCTCGACACCATCATCGAGGAGAAGTGGCTGACCGCGAAGGCGGTCTTCGGACTGTTTCCCGCCAACAGCGTGGGCGATGACGTCGAGCTGGAGGTCGCGCCCGGCGCACCCCTCACCGTCCCCTTCCTGCGCCAGCAGGTCGACAAGCCGGCCGAACGCCCCGACTTCTGCCTGGCCGACTTCATCGCGCCGAAGGACAGCGGCCTGCAGGACTGGATGGGCATGTTCGCGGTCACCGCGGGCATCGGTATCGAGCCGCACCTGGAGCGCTTCCGCGCCGACCACGACGACTACCGCGGGATCCTGCTCAAGGCGCTCGCCGATCGCCTGGCCGAGGCCCTGGCCGAGCACCTGCACCGCCGCGTGCGCACGGAGTTCTGGGGCTATGCGCCCGACGAGGCGCTCGACAACGATGCCTTGATCAATGAGGCCTATCGCGGCATCCGCCCCGCCCCCGGCTACCCGGCCTGCCCCGACCACAGCCCGAAGGAGCAGCTGTTCGCGGTGCTCGACGCCACCCGGAACGCCGGCATGGAGCTGACCGACGGCTTCGCGATGCTGCCGACCGCGGCGGTGTCCGGCTACTACTTCAGCCACCCGAAGAGCCAGTACTTCGTCGTCGGGCGGGTCGGCAAGGACCAGGCGGCCGACTACGCCAGGCGCCGCGGCGTGCCGCTGGCCCAGGTCGAGCAGTGGCTGGCCTCCAACCTCGACTACGATCCCGACTGAGCACCCCACCGGCACGTCGATGATCGAGCACGCGCGCACTGCCGCGGCAGCACCGGTGGTGCGGCTGTCGAGCTTCTACTTCGCCTACTACGCCGCGCTGGGCGCGTTGACGCCCTACTGGGCGATGCACCTGCAGTCGCGCGGCATGGGCATCACCGCGATCAGCGTGATGATGAGCCTCTGGTACGCGACCCGGGTGGTGGCACCCAGCACCTGGGCCACGATCGCCGGCGCATCGCCGAAGCCGATCCGCTGGCTGCGCATCGGCTGCGTGCTGACGGTGGCGAGCTTCGCCTGCTTCCTGCCGGAGCAGCCGGAATGGACCCTGTTCGCGGCGATGGTGGCGTTCTGCTTCTTCTACAACGCGGTGATGCCGCAATTCGAGGCGATCACGCTCGGCCACCTCGGCGCCGATGCGCACCGCTACGGCACGATTCGGGTCTGGGGCTCGATCGGCTTCATCCTGGTGACCACCGGCTTCGGCTGGCTGATCGAACGCCACGGCGCCGGCATCCTGCCCTGGGCGATGCTGCCGCTGTTCGTGCTGATGGCCGCGAGCGCCTTCGCCAACCGCGACGCCGGCCACGTCGGCCCGCGGGGGCGCGCGGGCGGCGAGTTCTGGGCGATCGTGCGCCAGCCGCGCGTCGCCGCGTTCCTGGTCGCCGCCTTCCTGGAACAGCTGTCCTTCGGCCCGTACTACACCTTCTTCTCGGTCTACATGGACGGGCTCGGCTACTCGACGTCCACGCTGGGCCTGCTGTGGACGGTGGGCGTGGTGTTCGAGGTCGCGGTGTTCTTCACCATCTCCGGCATCTTCCGCCGCTGGGACGCGAGCTGGCTGCTGCTGGTATCGATGGCCAGCGCCGTGCTGCGCTGGTGGGCCACCGCGCTGTGGCCGGACAGCATGCCGGTGATGCTCGTGGCCCAGGCCACCCATGCGCTGGGCTTCGCGGCGTTCTTCGCCGCCGCCATGCAGATGCTGGCGACCTGCTTTCCCGGACGACTCAACGGCCACGCCCAAGGCCTGTTCTACGGCTTTTCCTCGGGCCTGGGCGGCGTGCTGGGCGCCCTGGTCGCCGGCCAGCTCTGGCCCTGGGGCGATGGCCGCCTCGCCTTCCTGGCCGCCGGCTGTTTCGCCCTGCTCGGCTGCGTCATCGCCTGGATCTGGGTGGTGCCGCGGGGAAAAGGCGTTGCCACGGATCTAGGCGGATGAGAGCGGATCTGCGCGGATAGGGCGAAGGGTGGGGAAAGAGCGGAAAGGCTTTACCACGGATGACGCGGATCACGCGGATTTACGCGGATCTGGCCGAGGCAAGATGGTGCATGTTCTGACAGGGCATCGCGCGACTCCACTCGGCGCGCGCAGACCTTCCTTCAAGGCACTGCTCTATCCGCGTAAATCCGCGTGATCCGCGTCATCCGTGGTGAAAAAAGCTCTTGCCTGATCCGTACAGATCCGCCCTCATCAGCGTAGATCCGGGGCAAGGCTTTTCCAGCCCCTCACCAGACAAGATCATCCGGCACCTGGTACTTCGGGTCGGCGTAGGGGTCGTCTTCGGCCGGGGCGTCCGGGTCGACCTTCAGCGCCACGCAGGCCGGGAACACGGCTTCGGCTTCGGCCAGGACCGCGGCGGTGACCAGGAGGTAGCTGCCCTTGACCTGGACCACGCCCAGCTCGCCGGCGTTCAGCGCGCGCAGCTGGTCGGCGGTGACGTGCACGCGCTTGATCTTGCCGCCGTAGTCGAAGTGGCGAACATGGTCGGCATCGGCGGCGTTAAGGCCCTTGCCATCGAGCAGCGCCGCCAGCTTCGCCTGTGCTTCGCGGCGCAGGCGTGCGGCTTCCTGCTTCTCGCGCTCGGCGCGGATGCGCTCGTCCTTCTCGCGCTGGGCGCGGATGGCGTAGGCCTTGGCGAGGTCGATGTCGCCTTCCGGCCGGCGCGCGCGCGCGTCGCCGCCCTGGCGCTTCTTCGCGTCCGCCTGCCCCCGGCCCGCACCGGGTGGCTGCCCCTGCCGGCGCCCGGCGTCGCCGCCCGGCCGGCCACCCTTGCCGCCGCGCGCATCGGCCACGCGGCCCTTGCCGCCCTGGCCATCCTGCCGGCGCGGCGGCTTCGGCTTCTCTGCGCCCGGGGTCGGCTTGAAACCGAGGCCCAGCAGCTGGTCGCGCAACGTATCGCTCATCGGTCTTCAGTAATGCGGCGGAGGGGGTTCGTCGGCGGGATCGGCGGTGACGCCCGGGCGGCTGGCCTGCAGCTCCTCGAGGGCGCGCCGCAGCAGGACATCATTGCGCGCCAGCTCGATCCTGGCCCCGGCGAGGGCGTCGCTCAGCTCCGCCATCGCCTGCTCCTGGAAGGCGAGCCGGGTTTCCAGCTCGACCACGCGGGCCTCGATGTCGGCGGCCATCGTCAGTGCGCCCGCACCGAGCGCCCGCGGCCGATGCCGTAGTAGGCCAGGCCGGCGTCCTCGGCGTCTTCCGGGCGGTAGATGTTGCGGCCGTCGAAGACCACCGCGTCACCGAGCTTCGCACGGACCTGGGCCAGGTCGGCGCTGCGGAACTGCTTCCACTCGGTCACCACCACCAGGGCATCCGCGCCGTCGAGCGCGTCGGCGGCGGACGCGCAGAGCACGAGGTCGTCGCGATCGCCGAAGATCCGGCGGGCCTCGTCGGCCGCCTCGGGATCGTAGGCACGCACCCGCGCCCCGGATTCCCAGAGCTGGGCCAGCAGGCGGCGGCTGGAGGCTTCGCGCATGTCGTCGGTGTCGGGCTTGAAGGCCAGGCCCCAGACCGCGAAGGTCTTGCCACTGATGCCACCGTCACCGTAGTGGCGCGTCACCAGTTCGTGCAGGTGGCCCTTCTGGCGCTCGTTGACCGCTTCCACCGCGTCCAGCAGCAGCGGCTGGTGGCCGACCTGCTGCGCGGTGCGCGCCAGTGCCTGCACGTCCTTCGGAAAGCACGAGCCGCCGTAGCCGGCGCCCGGATAGATGAAGTGCCAGCCGATGCGCGGGTCCGAACCGATGCCCTTGCGCACCATCTCCACGTCCGCGCCCACCTTCTCCGCGATGTTCGCGATCTCGTTCATGAAGCTGATCTTGGTCGCCAGCATCGCGTTGGCCGCGTACTTGGTCAGCTCGGCCGAGCGCACGTCCATGACCACGAAGCGGTCGTGGTTGCGGTTGAACGGTGCATACAGGCGCTTGAGCTTCTCGGCCGCGCGCGGATCGTCCACGCCCAGCACGATGCGGTCCGGGCGCATGCAGTCCTCGACCGCGGCGCCCTCCTTCAGGAACTCGGGGTTGGAGACCACGTCGAAGGCGATATCGGCGCCACGCGCCGCGAGCACCTCGGCGATGGTCGCGCGCACGCGGTCCGCGGTGCCCACCGGCACCGTCGACTTGTCGACCACGATGGTTGGCGCCTGCAGGTGTTCGCCGATGGTGCGCGCGACCTGCAGCACGTACTGCAGGTCGGCGCTGCCGTCCTCGTCGGGCGGCGTGCCGACGGCGATGAAGACCACCTCGCCGTGCGCGACCGCGCGCGCTGCGTCGGTGGTGAAGTCCAGCCGGCCGGCGGCGTGGTTGGCCTTCACCATCGGCTCGAGGCCGGGCTCGTAGATCGGGATGATGCCCTGGTGCAGGCGCTCGACCTTGCCCGCGTCCACGTCCACGCAGACCACGTCGTGCCCGACCTCGGCCAGGCAGGTGCCGGTGACCAGGCCGACGTAACCGGTGCCGAAGATGCTGACCCGCATCGCTTATTCCGCCTCGTCGATGATGTCGAGCAGTTCGACCTCGAACACCAGCGCACTGCCCGGGGCGATCGGACCGCCCGGAGTGCCGGTGTCGCCGTAGCCCAGCTCGCTGGGCAGCCACAGCATGTACTTGCTGCCGACCGGCATCAGCTGCAGGCCTTCCTGCCAACCCGGGACCACGCTCGAGAGCGTGAACACCGCCGGCTCGCCGCGGTCGTAGGAGCTGTCGAACACGGTGCCGTCGAGCAGCGAGCCCTTGTAGTGCACGCTGACGCGGCTGTCCGGACCCGGCTTCGGGCCCTCGCCCGCCGTCAGCACCTTGTACTGGAGGCCCGACGCGGTGACCTGTACGCCTTCCTGCTTCGCGTTCGCGTCGAGGAAGGCCTTGCCGGCGTCACGGTTGCCCGAGGCCATGCGCGACTGCATGCGCTGGCCGAAGGCCTCGAACGCCTGACGCGCCTGGGCTTCGTCCATCAGCGGCGTTTCGCCGTTCATCGAGGTGCGCATGGCCTTCACGATGGCGTCGAAATCGACGTCGTCCTTGATCTCGGCCAGCGTCGAGCCGATCTGCAGGCCGATGGCGTAGCCGGCCTGTTCCTCTTCGGTGGGCAGGCCCTTGATCTCGAGCGAGGACGGCGTCGCGCCGGCCTTGGCCGGCTTGGGCGCATCGGGGTCGATCTTCTTGCAGGCGCCCAGGGCGAGGAGGAGCGAAGCGGCCAGCAGGCTGGTCGCGGTGGCGCGTGCGAACGTGTTCATCGGAATGACCTCGGAAGGGATGGGACGGGCTGCGCTCAGGGCAGCTGCAGCAGTTCGACGTCGAAGACGAGGGTGGAGTTCGGCGGGATGCTGCCCGGCGAACCGTTGCGGCCGTAGGCCAGCTCGGCGGGGATCCAGAAGCGGTACTTCGCGCCCACCGCCATCAGCTGCAGGCCCTCGGTCCAGCCGGCGATCACCTGGTTGAGGCCGAAGGTGGCGGGATCGTTGCGCGCATAGGAGCTGTCGAAGACGGTGCCGTCGAGCAGGCGGCCCTCGTAGTGCACGCGAACCTGGGCCGAGCCGTTCGGCGGGCGCGGGCCCGAACCCTGGCGCAGCACCATGTACTGCAGGCCGGAGCCGGTGGTGATGACGCCCTTGGCGTTGCGGTTGCCGGCAAGGAACTCGGCACCGGCGGCGGCGTTCTCGCGCGCGGCCGCCGCGCTCTCCTCCTGCATGCGCTGCTGGATGCGGGTGGTGAAGGCCTCGCGCACCGAGGCCAGCTCGGCCTCGTCCATGAGCGGCTTGCTGCCGTCGAGCACCGTGGCGACGCCGCGGCCGAACACGGCCATGTCGACCTCGTCCTTGAGCGGCGCCAGCGAACGGCCGACGTCGGCGCCCACCAGCAGGCCGACCTTGTCCTTCGCCACCGGCGGCGGCTCGCTGCCGGGGGCCATGCCCGGCATCGACTGGCCGCTGCGGACGCCCACGCGCTGCATCAGCGCGGGACCGACTTCGGCCGCCTCGGCCTCGGACAGCAGCGGCTTGCCGCCGTCGAAGGCGTTGCGGACGGCGCGCAGGAAGGCCTCTCGGTCCAGGTCGGGGCCGACGGCC
Source organism: Luteimonas padinae (assembly GCF_014652935.1). GTDB lineage: Bacteria > Pseudomonadota > Gammaproteobacteria > Xanthomonadales > Xanthomonadaceae > Luteimonas > Luteimonas padinae. Next base: position 250,929 of record NZ_BMZT01000002.1, on the reverse strand, counting down.
TCGATCGAGCGGCCGACGTCCATGCCGATCATGTAGCTGTTCTTCTCGCGCTCGGTGGTCGGCACGGCGTTCTCCTGGGCAATGGCGGGTGCCAGCGACAGGGCCGCGGCGAGGGACAACGCGGCCAGGCCGCGCAGCGTGGATTTCATCAGGGGATGCTCCTGGACTCTGGCCGCGGTCCGCGGCGCCTGCCCCTATTGTCGCGGGCCGGGCCTGCCCCGGCAATCCACGGCCCCCACCCCTGCCATCAGCTGGCCGCCGGGACGCTTGACGGTGTGTGTAGTGGTGTTATAGTTGCATACAACACCAGTCACCCAGAGCAGGACGGCCACCATGAACCGCAAGCTCGACAACAGCCTGATCGCCCTCACCGCCAGCGGCCTGGCCCTGGTCGCCATCGCCCTGATCGCCTCGCCCGCCTTCTACCCGGCGCCAGGGTCCCGCGCCACCCCGGTCCCGGTCGTGGAGTCCGCGGCCGACGCCGACGCCGGCGAGCGCAGGAGCCGGACGGTGGGTCGCCGGGGATTGGCCATGCCCTATTTCTCGTTTGCCCGCGGCGTTCGTCGCATCGGAGGCTGAAGCCATGTCCGGCATCCAATGGAGCGACGGCGCTCCCATCTACCGCCAGCTGAAGGAGCGGGTCATCGCGATGATGCTCGACGGCCAGCTCAAGCCCGGCGACGCCCTGCCGTCCGTGCGCCAGGTCGCCGCCGAGTACCAGCTGAACCCGATCACCGTGTCGCGTGCCTACCAGGAGCTGGCCGACGAGGCCCTGGTGGAGAAGCGCCGCGGCCTGGGCATGTTCGTGACCGACCAGGCTTCGAAGAAGCTCCTGGGCAACGAGCGCGAACGCTTCCTGACCGACGAATGGCCGCAGGTGCTCGAACGCATCCGCCTGCTCGGCCTCTCACCCGAAGAACTGCTGCGCGAAGGGGATTCCGCATGAACAGCCAGGACACCGCCGTCATCGATGCCCGCGGCCTGCGCAAGGCCTACAAGGGCAAGCCCGCGCTGGACGGCGCCAGCTTCCGCATCGCGCCCGGGCGCATCGTCGGCCTGGTGGGCCCCAATGGCGCCGGCAAGACCACAGCGCTCAAGGCCGTGCTCGGCCTGATCCCCTTCCAGGGCGATCTTTCCGTGCTCGGTCGCGACCCGCGCAGCCAGCGCAACGACCTGATGAACGACGTCTGTTTCATCGCCGACGTCGCCGTGCTGCCGCGCTGGATGCGGGTGCGCGAGGCGATCGCCTTCGTCGAAGGCGTGCATCCGCGCTTTGACCGGGCACGCTGCGAGCGCTTCCTCGCCAATACCAAGCTGACCCCGAAGATGCGGGTGCGCGAAATGTCGAAGGGCATGATCGTGCAGCTGCACCTGGCGCTGGTGATGGCGATCGACGCCCGCCTGCTGGTGCTCGACGAGCCGACGCTGGGCCTGGACGTGCTCTACCGCAAGGAGTTCTACCAGCGCCTGCTGGAGGACTACTTCGACGAGGAGAAGACCATCGTCATCACCACCCACCAGGTGGAGGAGGTCGAGCACATCCTCACCGACGCGCTGTTCATCCGCGACGGCAGGATCGTGCTCGACGCGCCCATGGACGACCTGGCGCAGCGCTTCACCGAAGTGCTGGTCGACGCCGGCCAGGCCGACGCCGCGCGCGCCCTGTCGCCGATCGACGAGCGCAGCCTGCCCTTCGGCAAGACCGTGATGCTGTTCGACGGCGTCGAGCGCAGCGCGCTGGCCACCTACGGCGAGACCCGCACCCCCGGCCTCGCCGACCTCTTCGTCGCCACCATGAAGGGAACCTACGCATGAACGCCACAGCCGAAACCCTGCCGGTGGCGAAGGCCCCGGCGCACAGGACCCACCGCTTCGCCCTGCTGCTCAGGCGCGAGTACTGGGAGCACCGCGGCGGCATCTTCTGGGCACCGGTGATCGCCGGCGCGATTTCGCTGCTGCTGACCGCGGTGTTCTTCGTGATCGCCGCCGTCGGGATCCGCAACGCCGACAGCGACGCCACCGTCAACCTGGACGACGGCACCACGATGTCGATCAACGGCCTCGACCTCGGCGTGCTCGCCGAGCAGCTGAGTGCCGAGGACAAGGCGCAGCTCGCCAGCGGCATCGACATGACGATGCTGATGGCCTCGGCCTGGCCCTACATCGTCATGGTGTTCGTGATGTTCTTCTACTGCCTGGGCGCGCTGTACGACGAGCGAAAGGACCGCAGCGTGCTGTTCTGGAAGTCGCTGCCGCTCTCGGACGGCGAAACCGTGCTGTCGAAGGTCGCGACCGCCACCCTGGTCATCCCGCTGGTGGCGACGCTGGCCGCGATCGCGACCGTGTTTGCCTTCCTGCTGCTGCTCAGCGTCATGGTCATGGCCCACGGCGGCAATCCCTGGGAGCTGATCTGGAGCCCCGGGCATCCGCTGCAGGTGTCGGCCTACGTGCTGGCCGCGATCCCGGTGTACGCGGTCTGGGCGCTGCCCACGGTCGGCTGGCTGATGCTGTGCTCGGCCTGGGCGCGCAGCGTGCCCTTCCTCTGGGCGCTGCTGGTGCCGATCCTGTCCGGCGTGTTCGTGAGCATGTTCAGCGTGATGCGGCTGTTCAACCTCGACGCCGAATGGTTCTGGGGCCACATCGTCGCCCGCCTGCTGCTCGGCGTGGTGCCGCTGACCCGCCACGACATCCACCGCATCGGCGGCTTCGACGCCGGCGAGGATTCGATGCTGGCCCTGGTTTCCCCGCCCGGCGTGTGGTCGAACCTGCTGCAGCCGGAGATGTGGATCGGCGCCGCCGCCGGCGTGGCCATGCTGCTGCTGGCCACCCGCCTGCGCCGCTGGCGCGACGAGGGCTGAACCCCATGGCACCGCGAGGAGGTTCCACCATGAAGTCCGCGATCCACCGCTCCATGCTGCTGGCCGCCGCCGTGTCCTGCCTCGCCGCCGCCGGCTGCGACCGCGCGCCGCAGGCGCAGCGGAACACCGCGCCCGCGGTGGCCGACGCCACGCCGGATGCGGACCGGAGCTTCATCGGCCGCAAGGCCGCGGAGGCGATCGACAAGGCCGGCGAGAAGCTCCGCGCCGGCAACATCACGCTCGGCGAGGGCGTCCGGGTCAGCGTCAACGGGCGCAACTACGGCAGCAACCCCGCCAGCCGCGACCTGCCCAAGGCCGAGCTCACCCCCGCGGGCGACCTGCTGATCGCGGGCACGCAGGTGGAGACCACGGCCGCGCAGCGCGCGCTGCTGGTCGAACACCGTCGCCGCCTCGAGGGCGTGGCGCTGGCCGGCATGGCCATCGGCGTCGAGGGCGCCGACATCGCCGGCACCGCCCTCACCGGGATCGGCGAAGCGGTGTTCGGCGGCGAGGAAGGCCGTCGGGCGTATGAAGCCAGGATCGAAGCCGAGGCGGGCCGGATCAAGGACGAGGCCCGCCGGCTGTGCACGCTGCTGCCGCCGCTGTACGACAGCCAGCAGGCGCTGGCGGCCGCGCTGCCGGAGTTCGCGCCCTACGCGACGATGACGCAGCAGGACGTGGACGAGTGCGGCGACGCCGTCCGCGACGGCGGCACCGATGCCGGTGGCCACACCGCGGCCTGACGCCCTTCCCCTCCGGCGCTCCCATCACGCGAACCACGCGCCGCCCCCTACCCGAACCAAGCGAGGCCACGATGCGACCGACCGCCACTTCCCTGTCCCTGCCCCTGCTGGCCCTCGCGCTGGCCACGGCCCCCACTGCGCGGGCCGATGATGGCCGCGCCTGCGCCCACGAGGCGCCGCAGTCGCTGGCGCTCGACATCGGCGATGCCCGCACCATCGAATTCCACGTCGGCAACGGCCAGCTGCGCCTGGACGGCCAGCCCGGCCGTACCGGCAGGCTGTCGGGCCGCGCCTGCGGCTCCAGCGCCGACGAACTGTCACGGCTGCGGATCGAACAGTCCCGGGAGGGCGATACCCTGGTGGTGCGCATGGTCCGCGAGGAGCGTTCGGGCTGGAGCCTCGGCAACCGCTATGCCTACCTCGACCTCGCCGGCAGCGTCCCGGATGGACTGCACGTCGAGGTGTCGGTCGGCTCGGGCGATGTCCGGGCGACCGGTCTCGCCGCACTCGGCCTCACCGTCGGCTCCGGCGATGGCGAGGCGCACCGGATCCGCGGCGCCGTGGAGGCGCGCGTGGGCTCCGGCGACATCACGCTGGCCGACATCGGCAGCCTCGATCTCGGGTCGATCGGCTCCGGCGACGCCGACGTCCGCGGCGTGCGCGGCGACGCGCGCGTGGGCAGCGTCGGCTCCGGCGACCTCGAACTCGCGGACGTCGGCGGCAGCGTCGACGTGGGCTCGCTGGGCTCGGGCGACATCGAGCTCCAGCGCATCGCCGGCAGCGTCGTGTTCGGCTCGATCGGCTCGGGCGACGTCGACATCGACGGCGTCGGCGGCGACCTGCGCGTGCGCGCACTCGGCAGCGGTTCGGTCGACCACGCCGGCGTCAGCGGCCGCGTCGAACTGCCGCGCAAGCGCTGACGCCGCGACGCGCAGCGGGAAGCCCCGGCCCGCTGCGCTAGACTCGGGCACCGCCACGCCGCAGCCCGCGGCGTGGCGACGGACCCGGGGACACCATGCGCGACATCGTCTGGAAGCCCGGCGCAGCGCGCGCCATCCTGCTTGCCACCGACCTCGACGGCCGCTGCGATCGCGCCCTGGACCGCGCGGTGGCGCTGGCGCGCGAGTGGCGGGCCAGGCTGGTGGTGCTGACCGTGGTGGAACCCCCGGCGTCACCGCCGCCGCGCCTCGGCGACGCCCCGCCGTTGCAGGCGAGCGAAGCCGCGCTCCGGGCCGCCGCACGGCTGCGCCGCGACGTCGGTCCCGCCGCCGAAGGACTGGACTTCGAACTGCTGGTCCGCGAAGGGCGCGTTGCCGAGTGCATCGATGCGGTCGCCACCGAGACCGGCTGCAGCCTGCTGGTCACCGGCGTGGCCCACGACGCGTTCTTCGGCCGCCATCTCGCCGGCAGCACGGTGGACTGGCTGGTGCGCCACGGCCGCCTGCCGCTGCTGGTGGTACGCGACCGCGCCCACGCCGCCTACGCGCGCGTCGTGGTCGCGAGCGACCTGTCGCCGGCGTCCACGCGCGCGCTCGACGTGGCCCGGGACCTCTTCCCCGCGACCGCCAGGAGCCTGTTCACCGCCTTCCAGGTGCCCTACCTCGGCCTGCGCGATGGTGACCGCGACAGCGGCATCGACGATGTCCGCGACGCGACCCTGCAGGCCGCGCGGACGTTCCTGGCCGAGGCCGGCCATGGCGGCCTGTCGGCTGCGGTCGCGCACGGCGACGCCGCGTCCCGCCTGGCCGAACACGCCATCGCCTCCGGGGCCGACCTGGTCATCGCGGCCTGCGAAGGGCGCGGCGCGCTGTTCCACCTGCTGATCGGCAGCGTCGCGCGGGAAATCCTCGACGCCAGCCCCTGCGACACCCTGCTCGTGCCCGATCCCGCGCCGGCGTCATCCGTGCCGTAGGCGCGGGATGGCCGCGTTCTGCGCTCAGCCCTGAATGCCGCCGCGCGTCAGCGCCAGCGGATCGAGCAGCGCGCGCAGCTTTTCCTCGGGCATCCCGGTGGCTTCGACCGCCACCTCCAGCACCGGTCGTCCCTCGCGATAGGCCTGCTTCGCGATCGCCGCCGCCTTCTCGTAGCCGATCACCGGATTGAGCGCCGTCACCAGGATCGGGTTGCGGCCCAGCGCCGCCTCGACGACGTCGCGGCGCACCTTCAGCCCGTCGATCACCTTGTCGGCCAGCAGCCGCGACACCGCCGCCAGCAGCCCGACCGACTCCAGCAGGTTGCTGGCGACCAGCGGCAGCGCCACGTTGAGCTGGAAGTTGCCAGTCTGCCCGGCGATGGTGACCGCCACGTGGTGCCCCATGACCTGTGCGCAGGCCATCACCGTCGCCTCCGGAATCACCGGATTGACCTTGCCCGGCATGATCGAACTGCCCGGCTGCAGCGCCGGCAGCTCGACCTCGCCCAGCCCCGCCAGCGGGCCGGCGTTCATCCAGCGCAGGTCGTTGGCGATCTTGGTCAGCGCCACCGCCAGCGCGTTGAGCTGGCCCGACAGCTCCACCGCATCGTCCTGCGAGGCGATGCCTTCGAACCTGTCGCCGGCCGACTCGAAGCGCGTTCCGGTGGCGTCCGACAGCGCCTGCGCCACCGCCTGTCCGAAGCGCGGATCGGCATTGATCCCGGTCCCGATCGCGGTGCCGCCGATCGGCAGCCGCCGCACTCGCTTGAGCGTGTCGGCCAAGCGCGCCTCGGCCGACGCCAGCTGCGACGACCACGCCCCGAACTCCTGCGCGAAGGTAAGAGGCATCGCATCCATCAGGTGCGTGCGCCCGGTCTTGACCACCTTGCCCAGCGAGCGGCCCTTGCGGTCGATGCTCCTGCGCAGGTGCTTCAGCGCCGGCAGCAGCTCTTCCACCACCGCCAGCTGCGCCGACACGCGCAGCGCGGTGGGCACCACGTCGTTCGAACTCTGTCCCAGGTTCACGTGGTCGTTGGGATGCACCGGCTTGCGCCCGGCCCGCGTCGCCAGCGTCGCGATCACCTCGTTGGCGTTCATGTTCGACGAGGTGCCCGATCCGGTCTGGTAGACATCCACCGGGAAATGCGCGTCGTGCGCGCCGGCGGCCACTTCACGCGCCGCCTTGCGGATCGACGCCGCCAGCCCCTTGGGCAGCAGCCCGAAGCCGGCGTTCGCCTCCGCCGCCGCGGCCTTGACCAGTCCCAGCGCGCGGATGAAGCCCCGCGGCATCGGCCGCCCGCTGACCGGAAAATTCTCCACCGCCCGCTGCGTCGACGCGCCCCACAGCGCATCGGCCGGCACCTGCAGCTCGCCCATGCTGTCGTGCTCGATCCGGAATTCCCTGGTCGCCATGACATCCTCCATCTGTGATGACACCGAGGATACGCCGGGGATCGTGGACTCCCCGATGATCGGGAATCCGCATGGTGCGAATGTTTCCGGTACTGGCGCAGGTCGCAACTGGAAGCTCCGCGCAGCGGGAGGCGGATGGCGGGGGGAGTGCTCCGCCCGGCCGCAGACGTCCGTGTCTGAAGCCGGGGCGTGGGCCATCCCTGGCCCACTCTCCGCACTCCCCCCGCCATCCACCTCCCGCACGACCGTCGTCGGCTTCGTGAAGAAGCCCCCCCTGCGACATCGGGCGACGACCAGGAGGGTTCGCTCGCCGGATGTCTGGCCGACGAAAGCAGCCGAAGCCGCGGAACTCCAGCCTCGCCGCAGCGGGACACTGCGTGGTGGGGATGGACAGCGCACATGGACGTGCGCGGTAGGCGAATCAGCCATGGATGGCTGCTTCGCCGGTCCGTCCCCACCGCGCAGTGGCACGCGTCCTGCCGAAGCCCGCGACTTCGTCATCGCCAACCGAAACCAGCGACCCGGCCATCCGACATCGGCACGAGCCCGTCAATTCGAGAAGCGATCGAACACCATCCCCACCGCGCAGTGGCACGCGTCCCGCCGAAGTCCGTGCACCTGGGGCATCCCAAGCCACCGGCCGCCCCCGACATCCACAGGTAGAATGACGGGCCGCCAATCGCCAGACGCCGCCATGCCCGCCCTCGACCCGCTGCTCGCCCTCTCCCCGCTCGACGGCCGCTATGCCGGCAAGGTGGAGGCCCTGCGGCCGGTGTTCTCCGAGTTCGGCCTGGTCCACGCCCGCGTCCGCGTCGAGATCGAATGGCTGCTGGCCCTGGCCAACGAACCCGGGATTCCGGAACTCGCGCCCTTCGGCGACGCCGCCACCGCCCGCCTGCGCGCCCTGGCCCGCGACTTCTCCCCCGCCGACGCCGCCCGCGTGAAGGAGATCGAGCGCACCACCAACCACGACGTCAAGGCCGTCGAGTACTTCATCAAGGAGCGCCTGGCCGACGACGCCGAGCTCGGCCCCGCGCTCGAATTCGTCCATTTCGCCTGCACCAGCGAGGACATCAACAACCTCTCCTACGGCCTGATGCTCGACGCCGCCCGCCGCGACGTCATGCTGCCGGCGCTCGACGGCGTCACCGCCACCCTGCGCGGCATGGCGCACGAGCTGGCCGCGCTGCCGATGCTGTCGCGCACGCACGGCCAGACCGCCTCGCCGACCACCGTGGGCAAGGAACTCGCGAACGTGGTGGCGCGCCTGGAGCGCCAGCGCGCCCAGCTGGTTGCCGTGTCCCTGACCGGCAAGGCCAACGGCGCGGTCGGCAACTACAACGCCCACGTCGCCGCCTATCCGGACGTGGACTGGCCGGCGTTCTCGCGCCGGTTCGTGGAATCTCTGGGACTGGACTTCAATCCGTACACCACCCAGATCGAACCGCACGACTGCGTCGCCGAGATCGCCGACGTGCACAAGCGCATCGCCACCATCCTCATCGACCTCTGCCGCGACGTCTGGGGCTACATTTCGCTGGGCTATTTCAAGCAGGCGGTGAAGGCCGGCGAAGTCGGCAGCTCGACCATGCCGCACAAGGTCAACCCGATCGACTTCGAGAACGCCGAGGGCAACTTCGGTATCGCGGTCGCGCTGTTCGAGCACTTCGCCACCAAGCTGCCGGTCAGCCGCTGGCAGCGCGACCTCACCGACTCCACCGTGCTGCGCGCGGTCGGCACCGCCTTCGGCCACGCGCTGATCGGCTTCGACGCGCTCGGCCGCGGCCTCGGCAAGCTCAGCGCCAATCCCGAGCGCCTGGCCGCCGACCTCGACGCCGCCTGGGAAGTGCTGGCCGAAGCCGTGCAGACGGTGATGCGCCGCCACGGCCTGCCCAACCCCTACGAGCAGCTCAAGGCACTGACCCGCGGCCAGGGCATCAACGCCGCGTCGATGCGCGAGTTCATCGCCGGCCTGGACCTGCCCGAAGCCGAGCGCGCCCGCCTGCTCGAACTCACCCCCGCCGCCTACACCGGCCTGGCCGAAGCCCAGGCCCGCGCCGTCTGACGGCGTCGACCATCAGGAACACGACATGGCCAAGCGCCCCGCAGCCCTTCCCTTCGAGGTCCAGGCCCGCGCCGGCCAGCCGCTCGGCATGGCGCCGCGCGCCTTCCTGCGCGACTACTGGCACAAGCGCCCGCTGCTGGTCCGCGGCGCCTTCCCCGGCTACACCTCGCCGGTCGAGCCCGAGGATCTGGCCGGCCTGGCCTGCGAGGAGGGCGTGCTGGCGCGCCTGATCCAGCACGACCGCGCCAGCGACGCCTGGACCGTGCGCAGCGGCCCCTTCCCGGAGGAGATCTTCCCCGGCCTCGGCGACCGCGACTGGACCCTGCTGGTCCAGGACATGGACAAGTGGGACCCGGACATCGCCGCGCTGCTGCCCGCGTTCAGCTTCCTGCCGCGCTGGCGGGTGGACGACGTCATGGTCAGCTTCGCCGCCACCGGCGGCTCGGTCGGCGCCCACGTCGACCACTACGACGTGTTCCTCCTGCAGGCCATGGGCCACCGCCGCTGGCAGATCGACGCCTCCGACGCCATGGGCCGCGGCGTGCCGCCGCTCGGCTTCCGCGACGACGCCGAGATCAAGCTGCTGCGCGAATTCACGCCCACCCACGACTGGGTGCTGGAGCCCGGCGACATGCTCTACCTGCCGCCGCTGGTGCCGCACCACGGCGTGGCCGAGGCCCCCTGCCTGACCTTCTCGCTGGGCATGCGCGCGCCCTCGGTGGCCGAGCTGATGGGCGACTACGTCGACACCCTGGCCGCCGAGGCCGACGAGGCCCTGCGCTACGCCGACCCGACCCTGGAGGCGGCGAAGGACCCGTGGGAGATCGACGCCGCGGCGATGGGCCGCGTGGTCGAGGCGCTCAACGCCGTGCGCATGGCCGACGCCGACGCGCTGGGCGACTGGTTCGGCCGCTTCATCACGGTCTACCGCGCCGCGGCCGGCCCCGGCACCGGCCCGGGTGCCGACCAGGGCGAGGCCGGGCCGGTGGACGTCGAGCAGCTGGCACGGGCGCTGGAAGACGGCCTGGTGCTGGCGCGCTATCCCTGGACGCGCGTGGCCTGGCGCCGCGCGGCCAAGGGCGCGAGCCTGTACGTGGCCGGCCAGTCCTGGCGCCTGCCGGTCGCCGACGCGAAGCGTCTGGCGGCCTCGAACCCGCTGGATGCCGCCGGCTGGAATCGCCTCTCGGCGGCGGGGCGCGACTGCGTCGCCGGGCTGATCGCCGAGGGCCACTACCGGCTCGAGGAAGAGGACAGCGGCGACCAGGACGACCGGGAGGACTGAGCATGGGCGAGGCCCACGCGTTCCGGATCCAGTCCTCCGGCTACGAGCAGGGCCTGCCCGACCTGCGGCGCGTGCGCGAAGCCGTGTTCGTCGAGGAACAGGGCGTCCCGCTGGCGCTGGAATGGGACGAGCTCGATCCGGACTGCCACCACGTGATCGCGCGCGACGCCGCGGGCGAGCCGATCGGCACCGGCCGGCTCACGCCCGCGCGCAGCATCGGCCGCATGGCGGTGCTGCCGGAATGGCGCGGCCGCGGCGTCGGCGAGGCGCTGCTCGCGGCCCTGGTCGAGCAGGCGCGCACGCTCGGCTGGCGCGAGGTCTCGCTGCACGCCCAGGCCAGCGCGATCGGCTTCTATGCGCGCGCAGGCTTCCTGCCCGTCGGCGAGCGCTTCCAGGAGGCCGGCATCGAGCACCAGGGCATGCGGCTGCTGATCGATGCGCTGAACCTGGTCGAGTCGCGCGCCGCGGCCATCGCCGCGACCCTGGGGGTAGTGGCAGGCGCCCGCCGCCAGCTCGACATCTATACCCGTGAACTCGATCCCGGCCTGCTCGACCAGTCCGCCGTGGTCGATGCCATCCGCCGCCTCGCGGCGCGCGGGGAGTGTGCGATCCGCATCCTGCTGCAGGAGCCGGCCGCAGCCCAGCGCGCGCTCGCGCCGCTGATCGCGCTCAGCCAGCGCCTGCCCAGCGCGATCGCCTTCCGCGCGGTCGAGGAGCAGGTCGATCGCGCCTGGCCCTCGGCCTTCATCGCCAACGACCGCGGCGGCCACCTGTTCCGACCGCTGGGCAACCGCTGGGAAGGCGAGACCCGGCTGGATGCGCCCGGCCGGGCCCGGCACCTGCGCGGCGTCTTCGAGCCGTTCTGGGAGCGCGCCCGCCCCTGCAGCGAATACCGCGCCCTCGGAATCTGAGCCCCGGCACAACCGCGGGGCGATGCGGGTGGCCGCGCACCATGCCGGGCCGGCAACAATGCGTTTCCGTTGCATCCGTCGCCGCCTCATTCGCGCCGGCGGGGCTATAATTGCGCGGATGCGCCGCCTGAACAGGCGTCGCACCATCGAAACGCCTCCTCCCCCCTTCCTTCTGAGCTTTCCAACGCCATCGTGGCCAATCTATTGAAGCAGTTTGCGCAGTCCTCCGAGCTCGGCGCCAATGCCGCCTACATCGAGGACCTGTACGAGCAGTATCTCGTGGACCCCGACAGCGTCGGCGACAAGTGGAAGACCTGGTTCGACGGCTTCAAGGGCCGCGAAGCGGGCGACGTGCCCCACTCCGTGGTCATGGACGCGGTCGCCCGCGCCGGACGCGAGGCCAAGGCCGGCGTGGTCGTGGCCAGCGGCGCCGGCGGCGGCGACCTCGAAGCCCAGCGCAAGCAAGGCTCGGTGCTGAAGCTGATCACCGCCTACCGCTCGCGCGGCCACCTGCAGGCGGACACCGATCCGCTGGGCATGGCGGAAAAGATCGACGCCCCCGACCTCGACCTGCCCTTCCACGGCCTGTCCGACGCCGACCTCGACACCGAGTTCGCCACCGGCCCCGGCGGCGGCACCAGCACCTTCGGCGGCGCCCCGCGCATGCGCCTGCGCGACCTGCTCGCCCTGCTGCGTGCGACCTACGCCGGCCCGATCGGCGCCGAGTTCATGCACATCCCGCAGGCCGAGCAGCGCCGCTGGATGTACGAGCGCATGGAGCAGGCCGGCGGCCGCTACAGCCTCACCGCCGACGAGCAGCGCCGGATCCTCGAGCGCCTGACCGCGGCCGAGGGCCTCGAGCGCTACCTGCACACCAAGTACGTCGGCCAGAAGCGCTTCTCGCTGGAAGGCGGCGACTCGCTGATCCCCCTGCTCGACACCGTGATCCGCAGCGCCGGCAAGGACGGCGTCAAGGACATCGTGATCGGCATGGCCCACCGCGGCCGCCTGAACGTCCTGGTCAACACGCTCGGCAAGAACCCGCGCCGCCTGTTCGACGAGTTCGAAGGCAAGTTCGAGCACAACGCACTCGCCCACGCCGGCGACGTGAAGTACCACATGGGCTTCTCCGCCGACGTCGCCACCGAGGGCGGCCCGGTGCACCTGGCGCTGGCCTTCAACCCCTCGCACCTGGAGATCGTCGACCCGGTGGTCGCGGGCTCGGTGCGTTCGCGCCAGGAGCGCCGCAAGGACACCGCGCGCCGCCAGGTGATGCCGATCCTGATCCACGGCGACGCGGCCTTCGCCGGCCAGGGCGTGGTGATGGAGCTGTTCCAGATGTCGCAGGCGCGCGGCTTCGCCGTCGGCGGCACCGTGCACGTGGTAGTCAACAACCAGGTCGGCTTCACCACCAGCGCCCGCGAGGACGCCCGTTCCACCCTGTACTGCACCGACGTCGCCAAGATGATCGGCGCGCCGGTGCTGCACGTGAACGCCGACGACCCGGAGGCCGTGGCCTTCGCCGCGCGCCTGGCCTACGACTTCCGCCAGGAGTTCCGCAAGGACGTGGTGATCGACCTGGTCTGCTACCGCCGCCACGGCCACAACGAGGCCGACGAGCCGGCGATCACCCAGCCGGTGATGTACCAGATCATCCGCAAGCACAAGACCACCCGCGAACTCTACGCATCGCAGCTCGAATCCAGCGGCGTGCTGGAGGACAAGGGCGGCCAGGCGCTGGTCGACCGCTACCGCGACAAGCTCGACGCCGGCGAGGTCACCACCGAGCTGGCCGAAGTCGGCAAGACGCCGGCGGACAGCGGCCTGTTCGTCGACTGGGGCAAGCTGGTCGCGGGCAGCCTCGCCGACAAGGCCGGCACCGCGGTCAAGCCGGCGAAGCTCAAGGAGCTCGCGAAGGCCATCACCACGATCCCCGAAGAGGTGCAGCTGCACTCGCGCGTGGCCAAGGTCTATGACGACCGCCGGAAGATGGCGGCGGGCGAGATCCCGGCCGACTGGGGCTTCGCCGAGAACCTGGCCTACGCCACCCTGCTCGACGAGGGCTTCGGCCTGCGCCTGGTGGGCCAGGACGTCGGCCGCGGCACGTTCACGCACCGCCACGCGATCCTGCACGACCAGAAGACCGACTCCTACTACCTGCCGCTGCGCCAGCTGGTCGACAGCCCGGAGCGCGCCACCGTGATCGACTCGCTGCTCAGCGAGGAGGCGGTGATGGCCTACGAGTACGGCTTCTCCACCACCGACCCCAACACCATGTGCATCTGGGAGGGCCAGTTCGGCGACTTCGCCAACGGCGCCCAGGTGGTGATCGACCAGTTCATCGCCTCGGGCGAGGCCAAGTGGGGCCGCATCAGCGGGCTGACCCTGCTGCTGCCGCACGGCTACGAGGGCCAGGGCCCGGAGCACAGCTCGGCGCGCCTGGAGCGTTTCCTGCAGCTGTGCGCGCTCGACAACATGCTGGTCTGCGTGCCGTCCACGCCGGCCCAGGCCTTCCACATGCTGCGCCGGCAGATGCACATGACCACCCGCAAGCCGCTGGTGGTGATGAGCCCGAAGTCGCTGCTGCGCCACAAGCTGGCGGTGTCGACGCTGGACGAGCTGGCCAAGGGCGAATTCCAGCACCTGATCGGCGACGCCTCGGCGGATCCGAAGAAGGTCAAGCGCGTGGTCCTGTGCTCGGGCAAGGTCTACTACGACCTGCTCGAGGAGATGGAGAAGCGCGGCCAGGACGACGTGGCGCTGGTGCGCGTCGAGCAGCTCTATCCCTTCCCGCGCGGGGTGCTGTCGGCCGAACTGGCCCGGTTCAAGCAGGCGACCAGCGTCATCTGGTGCCAGGAAGAACCGCAGAACCAGGGGGCCTGGTACCAGATCCGCCACCACCTGCAGCATTGCGTGCCGTCGAACCTGGAACTGCACTACGCCGGTCGCCAGCGCTCGCCCTCGCCCGCCGTCGGCCTCTTCTCCAAGCACGTCGCCGAGCAGCAGAAGCTGGTCGACGACGCCCTCGCCTCGCCCGTCGGCAGCGTCTTCGCCGCCGACTGACCCCCACACCGATTACGACCAGGACGCATCAACACCATGGCCACCGAGATCAAGGTACCGGTACTCCCCGAATCCGTTTCCGACGCCACCATCGCCACCTGGCACAAGAAGGTGGGCGACAGCGTCGCGCGCGACGAGAACATCGTCGACCTCGAGACCGACAAGGTCGTGCTCGAGGTCCCCTCGACCGTCGAGGGCGTGATCAAGGAGCTGAAGTACGCCGAGGGTGACACCGTCACCAGCCAGCAGGTGCTGGCGATCATCGAGGAAGGCGCCGCCCCGGCGAAGTCGGCCGAGGCGCCGAAGGCCGAGCCGGCCGCCGGCGCCGAGCAGGTGCAGCCGAAGGCCGAGGCCGCGAAGGCCGAAGCCGCCGCGCCCGCTTCCACCCGTCCCGCCCCGGTCTCCGGCGGCGCCGCCGACCTGCCCCCGGGCGCGCGGTTTACCGCCGTCACCCAGGGCATCGATCCCTCGCAGGTCGAAGGCACCGGCCGCCGCGGCGCGGTGACCAAGGAAGACCTGGTCAACTACGCCTCGGGCAAGACCGCCGGCGTCTCCGGCGGCCACCGTCCGGAAGAGCGCGTGCCGATGACCCGCATCCGCAAGCGCATCGCCGAGCGCCTGATGCAGTCCAAGGAATCGATCGCGATGCTGACCTCGTTCAACGAGGTCAACCTGGGCAAGGTCATGGCCATGCGCAAGGAGCTCGGCGAGAGCTTCCAGAAGCAGCACGGCGTCAAGCTCGGCTTCATGAGCTTCTTCGCCAAGGCCGCCGCCAACGCGCTGCAGAAGTACCCGGTGATCAACGCCTCGGTCGACGGCGACGACATCATCTACCACGGCTACGCCGACATCTCGATCGCGGTCTCCACCGACCGCGGCCTGGTGACGCCGGTGCTGCGCAACGTCGAGCGCATGGGCTTCGCCGACGTCGAGAAGGCGATCGGCGACTACGCCGTGAAGGCGCGCGACGGCAAGCTGTCGCTGGACGACCTCCAGGGCGGCACCTTCACCATCACCAACGGCGGCACCTTCGGCTCGCTGATGTCGACGCCGATCGTCAACCCGCCGCAGTCCGCGATCCTCGGCATGCACACCATCAAGGAGCGCCCGATCGTCGAGAACGGCCAGATCGTGGCGGCGCCGATGATGTACATCGCGCTCAGCTACGACCACCGCATCATCGACGGCAAGGACGCGGTGCAGTTCCTGGTCGACATCAAGGACCAGCTCGAGAACCCGCACCGCATGCTGCTGGGCATGTAAGGAGAAGGAACAGACATGGCTGAACAATTCGACGTCGTCGTGATCGGTGCCGGCCCCGCCGGCTACCACGCCGCCATCCGCGCCGCCCAGCTGGGCATGAAGGTCGCCTGCATCGACGCCGCCCTGGGCAAGGACGGCAAGCCGGCGCTCGGCGGCACCTGCCTGCGCGTGGGCTGCATCCCGTCCAAGGCGCTGCTCGACAGCTCGCGCCAGTTCCACAACCTGCAGCACATCTTCGGCGAGCACGGCATCACCGCCAGCAACCCGAAGATCGACGTCGAGAAGATGGTCGGCCGCAAGGACGCCATCGTGAAGCAGTTCACCGGCGGCATCGCACAGCTGTTCAAGGCCAACAAGGTGACGCCGTACTACGGCTTCGCCACCCTGCACGCCGACCGCCTGGTGAAGGTGAAGCAGCATGACGGCAGCGAGGTCGAGCTGACCGGCACGAACGTCATCATCGCCGCGGGCTCGGACTCGATCGAGCTGCCGTTCGCGAAGTTCGACGGCGAGACCATCGTCGACAACGTCGGCGCGCTGGACTTCACCGAAGTGCCCAAGCGCCTGGCCGTGATCGGCGCCGGCGTGATCGGCCTCGAGCTGGGCAGCGTGTGGAAGCGCCTGGGCGCCGAGGTGGTGATCCTCGAGGCGATGCCGGACTTCCTGGCCGCGGCCGACGCCGAGGTCTCGAAGGTCGCCGCGCGCGAGTTCAAGAAGCAGGGCCTCGACATCCGCCTGGGCGCCAAGGTCTCGAAGGCCGAGGTCACGGGCAAGGGCAAGAAGAAGGAAGTGCAGGTCACCTTCGCCGACAAGAAGGGCGAGGAGACGATCACCGTCGACAAGCTGCTGGTCGCCGTCGGCCGCAAGGCCGCGTCGAAGGGCCTGCTGGCCGAAGGCAGCGGCGTGAAGCTGACCGAGCGCGGCCAGATCGAGGTCGACGAGCACTGCCACACCGGCGTCGACGGCGTCTGGGCCGTGGGCGACTGCGTCCGGGGACCGATGCTGGCGCACAAGGGCTTCGAGGAAGGCATCGCGGTGGCCGAGCTGATCGCGGGCCTGCCGGGCCACGTCAACTTCGACACCATCCCGTGGGTGATCTACACCGAGCCGGAGCTGGCCTGGGTCGGCAAGACCGAGCAGCAGCTGAAGGAAGAAGGCGTTCCGTACAAGTCGGGCAGCTTCCCCTTCGCCGCCAACGGCCGCGCGGTGGCCATGGTCGAGCCGGCGGGCTTCGTGAAGGTGCTGGCGCACGCCGAAACCGATCGCGTGCTCGGCATGCACCTGGTCGGCGCCAACGTCTCCGAGCTGGTGCACGAGGGCGTGCTGACGATGGAGTTCAAGGGCTCCGCCGACGACCTCGCCCGCATCTGCCACGCCCACCCCAGCCTGTCGGAAGCAATCCACGACGCCGCCATGGCCGTGGACAAGCGCGCGATCCACAAGGCCAACTGAGGGCTGGCGGGACCACCGCCGGCACTCCTGCGACACCACCGGCGCCGGGCACTGCCCGGCGTCGTCCTTTCCGGGTCCGCCAGGGCCGGCCTTCCCGCCCACCGATCCATGAAGAGCCTCCAAGCATGAAAAGCCTCTGCGTCTACTGCGGTTCCAACAGCGGCGCCCACCCCGCCTACGCCGAGGCCGCGATCGCGCTCGGTACGCGCATGGCCCGGGACGGCATCCGCCTGGTCTACGGCGGCGGCAACATCGGCCTGATGGGCACGGTCGCCGATGCGGTGCTGGCTGCGGGCGGCGAAGTGGTGGGCGTGATCCCGAAGCACCTGGTCGACATGGAGGTCGCGCACGCCGGCCTGACCGAGCTCGAGGTCGTCGGTTCGATGCATCAGCGCAAGTCGCGCATGTTCGACCTCGCCGACGCCTTCGTGGCCATGCCCGGCGGCTTCGGAACGCTCGAGGAGATCGTGGAGATGTTCACCTGGCGGCAGCTCGGCATCAGCGAGAAGCCCTGCGCCCTGCTCGACGTCAACGGCTACTACCGGCCACTGGTCGCAATGATGGACCGCATGGTGGAGGAGCGCTTCCTGCATCCCGGCCAGCGCGAGGACATGTGGACCGGCGACGACATCGACGCGATGTTCGACTGGATGCGTGGCTACCAGCCTGCGCAGGCCTCGAAGTGGCTGGACGAGAAGCGCAGCCGCGAGCTGCGCTGACCCCGCCGCCAGTGCCGCACCCACCGCGCTGACCGGCCTGGCACCACCGCATACCGGCCTGGTACTGCCAGACACCGGTCTGGTACCGCCACGTTCTGTAGGAGCAGCTACAGCTGCGACCTGCTCCTCCGCGCCCCGTCCGGGTCGCAGCTGTAGCTGCTCCTGCAGCCTCGTCGGGGATACGGCGTCATGGGGGATACAGCCTCATCGGGGATCGCGGATAATCGTCGCGGGCCGCGCGTTCGCGGCGTCGCCAGAGACGACGGCATGACCATCCCCCCCAGCTTCCGCGCCTTCCGCATCCACAGCGACGACGCCGGCTACCGCAGCGGCATCGAGGAGATGGCCCTCGGCGACCTGTCGCCGGGCGAGGTCGTGCTGCGCACGGTCTACTCCTCGGTCAACTTCAAGGACGCGCTGGCCGGCACCGGCCAGGGCAGGATCCTGCGCCGCTTTCCGCTGGTCGGCGGCATCGACGTCGCCGGCCACGTGGTCGCCTCGACCGATCCCGCGTTCAGGGAAGGCGACGAAGTCCTGGTCACCGGCTGCGGACTCAGCGAGACCCGCGACGGCGGCTATTCGGATTACGCACGCGTGGAGTCGAAGTGGGCGATCCGGCTGCCCGCCGGGCTGTCCCTGCGCGAATCGATGGTGCTCGGCACCGCCGGCTTCACCGCCGCCCTCGGCCTGTTGCGGATGAGCGAGAACCGCCAGCATCCCGGCCTGGGTCCGCTGGCCGTCACCGGCGCGACCGGCGGCGTCGGCTCGCTGGCGGTCGACATCTTCTCCAGCGCCGGCTACGAGGTGCACGCGGTCAGCGGCAAGCCGGAACAGGCGGATTACCTGAAGTCGATCGGCGCGGCCGAGGTGATCGGGCGCGACGCGCTGGCGACCACGCGGCCGATGGAGTCCGCGCGCTTCGGCGGCGGCCTCGACAACGTCGGCGGGCCGATGCTGGCCAGCCTGCTGGCGCAGACCGCGCCCTACGGCAACGTCGCCAGCGCCGGGCTGGCCGCCAGCCACGACCTGCCGGCCACGGTCATGCCCTTCATCATCCGCGGCGTCTCGCTGCTGGGCGTGGCCTCCGCCGGCACCGCGCGCGACATCCGCGACGAGGTCTGGCAGCGCCTGGCCCACGAGTGGAAGCCCCGCCACCTCGACCGCATCTGCACACGCGAGGTCGGGCTGGACGGGCTGCCGGGCGTGTTCGCGTCCATGCTGGCCGGCGGATCGCTCGGACGCACCCTGGTCCGGCTGTAAGCCGAAGCCCGCTTGCAGCCCCGCTTCCGGCGGCTACAATCGCCGGACTTGAATGGGGGACAACATGGCGCGCATCCTGATCGTCGACGATTCGCCGTCGCAGCTGATGGGCATCCGCCGCATCGTGGAGAGCCTCGGCCACGAAGCGCTGACCGCGGAAGACGGCGCCGCCGGCGTCGAGGCCGCCAGGCGCGAGCTGCCGGACCTGATCCTGATGGACGTGGTGATGCCGAACCTCAACGGGTTCCAGGCCACGCGCTCGATCACCCGCGACCCGGCCACGAAGCACATCCCGGTGATCCTGGTCACGACCAAGGACCAGGAAACCGACAAGGTCTGGGGCATGCGCCAGGGCGCGCGCGCCTACATCACCAAGCCCTTCAGCGACACCGAGCTGTCCGAGACCATCAGCACCGCCATCGCGACCGAACCGCTGCCGCCGACCGCGGCCTGAACCCGGCCACGGCCACGCCGCGCACGGCGCCTCAACGGCGCCGCCACTCTCCCGCGAACGCGTCGCGCAGTCCTTCGTAAGCCGCCGTCTGCGCCTCGTCGCGCGGCGCCGGGGCCTGCACCTCGAGCTCCACGATCTGGTCGCCATCGGCCTGGCCACCGCTGCCCGGCAGTCCGCGCCCGCGCAGGCGCAGCCGGCGGCCGGCCTCCGAGCCCGCGGGCACCTTCAGCTCCACCGTCCCGCCCAGCGTCGGTACGCCGACGCTGGCGCCCAGGGCCGCCTCCCACGGCGCCACCTCCAGCGCGTACAGGATGTTGCGGCCATCGACCTCGAATCGCGGATCGGTGGCGTACTCGACCTCCAGCAGCAGGTGCCCGCCGCGCTCGCCCTGCCCCGCCAGGCGGATCACCTGGCCCGGACGGATCCCGCGCGGCACCTTCACTTCCAGCGTCCGGCCGTTGACCGCGATGCGCATCGCCCCGCCCTTGTACACGGTGTCGAGCGGAACGGCCAGGCGCGCACGGGTGTCGCCGCGCGGTGGCGCGCCGAATCCCGGCCCGCCGCGCTGCTGCTGGGCCTGGCGCCGGAACAGGCTTTCGAAGAAGTCGCTGAAGCCGCCGTTGCCACCGCCACCGCCGCCGAACACCTCCTCGAAATCGAAGTCCTGCCCGCCGCCGTTGCCGCCGAAGCCGCCGGGCGGCGGGTGGATGTCGTCGCCGGGGCGGTAGCCGCGCGCGCGCAGCTGGTCGTAGGCCTTGCGGCGCTCGGGGTCGCGCAGCGCCTCGTAGGCCTCGTTGACGGCCTTGAACCGGTCCTCGGCATCCGACTCCTTGCTGACGTCGGGGTGGTAGCGTCGCGCAAGCCGCCGGTAGGCGGTCTTGATCTCGGCGTCGCCGGCGCTCGGCTCGACGCCGAGGATGGCGTAATAGTCCTTGAACTGCATGCATGCTCCAGTCGCGCGGCAACGGGGGCGCGGCGGCCGCGGCAGGGTAGCAATATCGGGGCGGCGCGCGGCAAGGCAAGCCCCGGTGGGCGCCGCGGGCGGGGGAAGGATGCATCGTGGCGTGGCACCATGGGCGGCGGTGGCCGATCGCGGCCGCCCCCGACCACACGGAGCCCCCATGTCCATCCAGCCCGGCGACGCCATCCCCGAAGTCACCCTCAAGCACATCGACGACGGCGTGCAGACCATCGACACCCCGACCCTGTTCGCGCACCGCAACGTGGTCCTGTTCGCGGTGCCGGGCGCATTCACGCCCACCTGCTCCGAGCGCCACCTGCCCGGCTTCGTGGAGAAGTTCGACGAATTCCGCGAGCGCGGCATCGAAGTCGCCTGCATGGCCGTCAACGATCCCTTCGTGATGCAGGCCTGGGGCGAGAGCCAGAACGTGCCGAAGGGCCTGCGCATGCTCTCCGACGGCAACGGCGACTTCGCGCGTGCGCTCGGCCTGGAAATGGACGCCAGCGCCTTCGGCATGGGCCTGCGCAGCAAGCGCTTCGCGCTCTACGCCGAGGACGGCGTGGTCAAGCAGCTGTTCGTCGAGGCGCCGGGCGAATTCAAGGTGTCGTCGGCCGAGCACGTGCTGGGCGCGATCTGAGGTTTCGCCGGCCGACGGGTCTCCCGCCGGCCGTTCACGGGGCGACTTCGAAGGCCAGGCTGGCCCAGGCGCCGCCCTCGGCCAGCGCGGTCAGCTGCTGGCGGCCGGGTTCGCCGAACTCGCGCCACAGCGGCTGGCTGCCGCGGGTGCGGCCGACCAGGCGGCCGTTGAGCAGCCACTGCACCTCGCCTTCGGCGCCGACTGCGCGCAGGGCCAGCCGCGGCGGCTTAGCAGATCCGGGCGCGCGCAGCAGCAGCGCGCCATCGTTGACGCCCTCGATGCGCAGGGCCACGGCGGCGGCGCGGCCGTCGTCGGCACAGTCCGGCGACAGCGACGGCAGGCGCGCGGCGGCACGGTCGGCGGCACCCAGCCAGGGCGAGGCCAGCGCCGGCCAGCGTGCGATCTGGCGCGGCTCGCGCTCATGCGCGGCCGAACAGTCGGCGGAAAGCCGGCGGCCGCTGGTCGCGTCCACTTCGATCCGCTCCAGGCCCGCGCTCCAGCTGCGGGCCTCGCGCTCGGGCAGCGTGGGCGGCACCGCGCCGTCGAGCACCCAGGCGTCCATCCGCCGCCGGCAGGCGCCCTCCGGCTGGTCCTCCAGCGCCGTTCCCAGCGGCCAGCACACCGTGCGCCCAGAGACGCTCGCCGGCTGCGGCAGGCGCGCGCCGTCACCGGCGCGCCGCGGCAGGCTGTCGAAGACCTCGAACAGCAGCGGCAGCGCGGTCACCGCGCCGTACTGGCCCGGCAGCGGCGTGCCGTCGGGGCGCCCCACCCACACGCCCACCGTGTACCGCCGCGTGGTGCCCAGTGCCCAGGCGTCGCGATAGCCGTAGCTGGTGCCGGTCTTCCAGGCCACGCGCTGGCGGCCGCCGGTGTCGAAGGTGTCCACGCGCTCGCCCGGGCGCGGGTTGGCGGCGAGGATCTCGTGCACGATCCAGGCCGCGCCCGGCGACAGCAGGCGGCGGTCGACCACCGGATCATCGGCGGCGTAGCGCACGCGCCCCGCGATGCCGCCGCGCGACAGCGCCGCGTGGGCGCCGACCAGGTCCTCCAGCCGCGCACCGGTGCCGCCAAGGATCAGGGTGAGATTGGGCCGGGTGCCGCGCGGGAAGCGCAGGCCGATGCCGGCATGGTCCAGGCGCGCCGCGAAGCGCGCCGGGCCGACCCGGTCCAGCAGGTCGACCGCGGGCACGTTGAGCGACAGGCGCAGCGCATCGGCCACCGACACCGGGCCGTTGAAGGCGGCATCGAAGTTGCCCGGGCGGTAGCCGCCGAAGGACTGCGGCGCATCCAGCAACAGGCTCTGCGAATGCACCAGGCCATCGTCGAGCGCCATGCCGTAGACAAAGGGCTTGAGCGTGGAGCCCGGCGAACGCCAGGCGCGCACCATGTCGACGTGGCCCAGGCGCGCGGCATCGCCGAAGGCTGCGGTGCCGAGATAGGCGCGTGCCTCCATGCGCTCGTTGTCGACCACCAGCAGCGCGGCCGAGGTGCGTTCCGGCAGCTGGCTGACGTAGGCCGTCAGGCGCTCTTCCAGGGTGCGCTGCAGGGCGGCGTCGATGGTGGATCCGATGCGCTCGGCGTGCGGATCGCGCGCGCGCAGGCGCTGGGCGAGGAGCGCGGCCGACAGCGGCGGCTGCAGGGCGCGCGCGACCACGGGCTCGATCAACGCGTCGTCGACGTCGGCGCGGCTCCAGCGGCCGCTCGCGACCATGCGTTCGAGCACCTTGTCGCGCGCGCGCCTCGCGGCCTCGGGCTCGCGGTCGGGGCGCAGGCGCGTCGGTGCCTGCGGCAGCACTGCCAGCAGCGCGGCCTCGGCGTGCGAAAGCCGCGACGCCGGCTTGCCGAGATAGGCCCAGCTCGCCGCCTCGACGCCCTCGATGGTGCCGCCGAAGGGCGCGCGCTCGAGGTAGAGCCTGAGGATCGCGTCCTTGGACAAGTGTGCCTCGAGCTGGATCGCGCGCAGCATCTGCCGCAGCTTGCCGGGCAGGCTGCGCGGATGCGGTTCGAGGATGCGCGCGACCTGCATCGTCAGGGTGGAGCCACCCGAGACGATCCGGCCGCTGCTGGCCGCCTGCCGCGCGGCACGCAGCAGGGCCACGGGATTCACGCCCGGATGGCGGCGGAACCAGCGGTCCTCGTAGGCCAGCAGCGCTTCGACGTACAGCGGCGACACCGTGGCTTCGGAAGCCGGATAGCGCCAAACGCCATCGGCATCGGCGAAGGCGCGCAGCGGGGTGCCATCGCGCGCGGTGACCAGCGTTGCGTGATCGCGCGCTTCCGGCAGGGGCGGCGGGAACGCCAGGTCGAGCGCAAGCAGGGACAGCAGCAGCGCCACCGTGCTCCAGCGCAGGAGCGCGGGAGCACGCCGACGCAGCCACCCGTTGCGAGCGGCGCCGTCGGCCGGAAGCACGGTCGCGGCGCCGGCCGGTTCAGCGACGGGAGCGCCCCGGACCATCAGTGCGGTGTCCTCCACAAGCCAGCCGCGGAGGACGGCCGGCGGCAGCGGTCCGCCAGGACGTCAGCGCGGCCACCGCCGCTTTTGCTGGAATGGTCACGGCTGCACCACCGTCAGGCGCTCCGGCACCGCGCGGCCGACACCGCGCAGCTCGGGCCGGTACATGTCCTCGGCCAGTGGCGGCGGCACGGTGTACTCGCCCGGCGTGACCGCGCGTACCAGGTAGAACACGTCCGCCGCGCGGCCCGCGTCGAGCTTGATCGCGGCGACGTAGCGGTCGTCGCGGAACTCCTCGTGCAGCAGCTCCGCGGCATCCCTGCGATCGCTCAGTCGGATGCCGTCGACCACCACGTCGGCCCAGGCCGAAGCGTCACCGAGGTTCATGTTCTCGACCTCCAGGCCCGCCGGCAGCAGTTCGGTGAGCAGTGCATCGGGCATGGCGCGGTCGGCGGTGAGGGTGACCCGCACCACCAGCGCTTCGCCCTCGCGCAGCGCACGCGGGGTCCAGGACTTGCCGTCGGTGGTGTACCAGCGGCGCTCGACGCGCAGCACGCTGTCGTCGGGCGCGGGCGCCGTGCGCGGGATGCCGGCCACGTCCATGCTCGCGTACAGCGGTGCTTCGCCCTGCGGCACCAGGCGCACGCCGGCCGCCATCGCCGCATGGTCATAGCTGCGCGAGAAGCGGCGCATCGGCTCCAGCGCTTCCTGCACGCCGGCTTCGGTCAGGCTGCCGGTGAAGGTCTTGCCGGCGGTTGTGCCCAGCTCGCGGCCCAGGCGCGCGATCGCCGCCTGTTCCTGCGTGCTCAGGTAGAACCAGCGCGCCTTGCGGCGGGCCTCCAGCTCGGCGCCGACCCCGCGCAGCCCGGCCGTGCGCCGCGGCGTGGCCAGGTCGTGCTTGCGCGCCAGGGCCTGCATCAGCGCGGCGTCGCGCAGCGGCGTGCCGTAGTCGCCCAGCCAGCCCGGGCGGTCGCCCTTCCAGGCGAAGGCCTCGTCCAGGGCCTTGTTGCCGCGCGTGGCGTCGCCCTGCAGCGACAGCGCAAGCCCCAGGTGGGCCAGAGGCATGGCGCTGCGGGCAGCGGCTCGATCGTTGTCATACAGCGCGCGCAGGGTGCCCAGCGGTGCGCGGTTGACGCGCGCCAGCACATAGCCGGCGTGCGCCTTGTAGGCCAGGCGCAGGTGGCTGCGGTTGTCGCGGCCGTAGAACTGCTGGCCGTCGGACAGCAGGTCCTCGGACAGGCGCGACAGCGTCCGCTGCAGCATCGCCTCGGGCACGTCGAAGCCGGCCTCGCGCGCGTCGAGCATGAACTCGGCGATGTACGGGGTGAGGGTCGGCTCGGTGCCGCCGCTGCCGCCCCACATGCTGAAGTGGCCCGAGCTGGCCTGCAGCGCGGCCAGCCTGCCCAGCGCGCCTTCCATGCGCCGCTGGCGGCTGTCGCCCGGCAGCGGCGACATGCCCCAGGACGTCGCGGTCGGCGCATCGAGCACCAGCGCCGCATAGCCCTTGCTGGCGGTCTGTTCCGCGCAGCCGTAGGGATAGCGCAGCGCGCCTTCGAGCGCGGCTGCGAAGGCGATCGGCGGCGTCGCGCTCAGGCCCAGGCGTGCGTTCACCGACCCCGGCAGCAGGCCCTCTGCCAGCGCCGGATCGAGCACCACCGGCGCCAGCGGATCGAGGACATGGCTGCGCGAGCGCAGCACCTGCGGCCATGGTGCGCGCACCGGCAGCTCGTAGCTGCGATCGACCGCAACGCCCGGGCCATCGACGCGCACCCGCACCTTGCCCACGTCGTGGCCGTCGAGCGCGCGCAGCGGGAAGGACAGGGTCGAGCGGCCGTCGACGGCAAGCTTCGCCTCGCGCGTGCCCTCCTCCACCCGCAGCGGCCCGACGCCCTCCACGCGCACGCGGAAATCACCCGCCTTGCCGGTGAAGTTGGACAGGTCGAGCGTGACCGTGGCGCGGTCGCCCGGCGCCATCACCCGCGGCATGCTGGCCTCGGCAACCAGCGGCGCGCGCACCAGCACCTCGCTGTCGCGGTTGCCATAGGCCTCGTCGCCGAACACCAAGGCCGACACGCGCAGGGTGCCGTTGAAGTCGGGCAGCTTGAACTCGACCGTGGCATTGCCCTTCGCGTCGAGCTTCACCGGGCCCGAGAACAGGTCGACGGTCTGCACGCGCGCGGTCGGGCGCCGCGCCTGCGGCAATGCTTCCAGACCCTGGTCGCCGCCGAAGCGCAGGCGCGCGGTGCCGCCATCCAGGCTCTCGATCACCCGGCCATAGACGTCATAGGCGTCCACGCCCAGGCGCCGCTGTGCGAAGAAGTGGCGGTTGGCGTCGGGCACCGGGTAGCGGGTGATGTTGAGGATGCCGACGTCGACCGCGGACACGGTTGCGTGCGCGGTCTTCCCGGCCAGCGCCGGCACGGCAAGCGTCACCCGCAGGGTCTCGTCGGGCTTCGCCTGCTTCGGCAGCGACAGGCCGACCGCCACGCGGCGGTCGCCGCGCGCCATCGGCACGTGGGCCACGCCGACCGCGCGCGCCGGGGTCACCTTGCTGGTGGCGCTGCCGCCGCGGAACACCAGGGCGGTCACGTACACGTCGTGGCGCTCCCAGTCTTCGGTCACCGGCACCTTGAACGTGCTGCCGGCGCGCGCGTCGATCGCCTGCACATGGAGCAGCCTGTCGCTTTCCACCAGCAGCAGGCCCTTGCCCGCGTGCGGCGGCGTGACCGTCACTTCCAGGGTGTCGCCGGCGCGGTAGCCGGTGCGGTCGAGCGCCAGCTTGACCTTGTCGGGGCGGGCGTCGAGGCCGCGGTTGTCGTCGTCCCAGCTCCAGCCGGCATTGAAGGGATAGCGGGTGACCAGGCCGGTGTCCGGATCGCGCACCTCCAGCCGGTAGCCGCCCCACTCCACCGGGAAATCGACGCGGGCGGCCGACGCCCCGGCATCCAGGCTGCGGGTCTCGACCACCTCGAACCGGCTGCTGTGGCTGTAGCTCCAGCCGGCGTCCTCGTCGAAGTTCCAGTGGTAGTCACGGCGCTCGCGCACCAGCTTGAGCTCGAGGCCCGCCAGTGGCCGCGGCTTGCCGTCCGCATCCACGCGCAGGATCTCGAAGCCCGCCCGGGCGTTCGCGTCGCTGCCCTCCTTGTCGTCGAACAGCGGGCGCACGCCGACCAGGGCATCGGCTGGCCACAGCACGCGCTTCAGGCTGCGGTTGACGGTGCGGCCGCCGCTTTCGTACAGGCTGCCGGCCACCACCACCGACACCGGCGTGTCGCCGCGCACTTCGGCGGGCAGCGGCAGCGTCTGCGCGAGCTTGCCGGCGTCATCCAGCGCAGTGTCGACCACGTCCTTCGCTTCGCGCGGCAGCTGCACCGTCGGGTCGCCGAAGAACCAGCCCGGCAGCGACTCCAGCGGATGCTGCTCCACCGCCACCGCCAGGCGCGCGGTGAAACGGTTGCCCGCGGCCGGCGCGCCGTAGAGGTAGGCGCCGGTGACGTCCATCTTCAGCGCCTCGCCCCTGGCCAGGCGCGCCTGCGGGCTTTCCAGCTCGAGCTTCATGCGCTCGGGCAGGAACTCCTCGATGCGCAGGTCCATGCCCTGGACCACGTCCTTGCTGGCCGGGTCGGTGCGGAACTCGACCTGCCAGCGGCCGGTCGGTGCTTCGGCCGGGATCTCCTTCTCGAAGCGGTAGTAGCCCTGCGCGCCCGCTTCCAGGCGCGATTCCACGAACACCTTGCCGTCGGGCTGCTTCAGGCGCGCGAACAGCGGCTGCGCCTTGCCGTCGGCCGCGGCCGGCACCGGTTTGCCGTCAGCGTCGCGCAGCAGGGCCGAAACGCGCACCGTCTCGCCCGGGCGATACAGGTCACGTCCCGACCAGGCGAAGACCTCGAACCAGGCCTGCCTGCGCCCCGCCACCGCGAACTCCGACAGGTCAAGCGCGGGCTGGTTGAACGGCAGCAGCGAGACATCGCTGCCGCGGGTGGCCACCAGCACCTGCGCGGCATCCAGCCCGTGGTTGAGCACGGCATTGCCGTTGCCGTCGGTTTCGGCCTTGAACACCGGCGCGCCGTCCTTGCCCAACACCTTCAGTTCGACCCCGCCCAGCGCCCCGCCGCCCTGCAGCGAGGCCGTGTGCACGAACAGCTGGTCGGCATAGGCGCGCACATGCAGGCCGATGTCGCTGACGCTGAAGAAGGCGGTGTCGTACATGCCGTCGAAGCTGCCGGCGCGCTTCATGGTGGCGAAGTACAGGCCCGGCTGCTGCAGCTCGGCGATGTCCTGCAGCGGCAGGTAGGTGACCGCGCGCTCGTTGCGCTCGCCACCGAGCACGAAGCGGTTCATGTACACCGGTTCGGCCAGGCGGGCGACGCTGCGCCCGTCACGGTAGTCGCTGTCCAGTTCCCAGCCGCTGCGGCGCCCGCCGCGCTGGTATTCGGCAAAGAAGCGCGGCAGCTCGGACTCGCGCACGCGCAGGAACTCGACGTCGACCTCGGCCACGTTCACCGAGACCACCGGCAGCCCGCGCGATTCACGCGCCGGCAGCACGCTGCCCTGCGAGGCGAAGCCGGCGGCGGGCTTCAGTTCGCCGGTGTAGACCTTCTGCTCGATGTCGCGGCCCAGGGTGCTGCCGTCGGCCGCGGTGAGCGCGGCGGAAATGCGCAGCGTGTACTCGCGGTCGGCCTCGGCGAAGGGGAAGCGCAGGACCTTGCCGTCGTCGTCCAGGCTCCAGCTGCTGTCCTCGCCCACCGGCTCGGCGAAGGTCAGCAGCTTGTCGAAGTCCTGGGTGCCCACCAGCGGCTGCGAGAACTCGACCGCCACCGACAGCGAGCTCTCGCTCTGGTCGGGCCAGGCGCGGACCAGGCCGAAGCCTTCCACGGTCGCGCGTTCGGCGACGATGGCCTCGCCACTGGGCGCGGGCAGCTGTCCGCCTTCGTTGCGCTTGCAGCCAGCGACCAGCGCGGCCACGAGCATGAAGCCCACGGCAAGCCGCCGCAGCCCGATCGATCGGTCGATTCCCTTCATTGCCGGTGCCCTTCAGGAGTAGCCGGCAGTATAGGAGCGCCGGCAGCGTGGACGACAACGCGCGACGCCACGGAACGGGGTCGGTGGATGCTGCGTCGTTTCGCGGTGGCAGGCCGGCGGATGCGAACCGGCCGGCGTCAACGGACGCCGGCCGCGTGCCGGGCTCAGTCGGTCGCGGCTTCGCCCGAAGCGGCGTCGCCATTGGCGGCGGACTCCGCGCCGTCGTCCTGGCCTTCACCCTCGTCACCATTGCCGATCGAACCGTCGACGCGCTCGATCGCCTGCAGTCGCTCGCCTTCGCCCAGCCGGATCAGGGTCACGCCCTGGGTGTTGCGGCTGACCACCGAGACCTCGGCGGCGCGGGTCCGCACCAGGGTGCCGCCGTCGGAGATCAGCAGCACCTCGTCCTCGCGGCTGAGCAGCACCGCGGCCACCAGCGCGCCGTTGCGGTCGGTGGTCTGGATGCCGATCACGCCCTGGGTGCCGCGGCCCTTGCGCGGGTATTCGGACAGGCGCGTGCGCTTGCCGTAGCCGTTCGCGGTGGCGGTGAGGACGTAGGCGTCGGGCTCGCCCTCGCGCTCGACATCGGCCGCGTCGCCATTGCCGTTGGTCTCCGTGCCGACGGTCGCCTCGTCGCCGGTGTCCTCGTCCTCGAGTTCCTCGAGGCTGCCGGCACGCTCGGCCACGATCAGGCTGACCACGGACTCGCCATGGGCCAGGCGGATGCCGCGCACGCCGGTCGCCGTGCGGCCCATGGCGCGCACCGCCGACTCGTCGAAGCGCACGGCCTTGCCATTGCTGGCGAACAGCAGGATGTCGCGGCCGCCGTCGGTCAGCTCGGCGCCGACCAGGGCATCGCCCTCCTCCAGGTTGATCGCGATCTTGCCGCGCGCCAGTCGGAACGCGAACTCGGTCAGCGGGGTCTTCTTGACCGTGCCGCGCGCGGTGGCGAAGAACACGTACTGGTCCTCGCGGTACTCGCGCACCGGCTGCACGGCTTGGACCTTCTCGCCCTCTTCCAGCGGCATCCAGTTGATCAGCGGGCGGCCACGCGCGTTCGCGCCGGCCTCCGGCAGCTGGTGCACGGGCAGCCAGAACACGCGGCCGCGGCTGGTGAAGGCCAGCAGGGTGTCGTGGGTGTTGACCAGCCACAGCTGGGCGATGAAGTCCTCGTCCTTGGTCGCCGCCGCGTTGCGGCCGCGGCCGCCGCGCTTCTGCGCGCGGTAGGCGCTGACCGGCTGGCGCTTGGCGTAGCCGGCCTGGGACACGGTCACCACCACGTCCTCGGGCTCGATCAGGTCGAGGATGTCGAGGTCTTCCTCGCTGGCGCGGATCTCGCTGCGGCGCGCGTCGCCGAATTCTTCCTTGACGTTGCGCAGCTCGGTGCGGATCACGTCCAGCAGCACGTCCGGATCCTCGAGGATCTCGATCAGGCCGCGGATGGTGTCGAGCAGCAGCTTGTACTCCTCGGTCAGCTTCTCCTGCTCCAGGCCGGTCAGGCGGTGCAGGCGCATCTCCAGGATCTGCTGCGCCTGGACCTCGGTCAGCTGGTAACCGTCGGCGAGCAGACCAACGCCGGCCGGCAGGTCCTCGGGCCGCGATGCCTCGGCGCCCGCCGCGCCCAGCAGCGAGCCGACCAGGCCCGGCTGCCACAGCTGCGCGAGCATGCGCTCCTTCGCCACCTGCGGGTTCTCCGAGGTCTTGATCAGCTCGATCATCTCGTCGATGTTGGCGAGCGCGACCGTCAGGCCTTCGAGGATGTGGGCGCGGTTGCGCGCCTTGCGCAGCTCGAAGATCGTCCTGCGCGTGACCACCTCGCGGCGGTGGCGCACGAAGGCTTCCAGGAAGTCCTTGAGGTTCAGCAGCTTCGGGCGGCCGTCGACCAGCGCCACCATGTTGATGCCGAACACCGACTCCATCTGGGTCTGCTGGTAGAGGTTGTTCAGCACCACCTCGGCGGAATCGCCGCGCTTGACCTCGATGTAGATGCGCATACCGTCCTTGTCGGACTCGTCGCGCAGCTCGCTGATGCCCTCGAGCTTCTTCTCCTTCACCAGCTCGGCGATCTTCTCGATCATCCGCGCCTTGTTCACCTGGTAGGGGATCTCGGTGACGATGATCGACTCGCGGCCGTTGTCGGCCACTTCGATGTCGGCCTTCGCACGCATGCGCACGCGGCCGCGACCGGTGCGGTAGCCGAGGTGGATGCCGCCGACGCCGTTGATGATGCCGCCGGTGGGGAAATCGGGGCCGGGGATGTATTCCATCAACCCGTCGATGTCGATCTCCGGGTTGTCGATCAGCGCGATCAGCGCGTCGACCACTTCGCCCAGGTTGTGCGGCGGGATGTTGGTGGCCATACCCACCGCGATGCCCGCGGAACCATTGACCAGCAGGTTCGGGAACCGGGTCGGCATGACCGTCGGTTCCAGCTCCTTCTCGTCGTAGTTGGGCTGAAAATCGACGGTGTCCTTGTCGATGTCGGCCATCAGCTCGTGGCTGAGGCGCGACATGCGCGCCTCGGTGTAACGCATGGCCGCGGCGGAGTCGCCGTCGATGGAGCCGAAGTTGCCCTGCCCGTCGACCAGCATGTAGCGCAGCGAGAACGGCTGCGCCATGCGCACGAGCGTGTCGTAGACCGACTGGTCGCCGTGTGGGTGGTACTTACCGATCACGTCACCGACGATGCGCGCCGACTTGTAATAGGGCTTGTTGCTGTGGGCGCCGAGCTCGGTCATGGCGAACAGCACGCGCCGGTGCACCGGCTTCAGTCCGTCGCGGACGTCGGGAAGTGCGCGCCCCACGATCACGCTCATGGCGTAATCGAGGTAGCTGCGGCGCATCTCGTCCTCGAGATTGACCGGGATGATTTCCTTGGCGAGCTCGGCCATCGTGACCCTTCAGAAATGTTCGGAAGACTGCCTCGAAACGCTGCGCGGAAGCCCCTCGCGCATGTCTCTGCAGAACCTTCGAAGTCTACCACAGCGGGCCTTCTTGTGCCCGCACGATCCGCAAGAAATCAATGACTTGCGGACGCATTGAAGACCACCGGCGAACGCAGGCCACGGCCTGCCGGGATCACTGTCGATTGCAGCTGGAAAGGCTGCGCTGACCGCGGTCGCGTGCCTGGGCCGGCGGGAGGGTGGTCGTGCTGCGGTGCGATGCCTGCTGCCGCTCATGTCCCCCCGGCTGCGGCCTGCGGCCACAGCCTCCTCCTTGACTTCCCGTCAGCAGGCATCGCACCGCAGTCCGGAACAGTGTCGGCGGTCGAGGGATGGTGGAAGCGTCGCACCCGGAGCCGCTGGAGAAGGGCAGAACGTTGACGCGCCTCGCGGCTCACGCAAGGGACGATGGCACAAGCCGCGCTCCTTCCGACGGCCCGCCGGGGCCTTGCACGCTTTGGCGCGTGGCCTGCTGACGGGAAGTCAAGGAGGAGATGCCGGCCCCTGTGGGGCCGGCATCGGGGGACATGAGCGGCAGCAGGCCATGCGTCGAAGCGACGCGATGCTCCCACGCGCCCTTTCCCTCAGTCGGGAGAAGAACCAAAAAACCGCTCCTCAAATGCAGCGCGATCAGCGCCCGAACAGCGCCTGCATCGAAGCAATGTCCGGACGCTCGACGATGCCCTTCTCGGTCACGATCGCGTCGACCAGCACGGCCGGGGTGACGTCGAACACCGGGTTCCAGGCCTGCACGCCGTCGGCCACGGTGCGGCTGCCGCCGGTGGCCAGCAGCTCGGCCGGGTCACGCTCCTCGATCTCGATGAGATCGCCGGACGCGGTGTCCATGTCGACCGTCGACGAGGGCGCCACGACCATGAACCTCACCCCGTGGTGGCGCGCGGCGATCGCCAGCTGGTAGGTGCCGATCTTGTTGGCGACGTCGCCGTTGGCGCAGATGCGGTCGGCGCCCACCACCACCCACTGCACGCCGCCGCCTTTCATCAGGTGCGAGGCCGCGGCGTCGGCGATCAGGGTGGCGTCGATGCCGTCTTCCTGCAGTTCCCAGACGGTGAGCCGCGCGCCCTGGTTCCAGGGCCGGGTCTCGCCCGCGAACACGCGCTCGATGCGACCCTGGGCGACGCCGGCGCGGATCACGCCCAGCGCGGTGCCGAAGCCGGCAGTGGCCAGCGATCCGGTGTTGCAGTGGGTGAGCACGCCGCTGCCGGCCTCGATCAGCGAAGCGCCGAGCACGCCCATGGCGTGGTTGGCGGCCAGGTCCTCGGTTTCGATCGCGCGCGCCTCGGCCTCCAGCGCGGCGCGCCAGTCGCTGCCCTCGTCCGCCTGCGCGCGGAACAGCGCGGCGCGCATGCGAGCCAGCGCCCAGGCCAGGTTCACCGCGGTCGGGCGCGCGGCGTTGAGCCGCTGCAGCGCCGGCTCCAGGCGCTCGGCGGCCTGCGCGGCGTCATCGGCCTCGATGTCGCGCGCGGCCAGCACCGTGCCCCAGGCGGCGGCGATGCCGATGGCAGGGGCGCCACGCACGGCCAGCGCGTGGACCGCGGCGGCGACGGCGTCGCTGTCGGTGCAGGTGACGTATTCGGTGGCGAACGGGAGCTTGCGCTGGTCGAGCAGTTCGAGCGCCTCGCCGGTCCAGCGGATCGGGCGGATGCGGTCGTAGCGGGCGTAGTCGATGGCGTCGGTCATGCCGGGATTCTAGGCAAGTGCGGGGTGGTGACCAATCCCGCACTCAGGCACGCCCGAAATCGTAGGCCAGCACGTCGGCGATCGCGCCGGTGCCGAGCATCGCCATCAGCAGCCGGTCGATGCCCAGCGCCACGCCGGAACAATCAGGCATGCCCGCAGCCAGCGCGTCCAGCAGCGCCTCGTCGATGGGCGGCTGGACGACGCCGCGGCCGGCACGCAGCGCGCGGTCGCGCTCGAAGCGCGCGCGCTGCTCGGCCGCGTCGGTCAGCTCGTGGTAGCCGTTGGCCAGCTCCAGCGGGCCCAGGTAAAGCTCGAAGCGCTCGGCCACGTCGATGTCGCCGCGGCGCGCCACCTTCGCCAGCGCACACTGCGTCGCCGGATAGTCGTGCATCGCCAGCAGCTGGCCGGCGGGGAGCGCCGGCTGGATGCGGTGGGTCATCAGCAGGTCGAGCCAGTCGTCGCGGGTCAGGCCTTCGGGGTCGATGTCCCCGGCAAAGGCGGCCTGCAGTTCGGCGATGGATGCGGTGTGCGGATCCAGGCCCAGCGCCTCGCGATAGACCTCGCGGAAGGAGGCCTTGCGCAGCGTCGCCTCGCGGCCCACCAGCGCCAGCGCCGCCTGCACCAGCGCCGCGGTTTCATCGATCAGCGGATCCAGCGTCCAGCCCACGCGGTACCACTCGAGCATGGTGAACTCGGGGTTGTGGCGGCCGCCGGCCTCGCCGTCGCGGAACACGCGCCCGAGTTCGTAGCAATCACCGATGCCTTCGGCGAGCAGGCGCTTGATCGGGAATTCGGCCGAGGTGCGCAGCCAGCGCGTGCGCGGCGCGCCGTCGGTCCGGCCGCCGAATTCAACGGTGAACGAGGCGATGTTGGGGTCGGTGTTGCCCGCGCGCGACATCACCGGGGTCTCGACCTCGAGCACGCCGCGGGCGTCGAAGAAATCGCGCACCAGGCGGTTGAGCCGCGCGCGCAGGCGCATGGCTTCGTGGCTCACGTGCTGTCTCCGGCAAAGGCGAGGCTGAGGATGTCGCGATCGTCGTCGCGGAAGCCGTGGCGCAGGTAGAGCGCCTTCGCGCGCGGGTTGTGGCGGTTCACCTCCAGCCGCGCGACCTCGGCGCCCTGCCCGCGCGCCCAGTCGCAGGCGGCCGCCAGCAGCGCGGCGCCCAGGCCGCGGCCGCGTGCCGCCGGCTCCAGGTACAGCTCGTCGACCAGCACGTGGCGGCCGCCCTGTTCGATGCTGAAGCACCAGCCGAGCACCAGGTAGCCGACGCGCTCGCCCTCGGCTTCGGCGAACAGCACGGCGCCAAGCGCGGCGTCGGCCAGCAGCTGCTCCAGTCCGCGCCGCACGCGCGGCTCGTCGAGCGGGATCCGATCCTCGACGTAGAAGCGGCGCAGCATGTCGAGCAGCTCCGGCAGCTCGCCGTGCCGCACCGGACGCAGCGCGAGCGCGGGCGCCGCGCTCACGACTGTTCTCCCAGGAAGGCCAGCAGCCGCGCCTCGTCCCAGACCTCGATGCCGAGTTCGGTGGCCTTCGCAAGCTTGGAACCGGCCTCGGCACCGGCGACCACGAAGCCGGTCTTCTTCGACACGCTGCCCGCGACCTTGGCACCGAGGGCCTCCAGCCTGGCTTTCGCCTCGTCTCGGCCCATGGATTCCAGCGTGCCGGTGATCACCACGGTCACGCCATCGAGCGGGCCTGTCGCAGTGTCGCCCTCGGGCATCGCCGCGAGCAGTTCGGCCTGCATCGCCGCCGCGGCCGCCAGCATGCGCGCGTTGGCGTCATCGGACAGCCACTCCGCCACCGCGGACGCGGTGTCGTCGGGCAGCCCGGCGATCACGAAGTTGTGGCGTTCCTGGTCAAGCAGGCCCGCGGCGTCGGGGAAGGCGTCGGCCAGCTGCTTCGCGCGCAGCGGCGTCAGCTTCGGGATGGCGAAGTCGGCCAGCAGCTGCGCCAGCGTCAACCCTTCGCGCAGCTTCGGCGACGGTGGATGCGCATCGGTGATGCGCACGCCCGCGGCCAGCAGGCCGTCGATCACCGCCTGGTTGCCCGGCTGGTCGAGGAAGTGGCCGAGCGCGCGCGCGACCTCGTCGCCGATGTCGGGCACGCGCTTGAACAGCGGCCAGGGCGCGCGGCGGATGCGGTCGAGGTCACCAAACCACGCGGCCAGGGCCTTGGCGGTGCTCTCGCCGACGTGTTCGATGCCGAGCGCGAACAGGAAGCGCTCGAGCGTGGTCTCGCGGCTGCGCGCGATCGCGGCCACCAGGTTCTCCGCCCACTTCGTCGCGATCCTGCCGGCCTTCACCGTCTCCGGCGTGGTGCCGTCGCGCTCGTCGGCGCGGCGCTTCATCTCGACGAAGTCGTCGACGCCCAGGCGGTAGAGATCGGCGACGCTCTCCACCTGGCCGAAGTCCACCAGCGCCTGGATCAGCCGCTCGCCCAGGCCCTCGATGTCCATCGCGCGCCGCGAGGCGAAGTGGAACAGGCCCTGCACGCGCTGCGCCGCGCACACCAGCTCGCCGCTGCAGCGCGCGACCACCTCGCCCTCCTCGCGCACGATCTCCGAGCCGCAGACCGGGCAGCGGTCCGGCATCCGCCACGGCGCGGTGCCCTCCGGCCGGCGCTCGGCGATCACGCGGACCACTTCCGGGATCACGTCGCCGGCGCGGCGCACGATGACGCTGTCGCCCACGCGCACGTCCAGGCGTGCGACCTGGTCGGCGTTGTGCAGGGTGGCGCGGGTGACGGTGACGCCGCCCACGTGCACCGGCTGCATCAGCACCCACGGGGTCACGGCGCCGGTGCGGCCGACGTTGACCTCGATCGACTCGACGATCGTGGCCTCTTCCTGCGCCGGGAACTTGTGCGCGATTGCCCAGCGCGGCGCGCGCGAGACGAAGCCGAGGTCGGCCTGCAGTTCGTGGCTGTCGAGCTTGTAGACCACGCCGTCGATGTCGTAGGGCAGCGCGTCGCGGGCGGCGCCGATGCGGCGGTAGTAGTCGAGCACGCCGTCGAGGCCCGAGGCGCATTCGACCAGCGGCGACACCGGCAGCCCGAGCGCGCGCAGCCAGGCCAGCACCTCGGAATGGGTGTCAGGCACGCGCGCCCCGGACACCTCGCCCAGCGAGTAGGCGAAGAAGGCCAGTGGGCGCTTGGCGGTGACCGCGGGATCGAGCTGGCGCAGCGAGCCGGCCGCGCCGTTGCGGGGATTGGCCAGCGGCTTCGCGCCGTGCGCCAGCGCCCAGTCGTTGTACGCCGCGAAGCCCGCGCGCGGCATGTAGACCTCGCCGCGGACCTCGATGACCGCGGGAACGCCCGGGCCGTCCGCACCACCGGCGGCATTGGCGCCGCCGCCCTCGCCCGTCACCCCTGCGCCGCGCAGCCGCAGCGGGATCGCCCGTACCGTGCGCAGGTTGGCGGTGACGTCCTCGCCGGTGGCGCCGTCACCGCGGGTGGCCCCGCGCACGAACAGGCCGTCCTCGTAGCGCAGGCTGATCGCCAGCCCGTCGAACTTCGGCTCCACCGAGAACACCGGCGCGTCCTCGCCGGTCTCGCGGACGATGCGGGCGACGAATTCCGCGACCTCGGCTTCGCTGAAGGCATTGCCCAGCGACAGCATCGGCACCGCGTGCCGGACCTCGGCGAACTTCGACGAAGGCTGGTTGCCGACGCGCTGCGTGGGCGAGTCCGGGGCCACCAGCTCCGGATGCGCGAGTTCCAGCGCTTCAAGCTCGCGCAGCAGCCGGTCGTACTCGGCGTCCGGGATCGCCGGCTCGTCGAGCACGTGGTAGCGGTGGTTGGCGTCGTCGATCAGGCGGCGCAGCTCGGCGGCGCGCTGGTGGGGGGACTGTGGCATGCCCACGATTGTCCCCCGCTTTTGTAGGAGCCGCTACAGCGGCGACCTGGGGTGACCTTTGGGGACGGCACCGCGGTTGTGGTCACAGCTGTAGCTGCTCCTACAGCTGCTCCTGCAGCGGCTCCTGGCTGGCCTTGGGCCTTTCCGGGGCTACCAGGTCGGGCTGCGGGTGATCTGGACCTCGTGCTCGCGGTCGTAGGTGCGCATCTCCTCGCGCAGGTGCGCGATGCGCTGGCGGCCGAGCGCGTTGCGCTGTTCGTCGAGCAGCACGCCGTCGAGCAGGTCGGCCATGCGCTCGGCGGTGGGCAGCATGGCGTCCCAGGCCTCGAGCGCCGGCACCGGCGCCGGCAGCGTCAGGAAGAACGCGATCGCCGGCGTCTCCATCGACTGGATACCGTCCATCTCGAAGCTGCCCGGCTTGCGGATGTTGGCCACGCTGAACACCGGACCGCGCTCGGGATGGCCGCTGACCAGGCGGTGGAAGACGTTGAGGTGGCCATAGGTCAGGCCGGCCTTCTCGGCGGCGACCACGATGTCCGGGCCGCGCAGCACGTTGCCGGCGCGCGCGGCGATGTACAGGGTCACGATCCTGTCGAACTCGTCGCTGACGCGCTGCCCGTACTGGCTGACGGTGGCGCCGGCGGTGCCGCCCACGGCGCCGTCGAGCAGCTCCATCTCGGCCTGCACCGCATCCTCGCCGGCGGCGTCCGCGCCCTCGCCCAGCTCGCGCTCGAGCTGCGCGCCCAGCGTGGGTTCCATGCGCTCCTCGCGCGGCGCCGGCGCGCCCTTCGCCGGCACGCGGCGGCCCTGCGGGCTGCGCGGGCGGGTGCCGAAATACCAGATGGCCACGAACAGCAGGACGCCGACGACCAGGATCCCGATCCGCAGCAGCCAGGTGTCAGTCATCGTGTGCTCCGTCTTGAAAAGGGTCGTCGAACGTCAGGCGGCGCCGGCCAGGCGCGCGGCTTCCGCGAGGTCCACCGACACCAGCCGGCTCACGCCGGGCTCGCGCATGGTAACGCCCGAAAGCTGCTTCGCGGCCTCCATCGTCGCCTTGTTGTGGGTGACGAACAGGAACTGCACCTTCTCGCTCATCTCGGTGACCATCGCGCTGAAGCGGCCGACGTTGGCCTCGTCCAGCGGCGCGTCGACCTCGTCGAGCAGGCAGAACGGCGCGGGATTGAGCTGGAAGATCGCGAACACCAGCGCCACCGCGGTCATCGCCTTCTCGCCGCCCGACAGCAGCGAGATGTTGGACACGCGCTTGCCCGGCGGGCGCGCCATGATCGCGACGCCGGTGTCGAGCAGGTCCTCGCCGGTGAGCTCCAGGTAGGCGTGGCCGCCGCCGAACAGGCGCGGGTAGATCTCCTGCACACCGGAGTTGACCCGGTCGAAGGTGTCCTTGAAGCGACCGCGGGTCTCGCGGTCGATCTTGCGGATCGCGTCTTCCAGCGTCTCCAGCGCCGCGTTGAGGTCGGCGTCCTGGCTGTCGAGGTACTCCTTGCGCTGCGCGGCCTCGGCGTGCTCCTGGATCGCGGCCAGGTTGACCGGCTCCAGGCGGCGCAGCTTCGCGTCGAAGTCGGCGACCATGCGACCCCAGGCACCGACCTCGGCCTCGTCGGACAGGCCAGCGACGACCTCGTCAAGCACGAAGCCGGCTTCGGTGACCGCAGCGGTGAGCTGCTCGGCGTGGATCGCCAGCGCCTGCTGGTCGAGGCGGCGCTGGGCGATGGCCTCACGCTGGGCGATCGCCTGTTCGTCGCGCTGGTGGCGGACCTGCTCGCGCTCGCGCAGCCCGGCGTCGATGCCGTCCAGTGTGCTGCGCGCCGCGGACAGCGCCTGCTCGGCCTGCACGCGCTGCGCGAGCGCGGCCTGGCGCTGCTGCTCGAGCTCGTCGACCGGGCTGTCGCCGGAGGCAAGCTGGGTGGTGATCTCGCCCAGCCGGGTATCGAGCTGGCCGCGCTGGCCGCCCATGCGCTGCAGGGCCTGGCGCAGGCCGTTGGCCTGGGTGCGCTGGGTTTCCAGCCGCAGCGCCAGCGCGTGCGCCTGTTCGCGCGACTCGCGCGCGGCGGTGCGGGCCTCGTCGCGCGCGATGGCATGGCGCGCGCGCTCGGCCTCGAGCCCGCGCCGCACCTCCTCGAGCTCGGCCATGCGCGTGACCGCGTCCTCCAGCCGGCCGCGCGCCTCGCGGGCCTGCTCGCCGCTGCCGGTGATGGCCTCGCCCAACTGCGACAGCTCGGCGTCGATGCGCTCGATGCGGTTGCGCGCCGCGTCCAGGCGGCCCTGCTGGCCCTGCAGGCGGCCGGCGAGCTCGGAGATGCCTCGATGCGCGTGGTACAGCTGGCGCTGCGCGTCCTCGCGCGCCTGCTCGGCGGCCAGCAGGCGCTCGCGGCCGCTGGCCAGCGCGTCCTCCAGCTCGCCTTCGCGGGCCTGCAGCTGTTCGATGCGCTCGCGCAGGCCCTGGATCTCGCGCTCGCGCAGCAGCGCGCCCTGGCGCGCGGCACCGGAGCGCAGCACCCGCAGCCAGCCGGCGCCGAGGCGCTCGCCGTCGCGGGTGATCACCGAATCGCCAGGCTCCAGCCGTGCCTGCAGCTCGCGCGCCTCGGCCAGCGAGTCGGCCACGTGCAGACGTGACAGCAGCCGGCGGATCGCCAGCGGGCCACGCACGCGCGACGCCAGCGAGGTCGGCGCGAATTCCGCATCGCCGCGCTCCGACGACACCAGCGCGATGCGGCCCTCGCCGAGATCGGCCAGCGCCTCGACCAGCGTCCCGGGGCTGTCGACCAGCACGCCCTCGATCATCTGCCCGAGCGCGCCCTCGACGGCGTTTTCCCAGCCGGCCTCGACCTCCAGCGCCTCGCCGACGCGGGTCGCCGAATCCAGCCCGTGCTGGCGCAGCCAGGCCATCGCCGCGCCCTGCTCCTGGCCCAGCGCCGCATGCTGCAGCGTCTCCAGCGAGGACAGGCGGCCGCGGGCCTCCTGCGCCTGCTTGCGGACCTCGGAAATCTCCTGCTGCGCGGCGCGCTGCTGGTCCTGCAGGTCCAGCGCGGCCTGCTTGCGGGCCTCCAGGCCTTCGTTGAGGCCCTCCAGCGCGATCTTCTGCGCCTCGTGTTCTTCCGCGACGCTCTCGAAGGCTTCGGCCAGCGCATCCAGGTCGAGGCCGGCGCGCTCGGCCGACAGCGCCTCGCGGCGGCGGTCGGACTCCAGCGACTGGCGGTCGAGGTAGTCGACGCGGGTGCGTTCGACGTCGGCGGCGCGCGCGGCCTCGCCGGCCGCGCGGCTGTGCGCGTCCCAGCGTTCCTGCCAGTCGGCCAGCGCGGCCTCGGCGTCGCGCAGCGCGTCCTGGCGGGTCTCGTCGCTTTCGCGCAGGGCCTCCAGCGCCGGTTCGGCCTCGGCGATCGACTCCTCGAGGATCGCCAGCCGTTCCTCGTCGCCGCTGATGTGCTGCGCCAGCTCGGCGATCGCGTCCTCGGCCTCCTCGCGGGCGCGCAGCAGGCGTTGCGACAGCTCGCGCTGGTGGGCGATCTGCTGCTCGATGCGCGCCAGCGTGCCGCCGACCTCGTAGCCGGCGGCCTGGGCGCGGCTGAGCGCGTCCATGGCCTCCTCGCGCTTGACGCGGCCCTCTTCAAGCTCGCGCTCGGCCTCGCGCTGTTCGGCGACCAGCTGCTGCAGGCGGGTCTCGTCCTGCGCCAGCTTCGCGCGCATGCCCGACAGCTTCGCGTCCAGCGCGCGGAACTCCAGCGCCTTCCACTCGGCGTCGCGGATGCGGCGCTCGGCCTGGATCGCGGTGTACTGCTCGGCCTGCCGCGCCTGGCGTGCGAGGTGGGTCAGCTGCTTGCCGACCTCTTCGCGCAGGTCGTTGAGGCGGTCGAGGTTCTCGCGGGTGTGGCGGATGCGGGTCTCGGTTTCCTTGCGGCGCTCCTTGTACTTGGAGATGCCGGCGGCCTCCTCCAGGTACACGCGCAGCTCTTCCGGTCGCGCCTCGATGATCTGGCTGATCATCCCCTGCTCGATGATCGAGTAGCTGCGCGGGCCCAGGCCGGTGCCCAGGAACAGGTCGGTGATGTCGCGGCGGCGGCACTTGGCGCCGTTGAGGTAGTAGCTGCTCTGGCCGTCGCGCGACACCAGGCGCTTGACCGAGATCTCGTTGAAGGCCGCGAACTCGCCGCTGATGGTGTGGTCGCTGTTGTCGAAGATCAGCTCGACGGTGGCCTGCGACACCGGCTTGCGCGCGGTGGATCCGGAGAAGATCACGTCGGTCAGCGAATCGCCACGCAGGCGGCTGGCCGAACTCTCGCCCATCACCCAGCGCACCGCGTCGATGATGTTCGACTTGCCGCAGCCGTTGGGCCCCACCACGCCGGTCATGTTGGTCGGCAGGTGCAGCGTGGTCGGGTCGACGAAGGACTTGAAACCGGACAGCTTGATCGTGGACAGGCGCATGCGGCGGTCGGTGGCCTCGGCGGCACACGGGCAGGCCGTGGCGCGGTCGGTGACGGGAAATGGCGTGAATGCGGCCCGGGGGCCGGGATCGCCGCAGTATAGCGGCAGGGGACCGGGCCGGCCGCGCCCTGCCCGCGCACGCGGCAAGTCCCGATCCGGACACGGCCGGAGCGCCGATGCCACCGGGCCGGGCGCCGACGGAGCATGGCCGCATGCACGCTCCCGACCTTCCCGGACCCTCTCGCCCCGCCCCGCCCCCGGCCGGGCCGCGCATCGCTGTTCTCGCCCTGGCGCTGGCCATCGCGGCGGGGGCGGCGCCTGCGTCCGCCGGCGCCAACCGCCCCCACGGTGGCCCGATGCTCGCCGCCACCCTGCCCATCGGCGACGTCGCCGCCACGCCCCGACCCATCGCGGAGTACTGGGTCAGCGAGAAGCTCGACGGCGTCCGCGGACGCTGGGACGGCCGCCGGCTCTGGACCCGCGGCGGCCTCCCGGTGGACGCCCCGGCCTGGTTCACCGCCGGCTGGCCGGACACCGCCATGGACGGCGAACTCTGGCTGGGCCGCGGCCGCTTCGAGGAGGCGAGCAGCCTGGTGCGCAACCCGCCCGCCGACGACGCGGCGTGGCGCGGGATGCGGTTCATCGTGTTCGACCTGCCCGGCCACGGCGGCAGCTTCGGCGAGCGGGTCGCGGCGATGCGGCGGCTGGCGGGTCCCGGTGTGCCGCACTGGCTGCGCCCGGTCGCGCAGTCGCGGGTGGCCGACCGCCGGCAGCTCGACGCGCGCCTGGCCGCGGTGCTGGCGGCCGGCGGCGAAGGCCTGATGCTGCACCACGACGCCGCGCGCTATCTCGCCGGCCGCACGCCCGGCCTGCTCAAGCTCAAGCCGCACGACGACGCCGAGGCGCGCGTCATCGCCCACCTGCCGGGGCGCGGCAAGTACGCCGGCCTGGTGGGCGCACTCCTGGTCGAGCGTGACGACGGCGCCCGCTTCCGCCTCGGCAGCGGCCTGAGCGACGCCGAGCGCGCCGCGCCGCCCGGCATCGGCAGCCTCGTCACCTACCGCTACAGCGGACTGACGGTGAACGGGCTGCCGCGCTTTCCCCGCTACCTGCGGCTGCGGGAGCCGGCCCCGGCGCCCGATTAGGCCTGCAAGCGCCCGCCATCGCCGGGATCGAAGAGATGCAGCTGGCCGGTGGCGACGCGTAGCGGCAGCGTTTCACCGGCGCGCGGCAGCTCGCCCGGCGGCAGGCGCGCCACCAGCGCATGCTCCCCGAGGCGCAGGTTGACGAAGACCTCGCTGCCCACGGGTTCGACCACCTCGACCTGCGCATCGAAGGCGTCCACACGGTCCCTGCCCTGGCCAGCTGCCGTGTCCGCTGCGGCGTCCGCGCGCAGCAGGTGCTCCGGCCGCAGCCCGAGCGCCAGCTCGCGCCCGTCCCACGACTCCGGAACCCGCAGCCCCGGCAGCGGCAGGCGCAGCCCGCCCTCGCCCACCAGCGCCGGCCCATCGGTCAGCGCCAGCCGCCCGCGCAGCACGTTCATCGCCGGGCTGCCGAGGAAGGTGGCCACGAACAGGTTGGCCGGACGCTCGTACAGCGCCATCGGCGTATCGATCTGCTGGATGCGGCCGCCGTCGAGCACCACGATGCGCTGGCCCAGCGTCATCGCCTCCACCTGGTCGTGGGTGACGTAGACCATGGTGGTGCCGAGGCTGCGGTGCAGGCGCGCGATCTCCACGCGCATGGCCGCGCGCAGGCGGGCGTCGAGGTTGGACAGCGGCTCGTCCAGCAGGAACACCTGCGGCTGGCGCACCAGCGCGCGGCCGAGCGCGACGCGCTGGCGCTGGCCGCCCGACAGCGCCGCGGGCTTGCGCTGCAGCATGTCTTCCAGCCCCAGCGTCTTCGCCGCCCCGTCCACGCGCGCGGCGATCGCGGCCTTGTCCATGCCGCGCAGCTTCAGGCCGAAGGCCAGGTTCCCGGCCACGGTCATGTGCGGATACAGCGCGTAGTTCTGGAACACCATGGCGATGTCGCGGTCGCGGGGCGCCACGTCGTTGACCACCCGCCCCCCGATCGACAGCGTGCCGCCATCGACCGTTTCCAGGCCCGCGATCATCCGCAGCAGGGTCGACTTGCCGCAGCCCGACGGCCCGACCAGCACCAGCAGCTCGCCATCGCCGGCTTCGAAACTGGCGTCGTGCACGGCGACGAAGCCGTCGGGATACACCTTGCGGACGTGTTCGAGCCGGACCTGCGCCATCGCCACTCCCGGGGTTGTCCCCGTCATGCGGCGGCGGGGTTGCTGCGCTATTCTCGCAATGTAACCGTTTTCAACACCTCGCCGCGCGGTGCCGCGCACAGCCCCCGGAGCACACCATGTCCGACGCCCCCGCCCAAGGCCGGGACTTCCGCTTTCCCGACGGCTTCCTCTGGGGCGCCGCGACCGCCGCCCACCAGATCGAGGGCTCGCCGCTGGCCGACGGCGCCGGCCCCAGCATCTGGACGCGCTTCGCGCACACCCCGGGCATGACCCTCAACGGCGACACCGGCGACGTCGCCTGCGACCACTACCGCCGCTGGAAGCAGGACGTGGCGCTGATGCGCGAGCTCGGGCTCAAGGCCTACCGCTTCAGCGTTTCCTGGTCGCGCATCCATCCCGAGGGCACCGGGCGCGTCAACCAGGCCGGCCTGGACTTCTACTCGCGGCTGGTCGACGAGCTGCTCGAAAATGGCATCGAGCCGCTGCTGACGCTGTTCCACTGGGACCTGCCGGCGGCGCTCGACGACCGCGGCGGCTGGCTCAACCGCGACTGCGCCGACTGGTTCGCCGACTACGGCACCACGCTCTACCGCGCGCTCGACGGCCGGGTGAAGAAGTGGGCGACCATCAACGAGCCCTGGGTGGTGACCGACGGCGGCTACCTGCATGGCGCGCTCGCGCCCGGGCACCGCAGCCGCTACGAGGCGCCGATCGCCGCGCACAACCTGATGCGCGCCCACGGCGCCGCGGCGCAGGCCTACCGCGCCGAAGGCCGGCACGAGATGGGGCTGGTGGTGAACATCGAGCCGAAATATCCGGCCGGTGACTCCCCGGAAGACGCCGCTGCAGTGCGCCGCGCGCACGCCTACATGAACGAGCAGTTCCTGCACCCCGCCCTGCTCGGCCGCTACCCGGACGAGCTGAAGGACATCTTCGGCGATGCCTGGCCGGAGTGGCCGGCCGAGGACTTCGCGCTGATCCGCCAGCCGCTCGACTTCGTCGGCA
This sequence comes from Luteimonas padinae, assembly GCF_014652935.1. Taxonomy (GTDB): domain Bacteria; phylum Pseudomonadota; class Gammaproteobacteria; order Xanthomonadales; family Xanthomonadaceae; genus Luteimonas; species Luteimonas padinae. The sequence continues at coordinate 206,257 of NZ_BMZT01000002.1, read as the reverse complement.
TCAACTACTACACCCGCAGCGTCACCGCCGCCGGCGACAGCTATCCGCAGAGGACCGCCGTCGTGCGCCAGCCGCTGGGCACCTATACCGAGACCGGCTGGGAAGTGTTCCCGCAGGGCCTGACCGACCTGCTGCTGTGGTTCAAGGACACCTATGGCGACCTGCCCGTCTACATCACCGAGAACGGCGCCGCCTTCTTCGATCCACCGGTCGCCGAAGGCGGCCGCGTGCGCGACCCGCTGCGCACCGACTACCTGCGCAAGCACCTGTCGGCGATCCACGATGCGATCGCCGCCGGCGTCGACGTCCGTGGCTACATGGCCTGGTCGCTGCTGGACAACCTGGAATGGTCGCTGGGGTACTCCAAGCGGTTTGGTATCGTGCACGTGAACTATGGCACCCAGGAGCGCACGCCGAAGGACAGCGCGCGCTGGTATTCCAAGGTCATCGCCAGCAACGGACGCACGCTCTCCGACCCTCTGCCCTACTGACCCGAGGACGACGGCGCCGGCATGCACGACAGCCACCCGCACACCGGAACGCACGGCGGCACCCGGCTCCGCGAAGACGTCGAGTTCCAGTCGTTCCAGGACAGCACGCAGTGGGCCTGGGCGGCGGCCGTCGTTCTCTCTGCAGCGCTGCGCCGTGCGCTCGAAGGCGACTCACGCGCGCGCCTGCTGCTGTCGGGCGGGCGCACGCCGGGACCGGCCTACGCCGCGCTCGCCCGCGCGCCGTTGGCCTGGGACCGGGTCGACGTGGCCCTGGTCGACGAACGCTGGCTGCTGCCCGACGATCCCGACAGCAACGCCCGCATGGTGCGCCAGAGCCTGCTGTCGGAGCGCGCCGCGGCGACGCGCTTCGAGGCCATCACCCGCGCCGGCCGGAGCTTCGAGGAAGCGGTGACCATCGCCAACATGCACGCGGCCAGGCCGGCGAGCGTGGTGGTGCTGGGCATGGGCGAGGACGGGCACGTGGCGTCGCTGTTCCCCGGCATGATCGGGCTGGCGGATGCCCTCGCCTCGCCGCGCCCCTACGTCGCGGTCGATGCCTCCGGCTGCCCGGGCGCCGGCGCCTGGACCCGCCGGGTCAGCCTGACGCCCGCCGGACTCGCGCCCGCGGAGACGCGGCTGCTGCTCATCCGCGGCGCGCGCAAGCGCGAGCTGCTCGACCGCGTCATGGCCGGCGACGACCCGATGGAGTTCCCGGTGCGCATCGCCTTCACCACGCCGGGCGCACCGCTCAGGATCCTCTGGTGCCCGTGAGCCCGAAGCCGATCCGGTAGCCGCTGCATCACGGGCACGGGCGGAGCGATCCAGCATACGCCGGACCCCCGGCCGCAGCGGGAACCGCTCAACGCAGCTCGTCGGGATGCACGCCGTACATGATGCCCAGCTCGAGCACCGCGTCGGATCGGTTGTCGGCGTACAGCAGCTCGAGCACGCGCAGCCGGTACTCGTGGCTGTCGTTCGCCTCCAGCAGCGCCTCCGCCTTGCCGTGGATCTCCGACAGCGTGCCCTCGCGGATGCCGGCGTAGTCGCCCTCCGCCTGCTCGGCGTCGCTCTTGGGCGTGCCGTCGGGCCGGGTGTCGGACACCTCGAGGTCGCGGCCATAGCCGTGCGCCGCCGGGAACTCCGACTCCAGGAAATCGCGCACCAGCGGGCCGTAGTCCACGCCGGCCATGGGCTTCTCGCCGAACTCCTTCATCAGTTCCAGCATGGCGTCGGGATGGTCGTCGCGCAGCTTCGCGAACAGTTCCACCGCCTGCTCGCCGCGGAGGCCGTAGGCATCGGCGACCTCCTTGAAGATGTACGGCGCATACGCGAGCCCCGGGTCGTCGGCCAGCATCTGCTGCCACTGCGTGCCGCTCACGCCGAGCTCCGCGGCGACGTTGTTCTGGGCTTCGCCGCTGCCGAGCATCAGCTCGACGGTGTCGGCGTCCATGCCGGTGGACTCGAGATAGGAGCGGAGTTCTTCGCGGGTCTGGTGCTTGTCGATGGAGTCGCCGATGAAGCCGCCGATGGCCGAGATCACCGCGCCGATGCCGCTGACGATCGCACCCGCCGCAGTGCCGGCGCCCGGCACCAGGGCCACGGCGCTGCCGAGCACGCCGAAGACGTCGCCCACCGCCGCGAGCGCATAGCCCACGTTGCCGTCCTCGGCCGCCTTCTGCACGTTGATCGCCGCCGAGGTCGCGCTGGCGAGCACGCCCAGGCCCGGCGCCAGGCGCGAGGCGAAGGTGGCGAAGCGGATCGCATCGTCGCCATGCTGCGCCAGCCGGCCGGCGTCGGCGAGGTGCCTGGTGGCGCCGGCGAGCAGGTTCAGGCCGCTTTCGCCGACGGACGCGAAGCCCTGCACGGCCTCAAGGTAATCGCCGGACTGGCCGCTCTGGCCGGCCTTGACGGCGCCCAGCACCACGCCCACGCCGGACATCGCGCGCGAGAACGGCGAGGAGTCGGCGAAGCCGTCGCCCAGCTTCTTCAGGACGTCGAAGTCGCCCGCGGCGACCGCGTCCATCATCTCCATGCCTTCCCTGAAGCTGCCGATGCCGCCCTTGACGCCGTCGAACAGGCCCTTGACGTCCTTGAACGGCTGGTAGGCCTCCTTCAGGTCGGCGATGGCGGCCTGCAGGTCGCCGTCGTGGCGGGCCACGATCTCGACCGCGGCGGCGCTGGAGATGCGCTCGAACAGCTCGCCCTGCAGGGTGTCGGCGTGGGCGGCGAAGGCCTCGCCCAGGGCCGAGTCGGGCACGCCCTGGATCTCGCCCAGCAGGTCGAGCGCGAGCTCGCCATGTCCGGAGTCGGCCAGCCGGCCCAGGGTGTCGACCACCTGGCTGGCGATCGCGGGATCGCGCACCGCGGCTTCAAGCAGCGCGTCGCGGTTCTCCGTGACGTGGTCGGCCAGCGCCTGGCCGGCCTCGGCCTCGGCGGCGTAGATGGCCGCGTGGTCGTCGGCGGTGCGGAACGCCTCGATGAACTTCGCCTGCTGTTCATCGGTGAGCGGGCCGGCGCGCAGGAGGAAGGTGTTGAGCTCCTCGTCGAGCTTGTCGGCCTCCGACTTCGCCTCGTCATGCGTGTCCTGCAGCGACTGCAGCGCCTCCGCGGCGGTGCGCGTCGCGTCGGTGCGCCCGACGTTCCCGACTCCCAGCCGCCCTGCGACGTCGGCCCAGCCGGCCAGCCCCTCGTCGGCGGCGCGATGCCGGATCTGGCCCTCGCTGAGCACGCCGCGCTCGACGGCGACGCCGACGGCGACCGACAGGCCATCGCGCGCCCGGTCGGCGTCGGCGCCGGCCAGGGTGTACTGGCCGTCGGGGCCGCGCGAGTACAGCGACGCGTTCACGCCCATCGCGCTGTCGAGCACGCCGGCCTCGTCGGCCAGGCGGACGAGTTCGCCCAGGTAGGCGGGCTCGGTGCCATGGTCGGCCGCCAGCGTGCCGAGCAAGTAAGGCGCCGGCAGGCCGCCGTTGCCGATGCCCTTGGATTCGAAGTCCTGCTGCGCGCGCTGGATCTGCGAAGCCTCGACCTGGTTGCGGCCCGGAAGGTCGGGATCCTGGGGAAGCCCGGGCCCGGCCTCGCCGCCGGTCAGCTCGCGGTACTCGCCGCGGACAGCGGCGGAACCACGCAGCTCCACCGCGTCGCCGACCGCCTGCGCGCCGAAGGCGTCATGCATCTTCGTCAGGTTCTGCGCGTCGAGCCTGCTGGCGAGTCCGTTCAGGAGATCCTGCCGCTGGCCGGCCGGGAGGGCCTCGACGTCCGTGCGGAACTGCTCACGGGCCTGGGCGTCCATGGCCTCGACCGTCCGGTTGGCCTCGTCCGCGCTCGCCTCCGGCAGCGTCTCGACCGGGGGCGGCGGCGGCGGCGGGGGCGGCGGCGCCGGCCGCTGGTGGGGCAAGGGACCGTGGGGGCTGTTCGGATTGACGGACATGGGGGCTCCGGTCGGGCGCCGCCGGGAAGGCCGCGCACCTCGCGGAACCTATCACCGGGCACGTCGCCTTCCATCCGCGGGGCAACCCTATGTCCGCGGCGTTCGCGGCAACCGCCTCAGGGCACGGTGATCTCCACGCGCACGCCGGCGCGGGGGATGCGCAGCTCCCGCCCGTCCCAGGCGACCGGCACGCCCTCCATGCTCGCCGGCCCCGGCTCGCCCGGGTACGGCCACGGCAGCACCAGGCCACCCGGCGGCAGGCCGGCGTCGTCGGCGATCTCGAGAACCAGCCGCCCGTCGTCGCGCGCCAGCCGGTAGCCGAGCGTGCCGTGCGGCGTGCGCATGCCGTGCAGGGCCACGCCGCGACCGTCGAGCCACGACGCCGGCACGCCGGCCGCCAGCACCAGGCTGTCGTCGGACTCGCGCACGTAGGCGAACATGTCCAGCGCCGAGCGCACGAAGTCCGACGCCACCCAGGCGTGCGGCAGGTCGCCGAGGAAGAACGGCGTGCGCGGGGTCGGCGTCACCACTTCGGCCCACTGGTTCCAAGGTGGAGGCGCGCGGTCGTCGAGGAACCAGCGCGCCGCGTCCCAGGCGCGCTCGCGCCAGCCCAGGCGCACGAAGGCACCGACGTTGCGCCATTCGTAGGGCGTGTAGTCCTTCCATGCGCGCTCGCCGTCGCGGCGCTGCGCGAATTCGCGCCAGTAGCGTTCGAAGGTGGCGTGCAGGCGGGCGGGCGGCAGGTGGGCGAGCTCGCCGCCGGGCGCCAGCGCGATGGTGGTGGACGTCGGGTCGAAGTCGCCCAGCTCGGCGGCGCCGGGCAGGTAGTCGATGCCGTGGCGGGTCGCGGCGGCGTCGAGCGAGGCCAGGAGGTCGGCGCGGAAGCGGTCGCGCGCGGCGGCCATGCGCGTCGCGTCCTCCGCCTTGTCCAGCGCTTCGGCCAGCTGCACCGCGTCCTTGTAGCCGCGCAGCGCCCAGAAGTTGTCCCAGTACGAATGCATCGGCTTGGCCGAATAGCCCTCGTGGCTGATCGAGGCCGGCATCATCCCGAAGAAGGCCGGATCCAGCGCGCGGTTGGCCGCGGTGCGCTCGCTCTGTGCCAGCGACTCCATGTACTCCCAGGCGGCCAGCACGTGCGGCCACATGCGCTCGAGGAAGGCGTCGTCGCCGGTGTGGCGCCAGTACTCGGCGATGTTGAAGATCAGCTCGCCGTGGCTGTCGTTCTCGGGAACCGGATCGCTGCCGCGGTCGTCGACGCAGCACGGCACCTTGCCGTCGTCGAACTGGAAGGGCGCGTACCACTCGACGTACTCGCGCACGGCGTCGGCGCGGCCCATGCGCAGCAGGCCCTCGGAAATCATCGCGCCGTCGCGGATCCAGCTGCGCGAGTACGAGCGCGTGCCGGGCTGCAGCCGTGGCCCCACCCGCGACACCAGCATGTGCGCCAGCGCGGTGCGCAGGCTGTCGGCCAGCGACTGGCCCTCGGGCGGGACGTCCAGCCGCACCTGGTCGAGCTTGCCGCGCCACTGCGCCGCGACCTCCTGCTGCAGCGCTTCCGCATCCCACCAGCGCCGCGCCGGCGCGCTGCCGCCGGTCATCGGCACCATCACCTCGATGCTCTCCACCGCGCCGGGCGCCAGGCGCGCGCGCCAGACCAGCGCGGCCGAGGCCAGTCCCGTCGGATCGTTCGGCACGCGCGTGGTGGCGGGCAGCCTGCCGGCGGCCAGGTGCCGGACGACGTCGCCGGCATCGAAGGCCGAGGCGAACGAGGCGTCGGGCACCTGCTTGGCGAACACCCGCGGCACGCCCGCCACCGAGACCATGCCGCCATCGACCGCGATCGCGCTGATCCGGCTGACGCCGCCGAGGGTGTTGAGGAACTGCGCCGGCGGATTGACCTGCAGCGGACGTGCGGCCAGCGCCAGCTGCAGGTCCTGCGGCCGCCCGCTGGTGTTGGCCAGCCGGTAGCGCAACACCAGCTGCGAACGTTCCGGCGTGCCGGCCGCGAACGCGGTGACGCGCAGCGAAAAGTCGTCGTGGCGCCAGTCCACGCTCGGGATCGGCAGGTAGCCGTCCTGGAGCGACTGCCGCGGCGCCACGTCGGCCCAGGTCACCAGCCGGCCGCCGGCGATGACGAAGGGTTCGATGCTGAAGCCGCCGCGCGCCACCTCGACCGCGCCGTCCTCGCCGAGCAGGCCCTGCTGCAGTCCGCCGTCGAGGCCGAGGATGGTCCAGTAGGGCTGTTCGCCGCTGAAGCCGCGCGGCCAGCGGCCACGTGGCAGGTCGGCGGCGACCGCGCGCACGAAGTCGTTGGGATGCGCGCTGAATCCGAGCGGCTTCACCGCGGCGCCGGCGAGGGCGAACTCCGCCCCCGGGCCGTCGAGCAGGTCGAGCGCGATCCAGCGCGCCTCCGACTCCGGCAGCGCGATCCAGTCGCGCTCGCCATCGCCGCCGCGCACGTCGCGCAGGTCGCGCCATGCGGCACCGTCGTCCGACACCTGCACGCGGTAGCGCGACGCCTGCCGGCCCGCCAGCCAGTCCAGCACCAGGCCGCCGAATTCGCGCACGCGGCCGAGGTCGAGCACGATCCGCTGGCCGCCTTCCACATTCGGCGCGCGCCAGGCGCTGGCGGCATCACCGTCCACCGCCGCCGCGGCGTCCCCCGCCGTCGCCAGCGCCGTGAGCTCCAGCGGGCTGTCGTCGGGCGGCGCCAGCTCGCTGAAGGACAGCGCGTCGAAGCAGACCGAGCCGCGGCCGCCGACGCGGTTGTAGACCACGAACTCCATCGACGCGCTGGCGCGCAGCAGCGGATCCGGATCCGGCCCCCAGGCCTTCACGATGTGCCGCGCCTTGTAGCGCTGCGGCGTCCAGCGCGCGGGCGGCTCCACCGAGGTCCGGTTGGCCCACCACACGTTGTCGCCGCTGGCGTCGACGAGCTTGAACTGCAGGTCGTTGGCCGGCGCGTCGCCTCTGAGCTGGAGGTCGAAGCGGTAGTTCGCCGGGAGTTCCAGCGGCAGCGCGCGCTGGATGCCGGCGTGGCCGGAGACGCCGTTGAAGTCGTAGGCCAGGCACAGGGCGCGGCCCTCGGCGCCATCGACCGCGCGGATCGCGGCGCTGACCTGGTCGGAGGCGACCACGCGCCAGGCGGCCGGGTCCTCGAAGCCGTCGAGCAGGCGCGTCGACAGCACCTCCTGCGCCGGCGCCGGCGACGCGCACGCCAGCCAGCCCGCGATCGCCACCATCGCGGCCCTGCCCCACCCGCCGCGCAGGCCCGCAGCCCGCGCCGCCGCACCTGCGCCGCAGCGCGTGTTTCCGCTCACCGCCATCCCGCCACGCCTCCTCATCCCTTGACGCTGCCCAGCAGCAGGCCCTGCATGTACCAGCGCTGCAGCGCCAGGAACAGCAGCAGCACCGGCAGCACCGTCACCACGGCGCCGGCCATCATCATCTCCACGTCCATGATGTGCTCGCGCGACAGCGCCGCGAGCGCCACCGGCAGCGTGTACTGCTCCTGGTCGGCGAGCACGATCAAGGGCCACATGAAGTCGTTCCACGCGGCCATGAAGCTGAAGATCGCCAGCGTCACCAGGACCGGCTTGAGCATCGGCAGCACCACCTGCACGAAGATGCGCAGCTCGCCGGCGCCGTCGATGCGCGCGGCCTCCAGCAGGGCGTCGGGAATCGAGCGCGCGTACTGTCGCACCAGGAAGATCCCGAACACCCCCGCCAGCGCCGGCACCACCACGCCGCCCAGGGTGTTGACCAGGCCGAGCTGCTTCATCAGCAGGAACAGCGGCAGCATCGCCACCTGCGCCGGCACCACCAGCGCCGCCAGCAGCGCCTGGAACAGCCGGTCGCGGCCGCGGAAGCGCAGCTTGGCGAAGGCGTAGCCGGCGGCGGTGTTGATTGCCAGCGACCCGAGCGTGATGCCCAGCGACACCGCCAGGCTGTTGGCGAAGGCGCGGCCGATGCCGGTGCGCGCGAACAGCTCGCGATAGTTGTCCAGCGTCACCGCACTGGGCAGGAGCGGCGGCGGGAACCCACTGGCCTCGCCCATCGGCATGAACGACACCGAGACCATCCACGCCAGCGGCGCCAGTGCCAGCAGCGCGAATGCCGCCAGCGCGCCGTTGACCAGCAGCGCCTGCAGCCGCGAACCACCGACCGGGCGGCTCATACCAGGTCCCGCCTGCGGCCCGCACGCAGCAGCAGCGTGGTCGCGCCGAGGATCACCAGGAACAGCATGAAGGCCACCGCCGACGCGCGGCCGAGGTTCCACCAGCGGAAGCCTTCCTCGAACATGAAGTACAGCACGCTGACCGTGGACTGCAGCGGGTCGCCGCGGGTCATCACATAGGGTTCGGCGAAGAGCTGGAAATAGCCGGAGACCGTGATCACCGACACCACCAGCAGCACCGGTCCCAGTGCCGGCAGGGTGATGTGCAGGATCTGCCGCCAGGTCGACGCGCCGTCGATACGCGCCGCCTCGTACAGCTCGCGCGGGATCGCCTGCAGCCCGGCGAGCAGGATCACCATGTTGTAGCCGAAGTTCTTCCACACCGCGAAGCAGATGATGGTCGGCATCGCCCAGTGCGGATCGCCCAGCCAGTCGACCGGGGACACACCGACATGGCCCAGCGCCCAGTTCACCAGCCCGTAGCTGGTGTGGAACAGGTAGCGCCAGATCACCGCCACCGCCACCAGCGTGGTGACCACCGGCGCGAACAGCGCGGTGCGGAACAGCGCCTTCGCGCGCGCCAGCCGCGAGTCCAGCAGCAGCGCCGCGGCCAGCGACACCGCGATCGACAGCGGCACGCCCACCACCACGAAGTACGTGGTGTTCCACAGCGCCTTCCAGAAGATCGGCGTGCGCAGCAGCTCCAGGTAGTTGTCGAGCGCGACGAAGCGCAGGTGCGCCGGGTCGGCCAGCGCGTAGAGGTCGAAGTCGGTCAGGCTGAGCAGCAGCGCCGACGCCACCGGCAGGGCGAAGAACAGCCCGATCACGATCATCGCCGGGGCGACGAACATCCAGCCCGCGGGCCCGGCGCGCATCAGCGGGCCTCCTGGGCGATGATCCAGCGCCGCTTGGCGAGGATGGCGTCGACGCTGGCGTCGAGCTCGCGTACGGCCTGGTCCTGCGACAGCCCGCCGCGCACCACGCGCTCGGTCACCAGCCGGATCTCCTGGGCGATGCGCTCCCACTCCAGCACCTTGGGCGTCGGGCGCACGCGCTCGAGCTGGTCGCGGAACGCGGCGGCCAGCGGATCGCCGGCAAGCTCCGGATGCGCCCAGGCGCTGCGCCGCGGCGGCAGGTTGCCGCTCAGCGCGTGGAAGCGGTGCTGGATGTCGGGACGCGAGAGGTACTCCACCAGCTGCCAGGCGGCATCGGCGCGTGCACCGCCGCGCGGCAGTACCAGGCTGGTGCCACCGGCGATACCCGCGCCGGGGCCGTCGGGGCCGGGCAGCGGCATCGTGCCCCATTCGTCGGCAAGCCCTGCCGACGCGCGGCGACGGAACTCACGGATGTTCCAGGGGCCGGAAAGGTAGAAGGCGTACGAACCGCGGAAGAACTCGTCCCAGACGTTGGACACCTGGGTCTCGGACAGCGCTGGCGCCCAGCCTTCCTCGAAGATGCGGGCGTAGAACGCGAGCGCGCTGCGGAAGCCGGGGCTGTCGAAGTTGCCGCGGGTGCCGCCGTCGCGCAACAGCGGATCGTCCTGCTGCAGGGCCAGCGACAGCTGCGGCTCGAACTCGTTGAGCGGCAGCAGGATGGCGTGGCGGCCCGGGCCGGCATTGCGCTGCACGGCGTCCATCGCGGCGGCCCACTCGTCCCAGGTGCGCGGCGCTTCCACGACCCCGGCGTCGCGGAGGATGTCGCGCCGGTAGTACAGCAGCCGCGTGTCGACGTACCAGGGCACGCCCAGCAGCTGGTTGTCGACGACATTGGTGTCGAGGATGCCGGGGAAGTAGTCGGCGATGTCGACCGCCGCCGACGCGTCGATGCGGGGCTGCAGCGGCTCCAGCGCCTCGAGCGCGGCGAACTCGGGGATCCAGGTGTTGCCCAGCTGCAGCAGGTCGGGCATGGCGTCGGCCGCGTAGGCGGTGAGCAGCTTTTCGTGCGCGGCGGTCCAGGGAATGGCCTGGACCTCGACGCGCAGGCCCGGATGCTCGCGCTCGAAGTCCGGCAGCAGTTCCGCCACCACCTCGGCCTCGCGGCCCATGGCCCAGAAGCGGATCGTGGTGGTGGCCTCGTCTCCGCTGCGCGCGCAGCCCGCGACCAGCGCCGAGGCTGCAAGCAGCGCGACGACGCAGGCCGCCTGGCACCACGCGGGACGCTGTCGGGCCATGCGGCGTCAGGCCGCGCGGCGCATCGGGCCGCCGGCCGCGGATGCGCTCGCCGTCCGGCCACCCGCATCGCCGCGGTGCTCGGCGTCGTTCGCGGCCGCACCGGTTCCACCCCCTGCACGGCTTTCGCTTCCGGTATCCGCCTCTCCTTCCGCGCCATCTGCACCGTCCGCACCCGCTTCGGCTTCGACGCCGGTTTCGGCCCCGGCTTCGGCCTCCGCGGCGGCTTCGGCTGCGGCCGCATCACGCGCCTGCAGCTCCGCCAGCCACCCACCGGTGAAGCCCGCACGCTCCAGCCCGATGCGGATGTACGGATTGCGCTTCATCACGTCCCAGACGAAGCCGCTGCGGTGGTTGGCGATGCCGATCAGGATCGGCCCCTGGTCGATGCCGATGTAGTCGCTGGCCACCCAGCCCTTGCCCGGCACGATGCGGCCGGTCTTGAGCGGGATGTCGTACTCGAAGCTCGGGTTGAATGAATCCAGGAAGCCGTAGCTCGAGTACAGGTACTCGCCGTGGCGCTCGACCAGGGCTTCGGTGGCCGGGATCACGATCTCCGGGGCGAATGGCAGCGACGCGATTGCCGCGGTCGGCGCGATGGTGCCGTCGTCGAAGGCCACCGCGATGCCGGCGCCGCGCGCGCTGTAATGGCGGAACTCGCGCAGCTGGCCGTTGTACTCCTGGTCGGTGCGCTGCGGGCCGTCGCTCGCGGTCAGGCCCCAGATCTCCGGCCCGTAGCCCTTCCAGCCCATCGGGTTCTCGATCGCGTAGGAACGCTGGGCGTAGGTCGCGCGCCGCGAGTTCTCGAAGTAGTCGATGCCGCGCCCGCGCATGTAGGCGTCGCGGATGCCGCGGAAGTCGATCCAGGCGTGGCTGTACTGGTGCCCGAAGTGCGGCGCGAAGCTCAGGTATTCCTGGCCCTGGAAGATGCCCCAGCTGTCGTCGTAGGTCCGCGTCCAGGCTTCCCACGCCTCGGGTTCGACCGGATGCGTGGGCGAGCCCAGGGCGAGGATGTAGACCAGCATCGCCTCGTCGTAGCCGGTCCAGTCGTGCTCGATGAAGCCGCGCTCCGGATACCAGCCCATCGACACCAGCGGCGGCCGCACCTGCAGCCACGGCCATTCGATGCGCCGGTAGAGCTCGTCGGCCACCTCGCGGATGCGCTGCTCGCGCGGGTCGTCGCCGTCGTAGTACGACTGCGCGAACAGCACGCCCAGCATCATCAGCCCGGTGTCCACGCTGGACAGTTCCACCCAGGGCTCGTAGCGGTGGCCGCTGCGCATATCGAGGAAGTGGTAGAAGAAACCGCGGTGGCCGATGGTGCCGGTGGCCTCCGGCCCCTGCGGCGACTCCAGCAGGAACTCCAGCGTCAGCAGCGTGCGGTCGACCGCCTGCCGGCGGCTGATCCATCCGTTCTCGATGCCGATGGGATATGCCGTCAGCGCGAAACCGATCGCCGCCACGCTCGCGAACGGGCGCGACGGGAAGCGGTCGGGCGTCATCCCGTTGCGCTCGTCGGTGGTGTCCCAGAAGAACTGGAAGGTGCGCTTCTCGATATCGCGGAACAGCGGCGGCAGCGGCTCCGGGCCCGGCTTCGCCGCATCCGGCGGCGGCGCGGTCACCACCACTTCCTCGATGGGGCCCGGGCGCGGCGGCTCGACCTCGGGCGGCCGATCGCCGCGTCCGCAGGCGGCGAGCAGCAGCACGCACGCGGCGAACGACAGCAGGCGCGGCAACGGCAGGCCCCTCATCCGCATCAGTCGCCCCGCCTCCCGGTCACCAGTTGAATCCCATTGAAAGCTTGAACGTGCGCGTCGGCAGCAGCTGGCTGGTCGGGCGGCCGAGGTTGGGATTCGGCTCGCCCGGTGCACCGAACCAGTCGTCGCGGCCATCGTAGTTCACCCAGTCGAACACGTTCAGCACGTCACCGCGGACGTAGAAGCTGAGCCGGTCACCGGCCTGCCAGGTGCGCTGCGCCGCCAGGTCGAACTGCTTGAAGCCGATCGAACCTTCGGGCGTGTAGTAATCGATGATGCAGTCGTCCCACCCGGCCAGGCAGTTGGTGCCCTGGCGCGGACTGGGGCTGGCCAGGCTCAGCTTGCCCGACAGGGTGATGCCCCAGGGCGCCTCGTAGACGCCGGTCGCGACCATGCGGTGCTTCGGCACGCCGGTCGAGGCAAGCCAGCCGAATCCCGACAGGTCGGGATAGTCGAACGCGCCGCCCGAGGTGGTGTTGGCGTTCTGCTCGGCGTCGGTATAGGTGTAGGCGAAGGTCATGCCCCAGCGCGAGGCCGGCGTGTACGGCTTGTCGATCTTCAGCGCGAGGCTGTTGGCGCGGGTCTCGAGCCCGTTGGTGCCGATGATCAGGCGGCCGTAGCCCGGCACGCCGAAGGCCGCGTCATCCCACGGCGGGCCCCAGGTGGTGCCGGGCGCGAAGAAGTCGCCATCCGGCCGGCGGTTGCCGAGATGGAACACCAGGCCGTCATGGCTGGTGATGTGCGACAGCGTCACCTCGGTCACCCACGGGCCGTAGAGGTTGCGCATGCCCAGGCTGAACTGGTCCGAGTACGGCGTCTTGATGTCGTTGTGCATCAGATAGCGCTCGGCGCCCAGGTTGGGGTTGGCCGCCACCAGCGCCTGAAGCGCCGCCGGATCGAACCAGCCCTCGTCCCAGGCCAGACAGGTCGGGCTGGCGTCATCGCAGTCGTGGCCCGCGGTGTCGAACTGGTAGGTATAGGGCGGGAAGCTGTACTTGGTGCTCTCCAGCGCCAGCTGGCTGAAGAGGTTGCGGTCGTACGAGCGCCCTGCGCCGCCGAAGATGACGTGGCGCTGGTCGCCGCGCAGGTCGTACGAGAAGCCCAGCCTGGGCTGCCACGCGTCCTTGAAGTCGTCGCGCTCCGAGCCGGTGCTGATGTAGTCGTCGATGTCGATGCCGGAGCCCGGCGCGTTGATGTTGTCCCAGCCGCGCAGCGCCGCGACGTAATCGGCCGGCGTCACGTAGCCGGTGTACGCGGGGTTGGTCTCGTAGTCCCAGCGCAGGCCGAGGTTGAGCGTGAGGTGTTCGTTGACCTCCCAGTCGTCCTGGATGTAGAGCCCGTACTGCTTGCCGGACGTGGTCACGCCGCCCGTCGCCTCGCCCACCGGCGCGCCGAAGCGGACCTGGTACGGGATCGAGGTGTCCTGCCCGAGGTCGTAGTAGTACTGGGCGTTGTACGGGTTCTGCTCCAGCGACGTGATGTCGATGTCCTTGAACTTCACGCCCATCTTGATGGTGTGGCTGCCGCTCCACTCGAAGCTGTTGAGCGTCAGGTCGTTCTGCAGCGACCAGCCCTTCTGCCCCTTGTCCTGGAAGTCGGGGCCGCCGCCGGCCTGGAGGATGACGTCGTTGGGATTGACGGTGGTCAGCACATAGCCAGGCGCCAGGGTGTAGGCGCGCGGGCGCCAGCTCGCATCCTCGTAACCGACATGGAAGTCGTTGAGGAAGCGTTCGCCGCTGAACTGGTAGCGCAGGTCGAGCCGGCGGTCGTCATTGTCCTTGGCGCTGCCGTACATCAGCGTGCGCGTGCCGTCGAAGTTGCCGAGCTCGGTTTCCTCGCGGACCTTGGCCGTCAGCTCGACCAGGTGGGCGTCGCCCGGCAGCCAGCTGAGCTTGCCGAAGTACATGTCCTGCTTGAACGGTGAGCTGAAGGTGCCGACGAGCGGCTGCAATTCGGCCGGCAGCAGCCCCGGCGTGCTCGCGAAGCCCTGGCCGGGCACCACCGAACGCGGCGAGACGTACTCTTTGGCCTCGTAGGCGAGGAAGAACTGCAGGCGGTCGCGGATGATCGGGCCTTCGAAGGAGGCGCCGTACTGCTCCTCGCGGAACTCGGCCTTCTCGCCCGATGCCTCCTCGCCCTCGGTGGGCGCGCGCCAGTCGGTGGACGTGCGGTCCCAGAAGAAGCTGCCGCCGAACTCGTTGCTGCCCGAGCGCGTGACCGCGGTGATCGCGGCGCTGCCGAGCTGGTCATACTCGGCCTTGTAGTTGGAGGTGATCACCTTGTACTCGCCGATCGCCGCCTGCGGGAAGGGATTGCCGCGGGTCGAGTCCTGGCCGCTGACGCCTCCGGGCAGCACGTAGTTCTTCTGCCCCACGCCGTCGATGAAGACGTTGATCGCGCTGGAGTCCTGCGCGCCCGAGCGCAGGCGGGTGGTCCCGTCGCTGCCCTGGGTGAACTGCACGCCGGGCACGGTGTCGGCGAAGGCCAGGAAGTTGCGCGTGCCCTGCGGCAGCGCCTGGATCTGCTTCGGCGTGATGTAGGTGGCCACCTCGGAGGTGCGGGTCTCGACCAGCACCTGGCCGGTCACGGTCACCGTGTCCAGCGTTTCGGCCTCCCCTGCCGTGGGGGTCTCGTCGACGCCGCCCACGCCGAGGTCGAGCGTGGCCGTCTGGCCGACCCGCAGGGTGACGTTGCGGCTGTCGGTGCGGCCGCCGGCGCTGACGTCGATGCGGTAGCTGCCGGGCGGCAGGCCGCCGAGGCTGTAGCCGCCGTTGGTGACGCGCACGCTGCGGCGCAGGCCCGTGGCCAGGTTGGTGGCGGTGACCTCGGCGTCGGTGGCCGGGGCGGAGTCCAGCATGACCTGCCCGCGCACGGTGGCGGCAGTGGACTGCGCAAGCGCCGGCGCCGTGCAGAGCACAGGCCCGAGGCCAGGGCGGCGGCCAGCAGCGAGCGCTGGAGGGGAAGGTGTCGCGGGCGGTGCGTACTCATGTCGAATGTCTCCGTGGGCCAGTCATGGCCCGGGACGGGAACCGGCGCACTGGCTGGATCCGCGGATGACGAGCTGCGGCACGATGGATCGGATGCCGTCCCCTGCACCGGCCCCCTCCCTCGACTGCACCAGCAGCCGCAACGCGCTTGCCCCGAGCCCGGCGATATCTACCTGCATGGTGGTGAGCGCCGGGTGCACGAGGCGGGCCAGCGGGATATCGTCGAAGCCGGCCACGGCGACCTCGCCCGGCACGTCCACGCCGGCGTCGGCGCAGGCCCGCAGGCAGCCGATCGCCATGGCGTCGTTGGCGGCGAAGATCGCATCGGGCCGTGGGGTCCGCTCGAGCAGGCCCGCGGCGGCGCGGGCGCCCGACGCCTGGTCGAAGTCGCCGGCCACGACCACCGGTCCGGCCGCCGGGTCGAATTCCCGCAGCGCATCCTCGTACCCACGCCGGCGCTCGCGTGCATCACGGTTGTCGTCGGGACCGGAGACGAAGGCGATCCTGCGGCGGCCCGCGTCCAGCAGATGCCGCGTCATCCGCAGCGCCCCGGCATGGCCGTCGACCATCACCGCGGGCCAGCGGCCCTCCGGATCGGCGGCGTTGACGAGGACCGCGGGCAGCGCCAGCGACAGCTGCCCGGCCAGCGGCACGATGCCGCCATCGGTCGGCGCCATCAGCAGCACGCCATCGACGCGGCCGCGCATCGCCTGCAGGGCGGAGCCCTGTTCGCCGGGATCGCCGTGGTGGGCGGACAGCAGCAGGTGCAGCCCGTGCGCCCGCGCCTCCTGGCCGATGCCGCGGATCAGTTCGGAGAAAAATTCGCCGTGCAGGTCGGGCAGGACCACGCCGACAGTGCGGGTGCGCCGGCTGCTGAGCGCGCGCGCGGCCTGGTGCGGGGCATAGTCCAGGCGACTGGCGACCTCCAGCACGCGGTCGCGCACCGCCACTGCGACGCCGTCCTGGCCGTTGATCGCGCGCGAGACCGTGGCCACCGAGACACCGGCTTCGCGCGCCACATCCTTGATGGTGACCGCCATGCGGGCCCCGATTCGCTGGATCGACCCGAATGTAAACGTTTACAGCCCGACCGGCAAAGCCCCGCCATCGGCCAGGATCAGGGCAGCACCTTGCGGAATGGCCGCACCTCGACGCTCGCATACACGCCCGCGGCGATGTAGGGGTCGGCGTCCGCCCAGGCGCGCGCGTCCTCCAGCGAATCGAAGCGCGCGATCACGATGCTGCCGGAGAAGCCGGCCGGGCCCGGATCCTCCGCGTCCACGGCCGGGCACGGCCCCGCGACCAGCAGGCGGCCGTCGTCGCGCAGCGCCCGCAGGCGCGCAAGATGGGCGGCGCGCGCGGCCATGCGCCTGTCGAGGACGCCGGCGGCGTCACGGCCTTCGATCGCGTACCACATGCTCTGCTCCAACGCCCGGTGGGCCGCCATCGTAGCCGCAACCGGCCATGAAGCCCGCGACAATCCGGGCTGGACAGCCCTCTCCGCTGCCATTACCCTGAATCCCGGTTCCGAGTGCCGGAACGCAGCGGCGGCGCAGTCCGCCCGTCCTGCCCCCGCCGGCCCCACCCACGACCTCACTGCCACCGCGCCGCTACGGCTCCTGCCGTTGCGCCCGGCCGGAGTGGTCTGGCTGCAGTGCCCCGCGGCCGCCGGCCGCACAGGCGCCACCGCGTCCCGCCCGGGGCCTGGCGCATGCGTTCCCAAGTTCGAGTGGCCCGGAGGGGGCCGCGACACCGATGATCCAAGCCGGTTCAGACACCGCTGCCGCCGCCGCGCCCGACGCCCCTGCGTCCGGGAGCGCGCCGATGCAGCAGGAAATGCCGCTGGCCACGGTGCACGGGCAACCGCTGCTGCAGCTGCCGCAGGACCTGTACATCCCGCCGGACGCGCTCGAGGTGATCCTCGAGGCCTTCGAGGGCCCGCTCGACCTGCTGCTGTACCTGATCCGCCGCCAGAACCTCGACATCCTCGACATCCCGGTGGCCGAGATCACCCGCCAGTACGTGTCCTACATCGACGTGATGCAGGAGCTGCGCTTCGAACTGGCCGCCGAGTACCTGGTGATGGCCGCGATCCTGGCCGAGATCAAGTCGCGGATGCTGCTGCCGCGGCCGCCGTCGGAGGAGGGACTGGAGGACGACCCGCGCGCCGACCTGGTCCGCCGGCTGCAGGAATACGAGCGCTTCAAGCAGGCCGCCGAGGACATCGACACCCTGCCCCGCATGGACCGCGACACCGCGCCCGCCAGCGCCTTCGTGCCGGAGCGGACGCTGCACCGCGAGCCGCCTCCGGTCGACCTGCGCGAGATGCTGATGGCGCTGCACGACGTGCTCAAGCGCGCCGAGCTGTTCACCGGGCACTCGATCAAGCGCGAGGCGCTGAGCGTGCGCCAGCGCATGGGCGAGCTGCTCGCGCGGCTGGAGGACGGCGCCTTCCACCGCTTCGAGCAGCTGTTCGAGGCGCGCGAAGGCAAGCTGGGGGTGGTCGTGACCTTCCTGTCGATCCTGGAGCTCGCCAAGGAGCGCCTGCTCGACGTCGTGCAGGAAGCGCCGCTGGCCCCGATCTACGTCAAGTCGCTGGCGGTGGACCGCGGCGACGACCAGGCGCCGCTGGAGTTCGCCAGCGAATTCGACGACGACGACGGCGCCGCGAACGGCGACGCGGCGCGCTGACCCGCCGCCACCCGCCACAGGACACGCATGGATCCGCAACTGATCAAACGCATCGTCGAGGCCGCCCTGCTGGCGTCCAGCCAGCCGCTGACGCTGGTGCAGCTCAACGGCCTGTTCACGCTGGACGAGCCGGCGCCGGACGGCGCGATCGCGCAGGCGCTCGAGGCCCTTCAGGCCGACTGCGCCGGCCGCGGCGTCGAACTGGTCGAAGTCGCCTCGGGCTGGCGCTACCAGGTCAAGGCCGACGTGCACGCCTGGGTCGCGCGGCTGTGGACCGAGCGCCAGGTGAAATACACCCGGGCCACGCTCGAGACACTCGCGCTGATCGCCTACCGCCAGCCGATCACCCGCGGCGAGATCGAGCAGGTGCGCGGCGTGGCCACCAACAGCAACATCATCAAGGCGCTGGAAGAGCGCGAGTGGATCCGCGTGGTCGGCCACCGTGACATGCCCGGCCGGCCGGAGCTCCTGGGCACCACCAAGGGCTTCCTCGACTACTTCGGCCTGAAGCGCCTGGACGAACTGCCGCCGCTGTCGGAGCTGAAGGACTTCGGCGAACTGGAGCCGCAGCTGCAGTTCGAGCCGGAGGCCAAGCCGCAGGACAACGACGGCGCGATGCCGCTGGGCGACATCGACGCCGGCAGCGGCGGCCCGGACGACGGCAGCGATACCGACAGCGACACAGATCCCGACAGCACCGACACCGACACCGGATCCGACGCCGTGGACACCACGGACGCCGGGGACGTTCCGCCGCACACCGCGGCAACCGACGAAGACGATGCCCTCGCCGACGACGGCGACAGCACTGGAGTGGAAGAAGAATGACGCAAGACAAGACCGGCGGCCGCAAGCTGTCGCTGAAGCGCGGCCCGGCCGCGACCGCCGAGGCCGAAGCGCCGAAGCTGGAAGAACGCCTGCACAAGGTGCTGGCCCAGGCCGGCCTGGGCTCGCGCCGCGCGCTCGAGCAGCGCATCGCCGACGGCCTGGTGAAGGTCAACGGCGAGACCGCCCAGGTGGGCATGAGCATCCGCGGCGGCGACCGCGTCGAGCTCGACGGCAAGAGCTTCGTGGCCAGCGCGCTGACCGAGCCCGCGCGCGTGCTGCTGTACAACAAGCCCGAAGGCGAAGTGACCACCCGCGAGGATCCCGAGGGCCGCCCGACCATCTTCGATTCCCTGCCCGCGCTCAAGGGCGCGCGCTGGATCGCGATCGGCCGCCTGGACATCAACACCACCGGCCTGCTGCTGCTCACCACCGACGGCGAGCTGGCGAACGCGCTGATGCATCCCTCCTTCGAGGTCGAGCGCGAATACGTCTGCCGCGTGCGCGCGCCCGAGGGCATGGAGACCGTCCCCGACAACATCGTCGACCGCCTGCAGCGCGGCGTGGCCCTGGACGATGGCCCGGCGAAGTTCGACGAAATCAAGCGTATCGGCGGCACCGATTCGCACGAGTGGTTCCAGGTGACCGTGAAGGAAGGCCGCAACCGCGAGGTTCGCCGGCTGTGGGAATCCCAGGGCTGCCAGGTCAGCCGCCTGAAGCGCATCCGCTACGGCCAGGTCGAACTGCCGCAGCCGCTGCTGCGCGGGCAGTCGCAGGAGCTGGCCGACGAGAAGGTGCAGGCGCTGCGCACCGAACTGGGCCTCGAGGACGGCGCGCCGGCGGCGCTGACCCTGCTGCCGGTGATCGGCCAGCGCCGCGCGGCCAAGTCCACGGTGCACGTGGGCGGCCAGCACCGCAGCCACGGCTACGTGGGCGGCCACACCACCGCCGACGAGGGCCGCGAGCTGCGCCGCTTCGACCACGTGCGCGAGGACCGCGGTCGCCGCGGCGGCCCGCGCAAGCCCTCCGGCGGCCTGACGGTCACCGGCGAGGCCGCCGCGCGCCAGTCACACAAGCCGCTCAAGCAGCGCCAGGACAAGCGTGCCCTGCCCGAAGGCAACCCGGCCGCGTTCCGCAGCTGGTACGTGCCCGACGGCGTGGACACCGGCCCGGCCGGGCATCGCAATGCCGGACCCGGCGGCGCGCGCAAGCCGGCGGGGCGCAAGCCCGGTGGTCCGCGTCCGGGTGGTCCCGGCGGTGGTGGCGCCGGCGCCCGCAGCGGCGGCCCGGGCAAGTCCGCGCGCGCCGCGCATCCCTACGGCCATCCCGGCAACGCGCCGGTGTTCCCCTCCGACCACGCGACGCCCGGCGGCCATGACCGCCCGCGTGGCCCGCGTGCCGGCAGCCCGGGCGGAAGGCCTGGTGGCAAGCCCGGCGGTGGCCGTCCCGGTGGCGGTGGCGCGCCCGGTCGCGGCGGCCCCGGGGCCGGTCGTCCCGGTGGCCGTCCGCAGGGCGCAGGTCCGCGCGGCCCGCGCAGCGGCGGCGGCGGCGGTCGCCGCGGGGCCTGAGTTCAGGCCCCGGACAGCGTGAACGCGTCCCCGTCGCCCAAGGCGGGGAAGCGCTCGCGGTGTGCCGCCAGCTCGGCGGCCAGCAGGGTGGTGGTGACCACCACCTCCTCGTCGGCGCACTCGCTCAGCGGTGCGCCCAGGAAATCGATCACCGCGCTGTCGCCCGAATAGGCCAGCCCGTTGCCGTCGCGGCCCACGCGGTTGAGCCCGGCGACGTAGCAGAGGTTCTCGATCGCGCGCGCGCGCAGCAGCGTCTTCCAGGCATAGGCCCGAGCGGCCGGCCAGTTGGCGACGTAGAGCTGCAGGTCGAAGGCCGGGCGGCCGTCGGCATCGAGCGTGTTGCGCGCGAACACCGGGAAGCGCAGGTCGTAGCAGACCAGCGGATTGATCCGCCAGCCGCGCAGTTCGACCACCAACCGCTCGCGGCCGGCGGCGTAGCGCTCGTGCTCGCGCGCATAGGTGAACAGATGGCGCTTGTCGTAGTGCGCAAGCGTGCCGTCGGGCCGCGCCCACAGCATCCGGTTGTAGACGCCGTCGCCGTCGCGCAGCTGCACGCTGCCGCTGACCACCGCGCCCAGCGCGGCGGCCTGTTCGCGCATCCAGCGCACCGTCGGCCCGTCCATGTCCTCGGCCTGGTCGATGGCGTCGTTGCTGAAGCCGCTGGTGAAGGTTTCCGGCAGCAGCACCAGGTCGGTGATGCCGCGCAGCGGGGCGATCAGCCCGCCGTAGTAGTCGCGGTTGCCGGCGGGGTCATGCCAGAGCGTGTCGCCCTGGACCAGTGAGATGCGGAGGTTGTCCATGAGCCGATCCTAGTCCTTCCGGACGACCACGTGGCACCCGACACCTTTCTGTAGGAGCAGCTACAGCTGCGACCCGGCGAACCGGCTCACGACTGCAACCGCTCCTGCTGGCCAGGTGGCTGGGTGGTCGCAGCTATAGCTGCTCCTACAGGCGGGGGAGGCGTTGTGGCTGGGTGGTCGCAGCTGTGGCTGCTCCTACAGGCCGGTGAGGCGTTCGATGGCGGCGTCAAGCGTCGGCTGGGCCTTGGCGAAGCACAGCCGCGCCAGCCGCTGACCGGGCGGCGGCGATTCGTAGAACGGCGACAGCGGGATCGAGGCCACGCCGTGCTCGATGGTCAGCCAGCGACAGAACTCGGTGTCCACCAGGTCGCTGACGGCCGAGTAGTCGACCAGCTGGAAATAGCCGCCCGGCACCGGCAGCGGCCGCAGCTTCGTGCCCAGCAGCTGTTCGCGGAACGCATCGCGCTTGGACTGGTAGAAATCGCCCAGCCCAAGGTAGTGCTCCGGCTCCTCGCGCAGCATCTCGGCGAAGGCGTGCTGCGCCGGCGCGAAGGTGCAGAACACGTTGTACTGGTGCACCTTGCGGAACTCGAGCGACAGCCCCGGCGGCGCGATGCAGTAGCCGACCTTCCAGCCGGTGCAGTGGTAGGTCTTGCCGAAGCTCGACACGACGAAGGCACGTTCGCGCAGCGCCGGGTAGCGCAGCGCGGATTCGTGGCGCGCGCCGTCGAACACGATGTGCTCGTAGACCTCGTCGGAGATGAGCCAGACGCCGGTGTCCTGCACGATCGCGGCCAGTTCGGCCATGTCGTTGGCGGACAGCATCGCGCCCGACGGGTTGTGCGGCGTGTTGACGATCAGCATGCGCGTCTTCGGGCCGATCGCCGCGCGCACCCGCGCCCAGTCGGAGGCGAAGGTCACAGGGTCCAGCGGCACGTGCACCGCGCGCGCGCCGGCCAGGTCGATTGCCGGCTCGTAGCAGTCGTAGGCGGGATCGAGCACCACCACCTCGTCGCCCGCACGGACCACGGCGTGGATGGCGTTGAAGATGGCCTCGGTGGCGCCGCTGGTGACGGTGACCTCGGCGTCGGGATCCGGGCGATGGCCGTACAGCGCGGCGGTCTTGTCGGCGATCGCCTCGCGCAGCGCGGCCACGCCGGTCATCGGCGCGTACTGGTTGTGGCCGGCGCGCATGGCGCGATCGAGCGCGTCGACCAGCCGCGGCGGCACGTCGAAATCGGGGAAGCCCTGGCCCAGATTGACGGCGCCGTGCTCGGCCGCGAGCTGCGACATCACGGTGAAGATGGTGGTTCCCACCTTCGGGAGCTTGGTGCCGGGCATGCGTGTTCCTCCTTCCGGCCACGTGCCGGGCAGCGACGAGTTTACGCAGCAGGCCGGCATCGCGTTAAATCCCGCCATGCATTACCCGCCCCCCGCCGCGACCGAGGCCGACGTCCAGCGCCTGACCACTGCCTACCTCGACGCGGTATACCGCTGGGCCCGCGACGGCGACTGGCACGACATCCGGATCGGGCTGCCGGTGCCGGGGCTCGAGTTGCTGCATCCGCGGGTGCGCAGCTTCGGACTGCTGTCGGCATGGAACCCGTGTTCGCAGCCGCTGGACGAGGCCTCCAACCGGCGCGCGGACGCCGCGCTGGAGCATGAACTGGCCACGCGCGGCATCGTCCACATCCCCGCGTTCTCGTCGGCACGCAACCGCAGCTGGCGCGAGCCGGGCTGGGTGGTGTTCGACGTCGACAGCGGGTTGCTCGACGCGCTCTGCCGCCAGTTCGGCCAGCTCGGCGGGCTGTGGTGGGCGCGCGGCGAGCCGGTGCGCCTGCGCATGCAGGCGGCGAAGCCCGCGGACTTCCCGGACGTCCCGGTGGTCGACTGGCTAGAATAGCCGCCGTCCGGTCGCCGTCGCGGCCCGTGCCGCACGATGCCCGAGTCCCCCAGCCCCACGCCCCCCCTGCTCTCCGCCCGGGCGCTGCGCTTCACGCGCAGCGACGCGCCCGTGTTCGGCCCGATCGATTTCGACGTGGCCGCAGGCGAGGCGCTGCTGGTGCAGGGCGACAACGGCGCCGGCAAGACCACGCTGTTGAAAGTCCTGGCCGGCCTGCTCCGCGCCGACGACGGCGAGGTCAGCCTGCAGGGGCGACCGGTGGATCCCGCGCTGCGTGCGCGCGTGGTCGGCTACCTCGGCCACCTGCCGGCGCAGAAGGCGGACCTGAGCGCGCTGGAAAACCTGCGCTTCCTCTGCGGCCTGCACGGCAGCCGCCCGGGCATGTCGCTGGAGGATGCGATGGCCACCGTCGGCCTGGCCGGCTACGAGGACGCGCTGGCGCGGCAGATGTCGGCCGGCCAGCGCAAGCGCCTGTCGCTCGCGCGGCTGTGGCTGTCGCCGGCGCCGCTGTGGCTGATGGACGAGCCCTACGCCAACCTCGACCTCGAAGGCATCGAGCTGGTCAACCGCATGATCCAGGCGCACCTGCGCGAAGGTGGCGGGACCATGGTCACCACGCACGGCGCCTACGCGGCGCCGCCGGTGCGCACGCGGATGCTGGTGCTGGAGCGCGCCGCATGATGTGGCAGGCCGCCCGCGCCCTGGCCGTCCGCGACCTGCAGCTGCTCTGGCGCCGGCGCGGTGATTCGCTGCAGCCGGCCCTGTTCGCGCTGCTGGTGCTGGTGCTGTTCGCGCTGGCGCTGGGCAGCGACCGCGCGATGCTGGCGCGCGTGGCGCCGGGCGCGCTGTGGGTCGCGGTGCTGCTGTCGGGCCTGCTGGCGCTGGACACGCTGTTCCGCGGCGATGCCGAGGACGGTTCGCTCGAACAATGGCTCCTGGCGCCAGTGCCGCTGGCCTGGCTGGTGCTGGTGCGGGTGGCCACGCACTGGGCCACGACGGCGCTGCCGCTGGTGCTGGCGATGCCGCTGCTGGCGGAGCTGATGGCGCTGCCGCGGGCCGACTGGCCCGTGCTGTTCGCGTCGCTGCTGCTGGGTACGCCGCTGCTGGCGCTGCTGGGGGCGGTGGTCGCGGCGCTGACCGTGGGCATGCGCCGCTCCGGCATCCTGGTGGCGCTGCTGGCGCTGCCGCTGTACGTGCCGGTGCTGGTGTTCGGCGCCGGCAGCGTCACGGCGGCGACCCAGGGCTTCGATGCCACGGGTGGCCTGCTCCTCCTCGCTGCCGGCCTCGTCGCGGCGCTGGTGCTGGCCCCGCTGGCCGCGGCCGCGGCAATCCGGATTGCGCTGGCTTGACCCGGGCAGGATCATGTCCCGCATGGTGAAGACGCGATCCACGTCGCCCGGAGAGATCCTGCCCCCCACACCCTCTCCTCCCGGCCGCAAGCAGCGCCAGCGGCAGCCGGGCAGGCGCGCGCAGCCGCGCGTGGACAGCTTCCTCGAGGCCGCGACCGAAGTGTTCCTCGAGAAGGGCTATCGCAACACGCGACTGACCGACATCGTGGCGCGCAGCGGCGGCTCGCTGTCCACCCTGTACGCCGCCTTCGGCGACAAGGAAGGCCTGGTGCACGCGATCATGGAGCGCAGCATCCGCTCCTTCGGCGAAGGCCTCGACATCCTCGACGAGCCCGGGCTGGCGCCGGCCGATGCACTGCCCCCCGCGGCCGAACGCCTCGCCGCGGAGATGCTCACCCCGGAGCGGGTGGTCAGCCATCGCATCATCATCGGCGAGGGCATCGCCTTCCCCGAGCTGCGGGACTGGTTCTTCGAGCACGGCGTCGACCCCGCCCACGCCCGCCTGGCCGACTACTTCAGCCGCCAGGTGGCCGCGAACGCGCTGGTGATCGACCACCCGGCCATCGCCGCCGACCAGTTCTACATGGCCGCATTTGCCGGGACGATCATCCGCACCATCAACGGCAAGCTCTCGCCGACCGACCTACCCGCCGTTCGCGCCCAGGCCCGGGAGGCCGCGCTGGTGTTCCTGCGCGGCGTCCTTCCCCGCTGAGCCCCCACCCGGCGCCGTCGCTCGCGGCCCTGCGCCACGACCCGCGACCCGCGCGTCGCGGCGGTGCAGCTTGACGAAGCCTGAATCCACCCCCAACATCGCCGTAACGCCAGTTACACGCCAGCCGACCGCAGGGGTCGGGCCAGCCACCGGGAGAGGGCGATGAGGGTTTTCCTTGCAAGTCTTGTTGCGCTCGCAGCAGCCGTCCTGCTGGGCGCCGGACTGGTTGCGCCGGTCGCCGCCCAGCAGTCGCCGGAGAGCCGCCTTCCGTCCACGCACTTCGGCAGCGAACAGCCGGTGGTCTCGGCGCATGGCTTCAATGCGGCGCCGGGCTTCGCCCACGCGCCCGTCGCGCACAACCCGGACAGCCCCGACGCCCGCCAGGTCGGCGAGCTGGTGTGCACCTCCTGCCATGCGCAGGAAACCTCGAATTTCGCCCACACGGCCCATGCCCTGGGCATGAGCGCGGCGCTGGCGGCCGATCCCGGCACTGCCACCTGCGAGTCCTGTCACGGCGGCGGCTCCAACCACATCGAGTCGCCCACCACCCCGGGCTCGATCATCGCGTTCACCAAGGACGGCGGTACCAGCGTCGATACCCAGGCCGCCAGTTGCCTGGGCTGCCACTCCGGCGGCCAGCGCGACCAGTGGGCCGGCTCGGTCCACCAGCGCAACGACCTCTCCTGCAGCGACTGCCACAACCCCATGGCCAAGCTCTCCAGCGAAGGCCTGCTGGCCAAGCAGTCGATCAGCGAAACCTGCGCCGGCTGCCATCGCGACATCCGCCAGCAGTTCGACCGCCGCTCGCACATGCCGCTGCCCGAGGGCCAGATGAGCTGCGCCGACTGCCACAACCCGCACGGCACCATCAACGCGACCCTGCTCAAGACCGACACGGTCAACGAAACCTGCTACCAGTGCCACGCCGAGAAGCGCGGCCCGATGCTGTTCGAACACGCGCCGGTCCGCGACAGCTGCCTGAACTGCCATTCGCCGCACGGCTCCAACCAGCAGTCGCTACTGGTCGCGCCGGTGCCCTTCCTGTGCCAGCAATGCCATTCGCACGTCCGCCATCCCAACGACCTGCTGACGAGCACGTCGCTGCCGGGCGGCGGTGCGCCGGACGAGCGCCTGATGGCACGCGGCTGCCTGACCTGCCATTCACAGGTGCACGGATCCAACCACCCATCAGGCCCGCGGCTGCACAAGTAGCGGCGCGGACGACGCGCAGGAGGTCACACCATGAGCCCTCGTAACCGCACGATCGCACGCCGCCACCCGTTGGCCCTGGCGCTGCTGGGCGCCCTCGCCTTCCCGGCGGTGGCGCAGGACAGTGGCGTCGGCGTCGATCTGCAACTCGGCAATGCCTTCGACCCCTCAGGCACCGCCGCCAGCGGCTGTTCCGCCGACGGCATGAGCTGGCTGACCGCCGCACGCAAGCGCACGCCCAGCGGGCACCTGTATCCCTGCGTGCCGGACTTCGGCCAGCCGCGCGAGCTCGACGGGGGCTGGCTGTTCTCGGGCAGCCTCGGTGTCGGCTACATCCACATCAACGACGAGAACAACACGAACTGGCTGCGCTTCAACGACTGGTCCGACGGCCTCGTCGCGCGTCTTTCGCTGGCCTACACGCGACCGGCCGACGGCAGCCATGTCGACGTGCGCGGCAGCCGGATCAATTCCGACAACCAGTACGTCAAGGCCACCTGGGGCCGTGCCGGCCATTTCCGCCTGGAAGCCTTCGGCCGCAGCCAGCCCAACGTCACCAGCGGCGCGGCGCGCTCGATCTGGGACGGCGTGGGCAGCGACTACCTCGCCCTGAAGTCGGGGCTGACGCCCGGCGGCAGCACCCATGCCGAAGTCGCCGCTGTTTCCGCGGGCACCTCGCCCCAGGTGCTGAAGGTCGTGCGCGACAAGTTCGGCCTGTCGGGCAGCTACATGTTCAGCCGACAGCTGAGCGCCTACTTCGGCGCCAGCCACGAGCAGCGCGAGGGTGCGCGACCGTTCGGCGGCCCGTTCTTCTTCGCCTACATCGCCCCCGGCTTGGGCGGCGCCTACGAGACGCCGCGTCCGATCGACGACAGCACCTTCAACTTCAACGGCGGCCTGCGCTATGCGGGCAACGAATGGAACTTCGACGTCGGCTACAGCGCTTCGATGTTCCGCAACGGCAGCCGCCGCTTCAGCTACGAAGTGCCGTTCGGGTTCGCGGCGCTGGTGCCGGGCTTCGACAACTTCCCGCTGACCCTGGGCGAGTTCGCCTACGAGCCCGAGAACGATTATCACAACATCCGCGCCACCGCGACGCGCAAGCTGGAGGGCAACGGCCAGTTCAGCCTCACCGCTTCGTACTCGACCTCGCGCCAGGACGACGACCTGCTCGCACCGATGAACTGCGCCAGCGGCAACCAGTTCGGCCTGACCGTGGCGCCGTTCGCCTTCGACTGCTCCGACTGGAACACCACCGCCGCGCTCTCGCAGCGCAGCGCCGACCTGAAGATCGACAGCACCCTGGTCAATGCGCGACTGGTCCTGCAGCCGGCCGACCGCGTGACCGTGCAGGGCAACCTCAAGTACCACCGCCAGGACTACAAGGGCGATTACTTCGCCTACAACCCGCTCACCGGCCAGTATGGCTACATCGCCGAAAACGGCGCCCAGGGCAGTTCGGTTCCGCTGGAAATGGGCGTCTGGGACCCGGTGCTGTTCCCGAGCGTGCTGACCCGCGTGCGCAACCTCCCGCTGGACAAGGACATCCTCGAGGCCCATGCCGCGGTCGACTGGCGCGTCAACGACAAGAACACCCTTGGCGCCTCGCTGACCTTCACCCGCACCGACCGCGACCACCGCGAAGTCGAGCGCCAGGAGGACACCCTGGTCAAGCTCACCTGGAGCAGCCGCGCGATCGACGACGTGACCCTGCGCGCCAACTATTCCTACCTGGACCGCTCCGGCAGCGACTATAACTACGACCCCTACCACTTCACCTACTCCACCGACCTGCCCGGCTTCGTCGATGACGGCAACCTGCCGCCGCACACCGTCGCCGGGCTGCGCAAGTACGACGTGGGTGACCGCGAACAGCACAAGGCGACCCTGATCGCGACCCTCGCGCTGCCCGCCAACCAGACCCTGTCGGGCACCCTGCGCGGCGACTGGAACGACTACGACGCCGACTTCGGCCGCCAGGACTACGACAGCCTCGGCGCCAGCCTGTCCTGGGACTGGCAGCCCGACGAGCGCACCACCGCCAACGTCTTCCTGGGCTACGACCGCTCGGAGCTGGGCGTGGCCAACGTCAACGAGCTCGCCGCCTTCGGCAACGATCCCGTTCTTGGCGGCGACAGCTACCTCGACGCCGGCCGCTGGTGGGTGGACGACGACCAGCGCAACTACTACGCCGGCATCAACTTCAGCCGGCGCTTCGAGCGCAGCCAGCTGGACCTGGGCTGGAACTACAGCGACTCGCGCGGCGAAACCGGCTACCGCTTCGACTCGGCCGACGCGCTTGCGTATCCGGCGCTCGCGGCGCTGGCGGGCAACGGCTTCTCGCCGATGACGCACCGGGTCAACAGCTTCAGTGTCACCTGGACGATCCCGCTCCACCCGCGCATCGACCTGCGCCTGTTCGACACCTATGAAACGGCGAAGCTCGCCGACTGGCACTACTTCGGCTTCGAGGAAGGACTGGTAACCTCCAACCGCGTGTACCTGGACAGCGGCCCTTCGGGCTATTCGGTCAATATGGTCGGCGCGATGCTGGAGGTGCGGCTGTGAGCCGGCGCGTGACGGGCCGGCACGCGCGGGCGGGCCTGCTGGCGCTGGCCGCCACGATCACCCTCCTGGCCGCCGCGACCGCGCCCGCACAGGATGCCGGTGCCACGGATGCCGAAGCCGACGCAACCGCCGAAGAAGCACAGGTGGCAACCGACGGCCCCCGCTACTTCGACCTCAGGCGCATCACCCCGATCACCGGCGACCCGGCGCGCGGCAAGGAAAAGTCGGAGCTGTGCAGCGCCTGCCACGGGCAGGACGGCACTTCGGTGGTCCCCATCTACCCCGATATCGCCGGCCAGAGCGCCGACTACATGTACTGGCAGCTGGTGAAGTTCAAGGACGCCGGCTTCGGCGGCACGGTGATGGCGGTGGCCGTGGAGAACCTCGACGAGCAGGACATGCGCGACCTGGCGCTCTACTACGCCAGCCTGCCCTACGCCGGCAGCCCGCCGGAGCCGGGCGAGGACGCCGAAGAGCCGCGCGACCCGGCGCTGCTGGCGCGTGGCGAGCAGCTCTACCTGCACGGAGACCCCTCCGCGGGCATTCCGCCCTGCCAGGCCTGCCACGGCGCCGATGCGCGCGGCCACCCCCGCGCCCGCGAGGTCGACGCCGCCGGCTTCACGCCCTACGCCGCCTATCCGGCGCTTCGCGGGCAGCGCGACGCCTACCTGATCACCCGGATCGGCGAGTACCAGGACGGGAAGCACACCAATCTGACCACGGATTTCGTCATGGGCGGGGCCGCGAAGCACCTGGACAAGGCCAGCGTCGAAGCACTGGCCGCGTGGCTCTCCTCTCTGCCGCGCTGAGACCGCTCAGGCGGCGTTCGGCTCGTTGCGGATAAACTGTATTTGCAATTACACTTGCACCATCATCCATTCCGGAGACACGACATGCTTCGCAAGATCCTCCTCGCCTCGTCGCTCATGCTGGGCGCGCCTGCCGCGATGGCCGCGACCTGCTCGGTCGACATCGAGGGCAACGACATGATGAAGTTCAACGTCGCCAGCATCGACGTCAGCAAGAGCTGCAAGGACTTCACCATCAACCTCAAGCACGTCGGCAAGCTGCCCAAGGCCGCGATGGGCCACAACGTGGTGGTCGCCGCGACCGCCGACATCAAGGGCATCGACAGCGACGGCATCAAGGCCGGTGTCGCCAGCAACTATGTCAAGGCCGGCGACGCCCGCGTGATCGCCGCTTCGCCCCTGGTCGGCGGCGGCGAGAGCACCTCGGTGACCTTCCCGGTGTCCAGGCTCGACGGCGGCCCCTACTCGTTCTTCTGCACCTTCCCCGGCCATTCGGCCCTGATGAAGGGCACGATCAACCTGACGCCCTGAGCACGCGCGTCCGTCGCTTCGGCGGGATGGCCACACCGGCCATCCCGCTCGCTTGGCCCGGAGGGCCAAACCTGAAACAATGCGCTGACGCGCGCCGAGGGCGTCCGCCGAGGCCCTGAGCAGGCAATCCGCGGCCTGCCCACCTCCTGCCAGCGAAAACCGATGTCCGACATGAATCCGGTGATCCGCTGGTTCCACCAGCTGGGCTCACCGCCCTACTTCGACCGCTTCGCCGCCCGCTGGGCCCCCTGGGGCCATGGGCTCGGCCTGCTGGTCATGGCCTGGGGCGTGTACGGCGCGCTGTTCCAGGTGCCCGCCGACTACCAGCAGGGCGACAGCTTCCGCATCCTCTACATCCACGTGCCCGCGGCCTGGATGAGCCTGATGGTGTTCGGGCTGATGGCGCTGTACTCCGCGATCGCCCTGGTCTGGCGGATCAAGCTGTGCGAGATCCTGGCCATGGCCTGTGCGCCGATCGGCGCCGCCTTCACCTTCGTCACACTCGCCACTGGTTCGATCTGGGGCAAGCCCATGTGGGGCACCTGGTGGGACTGGGATCCG
Organism: Luteimonas padinae; assembly: GCF_014652935.1. Classification (GTDB taxonomy): domain Bacteria; phylum Pseudomonadota; class Gammaproteobacteria; order Xanthomonadales; family Xanthomonadaceae; genus Luteimonas; species Luteimonas padinae. The sequence goes on along the minus strand of NZ_BMZT01000002.1, from coordinate 175,721 downwards.
CGCCTGACCAGCCAACTGGTGCTGCTGTTCCTGTATCTGGGCGTGATCGGCCTGTACCACGCCATCGACGACCGCCGCACCGCCGCGCGCGCCGCCGGCCTGCTGGCGCTGGTGGGCGTGGTGATGCTGCCGATCATCCGCTACTCGGTGGTGTGGTGGAACTCGCTGCACCAGGGCCAGACCATCCGCGTGTTCGGCGAATCCTCGATGGACCCGAGCATGATCCCGCCGCTGGTGTGGATGCTGGTCGGCACCAAGCTCTGGTTCGCCGGCTCCCTGCTGGCGCGCGCGCGCGCCGACAACCTGCAGCGCGAAGCCGGCAAGGACTGGGTCCGCCGGATCACCGAGAGCGTGAAATGAGCTATCGCGAATACGTCGTAGCCGCCTATGCGGTGTTCGTGCTGATGCTGGCCTGGGACTACGTCGTCCCGCGCCTGGCCATCGCGCGCCAGCTGCGCGCCGCGCGGAGGCTGGCCGCGCGCCGCGCCGCGCGTCCCGCCCGCAGTGCAGCCCCCACGGAGCTTGGTCGATGAATCCCACCCGCCGCAGGCGCTTCTGGTTCGTGCTCGCCATCGTCGCCGCCGCCTCGCTGGTGGCGGTGCTCGTGGCCATGGCGCTGCAGCGCAACGTCGCCTACCTGTTCACGCCGGCCGAGGTGCTCGACGGCCGCGCGGGCGCCGACGTGGCCTCCGGCGCAAGCCGCTTCCGCCTGGGCGGCATGGTCGCCAAGGGCTCGTTCGAACGCCCGCCGGGTTCGATGGAGGCACGCTTCATGGTCAGCGACGGCGACGCGCTGCTGCCGGTGGTCTATTCCGGCATCCTTCCCGACCTGTTCCGCGAGAGCCAGTCGGTGGTCGCCACCGGGCGCATGCGCGCCGACGGTACCTTCGTCGCCGACGACGTGCTGGCCAAGCACGACGAGACCTACGTGCCCAAGGAAGTGGCCGACAAGATGGGCCTGGCTCACGAGAAGCACAACGTCGACGTGCCCGCGCCAGTCGCCGAAGGCCCGCGCTGATGCTGCCCGAGGTCGGCCAGGCGGCGCTCGCGCTCGCGCTCGCGTTCGCCGTCGTGCAGGGGCTTGCCGGCCTGGTCGGTGCCGCCTGCGGCCGCCAGGACCTCGCCGCGGTCACGCGCCCGACCGCCCTCGCGCAGCTGGTGCTGGTGCTGGCCGCATACGTCCTGCTGACACTCGCCTTCGTGCTGCAGGATTTTTCGGTCAAGTACGTCGCCGACAACTCCAATTCGCTGCTGCCGCTCATCTACCGCTACACCGCGGTCTGGGGCTCGCACGAGGGCTCGCTGCTGCTGTGGTCGCTGATGCTGGCGGCCTGGAACGCCGCGGTGGCCGTGGCTTCGGCCAGCATCCCCTGGAGCTTCCGCGCGCGCGCCCTGGGCGTGATCGGCCTGGTCGCGGTCGGCTTCCTGTCGTTCATGGTGTTCACCTCGAACCCCTTTGAACGCCTGCTGCCGGCGGCGGCCGAGGGCCACGACCTCAATCCGCTGCTGCAGGACCCGGGGATGATCATCCATCCGCCCCTGCTGTACATCGGCTACATCGGCTTCGTGGTGCCGTTCGCGTTCTCGCTGGCCGCGCTGCTGGAAGGCGCGGTCGATGCGCGCTGGCTGCGCTGGTCGCGGCCCTGGACCAACATCGCATGGGCCTTCCTCACCGTGGGCATCGCCATGGGCAGCTGGTGGGCCTATTACGAGCTCGGCTGGGGCGGCTGGTGGTTCTGGGATCCGGTCGAGAACGCGAGCTTCATGCCCTGGCTGGTGGGCGCGGCACTGATCCATTCGCAGGCGGTCACCGAGAAGCGCGGCAGCTTCGGCAGCTGGACCATACTGCTGTCCATCGCCGCATTCTCGCTGTCGCTGCTCGGCGCCTTCCTGGTGCGCTCGGGCGTGCTGACCAGCGTGCACTCCTTCGCCGCCGATCCCTCGCGCGGCCTGTTCATCCTGGTCTTCCTGGGCGCGGTGATCGGCGGCGCGCTGCTGGTCTACCTCACCCGCGCACCGCGCCTGGCGCAGGGCAAGCCCTTCGCCGCCTCGTCGCGCGAGACCCTGCTGCTGGTCAACAACCTGCTGCTGGCCTCGGCCTGCGCGATGGTGCTGCTGGGCACGCTGTATCCGCTGATCGCCGATGCGCTGGACCTGGGCAAGGTGTCGGTCGGCCCGCCCTATTTCGGCACCCTGTTCCTGGTGCTGATGGCGCCACTGGTGCTGCTGGTGCCCTTCGGCCCGCTGACGCGCTGGCAGCAGGACCAGGCCTCGAAGCCCTTCGCGCTGCTCGCGCCCTGGCTGGGCCTGGCCCTGCTGCTGGGCGTGGTCGCCTGGTTCAAGGCGCCGCAGGGTGCGATCAAGTCCGGCCTGGGGGTGTTCGCCGCCGCCTGGGTGGGCCTGGGCACGCTGCGCTTCGCCTGGACGCGCATCCGCGCCAAGGGCCGCGCCTTCACGCCCGAGATGCTGGGCATGGTGCTGGGCCATCTCGGCATCGCCGTGTTCCTGGTCGGCGCCCTGCTGGTGGAGGCGCAGAACGTGCTGCGCGAAGTGCCGATGTCGCCGGGCGCCAGCGAGACCATCGGCCGCTACGCCTTCCGCTTCGACGGCGTCGAGCGCGTCCAGGGCCCGAACTACATCGCCGACCGCGGGCACGTGCAGGTCTTCCACGACGACAAGCCGCTGGTGCTGCTGCACCCGGAAAAGCGCGCCTACGCCAGCGGCGGCCAGGTGATGACCGATGCCGGCATCCACGCCGGCGTGCGCGCCGACGTCTTCGTGGCCCTGGGCGAGCCCTTGGGCGGCGACGCCTGGGCCGTGCGCCTGCACATCAAACCCTTCGTGCGCTGGATCTGGGCCGGCGCGCTGCTGATGGCACTGGGCGGGGTGATCGCGGCCACCGACCGCCGCTTCCGCCTGCCGCTGAAGGCGAAGGAGGAGCCGCGATGAACACTCCACACGCGCCTGGAACCGCCCCTTCCGGCGGGCGCGGGCTGCTGGCCGCACTGCTGGTCGGCGGCTTCGTGCTGCTGCTGGTGCTGCTCGGCTGGGGCGTCAGCCGCTCCGACCGCCCCGACCGCGAATCACTGCCCTCACCGCTGATCGGCAAGCCGGCGCCGGAGTTCTCGCTGCCGGTCCTGCACGATCCCGGCTACCGCATCGGCAGTGGGGACCTGCGCGGCAAGCCCTACCTGATGAACGTCTGGGGCAGCTGGTGCCCGGCCTGCCAGGTCGAGCACCCGGTGCTGGCGCGCTACGCCGAGACGAAGAAGATCCGCGTGGTCGGCTACAACTGGAAGGACGAGCCCGAGGACGCGCTGCGCTGGCTTGAGCAGTTCGGCAATCCCTACTGGGTCGTGATCGCCGACTACGACAGCGACGCGGCGATCGAATGGGGCATCTACGGCGCACCCGAGACCTTCCTGGTCGATGCCGACGGCATCGTGCGCTGGAAGCACGTCGGCCCGCTGAGCGACGAGCTCGTCGACGAGGTGCTGGCGCCGATGGTCGAAGCGATGGAGGGCGGCGGATGAATCTGCGACCGGCATCGTTTCCGATCGCCATGCTGCTCGGCGCGGCCCTGACGCTGCTGCTGGCCGGCGCGCTCGCCATCGCGCCCGCGCCGGCGCGCGCCCAGGTCACGCGCCCGGCACAGCCGCTGGAATTCCACGACCGCGCGGAGGAGCAGCGCTTCCACAAGCTGACCCTCGAACTGCGCTGCGTGATGTGCCAGAACCAGTCGCTAGCCGATTCCGACGCACCGATCGCCCACGACCTGCGCCGCGAAGTGTTCAACCTGATGCGCGAAGGCCGCAGCGACGCCGAGATCAAGGCCTTCCTCGTCGACCGCTACGGCGAGTTCGTGCTTTACCGCCCGCAGTTCGGCGGCGGCACCCTGCTGCTGTGGCTGGGCCCGGCGGTGGTGCTGCTGGCCGGCGCGGCGGTGGTGGTCGTCGTCGTGCGCAGGCGCGCCGCCGGCAACCGCGCCGCGCTCGATCCCGTCGACGACGGACAGGAGTGGTGATGGCCAGCGTCTTCCTGCTCACGGTCCTGTTCGTATCGCTGCTGGCCACCGCCCTGGTGGTGGCGCCGCTGCGGCGCGGCTCGCCGCGCACCTGGCTGGTGCTGCTCGCGGCGGTGCCGCTGCTGACAGTCGGCCTGTACCAGCTGCTGGGCACGCCGGCTGCGCTGGATCCCGCCGTCCGCGCGCCGTCCGCGGATGGTTTCGACGCCACCGCCCACGCCGATCCCGCGCAGTTCGCCGAAGCCGTCGCCGAGCTTCGGGCGGAGCTGGAGCGCAATCCGCAGCAGCCGGAAGGCTGGGCCCTGCTGGCGCGTTCGCTGTCGGTCCAGGGCGACCATGCCGGTGCGCGCGACGCCTACGCGAAGGCGCAGGCGCTGGTGCCCGACGAACCGGCGCTGATGGTGGAACTGGCCCAGGCCAGCGCCCAGGCGCATTCGCAGAACCTGTTCGATGACGAGGCCCTGGCCCTGCTCGAGCGCGCGGTCGCCCTGCAGCCATCCAACCAGCGCGCGCGCTGGTTCATCGGCGTTGCCCAGCGCCAGCGCGGCCAGGATGCCGAAGCGGCCGCGACCTGGGAGGCACTGCTGCCGGAGGTCGATCCATCCACCGCGGCCAGCCTGCGCAACCAGATCGCCGCGGCACGCACGGCTGCCGGCCTGCCCCCTGCGGCCCAGGCCGCTACCGCGGGCGCGGGCACCGCGGCGACGGCCGGCAACGCCCCGGCGGTGGCGACCACGGGTGGTCCCGGCCTGCGCGTGCGCATCAGCCTGGCGCCGGGCGTCGCCGAGCGCCTGGGCGGCCGCGGCACCGTGTTCGTGATGGCGCGCGCGCCCGACGGCCCGCCGATGCCCGTGGCCGCCGAGCGCCACGAAGTCTCCGCCCTGCCCCTGGACATCGTGCTCGACGACAGCGACAGCCCGATGCCGACGCAGGCGCTGTCGCAGCTCGCCACCGCCCTGGTATCGGCGCGGATCTCCGCCGGCGGCACGGTGGAGCGCAGCGCGGGCGACATCGAGTCGGCACCGGTCACGGTATCGCTGCCCCACGACGGCGTCGTGGAGCTGGTGCTGGGCGGAAAGTGACGCGGTGCCTCCGGGGGCCGCGACCCTGTCCGGCGCCACGGCCGTCGCCGTTAGACTTGACGGCATGACCGAATTCATCCCGCCCGGCACGCGCTGGATCGAGCTGCCCGCCGGCTTCGCCATGAAGCGCGGCGGCGTCCTGCCGCAGGGCCGCATCGCCTACGAGACCTGGGGCCGCCGCAACGCCGCCGGCGACAACTCCATCCTGATCCTGACCGGGCTGTCCCCCGACGCGCACGCCGCGGCCAGCGAGGACAATCCGGCAGCCGGCTGGTGGGAGGCCATCGTCGGTCCGGGCAAGGCGGTGGACACCACGCGCTGGCACGTGGTCTGCGTGAACTCGCTGGGCAGCTGCAAGGGCTCCAGCGGTCCGGCCTCGATCGATCCGGGCACCGGCCAGCCGTACCGGCTCGCCTTCCCCGATGTCTCCATCGAGGACGTGGCCGACGCCGCCGCGCACGTGGTGCGTGCGCTGGGGATCGAGCGTCTGGCCTGCGTCATCGGCAACTCGATGGGCGGGATGGCGGCACTGGCGCTGCTGGCGCGGCATCCCGGCATCGCGCGCAGCCACGTCAACGTGTCGGGCGCGGCGCGCGCGCTGCCGTTCTCGATCGCCATCCGCTCGCTGCAGCGCGAAGCCATCCGCCTCGATCCGGACTGGAACAACGGCGACTACGACGACGCGCGCTACCCCGAAAGCGGCATGCGCATGGCGCGCAAGCTCGGCGTCATCACCTACCGCTCCGCGCTGGAGTGGGACGGCCGCTTCGGCCGCGTGCGCCTGGACTCCGACCGCCGCGACGACGAGGATCCCTTCGGCCTGGAGTTCGAGGTCGAAAGCTATCTCGAGGCGCACGCGCGCCGCTTCGTGCGCAACTTCGATCCCAACTGCTACCTCTACCTCAGCCGCTCGATGGACTGGTTCGACATCGGCGAATCCTGCGGCGGCACCACGGCCGAAGGCCTGGCGAAGATCCGGGTCGAGCGCGCGCTGGCGATCGGCGTGCACACCGACATCCTGTTCCCGCTGCAGCAACAGGAGGAGATCGCCGACGGCCTGCGCGCCGGGGGCTCGGCGGCGGAGTTCCTGCCGCTGGAGTCGCCCCAGGGCCATGACGCGTTCCTGGTGGACTTCGCGCGCTTCTCGCCCGCGATCGGCGGCTTCCTGGCGGCGCTGTGAGTCCCGCACCGGGGCGCTGCGCGCCGGGGATGCTGCGCCGCGGCGCGGGCAGCGGACGGGCCGTCGTACACTCGACGCCATGAGCAAGCCCAGCGATCGCGCCGGCGGCGCCTTCCCCGACGTCCCGTTCCCCGGCCGCGAGCGCCTGCTGGCGGGCATCGACCAGGCCCTGGCGGCCGGCGACTGCCGCGCGGTCACCGCGGCGCTGCGCGGGGTGCTGTGCGAGCTGATCCGCGACCCCGGCGTGCGCCTGCCCGACTGCGTGCACCAGCCGATCGAGGACCATTACGCGCGCCGCGAGCTCTATCGCAGCCCGGAACACGGCTACAGCGTGGTGGCCATGACCTGGGGCCCGGGCCAGGGCACCCCGATCCACGACCACGCCGGCTGCTGGTGCGTCGAGGGGGTCTGGGAAGGCGAGCTGGAAATCACCCAGTTCGAGCTGCTGGAGCGCGACGGCGACCGCTTCCGCTTCCGCTCGGCCGGCGGCATGCAGGCGGGGCCCGGCAGCGCCGGCAGCCTGATCCCGCCGCACGAGTACCACACGATCCGCAATGCCGACTCCAGCGCCATCGCGGTGTCGCTGCACGTGTACGAGGGGCCGCTGGAGCAGTGCTCGCGCTTCGAGGCGGTATCCGGCGAATGGCACCTGCGCATGGACAGCACCCTGCGCACCGACGAAGCGGCCTGAGCATCCGCTGCCGCTATACTTGGCGCCCGCGCCGGAATGGCGGAATCGGTAGACGCAGCGGACTCAAAATCCGCCGCCCTTAAAAGCGTGAGGGTTCGAGTCCCTCTTCCGGCACCAGCGTAGGATTTTTCTGACCCCGCGACGGGGCCAGCGCCGATACCGTCGCCGGGCCTTCGTCCGCATCATGTCCTGACCGGCAGCACAGCGCACCAACGGACGGAGCGCCGCCTACAGGGACGTACGGCCGTGGCCACTGGCCACGGTGCTGGGCCGGAAACCTCTTTCGCGCACCGGGCGACTCCTGCGACTACGATGGCCGCATGTGCCTGATCGCGCTCGCCTGGCGCCAGCATCCACGCTGGCCCCTCGTCATCGCCGCAAACCGCGACGAATTCCACGCCCGTCCCACGGCAAGTGCCGCCCCCGATCCCGACGCGCCTGCGGTCTACGGCGGACGCGACCTCGTGCAGGGTGGCGGCTGGCTGCAGGTGTCCGGGCGTGGTCGGCTGGCGGCGGTCACCAATGTGCGCGACGGCCATGCCGCTGGCGTATATCCGCGTTCACGGGGATGGCTCGTGCGCGATTTCGTGCGTGGCAACCTGTCCGCCAGGGCCTTCGCCGCAGGCCCCGCCGCCAGCGATGGCCACGGCCCCTTCAACGCGCTGTTCTGGGACGGCGCCTCGCTTGTGCATGCCAGCAACCATCCCCGCACCGGGCACGCCGATGTGGCGCCCGGCATCCACGCCATGTCGAACGGCGCCTTCGACGCACCGTGGCCGAAGAGCACGGCGGCGACGCGGGCGCTCGATGCCTGGCTGCGCCCGATGGCCGGCCTGGTCGAGCCTCCGCGGACGATCGACGCGTTCGAGCCGCTGTTCGACGCGCTCGCCGACACCGCGGTCGCGCCGGACGCCCTGCTGCCCGACACCGGGGTGGGACTGGAGCTCGAACGCATGCTCTCCCCACCCTTCGTCCGCGGCGAGGCCTACGGCACCCGCTGCAGCACGCTGGTCGTGGTGGGCGGCGGTGCTGCCGTCTTCGTCGAACGGCGTTTCGGACCCGCGGGCCGTGTCCTGGGTGACAGCCTTGCCTTGGTGCCGCTGGATTCGGGCCTGTCGAATCCCGGCATGCGGGAGCACGCTGGCTGAAGCGCGGCCCCCGTCAGGGCGAACTGGCCCGGCAGCGCAGCGGCGCGCTGTGTTCCAGGCCCTGCTCCCAGCCGTTCGGCCGGCGCAGCGCGATGGTGTCGTTGATGCAGGCGCGCTCCGCGCCGTCGCGCATCGCCGCGATCGGGCCGGGCAGCAGCACGACGTCGCCGCCGCTGCTCTGGCCGACGGTCACCACGGCCGCGTCGTCCGCTGCGGGCTCCGGCTCCGCTTCACCTTCGTCCGCGTCGCGCGCCGCCGATGCAACGGCTGCCGCGGGCTCGTCATCCTCGGCAAAGGTCGCGCCGGCGACGTGGCGCACGATGTCGGCCAGCAGGATGCCGGAGGCTACGGCGAGCAGGATCGGCACGAACAGCGACCAGGCGCTGCGACCGTCACGCAGGAAGAATCGGTTCATTGGCGGCTGCCCTCCGGGAATCGCCAGAGTAGCGCTTCGCGGGGGGCTCGAAGCATCGGGTCAACCCGAGGTCGCGGCCCTGCTGTGGACATATGAAAGGCCCAGTCGTCCGGGATGTTCCCGGGCGGCTGAGCCTCTCGTCGTCGAAGCGATTGCCTTGGGCTGTCGGGCCGTCCGGCTTTTTCTTCGACGGTTGCGACCTTACCGGAGTCGCCGTTAGCTCGACGTCAATCCACGCGACCGTCCATCGGCGGCCGCGGCCATGGCCACCAGCCGCGGCCGGTGAGTGCGTAGCGGTCGGCGGCGCGCTCGAAGCGGTTGCGCACGCCGATGCCGCCGCACAGGAAGTACAGCGGCAGGAACAAGGGCCCCAGCGCCATGTACTGCAGCACGTGCGCGCGCTCGTGGTCGACCAGGCGCACCGAGGGCTGCTCGCACAGGCCCGCCCGATGGGCGTAGGTCAGGCAGTCGCGGTCGAGGCTGTCGCCGGTGTGCAGGATGACGTTGCCCAGGGTGAGCGCGCCGCCGGGTCCCCAGGGCACGCCGTCGAAGACGAGGGCGAGCTCGGGGCCGCGCAGGCGCATGCGGGCGCCGAATGGCAGCGCGGCCAGTCCGACGGCCAGGCCCACCAGCGTGTTGGGCAGCGTCCACGCCAGGCCGAGGACGCCGGCGACAAGGCGCGCCGCGCGCCGCAGCGCGCTCAACCGTCCTCGGGCATCAGCAACCACAGCACCAGGTAAACGAGGATGCCGGGGAATGCGGCCGACAGCACCGAGGCCACCACGTAGACCACGCGCAGCAGGGTCGAGCTCCAGCCGAAGCGGCGCGCGATGCCGCCGACGACGCCGGCGAGCACGCGGTCGTCGAGCGGACGGGCAAGCCGGGGACGCTCCACGTTCATCGCTGCGCCAGCCAGCCGTGGATCGCGTCGGGCACTTCCTTCTGCGCGCGGCCGGAGACGTAGATGCCGATGTGCCCGCCGCGGAAGGACAGTTCGGAGTAGTCGTCAGTGCCGACCAGCCCGCGCAGCGGCTTCGACGCCGACGGCGGCACCAGGTGGTCCTGCTCGGCGTAGATGTTGAGCACCGGCATTTCGACCATGCCCAGGTGCACCTCGCGGCCGCCGATCTCGATGCCGCCCTCGACGAAGCCGTTGCGCTGGTAATACATGGCGATGAACTGGCGGAAGGCCTCGCCGGCCTGGTCGGGCGAGTCGAAGATCCACTTCTCCATGCGCAGGAAGTCCTCCATCGCCGCACGGTCGTCAAGGATGTCGGCCATGCCGACGTACTTCTGCACGAACAGGCGCCAGGGCTTCAGCGTCAGGTAGCACATGTTCATCAGGTCGGCCGGCACGTTGCCCAGCGTGTCGACGAAGAGGTCGACATCCATGCCGCGCGTCCAGTTCGACAGCATGTTGTCCGGCGTGTGGAAATCCACCGGCGTGACCATGGTGATGAGGTTGCGCACCTTCTCCGGGTTGAGCGCGGCGTAGCTCAGCGAGAACGCGCCGCCCTGGCAGATGCCGAGCAGGTTGACCGCGTCCACGCCATGCGCTTCGCGCAGGTGGTCGACGGCGCCGCCGATGAAGCGCTCGATGTAGTCCTCGAGGTCGAGGAAGCGGTCGGAGCGGTCGGGATAGCCCCAGTCGATGATGTAGACGTCCTGGCCGCGCGCGAGCAGCTGCCGCACCAGCGACTTGTTGTCCTGCAGGTCGACCATGTATGGCCGGTTGACCAGCGCGTAGGCGATCAGCAGCGGCACCTCGGCCGTAGGCCTGCGCTCGCCGATGAAGCGGTAGAGCACGACCTTGCCGTCGCGCCAGACCTCCTCGCGCCGCGTGGCCCCGAAGTCGACGTCGTCGACCTCGCGCAGCACCTGCAGGCCGGCGGCGAGCTTCTGCTGCAGGCGCATCGCTTCTTCGGCGAGCCCCGCGGGAGTGATGTTGAGCGGACCGTACATGTCAGCGCTTCCCCTTCTTCGCGGACTTGCCCGCGGACTTTCCGGCCGTCTTCCCCGAGGACTTCTTCACGGCTGACTTCGCTCGCTTCGCTGCCTTCGCATCCTTCGCGGCCTTCTTCGCGATCGGTTCCGGGGCGCGCGGCACGGCGCCGGAGATCGCGCCGCCGAAGCCGCTGCGTGCGGACGACGCGCGCTTCGCAGGCGCTTTCGGCGCGCGGGCGGCTGTGCCGGTGCCTGGAGCCGCCGCCGCGGTGCTACGCCGCGTTGTCGCGGCCGGGGCGGTCGGGGCGCGCCGCGTTGCCCCCGTCGTGGTTCCGGCACGCATGGGCTTCCGCGAGGCGCGCTCCCCGGCAGCGCTGGCGCCTCCGCCCCGCTTCGACACTGACCGGGCCCGGGTTCCTGGCGACGTGCCGGCCCCGGTCTGCGACGGCGGATCCCCGGACTGCCGACGCACGCCTTCAGGCCGCGGCGGACGGGCCAGCACATCGCGCAGCCTGCGCACTTCGCGCTCGAGCTGCGCCAGCTTGCGGTGGGCGCCATCGAGCTCGCTGCGCGTGGGCATGCCCAGCAGCGCGCTGGCGTCCTCCACCATGCGCTGCACGCCGGCGCGCACGCGCATCTGCGCGTTCACCAGCCGGCCGTAGACCTCGCGGAATTCGGGCGACAGCGCGATCTCCGCATAGGCCTCCTCGGCGGCATCGATCCAGAGATCGAACAGCGCGCGCGCCGACTGCAGCTGACGTCCCGGCTCCTCGTGGTCGATCAGCCGGTTCTCGAAAATCAGGAACGCCTCCTGCTGCGCCTTGGCCATCAGCGCGGCATAGGCGCTGGACGCCTGCTGATACTCGGCCATGTGCCCGGCCAGCTGCTGCATGCGCTCCTGGTGCTCGCGGCCGGCGCCGAACGCCGGCATGCGCAGCCAGGAGGCGCTTTCGTCGCGCATCGATTGCAGCCAGGGCGATGCGTCCTCGACCCACTGCTCCAGGCCCTGCAGGCCGTGGCCGCGCAGCCTGCGCAGCATCTCCGGGAACGGGTTCTCGCCGGCGGCGCCCAGCGCTTCCTTCCACGCACGCGCGACGTCCACCGCGTTGTTCTCCTGGCCGGCGAACCGCGCCGCCACCTCCTGCATGCGCGCGTACCACTGCCGCGCCTGGCGGTTGAAATGGCCGACCGCGTCGTCGGCCTCGGCGCGGCCGCCGTGCGCGAGCCGCGCCCACCAGTCCAGCGAATCCTGCCAGGCCTCGACGCCCGGCGGCGGCACGTGCGGCCCGCCCATGCCCGGGATCGCGCCCATGCCCGGCGCCGCGGCGCGCAGCGCGTCGCCCCATGCAGCCCAGTAGCGCCGCGCCAGCGACTCGAAATCGTCCCGTGGATTGCCCTGCATCGCCCGCCTCCGTCCGCCTGGCCCGATCATAGCAACCGCGCATGGCGGCGCCAGCGCCGGCTCAGGGCTTAGGGATGCGCAGGGTCTTGCTGATCATCAGCGAGCCCGACAGCGCGTACACCAGCACCAGCGGATGCAGCTGCCAGGGGCCGAGCTGCCACTGCCCGAACCAGATCGCGTCGCCGATCGCGCCCTGCCACGCGGCCACCGCCAGCAGCCCGACGATGGCGACGCTGGTCGGGATCGGCGTACCTTCGAAGTACTTCACCTTGTCGCCGCCGTCGGCCAGCGTTTCGGCGGTGACGTTGTAGCGCGCCAGGCGGCTGACGCCGCAGCCGACGAACCAGCTCAGCACCACCCAGTCCCAGCCGCCCTGCAGGCCGCAGGCATAGCCGAGCGCAGCGGGCGCGACGCCGAACGAGATCACGTCGGCCAGCGAATCCAGCTCGCGGCCCAGCGTCGAGGCCACCTTGCGCCAGCGCGCGATGCGCCCGTCGAAGGCGTCGAAGACGAAGGCCAGCGGGATGAGCGCCATGCCCAGCAGCAGGTCGCGGACGCCGCCCTCCTGCAGGTAGCGCATCGCCGCGAAGATCGCGCCGGTGCCGCAGAAGGCGTTGGCGAGGGTGAACCAGTCCGCGAGGTGGAAGTCGCGGAGCATCGAGAAGTGGCGCTGGCGGGTCATGGGCGTTCCGGTGGCCGCGAAGGCATCCAGCATGCCAAACCCGGCGTGGACGCGGTTGCAATGTGCACGCACCGCTCGCGGCCGGGCGGCCCGGCCAGGACGGGCGTGCTCAGCGCGGCATGACCAGGTGCGAGGCCTCCAGCGCCGCCGCTCCGCGCGGCGTCGCGTCGATCACGGCGTCGGCCGGCAGCGCCGCGCCGTCGAGGTGCGCGTCGACCCGCTCCAGCGCCTCGTAGACATACGGCAGCAGCGGCAGGTAGCGCGCGCCGTAGTCGGGCAGCGCCAGGAAGCCGTCGAAGTGCTGCACGTTGCGCACCTGCCAGTAGCGCACGTCGCGGCCGGCGGCGCGCGCGTGGGCAACGTAGGGCGCGCTGCTGAAGGCGACCGGGATCAGGCCGTCGTCGAGGCCGTGCACCACCACCACCGGCAGGCCTTCGCGCGGCGGCGCGGCGCGGGTGGCGGCAATGCCGGCGCGCACGCGGTCGGCGTCGGTGCCCTCGCCCGTCCACAGGCCGCGCAGGCACTGCAGGCCCTTGAGCGTCAGGTCGGGCGGCGCGATGCCGGCATCGACCAGGCCCACGCCCGAGCCCGGCGGGATGCCGCTGGCATCCGGCCACCAGGCCGCGCGCTCGGCGGCGGTGGCCGGGCGCGGCACGAAGTCGCTGCCCTGGGCGGCGAAGGAGAATCCGCACGGCCCCTCGCCCACGCCGTAGCGGCCGTAGGCGCTGGCATAGGTCGCGGCCACCGCGCGCCACAGGTCGAAGCCCGCGGAGAGCGCGCCGGCGCGCAGCGCCTCGGCGGTCCAGCCGGCGGCCTCGAGCAGGTCGCGGGCCTGGCGCGCCTGCGCGGCGGTGTCCGCGCCCGACAGCACGCCCTCCGCCGCCAGCGAGGCGCAGCGCGCGGCGTACAGCGGCTTCACCTGGTCGAGCAGCGGCGGCTGCGGGAGGTTGTCGACGGCCGACAGCGCGCAGGGCATCAGCAGCGCGGCCTCGGTGGTGTAGTCGTAGAGCGTGCGCGCACCGGGCGCGTCGACGTACACATTGGGCTCGCCGGCGACGACGGCGTCGAGCCAGTCGCCCTCGAGCTCCGCCGCGCGCAGCACCGCACCGCCACCGTTGGAGATGCCGACGGCGATCACCCGGGTGTTGTCGAAGGTGAAGGGCGCTTCCTCGGGCAGAGCCTCGTCCAGCGCGTGCAGCGCGAACTCCGCGGCCTGCTTCACGTGGCGGCCCCAGTCGGCCTCGGGATTGTCCTTCGAGTGCGCGTGCTTGAAGGCGACGCCCTTCGCCGCCGCCGGCGCGTCCGGTGCGAAGGCGAGGTCGGCAGCGTCGCGCCCGGCCACGCGGCCGTCGGCGCCGAAGCCCAGGCCTGCGTCGAGATCGAAGTAGTCGCTGCCCGCACCCTTGTCGGTATAGGCCACCGCGCAACCGCGCGGCAGGCCCCAGGCGCCGGCGACGGCGATCGAACCGTAGATGCCGCGCGAACCCGACGACGCGGTCACCACAACGCAGCGCTTCGCGGCGTCGAAGGCATCGGGCAGCTGCACCAGCACGCGGTGCGGGTGCTTCGCGCCGGGGACGGTCGCATAGGCCGAAAACTCGCGCCCGGGCACCTGGGCCACGCTGCCGTACAGCGTGCCGTAGCCGCCGCCGGGGCCGAGGTCGGCGATGCCGCGCCAGCTGCTCCACAGTGCGCGGCGGCGGAGTTCGGCGACGGTCGGCGCTTCGGCGTCGGCGAAGGCCGGCGGCACCATCTGGCGCAGGCCGTCGATGCCCAGGCCGGCGGTCAGCAGGTCGTCGCCGTCGCGGTGGATGCTGCTGCGCGCGTGTTCGAACATCAGGGTCTCCGTGGCCGCCGCACCGGCCTCGGCCGCGCTGCGATCGGGAGTCGCCGCGCAGCCGGCGAGCGTGGCCAGCGCCAGGGTCGCGGCGGCGAGCAGCAGCGCCCGCGGCGCGGTCGGGGTGTGGTGCAGGTTCTGGCGCACGGAAGCCACCTCAGGGTACCGGGAATGCCCTGCACCGTAGCAGTCGCCCGTGGCGGCGGCATCGTACGTTTGTACGCAGGGAAGCGAAGCAGGGATTTGTTACCGTGGCGGCCCCCACCGCTGCCCACGGGCCGCCATGACCGACACCTTCCTTTCCGGCCGCACCGCGCTGGTGACCGGCAGCACCTCCGGCATCGGCCTGGCCATCGCCTGCTCGCTGGCCGAAGCCGGCGCTCGCATCGCGGTGAACGGCCTCGGCGACCAGGCGCAGGTCGATGCCGCCCTCGACGCGGTGCGCAAGGCCGGCAGCGAGGACGCCCGCCACTTCAACGCCGACCTGCGCGACCCCGACGCCATCGCCGCGATGATGGCCGGGATCGACGCCTGGTCCCCCATCGATGTGCTGGTCAACAACGCCGGCATCCAGCACACCGCGTCGCTGGCGGAAATGCCCGTGGGCAAGTGGAACGACATCATCGCCATCAACCTCAGCGCCGCCTTCCACACCATGCGCGCGGCGCTGCCGGGCATGGCCGCGCGCGGCTACGGCCGCGTGGTCAACATCGCCTCGGTGCACGGCCTGGTGGCTTCGAAGGAGAAGGCGCCCTACGTGGCCGCCAAGCACGGCATCGTCGGCCTGTCGAAGGTGGCGGCGCTGGAGTACGCCGCCGCAGGCAGCCGCGACAGCGGCGGCGTGACCGTGAACTGCATCTGCCCGGGCTGGGTGGAGACGCCGCTGATCGAGCCGCAGATCGAGGCCCGCCGCAACGGCGGCAGCCGCGACGACGGCGTGCGCGCGCTGGTGGCCGAGAAGCAGCCGAGCCTGCGCATGACGCTCCCCGCCGAGATCGGCGCGCTGGCCGCCTGGCTGTGCCGCCGCGAGGCGCACAACGTCACCGGCGCCTCGTTCCCGGTCGACGGCGGCTGGACCACGCAGTAAGCGACCCCGCGCGCGCCATGGCCACCCTGCTCATCGCCGACGACCACCCGCTGTTCCGCGCCGCCCTGCGCGGTGCCGCGGTGGAGGCCGAGGCCGGCACCGCCGTGATCGAGGCCGGCACGCTGGACGACACCCTGGCCGCGCTGGAGTCGCGCGCGGACATCGACCTGGTGCTGCTGGACCTGCACATGCCCGGCAACCACGGCCTGGCCGGCCTGGCCGCGATCCGCGCGCAGTTCCCGGCGGTGGCGGTGGTGCTGGTGTCGGCCAACGAGGACCCGCAGGTGGTGCGCCGCGCGCTCGACCACGGCGCCGCCGGCTACATCCCCAAGAGCGCCGGGCTGGACGAGATGCGCGACGCCATCCGCAGCGTGCTCGCCTGCGAGGAATGGCTGCCGCCGGCGCTGCGCGGCGCGGTGGCGCGCGCCGAATCCGCACCCGGCGACGCCGACCTCGCCGCGCGGCTGGCGAGCCTGACGCCGCAGCAGTTCCGCGTGCTGGCGCTGGTCGCCGAGGGCCTGCTCAACAAGCAGATCGCCGACCGCCTGGACGTGCAGGAGCGCACGGTGAAGGCGCATCTGTCGGCGATCTTCGAGAAGCTCGGGGTGCGCAACCGCACGCAGGCGGGCGTGGTCCTGCGAGGACTCGAACTCAGTGATCCGGCGCGGCAGGTCGAAGCCAGCACCTGAGTCCGCGACGCATGGCTGACGGCGCGCACCTGTGCCGCCGGCCGCTCTTTCAGCGCGAGTACGACCAGGACTGCATGCGCCCGTCGCGGTACGGCATCACGCCATGGAAGGGCCGCGGATCCCCGTCGAACACCAGCGGCACGAAGTGGCGGTCGCCCTCCCACAGCGGCAGCTCGAGGATGCGCTCGACATCGACCCACTCCAGCGTGCCCTCCGGATTCGACGCTGGCGGCGTGCCGCTGAATTCCGTGACCAGGAAGACGAAGGCGAACCAGTCCTCGCCCTGCTTGCCGAAGCCCGGCCAGCTGATGGTGCCGCGCAGTTCGATGCGCGTGCACTCGATCGCGGCCTCCTCGCGCAGCTCGCGGCGCAGGCCGGCCAGCGCATCCTCGGCGGCCTCGAGCTTGCCGCCCAGGCCGTTGTACTTGCCCAGGTGCTGGTCGCCGGGGCGCGCGTTGCGGTGGATCATCAGCGCGCGCCTGCCGTCGGGCGAGAGCACGTAGCCGAGGGTCGCGAGGATCGGGGTGTAGGGCATCGGTACTGCGGCAGGCGGAAAGCCGCTCATTGTAGGCGGCCGGGCCCGTGGATCAGTCCGCGGCCCCGCGCGTGATCCGCATCCGCCCCAGCATCGACTTCAGCGCCAGCGGCCGGACGGGCTTCTGCAGCAGGCCCAGGCCGTGCTCGGCCACCTCGCGACGCACCGTATCGGTGGCGTCGGCGCTGAGCACCAGCGCCGGCACCGCGCCGTGCCGCGCCGACAGCCGCCGCCACGCCTCGATGCCGGTGTCGCCGTCGTCGAGGTGGTAGTCGAGCAGCCACAGATCGGCCGGACGCGCCGCCTGCGCGGCCAGTGCGGCCTCGGCGTCGGCGGCCTCGTCCACGCTGCAGCCCCAGCCGCGCAGCAGCTGCGCGAGCGCACCCAGCGCCAGCGGGTCGTTGTCGAGCACGAGCACGTGGGCACCTGCCAGCCCGGCGCGAGCGGCGGGTGCCGCGGACGCCTGCGCCGGCGCGCGCACGGCCGGCAGCGCGATCGAGAACACGGTGCCCACGCCGGGGCGGCTGCGCAGCGCCACGCGTGAGCCCAGCAGGCGCGCGATGCGCTCGGCGATCGCCAGCCCCAGGCCCAGGCCCTGCCCGCCCACGCCTTCGCCGCGGCGGAACTCTTCGAAGATCAGCGCCTGCTGCGCGGGCTCGATGCCCGGCCCGGTGTCGTGCACTTCGATCCGCAGCGCCCCGCCGGCGCGACGCAGGCCCAGCAGCACGCGGCCATCGGGCGTGTAGCGCACCGCATTGGCGAGGAAGTTCTGCAGCACGCGGCGCAGCAGCTGCGGGTCGCTGTGGGTCCAGGCGGTGCTTGCGACGTGGTCGAAGCGCAGGCCGCGGTCGCCGGCCAGTGCGCGGAACTCGGAGGCCAGCGGCTCCAGCACCTCGGTCAGCGGAAAATCGCGCGGCTGCGGCACCAGGCCGCCCGCTTCCAGCCGCGCCATGTCGAACAGGCCGGTCAGCAGGTCGGTGGTCGAGTCCAGCGCGCCGCGGATCTGACCCAGCTGGGCGCGCTGCCTACCCGCCACCTGCTCTCCCAGCGCATCGGTGAACAGCTGCGCGGCGTGCAGCGGCTGCAGCAGGTCATGGCCGACCGCGGTCAGGAAGCGGCTCTTGGCCTCGTTGGCCCGCTCCGCCTCGCGCCGCGCCTGGTCGAGGCTTGCGGTGCGCTCCTCGACCCGCTGCTCGAGCGTCTCGTTGCTGCGCTTGAGCTCGGCCTCGGCGCGACGGAAGTCGGTGACGTCGGTGAAGGTGGCGACGAAGCCACCGCCGGGCATCGGGTTTCCCCGGATCTCGACGATGCCACCGTCGGGAAACACGCGCTCGCTGACGTAGGGCGTGCCGGCGCGCATGTGTCGCAGTCGTTTCTCCGCCTCGGCATCGACGCGTCCGTCCACGCCCGCCACCAGCCCACGGCCCAGGTTGTACGCCACCAGCTCCGCCACTGGCACGCCGATGCGCAGCAGCCCCTGCGGATAGCCGAACAGCTCCGCGTAACGGCGGTTCCAGGCCACCAGGCGCAGCTCGCGATCGACCACGCTGATGCCCTGGCTCATGTTCTCCAGCGCCGCCTCCAGCACGCGCTGGTTGAAGCGCAGGTCCTGCGAGGCCTCGCCGACGATCTCGGCCACGGTGTCGAGGTCGGGCCCGGCCTCGCGGCGCGCGGCGTCCAGCAGCAGGCGCGCCGAGGCGCTGCCCAGCACCGCGGCCAGTTCGCGTTCGAAGCGGGCCTCGATCGATGACGGCACCGGGCCGCTGGAAGGCGCGCCGCGCAGCAGGTCATCCACCGCACGCGCCGGCAGGAAGCGGCGGCCGGCATGGCGCAGGGTGCGCAGGTCGGAGCCGCGGGCCACGTCGCGGTCCGGCGCCGACAGCCAGGCCGACAGCGACAGCGTGACCGCGGCACCCGCGAACAGGCTCACGCCCACCGCGCGTCCCAGGCGGCTCCAGCCGGTCAGCCCGAAGATGCTCTCCGGCGCCAGCCAGGCAACTCCCCACGGCCCGCCGTACAGCCAGGCGCCGTCGCCGCCGCCCAGCTCGACCAGCATCGGCGAGAGCATCACCCAGGCCCAAGCGAGGAACGCCGCGACCACGCCCCAGGCCGCCGCCGTCGCCGGCGTGCGCGTGCGCCACACCGCGCAGAACAGCGCCGGGGCCAGCGTCGCCAGGGCCGAGAACGAGACCGCGCCGATGTCGGCCAGCGCCTCGCTGCCGCCGATCACGCGGCTGTAGGCCCAGGCCATCAGCATCACCGCGAGGATGCCGCCGCGGCGCAACGCCAGCAGCGCGCCGCGATGGTCGCCGCCGTCGCGGCCCGCGGCCCAGGCACCGCGCAGCAGGCCGGGCGCGAACCAGTGGTTGCCGATCATCAGGCTCAACGCCAGGGTACTGACCACCACCATGCCGGTGGCCGCGCTAAGGCCGCCGAGGAAGGCGAACAGCGCCAGCCCGTGGTGGCCCAGCGCCGCCGGCAGCGCCAGCGCGTACATGTCCGCCGGCACGCTGTCGCCCAGGAGCGCGGTGCCGGCGCGCGCCAGCGGCAGGGTCGGCAGCGCGATCAGCACCAGGTACAGCGGGAACTGCCAGCGCGCGGTGCGCACGTCGCGCTCGTCGCGGCATTCGACCACGCCGACGTGGAACTGGTGCGGCAGGATGAACATCGCCAGCGCGCCCAGCAGCACCAGCGGGATGAAGCCACCCACCGGCTCCGGCGGGCGCGGCGGCGCCACGACGTCGAACTCGCCCAGGCCGAACCAGACCAGCGCACCCAGGGCCAGCATCGCCAGCAGCTTGAACACCGATTCGAAGGCCATCGCCATGACCAGACCGCGGTTGTGCTCGGCGGCGCTGGCACGGCGAGTGCCGAAGGCCATCGCGAACACCGCCATCGCCAGCGCCACGTACAGCGCGCCGTCGCGCCACGGCGCCACCGTGTCCGCCACGCCCGCGCTGGAGGTCAGGGTGGCGAAGCTCATCGTCACCGCCTTCAGCTGCAGCGCGATGTAGGGAACCATGCCCAGCAGCGCCACCAGGGTGACCACCGCCGCCAGCCACGGGTCCTTGCCCAGGCGGGTGGCGATCAGGTCGGCGATCGAGGTGGCGTTGCTCTCCCGCGCCAGCCGCACCAGGCGCACCATGAAGGCGAAGGCCACGATGTAGAAGACGATCGCGCCGAGGAAGGTCGGCGGCAGCGGCCAGCCGTAGCGCGCGGCCTGGGTGACGGTGCCGTAGAAGGTCCACGAGGTGCAGTGCACCGCCAGCGACAGCGCGTAGACGTGGCGCCAGTGGCGTGACAGCGCGCCGGGGTGGCGCTCGGCGTACACGGCCACCCCGAACAGGAGCACCAGCCACAGCGCCGCCGCCGTGACCACGATGCCTACGCTCAGCATGGTGACCTGGTCGTCCGCGCCATCATGCCCGTTCCCCCTGGAATTTCCTGCGCGAGCATAAACGCAGCGGGCCGCGGCTGGACCCGCGGCCCGTTGGGCAGCCTGCGCCTTCGATCAGAAATCGAAGTTGCGGCGGACCGTCAGGTACCAGTTGCGCGGCGGCGCGTAGTAGGCGGTCTGGATATTGGCCACCGACGAGAACTCCTGGCCTTCGACCTTGTACACCTCGTCGGTCAGGTTGCGCACGCCGGCGCGGATCTGCCAAGCGTACTGCGGCGAATCCCACGCCGCGAATGCGCCCGCCGTGGTGTAGGCCTCCTGCATCAGGCCCGGACGGTTGTCGACCGACAGCCAGGTGTCGCCGCGGTAGGACACATCGCCACCGATGGTCAGCGCACCGTTGCCGCCCAGCTGGAAGCTGTGCTGCAGGGCAATGCGCGCGGTCCACTCCGGCGAGAACGGCACGTGCTGGTGCAGGGTCGGGTCGTAGGCCGGGTTGGTCGGATCGGTGGTGCGCAGGTCTTCGAAGGACTTGTAGCTGGCGTCCATCCAGCTGGCCTGGCCGCTGAGCAGGGTGGCCTCGCCCAGTCGGGCGCTGCCCTCGAACTCGAAGCCGTTGATCTCCATTTCCGCGGCGTTGAGCACCGGGAACGAGAAACTCGGCGTCGGCGACTCCGGGTTCAGCACTTCGGAAACGCGGGCCTGGAAGTCCTCGTAGCTGCTGTGGAAGCCGGCGAAGTTCGCGGTCAGGCGGCCATCGCCGGAACGCATTTTCACGCCGGCCTCGTAGGTCCAGACGAACTCGGGATCGAACACGGCCGAGGTGGTTTCGAGCGCGGAGTTCGCGCGGCCGTTGAAACCGCCGGACTTGAAGCCGCGGTTGGCGGACACGTAGCCCATCACGTTGTCGCTGAAGGCCTTCTGCAGGCTCAGCGAAGGCGTCCAGGCGTCCCAGCTCTGCTTTCCGCTGAAGGCCACCGTCTCGTTGAGCGCCGCCATCACCGGCGCCCAGAAGGTACTGGTGGTGCGCCAGTAGTCCTTCTCATCGCGCGAGTAGCGCAGGCCCGCGGCCAGCGTCCAGGTCGGCGCGAACTCCCAGTTGACGTGGGCGAAGGCGGCAACGCTGGTGGTCTCGAGGTCGTCGTCGATGGTCCGCAGGAAATCGATCGGCGCGCCCGCCAGTCCGAAAAAGTCGCTGGCGTAAGCCTCCTGGTAGGACGGCAGCGTCTCGTTCATGTAGTACGCGCCGAAGATCGCCTGCAGGTTGCCGCCGTTGTCGTACTGCAGCTGCAGCTCCTGGCTGAACTGCTCCTGGTCGACTTCAACCAGCACGTCGCCCAGCTCCCATTCCGAGGCATCGATGTCGATGAAGGAACTGGTGTCGAGCTTGCGCCACGCGGTGATGCTCTTGACCGCCCACTGCTCGCCGAGGTCCCACTGCAGGTTCGCGCTGACGCCCTTGTGCGTCATCTCCTGGCCCTGGTCGGGTCGGAACGAGGTCCGGGTCCTGAAGTCGTATTCGTCGCTGGACGGCTGGTGCAGGACCACCGGGCCGAAGACGAGGTCGGTGCGGATCAGCGGCGCGGTCGGCTGGCCCAGGGTCAGGGCGTTGTCCTGCCGGGTGTAGTCGGCCGACAGGGTCGCGGTGAAGGTGTCGGTCGGGCGCAGCGCGAGCTTGCCGCGGAAGGCCAGCGTGTCCTCGCCGTTGTACTCCTCGCCGGTGACCGGATCCTCGACGTAGCCATCGTTCTTCAGGTACGCGCCGGCGATGCTGAAGGCGGCCCGCTCGGACAGCTCCTCACCCACGTAGGCACGGAAGTCGGTACGGCCGAAGCTGCCGACACCGACTTCCACGGCGCCACCCTGGTCGTCGAACGGGTTCCTGGTGTTGACCTTGATCGCGCCGCCGGTGGAGTTCTTGCCGTACAGCGTGCCCTGCGGGCCGCGCAGCACTTCGACCTGCTGCACGTCGAACAGCGAGAAAAGCGCGCCGTTGATGCGCGAGTAGTAGACGTCGTCGACGTACATGCCGACACCGGGATCGAAGGTCTGCAGCGAATCCGGCTGGCCGATGCCGCGGATGAAGACGTTGACCGTGTTCGACGAACCGCGACCCTGCACGATGTTGAGGTTCGGCACCGCGCCCTGCAGACCGCTGATGTCGGTGGCCTGCAGGTCCTTCAGCTGCTCCTCGCCGAAAGCGCTGACCGCCACCGGCACGTCCTGGATGGACTCCACGCGGCGGCGGGCGGTGACGGTGATGCCGTCGATGTCGGTGGCGCTGGCGGCGGGAGCGGCATCGGCGGCACCGGCGTCCTGTGCATGCAGGCCGGGCGCGGCCAGGGCCATGACGATCGCCAGGCTGAGGGTGGTGGCGCGGAGGTGGGCAGGCTTCATGGTGTCCCCTGGAATGCTCGTGTGCTCGCGGCCGTTTGCCGCGTGCTGCCAAGACTAGGGAGGGCGTGCCCGCGGCGGCATCGTACCTTCGGACAATGGGCCGCGACTGCGCCCGGCGGGAACACTGTCAGCCGTGGAGTCGTGCGCCGCACGATCGCAAGGGTGTCCGATGTCGTTCCTGATCGTGCTGGCCGCGCTGGTGTTCCTGATGTACGTCGCCTACCGCGGCCACAGCGTGATCCTGTTCGCGCCGATCGCAGCGCTCGGCGCGGTGCTGCTGACCGACCCGTCGCTGGTCGCGCCGATGTTCACCGGCCTGTTCATGGACAAGATGGTCGGCTTCCTGAAGCTTTATTTCCCGGTGTTCCTGCTGGGCGCGGTGTTCGGCAAGCTGATCGAGCTCTCGGGGTTCTCGAAATCGATCGTCGCGGCCACCATCCGCGTGGTCGGCGCGCAGCGGGCGATGCTGTCGATCGTGATCGTCTGCGCGGTGCTGACCTACGGCGGCGTGTCGCTGTTCGTGGTGGTGTTCGCGGTGTATCCGTTCGCGGCCGAGCTGTTCCGCCAGGGCAACATCCCCAAGCGCCTGATCCCGGGCACGATCGCGCTGGGCGCCTTCACCTTCACCATGGATGCGCTGCCGGGCACGCCGCAGATCCAGAACATCATCCCGACCGCCTTCTTCGGCACCGACACCTGGGCGGCGCCGGTGCTCGGCACCCTGGGCGGTGTGTTCATCCTCATCCTCGGCCTGGCCTACCTCAACTGGCGCCGCCGCGTGGCCCAGGCCGCCGGCGAAGGCTACGGCGATCCCGCCACCCTGCTCAACGAGCCCGCCGCCTTCATCGGCGAGAAGCTCGCCCACCCGCTGATCGCGCTGCTGCCGCTGGTCATGGTGGGCGTCTCGAACCTGGTGCTGACGCGGCTGATCCCGGGCTGGTACGGCGACAGCCACAGCTTCATCCCGGCGGTGATCGGCAACCCCGCCCCGGTGGTGCAGGAGGTGGCGAAGATCGCCGCGATCTGGGCGGTGATGGGCGCGCTGCTGATCGGCATCCTGACCGTGCTCGCCTTCGCCTGGAGGACCGTGTTCGCGCACTTCGCCGAAAGCACGAAGTCGGCCATCGGCGGCGCCCTGCTGGCGTCGATGAACACCGCCTCCGAATACGGCTTCGGCGCCGTGATCGCCGCCCTGCCCGGCTTCCTGCTGGTCGCCGGTGCCCTGGGGTCGATCCCCAACCCGCTGATCAACGAGGCGGTCACGGTCACCGCACTGGCCGGCATCACCGGCTCCGCCTCCGGCGGCATGTCGATCGCGCTGGCGGCGATGGCCGACACCTTCATCGCCAACGCGAACGCGGCCGGAATCCCGATGGAGGTGCTGCACCGCGTGGCCTCGATGGCGTCGGGCGGCATGGACACCCTGCCCCACAACGGTGCGGTGATCACCCTGCTCGCGGTCACCGGCCTGACCCACCGCCAGGCCTACAAGGACATCTTCGCGATCACGGTCATCAAGACCCTGGCGGTGTTCGTGATCATCGGGCTGTTCTACGCCTTCGGCTGGGTCTGAGCGCGGCCGGAGGCCCCGGCCGCCCCACTGCCCGTCCGATCCCTGCCGACGGTCACAGCCACGGCGCTTCCCGTGCGCGATAGTCGCGACGGGACGACCATCGCGTCGGGGGAGACCATGCCAGTGACCATCGCGGCCAGGAGCCGCATGTCGATCGATGCCGTGCTGCGGGAGCGCTACGGCCACGACCCGCGGCGCACCGCGATGCGCCCCGCGCCGCCGCTCCCTCCACCCGGCACCGGGCCCGGCGACATCGACAACCGCCTGCGCCCGCCCGTCCGGCACCTGCCGCCCGCGCCGGCCTGGGTGCGCGCCTGGAGCCGGCTGGGCTACGGGATCTTCCCCGGCGCCCGCGAGGCCTTCAACGCGCTCGGCGGGAACGACACCGCACGCTACGAGGCCCTGGTCGAGCAGCAGCTGGCCTGGGAGTCGATCGACGATTCCGCCATGGACGCGCGCCTGTCCGGCGCCGGCTACACCACCCTGGGCAAGAGCCTCACCCAGCTCTGGGCCGACCACGTCGCCAGCGGCGCGCCCTGGGACGTGCGCATGATCCCCGCCTGGGAATCGCAGCGCGCCTCGGTGATGCGCGCCGCGTTCTCGAAGCGGCAGCTGCAGGAGCGGATGACCACGTTCTGGCACGACCATTTCCACGTCACCGGCAGCGACTACGACGCCGGCCCGGTGTTCGTGCATCACAGCCGCGACGTCATCCGCAGCCACGCACTGGGCAGCTTCCGCGCCATGCTGGAGGCGGTCGCGTCCAGCACGGCGATGCTGTACTACCTCGACAACCGCTCCAACACGCGCTCCGGCCCGAACGAGAACTTCGCCCGCGAACTGCTGGAGCTGCACACCTTCGGCGCGGAGAACTACCTGGGTTTCATGAATCCCGGGCAGGTACCGCCCTGCCCGGAAGATCCGTCCTACCCCATCGGCTACACCGACGTCGACGTCTACGAGACCGCGGCCGCGTTCACCGGCTGGACGCTGCGCAACGGCCACTGGCAATACCCGTCCGAGAACGACGGCAGCTTCGTCTACCGCGCGGCCTGGCACGACACCGGTCCGAAGTTCGTGCTCGGCATGTACCTGCCGCCCGAGCAGCCGGCGATGAAGGACGGGCGCGACGTGCTCGACCGCATCGCCAGCCACCCGCGCGTGGCGCGCTTCATCTGCCGCAAGCTGGTGCGCCACTTCGCCGGCGATGCCGCGCCGGCATCGCTGGTTGAGAGCGCGGCGACGCTGTTCCGCCAGCGCTGGCAGGACGCCGACCAGATCCGCGTGGTGCTGCGCCATATCCTGCGTTCGGCCGAGGTGCGCGAGGCGCGCCAGGGCAAGCGCCGGCGGCCGTCGGAAGTGATCGCCGCGGCGCTGCGGGCGGCCGGCAGCACGTACACGCTGCGCCCGGCGCACGCGCACGGCGACGGATTCATGTGGCGCCTGGCCGGCACCGGGCACGTGCCCTACGACTGGCCCGCGCCCAACGGCTATGCCGACGACGCCGATGCCTGGTCGGGCGCGAACAGCTTCGGCATGACCTGGCGGATGCTGTCCTGGCTCACCGAGACCAGCGACGACGACCAGCGCCTGCTGCCCGTCGTCGAGGACAGCCGCGCGGGCGTCGCCAGCTGGACCGCGGCCAACCTGGTCGACTTCTGGTGCCTGCGCCTGCTGGGCCGGCCGCCGGCGCCGGCGCGGCTGCAGATGCTGCGCGCCTTCATGGCCCAGGGCGCGTCCTCGTCCTACGTCATCGCCGACAGCAATGCCTGGAGCGGCAGCGACCTCCGGGCGCACTACAACCACGACCGCCTGCGCAGCATGGTCTCGCTGCTGCTGATGTCGCCCGAATTCGCCACTCGCTGAGGATTCCGCCATGGCCGACCACACGCTCTCGCGCCGCGCCTTCCTCAAGGGTTGCTGCGCCACCGCCGCCATCGCCGGCGTCGCCCCGTCGATGTTCTACGCGCCGCCGGCCGCCGCCGGCACGCCGCACGACACCCTGGTGCACGTGTTCCTGCGCGGCGGCATCGACGGCCTGAACCTGGTCGTGCCGATCGACGGCAACGACCGCGGCCACTACGAGGAGGCGCGCCCTTCGCTGGCGATCGCCGCCAGCGGCGCCTACGGCGCGCTGCCGCTGACCCTGCAGGGCGGCGGCGGCACCGGCTTCGGCCTGCATCCGTCGGCCGCCGGCCTGCATGCGCTGTGGCAGGAATCGCGGCTGGCCATCGTGCATGCCTGCGGCATGTCGACGACGCTCACCCGCAGCCATTTCGACGCCCAGCTCTATTGCGACCTCGGCACGCCCGGACGGGCCGGCGGCGGCAGCGGCTGGCTGGCGCGCGCCTGGGCCAGCGACCCTTCGGGCGCGACCGCCGGGCTGCCGCTGCTGGGCGTCAGCAACGGCCAGCCGGCCAGCCTGCTTGGCAACACCGATGCGCTGTCGATGGCCAGCCCCAACGAGTTCGCGCTCAACGCCGGCCCCTGGCAGTGGCGCGAGTCGGGCGGCGGGCGCCCGGCGAACCTGGTCGGCGTGAACGACGTGCTTGGCAGCTTCGTGTCCGGCCGCGCGGCGGTCGAACAGCAGGCCCGTGCCGGCGACGCCGCACTGCGCCGCATCCGCGAGCTGCCCTTCACCGCCACCCTGCCCGCCGGCTGGCCCACCAGCACCTTCGCGCGCCAGCTGTGGACGGTGGCGCAGGCGATCCGCTTCGGCACCAGCCTGCGCTACGCCACCCTCGACCTCGGTGGCTGGGACACGCACGACGGCCAGGGCACCGCCGGCAGCGGCTACCACTACTACCAGAACAGGATCGCCGAGCTGTCCGAGGCCCTGACCGCGTTCTACATCGAGATGGCCGCCGGCGGCGAATCCTCGCGGGTCACGGTGATGGTGCAGTCCGAGTTCGGGCGTCGCGTGCGCCAGAACGGCAGCGGCGGCACCGACCACGGCTATGGCAATCCGATGCTGGTGCTGGGCGACGCGGTCAACGGCCGGCGCTTCTACGGCACCTGGCCGGGCCTCGATCCCGAGGTGCTGGCGCCCTGGTTCGGCGACCTCCCGGTCACCACCGATTACCGCCAGGTGTTCTCCGAGCTGCTGATCCGGCGCATGGCCAACAACCGCCTGGGCCAGGTATTTCCGCAGTACGCGGGGTACGCGCCGCTGGGCATCGTCCAGGGGCAGGACATGCCGCCGGTCTACGGCATCCCACCCGGTCCACGCACGCGATTGCGGGTGCCTGCGGCCTGAGCCGCCGGCGGCGGTCGGTGGCTGCCACCTGGAACAAAAAAAGAGCGGGCCGAAGCCCGCTCTTCTTCATTCCGTCGCAGCGCGCACCAGGCGCGCTGCGACATGGGCGACCGGCTCAGGCGGCCGGCGTGCCCTCGCCTTCCTCGACGGCCTTCATCGACAGGCGGATGCGGCCCTGCTTGTCGACTTCCAGCACCTTGACCTTGACCACGTCGCCTTCCTTCAGCACGTCGCCGACCTTCTCGACGCGCTCGTTGGAGATCTGCGAAACGTGCACCAGGCCGTCCTTGCCGGGGGAGATCGTCACGAAGGCGCCGAAGTCCATCAGCTTGACGACCTTGCCCTCGTAGATGCGGCCCGGCTCGACGTCGGAGGTGATCTGCTCGATGCGGTCCTTGGCGGCCTTGCCGGCGGCGGCATCGACCGAGGCGATGGTGATCGTGCCATCGTCCTGGATGTCGATCTGGGTGCCGGTCTCCTTGGTGATCGCCTGGATGACCGAACCGCCCTTGCCGATCACTTCGCGGATCTTGTCGGGGTGGATCTTGATGGTGATCAGGCGCGGCGCGAAGTCGGACAGCTCCGAACGGGCCTGGGTCAGCGAGTTCGCCATTTCGCCCAGGATGTGCAGGCGGCCACGCTTGGCCTGCTCCAGCGCCACCTTCATGATGTCTTCGGTGATGCCCTGGATCTTGATGTCCATCTGCAGGGCGGTGATGCCCGCGTCGGTGCCGGCCACCTTGAAGTCCATGTCGCCGAGGTGGTCCTCGTCGCCCAGGATGTCGGACAGCACGACGTAGTCGTCGCCTTCCTTCACCAGGCCCATGGCGATGCCGGCCACCGGCGCCTTGATCGGCACGCCCGCGTCCATCAGCGCCAGCGACGAGCCGCAGACCGACGCCATCGACGAGGAACCGTTCGACTCGGTGATCTCGGACACGACGCGGATGGTGTACGGGAACTCCTCCATCGTCGGCATCACCGCGAGCACGCCGCGCTTGGCCAGGCGGCCGTGGCCGATCTCGCGACGCTTCGGGCCCATCATGCGGCCGGCTTCACCCACGGAGTACGGGGGGAAGTTGTAGTGGAACAGGAAGTGCTCCTTGTACTCGCCGGAGACGGCATCGATGATCTGGCCGTCGCGGGCGGTGCCCAGGGTGACGGCGACGATCGCCTGGGTCTCGCCGCGGGTGAACAGCGAGGAGCCGTGCACGCGCGGCAGCACGCCGACCTTGGAGCTGATCGGGCGCACGGTGTCCAGCGCGCGGCCGTCGATGCGCACCTTGGTCTTCAGGACCGAATTGCGCATGGTCTGGTATTCCTGCTCGCCGAACTCCTTGGACAGCTCGTTCGCCGACCAGGCGTTGGCTTCGGCCTCCGGCGCGAGCGCCTCGAGGATGGCCTTCTTGACCTTGGAGATGGTGTCGCGGCGCTCGAGCTTGTCGCGCACCTGGAAGGCGCCGGCCAGCTGCTCGCCGATGGCGGTGCGCAGCGCGCTGACCAGGCCCTCGTTCGCGGCCGGGGCGGCCCATTCCCACTTCGGCTTGCCGGCTTCGGCGACCAGTTCGTTGATCGTCGAGATGGCGACCTGCATGGCCTTGTGGCCGAACATCACCGCACCCAGCATCACCTCTTCCGACAGCACGTTGGCCTCGGACTCCACCATCAGCACGGCGTTCGCGGTACCGGCGACCACGAGCTCGAGGTCGGACTCCTTCAGCTCCGACACGGTCGGGTTGAGCAGGTACTGGCCGTCCTTGTAGCCGACCTTGGCGGCGCCGATCGGGCCGTCGAAGGGCGCGCCCGACAGCGACAGCGCGGCCGATGCGCCGATCAGGGCGAGGATGTCGCCGTCGACCTCGGGGTTCATCGACATCACCGTGGCGATGATCTGCACTTCGTTGCGGAAGCCGTCGGGGAACAGCGGGCGGATCGGACGGTCGATCAGGCGCGAGGTCAGCGTCTCCTTCTCGGTCGCGCGGCCTTCGCGCTTGAAGAAGCCGCCGGGAATGCGGCCGCCGGCGTAGAACTTCTCCTGGTAGTCGACGGTCAGCGGGAAGAAGTCCTGCCCTTCACGGGCGGTCTTCGCCGCGACTGCGGTGACCAGCAGCACGGTGCCGTCGCAGGAGACCATGACCGCGCCTCCCGCCTGGCGCGCGATCTCGCCGGTCTCGAGGGTGACGGTGCGATCGCCGTACTGGAAGCTCTTGGTAACTTTTGCCACGTTGTGAATTCCTTGGTGCGTCTTGCGATGAACCGGTGCGGGCCCTTGCCCTGGCCGGGTGGCGCGCCTGCGGCGAGCCGGAAAAAGAACCGCGGCGCATTTCTGCGCCGCGGCGGGGTCTGGATCAGCGACGCAGGCCGAGCTTCTCGATCAGCGCCTTGTAGCGGCCGACGTCCTTGCGGTGCAGGTAGTCGAGCAGGCTGCGGCGCTGGTTGACCATCTTCAGCAGGCCGCGGCGGCTGTGGTGGTCCTGCTTGTGGACCTTGAAGTGCTCGGTCAGGTGCACGATGCGGGCGGTGAGCAGCGCCACCTGGACTTCCGTGGAGCCGGTGTCGTTTTCGCCGCGCTTGTTGTCTTCGATGATCTTGCCGGTGTCGATGGCCATGTGCCTTTGCCTTTCTGGTGATGCGTGGACCGCAGGAACGCCATGCCGGCAGGCATGTGCGCACCACGAGAACCGCCGCGTTCTATGGATTGCCGGGCGCGCCGGGGATCGGGCGCCTGGGTGCTTGGAAACAAGCCTTCGAATTGTAACGCGAGGCCGGCTGGACGGACAAGGCGACGGCTCAGCGCGCCGGCCGTGTACCGGCGTCGCCGGGCTGGGCGCAGGCCCAGCTGAACAGGCGCCGGGGCCGCAGCCCGCCCGCTCCGTCACGCGTCCCGAGGCCGAGCGCACGGCCGTCCGGGCCGAAGATCGCGACCTCGCCCTGCATCCCGGCCACGTCGCCAGTGCCCTGGCCGTGGGACAGCCGGGCCGCGGCGGCGGCGTCCACCTCCACGCGCGGCCATGCATCCATGCCCGACTCCAGCGGCAGCAGGCAGGCTTCCAGGCTCGATTCGCCGCGCGCGGCCAGGGCCTCGAGCTCGGCGAAGGTCCACATCCGCGGGTTCCTGAAGGGATCGATCCACAGCCTGCGCAACTCGAGCACGTGCGCACCGCAGCCCAGCGCTTCGCCCAGGTCGCGGACCAGGCTGCGCACATAGGTGCCGGACCCGCACTCCACGCGCAGGCGGAGGATGTCGCCGGGCGCCACGCCCTCGGCGGCGTCGACCAGGTCGGCCGCCGACAGCAGGCTGAACTCGTGCACGTCGACCTCGCGCGGCTCGACCTCGACATCCTCGCCGCGGCGCGCCTTCGCGTACAGCGGTTCGCCGCCGCGCTTGAGCGCCGAATAGATCGGCGGGCGCTGCAGGATCCGGCCGGTCAGTCCCGCCAGCGCCGCATCGATCGTGGCGATGTCCAGCGGCGGCACCGGCCGCTCGCGCAGCAGCTGGCCTTCGGCATCGTCGGTATCGGTCACCTGCCCCAGCCGCGCCACCGCGTCGTAGGCCTTGCGCGCACCCAGCAGGCCGCCGGCGATCTTGGTCGCTTCGCCGAAGCACAGCGGCAGCAGGCCGGTGGCCAGCGGATCGAGGCTGCCGGTGTGGCCACCCTTCTCCGCGCGGAACAGGTGCCGCGCCCGCTGCAGCGCCTGGTTGGAGCTCGGCCCGCGCGGCTTGTCGAGCAGCAGGATGCCATCGAGCTTGCGGAACTTCGTGCGTGGACGACCCTTCGTCACCCCTGGCTCCCGAATCATGTAGGAGCAGCTATAGCTGCGAGTGATGCTGCAGGTCGCAGCCATGGCTGCTCCTACAGGGCAGGCGTCAATCCTCGGCGGAGGTATCCGGCAAATCGCGCAGCAGGTTGTCGATGCGCTCGCCGCGGTCCACGGAATCGTCGTAGTGGAAGTGCAGCTCGGGCACGTGGCGCAGGTTCACCGCGCGCGCAAGCCGGTAGCGCACTTCCGGCGCCGCGGCCTTGAGGCCCTTGATCGCTTCGGCGGCGCGCTCGGGCTGCAGCGCGGTGACGAAGACCTTGGCGTGCGCCATGTCGCGCGTCACCTCGACGTCGGACACGCTCACCGACGGCAGGCCGTGCTCGGCCACCGCCTCGCGCACCAGGGTGCCCAGCTCCCTGCGGAGCTGGGCGGCGACGCGGTCGGTGCGATGGAAGGACTTCTGCGCCATCAGAGCGTGCGCTGCACTTCGACGCGCTCGAAGCACTCGATCTTGTCGCCCGGCTTGATGTCGTTGTAGGCCTTCACGCCGATGCCGCACTCGGTGTTGGTGCGCACCTCGTCGACGTTCTCCTTGAAGCGGCGCAGCGACTCCAGCTCGCCCTCGAAGATCACGGTGTCGTCGCGCAGCACGCGGATCGGCTTGTTGCGCCTGACCACGCCCTCGATGACCATGCAGCCGGCCACGGCGCCGAACTTGGAGCTGCGGAACACCTCGCGGACCTCGGCGGTGCCGATGATCTCCTCGCGGATCTCCACGCCCAGGATGCCGGACGCCACCTGCTTCACCTGGTCGATCACGTCATAGATGATCGAGAAGTAGCGCAGGTCGAGGCCGCAGGTCTCCACGACCTTGCGGGCCGAGGCATCGGCGCGCACGTTGAAGCCGATGATGGTGGCCTTCGACGTCGCCGCGGCATTGGCGTCGGACTCGGTGATGCCGCCCACGCCGGAGCGGATGATGTTCACCCGGATCTCGTCGTTGGACAGCGCGGTCAGCGCCTGGCGCAGTGCTTCCACCGAACCCTGCACGTCGGCCTTGATCACCAGCGGCAGCTCGAGCTGCTGGCCGCCGCCCATCTGCGCCATGATGTCTTCCATGCGGTTGCCCGCGGCCTGCACCAGGCGCAGCTCGCGGCGCTTGGCCTCGCGCTGCTGGGCCACTTCCTTCGCCAGGCGCTCGTCGTCGACGACCACGAAGTCGTCGCCGGCGTCGGGCACGCCCGAGAGGCCGAGCACCTGCACCGGGATCGACGGACCCGCCGACTGCACCTGGCTGCCGGTCTCGTCGAACAGCGCGCGCACGCGGCCGTACTCCACGCCGCAGACCAGGAAGTCGCCCTTGTTGAGCTGGCCCTGCTGCACCAGCACCGTGGCCACCGGGCCGCGGCCCTTGTCGAGCGAGGATTCGATGACCGTGCCGCTGGCGCGGCCCTCGGCAACGGCCTTGAGCTCGAGCACTTCGGCCTGCAGGCTGATCGCGTCGAGCAGGTCGTCGACGCCCAGGCCGGTCTTGGCCGAGAGTTCGACCATCTGCGTGTCGCCGCCGAACTCCTCGGACACGACCTCGTGCGTGAGCAGCTCGTTCTTGACCCGCGACGGATCGGCCTCGGACTTGTCGATCTTGTTGATCGCGACGATCAGCGGCACCTTGGCCGAACGCGCGTGCTGGATCGCCTCGACCGTCTGCGGCATGACGCCGTCGTCGGCGGCCACCACCAGCACCACGATGTCGGTGATCTTCGCGCCGCGCGCGCGCATCGAAGTGAACGCGGCGTGGCCCGGGGTGTCGAGGAAGCTGATGACGCCCTTCGGGGTTTCGACGTGGTAGGCGCCGATGTGCTGGGTGATGCCGCCGGCCTCGCCGGTAGCGATGCGGGTGCGGCGGATGTAGTCGAGCAGCGAGGTCTTGCCGTGGTCGACGTGGCCCATGATGGTGACCACCGGCGGGCGCTGGCTCTGCTCGCCCTGCACGTCCTCGACGTGGGCCAGCAGCTCGCTCTCGGCGTCGTTGGCGGTTTCGCGCACGGCGGTGTGGCCGAGCTCCTCGGTCACCAGCACCGCGGTGTCATGGTCGATCGACTGGGTGATGGTGGCCATCACGCCCATCTTGAACAGCGCCTTGACCACGTCGCCGCCCTTGAGCGCGAGCTTCTGCGCCAGGTCGGCCACGGTGATCGCGTCGCCGATGGCGACTTCGCGCACCACCGGCGCGGTCGGCCGGGTGAAGCCGGTGCCGGTGCGGGCCTGGTCGGGCTGGCGGCCGCGCTGCTGCTGGCGGCCCCTGGAGCGCGATGCGCCGGCGCCGCGACGGGCGCGGTCGGCCGGGCTCAGGTGCAGCTGGCCGGCGAAGCGCGCGGCGCTGTCGTCGTCCTCGACGCCGGCAACCATCGCGTGCGAGCCGCGGCCGGGCTTGCCCTTGCCGGCGCCGCGGTCGTCGCGCGCCGGGGCGGCGGGCTTGCTGGGGTGGCCGTGGCCATGCGTCTTGCGCGGCGCCTCGTCCGGCACCACGGCCGACGCGGCGGCTTCCTGGCGCAGGCGCTCGGCCTCCTGCTCGGCGGCGAGGCGCTTGGCTTCCTCGGCCTCTTCCGCGCGGCGGCGGTCGGCCTCGGCCAGTCGCTGCTGCTCGTCGAGGTTGCGCTGGCGCGACTCCTCCAGCTTGCGCAGGATCTCGGCGCGCTCGTCGTCGACGCCACCGCCGGCTGCGGACGCTGCGCCCGGGGCGGCATCGGTCGGCTTGAGCGTGACCTTCTTGCGCACGACGACGTCGACGGTCGGCTTGTTGCGGCCGCCGCCCACGGTGAGCGTGCTCTTGCGCTGCAGGGTGATCTTCTGGGGCGCGACCGGATCGGCGGCGCCCTTCTCGGCACGGCCGTGGGTACGGCGCAGGAAGCCCAGGAGCTTCACCTTCTCGGTACTGGTCACGACCTGGTCGGGATCGCTGAACTTCATGCCCGCTTCGGACAGCTGTTCAAGCAGTTTCTCGACCGGCGTGTTCACCAGTGCGGCCAGCTTGCGGATGGTGGTTTGCTGCGACATTCGGATTCCGGTTCCTTGGGCGACGGCGCTTGCCGCGCTATGGATCGATCAGTTCATGGTGGTGTGCCGTTCTCGGGGGCCGCGACAGCCCCGGTCTGTCAGCCTTCCGCCTCGAGGCGGGCGATCTCGCCCGCCCGCGCGGCCAGCACCAGCGCCGCGGCGCGGTCCTGGTCGAGATCCTCGATGCCGAACTCCAGCACCTCGTCGACGGCCAGGTCGGAGAGGTCCTCGGCGGTGCGCACGCCGTGGCCGGCCAGCGCGAAAGCGGTTTCGTCGTCCATGCCCTCGAGCGCGAGCAGGTCGTCGGCCGGCACGTTGTCGCCGATCTCCTCCTCCACCGCGAGCGCGTCGTTGAGCAGGGCGTCGCGGGCACGGGCGCGGAGTTCCTCGACGATGTCCTCGTCGAAGCCTTCCACCGCCAGCAGCTCGCCGACCGGCACGTAGGCGATTTCCTCGACCGTGCTGAAGCCTTCGGACACCAGGATGCCGGCGATCTCCTCGTCGACTTCGAGCTTCTCCTGGAACAGGGCGCGGGCCGCGGCCTGCTCGGCCTCCGACTTCGCGGTGACCTGGTCCTGGGTCATCACGTTGAGCTGCCAGCCCGACAGGCGGCTGGCCAGGCGCACGTTCTGGCCGCCCTTGCCGATCGCCTGCGCCAGGCGGTCCTCGGCGACCGCGAGGTCCATCGAATGCTTGTCCTCGTCGACCACGATCGACTGCACCTCGGCCGGCGCCATCGCGTTGATCACGAACTGCGCCGGGTTGTCCGACCACAGCACGATGTCGACGCGCTCGCCGTTGAGTTCGTTCGACACCGCCTGCACGCGCGAGCCGCGCATGCCGATGCAGGCGCCGATCGGATCGGTGCGGGTGTCGTAGGCGACCACGGCGATCTTGGCGCGGTCACCCGGGTCACGGGCGCAGGCCTTGATCTCGACCAGCCCCTGGCCGACTTCGGGCACCTCGAGCTTGAACAGCTCGATCATGAATTCCGGCGCCGCGCGGCTGATGAACAGCTGCGGGCCGCGGGGCTCGCTGCGCACGTCGTACAGATAGCCACGGATGCGGTCGCCGGCGCGCACGACGTCGCGCGGGATGGCCTTGTCCTTGGGGATGAAGGCCTCGGCGTTGCCACCGAGGTCGACGTAGACGTTACCGCGCTCGACGCGCTTGACCACGCCGGTGACCAGCTCGCCGACGCGGTCCTTCCACGCATCCACGACCTGCTGGCGCTCGGCCTCGCGCACGCGCTGCACGATCACCTGCTTCGCGGCCTGGGCGGCGATGCGGCCGAAGTCGACGTTCTCGATCTGCTCTTCGATGTAGTCGCCGACCTCGACGCCCTCGGCCTCGTCGACCGCGTCCATCAGGCGGATCTGGCGGTCGGGCGACTCCATCACCACGTCATCGGCCACCACTTCCCAGCGGCGGAAGGTCTCGTAGCTGCCGTCTTTGGGGTCGATCTGCACGCGGGTCAGCACGTCCTGCTCGAGGTAGCGCTTCTTGGCCGCGGTGGCCAGGGCCGCCTCGAGGGCTTCCAGGATCACCGACTCGGGCACGCCCTTCTCGTTGGCGACCGCATCGACGACCAGCAACAGTTCCTTGCTCATCTTCTGGTTCACTCCGCACTGGACGGCTTCGATGCCGCCGGCTTGTTGTTGGTATTGGATTTGCTGGCGGGCCCGCGCTTGCCGGGGCGTGCATCGCGCCCGGAGGCGTCCTTCGCCGGCCCGTAGCCCAGGGCCACCCAGTCCGGGACCAGGCGCGCCTTGTCGATGTTGCCGGCCGGCACCGCGAACGGCTGGCCGTCAACCTCGAAGGTGATGGCCTCGCCCTCGACCGCCGTGATCCGCCCGGTGAGGCGGCGGCGCCCGTCCTGCGGCAGCTTCAGCACGACCTTGGCCTGCTCGCCCAGGAAACGCTCGAAATGCGCGGGCGTGAACAGGAGGCGGTCGACGCCGGGCGAGGACACTTCCAGCGTGTAATTGCCGCTGATCGGATCCTCGACGTCGAGCTGGGCCGAGACCTCGCGGCTCACCGCCTCGCAGTCCTCGATGCCCACGCCCTGCCCTTCGGCGGACGCGTCGGCGCCGGGGCGGTCGATGTACAGGCGCAGCGTCGCCCCGCCCGGTGCCGGAAGATACTCGACGCCAAGCAGCTCCAGCCCCAGCGACTCGACGGTCGGCGAGAGGAGCTGTGCGATATCGGTCGACTTGTCCGTCACCTTGTCTCCCTGGAGTGGCGCCCGGCGGGGCCGGGATGCGAAAAACGACAAAGGGCCCGATGGGCCCCTTGTCCGATGCTGCTGGATCCGGTGCCGGCGCGCCTCGATGCGCACCGCGCGAGCCCGACTCCCGCAATCGAAAAAAGCCTCCTCGGAGGCCCTTCGGCGACTGCGAAAAGCTTGCAGCGGATGCAGGGACCTGCGCCTTGGCGCCTGATGCGGTCCTGCAGTGTCCCGCTGAGCCGCAGGATTATAGGCCTCGCCGCAGCCTCCCGCAAGCCGGCGTCCCGGCGCGGGCGGCATCGGGTAACCTCTGCGGCCCAGCCGCGATCAGCCACAGGTTTCCTCGATGAAGCGCTCCAGCAAGACCGCCCTCCTGCTCATGGGCTCCGCGCCCCTGCTGCTGGTCGCCTGCAGCAGGCAGCCCGAGGTGCAGACCTCGGAGGGCCTGTTCACGTCCGTCGAGGCCTGCACCGCCGAGACCATGCAGCCGGCCATGTGCCGGCAGGCCTTCGAAGCGGCGCAGGCGCAGGCCGACGCCGTCGCTCCGCGCTACGCGTCGCTCGCGGACTGCGAGGCCGAGTTCGGCGAAGGCCAGTGCGCGACCCGCCAGCAGGCCGGCGGAAGCTTCGTCGGCCCGCTGATGGCCGGCTTCGTGCTGTCGCAGATGATGAATGCCCGGGGCGGTGCGATGGCGCCGGCGCCGGGCGCAGGCCCCGCCGCGGCCGCGGCCACGGCCGGCAATGCCCGCGCCACGCCGGCCTTCCTGTCCAACCAGTCCGGCTGGCTGCGTCCGCAGGCGGGACCGGGCGGCGCGACCTCGCTCGCCCGCACCAGTCTGCAGCCCGACCGCGCGCCCACGGTCAGCCGCGGCGGCTTCGGCCGCTCCGGCGCGGGCCGCAGCGCCGGCGGCTGATGCGCCGGGTCGCGATCGAGGCGCGCCCCGACTGGCGCCAGCGCGCCGCCGACTGCGGCTTCGCCTTCCACACCATCGACGGCCTGCCCTACTGGGACGAAACCGCGTACTACGCCTTCGACCTGCGCCAGGTCGAGGACGACATCGAGGACCCGACCGCCGAACTGCACGCGATGGCGATCGATCTCGCCGCCGATGCCGCCGGCAGCCAGGAACTGATGGAGCGGCTGGCGATTCCCGACACCGCCCGCGACCAGGTGGCGGACAGCTGGCGACGGCGCGACCCGCACATCTACGGCCGCATCGACCTCGCCTACGACGGGCGCGGGCCCGCGAAGCTCTACGAGTACAACTACGACACGCCGACGTCGCTGTTCGAGGCCGCCTTCTTCCAGTGGGACTGGCTGGAGCGGCAGCGCGAGGCCGGCGCCCTGCCGCGCGAGGCGGACCAGTTCAATTCCATCCACGAAGCCCTGGTGGCCCGCTTCGTGGAGATCGCGGGCCA
The DNA here is from genome assembly GCF_014652935.1 of Luteimonas padinae. Taxonomy (GTDB): domain Bacteria; phylum Pseudomonadota; class Gammaproteobacteria; order Xanthomonadales; family Xanthomonadaceae; genus Luteimonas; species Luteimonas padinae. The sequence continues at coordinate 137,918 of NZ_BMZT01000002.1, read as the reverse complement.
GCTGCCCGCGCCGCTGTACTTCGCGGCCTCCGGCGGCAGCGCCGAGGACCAGGGCACCGTCGACTACCTGCGCGACTGTGCCGCCCAGGCCGGCATCGAATCCGGGAGCATCGCGCTGGAGGACATCGGCCTGTCCGCCAACGGCCGCTTCACCGCCACCGACGACGCGGTGATCGCGAGCCTGTTCAAGCTCTATCCGCTCGAGGACCTGTTCGCGGACGAGTTCGCATCCGCCCTCCCCGGCTCGGGGCTGCGCCTGCTCGAACCACCGTGGAAGCTGCTGCTCAGCAACAAGGGCGTGCTGCCCCTGCTCTGGGAGCGCCATCGCGGGCACCCCAACCTGCTGCCCGCCGAGTTCGACGCGGGCGGCGCGCTGCCGCCAGGCTGGGTCCGCAAGCCGCTGTTCTCGCGCGAGGGTGCGAACATCGAGATGCACCTGGCCGACGGTGCGCGTCTCGAGCAGCCGGGGCCCTATGCAGGCCCGGCGATCCGCCAGGCGCTGCACCTGCTGCCGGCGTTCGAAGGCGCGTGGCCGCTGGTCGGCAGCTGGGTGGTGGGCGACAGGGCCTGCGGCATGGGCATCCGCGAGGACGACTCGCCGATCACCCGCGACAGCGCCCGCTTCGTGCCCCACGCGATCATCGGCGACGGCCGCAGGCGGATGGTGCTGGAGGCCTGACCGGGCCTTCGGGCCAACAGCGATGCAAAAGAAGAGGTTCTTCTCCCAACTGAGGGAAAGGGCACGTGGGAGCATCGCGGCGCTTCGACGCATGGCGCCAAAGCGTGCAAGGCCCCGGCGGGCCGTTGGAAAAAGCGCGGCGTGGGCCATTGTCCCTTGCGTGAGCCGCGAGGCGCGTCAACGCTCTGCCCTTCTCCACCTGCTCAGGGTGCGACGCTTCCACCATCCCTCGACCGCCGACACTGTTCCGGACTGCGGTGCGATGCCTGCTGACGGGAAGTCAAGGAGGAGGCTGTGGCCGCAGGCCGCAGCCGGGGGACATGAGCGGCAGCAGGCATCGCACCGCAGCACGACCACCCTCCAGCCGGCCGCGTCAGGGATCAGCGCAGCGCGCGATCCCTCACTTGGGAGAAGAACCAAAAAAACGGCGCCCCTGTTGCCAGGGACGCCGTCCGGACTGCTGCAGAAAACATGGTAGCGGGGGCAGGATTTGAACCTGCGACCTTCGGGTTATGAGCCCGACGAGCTGCCAGACTGCTCCACCCCGCAGCAGAAGAACATTATGCAGGAAGACCTGCTTTTTCGCAAGCTTCGTGCGTCATGTCCGCTCGGAAGCTTGCGGCTTTCCCGGTCAGGCGAACGCCGCCTGGCACCAGGCCATGATCGGACTCCAGGCGAAGCCCAGCACCAGCAGCGCCAGCGCGTTGACCGCGAACAGCGCCTTCAGCGGCATGCTGTCCCGCGCCTCGATCTCGCGGCCCTCGGGCTCGTCGAAGTACATCACCTTGATCACGCGCAGGTAGTAGAACGCACCGATCACGGCGAACACGATGCCCAGGATCGCGAGCCACAGCATGTCGCCTTCGATCGCCGCGCGCAGCACCACCAGCTTGGCCCAGAAGCCGAGGAAGGGCGGGACACCGGCCAGCGAGGCCATGATCACCAGCACCATCGCCGCCATCCACGGGCTGCGGGCGTTGAGGCCCTTGAAGTCGTCGATGCGGTCGGCCTCGAAGCCGTTGCGCGCGAGCACCACGATGGCGCCGAAGGCGGCCGCCGACATGATCGCGTAGCTGATCGCGTAGAACATCGCCGCGGCGTAGCCCTCGGGACCGCCGCCGGCCAGGCCGAGCAGCAGGAAGCCGACGTGCGACACCGTCGAATACGCCAGCATGCGCTTCAGGTTCGACTGCGCGATGGCGAAGATGTTGCCCACCGCCAGCGACAGCGCCGCCAGCAGCGCGACCATCAGCTGCCACTGGTCCTGCAGCGGGCCGACGCCGGATTCCAGCAGGCGATAGGCCATGCCGAACACGGCCAGCTTCGGCGCCGAGCCGATGAACAGCGACATCGGGGTCGGGGCGCCGTGATAGGCGTCGGGCAGCCACATGTGGAAGGGCGCGGCGCCGAACTTGAAGCACACGCCGACCACCAGGAACACGGTGCCGGTCAGCAGCAGGGTGCGGGTGCCGCCGTCGACGGTGGCCGCGGCGCCGGAGATCGTCGCGAGGTCGAGGCTGCCGGTGGCGCCGTAGACCAGCGACATGCCGAACAGCAGCAGGCCGGAAGCGAGCGAACCGAGCACGAAGTACTTCATCGCCGCTTCCGAGCCCACCGGGTTGTCGCGGTCGATCGCCACCAGCGCGTACTGGCAGAGCGCCAGCAGCTCGAGGCCGACGTAGACCGTGGCCAGGTTCGGCGCCGAGACCAGCAGCATCATGCCGACGGTCGCGAACAGCATCAGCACCGGCAGCTCGCCCTTGTACAGGCCGCGTTCCTGCATGAAATGCCACGCGTAGCCGAGCGACATCGCGGTCACCACCAGGATGAAGACCTTGAGCACGTCGCTCGCGGTATCGCGCACGAACATGTCGGCCAGCACCATGCCCTGCCCGCCCACGCCGGCGACGATCATGGCGGCCGCGGCCAGCAGGACCGCGATCGCGAGCGAATGGGTCACCACGCGGCGGCGCTCGCCGATGAACAGGTCCAGCATCAGCAGCGCGAACGCGCCGATCACCACCACGAGCTCGGGCGCCAGCGGCGCGATGTCGGCCAGCGTCCGGACGGGAGGGGTCATAGCTCCAGGCATCATCGCGTCACGTTCCTCAAAGCTTGCTGTTGGCGAGCAGGCCCGCCAGCTGCGCGATGGACGGTTCCATCAGGTCGGTCAGGGGCCTGGGCCAGAGGCCGATGAGCAGCACGCCCACGGCGAACACGCCCAGCACCAGGGCCTCGCGGCCGTTGATGTCCTTCATGGCGGCGACGTGCGCATTGCCGACCTCGCCGTACATCACCCGCTTCACGAGCCACAGGGTGTAGCCCGCGCCCAGGATCAGGGTGATGGCGGCCACGAAGGCGATCAGCGGGTGATGCTGGAACGAGGCCACGATGACCATGAACTCGCCCACGAAGCCCGAGGTGCCCGGCAGGCCGGAGTTCGCGAAGGCGAACAGCACGTAGAAGGCCGCGAACCAGGGCATCACGTTGGCCACGCCGCCGTAGTCGCGGATCATGCGCGTGTGCATGCGGTCGTAGAGCACGCCGACGCAGGTGAACATCGCACCGGAGATGAAGCCGTGCGAGATCATCTGCACCATCGCGCCCTGCATGCCCAGGCGCGCGGCCTCCGGGTTGCCGGTGTCACGCACCAGCGCGAAGGCGATGAAGATGCCGAGCGTCACGAAGCCCATGTGCGACACCGACGAATACGCGATCAGCTTCTTCATGTCCTGCTGGACCAGCGCCACCAGGCCGACGTAGACCACCGCCACCAGCGACAGCGCGATCAGCAGCCAGGCCCACTCGTGGCCGGCGTCGGGCGTGATCGGCAGGCTGAAGCGCAGGAAGCCGTAGCCGCCGATCTTCAGCATGATCGCCGCCAGGATCACCGAGCCGCCGGTCGGCGCCTCGACGTGCGCGTCGGGAAGCCAGGTGTGCACCGGGAACATCGGAACCTTGACCGCGAATGCCGCGAGGAAGGCGAAGAACAACCACATCTGCTCGGTGGCCGTGAGCGGCAGCGAGTACAGGTCGGGAAGCTGCCAGCTGCCGCCCTTGAGGTACAGGTACACCAGACCAACCAGCATGAACACCGAGCCGAGGAAGGTGTACAGGAAGAACTTGATCGACGCGTACACGCGACGCGGGCCGCCCCAGACGCCGATGATGATGAACATCGGGATCAGCATGGCCTCGAAGAACACGTAGAACAGCATCGCGTCCACGGCCGTGAACACGCCGATCATCAAGCCCTCGAGGATCAGCATCGAGGCGTAGTACTGGCTCACGCGCCGGTCGATCGAGCTCCAGGCGCCGATCAGCACCAGCACGGTGACCAGGGTGGTGAGCAGGATCAGCGCCACCGAGATGCCGTCGGCACCCAGGTGGTACTGGATGTCGTAGGCCGGGATCCACTCCCGGGCCTCGACGAACTGCATCGTGGCCGCGGCCGCCGAAGCGTCGTAGCCGGTGAACAGCGGGACGCTGATGGCGAAGACCACCAGCGCGATCGCCAGCGACAGCCAGCGCGCGGCGCCGGCACGGTTGCCGAGCGCGAGCACCATCGCGCCACCGAGGATCGGCAGCCAGATGAGGATGCTGAGGAGAGGCCAGTTCGACACGTATCGTCTTCCGTCAGGTCCAGAGGTAGATCAGCACGGCCAGGAGCAGGATCAGGCCGACGATCATCGCGAATGCATAGTCATAAAGGCGGCCCGACTGCAGCCGGCGCACGACGCCGGACACCAGGCCGACCAGGCGTGCCGCGCCGTTGACGAACACGCCGTCGATCAGGCGGTTGTCGGCGACGCTGGACGCCTTGCCCAGCTGCAGGCTGCCGCCCGCCAGGCCGCCGATCCAGAGGTCGTCGGCCCAGTACTTCTTCTCCAGCACCTTGACCGGCAGCGCGAACACGCTGCGCGCCCTGGCCGCCAGCTCCGGACGCCACCAGTACATGACCGTGGCCAGCGCGAAGCCGGCGAAGGTCAGCCAGAACGCAGGCGTGATGAAGCCGTGCAGCGCGAAGGCGACCGGGCCGTGCCAGACCTCGGCGGCGACGCGGGCCAGGGTGTTGTTCTCCGGCAGCAGGTCGATCGCACCCGAGAAGAACGGCATCACCTGTTCGTGGCCCGCCCAGTCGGTTCCGAACAGCATCGGGCCGGCGGTGAAGAAACCGATCGCGATCGACGGGACCGCCAGCAGCACCAGCGGCAGGGTCACCACCCACGGCGATTCGTGCGGTTCGTGCGCGCCATGGCCGTGGTCGTCATGGCCGCGGCCATGGTCGTCGGCGTGGGCCTCGCGGAAGCGCTCCTTGCCGAAGAAGGTCAGGTACAGCAGGCGGAAGCTGTAGAACGAGGTCACGAAGGCGCCCAGCAGCACCGCCCAGTAGCCGTAGGTGCCGACCCAGCCCATGCCCTCGGCGCCGTGCCTGGCGGCCTCGATGATGGTGTCCTTCGAATAGAAGCCGCTGAAGAACGGGGTCGCGACCAGGGCCAGGGTGCCGATCACCATCGTCCAGAAGGTGATGGGCATGTACTTGCGCAGGCCACCCATGCGCCGCATGTCCTGCTCGTGGTGCATGGCGATGATCACCGAGCCCGCGCCCAGGAACAGCAGCGCCTTGAAGAAGGCGTGGGTCATCAGGTGGAACACCGCCGCCGAGTAGGCCGACACGCCCAGCGCCACAGTCATGTAGCCCAGCTGCGACAGCGTGGAGTACGCGACCACGCGCTTGATGTCGTTCTGCACGATGCCGATCAGGCCTGTGAAGAAGGCCGTGGTGGCGCCGATGAACAGCACGAACTGCAGGGCGACCGTGCTCAGCTCGTACAGCGGCGACATGCGCGCCACCATGAAGATGCCGGCGGTGACCATGGTCGCGGCGTGGATCAGCGCCGAGATCGGGGTCGGGCCTTCCATCGAGTCCGGCAGCCACACGTGCAGCGGCACCTGTGCCGACTTGCCCATGGCACCGATGAACAGCAGGATGCAGATCAGGGTGGCGACCGACCAGGCATGGCCCTCGAAAACCTCGACCACCTGCCCTCCGCCGATCGTCGGGCCGGCGTTGGCGAACACGGTCGCGTAGTCGAGCGTGCCGAACCAGTAGGCCACGGCCGCGATGCCCAGCAGCATGCCGAAGTCGCCGACGCGGTTGACCAGGAAGGCCTTGAGGTTCGCGAACACGGCCGTCGGGCGCTTGAACCAGAAGCCGATCAGCAGGTACGAGACCACGCCCACCGCTTCCCAGCCGAAGAACAGCTGCAGGAAGTTGTTGGCCATGACCAGCGCCAGCATCGAGAAGGTGAACAGGCTGATGTAGCTGAAGAAGCGCTGGTAGCCCGGGTCGTCTGCCATGTAGCCGATGGTGTAGATGTGCACCAGCAGCGACACGAAGGTCACCACCACCATCATCATCGCCGTCAGGCGGTCGACCATGAAGCCGATGTTGACCTCGAAGCCGGCCACCTGGAACCAGGTGTAGACGTTCTCGTTGAACGGCGCGGCGCCCTGCACCACCAGCTGCCAGAGCACGAAGCACGACAGCGCGCAGCTCACCGCCACGCCGAGGATGGTGGCCACCTGGGCACCGGTGCGACCGACCTGGCGGCCAAACAGACCCGCGATGATCGCGCCCAGCAGCGGCGCGAGCACGATCGCGATCAGCATCGCCTTGGAGATAACGATTTCCATGCCAGGCATTCCGTCAGCCCTTCAGCGTGTCGATTTCGGCGACGTTGATCGTGCGCCGGTTGCGGAACAGCGTGACCAGGATCGCCAGGCCGATCGCGGCCTCGGCCGCGGCCACGGTGAGGATGAAGAACACGAAGACCTGCCCCGCCGCGTCGCCGAACTCGCGCGAGAAGGCGATGAAGTTGATGTTCACCGAGAGCAGCATCAGCTCGATGCACATCAGCAGGATGATCACGTTCTTCCGGTTGAGGAAGATGCCGGCCACGCTGATGCAGAACAGCGCGGTGGCCAGCGTCAGGTAGTGCCCCAGCGCGAGGCCCTGTCCGAGGAACTCCATCACTTGCCCTCCCCGTTGGTGGCATCGGTGGCCGGTGTGTCGTCGGCGACGTGCACCGAGGCCGGCATGTCGACCATGCGCAGGCGGTCGGCGGCACGCGCGCGGACCTGCTCGCCCGGCACCTGGTGCTTGGTGCCCTCACGGCGACGCAGCGTCAGCGTGACCGCGGCGATCACCGCCACCGTCAGGATCACCGCGGCGACCTCGAACGGCAGCAGGAAGTCGGTGAACAGGCGGCGCGCCAGCCACACCGTGTTCGACACCCCCGCGGCCTCGACCGGGTCGGGCGCGAAGGGCGTGGCGACGAAGGCCATGATGCCGATCAGCGACAGCAGTTCCAGCAGCATCACCACCGCCACGACCAGGCCCACGGGCAGGTAGCGCACGTAGCCCTCGTTGATGGCGACCAGGTCGATGTCGAGCATCATCACCACGAACAGGAACAGCACCATCACCGCGCCGACGTAGACCAGGATCAGGGCCACGCCGAGGAACTCGGCGCCGGCGATGATCCAGGTGCAGGCCACGCTGAAGAAGGTCAGCACCAGGAACAGCGCCGAGTGCACCGGGTTGCGTGCGCCGATGACGCCGATGGCGCCGGCGATCGCGGTCGCCGCGAAGACGAAGAATGCGAGCTGTACGAAGTCCATGGCTTACCTGTATGCGGCGTCGGCGGCGCGGCGCTCGGCGATTTCCGCCTCGAGGCGGTCGCCCAGCGCCAGCAGCTGCGGCTTGGTGACGATGTTCTCGCCGCGGTTCTCGAAGTGGTACTCGTGGATGTGGGTCTCGACGATCGAGTCCACCGGGCACGATTCCTCGCAGAAACCGCAGAAGATGCACTTGAACAGGTCGATCTCGTAGCGGGTCGTGCGGCGCGTGTTGTCATCGCGCTGCTCGGAGTCGATCGTGATAGCAAGCGCAGGGCATACCGCCTCGCACAGCTTGCAGGCGATGCAGCGCTCCTCGCCGTTCGGATACCGGCGCAGCGCGTGCAGCCCGCGGAACCGCGACGACTGCGGGATCTTCTCCATCGGGTACATCATCGTGTACTTCGGGCGCCACAGGTACCGGAAGGTCAGCGCCATGCCGCGAAGCATCTCGATCAGCAGCAGGCTACGCGCCCAGGAAACGAACTTGCCCATCACGCACCTGCCTCAAACACGCCGAAGTACGCCATCAGTGCCGTCACCGCGATCCAGGCGATCGACAGCGGGATGAAGACCTTCCAGCCCAGCCGCATGATCTGGTCGTAGCGGTAGCGCGGGAACGAGGCGCGGAACCAGACGAAGCAGCTGGCGAAGAAGAACACCTTCGCGAACAGCCACCACCAGCCGTCACCCAGGATGACCGAGAGCAGCGGGATGTCCGGGATCCAGGCCGCCGGGATCGGCGACAGCCAGCCGCCCAGGAAGAAGATCGCGGTGAGGAAGCTCACCAGGATCATGTTGGCGTACTCGGCCAGGAAGAACAGCGCGAACACCGCGCCCGAGTACTCGACCATGTGGCCGGCCACGATCTCGCTCTCGCCTTCCACCACGTCGAACGGCGCGCGGTTGGTCTCGGCCACGCCGGACACGAAGTAGATGACGAACAGCGGCAGCATCGGCACCCAGAACCACTCCAGGAAGCCGCCGTCGCCCGACTGCGCCATCACGATCTCGGACAGGTTGAGGCTGCCCGCGCCGACCATGACGCCGACCAGCGCGAAGCCCATCGCGATCTCGTAGCTCACCACCTGGGCGGCCGAACGCATGGCGCCGAGGAAGGCGTACTTCGAGTTCGAGGCCCAGCCGGCCAGGATCACGCCGTAGACGCCCAGCGACGTCATCGCCAGCAGGTACAGCAGGCCTGCGTTGGCGTTCGACAGCACCAGCTGCGCATCGAACGGCACCACCGCCCAGGCCGCGAACGCAGGGGCCAGGGTGATCAGCGGCGCGAGGATGTAGAGCACCTTGTGCGCCGCGCTGGGACGGATGACTTCCTTGAACAGCAGCTTGAAGACGTCGGCGAAGGCCTGCAGCACGCCGAAGCCGACGTACATCGGGCCGTGGCGCACGTGCATCCACGCGATCAGCTTGCGCTCCCAGACCACGTAGAAGGCCACCGCGATGATCACCGGCATGGTGATCGCGAGGATCAGCAGCACCAGCCAGATGACGGTGCCGACGGGGCCCAGCGAGTCCAGCCAGGCGCGGAAGGGCTCGAGCCAGCCGAGGAGCACGCTGGCGGTGTTGTTCGTCGTCGTGCTCATGCGGCCTCCACCCGCACCGCGCCGGCGCCCAGCGCCGCGGTGGCGCCATAGCCGGATTCAACCAGGACCGCACCACGCGCCACGCGGCTGCTGGTGGCGACGGGAAGCGTCGCGGTGCCGGCGCCGTTGGCCACGCGCGCCATGGCGCCTTCGCGCAGGCCGGCCGCGGATGCGTCTTCGGGATGCAGGGTGATGCGCGCACCCACGGTCAGCGGATGCGCCTGCAGCGCCGCGGCGCGGCGCGTCACGCCATCGACGCGGTAGATCGCCTGTGCGACCGCGAGCTCCAGCCCGCCCTCGCCCGCCACCGGGGCGGTGCCGCGCGCGACCTCGACCTCGCGCGGCGCCACCAGCGCACGCGCGCCGGCGAAGTCGGTGAAGTCGAAGCCCACGACGCCCAGCAGGCCGCCGAGCGCACGCAGGGCCTTCCAGCCCGGACGCGCCTCGCCCGGCAGCTTGCCGCCGGCGACGGTGCGCTGTTCGCGGCCGTCGAGGTTGGTGAGGCTGGCGTCCAGCTCGGGCAGCAGGCCGATCGGCAGGATCACGTCGGCGACGCGACGGGTCGACTGGCAGGCGAAGTGGCTGAACGCCACGACCTGCGCGCCGCCCAGCGCCTGCATCGCTTTCGCCTGGTCGGCGAAGTCGAGGCCCGGCTCGATGCCGTAGATGACGTAGCCGGCGCGCGGCTGGGCCAGCATGGCGCCGGCATCGCGCGAGGCCGGCAGCACGCCCAGGCGCGCCAGGCCGACCGCGTTCGCGCCCTGCGGGATCCGGCACAGCGCGGCGTTGGCGCGGCTGGCGAAGTCGGAGGCCGCGCGACGGATGGCGGCGGCGTGGATGCCGCACTCGGCCAAGGCGCCGACGATCACCACCGGGCGCGACGCACCCTCGATCGCGGCGGCGAGCCCGACCGAACCCACCACCTCGGCGATCCGCGACGGCGGCACGATGGCCTTGTGCGCGATGTCGAAGGTGAACTCGAAGTCCGCCGGATTGACCACGTACACCCTGGCCCCGGCGCGCCAGGCCTTGCGCACGCGCTGGTGCACCAGCGGAAGCTCATGGCGCAGGTGGCTGCCGACGATCACGATGGCATCGGCCTTCTCGATGTCTTCGACCGGCATGCCGAAGGCTTCCGCCGCGGCGCCGTCGGAGAGGTCGTGCTGCGCGATGCGGTGGTCGAGGTTGCCGGTGCCCAGGCCCTCGGCCATGCGGGCGAGCAGCGCGCCCTCCTCGTTCGAGGTCGACGGGTGCACCAGGATGCCGAGGTCGTCGGCGGCGTTGTCGCGCAGGATCTGCGCGGCCTTCGCCAGTGCCTCGTCCCAGCTGGCCTCGCGCCAGTCGCCGTCGTCGCCGTTGGAGGCGACGCGGACCATCGGGCGCACGGCGCGGTCGTCCGCGTACAGGCCCTGGTGCGAATAACGGTCGCGGTCCGACAGCCAGCACTCGTTGACCGCGTCGTTGTCGCGCGGCACGGTGCGCATCACCTCGCCGCGGCGGGCGTGCAGGAACAGGTTGCTGCCCAGCGCGTCGTGGTAGCCCAGCGATTCCTTCGCGATCAGCTCCCAGGGGCGCGCGCGGAAACGGAACACCTTGTTGGTCAGCGCGCCCACCGGGCAGACATCGATCACGTTGCCCGAAAGCTCGGTGGTCAGCGGCTTGCCGTCGTAGGTGCCGATCTGCAGGTTCTCGCCGCGCTTCATGCCGCCGAGCTCGTAGGTGCCGGCGATCTCGGCGGTCACGCGGACGCAGCGCGTGCAGTGGATGCAGCGCGTCATCTCGGTGGCCACCAGCGGACCCAGGTCCTCGTCGGCCACGGTGCGCTTGCGCTCGGCGAAGCGGCTCACCGAGCGGCCGTAGCCGATCGACAGGTCCTGCAGCTCGCACTCGCCGCCCTGGTCGCAAACCGGGCAGTCGAGCGGATGGTTGATCAGCAGGAACTCCATGACGTTGCGCTGCGACTTCAGCGCCTTCTCGCTGCGCGTCTGCACGCGCATGCCGTCCATCACCGGGGTGGCGCAGGCCGGCGCGGGCTTGCCCATCTTTTCGATGTCGACCAGGCACATGCGGCAGTTGGCCGCGATGGACAGCTTGTCGTGGTAGCAGAAGCGCGGGATCGGGATGCCGGCCTTGTCGGCGGCCTGGATGATCATCGAACCCTTGGGCGCGGCCATCTCGACGCCGTCGATGAAGACGGTGACGTGGTCGGGCGGCAGGTTCGGGTTCACGGGCTGGGCGCTCATGCCGCGGCCTCCGTCGTCGCGTCGACGATCGAGCGGCCGTGCTCGATGTAGTACTCGAATTCGTGCCAGAAATGGCGCAGGAAGCCCTGCACCGGCCACGCGGCGGCCTCGCCGAACGCGCAGATGGTGTGGCCCTCGATCTGGCCTGCGGAGGCGCGCAGCATCTCCACGTCCTCCATGTTCGCCTTGCCTTCGACGATGCGGGTCAGCATGCGGTGCATCCAGCCGGTGCCTTCGCGGCAGGGCGTGCACTGGCCGCAGGATTCCTGCCAGTAGAAGCGCGAGATGCGCTGGCAGGCGCGCACCATGCAGGTGCTGTCGTCCATCACGATGACCGCGCCCGAGCCCAGGCCCGAGCCCGCCTTCTGCAGCGCGTCGTAGTCCATGGTCAGGCCCATCATGGTCTCGCCCGGCAGCACCGGCATCGACGAGCCACCCGGGATCACGCCCTTGAGCGTGCGCCCCGGGCGCAGGCCGCCGGCCATCTCCAGCAGCTCGGAGAACGGCGTGCCGAGGCGGATCTCGTAGTTGCCCGGCTTCTGCACGTGGCCCGAGACCGAGAAGATCTTGCAGCCGCCGTTGTTGGGCTTGCCGAGGCCGGCGAACCACTCGGGGCCGTTGCGGATGATCGCCGGCACCGAGGCGTAGGTCTCGGTGTTGTTGATCGTGGTCGGCTTGCCGAACAGGCCGAAGTTGGCCGGGAACGGCGGCTTGTAGCGCGGCTGGCCCTTCTTGCCTTCCAGCGACTCCATCAGCGCGGTCTCTTCGCCGCAGATGTAGGCGCCGGCGCCGAGCGCGTTGTGGATGTCGATGTCGATGCCGGAGCCGAGGATGTCACGGCCGAGCCAGCCGTTGGCATAGGCCTCGGCCAGCGCTTCCTCGATGTGCTCGAAGGGCTCGTGGTGGAACTCGCCGCGCATGTAGTTGTAGGCCACGCTGGAGCCGGTGGCGTAGCACGCGATCGCCAGGCCCTCGAGCACGGCGTGCGGGTTGTAGCGCAGGATGTCGCGGTCCTTGGCGGTGCCCGGCTCGGACTCGTCGGAATTGCAGAGGATGTACTTCTGCATGTCGCCCTTGGGCATGAAGCTCCACTTCACGCCGGTCGGGAAGCCCGCGCCGCCACGCCCGCGCAGGCCGGACTGCTTCACCATCTCGATGATGTCGGCCGGCGGGATCTTTTCGGTCAGCACCTTGCGCAGCGCCTGGTAGCCGCCGGTCTTGAGGTAGTTCTCGTACGACCACGGCTTGTCGAAGTGCAGCGTGGTGTAGACGGCCTGGTGCTCCTTCGGCGCGGGGCCGACGGGGCCGTAGCCTTCGGAGACGTGGGTGTGGGAGTGCGCCATGCCTGCGTCGAGCCTCACTTCAGTCCGTCGAGCAGCTCGTCGACCTTCGCGGCGTCGAGCTTCTCGTGGTAATGGCCGTTGATCACGACCACCGGGGCGCCGCAGCACGCGGCCACGCACTCTTCCTCGCGCTTGAGGTAGACGCGGCCGTCGGCGGTCGACTCGCCCAGCCTGCAGCCGAGCTTCTTCTCGGCGTGCGCGACCAGGTCCTCGGCGCCGTTGAGCCAGCAGCTGATGTTGGTGCAGAAGGCGACGTTGTTGCGGCCGACCTCCCGCGTCTCGAACATCGAGTAGAAAGTCGCGACCTCGTAGGCCCACACCGGCGGGATGCCGAGGTACTTCGCCACCGCGGCGATCAGCTCGTCGGTCAGGAAGCCGCCGTTCTGCTGCTGGGTCGCGAACAGCCCCTGGATCACGGCCGAGCGCTTGCGGTCGGGCGGGAACTTGGCCACCCAGTGGTCGATGTGCGCGCGCGTGTCGTCGCTGAGCACCGCCAGCGGGTCCACGTTGCGGGCATTCTCGAAGTTGCCGGTCGCTTTCATCGGTCCACTTCTCCGAAGACGAGGTCATAGGTGCCGACCATCGCCACGACGTCGGACAGCATGTGCCCCTTCACCACCGTGTCCATCGAGGACAGGTGCGCGAAGCCCGGGGCACGCAGGTGCACGCGGAAGGGCTTGTTGGCGCCGTCGGAGACCAGGTAGCAGCCGAACTCGCCCTTGGGCGCCTCGACGGCCTGGTAGGTCTCGCCGGCGGGCACGCAGTAGCCCTCGGAGAACAGCTTGAAGTGATGGATCAGGGCTTCCATGTCGTCCTTCATCTCCTCGCGGGAGGGAGGCGCGACCTTGAAGTTGTCGACCATCACCAGGCCGGGATTGGCACGCAGCCAGTCCACGCACTGCGCGATGATGCGGTTGGATTCACGCATCTCGGCCACGCGCACCAGGTAGCGGTCGTAGCAGTCGCCGTTGACGCCGACCGGCACCTTGAAGTCGACCTGGTCATAGCGCGCATAGGGCTGCTTCTTGCGCAGGTCCCATTCGATGCCCGAGCCGCGCAGCATCACGCCGGACATGCCCCAGGCCATCGCCTGCTCCGGCGGGATCACGCCCACACCGACGGTGCGCTGCTTCCAGATGCGGTTCTCGGTGAGCAGGGTCTCGTACTCGTCGATGCGCGCCGGGAAGTCCCTGGTGAAGGCCTCCAGGAAGTCGAGCATCGAGCCGCCGCGCCACTCGTTGAAGCGCTTGAGCTTGGCGCCCTTGCGCCAGGGCGACTCGCGGTACTGCGGCATGCGCTCGGGCAGGTCGCGGTACACGCCGCCAGGGCGGTAGTAGGCCGCGTGCATGCGCGCGCCGCTGACCGCCTCGTACACGTCCATGAGCTCTTCGCGCTCGCGGAACGAGTACAGCATTACCGCCATCGCGCCGAGGTCGAGGCCGTTGGAACCGATCCACATCAGGTGGTTCAGGATCCGCGTGATCTCGTCGAACATCGTGCGGATCCACTGCGCACGCTCCGGCGCCTCGATGCTCAGCAGGGTCTCGATCGCACGGACGTAGGCGTGCTCGTTGCACATCATCGACACGTAGTCGAGGCGGTCCATGTAGCCGATCGACTGGTTGAACGGCTTGGACTCGGCCAGCTTCTCGGTGCCGCGATGGAGCAGGCCCACGTGCGGATCGGCACGCTGCACTACTTCGCCGTCCATCTCCAGGATCAGGCGCAGCACGCCGTGCGCGGCCGGATGCTGGGGACCGAAGTTCAGGGTGTAGTTGCGGATTTCCTGGCGGGCTTCGGCCGGGTTGCTGGCCAGCAGCTCGCTGGGGGGCTGGATGCTCACTTGGTGTCTCCTGCCGCGGCATGGCCGCGCACCGTCCCGACCTTGAGGTCGCGGTCCTCGCCGACCGAAGTGGCGTAGCGGGCGTCATCGCGGATCACGCGCGGCACCAGCACGCGCGGCTCGACCGAGGTCACCGGCTCGTAGACCACGCGCTGCTTTTCCTGGTCGTAGCGCACTTCGACGTTGCCGATCAGCGGGAAGTCCTTGCGGAACGGATGGCCGATGAAGCCGTAGTCGGTCAGCAGGCGGCGCAGGTCCGGATGGCCCGGGAACACGATGCCGAACAGGTCGAAGGCCTCGCGCTCGAACCAGTTCACGCCCGCCCAGACGTCGCACAGCGAATCCACCACCGGCAGCGCGTCGTCCGGCGCGAAGCAGGTCACGCGCAGGCGGCGGTTGTTGGCGATCGACAGCAGCTGCACCACCACCGAGAAGCGGTTCTCGGGCAGCGGGATCGCGCCCTCGCCGTCGGGCTGGTCGAGCTGCTGGGTGAAGGCCTCGCCGTAGCGGAAGCGGCCGGGGCCACGCCCCTCGACGCCGCGGCTGAAGCCTTCGGACGAGGTGTTGGTGTCCCACTCGTCGGTACCGTAGCCCAGGTGGTCGACGCCGCAGAGGTCGACGAGGACCTCGAAGCCGAATTCGTCGCGCAGCACCCGGCAGGACTCGCGCCATTCGGACGCGGCCAGCACGATGCCGACCTCGCCACGCGGCAGCGTGACGTCGACGAAGGCCTGCGGGAAGCGCGCGCGCAGGCGCGCGGCGAACGCGGTCGCGGACTCAGACATTGCGCTGCCCCGTCTTCTCGTCGCCGAAGTTGGTCGAGCGGCGGATCTTGCGCTGCAGCTGCAGGATGCCGTGCACCAGCGCTTCGGCGGTCGGCGGGCAGCCGGGCACGTAGATGTCGACCGGAACCACGCGATCGCAGCCACGCACCACCGAATAGGAGTAGTGGTAGTAGCCGCCACCGTTGGCGCAGCTGCCCATCGAGATCACCCACTTGGGATTGGGCATCTGGTCGTACACGCGCCGCAGCGCCGGGGCCATCTTGTTGCACAGCGTGCCGGCCACGATCATCACGTCGGACTGGCGCGGCGACGGGCGGAAGATCACGCCGAAGCGGTCCATGTCGATGCGCGCGGCACCGGCATGCATCATCTCCACCGCGCAGCAGGCCAGGCCGAAGGTCACCGGCCACATCGAGCCCGTGCGTGCCCAGTTGAGCAGGATGTCCGAACTCGTGGTGACGAAGCCCTGTTCCAGCAGCGGGTTCTCGCCCTCGGGGCGCAGGATGTCGTCGACGCGGCCCTCGGACAGCGGGTTGCTTGCCGCATCCGCAAGGCTGCGCGCAGCCTGGATCACTCCCATTCGAGCGCTCCCTTCTTCCACACGTAGATGAAACCGATCAGCAGCATGCCGACGAAGATGCCCATCTCGATCAGGCCGAGCACGCCGAGTTCGCGGAACACGGTGGCCCAGGGCACGATGAAGATGATTTCCAGGTCGAAGACGATGAACTGGATGGCGATGAGGTAGTAGCGGATGTCGAACTGCATCCGCGAGTCCTCGAACGCGGGGAAGCCGCACTCGAAGGCCGTGTACTTGTCGGCGAACTGGAACTTGGGTCCGAGCGTGTTGCCGATCAGGATCAGGGCGACGCCGATTCCGGTGGCGACAAGAAGAAACAGCAGGGTCGGCAGGTATTCGGCCAGCACGGTGTTCTCTCGGCTACGGGCCGTACGCAGCGACCCTTTGCTTGCTGGTGCCGGGCGGGACCATGACCGGTCCCGCCCGACGCTTTGTATGGTGCCCAAGGGGGGACTCGAACCCCCACGACCTAAGCCGCTACCACCTCAAGGTAGTGCGTCTACCAATTCCGCCACCTGGGCAAATCTTGCTACTTCCACCCCGCATGGCTGCGGGAGCGCGACATTGTAATCGCTATCAGCCGCCCTGCGGGACTTCCTGCCCCGTTTCCCCCTGCGCGGGGGGCGATGCGGCGGGCGGCTGGTCCTCCGGCACGGCGGGAACCGTGGCGTCGGGGACGACCGGCGCGGCCTGGGGCGCCGCGGGAACCGCACTGTCGGCTGCCGGGGCCGCGGGGGCCGCGGGGATTTCGGACATCACACCCAGATCGACCGCGGCCGGACCGGCCTGGCGGGCCATGTGCGTGGCCTGCCACGCCATGAACAGGGTCAGCGCGAAGAAGACGATCGCAAGCCACTTGGTGGACTTGGTCAGGAAGCTGGAGGCGCCCCGGGCGCCGAACACGGTGGCCGACGCGCCGCCGCCGAAACCGGACCCGGCCTGGGCGCCCGCGCCGCGCTGCATCAGGATCAGCGCGATCATCGAGATGGCGACGAGCACGAAGACGATGTTGAGGATGAGCTGCAGCATGTTCCAGTTCTCTTGTGCCCGGCGGTCAGCGGACCGCCGCGGCCACGATGGCCATGAAGTCCGCGGCCACCAGCGAAGCTCCGCCGATGAGGCCTCCGTCGACGTCGGGCTGGGCGAACAGCTCGGCGGCGTTGGCGGGCTTCACGCTGCCGCCGTAAAGGATCGGCAGCGAATTTCCAATCTTAGCATCCCTCGCAGCGACCTCGCTACGGATGAATGCATGGACGTCCTGGGCCTGCTGCGGGCTGGCGGTCAGGCCGGTGCCGATCGCCCAGACCGGTTCGTAGGCCACCACGGCATCGGCGAAGCCCTCGGCGCCCACCAGGTCCAGCACCGGGCGCAGCTGCGAGGCGATCACGGCCTCGGTGGTGCCGCCCTCGCGTTCGTCCTTCGACTCGCCCACGCACAGGATCGGACGCAGGCCGGCGGCCAGGGCCGCGGCGAACTTGCGCGCGACCAGGCCGCTGTCCTCGCCATGGTACTGGCGGCGCTCGGAGTGCCCGACCAGGGCGAAGCGTGCGCCAGCGTCGGCGAGCATCGCGGCCGAGACTTCGCCCGTGTACGCGCCGTCACCATGTTCGCTGACGTCCTGGCCACCGAAGCCGAGGCCGCGCCCGCCGTGCGCCTCCACCAGGCCCGCCAGCAGGGTGGCCGGCGGCAGCACCACCACCTCCACGCCCGCGGCCGGCGCGATCCCCGGCAGAAGCTGCGCGGCGAACTCGCGACTGCCATTGAGCTTCCAGTTGCCGGCGACGATGCGGGTGCGCATTCCAGTGACCTCGGGTGTGGCGGGAGCGGGGATTCTAGGCGTTCGCGCGCATTCCGTCATGGCCGCGCGCCGCGGCGCGGCCGTGACGGTGCGTGCGGGTCAGGCCAGCTTGATCTCGCGCAGGCGCTCTTCGAGGTAGCCCTGCGCGGTGATCGGCTCGGGATAGCGGCTGGGATTGTCCGGCGTGATGCACGACGGCAGCACGTCGATCAGGAAGTCCGGGTTCGGGTGCAGGAAGAACGGCACCGAATAGCGCGGCTGGCGCGCGAGCTCGCCCGGGGGATTGACGACGCGGTGGATGGTCGACGGATACACGTGGTTGGTCAGGCGCTGCAGCATGTCGCCGATGTTGACCACGATGGTGTCCTCGTCCGAGGTGAAGGGCACCCACTCGCCGTCGTGCGACAGCACTTCCAGGCCCGCGGCGCTCGCGCCCACCAGCAGCGTGATCAGGTTGATGTCGCCATGCGCGCCGGCGCGCACGTTCGGGATGTCGTCGGCGGTGATCGGCGGATAGTGGATCGGGCGCAGGATCGAGTTGCCGACATTGGTCTTGTCGGCGAAGTAGTCCTCGGGCAGTCCGATGTGCAGCGCGAGCGCACGCAGCACCTGCGAGCCCAGGTCGTCCAGGGCCTGGTACAGGGCGTAGCCCTTTTCACGGAACTCCGGCACTTCGGCGGGCCACTGGTTGGGCGGCATCACGTCGCGGTACTTCGAGCCGTCGGGGATCTCGCGGCCGATGTGCCAGAACTCCTTGAGGTCGAAGTGCTTGGAGTCCTTGGCGGTTTCGACGCCGAACGGCGTGTAGCCGCGCGCGCCGCCGCCGCCGGGCACGTGGTACTGCTTCTTGGTTGCTTCGGACAGCGCGAAGAAGGCCTTGAACGCGGCGTAGGCCTCGTCGATCAGCGGCTGCGGGATGCCGTGGTTGCGGATGCCGGCGAAGCCCCACTCGCGGTAGGCGGCGCCGAGGTCGGCCACGAAGGCCTCGCGGTCGGCGGGGCTGGCGGGATGGGTGAAACGGCGGATGTCGAGGGTGGGGATTCGCGGGGCCATGGCTCACTCGGAAGGCGGCGCCCCCGGGCGGGGGCGCAGGGCGTCCATGATACTGCCCCGCCCCGTGGGAGCGGCTGTACCTGCCTGCAGGAGCGGCAGCAGCCTGTGGGAGCGGCTACAGCCGCGATCGCCGCCATGGCGGCTCCTACAGAAGCCGCCGGATGGCTCCGAAGAAGAACCGGGGCTCAGGCCGCGGCCTGCACCGCCGCGGCCAGCCGTTCGAGGGTGGCAGACACCAGGGCTTCGTCATCGGCCTCCACGGTCACGCGCACCACCGGCTCGGTGCCCGAAGGCCGCAGGAACGCCCTGCCCCGGCCTTCGACGGCGCGCTGCGCCTCGGCCAGCGCCGCCTGCACGCTTGCGGCGTCCGCCGGCTTCGCGCCGTTGGCGATGCGCACGTTGACGGTGCGCTGCGGCACCTTGCGCAGGTCGCGCAGCGCGTCGGCCAGTGACAGGCCGCGCCGGTGCAGCACCTCCAGCACCTGCAGGGCGCTGACGATGCCGTCACCGGTGGTGGCGCGGTCCAGGCATAGCAGATGGCCCGACGCCTCGCCGCCGAGGATGCCGCCATGCTCGACCAGGGCCTGGTGCACGTAGCGGTCGCCCACCTTCGTGCGCATGAAACCGATGCCGCGCCTGGCCAGCGCCTGCTCGAGCGAGAAGTTGGTCATCAGCGTGCCGGCCACCGGGCCGCGCAGGCGCCCGCTCTCCTGCCAGTCGCAGGCCAGCAGGTAGACCAGGTCGTCGCCGTCGCGGACCACGCCGTCGCCGTCGACGAACATGACGCGGTCGCCGTCGCCGTCGAAGGCGATGCCAAGCTCGGCGCCGGTCGCGCGCACGCGCTCGGCCAGGCCTTCGGGATGGGTGGAACCGACGCCGTCGTTGATGTTGGTGCCGTCCGGATCGACGCCGATCGCGTCGACCCGCGCGCCGAGCTCGCGCAGCACCATCGGCCCGATCTGGTAGGTCGCGCCGTGCGCGCAGTCGACGACGATGCGCATGCCTTCGAGATCGAAGCTGCGCGGCACCGAGCCCTTGCAGGCCTCGACGTAGCGGCCGACCGCGTCCCGCGTGCGCACCGCCTTGCCCAGGCGGTCCGAGGCGACGGTCGAGAACGGCTGGTCCAGCGCGGCCTCGATCGCGAGCTCGGTGGCATCGTCGAGCTTCTCGCCCTCGGCGGAGAAGAACTTGATGCCGTTGTCGTGGTGCGGATTGTGCGAGGCCGAGATCACGATGCCGCCGTCGGCGCGCATCGAATGCGTCAGGTGCGCGACGGCCGGGGTCGGCATCGGCCCCATCAGCTGCACGTCGACGCCGGCGGCGACCAGGCCGGCCTCGAGCGCGGCCTCGAACATGTAGTTCGAGATCCGGGTGTCCTTGCCGATGATGACCAGCGGCTTGCGCCACTCGCCCCCGCTCTTGACCTGCGCGGTCAGCGCGTGGCCGTAGGCATTGCCCAGGCGCAGCATGAAGTCGGCCGAGATCGGGCCCTCGCCCACCCGCCCGCGGATGCCGTCGGTGCCGAACCAGCGGCGCTTGCCGGCGCTCACGCCGCGGCCTCGTCGGCCGGCGGCGCGGGCTGGCGCATCAGCATGGCCAGCAGGCTGGCGATGCGCTCGCGCATCTCGCGGCGGTCGCAGATCTGGTCGATGGCGCCGTGCTCGACCAGGAATTCGGAGCGCTGGAAGCCTTCGGGCAGGGTCTCGCGCACGGTCTGCTCGATCACGCGCGGGCCGGCGAAGCCGATCAGGGCCTTGGGCTCGGCGAGGTTGATGTCGCCCAGCATCGCGAACGAGGCCGAGACGCCGCCGGTGGTCGGGTGCGTCATCACCGAGATGTAAGGCAGGCCCGCCGCGCGCAGGCGGCCGAGCGCGGCCGAGGTCTTGGCCATCTGCATCAGCGAGAACAGGCTCTCCTGCATGCGCGCGCCGCCGCTGGCGGAGAAGTTCACGAACGGCGAGCCGATCTCGAGCGCGCGCTCGGCGCCGAGCGTGAAGCGTTCGCCGACGACCGAGCCCATCGAGCCACCCATGTAGGCGAAATCGAAGGCGCTGGCGACGATCGGACTGCCCTTGAGACGCCCTTCCATCGCGACCAGCGCGTCGCGCTCGCCGGTGGACTTCTGCGCGGCCTTGATGCGGTCGGAATACTTTTTCTGGTCGCGGAAGCGCAGCACGTCGGTCGGCCCGAGGCGGGCGCCGATCTCGCTGCCGGTGCCGGCGTCGAGGAAGGCGGCCAGCCGCGCGCGCGCGCGGATCGGCATGTGGTGGGCACACTTGGGGCAGACCTCGAGGTTTTCCTCGAGCTCGGGGCGGTAGAGCACCGCGCCGCAGCTGTCGCACTTCTCCCACAGCCCTTCGGGCACGCTGCGCTTGCGTGCGGGGCTGCCCTCGGTGCGGATGCGGGCGGGCATGAGTTTCTTCAGCCAGGACATGCGTTGCTTGATCCTCTGCGGACGGGGCCGCGAACCCGGAAAGTTTAGCCCACCGCCCCGCCGGCACCGGCGTCGAGCGCCTGCCGGAGGGGGGCGAGGAAGGCCGCGGCGGCATCGGCGGCACGGCCGGCCCCCGCCGCGTCCATGGCCTTGACCAGGGCGCTGCCGACCACGACGCCGTCGGCATCCACCGCCATCGCCGCGGCGCTGGCGGCGTCCTGGATGCCGAAGCCGACCACCACCGGCACCGGGCTGCGCGCGCGGATGGCGCGCAGGTGCGCGGCGGCGGCGGCGGCGTCCAGGCGCGCGGAATCGCCGGTCACGCCGGCCATGCTCACGTAGTACAGATAGCCCTGGGCCAGCCCGCACAGCATGTCCATGCGCGCGGCATCCGTGGTCGGCGAGGCCAGCAGCACCAGCGCGACGCCGTGGGCGGAGAAGGCCTCGCGGAACTCCACGGCCTCCTCCGGCGGCAGGTCGACCAGCAGCACGCCATCGACCCCGGCATCGGCCGCGGCGGCCGCGAAGGCCGCGGCGCCGCGGATCTCGACCGGATTCAGGTAGCCCATCAGGGTCACCGGGGTGGCGTCGTCGCGCTGCCGGAACTCGCGCACCCGCTCCAGCACCCAGGCCATGCCGGCGCCGCGCGCGATCGCGCGCTCGGAGCTGCGCTGGATGGTCGGGCCGTCGGCCATGGGGTCGGAGAACGGCACGCCGAGTTCGATGGCATCGGCGCCGGCCTCGACCATGGCGTGCATCACCGGCACGGTGTCCTCCAACCCCGGGTCACCGGCGGTGATGAAGGGCACCAGCGCCTTGCGGCCGGCGGCGCGCAGGGCGGCGAAGCGGCGCGCGATGCGCGGTGCGACATCGGCGGCGCTCATACCTCGACTCCTTCGCGCGCGGCGATGGTGTGCACGTCCTTGTCGCCGCGCCCGGACAGGTTGCACAGCACCAGTGCGTCCCTGGGCAGCTCGCGTGCCAGCTTGATCGCCTGGGCGACCGCGTGGCTGGACTCCAGCGCCGCGAGGATGCCCTCGGTGCGCGCCAGCAGGTGAAAGGCCTCCAGCGCCTCGTCATCGGTCACGCCGACGTACTGCGCACGCCCGGTGTCGGCAAGGAAGGCGTGCTCCGGGCCGACGCCCGGATAGTCCAGGCCGGCCGACACCGAGTGCGTCTCGATCACCTGGCCGTCGTCGTCGCACAGCACGTAGGTGCGGTTGCCGTGCAGCACGCCCACGCGCCCGGCGGAGATCGAGGCGGCATGCCGGCCGCTGGCGATGCCCTCGCCCGCGGCTTCCGCGCCCACCAGGCGCACGCCGGGATCGTTGAGGAAGGCGTGGAAGATGCCGATTGCGTTGCTGCCGCCGCCCACGCAGGCGGTGACCACGTCCGGCAGCCGACCGTGGCGCTTCAGCATCTGCGCGCGCGCCTCCTGGCCGACCACGGCATTGAAGTCGCGCACCATGCGCGGATACGGGTCCGGGCCCGCCACCGTGCCGATGATGTAGAAGGTGTCGCGCACGTTGGTGACCCAGTCGCGCATGGCCTCGTTGAGCGCGTCCTTGAGCGTGGCCGAGCCGCTCGATACCGGCACCACCGTCGCCCCGAGCAGCTTCATCCGGTAGACGTTGATCTTCTGGCGCTCGATGTCGGTCGCGCCCATGTAGACCACGCACTCCAGGCCCAGCCGCGCGGCGACCGTGGCACTGGCCACGCCGTGCTGGCCGGCGCCGGTCTCGGCGATGATCCGGGTCTTGCCCATGCGGCTGGCCAGCAGCGCCTGGCCGATGGTGTTGTTGATCTTGTGCGCGCCGGTGTGGTTCAGGTCCTCGCGCTTGAGCAGGATGCGCGCGCCGCCGACATGGCGCGACAGGCCCGTGGCCTCGTAGATCGGGCTGGGACGGCCGACGTAGTCGGCGAGATCGGCCTCGAAGGCGGCCACGAAGGCGGGATCATTGCGCGCGGCGTCGTAGGCCGCGGCCAGTTCCTGCAGCGGACCGGCCAGGGTCTCGGCCACGAAGCGGCCGCCGTGGCGGCCGAAATGTCCCCGCGCGTCGGGGAATGCATGGAAATCATCGGGAATGTCGTTCATCGGGCCCCTCCTTCCGGGCTCGTGGCGTCGTCGTCGGGTCGGCAGTCGGCCCGCCGCACCTCGGAAACGAAGGCGCGCATGCGCTCGCCGTCCTTCAGGCCGGGCGCGGTTTCGATGCCGCTGCTCACGTCCACGCCCCAGGGCTGGGTCGTGGCGACGGCATCGTGGGCATTGTCCGGGGTCAGCCCGCCCGACAGCAGGAACGGCCGTCCCAGGCCGGCGGGCAGGGCGCTCCAGTCGAAGCAGCGGCCGCTGCCGCCGTCGTGGCCGCCGCCGTGGCTGTCGAACAGGAAGGCCGAGGCGCCCGGGAACGCGGCCAGCAGCGCCGGGCCGCTGGCCGGGGCGCCCGCGCCCATCGCCACCGCCTTCACGTACGGCAGGTCGAAGCGGCGGCAGAAGGCATCGTCCTCGCCGCCGTGGAACTGGAGCAGGCTGGGCTTCACCTGCCGGACCACCTCGCGTACCTCTTCGGCGCTGTTGTCGCGAAACACCGCCACCGCGTCGACCAGCGGCGCGAGCGCCTCGCGCAGGGCGCGCGCCTCGGCGGCATGGATGCGGCGCGGGCTGCCCTGGGCGAAGACGAAGCCCACGGCGTCGACGCCAAGTTCGCTGGCCAGGCGCACGTCGCCGGCGCGGGTGAGGCCGCAGAACTTGATGCGGGTGCGGAACAGGCTGCGTGGCATGTCAGGAGGCCGGAAGGTGGGAGGAAACGGAAGTGCCGCCGGCGCCCGGGGCGTCCAGCGTGACCTCGTCGGGAAGGCCGCACGCGGCCGGGTACAGCGGGCCCAGGAACACGAGGCCCCCGGGCGGTGCGGTCGGCCCCGCGCAGCGCCGGTCCCGGGCCTCGAGGACCTCGGCGATCCAGCCTTCGGGCCGCGATCCGTCACCGACCTCGAGCAGGGAGCCGACGATGTTGCGGACCATATGATGCAGGAACGCGTTGGCCTGCACCTCGACCACCACCACCTCGCCCTCGCGCGTGATCCGGATCGCCTGCAGGTCGCGGCGCGCGTGCGGCGCCTGGCAGTGCACGGTGCGGAACGAGGAGAAGTCCAGCTCGCCCACCAGGGCCTGCGCGGCCCGGTGCATCGCCCCGGCGTCCAGCGGCTTGCGGGTCCAGGCCAGGTACTGGCGGCCCAGCGCCGGCCGCACCGGGCGGTTGAGGATGCTGTAGCGGTAGCGCCGGGCGCGCGCCGAGAAGCGCGCGTTGAAGTCGTCGCCGACCTCGCGGCACCAGCGCACCGACATCGCCGGCGGCAGCAGCGAGGTGGTGCCCATCACCCAGTTGCGCGGGCTGCGCCCGGCTTCGCTGTCGAAATGCACCACGTTGCAGCGCGCATGCACGCCGGCGTCGGTGCGGCCCGCGCAGGTGGTGCCCACGGGTGCGTCGGCAACCTTCGACAGCGCGCCTTCCAGCGCCGCCTGCAGCGTGTCGACGCTTTCGACGCCGTGCGGGGTCAGCCGCTGCCAGCCGAGGAAGCCGCCGCCGTCGTATTCGATGCCCAAGGCGTAGCGCATGGCGTGCGTCCACGGTCCGGCCGCGCCGCGGGCGTCCGCGGCGACGGCGCGGCCGTCAGGCGATGCTGTCCAGCAGGCGCGAGGCTTCGGCGCGGGCGGCTGGATTGCCGGCTTCGGCCACTTCGCGCAGCAGGTCGCGGGCGGTCTCGGTGTCGCCGAGGTCGAGGTAGGCGCGCGCCAGTTCGATGCGCTCGCTTCCGCCGGGTGCCGGGTTGAGCGACGCGATCACGGCGGCGTCGGTGTCCGCCGCGTCCGCGCCGGGCGCGGTGTCATCGGGGAGGTCGTCGCCCACGGGCGCGGGTGCCGGCGGGGCCTCCGCGGTCGCGGGGCCGGCGGCGGGCGCTGGAGCGGGCTCCCGCGGCAGGTCCACGGCCGCGGCGTCGGCCGCGTGCCAGGTCGGGGTCGCCGGCGCGGCCGCCGGCGGCTCGGGCTTCACGGCGGCCTCGGCACGCTGCGGCGCGGCCGCGGCCAGGGCGGCCGTGTCGAAGCGCGGACGCGCCGTCGCCTTCGGCGCGCGACGCAGCAGCAGCCAGGCGACGAGCATCGCGACCAGCAGCCCGAGGCCGATCCAGGCCCAGGGCAGGCCGCCCGTGTCCGCCGCCGCAGCGTCGGGCGCGGGCGCGGCCGTGGACGCCGGCGCATTGGCCAGCCGCTCCTGGGCCGCCGCCAGCTCGCTGTCCTTCATCGTGATCAGCTGCGCCTGCTGCGCCTGCAGGCGCTCGAGGTCGGCCACGCGGGCCTTGAGCTCGGCGACTTCGGCGTCGCGCGCGGCCAGGGTTTCCTGGCGCTGTTGCAGCTCCTGCTGCAGTTCCTGTCGAAGCATCTCACCCTCGCCACCGGCCTGGATGCCGGATCGAATGCCTGCCTGGCGGCCGTCTCCAGCCGACGGCGGCACGATTTCCAGGCGCGCGTCCGCGGTCCGGGGCGCGGTGTCGCCCGCCGCCGCGTCGCCCGTCGCCTGCCCGGCCGTTTGGCCTTGCCCCGTGCCCTCGCCCACCGGCGCGGCCGCGTCGGCAACCGCGGCTTCGGGCTGCGGCGCCGGCCGGGTCATGTCGCGCCAGGCGGCGATCTGCTCGCGCATCAGCGCGCGCGATTCGCGCTGGTCCAGGGCGGCGATATCGGCCCGGTCGGGAATGCGCAGCACCGCGCCCCGGCGCATCAGGTTCAGGTTGTCGGCGATGAAGGCCTGCGGATTGGCCCGGAACAGGGCCACGATGGCCTGCTCGCGGCTGATACCGTCGCCGGCCAGCGTCGCGGCGATTTCGCCCAGGGTGTCGCCTTCCTTGACCGGGCCGTACTCGCCAGCGGCCACCGGGGCGGCCGCGGCCGGAGCGGGGGCGGGAGCCGATGCGGCAACCGGGGCAGGTGCCGGCGCTGGCGTCGCCACCGGTGCCGCCGGAGCGGCCTCCCCCGCCTCGGCGGACGGCGGCGCCTCCGCGGCCATGGCCTCCTCCGGGGCCGCGGCGTCCGTCCCGGCGCGCGGATCGTCCGCGACGGCTTCCGCCGCCGCTTCCGGCTCGCGCAGGATCGTGTCCGACGAGGCCGCGACCGGCGCCTGGATCGCGGGCTGCGCCGGCGCGGATACGGTCTGAGGCGCGTCCACCAGCGCCGAGTACTCGCGCACCAGCCGGCCCTGGCCCCAATCCACCTCGACCAGGAAGGTCAGCGTGGGCTGGGTCACCGGCTCGCGCGTGGTGACGCGGATCACCGGGTTGCCGCGGGCATCCAGCGCCACCGTGAACTCGAGGCCCGACACCACGGCATCCGGGGCCGCGAGGCCGATACGGCGGAAGGTCTCGGGCGACGCCAGGCGCGCGCGCAGCTGGTCGAGCTCCGCGGGATCGCTGGACACCACCTGGATCTCGGCCAGCAGCGGCTGGCCCGCGCGCGACTTGACCTCGATCCGGCCCAGACCCAGCGCCAACGCCTGGCCCGCGAACAGCACCAGCGCGAGCCCGCACAGGGCCGCCCGCAAGAACGCTCGCTTCAAACGCGGTGTCGTGGCCACTCGTTCCCCCGTCATATCGCGTGGACTCTAGCGGCCGCGCACCGTGGATGGCAACGCGCCACGGGCATCACGCCTCGGCCGCGACCAGTTCCGCGACCTGTACCGCATTCAAGGCCGCGCCCTTGCGGATGTTGTCGGCCACGATCCACAGGTCGAGTCCGCGCGGATGCGAAATGTCCTCGCGGATGCGCCCGACGTACACCGCATCGTTGCCCGAAGCATGCGTGACCGGCGTCGGATAGCCGCCCGCCGCGCGCTCGTCCACCACCTCCACGCCGGGCGCCGCCTCGAGCAGTTCGCGCGCGCGCGTGGCGCTGATCTTCTCGCGGGTCTCGACGTGAACCGCCTCGGCGTGGCCGTAGAACACCGGCACGCGCACCGCGGTCGGGTTCACCTGGATCGACTCGTCGCCGAGGATCTTGCGGGTTTCCCACACCAGCTTCATCTCCTCGCGGGTGAAGCCGTTATCCATGAAGTCATCGATGTGCGGGATCAGGTTGAAGGCGACCTGCACCGGGAAGCGCACCGGCTCCGCGCCCTGGAACCCGAGCAGCGAGGCGGTCTGCCGGCCCAGCTCCTCCAGCGCCGAGCGCCCCGCGCCCGACACCGACTGGTAGGTGGCGACGTTGATGCGCTCGATGCCGGCCTCGCGATGGATCGGCGCCAGCGCCACCAGCATCTGCATGGTCGAGCAGTTGGGGTTGGCGATGATGCCGCGCGGGCGCTGCTTCGCCGCCTCGGGATTGACCTCGGCGACCACCAGCGGCACATCGGCGTCCATGCGGAAGGCCGAGGAGTTGTCGATCACCACCGCCCCGGCGGCGGCGAACTTCGGCGCGTATTCCCTCGACACCGCGCCGCCGGCGGAGAACAGCGCGATGTCGACGCCCGCCGGATCGAACTCCGCCAGGTCGCGCACCACCACGTCCTCGTCGCCGAACGCGACCGTCGAGCCCGCGGACGACGCGCTGGCCAGCGCCACCAGTTCGCCCACCGGGAAGCCGCGCTCGGCCAGGATCGAAAGCATGGTCTCGCCCACCGCGCCGGTCGCACCGACCACGGCCACCCTGTACTGCCTGCCCATCGTGACTCCGTTGACTGGTCGCGCGGCCTCGCCGCGCAGCGGGCCATTATCGCGCGTCGGCGTCCGCCGCGGCGCACAGGCACGGATCCAGCGCCACGCGCTCGTCGAAAACGAAGCAGCGGCCTTCGTACCCGAAGCCGCCCACGGCCTCGAAATAGCCCAGGATCCCGCCCTCCAGCTGCAGCGCGCGGCCGTAGCCCTCGCTGCGCATCCAGTTCACCGCCTTCTCGCAGCGGATGCCGCCGGTGCAGAAGCCGACCACGGTGGCGTCGGCCAGAGTCTCGCGGTGCGACTCCAGCGCCGCCGGCAGCTCGGTGAACCGGTCGATCGGCAGGGTCAGCGCCCCGGCGAAGGTGCCGTGGCCGATCTCCTCGCGGTTGCGGGTGTCGAGCAGGACCAGGCGGCGGCCGTCGTCGTCATGGCCCTGGCGGATCCAGCGCGCCAGGTCCGCCGGCGCCACCGCCGGCGCGCGGCCGTCGAGCGGCGACGCCCCCTCGCGGCGGAAACTGATGATCTCGGGCTTGACCTTGACCTTCAGGCGCGCAAAGGGCGGCGTGCGGCTGTGGCTGAGCTTGGCCTGGAGGGCCGCGAACCGCGGATCCGCGCGCAGCCCGGCGAGGAAGGCGTCGATGGCGCCGCCCTCCCCGGCCAGGAACAGGTTGATGCCCTCCCCCGCGACCAGGACGGTACCGAGCAGGCCCTGCTGCTCAGCAAGGGCACGCACGTCCGAAGCCACGGCGGCGGGATCGTCGATGGCGACGAAATGGTAGGCGGCGGTGCTGGTGTACATCGCCGCATTCTACGGAATGCCGCCGGCGGGCCACCGCGCCTGCCCGGGGACGAGCGCCCAGGCGCTGCCTTCCGACTCAGGTCGCCATCGGCGCGGTCACCACGCTGGGCGGCCGCCCCGCATCCGGCCCGAACCCCATCGCCGCGATGAGGTTGTCCACCGCCAGCGACACCATCGCCCTGCGCGTCGGCAGGCTGGCGCTGGCGATGTGCGGCGTCAGCACGACGTTGCGACAGTCCAGCAGGCGTGGGTTGACCACGGGCTCGCCCTCGAACACGTCCAGCCCCGCCGCGGCCAGGCGCCCGGCCTGCAGCGCGTCGGCCAGCGCGTCTTCGTCGATGAGGCCGCCGCGGGCGATGCTGGTCAGCGTAGCCGTCGGCTTCATGCGCGCCAGCGCCGCGGCGTCGACGATGTGGTGGTTGGCCGCGGTGTATGGCAGCACCAGCACCAGGTGGTCGGCGTCGGCGAACAGTGCGTCGCGCTCCACCCATGTGGCGGCGCAGTCGCGTTCGATCGCCTCCGGCAGCCGGCTGCGGTTGTGGTACAGCACGCGCATGTCGAAGCCGCGCGCGCGGCGGGCGATGCCCTGGCCGATGCGGCCCATGCCGAGGATGCCCAGCGTGCTGCCGTGGATGTCGGCACCCAGCAGCTGGTGGAAGCCCCAGCCCTGCCAGCGGCCTTCGCGCAGCCAGTGCTCGGCCTCGGTGATCCGCCGCGCGGCGGCCATCATCAGGGCGAAGCCGAAGTCGGCGGTGGTCTCGGTCAGCACGCCCGGCGTGTTGGTGGCGACGATGCCGCGCGCGGCCAGCGCCGCGACGTCGAGGTTGTTGTAGCCGACGCCGACGTTGGCGACGGCGCGCAGCCTCAGTGCGTTCGCCACCTCGGCCGCGCCGATGCGGTCGTTCAGCGTCACCAGTGCGCCGTCGGCCTCAGCCAGCGCGGCGGCGATGGCGTCGGGCGCATGGTCGGTGACCTGCGACGTGCGGGTGACATCGAACCAGGCGTCCAGGCGCGCCTCGATGTCCGGGTACAGCGGCTGCGACACCCAGACGCGCGGACGCGGCTCAGCCATCATCGCGACCGCCGGCCGACGCCGGGATTCGCGGCGCCACGTTGCCGACGTCCCCGCACTGCGCGCGATGCCGCAGCGCCTGGTCCATCAGCTCCAGCGCCAGCATCGCCTCGCAGATCGGGGTGGCGCGGATGCCGACGCAGGGGTCGTGGCGGCCGGTGGTGACGATGTCCACCACGCGGCCGTCGACGTCCAGGCCTTCGACCGGCAGGCGCAGGCTCGAGGTCGGCTTGAAGGCCACCGAGCACACCACCTGCTGGCCGCTGCTGATGCCGCCGAGCACGCCGCCGGCATGATTGGTCAGGAAGCCTTCGGGCGTCATCACGTCGCGGTGCACGCTGCCCTTCTGCGCGACGCTGGCGAAGCCGTCTCCGATCTCCACGCCCTTGACCGCGTTGATCGACATCATCGCCGCGGCGATGCCGGCGTCGAGCTTGCCGTACACCGGCTCGCCCCAGCCCGGCGGCACGCCGTCGGCGACCACGGTGACGCGCGCGCCGACCGAATCGCCGGACTTGCGCAGCGCGTCCATGTACGCCTCGAGTTCCGGCACCTGCGCGGCGTCCGGCCAGAAGAACGGGTTGGCTTCGACGGCATCCCAGTCGTGCGCATGCGGCTGCACGTCGCCGATCTGCGCGAGGTGGCCGCGCACGCGCACGCCGTGGCGGTCCGCCAGCCACTTCTTAGCGATTACACCCGCGGCCACGCGCATCGTGGTCTCGCGCGCCGAGCTGCGGCCGCCGCCGCGCGGGTCGCGGATGCCGTACTTCTGCCAGTAGGCGTAGTCGGCGTGGCCGGGGCGGAACTGCGAGGCGATGGCCGTGTAATCCCTGCTGCGGGCATCGGTGTTGCGGACCAGCAGCGCGATCGGGGTCCCGGTGGTCACGCCTTCGTAGACGCCGGAGAGGATCTCGACCGCATCCTCCTCGCGCCGGGCGGAGGTGTGGCGGCTACGGCCGGTCGCCCGGCGTTCGAGGTCGTGCGCGAAGTCCCCCGGTGCCAGCGCGATGCCCGGCGGGCAGCCGTCGACCACGCAGCCGATCGCCGGCCCGTGGGACTCGCCGAAGGTGGTGACGCGCAGCAGCTGCCCGAAGGTGTTCACGGCCGCGCCCCGCGCGACGCCTGGCCCGCGGGTGCGCGCATCAGAACAGGCTGTCCGGGTCGGCGCCGCGCGGCCGCTGCGACGGCACCGCGGCGGGCGCCCCGCGACCGCGCTCGGCCGCCAGCGCGGCGATGCGCGCGTTGTGCGTGACCAGGTCGTGGCGCTCGACGACGAACACGCCCATCTGGCCGACCTTGAACTCGATCCACATCAGCGGCAGCTCGGGCAGCAGGCGCGACAGCGCGCGCTCGGCCTCGCCGACTTCGCAGATGAGCAGGCCGTCCTCGGAGAGGTGCAGCGGCGCGTCGCGCAGGATCTCCAGCACCAGGTCGAGGCCGTCGTCGCCGGCGCGCAGGCCCATCTCGGGCTCGTACGAGTACTCGCGCGGCAGCGCGTCGGTCTCGTCGTTGGTGACGTAGGGCGGGTTGGTGACGATCAGGTCGTAATGCTCGCCCTGCAGCGCGGTGAACAGGTCCGAGCGCAGGAAGCGGGTGTTGTGCACGTCCAGCCGGCGCTCGTTCTCGCGCGCGAGCGCCAGCGCGTCGTCGCTCAGGTCGACGCCGTCTACGTGCCAGTCCGGGTTCCAGTGCGCCATCGCGATCGCGATGCAGCCCGAGCCGGTGCACAGGTCCAGCGCCCGGCGCACCTCGCGCCCGGCCAGCCAGGGCTCGAAGCCGGACTCGATGAGTTCGGCGATCGGCGAACGCGGCACCAGCGCACGCGGGTCGCTCTTGAAGCTGAGCCCGGCGAACCAGGCCTCGCCGCACAGGTAGGCCGCCGGGATGCGCTCCTCGATGCGGCGGATGAAGAGGCCCAGCACGTCCTCCTTCTCGGCCTCGGTCACCCGCGCCTGGCCGTAGACCGGGCTGAGGTCGTGCGGCAGGTGCAGCGCGTGCAGGGTCAGCTGCGTGGCTTCGTCCAGGGCGTTGTCGTAGCTGTGGCCGAAGGTCAGGCCCGCCGCGTTGAAGCGGCTGGCGCCGTAGCGGATCAGGTCGATGATGGTCTGGAGCTGATGGGTCGTCATGGCGCGTTTCGCGGCGCGTTCCGCCGGGGCCACGCAGTATATAGGGAAGCCATGCCGCGCCCCGCGCGGGCCGCTATGATGGCCCGCCCCCGGACGCCACGAGGCCCCATGTTCAACCGCAGCATCCTGATCGTGCTCGTGATCGCCCTCGCCGCCGGCCTTGGCCTGGTGGCGTCGCAGCGCTGGTTCGGCCGCAACGACGCCCCGCCCCGCCCCGAGCTGCAGACGGTGCGCCTGTTCCCGCAGGCGCGCGAGCTGCCGCCCTTCGCCCTGCAGCAGTCCGACGGCACCCAGCTGGTGCCCGGCGAACTGCACGGCCACTGGACCCTGGTGTTCCTCGGCTTCACCCACTGCCCGGACGTCTGCCCGACCACGCTGGCCGACCTGTCGCGCGCGCAGAAGGAATGGGAAGCCCTGCCCGAGGCCAGGCGGCCGCGGGTGCTGTTCGTCTCGGTCGACCCCGAGCGCGACAGCCCGGACCGCATCGGCGAATACGCCGCCTTCTTCCATCGCGACACGCTGGCCGCCACCGCCGACATTCCGTCGCTGGAGGCGTTCGCGCGCTCGCTGTCGCTGGTGTTCATGAAGGTCCCCGGCCCCGACGGCGCGCCCGAGGATGCGTACACCATCGATCATTCCGCCGCGCTCGCCGTGCTCGACCCGGAGGGCCGCATGGCCGGCGTCGTGCAGGCGCCGCTGGAGCCGGCCGCGATCGCCGCCGACCTCACCGCGCTGACCGGCGAGGTCCTGCAGTGAGCCTCGCCACCGCGCTCACCTACGCCCTGCCGCACCGTCTGCTGTCCTCGGCCGCGCGCCGCCTGGCGTACTCCGACAACCC
Source organism: Luteimonas padinae (assembly GCF_014652935.1). GTDB lineage: Bacteria > Pseudomonadota > Gammaproteobacteria > Xanthomonadales > Xanthomonadaceae > Luteimonas > Luteimonas padinae. The sequence goes on along the minus strand of NZ_BMZT01000002.1, from coordinate 105,344 downwards.
GCGCCTGCGCGCGTGGCTGATCGACACCGTGGTACGCCGCTTCGGCGTGGACCTGTCGGAGGCGGCCCAGTCCGACCCCGCCGCCTATCCCACGTTCAACGCCTTCTTCACCCGCGCCCTGCGCCCCGGCGCGCGCGCGGCCGATGCCGACCCCGACGCGATCCTGATGCCGGCCGACGGCCGCATCAGCCAGTGCGGGCCGATCGAAGGCGGCCGCATCTTCCAGGCCAAGGGCCGCTCGTTCACAGCCGCCGAGCTGCTCGCCGACGAGGCCGCCGCCGCGCCCTACGACGGCGGCCTGTTCGCCACGGTCTACCTGTCCCCGAAGGACTACCACCGCGTGCACATGCCCTGGAACGGCCGGCTGCTGCGCACGGTCCACGTCCCCGGCCGGCTTTTCAGCGTCGGCCCGGCGGCGGTGGCACACGTGCCGCGCCTGTTCGCGCGCAACGAGCGCCTGGTCTGCCACTTCGCCACCGATTTCGGCCCGATGGCGGTGGTGATGGTCGGCGCGCTGCTGGTGTCGGGCGTGGAAACGGTGTGGAGCGGCGAGGAGATCCCCCCCTACGGCGACCGCGTCACCAGCAAGGACTACGTGGGCGGCGCCACGGTCGAACTCGCGCGCTTCGCCGAGATGGCGCGGTTCAACTACGGCTCCACCGTGATCGTGCTGCTGCCCCCCGGCGTGGCCGAACTGGCCGCGGGCCTCGGCGCGGAAACGCCGGTCCGGCTCGGCCAGCGCCTGGCGACGCGGCTGCGCTGACGACACGCAGGCACCGCGAAGCGTAGAATCCGCAGCCCCGCAAGGCCGTCCCGGCCCCGAATCGAGGCCGCAGATGAGTTCCGAAGCCCCCGCCATCCTGTTCACCGACCTTGGCCTGCCGCAGCCGCTGCTGCAGGCCCTGGCCGCGGTGGGCTACGAAGCCCCCTCGCCGATCCAGGCCGCCACCATCCCGCCGCTGCTGGAAGGCCGCGACGTGCTCGGCCAGGCCCAGACCGGCACCGGCAAGACCGCCGCCTTCGCGCTGCCGGCGATGGCGCGCCTGGACGCGTCCGCGCGCAAGCCGCAGGTGCTGGTGCTGGCGCCGACCCGCGAGCTGGCGATCCAGGTGGCCGAGGCCTTCCAGAAATACGCCGCCTTCATGCCCGGCTTCCAGGTGCTGCCAATCTACGGCGGACAGGGCTACGGCCCGCAGCTGCAGGCGCTGCGCCGCGGCGTGCAGGTGGTCGTGGGCACCCCGGGCCGCGTGATCGACCACATCGAGAAGGGCTCGCTGGACCTGTCCGAGCTGCGCATGCTGGTGCTGGACGAAGCCGACGAGATGCTGCGCATGGGCTTCATCGACGACGTCGAGGCGGTGCTGGCGCGGACGCCGGAAACGCGCCAGGTGGCGCTGTTCTCGGCCACCATGCCGCCGCCGATCCGACGCATCGCGCAGACCTACCTGAAGGACCCGATCGAGGTCGCGATCAAGTCCGCCACCAGCACGGCGCGCAACATCCGCCAGCGCTACTGGATGGTCAGCGGCACCAACAAGCTCGACGCGGTCACGCGCATCCTCGAGGCCGAGCCCTTCGACGGCATGATCGTGTTCACCCGCACCAAGATCGCCACCGAAGAGCTGGCGGAGAAGCTGCAGGCGCGTGGATTCGCCGCGGCCGCCATCAACGGCGACATCGCCCAGGCCCAGCGCGAGCGCACCATCGCCCAGCTCAAGGACGGCAAGGTCGACATCCTGGTGGCGACCGACGTCGCCGCCCGCGGCCTGGACGTCGACCGCATCAGCCACGTGCTGAACTACGACGTGCCCTACGACACCGAGAGCTACGTCCACCGCATCGGCCGCACCGGCCGCGCCGGGCGCAGCGGCGAGGCGATCCTGTTCATCGCCCCGCGCGAGCGCAACCTGCTGCGCGCGATCGAGCGCGCGACGCGCCAGCCGATCGAGCAGATGGACCTGCCGACGGTGGAGAACGTCAACGACGCGCGCATCGGCAAGTTCAAGCAGTCGATCACCGACACCCTGGCCGGCGGCGGGCTGTCGCTGTTCCAGTCGCTGGTCGAGGACTACGAGCAGGAGTTCAACGTCCCGGCGGTGGAGATCGCCGCGGCGCTGGCGAAGATGGCGCGCGGCGACGTGCCGCTGCTGATGGAGGCGCCCAAGCGTGAACCCAGGCCGGCGCCTGCCTTCGGCGAGCGCGGGAACCGCGAGCATCCGGCCCGCCACGAACGCGCTGATCGCGGCGACCGTCCCGCCTTCCCGAAGAAGGAGCGCGTGCCGCGTCCGCCGCAGGCCGGCATGCAGACCTTCCGCGTCGAGGTCGGCTACGACCACGGCGTGAAGCCGGGCAACATCGTCGGCGCCATCGCCAACGAGGCCAATCTCGAGGCGAAGCACATCGGCCGCATCGAGATCTTCGAGGACCACAGCCTGATCGACCTGCCCGAGGGCATGCCGCCGGAGACGATGGCTCACCTGAAGGGTGTCTGGTGCGCGGGCCAGCAGCTGCGCATCACGCGCGACGGCGAGGCCCCCGACACGGCGGGCAAAGTGCCGGGCCGCAAGCCGTTCCCGAAGAAGACCTTCGGCAGGAAGCCCTTCCCGCCGCGCAACCCGCACCGCAAGGGCCCGCACTCCGAGTGAGCCGCAAGGCCTCACGAAACTGCCGAAGCAACCCTGCAGGAGCAACTGAAGCTGCGACCCGGGCCCACCGCACACCCGGTCGCAGCCATAGCTGCTCCTGCAAGATTCCAGGTCCGCCGGCTCAGGGGCCGAGGACGTGGATCACTTCCTCGAGCGGTGGCCAGCCGAACATCGGCGCCAGCCACCAGTAGGCGGCGACCACGATCAGCAGCCACAGGGCGAGCTTCAGCACCACGCCGGCGACCTTGAACGCCAGGTACAGGCCGATGACGATCGCGACCAGGCCCAGCCAGGTCACGGGCGCGCCCCTGCACGCCGCTCTGCGGTCGCGGCGCTGGCCATTCGATGACGGTGATGACGTGCCTGTTCGTGCATCCGGACATTCTACGTGGACCGGCTGCAGCAGCGGCGCACACCGCGCAGCCGGGTGCGCAACGCCGGAGCCGGAGCCGGAGCCGGGTACCGGGTGCGGGGTGCGGGGTGCGGGGTGCGGGTGCGGGGTGCGGGGTGCGGGGTGCGGGGTGCGGGGTGCGGGGTGCGGGGTGCGGGGTGCGGGGTGCCGGGTGCCGGGTGCCGGGTGCCGGGTGCCGGATGCCGGATGCCGTTGGGCATACGGCTTCGTGGGGGAGCGTGTCGCTGCGGGGTGGGGATGGACCGGCGAAGCAGCCATCCATGGCTGATTCGCCTACCGCGCACATCCATGTGCGCTGTCCATCCCCACCCCACAGCGCCCCGCTTCGGTGGCTGGTGGCGCGCGGCTTCGGCGACTCTCCAACATGCGACTTCGAGGTTGACCGGACTCCACGAACTCACGGCAGCCCGACCTCCACGAGGCCGATGCCGGTCGTGCGGGAGGTGGATGGCGGGGGGAGTGCGGAGAGTAGGCCATGGATGGCCCACGCCCCGGCTTCAGACACGGACGTCTGCGGCCGGGCGGAGCACTCCCCCCGCCAGCCGCCTCCCGCCGCGCGCGCCCTCCCGAAGCACGCTCCCTACGAGATACCAAGCCCCCCACATTTGTCCCCAAAACAGCAGGCAGATCCCCCCGAAGGCGGATCGAGCTACGCCCCACCCGCTATCCTGTCGCGATGACGATTTCCTGCGACGTGCTGGTCATCGGGGCCGGCGCCGCGGGCCTGATGTGCGCGATGACGGCCGGCCAGCGTGGCCGGCGCGTGCGCGTGGTCGAGCGCGCGAACAAGCCCGGCAAGAAGATCCTGATGTCCGGCGGCGGCCGCTGCAATTTCACCAACACCGGCACCACGCCCGCCAATTTCATCTCGGCCAATCCCCACTTCTGCAAGTCGGCGCTGGCACGCTACACGCCCGCCGACTTAATCGACCTCGTCGACCGCCACGGCATCGCCTGGCACGAGAAGGAACTCGGCCAGCTGTTCTGCGACGACTCATCGAAGCAGATCGTGCGCATGCTGCTCGACGAATGCGCCGATGCCGGCGTCCACGTCGACACCGGCTGCGACGTCCACGGCGTCGCGCGCGAGGGCGAGGGCTTCGTCGTCGAGACCGCGCGGGGTCGCGTCGCCGCCGCGTCACTGGTGGTGGCCAGCGGCGGCCTGTCGATCCCCAGCCTCGGCGGCAGCGGCCTGGGCTATGCCCTGGCGAAGCAGTTCGGACACCACGTGCTGCCCACGCGCGCCGGACTGGTGCCGCTGGTGCTCACCGGCAGCCACGCCGAGCGGCTGGACGGCCTCAGCGGCGTCGCGCTGGAGGTCGAGGCCACGGCCCGCGGGCCGTCGTTCCGCAACGCCATGCTGGTCACCCATCGCGGGCTCAGCGGGCCGGCGATCCTGCAGGCGTCCTCCTACTGGGAACCCGGGCAGGCGCTGTCGATCGACCTGCTCCCGGGCACCGACGCGCTCGACTGGCTGCGGGCGCAGCGCGCGGCGCGGCCGGCCAGCGAGCTGCGCACGGTCCTGGCCGAGCGCATGCCCAGGCGCTTTGCCCAGCGGCTGTGCGAACACTGGCTCGGCGACCGGCCGCTGCGGCAGTTCGACGAGCCGATGCTGGCGCGCGCCGCGGCGGCGCTGTCGGCGTGGCCGGTCGTGGCCAGCGGCACCGAGGGCTATCGCACCGCGGAAGTCACGCTCGGCGGCGTCGATACCGACGGGCTGTCGTCGACGACGATGATGTCGCGCCTGGTGCCGGGCCTCTTCTTCATCGGCGAGGTCGTGGACGTGACCGGCTGGCTCGGCGGCTACAACTTCCAGTGGGCCTGGGCTTCGGGCCGCGCGGCGGGCCAGGTCGCCTGACTCAGGGCGCGGCTTCGTAGCTGGTGGCGGCGCAGAGCCGGGTATCGGTGGCGGTGGCGGCGGGAATGCCGTCGCCCTGCAGCGCGAGCAGCTTCACCACCTGGAAGCCGGCCTCTTCGTAGCTGGCCAGCGCCAGGAAGCCGGTCTTCATGCTGCCGCAGAAGCCCTGGCCGTCCTGTCCACGGACCTCGTCCAGCACCCGCCGCAACTCCACCGGATGGCCGGCGTCGATGCTCATCATGTCGGCATAGCGCTCGCCGGCGCTGTACTCGTCGCCACCGCGGACGATGGCCACGCGCTCGGTGACGAAGGCCGCGCCGTTGGCGCCGCTGATGCGCGCGTCGGCGATCTCGATCGCACCGGTCATCGCGGTGGCCACGCGGTCGGCGGCCACGAAGTCGCCAAGCGCGACGGGCTGCAGCGTCGGCGGCGCCGCGCGCTCGATCGGCGCCGTGGCGGGGTCGGGCTCAAGCGAGGTGCGCGGCGCGGGCGGCGGCGCGCTGGTGGCCGGCGGCTGGGCGGCGCCGGCCGCCGGAACGTCGTCGCGGGCACAGCCCGTGGATGCGAGGAAGACGAACGCGAGCGCGGCGGCGGCGTAGCGGTGGCACAGGTCCAAAGGCGGGATCCGGATCGTGAAGGATGCGTGGGGATGATAAGCCGCGTGCGTTCAGCGCGCGTCAGGGTCGGCCCGGGGTTGCGGTGCGGCGGGCAGTTCGGGCGTGCTTTCGCTGAGGATGCGCAGGCTTTCCTCCTCGCGCAGGCGACGCGCTTGCGCGGCTTCCGGATCCTCCGGTTCGGCGTCCGCCAGCGCGCCCTGCCCGCCCCGGGCGCGCAGCGGGGTGCCTGGGAAGGGCTGCAGCGGATCGACCGGGCCCGAGGCCTGCAGGCCGGGCCTGCATTCGCCCTGCAGCGCCCCGGCCGCGACCTCGTCGCCCGCGACTTCCTGCACGCGCACCGCGAGGCCGGTCACGTCGCCGTGCCTGGCCAGGCGCCGGCAGGCTTCGGCGATGGTCGAATACCCGCCGCGCGAGGACATCACCAGCAGCACGGTCATCCGGTCGACCCAGCCGGCCGCGCGCACGCCGGCGATGTCGGATACGTCGCGCCGCGCCGCTTCGCGGCGGATCGCGCTGCCGCGATCGGCCAGCAGCACCTCGCGATGGACCCTGGCGCCGAGGTCGGCGAGCCGCGCCGCGGCGCCCTCGCCGTCACCGGCACGCGCGTCGCGGCCGATGGCATCGATGCCGGCGTCGGGATCGCTCTCGGCCGGGTCGGGCCGGGCGTCGCCCCCGGCGGGTGCCGCGACCAGCGGCGGGCCGGGATCACGCGCCTCCGAAGGCTGCGCCCGGGTCACTGGAGGCACGCTGGCCGCATCGGCCACGACCGGCACCGGCGGCGCCCCGGCCTCGGGACGCAGCCAGTCGCGGGCGTGGCGATAGCCGAACCAGGGCAGCACCAGCACCAGCGCGACCGCCACCCAGAATGCGCGCCTGGCGCTGCGCCGGCGGCGCAGCGCGGAGCGGTCAGGCCAGTAGGGAGTCCTGCCCGGCCGGGTCCTGCTCATGTCCCCGCCCGCCACAGCAGGGCCACCGGCAGCGCCACCAGCAGCAGCAGGCCGGCGATGCCCAGCAGCACCGCGAGCACGCGCAGCGGCTCGCGGCGGAAGACCGCGGCGAAGGTGTCGGCGCTGCCGTCGGCCAGCGCGCGGGCGTGTTCGGCGCGCGCGCGCGCCTGGCGGGCGGCCTGGTAGTCGTCCATCAGCTGTCGCGCGCGCGGGTAATCCGCGTCCTCGGACACCCAGATCCCGCCGTAGGAGATCCCCCAGCGGCTGGGCTTCGTCTCGTGGAAGGCGATCCGGTGCTCGCCCAGGAACGCGCGGACATCGTCCGCCTCGTCCTCGGGCACCATCCGCATGTTCAGCAGGAGCTTCGCCATCAGGCAAGGATACCCGCGGCATGTGGCAGGCGTGGGAAGCCGCCCACGGCGCCGGCGCGGGTCAGCGTTCGACGCCGAGCGCGCGCCGCAGGTTGCCCCGCGCCGCCGCGTCCAGGCGCGCATGGAAGAAGTCGCCCAGGTAGATGCGCTCGCGGCGCAGCAGTCCGCGCAGGAAACGGCGCCGGTTGAGGCGGTACAGCCATGCCGGGACCACGCCGCGGTACTCCTCCGCGATCGCGCGGTCGTAGGCGTCGAACACATCCGGGGCCGCGCCGAGGATGGCCATGTCGCAGTCGAGGAAGTTGCGGCGGTCGTCGTCGTCGGGGCCAGGCCCGAGCTCATCGGGTGACAGTGCGCCGTGGCGCGCCGTCAGCTCGATCAGCCCGGCGACATGGGCCACGTCGAGGCCCTCGTGCGGCAGCCAGCGCGTGATCGAGGATGCTGCCAGTGCGGCCGAGCGCGCCTCGTTGTCGCGGCGGCCGGGCTCGTAGACGGCGTCGTGATACAGCATCGCCAACCAGGCCTCGCGCGGCCGCGCCCAGCCAGGCCCGGCCTCGACTTCATCGAACAGCCGCAGCAGCGCTTCGACATGGCCGAAGTGGTGGTAGGCCCGCGGTGGCGTGGCGTAGGCCGCGCGCAGCGCCTCCAGCATGTCCGGCGGCAGCGGGATCAGCTCGCGCATGCTGCCGACCCGCCGCCGCGCCCGCGCAGCGCATGCGCGATCCGCTCCAGCACCACCGCCAGCTCGCGCCGCGCCGGCGCGGGCAGCGCCGCGTGCACGGCGGCGACGCAGGCATCGCGGCCGTCGGGCGCGTCCCCGGTCCAGGCGAAGGCGACCTGGTTGCTCATCTTCTCTTCCTCCACCACCAGCACCTGGTCCGGCCCGAAGGCCTCCCTCAACCGCTCGATGCGCGGTGCCGGGTTGTCACCATGCAGGTTGCTGGCCATCACCCCGCCGGGCGCGAGCGCGTCGCGGCAGGCGGCGTGGAAGGCCGGCGTCGACAGCGCGGCGGGGATGCCGGACGCGTCATAGCCGTCCACCAGCAGCAGGTCGTAGCGCCCGGGCCGCGCGGCGACGAAGCGCGCACCATCGTCCAGCAGCACCTCCAGCCGCGCATCGTCGTCCGGAATGCCGAACTCGCGGCGCAGCGCGATCACCCCGGGATGGTTCTCCACCACCTCCAGCCGGGCCTGCGCGAGGTGGCGGTGCAGGAACTTCACCTGCGAGCCACCGCCCAGGCCGACGATGCCGATGCGCACCGGGCGCGGCTGCCACAGCAGCGCCGCGAGCATGGTGCGGGTGTAGTCGATCAGCAGGCGGTCGGGCTCGGCGCCGCGCATGCGGCTCTGGGTCTGGCCGCGCCGGAACTGCAGCGACACATGGCCGTCGTGGCGGCGCAGGCGCACAGGCGGCAGCGGCAGGCCGGTCGGATCCACGGCCCCTGCCCCGCGCAGGCGCGCGAACCACGAAGACAGCCAGCCCGGCCCGCGTCCCTGTCCTGCCACGGTCTTGATCCCTTGGTGTGAAAGCGCAGCCTAGCGCAGGCGGCTCAGCGCAGCTGGCTGTCCTTGCTGCCGCGGCGGTTGTAGCCGGCATGGCCGGCCTCGTCCTTGTCGAGCGCCGACTGGCAGGCCACGCACAGGCGCACGCCGGGCACGGCCTTCCGCCGCGCCTCGGGGATCGGCGCGTCGCACTCCTCGCAGGTCGCCCGCCCCGGCCCGGTGCCGAGGCGGCTGCGCGCGCGTTCGATGGCGTCCTTCACGGTCGCGTCGATCTGGTCCTGCACGGCGCCGTCGCCGGCCCAGCCGGTGGCCATGGTCTGCTCCTGCACGATGGGGGTCCGAACCCGCGTTATCGGGGCGAAGGGCGCTCCACGCAAGGGCGCGCGACGCTGGCCACCAGCGCATGGACGGCTGCGATCGCCCCTTCACGAGCGCATGCGACCATTCCCGCATGCGTGCAGACCTCGCCAGACCCTTCGCCGCCCTCCTGCTCACCCTGGTCTTCGCCACCGGCACGACCCATGCCCAGGAGCCCGCCACGCCCCCGGCCACCGCCGGCACCGACGTGCCCGTGGATGCCGCTGCGGCCGAAAGCGCGGACACAGCGCCCGCACCCGGAGCCGAGTCCGCCGCTCGCGACCTCGTCGAAAGCCGTCGCCTGGCCCGGCGCCTGCAGGACACCTCCGGCCTGTCCGACGTCTCGGTCACCGTGCACGACGGCGTCGCGGCGCTGCAGGGCGTGGTGCTGGCCCCCGAGGACCGCGAGCGGGCCGAACAGGTGGCCGCCCAGCACCCGGGCATCGAGCGCGTCGACAACGGCGTGACGCTGAGCACGCGCTTCACCGACCGCGTCGCCACCGCGTCCGACCTGGCCGTCGACAAGGTGACCCGGCTGCTCGCCGCGCTGCCGCTGCTGCTGGTGGCGATCGTCGTGGTGGCCCCGGCCTGGGCCTTCGGCAAGTGGCTGGGCCGCCGCCTGGGCAGCCGCATCGCGCGCCGCAACTGGCAGGCGGAGAACCCGTTCTTCGCCAACCTGGTGCAACAGCTGGTGCAGTGGCTGGTGCTGCTCGGCGGGGTGCTGATCGCGCTGGACCTGCTCGGCGCCACCGCGCTGGTAGGCGCGGTGATGGGTTCGGCGGGAGTGCTCGGCCTGGCGCTGGGCTTCGCGTTCAAGGACATCGCCGAGAACTATGTCGCCGGCGTGCTGCTCAGCATCCGCCGCCCTTTCGCGCCCGGCGAGTCGCTGCGCATCGACGACACCCACGAGGGCAAGGTGGCCGCGCTGACCTCGCGCGCGACCGTCCTGGTCACGCACGACGGCAACCGCCTCACCCTGCCGAACGCGCTGGTGTTCAAGTCGGTGGTGCTGAACTTCTCCAGCAACCCCAAGCGGCGGCTGGAGTTCACCATTCCGCTCGACGTCGAGGAGTCGATCCGGCGCGTGCAGGAGCTGGCGCTGGGCGCGATCCGGTCGATCGATGGCGTGGCCACCGATCCGGGACCGTCCTGGACCGTGGACGCCTACGACGCCAGCGGGATCACGCTGCGCTTCTACGCCTGGGTCGACCAGCGCCAGAGCGACATCGGCAAGGTGCGCAGCGAGGCGATCCATGCGGTGCGCACCTGCCTGGCCGGCGCCGGAGTGCGGACGCCCCGCAACATCCAGTACACCACCGAGCTGGTGGAAGGCCCGCCCGCGCCCACGTCGTCGGCCCCAATCGCCGACGCCGGCGGGGACGCCGCGGACACCTCGGTCAACCACGACCTGGACGAGCACCTGGCGGCGGAGCAGCGCGCGCACGCGCACGAGACCCTGCTTCCCGAGGAGGCGACCGGCGCCGCGCCACCGCCGCGCTGATTCGGAGTTTTCCTACCCCGTAATGGAGAAGCGCCCGACAGGACTGCGGACCGCCGCGGCGCAAGCTTGCGGATGCCCCGGCAGCACGGCCCTGCACCGGACACGGATGCCGCTCAGCAACGGAATGGCCGCGACCTTGAGCAAGTCGTGAAGCTGGGCCGGGGCACCCAATCAGCGAGGCGCGCCAATGGTCGAGATCAAGCAGATTGCGGCGGGTTTCCAGGTCTCCGGCGCGACGTACGACGAGGTCTTCCACAGCCGCTTCAAGGCGACCATGGCGGCCCATGCGGTCGCGCTCGGCGACGCCACCGCCAGCGGCCGCCCGGTCGCCATCGTCATGCCCTGCGACTGGGGCGACACCATCCTGGTCGAACCGGGGCCAATGCCGGGCACCGCGCGCAGGTCGAACGCCGCCGGCTGAGCCGCGGCGGAATCCCGGGCTACTCCTCCGACGGCCGCGGAGGCGGCGTGCCCGCCGGACGCGCGCAGCCCGGCGCTGGCCCGACGCCGTCGATGGTCACTTCGCCCGCGTGCGGAAACTCCGCGCCGGACATGCTGTCCTGGCAGGGACCGGGCCTCAGCGTCACCGAGATCGTGCCCGCCCCATCGCGGGCGTGGACAACGCGCACGCCGTCGCCCTCATCCTGGCGGTCGATGCTGAAACGCCGGCCATCCACGTCGGGGCCGTCCAGGACCACCTCGCCACCCTCCACCCGCGCCTGCCAGAAGGGTTCGTTGGTGGACACCACGAATTCGGCCGGCAGCGCCGGTGCGCTTGCAGCGGGCGCCTGCACGGGCGCATCGGCCGTCGCTGCCGGATCGACGGCGGACGGGGCGCGGTCGCAGCCGGCCAGCGGCAGCGCCGCGATCAACAGGGTGGTCATCAGTGCGCGGTCCATCGGAAACCTCTCGCGATCCGGGCGGGACAGCATGCCCGATCGGCGCGGCGCGGTCGTCACGCCGGCGTCGACAGCCAGCGCAGCACGCCCGCCGCGGCCACGTGGGCGCTGGCGTAGCAGGCGGTGAGCAGGTAGCCGCCGGTCGGCGCCTCCCAGTCGAGCATTTCGCCGGCGGCGAAGGTGCCCGGACGCGCGCGCAGCATCAGCTGTGCGTCCAGGGCTTCCAGGCGGATGCCGCCCGCGCTGCTGATCGCCTCGGCGATGGGGCGCGCGCGGACCAGCCGCAGCGGGAGGCGCTTGGCCGCGGCCGCGACGGCGGCCGGATCGTGCATGGCATCGGCGCCCAGCACCTCGCGCAGCAGGCCCGCTTTGGCGCCGTCGATGCCCGCGGCGCGGCGGAGGTGCTCCGACACGCTGCGCTTGCCGCGCGGGCGCGCCAGGTCGTGCTGGAGCCGGGCCAGGTCGCGGCCGGGCACCAGGTCCAGCTCCAGGATCGCGTGGCCCTCGCGGGCGATGGTGTCGCGCAGCGCAGCGGAGATGGCATAGACCAGGCTGCCTTCGATCCCGTGCTCCGACACCACGCACTCGCCCTGCAGCGCATGCACGCTGCCGTCGGCCTCGCGCCAGTGCGCGACCACCGGCTTCAGCGGTGCACCGGCGTGCCTGGCGGCGAAATGCGGCGACCAGCCGGCGTCGAAGCCGCAGTTGGCCGGCTGCAGCGGCGCGAGGTCGATCCCGGCGTCGCGCAGCAGCGCCTGCCAGGCGCCGTCTGAGCCAAGCTGCGGCCAGCTGCCGCCGCCCAGCGCCAGCACCGTGGCGTCGGCGTCGAAGGCGAGCGCACCGTCGGGCGCGTCGAAGCGCAGGCTGCCGTCGTCGGCCCACCCCGCCCAGCGATGGTGGACGTGGAGATGCACGCCCTGCGCGCGCAGGCGTCGCACCCAGCCGCGCAGCAGCGGCGCCGCCTTCAGGTCCTCGGGAAACACGCGGCCCGAGCTGCCGACGAAGGTCGGCACGCCCAAGCCAAGCGCCCAGGCGCGCAGCGCGTCGGCGTCGAAGGCCTCGAGCCAGGACGCGACCTCGCCCGCGCGCTCGCGGTAGCGGCTGGCGAACAGCGCCGGAGGATCGGAGTGCGTGAGGTTGAGCCCGCCCTTGCCGGCCACCAGGAACTTGCGGCCCGCCGAGCCCTTGGCTTCGAAGACATGGACCTCGCAGCCGGACGCGCGCAGCCGCTCGGCCGCGAACAGCCCGGCCGGCCCGCCGCCGACCACCGCGACGCGGCGTCGTCCGGCTGGCACCGTGCCGCTGGCGGCCGCTTCACCCATCGCTTGCTCAGGCCTTGCGCAGGAAGCAGGTCTTCAGCACCAGGTCCCTGATCCGGTCGGAGTGGCCTTCGATGTGCTCGGCGTCGTCCTCGACCAGGCGGATGTTGCGGATCACCGTGCCCTGCTTGAGCGGGATCGACGACCCCTTGACCTTGAGGTCCTTGATGACGACCACGGTGTCGCCCGCCGCGAGCGGGTTGCCGTTGACGTCACGCACCACCGGCGCGTCACCCGCCGCGTCGCCACCCTCGCCCGGCGCCCACTCGTGGCCGCAGTCGGCGCAGACCAGCAGTGCGCCGTCGGCATAGGTGTTCTCGAGGCCGCATTGCGGGCAGGCGGGGATGGCGGGCATGGCGGCTCCGGAGCGATATCGGGCCGTTCATTGTAGCCGCCGGCCGCCGGGCGACCTCGGCCGCAGGACCTCGAAGCCGCGGCGCAGGCGCTGCAGCGGCGTCGGGTCCACCGGGCCATCGTCCAGCAGCGCATCGGCCAGCGCACGCCGCAGCGGCGGCAGCGCACGCCCGGCGCCGATGATCGCGCGCCGCAGCGGTCGCAGCGGCAGGCGGTCGTCGGTGAACACGCGCACCACCAGCGCCGTGCCCAGGAACAGCGTCGCGCAGCCGGCGCGGTGCCGGCGCTGGTAGCGCGCGAGCAGCGCCGGATCGGCAGGATCGCCGTGCCGTGACATCGAATCGGCCACCGCACAGGCCAGCCGCTCGACGCTGGCCAGGCCGAGGTTGAAGCCGTGCGCGGTCACCGGATGCATGCCCACCGCCGCGTCCCCCACCAGCGCGAAGCGCGGGCCGACGAAGCGGTGCGCCCAGGTCGCCACCAGCGGATACGCATGCACCGGCCCCTCGGGCACCATGGCGCCGAAGCGGCCGCGGTAGCGCGCTTCCAGCTCGCGCGCATAGGCGTCGGGCGCGAGCGCCAGCAGCGCGTCGGCCTCGGCGCCGGTCACCGTGAGCACCGCCGAGGCGAGCCCGTCGTTGAGCGGCAGCAGCGCGCGCGTCTGGTCGTGGCCGAACCATTCCCAGGCCACGCCGTCGTGGCCCTGTTCCGGACGCACGCGGCTGACCAGCATGGTCTTGCCGAAATCGTGCATGGCGACCGGGATGCCCAGGGCGCGGCGCGTGGACGAGAAGCGGCTGTCGGCCGCGACCAGCAGCGGCGCCTCGAAGCGCTGGCCGTCCTCGAGCACCACCTCCGCCGTTCGCGAGCCCGCCGCCACCGACGCCACGCGCGCGTCGAAGTGCACGCGGATCCGCGGATCGGCCTCGACCACGGCCCAGGCAGCAGCGCGGATGTCGCTGTTCGCGACCAGGCTCCCCAGCGCCTCGTGCCCGAACGGTCCGGCATCGACCTCGAAGCCCTCGCCGGCGTCGCCGTCGGCGACCCGTGCACGCACCAGCGGTGCCACCTTCGCGGCGTCGATGCGATCGAGGATGCCCAGCTCGCGAAGCAGTCGCATCGAGGACCGGGTCAGCGCGATCTCGCGGCCGTCGGGCGCCGGCTCAGCGATCGCGGCGCGGGGCTGCCGTTCGATGACGTCGACATGCAGGCCGCGCATCGACAGCGCGCGCGCCAGCGACAGGCCGGCCGGGCCGGCTCCGATGACGAGGATGGATGGCTCGGACATGCAGGCGCTCGGGATGAAGGCGAGCGTGCAAGCCTAGGCGGGCCGGCGCGGGCCGGCCCTGACCGCGGTCAAGCCGTGGAGCGCTCCCGTGCGGCGGCGTGCACCGCCGGCTCGGCGAGGAAGCGCCCGACCTGGTACCACACCAGCAGCGCGCCGGTTCCGATGAGCAGGGCGCAGAGGCCGTTCCCGGGCTGCATGGCGTACAGCGCGCCCGCCAGCCCGGCCGTCACCACCAGCCAGGCCCATGCCTGCCAGCGCCGCAGGAGCGCGCGCCGCGTCTCGCGGCCGATGATGTCCCTCGCCTGTGCGGCGGGAATCCCGTACTCCTCGCTGATCACTTCCGGATGCATCGCGTGGCTGGCTCCTGTGGCTGTTCGGACTGCGGACCTCGGGTAGAGCGGACGACGTGGGTTGCCCGATTACGCCACGGAACGGGGGGCGATGGAAAGGGGGCGGCCGCCGCGGTGCCTGTCCTGGAACGACGAAGGGCAGGCCGCTTGGCCTGCCCTTCGCCTCGACCGGCGGGCGGATCACCGCCCTGTCGGCCTCACCAGATGCGCACGCGGTCTTCCGGCGCGACCCACAGCGCGTCGTCCTTGTCCACGCCGAAGGCCTCGTACCAGGCGTCGATGTTGCGCAGCGGCGCGAAGGCGCGGATGTGGCCCGGCGAATGCGTGCCGTTCACCAGCTGCTGGCGCAGCGCATCGTCGCGCCACAGCGTGCGCCACACCTGGGCCCAGCCCATGAAGAAGCGCTGTTCGCCGCTGAAGCCGTCGATCACCGGCGCCTCCTGGCCGCCCAGCGAGCGGCGGTAGGCCTCCAGCGCGATGGTCAGGCCGCCGAGGTCGCCGATGTTCTCGCCCATCGCCACCTTGCCGTTGATGTGCATGCCCGGCAGCTGCGGGAACTCGTAGGCCTCGTACTGGGCACCGAGCTTCGCGGCCTGGGCCTCGAACTTCGCCGCGTCCTCGGCCGTCCACCAGTCGCGCAGCAGGCCCTGTCCGTCGGACTTGCGGCCCTGGTCGTCGAAGCCGTGGATGATCTCGTGGCCGATCACGCCGCCGATGCCGCCGTAGTTGACGGCCGGATCGGCATCGGGATCGAAGAACGGCGGCTGCAGGATGGCGGCCGGGAACACGATCTCGTTCTTCACCGACGAGTAGTAAGCGTTGACCGTCTGCGGCGTCATGCCCCACTCGGCCTTGTCGACCGGCCCGCCGATGCGCCCGCGGTCGTAGTCCCATTCGAAGGCAGCCGAACGCAGCGCATTGCCAAGCACGTCGCCATCGCGGACCTCGAGCGCGGCGTAGTCGCGCCAGGTCTCGGGGTGGCCGATCTTCAGGCCGAAGCCGGCCAGCTTGGCGCGGGCCTCCTTCTTGGTGTCATCGCCCATCCACTCGAGCTGGTCCAGGCGCGCGCCCATGGCGGCCTTCACGTTGGCGACCAGGTCGTCCATCTTCGCCTTGGCGTCCGGCGGGAAGTACAGCGCCACGTAGTCGCGGCCGATCGCCTCGCCCATCGCGCCTTCGGCGTGCGCCACGCCGCGCTTCCAGCGCTCCTTCTGCTCCGGCTGGCCGGAGAGGAACTTCGAGCGGAAATCAAAGTTCGCGTCGACGAAGGCCTTCGACAGCAGCGGCGCGGCCTGGTCGGTCACGTGGAAGGCCTGCCAGGCCTTGAGCGTGTCGAGGTCGGCGTCGGCGAAGAGCTTCGCCAGCTTCGGCATCGCGCTGTCCTGGCGCACGACCGCGCGCGGCGCCTGCCCGACGCCGGCGGCGGCGAAATAGCGCTCCCAGTTGAAGCCCGGCGCGGTGGTCGCGAACGCGGCGCGCTCGACCGGGTTGTAGGTGCGGCTGCGGTCGCGGCTTTCGGCGCGGGTCCAGTGGGCTTCGGCCACCGACTTCTCGAAATCGAACACGCGCTGCGCGTTCGCCTTCGGCTCGTCCCAGCCCGCCAGCTCCAGCAGCTGCGCGATGTAGGCGACGTAGCGCTCGCGCTGCGGCGCGAACTTCTCGTCCAGGTACATCTGGCGGTCGCCGAGGCCGAGGCCGGACTGGCTCATGTACAGCGTGTAGCGGTCCGGATCGCGCTGGTCGTCGGACACGCCCAGGCGGAACAGGGTGGCGCCGACGCTGCCCGAGGACGCGCCCATCAGGTCGGCCATCGCGTCCTTGTCGGCGGCGGCGCGGATGGCGTCGAGGTACGGCGCCAGCGGCTTCGCGCCCAGGGCCTCGATCGCGGCCTCGTCGAGGAAGCTGCGGTACAGCGTGGCGACCTTGGCGGCGTCGCCGGTCGCCGCCGCGCCCTGCTGCACGTAGCCCTCGACCAGGCCGCGGACGCGGGCCTCGGACAGGTCGCGCAGCACCAGGAACGAGCCGTACATCGACTTGTCCGACGGGATGTCCGTGCTGTCGGCCCACGTGCCGCTGACGTAGCGGAAGAAGTCGTCGCCCGGCTCGACCGAGGTGTCCATGCCGGCGGTGTCGATGCCCCAGGTGCCGTAGCGGGTGGCGGCAACGGTGCCGCCGGCATCCGCTGCGGAGTCGCCGGCCTCGAACAGCAGGCTGGCGTCGCAGGCGATGTCGATGCACTCGTCGGCCGCGTGCACGTCATGGGCATGCACGGGGGCGGCGAGCGACAGGGCGAGCGCGGTCGCCGCGCTGAGAAGGCTGGTCTTCAAGCTGGATGTCTCCGGACTGGATGCGATGGGCAGGCGCCGCGAAGGGCGCCAACCGTCCAAGCATACCCAACGGCCGCGTTTTCGCCCCGGTCACGCCCTCCTGCGTAGAACCGGCGGCCATGGACACCACACCCACCCACGCCCCGCCCTGGTGGACCGTGCAGCGCAGCGACGACCGCGTGCTCGCCACCGCCATCCACGACGGCCACGGCCTGCGCCCGGAGATCGCGACGGCCATGGCGCTGGACGAAGCCGGCCGCCTGCGCGAGGAGGATCCCTGGACCGGCCAGGCCGCCGCCGCGGCGCCGACGCACGTGATCGCCGGCCGTTCGCGCTTCGAGGTCGACCTCAACCGCGGCGAGGACGAAGCCTTCTACCGGACGCCCGACCAGTCCTGGGGCCTGCAGGTCTGGGCCGCGTCCCCGGCGGAATCGCTGGTCGAAGGCTCGCTGCGCCTGCATCGCGCCTTCTACGCGATGATGGGACAGCTGCTCGACGACATCCGCGCCTCGCACGGCGCCTATGTGCTGATCGATGTCCACAGCTACAACCACCGCCGCGACGGACCCGCCGCGCCGCCGACGCCGCAGGCCGACGCCCCGGACATCAACATCGGCACCTTCTCGATGCCGAGGGCGCGCTGGGCGCCGGTGCTCGACCCGCTGATGGACGCGATGCGCGACTTCGATTTCCGCGGGCGCCGGCTGGACGTGCGCGAGAACGTGGCCTTCCAGGGCCGCGGCGCCCTCACCCGCTTCGTGCACGAACGCCACCCGGAGCACGGCTGCGCGATCGCGCTGGAGTTCAAGAAGTTCTTCATGGACGAATGGAGCGGCGCGCCCGACCCGGCGGAGCTGGCCGCCATGCGCGGCTTCATCGGGCACGTGGTCGATACCGCGCGCGAGCTGCTGGACCGCCATGGCTGACCGGACGCCCGCGTGGTCCGCGGCGCCGGACCGGTCCGATGACGGCCCGCAGCATCACGTCCTGCCGGACGGCGGTCGCGTCTACGTCGACCGCCCCCTGCCCTTCCTGGTCGCGCACCGCAGCGATGACACCGCGCACAGCCTGGCCCGGCGCGTGGCCGCGATCAGTCCGGCCAGCATCCTCTGGTCCGCCGGCGACGGGGATGCCGGCGTGGCCGACTGCGTGCGCAGCGTGGTGGCGCGGCAGCTCGAGGACTGTCCCCGCCTGCTCGTCGTCGGCCTCCACGACCTCGCCGGCGACGACAGCCTCGAGGAGGACAGCGCGCGCCTGGAGCCGTTCCGCTTCACCATCGGCTGCAGCCGCGACCCGGCGGCGCAGGCGGCCGCGGGCGAGCTCGCGGCGGCGCTGGCAGGCCTGTGCATCGACCTGCGCGAGCCCCGGATCGAGCGCCTCGACGATGCCGATGCCCGTGCCCTTCCCGCCGGGCTGCCGGACGACGCCGCGCGCCTCTCCCGACTGACGCTGGGGCTGCCGCGCATCCACCTGGTGCCCGGGGGCCACGGCGGGATCTATCCGCAGGTCTTCCACGAGCTGGAAACCCGGGTGTTCGATGCGCTTCTGCGCGCCGCTGCCGCCTTCGTCGCCGCCGGCAGCGGCCGCCCGGCGCCGCAGCACCGCTCGCTCGGACGCAGCCGCTACATCGAGGCGGCCGTGGTCGCCGACCGCGAACTGGCCCGCATCAGCCGCTCCTTCGACTTCCTGCTCGGCGTCTCGCCGATCGACACCGTGGAGCAGTTCGAGCGCTGCCGCGGACAGGCCGCGCCCGACCCCCGCTTCCGCTACCGCCCGCTGACCGTCGACCCCGCGCTGGCCAAGCGCGCGCTGCACGCGATCGACCTGCGCGCGGTGGAGGATCCGGTGCTGGAGACGCTGTTCCAGCAGAAGCGGCAGGAACTCGACCTGCAGCTGACCCTGCTCCAGTGCCGCAACACGCCCGCGTTCCGGCACGGTTCGGTGATGCTGTACGGCGCGGTCGAACCCGCCCTGCTGGCCGACGCGCACGGCATCCTCGCCCGCGTCGCCGAGCCGCCGGCGGGCGATCCGGAGATGGTCGGGGCGCACGAGGTCGGCGACGCGGCCCAGCGGATGATCGCGCGCTATCGCCACAAGGTGCCGGTGTTCAAGGCCGACGTCTGCCTGCGCGAGGACCTCGCGCCGGGGCTCATGGTCAGCGGCAACAGCGTGCTGGTGTCCACCGCCACCCGGATGCGCCGCGCGCGCCTGGACGCGCTGCTGCAGCACGAGGTCGGCGTGCACGTGCTCACCTGCATCAACGGCGGCCAGCAGGGACTGGGCATCTTCGGCGCCGGGCTGGCCGGCTACGAAGGCGTGCAGGAAGGCCTGGGCGTGTTCGCCGAGTACCTGGTCGGCGGGCTCACGCCGGCGCGGCTGCGGCTCCTGGCCGCACGCGTGCTGGTGGTGGACGCGATGCTGGCCGGCGCCGCGTTCGGCGACTGCCAGCGGCTGCTGGTCGGCGAACACGGCTTCGCGGCGCGTACCGCCTTCACCATCATCGCCCGCGTGTTCCGCTCCGGCGGCCTGGCCAAGGACGCGATCTACCTGCGCGGGCTGCGCCAGGTGTTCGCCTTCGTCGCCGCCGGCCGCGAGCTGGATCCGTTCTGGCTGGGCAAGATCGCCGAGGCCCACGTGCCGATGGTCGAGGAGCTCCAGGCCCGCGGCATCCTGCGCGCGCCGGCCGCGACCCCCGAGTTCCTCACCCGCCCCGAGGCCCGCGCGCGCATTGCGCGCATCCGCGCCGGGGGTGCCTTCCTCGACCACCTGCAGGATCCCGCGCCATGCTGATCGCCTTCTTCGTCAACGACATCGAGCTCGAATACGAGGGCTATACCACCACCATCCTCGCCCACGAGGCCTCGCGCCGCGGGCACGACGTCGCCTACATCACCCCCGGCGACTTCGTCCTCGGCACCGACGACGACCTGCGCGTCCACGCCCGCATGCTGCCCGCGACCAAGGGCAGCAAGCGGGGGCGGCCGAGGTTCTTCAAGGACCTGCAGGCCGCGGGCCCGCGCGAGCTGATCGAGATCGCCTCGATCGACGTGCTGATGCTGCGCAACGATCCCTCCAACGACGCCGGCGAGCGCCCCTGGGCCGAGTTCGCGGGCATCCAGTTCGGGCGCCTGGCCGCGGCCCGCGGCTGCCTGGTGCTGAACGACCCGGCCTCGCTGTCGGAGGCGATCAACAAGCTGTACTTCCAGTCCTTCCCGCGCGAGGTCCGCGCCGAAACCCTGATCAGCCGCTCCACCGCCGACATCCGCGCCTTCGCCAAGGCGCACGGCGGCAAGGTGGTGCTGAAGCCGCTGCAGGGCTCGGGCGGCCAGGGCGTGTTCCTGCTGGACGGCAAGAGCGGCAAGAACCTCAACCAGATGGTCGAGGCCATCGGGCGCGACGGCTACATCATCGCCCAGGCCTGGGTGCCGGGCGCGGAGAAGGGCGACATCCGCTTCTTCCTCATGAACGGCGAGCCGCTCAGGGTCGGGACGAAGTACGCGGCGATGCGCCGCGTCGGCGCCAAGGGCGACATCCGCAGCAACATCCACGCCGGCGGCAAGGCGCGCGCGGTGCGCATCACCGAACGCGAGCTGCGCGTGGCCGAGATGATCCGGCCCAAGCTGCTGCGCGACGGCATGTTCCTGGTCGGCGTCGACATCATCGGTGACACCGTCCTCGAGGTGAACGTATTCTCGCCCGGCAACCTCGGCTCGTGCAGCACCATGGCCGGCGTCAACTTCGCCGCGGAGATCCTGGCGGCGATCGAACGCAAGCTCGAGATCCGCCGCCAGCACCCCGGGCAGTTCGACAACCGCACGCTGGCGGTGATGTAGCGCGTCGCCGCATTCCGTGCGCCGGATCGATCTGGGACAATCGCGGCCGCGACGGCGCGGTGCCGTCGGGGAGCCGTGATGCGCGGATATCTGCCCGTCTGGATGCAGGAATGGCTGGGGGTGATCATCCCCCTGGGCCAGGTCGCGCTGATCCTGCTGGCGGCGTGGCTGCTGCGCCTGGTGGTGCGCCGCGTCGGCGACCGCGTCTGGGCCCGCTACGACGCGCCGCCGGAGCTGGTGATCGGCTCGCGGCGGGTGGTGACGTTCCTGATCTCGGCGGCGGCGCTTCTGCTGGTGCTGCAGCGGCTCGGGGTCTCGGGCACGGTGCTGTGGACGGCGTTCACCGGCTTCGCGGCGGTGGCCGCGGTGGCCTTCTTCGCCGCGTGGAGCGTGCTGTCGAACATCTTCTGCACGATGCTGATCCTGGCCACGCGCCCGTTCCGGCTGTACGACCACGTCGAGATCCTGGAGAGCGGCGACAAGCCCGGGCTGGGTGGCCGCGTCACCGACATCAACCTCGTCTACACCACGCTGCAGGAAGTCGACGACGCCGGCGATGCCCGTGGCAGCGTGCTGCGCGTGCCCAACAGCCTGTTCTTCCAGCGCAGCGTGCGCCGCTGGGGCAGCGCGGAGGACCGCAGGCGCGCACTGAAGGCGGGCCGGCGCCGCGAATCGGGCCTGGACGTCTGACGCCGCCGGCATCGCGCCCCTCGCCGCCCCTCGCCGCCCCTCGCCGCCTCGCGGCAGCCCCCGCACGCTGCTGCGGCCGGCCGGCCCCGGGCCGCTAGAATCAGCCGACACCAGGAGTCCCGCCATGAACACCATCACGCGCAGCCTTGTCCTCGCCGCCCTCGCGCTCGCCTCCGCCTGCTCGTTCCAGGCCCGTGCGACGCTGCAGCCGGGTGATCCCGCGCCGGACTTCACCGCGCCGGCGTGGCTCGCGGGCGAACCGTTCGACTATTCGCTGTCGAAGGCGCTGCGCGACGGCCCCGTGGTGCTCTACTTCTTCCCGGCCGCGAACACGCCCGGCTGCAACATCGAGGCCTCGCTGTTCTCGCTGGCGGTCGACGACTTCAGGGCCCGCGGCGTGTCGGTGATCGGCGTGACCGCCGGCAACACGGAACAGCTGCGCGCATTCTCCGCCGACAAGGCCACCTGCGCCGGCAAGTTCCCGGTGGCCGCCGATCCCGGCGCG
Organism: Luteimonas padinae; assembly: GCF_014652935.1. Classification (GTDB taxonomy): domain Bacteria; phylum Pseudomonadota; class Gammaproteobacteria; order Xanthomonadales; family Xanthomonadaceae; genus Luteimonas; species Luteimonas padinae. The sequence goes on along the minus strand of NZ_BMZT01000002.1, from coordinate 83,568 downwards.
AAGATCGCCGCCGGCTATGCCGCGGTGCTGGAGCGCAAGCCGGAGATGTCCAGCCGCACCTCGTACCTCATCGGCCAGGACGGCCGCGTGCTGGCCGTGCACTCCGACATGAATCCGGCGCAGCACGTGAAGCGGATGCTCGACAGCATCCCGGGCGCGGCTGCGGAGCGCTCCGCCCCCGGCGACTGAACCCCCGCAAGGCACGCCCGGCAGCCCGGCGCGCGTCACGCGCGGAAGGGCCCGCAGGCGGCCATGACCGGACCGGCCGGGCGCCCAAAGCCACCTGAACCGTGTTAATACTCGGTCTGGCGCGGCCTGGGGACGGTGTTGTGACCATGCAAGCCGATGGCAAGGGCCGGGAACGATGGCGACCACGCTGGTGGTGGCCGGTGCTGCTGGTCCTCGCGCTCGGAGTGCACCCCGCGCTGGCGCCTGCGGCGGACGGGGCCTCGCCGGCCACCGGAACGCTGCGCCTAGGCGGCGATGCCGCGTATCCGCCGTACCACTTCCGCAACACCCGGGGTGAAGCGGACGGCTTCGACGTCGACCTGGCGCAGGCCGTCGCCGCCGACCTCGGCCTGGAACTGGTGGTGGAACTCGGCGACTGGGCGACGACGCTGGAACGCCTCGAGCGCGGCGAACTCGACGCCGTGCCGATGTTCTGGTCCGCCGAGCGCGAGCGCCGCTTCCTGTTCACCGAGCCGCTCCTGCTGCGCCACCACGCGCTGTTCGGCCACTACGAGACCCCGACGGTCCACTCGCTGGAGGCGCTCGGTGGCGGCCGCGTCGCGGTCCAGGGCGCCGGCCTGGCCTGGGAAGCGCTGCGCGGCCTCGACCGGCCGGGCATCACCATCATCGGGCTCGACAACGAGGCCGACACCCTGCAGCTCGTCGCCCGCGGCGGTGCCGATTACGCGCTGGTCCCGACCGGCATCGGCTACGACGCGATCCGGCGTTCGGACCTGCACGACCTGGTCGCGCTGAGTCCGCCGCTGCTGGAGCGCAAATACGTGTACGCCGTCCGGCGCGGGCGCCCGGACCTGGTGCCGCGGATCAACGGCGCGCTCGAGCGGCTGGGGCGTGCCGGCGTGCAGAACGACCTCTACGTGCAGTGGATCGGCAGTCCGGTCATGCAGGGCGCCGGCGCCCCCGCAGCCGATGGCGACTCCCGGCCGGATTGGCGCCTGGCCGCCATGACCGCGGCGGCGCTGCTGCTCGCGACCCTCGCGCTGCTGGCATGGCAGCGACACCGGGTGCGGCGGAGTCCCGGCGGAATCGCCCCCGGCACCCGCCTCCCTGCCAACGCCGCGCTGGTCGCCGGACTGCGCGACGCCATCGCCGATGGCAGCCTCGGCTTCGCCCTGCAACCCAGGATCAACCTGCGCAGCGGCCGCTGGATCGGGGCCGAACTCCTGGCCCGCTGGGACCACCCGCAGCTGGGCCCGCTGGAGCCCGACATGTTCGTTCCCGCGGCCGAACAGTCCGGAACCATCGGCGAGATGACCCTCTACCTGGTGCGCCATGGCCTCGCGCACTCCCGTGACTGGCCCGACACCGGGCATCCCCTGCACATCTCGATCAACGTCTCGGCCAACGACCTCGCCGACCCGCGGCTGGTCGACGCCATCATCGAGGCCAGCGCCGGCAGCAGGGTCGGGCTGATGCTGGAAATCACCGAGACCGAGGTGATGCGCGAGCCCGGACTCGTCGCCAGCGCGCTGCCGCGGCTGCGCGCGTGCGGGATCCGGATCTCGGTCGACGACTTCGGTGCCGGGCACTCGTCGCTGGTGAACCTGCGGCGCCTGGCCCCGGACGAGCTCAAGATCGACCGGTCCTTCGTGCAGCCGCTGCTGGCATCACGGTCGGACCAGGCGATCGTGCGCGCCACCATCGACCTGGGGCACGAACTGGGCGCGCGCGTCGCCGCCGAGGGCGTGGAGGACGACGCCACGCGCGCGTGGCTGCTGGCGGCCGGGTGCGACGCGGCGCAGGGTTTCGGGATCGTCCGGCCGATGCCGCCCGGCGAATTCATCGCCCTGCTGCGCGCCTGCCATGGCATGAAGCCGCCGTCAATACCTGGCGAACATTTTGTTAATGCGCGATTGGTACAATAGCCGCAGGACGCGCATGCCCCCACGGCTGCCAGCCGCGTCCTGGTCCGGCAGTCCATTCCCATGGCGCTTCGCGCCGCACTCCCGGGGACCAGGTCCCCACACTGCCCATGGCCGCCCTCCGCAGGCCTGCCCGCCGCCGTCGCGCGCGTCGCAGGCACCCACGACAGGAGTCGAGATGTCCCGCAGCAGTACCAAGAAGACCACCACCAGCACCGCCGCCGCCCCGGCCGCCGCGCGCCCGCGCGCATCCGCCCCGCTGCGCCGCAGCGGCAGCGCGGCCACCACCAGCGCCGCCCACCTGACCAGCCAGCGCATCGCGGCCGATGTCGCCGCGTTCAAGAAGGCCGGCGGTCGCATCGAAGTCCTCGGCAACACGCCGCTGCGCCCATATTCCGCCCGCAGCACCACGCGCAAGGCCACCAAGGTCGAGCCCAAGGCCGCCAAGGCCGGCACCAAGGGCTGACCGCCCGCCGCGGCCCGCCTGCCGGCGCGCCGCTCCGGCTCAGGCCTCCGTCCTGCCGTCGCCCGCACGCTCCGGCAGGACGGATCCGGCTGCTGCGTCCCGCCCTTCCACGTCCCGCCCCGAGGTCACGCCGCAGGCCGCGGCGATGAAGACGACGTCCGTGGACGAGTTGAGTGCGGTCTCCGCCGAGTCCTGCACCACGCCGACGATGAAGCCGATCGCCACCACCTGCATGGCGACTTCATCGCTGATTCCGAACAGGCCGCAGGCCAGCGGGATCAGCAGCAGCGATCCTCCAGGCACGCCCGACGCGCCGCAGGCGCCGATCGCCGCGACCACGCTGAGCAGCAGCGCCGTCGCCAGGTCGACCTGGATGCCCAGCGTGTGCACCGCGGCCAGCGACAGCACCGAGATGGTGATCGCCGCGCCCGCCATGTTGACCGTGGCCCCCAGCGGCACCGCCACCGAACAGGTTTCCCGGTGCAGGCCGAGCTTCGCGCAGAGCTCCATGTTCACCGGGATGTTGGCCGCCGAGGAGCGGGTGAAGAAGGCGGTGATGCCGCTCTCGCGCAGGCAGCGCAGCACCAGCGGCCAGGGATTGCGCCGGGTCACCGCGAACACGAGCAGCGCATTGCCCACCAGCGCGACGAACAGCATCGCGCCCAGCAGCACCGCCAGCAGGTGCGCGTAGTCGAGCAGCGCCGACAGCCCGGTCCCGGCGAGCATCGAGGCCACGATCCCGAATACGCCCACCGGTGCCAGCCGGATCACCAGCCGCACCACGCGCGTGACCGCCTCCGAGAAGTCGGACAGGACCCGGCGGGTGCCATCGCCCGACTGCCGCAGCGCCAGGCCCATGGCGATGCCCCAGGCCAGCAGCCCGATGTAGTTCGCGTCGACCAGCGCGTTGAAGGGGTTGTCGAACACTTTCAGGACCAGGGTCCGGAGCACCTCGCCGATGCCGCCCGGCGCGCTCAGCGCGGCGTCGGCCGGCACGTCCAGGGCCAGCGTGGTCGGAAACAGGAAGCTCGCCGCCACGCCCACCAGCGCCGCCATCACCGTGCCGACGAGGTACAGGCCGAGGATCGGCCGCATGCGCGTGTCCTGGCCCTGCCGGTGGTTGGCGATGGACGCGGCCACCAGCACCAGGACCAGCACCGGGGCCACCGCCTTCAGCGCGGAAATGAATATGGTGCCGAGCAGGCCCACCGCCGCGCCCGCCCGCGGCGAGACCAGGGCGAGGACGACGCCGGCGAGCAGGCCGATGACGATCTGGGTGACCAGGCTCGGCCGGCGCAGGAAGGACGGGAGTGGCATGTGCGGATCCGGGAATGCTGCAGCCGGCCATGATAGGGCGTCGCGGCGGCGGCCACCCGCATGACCCAGGTCAATGCGGGCGGCGCGGCGAACGGCGAGCCTGCCTGCATCGGTACACATGACGGAGGACGCCGTGGGCGACGCCATCCCGCTCGAACTCGCCGACCGCCCGGACATCGAGGTCGACGGTGCCCTGGTGGCCCGGGAGCTGGGCCTGGAGGTGGAGGAATTCCGCGGGCTGATGGCCCGCGGCAAGGTGAGCGTGCTGTGCGAGCGCGGCACCGGCGAGGACGCGGGCCTCTACCGCGCCAGCTTCTACCACCAGGGCCGGCGCGCGCGGCTGTTGGTCGATGCCCGGGGCCGGAGCATCGATCCGCCCCCGCCGCCCCCGCGCGGAACTGCACCGGCCTGACGCCGCCTTCACACGCGGATCAGCCCGCGAAACGGCATCATCCCCCTGTTCTCTCCCACCACGAGGATTCCATGAAACTGCAAGCATCCCTGATCGCCGCCGCCTGTGCCCTGGCCCTGTCCGCCTGCGGCGGCGAGTCCCCGCAGCCCGCCGATCCGGCCTTTGCGACGCCGCCTCCGGCGCCGACCACGCCGGCAGATACCACGACGCCGGCAGGCACCGCTCCGGCCGACGATACCGCCACCCCTGATGTGCCCGTCGACGCCGCGCCCTTGGACGGCACCTCGACCGCCACCGGCGAGACCGGCGCGGTGGACGCCGCCGGCGCCACTCCGGCCGCCGCTGGCGACGCCGCCGTCACCGGCTGCAGCGTCGCGATCGAGGGCAACGACATGATGAAGTTCAACGTGTCGTCGATCACCGTGCCGGCGAGCTGCAGCGAGTTCACCATCAACCTGACCCACGTCGGCCGCCTGCCCGAGGCCGCGATGGGCCACAACGTGGTCATCGCCGCCACCTCCGACATGGCCGGCGTGGCCGCGGACGGCATCAGTGCCGGCGCGTCGGCCGGCTACGTCAAGGCCGGCGACAGCCGCATCATCGCCGCGACCGAGATGATCGGCGGCGGCGAGAGCACCTCGGTCACCTTCGACGTGTCGAAGATCAAGGACGGCGGCCCCTACGAGTTCTTCTGCAGCTTCCCCGGCCATGCGGCCCTCATGAAGGGCAGCATCAGCGTCGGCTGACGCCACCGCAGGACCGCTCGTCGACGCCCGCGCCGGCAGCTCCGGCGCGGGCGTCCGCGTTCACGGGGAGGATGCCGGCCTGAACGCCCCGACAATCGTCATCACACTGTCATGCGGCTGCGGTAGAGCCGGCGCCGGGCGCCCGGCACGCTGGACCGCCTTGTCCAGCGCGCCGCCCGAATGCTCCGCCTTGCCGCCCTCCTCCTCGCCTGCCTGCTGCTCGCCGGCTTCTCTTCGCTGCCGGGCCTGCCGGCCTCCTTGGCCGCCCACCTGGTCGCGCCCGACGGGACCTCGCCGCTGCTGCCGCGCGCGCCGATCGACGCCGCGCTGGCGCGGCTGCGCGACCGCGAAGGCCGCGTCACCACGCGCGCCGGCGTCGACGTCTTCTGGCGCGCGATCGATCCCGCGGACTACGCGCTGCGGATGTCCTGGCCCCGCGACCTGGGCGCGGCCGACACCTTCCCCGACCTCGACTTCCAGGTGCCTGACGCCCCCGCCGGCACGCCGCGCGGCACCGTCGTGCTGCTGCACGGCTGGATGATGCACGGCGATTCGATGCTGCCCTGGGCGCTGCGCCTGGGCGAGGCCGGCTACCGCACGATTTCGATCGACCTGCGCAACCACGGCCGCTCCGGCACCGCACCCTCGGGCTACGGCATGCGCGAGGCCGCCGACGTGGTGGACGTGGTGGCCGCGCTACGCCGCCAGGGCGAAGTGGTGGGCCCGCTGCACGTCCTCGGCGTGTCCTACGGGGCCGCCACGGCGATCTTCGCCGGCGCGGATCCGGCGCTGGGCGCCGAGCGCGTGGTCGCGATGGAATCCTTCGCCATGGCCGACGACGCGATCCGCGACATGGTCCCCTACATGCTCACCGACGCGCCGGCGCCTCCCTCGGCCTGGCTGACCCGCCAATGGCTGCGCTGGCGGCTGAACGATGCGGTGCTCGACGCCGCGATCGAGCGCGCGGGCGACACCCTGGGCCTGCCGCTGGACCGCGTGGACGTGGCGGCCGCGCTGGCCGGGGTGCCCTGCCCGCTGCTGGTGCACGGCGACGCCGACCGCCACGTGCCGGTCGCGCATGGCCGCGCGCTGGCGGCCTCGGCGCCCCACGCCCGCTACATCGAGCTGGCCGGGCAGGACCACCTCAGCCTGCCGATGCAGCTCGACGTGCTGGCGCCCGCCGTCCTGGACTGGTTCGGGCAGCCGGCCTGCGACGCGCCGGGCATCCTGTCCGGTGCGGCCGATCCCGTTCCGCCGACGGACGGCAGCCGCGGATGACGCGCGCGCAACATTCCGGCCGCTAACGTGGCCGCGCCTCCGGCATCCGCCGGGGCCGCCGCCCCGCTCCCCCTGGAGACATCGCATGCCCTACTACACCGGCCTGGTCGCCGCCGTCCCCACGGCCCGCAAGCAGGACTACATCGCCCATGCCGCCGCCTCGTGGAACGTGTTCGCGAAGCACGGTGCGACGCGCATGGTCGAGACCTGGGGCGTCGACGTCCCGCACGGCCACACCACCGACTTCCACCGCGCGGTCGAGGCCGGCGGGGACGAGACGGTCGTCTTCTCCTGGATCGCCTGGCCCGACCGCGCCACCTGCGACGCCGCATGGCAGGCGATGGAGACCGACGAAGCGATGGCCGCGCTGCCACCGATGCCCTTCGACGGCAGCCGCATGATCTACGGCGGCTTCTCGCCGGTGCTGGAGGCGGGCGAGCCGATGGGCTCGGACTACTACCAGGGCTTCGCCCTGGCCGTCCCGGCCGGGAACAAGGCCGCCTACACCGACATGGCCCGCAAGGGCTGGGAGATGTTCGGCGAAGCCGGTGCTGACGGCGTGGTCGAGGCCTGGGGCGAGGACGTGCCCCATGGCAAGCGCACCGATTTCTACCGTGCCACCAAGGCGGTGGACGGCGAAGTCGCGGCGTTCAGCTGGATCGCCTGGCCCGACCGCGCCACCTGCGACCGCGCGGCGAAGGCGATGCAGGAGGACCCGGCCATGCAGGACATGCCGGAGATGCCCTTCGACGGCAAGCGCATGATGTGGGCCGGCTTCGAGCCGGTCTTCGATTCCGCCCGGTCGTCCTGAGCCTCAGGCGGTGCCGTCGGGCGCCGCCTGGTCCATGGCCCTGCCACGGGCTGGCGGGCCGGCATGGAGGTCCGCGCCGGCGTCGAGGTCCGCGCCGGCATCCGAGGCGGCATCCACCGACTCGGCCGGCGCCGAGAACAGGTCCCATGCCGAGATGAACAGCGCGGCGATCAGCGGCCCGATCACGAAGCCGTTGAGCCCGAACAGCGCCATGCCGCCCAGCGTCGACACCAGCACGATGTAGTCGGGCATGCGCGTGTCCTTGCCGACCAGGATCGGGCGCAGGATGTTGTCCACCAGCCCGATCACGAACACGCCGTAGCCGATCAGCACCAGGCCCTGCACCACCGAGCCGGTGGCGAGGAAGTAGATCGCCACCGGCCCCCACACCAGGAACGTGCCCAGCGCCGGCAGCAGCGACAGGAAGGCCATCACCACCGACCACAGCACCACGCCCTGCACGCCCAGGATCCAGAAGATCAGGCCGCCGAGCGCGCCCTGCACCAGGGCCACGACGATGTTGCCCTTGACCGTGGCGCGGATGACGGTGGTGAACTTGCCCAGCAGCGCGCGCTTGTGCGCCTCGTTCAGCGGAATCGCGCGGCGGATGCGTGCGGCCAGCACGGCGCCGTCGCGGAACAGGAAGAACAGCAGGTAGAGCATGATCGCGAAGGACACGAAGAACTGCATCGTGCCCTGCCCCAGGTTCACCGCCTGGGTGGCGACGAACTGGCTGAGCGTGGCGGCACCGTCGGCCAGCTTGTCCTGCAGCTCGGGAATGGTGCCCAGGCCGAGGCGCCCCAGCAGGTCGCTGGCCCAGTCCGGCAGCAGGCGCATGACCTGCTCGAAGTAGTGCGCGAAGCCGATGTCGCCCTCGCGCATGCGCTGGAAGATCGCACTGGCCTCCCGCGCCAGCGACACCGCGATCAGCGCCACCGGCAGGATCGCGATCAGCAGGCAGACCAGCAGCGTGGACAGCGCGGCGAGGTTGCGCCGCCCGCGCATCCGCACCAGCAGGCGGCGGTACAGCGGCGAGAACAGCAGCGCCAGGATCACCGCCCAGAACACCGCGCCGTAGAACGGCAGCAGGATCCAGCCGAAGGCCAGCGTCACCGCCAGCAACAGGAAGAGGAAGACCTTGCGCTGCAGTTCGATGGTGTGCATTGCGTTGGCTGTGGTGGGCGGAAGCCCGAGTCTGACAGGCTTCCGCCGCCGGTACAGCCTCGCCGCTCAGAGCATGCGCCGAAGCACGCCGTCCCGCTTTGCGAGATGGTGCACCAGCGCCATCCCGACGCGGCCGGCTCAGGCCGCGGGACGGCTCGCGGCGTCGAGCACCTGGAGCGCGGACGCGGGCAGGACCAGGTCGGCCGCGCCCATGATGTCCTCGAGCTGCGCGAGGCTGGTGGCGCTGGCGATGGGCGTGACCTGCGGCCGCGTCATCAGCCACGCCAGCGCGACCTGGGCCGGGGTGGCGGAGACGTCGTCGGCAACCTTGCGCAGCGCGTCCAGCAGCGCCAGGCCGCGGGCGTCGAAGTAGCCGCCGAGGAATCCGGCGCGCGCGCTCCCTTCCAGGTCGTCGGCGCTGCGGTACTTGCCGGTCAGGAAGCCGCTGGCCAGCGAGAAATAGCTCACCACGCCGAGCCCGTGCTCCGCGGTCACCGCGGCCAGCTCCGATTCGTAGCCCGCGCGGTCGTACAGGTTGTAGCCCGGCTGCAGCACCTCGTAGCGCGCGAACCCGTGGTCGGCGGAAACCGCCAGCGCCTCGCGCAGGCGCGCGGCGTCGTAGTTGGAGGCGCCGACGGTGCGCACCTTGCCGGCGTCCACCAGCTTCGAGAACGCGCCCAGGGTTTCCTCCAGCGGCACGGCGGCATCGTCCTCGTGGGCGAAGTAGACGTCGAGATGGTCGGTGCGCAGGCGGCGCAGCGAATCCTCGACCGCAGCCTCGATGTTGGCCGCCGACAGGCCCTTGCGCGGCGCCCACTTGGCAACCTTGGTCATCAGCACCACGTCGTCGCGGCGGCCGCGCTTCGCGAGCCAGTTGCCGATGACGGTTTCGGACTCGCCGCCGGACAGGCCGGGACCCCAGGCGGAATAGACGTCGGCGGTGTCGATGGCGTTGAAGCCGCGCTCGACGAAGCGGTCGAGCAGCTTGAAGGAGGTGGCCTCGTCGGCGGTCCAGCCGAAGACGTTGCCGCCGAAGACGAGGGGGGCGACTTCAGGGCCGCTGCGGCCCAGCTTGCGCTTCTGCATGATGTTCAACTCCTCAAGGATGTGCATGCCCTTCCCCGCAGGAAATCAGGCGATGGTCTCGACCGTACCACCGTCCACGCGCAGCGCCGAACCGGTGGTGGCGCTGGCCTGCGGCGATGCCGCGTAGACGCTGAGCGCTGCGACCTCCTCCGGCGTCGCGAAGCGGCCCAGCAGGTTCGACGGCCGGTTCTCGGCCAGGAACAGCGCCTCCATCTCCTGCGGCGTCACGCCACGCTCGGCGGCCAGGCCGGCCATCATGTCCACCGCGCCCTCGGTGCGCGTCGGGCCCGGCAGGATGGTGTTGACGGTGACGCCGCTGCCGGCCAGGGCCTTGGCCAGGCCGCGCGACAGGCCCTGCAGCGCCGACTTGGTGACGCCGTAGTGGACCATCTCGGTGGGGATGTTGAGCGCCGACTCGCTGGACACGAACTGGATGCGGCCCCAGCCGCGATCGCGCATGCCGCGCGCGTAGTGGCGGCCCAGGCGCACGCCGCTCATGACGTTGACCTGCCAGAACTCGTCCCACAGCGCGTCGTCGATGTCGAAGAACTCGCGCGCGCCGTAGATGCCGAGGTTGTTGACGAGGATGTCGGCGTCCGGGCGCGCGGCGGTCAGCGCGGCGGCGCCTTCGGCGGTGCCGAGGTCGGCGACCACGCCGGTGGCGTCGTCGCGGCCGCCGTCCTGGCGCAGCTTCACCAGCGCCTCGTCCACGCGCGCCTGGCTGCGGCCGACGACGGTGACCGCGGCGCCGGCCTTCGACAGACCGGTGGCGATGGCCAGGCCGATGCCACCGGTGGAGCCGGTGACGATGGCGGACTTGCCGGAAAGGTCGATCTTCATTGGGGAACTCCTGTACGTGGGGCGGCTCTGGATCAGCCGAAGCGGAATGCGGAAAGCGTGGTCTTCATGACATCTTCCGAGTAGACCTTGCGGCCCTCGGAGCCGGCGCCCGCGCCGGCGGCGACCAGCAGCGGCAACAGGTGCTCCTCGCCCCCCGGCGGATGGCTGTCGCGCGCGTGCGGAGCACTCGCCCACTCGCGCAGCAGGGCCTCGCGCTGCTCTGTCGGGCTTTCGATCGCCGCGGTCAGCCAGGCATCGAACTTCGCCGAGACCGGCGTGTAGCGCGGATCACCGTAGCCGCGCATGTTGTGGAAGCTCATGCCGCTGCCGACGACCAGCACGCCTTCGTCGCGCAGCGCGGCCAGCGCGCGGCCGGCGGCGATGTGCGCGGCCGGATCCATGTCGCGGCGCAGCGACAGCTGCACCACCGGGATGTCCGCCTTCGGGAACATCAGCTTGAGCGGAATGAAGACGCCATGGTCGTAGCCGCGCTGCGGGTCCACGCGCGCCTGCTCACCGGCCTCGCCCAGCAGCTGCACGATGCGGTCGGCAAGGGCCGGTTCGCCGGGCGCAGGATAGGTGAGTTCGTAGGTGTGCGCAGGGAAGCCGCTGTAGTCGTAGATCAACGCCGGCCGGGCGCTGCCGGTGACGCTGAAACCCGGCTCCAGCCAGTGCCCGGACACCAGCACGATCGCCCGCGGCGCCTCCGGCAGGGTGCCGGCCACGCCCTTGAGGAAGGCGGCCATGCGGTCCCAGGTGTCGGCCGGGTTCCAGTCCATGAAGAAGCAGGGTCCGGCGCCGTGCGGAACGAAGAGCACGGGCATGCGCGCGGCACGGTCGGCGGCCGGCGCATTGCCGTTGCCGCTGGGGGAAGTGGACGGGTTCGTGTTCATGCCCGACAGTATGGTCTCCGCCCCGAAGGAACAGAATCAGGCACTACCGATCAACACTTGATACCCACAGTGTTAGATTGACGCCATGGACCGGATCACCAGCATGCGCGTCTTCGTCCGCGCCGCGACCGACGGCAGCCTCTCGGCGGCGGCCCGCCATCTCGGCATGTCGCCGGCGATGGCGACCAAGCACGTCAACGCGCTCGAGGCCCGGCTGGGCGTGAAGCTGTTCCATCGCACCACCCGGCGCCTGGCGCTGACCGAGGCCGGCAGCGACTACCTCGACGCCTGCCTGCGCATCCTCCCGGAGATCGACGAGGCGGAGGCCGCCGTCGCCTCCCAGCGGGTCAAGGCCACCGGCACCCTGCGCATGAACGTGCCGCTGTCCTTCGGGCGCTGCTTCGTGGCGCCGCTGGTCCCGGAATTCTGCCGCCGCCATCCGGAGGTCACGGTGGAGCTGGGCCTGAGCGACGCCGAACTCGACCTCGTCGCCGGCAGCTGGGACCTGGCCGTGCGCATCGGCCGGCTGGCAGACAGCCCGCTGCATGCGCGGCGCCTGGGCGACAGCCCGATGCTGGTCTGCGCGTCCCCGTCCTACCTCGACGTGCGGGGCGTGCCGCGGCGGGTGGCCGAACTGGTTCAGCACAACTGCCTGGGCTACACGCTCTCGGGCACGCAGGGACGCGGGCACTGGGCCTTCGGCGCCGACGGCGAGGTCCGCGTGCCGGTCACCGGCAACCTGCTGGCCAACAACGGCGATGCGCTGCTGGCGGCGGCGGTGCGCGGCCAGGGGATCATCTACCAGCCGGAGTTCATCGTCGAAGCGGCGCTGGCGCGCGGCGAGCTGGTGGTGCTGGAGCTCGACCGGCCGTGCGTGCGGCTGGGCGGCATCCACGTGCTCTACCCGCCCGACCGGCGCCCGCCGGCCAAGGTGCGGGTGATGATCGACTACCTGGCCGAGGCGTTCGCCAACGGCCGCCCGGAGATCCCGCCGCCGCGCTGAAGCGGATTGCCCACGGCCGAAGCCGGACCGCAGCGCCGCGTCAAAGCGTGGCGGTCACGTCAGCGCCGCGCGCGGACAGAAGTTCGCTGGCCCGCTGCTGTTCGTCCTTCGACAGCGCGTGCACCACGACCGTCGTGCGCCGCGCCTCCATCGCGTCGCGCGTGGCGTGGACGTAGCGGTCGTGGTCGGGGCGGATCGATACCAGCCCACCCAGCAGCAGGCCGCCGACGGTCGCGAAGAAGATCGTCACCAGCCCGGCGGCCACCGGCGAGCGCGTCACGAACGGCAGCCCCGCCCACATCATGATCCCGAACGCGATCGCGCCCAGGATGGCTCCGACGATGCCGAGCCTCACGTGCGCCACCAGGATGGTGCGCCAGATGCCCTTGCCTTCCGGCTCCAGCTTGATGTTGGCGTCGGGCTCGTCGGGAGTGATCACCTTGACCTGCTGCGGCTGCAGGCCGGCCTCCGACAGCAGCGCGGCCGCGGCGTCGCGCGCGGCGGCGGTGCTGTCGAACACGGCGGCGAGCTTGCTGTTGGAGACCTCGCCGGTGAGCGGGTTGTCGGACACGGGTCAACTCCTGGTGGACTGGCCCGATCATGGCAACGCATGCGTCCGCCCGGCGTGAGCGCAGGCCCCGCCTGCGGCGCAGGCGAATCCTCAGCTGCAGCCGCCGCAGCAGGTGCTGCCGCCGCTGACGTGCAGCTCCTGCACGACCGGCGACACGCCGTAGCCGGCCTGGCGCAGCGCGGTGGCCACCTGCTCGCGGCTGGCGCTGGTGACCACGTCGAGGCGGCCGTTGCCGGCATCGAGCGCGACCTGCGCATCAGGATCGAGCGGGCGGAGCGCGGCGGCGAGCGTGGCGGCGTCGGGCCGGCCGTCGAGTTCGAACTGCATGTGGATCTCCAGTCATGGCGCCGGCATTCCCGGCGACGGCCATGGTCGGCGGGCGCCTGCCGGCCGTCCTTGACCCGGGTCAAGCGCGTGGCGTACCTGCGCTATCTTGGGCGCGCACGCCCGCATGAGAGGTGCCCCAGATGGCCCGCCTGACCGCGAAGGACTTTCCGCCCGAGCTGCTCGAGCTCTACGACGGTTACGTGCATGGCCGGCTCAGCCGCCGGCAGTTCCTGGACCGCGCCGGCGCGCTGGCGATCGGGGGGATGAGCGCCGTCGCCCTGCTGGCCGCGCTGAGCCCGGACTATGCGCTGGCGCAGCAGGTCGCGTTCACCGACCCGGGCATCCGCGCGGAGTACATCACCTACCCCTCGCCGAAGGGCCATGGCGAGGTGCGCGGCTACCTGGTGATGCCGGCCGGCGCCGAAGACCCGGTGCCCGGCGTGGTGGTGGTGCACGAGAACCGCGGCCTCAACCCTTACATCGAGGACGTCGCCCGGCGCGTGGCCAAGGCCGGCTTCGCGGCGCTGGCGCCCGACGGCCTGAACTCCGTCGGCGGCTACCCCGGCAACGACGAGCGCGGCCGCGAGCTGCAGGCGAAGGTCGATCCGGAAATGCTCATGAACGACTTCTTCGCCGCCATCGAGTTCCTGCTGGCCGATGCGCGCACCACGGACAAGGTCGGCATCACCGGCTTCTGCTACGGCGGCGGCGTGTCGCACGCGGCGGCGGTGGCCTATCCCGAACTGGCCGCCGCGGTGCCGTTCTACGGCCGCCAAGCGAAGCCGGAAGACGTGCCGCGCATCAGGGCGCCGCTGCTGATCCACTTCGCCGAGACCGACGAGCACGTCAACGCGACGTGGCCGGCCTACGAGGCGGCGCTGAAGGCGGCGGGCACGGAGTACGAGGCCCACGTGTATCCCGGCACGCAGCACGGCTTCCACAACGACTCGACGCCGCGCTACGACGAGGCGGCGGCACGCCTGGCCTGGGAGCGCACGACCGCGTGGTTCAAGCGCCACCTGGCCTGAGGCCACGCGACGCGCGCCGCAGAACGCGCCGAGCACGCCGGCCACGTTGGTGTCGATCATCGGGAAGTGCGCTTCGCCCAGGCGGAAGGCGCTGATCGGATCGCCCTCGAAGGTGTCCACGCCCAGCGCAGGTGCAGTGGCGAGTGGACGATCTTCATTCGGCCTCAGGGCGTCGGAGCAGGCGCCGGAATCCAGCCCTGCACGATGGCGTGCAGCGCGGCACCGGCCGCGGCGCCGAGCAGCGATCCGGACAGGAGCTCGGCCGGGACGTGCCGGCGCAGGACAAGCCGCGACCAGGCGACCGCGACCGTCGCCGCCAGCAGCACGCCCGCGGCGGCCACATGCGGCCAGGCGATGCCCGTCGCGAAGGCGGCGAACGCGACGTGCAGCGAACTCTTCAGCCAGCGCCGCAGCAGATGGCCGGCGAGCACGATTCCACCCGACAGCGCGATCGCGGCCACGACGCCGGCATGCGCGCCCGCCATCGCGAGGCCGACCGCCAGCACGAGCAGCCACCACGACGCGAAGCGATTGAGCTGCGCGCGCTCGTGCCGCTGCGACGCGTCGACGTGCACCCAGCGCCCCGAGCGCGTCTTCGACATGCTGTAGACCATCACTCCGGTCGCGGCCACCACGACCACCGCGAGCGCCTGCCAGCGCAGCGCAGGCGACGGGCCGTCGCCTGCGGCCACCACCGCTGCCGCGGCCATGACCACCACCGGATGCACCAGGATCGACACCAGCCTGGCCACGCGAAGCATCGCGCCGGGCTCAGCCATCGCCGCGTTTCCGCAGCAGCCGCGAGGCCAGCGCCACACCCGCCAGTCCGACCACAGCGCCCGGCCACACGCCCCAGACCAGCGCCGACGCCAGGCCCAGGTACAGGGCCAGCCCGCCCAGGAGTACCGGCGCCAGCGCATCCACGGCGGGAACTTCGCGCGTGCGCCGCAGTTCGTAGCGCACCACCAGCGCCACCAGCGGCGCCACCACCAGCAGGCAGAGCGCGATCCAGCCCGCGCGCCCCACCCAGAACCCGGGCTCGCCGGGGACACCGGCGTCGATCGGCAGCCCGAGCTTCTCGCCCAGCCATGCGGCCGGGAGCTCGGCCAGCTTGTGCCAGAGATACAGCGGCATGCCGAGCGCGCCCAGCACCGCGATCGCGCGCCCGAGCGCGCGGCCCGCCAGCAGGCGCCGCGCCACCGGCTCGAACGCGAGCACGGCGCCCACCTGCAGCCACATCACGCCAACCAGGGCCAGCGTCGGCGGCAGCATGTTGTTGCCGGCCAGCGCCACGCCGACCATCGCCACCGGATACCCGCTCGCCATCGCCCAGGCCAGCCAGGCACACCCCAGCAGGAGCAGGCCCACGCCCGCGCCCACGCCGCGGAAGCGCCCGCGCTTCCACGCGATGCCAAGCTGCTGCGGCAGCAGCCAGACCACCAGCATGTTGAGCCAGGCGATGCCGGGTGGACTTTCGGCCACGCCGCGGCCCAGCCAGCGCAGCGCCTCCGGCGTCCACGCGCCGGCACGCGCCACGTCGAGGGCGGCGGCCACCGCCACCAGCCCCAGCACCGCGCGCAGCCCGAAGCGCGCGTCCAGCCGCAGGCACCACGGCAGCAGCGCCTGCACGGTGAGCAGCATCAGCAGGAACCAGAGGTGGATCGTCAGCGACTGGTTGAACACGCCCAGCAGGCGTCCGCCGGTGAACAGCGACACCGCCGCCAGCGCCACCAGCACCGCCAGGTAGGTGACCGTCGGCCGCGCCAGGCCCAGTGCGCGCCCGGCCCACCACTGCGCCTGCCGGTGCTGCCGCAGCCGCCGCGCCACGCCGTCGGCGCTGACCGCGGCGGACACGAACACGAACAGCGGCACCACCTGCACCAGCCAGGTCAGGACGCCGGCCATATCCCAGATGCCGAGCAGGTGGTCGGTGTCGACCAGCTGCCCGTCGGCCAGCCGAGGCAGGGTCGCGACCCAGTGCCCGAGCACCACCACCAGCAGCGCGCAGGCACGCAGGGCGTCGGGATACGGGTCGCGATCGGATGCCTGTGCCATGGGGTTGCCGCGTGACGGGGTCGCCGCATCTTACGGGGCCGCGATAGAGCCCACCTATTGCCCGCCAACGGCTTCCGCCGCCGCGTTTACCTTGCAACCTGCCCGGACTATGCTGGGGCGTGCCTGCGCGGAACGCGCGCACAAGCCAAGGTGGCCCGGCACGCCGGGCCTTCCAGCCACCACGACTCGAGGATCGCTTCATGGTCAACATGAATCGACGGCAGTTCCTCAAGGTCTCGGGCACCGGCCTCGCCGGTTCCAGCCTGGCCCTGCTCGGCGCCAGTCCGGCGCCGGCCATGGCCGAAGTCCGCCAGTTCAAGCTGGCGCGCATGACCGAGACCCGGAACACCTGTCCCTATTGTTCGGTTGCCTGCGGCCTGCTGATGTACGGCCTTGGCGACGGCGCGAAGAACTCCGCCTCCGCCATCGTCCACATCGAGGGCGATCCGGACCACCCGGTCAACCGCGGCACGCTGTGCCCCAAGGGCGCCGGCCTGATCGACTTCATCCACAGCCCGAACCGGCTCAAGCAGCCCGAGTACCGGGCGCCCGGCTCCGACACCTGGGAGCCGATCGGCTGGGACGACGCGTTCGAGCGCATCGCGCGCCTGATGAAGGACGACCGCGACGCCAACTTCGTGGCGCAGACGCCCGAGGGCCGCACGGTCAACCGCTGGATCACCACCGGCATGCTCGCGGCCTCGGCCACCAGCAACGAGACCGCCTACATCACCCACAAGGTCGCGCGCTCGCTCGGCCTGCTCGCATTCGACAACCAGGCCCGCGTTTGACACGGCCCGACGGTGGCAGGTCTTGCCCCGACGTTTGGCCGTGGAGCGATGACGAACCATTGGGTCGACATCAAGAACGCGGACGTGGTCCTGATCATGGGCGGCAACGCAGCCGAGGCCCATCCCTGCGGGTTCAAGTGGGTTACCGAGGCCAAGGCGCATAACAACGCCAGGCTGGTCGTGGTCGACCCGCGGTTCAACCGCTCGGCGTCGGTCGCGGACTACTACGCGCCGATCCGCACCGGCACGGACATCGTGTTCCTGGGCGCGGCGATCAGCAACCTGATCGAGACCGACCGCATCCAGCACGAGTACGTCCGCAACTACACGGACATGACCTTCATCGTGCGCGAGGACTTTGCGTTCGACGGCGGCCTCTATTCCGGCTACGACGCGGACCGGCGGCGCTACGACAAGGCCACCTGGGACTACGAGCGCGGCGCCGACGGCTTCGTGGTCACCGACCCGACGATGCAGCACCCGCGCTGCGTCTACCAGCTGCTGCGCAAGCACTACGCGCGCTACACGCCGGAGATGGTCGAGCGCGTCTGCGGCACCACCCAGGAGCAGTTCCACACCGTGGTCGACATGCTGGCGTCCACCGCCCGCCCCGACCGCGCCGGCACCATCCTGTACGCGCTGGGCTGGACGCAGCACTCCATCGGCTCGCAGATCATCCGCACCGGCGCGATGCTGCAGCTGCTGCTGGGAAACATCGGCATCGCCGGCGGCGGCATGAACGCGCTGCGCGGGCACTCCAACATCCAGGGCCTCACCGACCTGGGGCTGATGTCGAACCTGCTGCCGGGCTACCTGACGCTGCCCAACGAGCACGAGCAGGACTACGGCACCTACATCGCCTCGCGCACGCTCAAGCCTTTGCGTGAAAACCAGCTCAGCTACTGGCAGCACTACCCGAAGTTCCACGTCAGCCTGATGAAGGCGTGGTATGGCGATGCCGCCACCGCGGACAACGACTGGGCCTTCGACTACCTGCCCAAGCTCGACAAGCCCTACGACATGCTCCAGACCTACGAGCTGATGGACCAGGGCAAGGTCAACGGCTACATCTGCCAGGGCTTCAACCCGCTGGCGGCTGCGCCGAACAAGGCCAAGATGATCTCGGCGCTGTCGAAGCTGAAGTTCCTGGTGGTCATGGATCCGCTGGCCACCGACACCTCCGAGTTCTGGAAGAACTTCGGCGATGCCAACGACGTCGACCCGGCGGCCATCCAGACCGAGGTCTTCCGCCTGCCCACCAGCTGCTTCGCCGAGGAGGAAGGCGCGCTGGTGAACTCCGGCCGCTGGCTGCAGTGGCACTGGAAAGGCGCCGAGCCGCCCGGCCTGGCGAAGACCGACATCGAGATCATGGCCCGCCTGTTCATGCGGATGCGGGAGATGTACAGCACCGAGGGCGGTGCGTTCCCCGATCCGGTGCTGAACCTGACCTGGAACCACGCCCAGCCGCTGCATCCCTCCGCCGCGGAGCTTGCGATGGAGTACAACGGCCGGGCGCTGGAGGACCTCCCGGACCCGCGCGACCCGAGCCGCATCACCCGCCGCCGCGGCGAGCAGGTCTCGGGCTTCGGCGAGCTGCGCGACGACGGCAGCACGTCCAGCGGCTGCTGGATCTACGCCGGTGCCTGGACCCAGGACGGCAACATGATGGCGCGGCGCGACAACAGCGACCCGACCGGCATCGGCCAGACCCTGAAGTGGGCCTGGGCGTGGCCGGCCAACCGCCGCATCCTCTACAACCGCGCCTCCGCGGATCCGTCCGGCAAGCCCTTCGACCCGAAGCGGCCGCTGGTGTGGTGGAACGGCACCGCCTGGACCGGCGCCGACGTGCCGGACTTCAAGGCCGACGAGGACCCCGCCGGCGGAATGAGCCCCTTCATCATGAACCCCGAGGGCGTCGCACGGTTCTTCGCCCGCGACGGCATGGCCGAAGGCCCGTTCCCCGAGCACTACGAGCCGTTCGAGACCCCGCTGGGCTACAACCCGCTGAACCCGGACACGCCCGCCGCCACCAGCAACCCGGCCGCACGCGTGTTCGAGGCCGACCTGGCGACGATGGGCAAGGTCGACGAGTTCCCGTACGTCGGCACCACCTACCGCCTGACCGAGCACTTCCACTACTGGACCAAGCACGTCCGCCTCAACGCGATCCTGCAGCCGGAGCAGTTCGTCGAGATCGGCGAGGGACTTGCGAAGGAGATCGGCGTGTCCCACGGCGACCGCGTGCGCGTCACGTCCAAGCGTGGGCACATCGTGGCGGTGGCGGTGGTGACCAAGCGCATCCGCGCGCTCCAGGTCGACGGCAAGACCCTGCACCACGTCGGCATCCCGCTGCACTGGGGTCTGACCGGCCTCACCAAGCCGGGCTACCTGACCAATACCCTGACGCCATCGGTGGGCGACGGCAACTCGCAGACACCCGAGTTCAAGTCGTTCCTGGTGAACGTGGAAAAGGCATAGGAGCCCCGGCATGGCATTGCAATCACTCGACATCAAGCGGCGCTCCGCAACCACCTACGCACCACCCGGCGCCCGCGAGCCGCACGCCGGCGGCTCGGTGGCCAAGCTGATCGACACCACCAAGTGCATCGGCTGCAAGGCCTGCCAGGTGGCGTGCATGGAGTGGAACGACCTGCGCGACGACATCGGCGAGAACGTCGGCGTGTACGACAACCCCGCCGACCTCAGCGCGCAGTCGTGGACGCTGATGCGCTTCGCCGAGCACGAGACCGAGGACGGCGGCCTGGAGTGGCTGATCCGCAAGGACGGCTGCATGCACTGCGAGGACCCGGGCTGCCTGAAGGCCTGCCCCTCTCCGGGCGCGATCATCCAGTACGCCAACGGCATCGTGGACTTCCACGAGGAGAACTGCATCGGCTGCGGCTACTGCATCACCGGCTGCCCGTTCGACGTGCCGCGGATCTCGAAGAAGGACAACAAGGCCTACAAGTGCACGCTGTGCTCGGACCGCGTGGCCGTGGGCCAGTCGCCGGCCTGCGCCAAGGTCTGCCCGACCGGAGCGATCGTGTTCGGCACCAAGGAGGCGATGACCGACCACGCCGCCAGCCGCATCGTCGACCTGAAGTCGCGCGGCTTCGAGAACGCCGGCCTGTACGACCCGCAGGGCGTCGGCGGCACGCACGTGATGTACGTGCTGCACCACGCCGACCGCCCGGCGCTGTACAGCGGCCTGCCCGAGAACCCGACCATCAGCCCGATGGTGGCGCTGTGGAAGGGCGTGGCCAAGCCGGTCGGCCTGGCGGCGATGGCGGTGACCGCGGTGATCGGCTTCTTCCACTTCATCCGCACCGGCCGCCAGGTGGTCACCGACGTGGACGAAGCGGACGCCGAGGCCTCGCTGGCCGATGGTCGGCCCGCGGGCGACTATCCGCCGGGGACCCTGCAGCGCGCACGCGACGAGGAGCACCGCCATGACTGAGCGCACCCCGGCCGACCGCGGGCATCCGCGCGAAATCGTCCGCTACACCGCCAACGAGCGCACCAACCACTGGCTGATCGCGATCGGCTTCCTGCTGGCGGGCCTGTCGGGACTGGCCCTGTACCACCCGGCGATGAGCTGGCTCTATGCCCTGTTCGGCGGCGGGCCGTGGACGCGCGTGCTGCACCCGTTCTTCGGCGTCTTCATGTTCGTGGTGTTCGTGCTGTTCGCCTGGCATATGGGCGGCTCCAACCGGCTCGATGCGCGCGACCGCCAGTGGCTGAAGCAGATCGACGACGTCGCCGCCGGGCGCGAGGAGAAGCTGCCGGAGGTCGGGCGCTACAACGGCGGGCAGAAGGTCCTGTTCTGGCTGCTGGTGCTGTGCATGCTCGGCCTGCTCGCGACCGGCATCGTGATGTGGCAGCCCTGGTTCGCGCCGGCCTTCCCGGTTTCCATCGTCCGCCTCGGCTCGGTGCTGCACGCGATCCTGGCCACGGTGCTCATCTGCCTGATCATCTTCCACGCCTACTCGGCGTTCTGGGTCAAGGGCTCGATGGGCGCGATGGTGCGCGGGCGGGTGACGCGCGGCTGGGCCTGGAAGCACCACCGCGAGTGGCTGCGCGAGGTGGACCGCGACGCCAGCGCCAAGTGATGGCACGCCGGTCGCGGCCTTTGCCGCGGCCGGCACCGATGGCCTAACCTGCCCCACGGGGCACATCGGCGCGCCCCCGCGGCGCGCCGTCCTTTTTCCACTCCCGACGGAGGCACCGTGCCGCGCATCCTGCCGCGAGGCGAGATCGAAAACCTCGACCACACCCGCATCCCGCGCCTGCGCATCCCCGAGCGCGCCGGCGTGTTCTCCGACCGCGCCGCGCGCCTGCGCAGCCTGGCGGACGCCAGCACGATCGAGGGCTACCTGCGGCTGATGGCGCGCCTGGCCGAGGCGCAGCAGCGCGCGCTCAAATCGTTCGAGGCGCCGGCGATCGACGACGACGTGCTCGCGCAGGCGCGCCGGCACGAGATGCCGCCGCTGCCGGCCACCGGGCTGGCGCGCGATCCGGCCTGGCGCGCCCTGCTCGCCCGACTGCTGGACGAGGTCGCCGGCGACGCCGGCACGCCCGCGCAGGCGGTGGCGGCCTGCAACGCACTTGCGCACACCCTGGACACCGCTCCGGAGCGTGTCGAGCAGATGGCCGACGCCCTGCTCGCCGGGCGCGTCGAAGGCGCCGACGTGGCGCCCGCGCCGTTCGTCATGGCCGCGCTGCAGGTCTACTGGACCGCGATGGCCTCCGGCCTGCGCGAATCGCAGCTGCCGGTCGGTGCCTTCGGCCTCTGCCCCACCTGCGGCACGCCGCCGGTGGCCAGCGTGGTGCGCATCGGCGGCGCCCATGACGGCTACCGCTACCTGTGCTGTCCGCTGTGCAGCTGCGAATGGCACCTGGAACGGGTGAAGTGCTCGCACTGCGCCACCACCAAGGGCATCGCCTACCACTACATCGAAGGCGGCCGCGACGGGGTCAAGGCCGAGGCCTGCGACGGCTGCCGCAGCTACCGCAAGATCTTCTACCAGGACAAGGATCCGTTCATGGAGCCGGTGGCCGACGACCTCGGCAGCCTCGCCCTCGACATGCTGATGGGCGAGGAAGGCTATGCGCGCCGCAGCGGCAGCCCGCTGCTGTGGCAGGACACCGGGGACTGAGCCTGGACGCGGTCGACGACGGCGGCGCGGCGGCGGTCGCGAGCGACATCCCCTCGCTCGACCGCCTGCTGAAGGACCCGGCGCTGGCGGCGCTGGCCGCCGAGCACGGGCCATCGCGCGTGACCTCGGCCCTGCGCGCGCGGCTAGCGGCACTGCGCGACGAAGCGCGCGCGGGCACGCTGCGCCATGGCGCGCTGGCGCCCGCCGCGCTCGCCGCCGGCCTCGGCGTGGCGCTGGAGCACGCGTCGCGGCCGCGCCTGCGCACGGTCCACAACCTTACCGGCACCGTGCTGCACACCAACCTCGGCCGCGCCGTGCTGCCCGACGCCGCGGTGCAGGCGGTGGTGCAGGCGCTGTCTGCGCCGATGGCGCTGGAGTACGACCTCGAACGTGGTGCCCGAGGCGACCGCGACGACCTGGTCGAAGGCCTGCTGTGTGAACTCACCGGCGCCGAGGCCGCCACCGTCGTCAACAACAACGCCGCCGCGGTGCTGCTGATGCTCAATTCGCTCGCCAACCGGCGCGAAGTGATCGTGTCCCGCGGCGAGCTGGTCGAGATCGGCGGCGCCTTCCGCATTCCCGACATCATGTCGCGCGCCGGTGCGAAGCTGGTCGAGGTCGGCACCACCAACCGCACCCATCCGGCCGACTATGCCGGCGCGATCGGCCCGCGTACCGCGATGCTGATGAAGGTCCACTGCAGCAACTATGCGATCACCGGTTTCACCGCGAGCGTGGACACGCCGGCGCTGGCGGAGATCGCGCGCGCGCACGGCCTGCCGGTGGGCGTGGACCTGGGCAGCGGCTCGCTGGTGGATCCCGCGCGCTGGGGCCTGCCGCACGAACCCACCGTGCGCGAGACCCTCGCCGCCGGCGCGGACCTGGTCACCTTCAGCGGCGACAAGCTGCTCGGCGGGCCGCAGGCCGGGCTGATCGTCGGTCGCGCCGACCTCATCCGGAAGATCCGCAGGAATCCGCTCAAGCGCGCCCTGCGCGTGGGCAAGCTCACCCTGGCGGCGCTGGAGCCGGTGCTCGCGCTGTACCGCGCGCCCGAGCACCTGCCCGAGCGCCTGACCACGCTGCGCCTGCTGCTGCGCCCGCAGGCCGCGATGCAGGCGCAGGCGCAGCGGCTGCTGGCCCCGCTGCAGGCCGCGCTTGGCGACGACTGGCGCGTTGCCGCCGCGCCGATGTCCAGCCAGATTGGCAGCGGCGCGATGCCGGTGGAGGCGCTGCCGAGCTGGGGCCTGTCGCTGCGCTACGCCGGCAAGGGCAGCCGCGGCCGCGCCCTCGAGCGCCTGGCGAAGGCCCTGCGCGCGCTGCCGCGCCCGGTGATCGGCCGCATCGCCGACGACGCGCTGTGGCTGGACCTGCGCTGCCTGGAGGAACCCGACGAGCCCGGCTTCGCCGCCCAGCTGGAAAACCTGCGCACATGATCGTCGGCACCGCCGGCCACATCGACCACGGCAAGACCAGCCTGGTGCGCGCCCTCACCGGCGTCGAGACCGACCGCCTGAAGGAGGAAAAGGCGCGCGGCATCTCGATCGAACTCGGCTACGCCTATGCGCCGCTCGCCGACGGCGGCGTGCTGGGCTACGTCGACGTGCCCGGCCACGAGAAGCTGGTGCACACCATGGCCGCCGGCGCCTGCGGCATCGACTTCGGCCTGCTGGTGGTGGCCGCCGACGACGGCGTGATGCCGCAGACGCGCGAGCACCTGGCGATCCTCGGTCTGCTGGGCGTGGACCAGGGCGCGGTCGCCATCACCAAGGCCGATCGCGTGGACGCGGCGCGGCTGGACGCGGTGCGCGCCGACGTCACCACGCTACTGCAGGGCGGCCCGCTGGCCGGCGCGCCGATGTTCGCCACCGACGCCACCCGCGACGGCGATCCGGGCGTGGAGGCCCTTCGGCGGCAGCTGGAAGACCGCGCGCACGCGGCGGCCGCGCGCAATGCCGATGGCCTGTTCCGCCTCGCCGTGGACCGCGTCTTCACCCTGCCCGGCCACGGCACGATGGTGACCGGCACGGTCTTCTCCGGGCGCACCGCCGCTGGCGACGAGCGCGCCCGGCTTGTGCTGGCGCCCGCGGGCACGCCGGTGCGCGTGCGCTCCATCCATGCCCAGAACCGTCCCAGCGACGAAGCGCGCGCGGGGCAGCGCTGCGCGCTCAATCTCGCCGGTACCGGCCGCGACGCGATCGCACGCGGCGACTGGATCGCCGACGCGCGCGCCTTCCGGCCGACACGCAACCTCGACGTCGAGCTCGAACTGCTGCCCGACGCCGCGGCCACGCTCGGCAACTGGGCGCCGCTGCATCTGCACCTGGGCACGGCGCGGCGCCTGGCGCACGCGGTGCCCCTGTCGGACGACGGCATCGCCCCCGGAGCGCGCGGCCGCGTGCAGCTGGTGGTCGACGAAGCGCTGTGCGCCGCCCCCGGCGACCGCTTCATCGTCCGCGACGCCCAGGCCAGCCGCACCATCGGCGGCGGCCGCGTGCTCGACCCCGACGCACCCGCGCGGCGCCGGCGCTCGCCGCAGCGCCTGGCCTGGCTGGACGGCGTCGCCGCCATGCTCGACGGCGGCGGCCTCGAGGCCCTGCTGCGCGAAGCCGCGCAAGGCATCGACGAGGCCGCCCTGGTGCGCCTGCTTGGCCGGCCTCCCGACCAGCTGGTGCTTCCGGAGGGCGCGCGCTGGCTGGCACCGCGCGGCGGCGCGCGCATCGCGATCGCCGATGCCCAGCGCCATGCGCTGCACGCGCAGATCGAACGGGCGCTGGCGGAGTTCCACCTCCAGGCGCCCGACGAGCCCGGCCCCGAAGCCACCCGCCTGCGCCGCATCGCCGTGCCCACGGTGTCGGCCGCGCTCTGGCAGGTGCTGCTCGACGGACTCGCCGACGCAGGCCGCATCCAGCGCAAGGGCCCGTGGCTGCATCTGCCCGGGCACACGGTGGCGATGGACGCCGACGATGCCGCTCTGTCGCAGCGCCTGCTCGCGCGGCTGGACGAAGGCGGCTTCGAGCCGCCCTGGGTGCGCGACCTCGCGCGCATCGAAGCCGAGCCCGAGGAACGCGTGCGCCGCCTGCTGCGCATGCTCGCCCTGCAGGGCGATGCGCACCAGGTGGTCCGCGACCTGTTCTACCACCGCGAACGGATGCAGGCGCTGGCGGCGCTGGCGACCACCATCGCCGACGCCACCGGCGCCATCGCCGCCGCTGGTTTTCGCGACGCCACCGGCCTTGGGCGCAAGCGCGCGATCCAGATCCTCGAACACTTCGACCGCACCGGCCTCACCCGCCGCGTCCGCGACAGCCACGTGCTGCGCGAGGACAGCGCGTGGCTGCAGGCCCTGCGCGCGACGTCGGCCGCAGACGCGCCCGGCCACTGAAACGCTGCGATCCAGACCGCATCCGTCGCCATTCGTTCCGTGTGATAGCTTGGCTTCCGCCCGCGGCGCACCCCGCCGACGCGGCCACGAATGGAAGGCAAGCGCGCCCGGTGGCGCGGCCGGGCTTCAAACCCGGTTGGGGGCGTCAGCCGCTCCCAGGCAGGTTCGACTCCTGTTGCCTTCCGCCATTCCGCACGTGTGCCCGACATGACCGACTCTCCCGATACCACGACGCCCCGCCTCACCTCGCTCTCCCACGGCGGCGGCTGCGGCTGCAAGATCGCGCCGGGCGTGCTGACCGACCTGCTCAAGCGCGCCGCGCCGGCGCCGGTCTGGCCGCAGCTGATGGTCGGCAACGACACCGCCGACGACGCCGCGGTGTACCGGCTCAACGACCAGCAGGCGCTGATCGCCACCACCGACTTTTTCATGCCGATCGTGGACGATCCCTACGACTTCGGCCGCATCGCCGCCACCAACGCGCTGTCCGACGTCTACGCCATGGGCGGCACGCCGATCATGGCCCTGGCCCTGGTCGGCATGCCGATCAACGTGCTGCCGCATGACGTCATCGCCGAGATCCTGCGCGGCGGCGAGGACGCCTGCGCCGAAGCCGGGATTCCCGTCGCCGGCGGCCACAGCATCGACTCGGTCGAGCCGATCTACGGCCTGGCCGCGATGGGCATCGCCCACCCCGACCGCATCCGCCGCAACGCCGACGCGCGCCCCGGCGACCTGCTGGTGCTGGGCAAGCCGCTGGGCGTGGGCGTGCTGTCGGCGGCGCTCAAGCGCGGCGTGCTCGACGACGCCGGCTACCGCGCGATGATCGACGCCACCACCCGCCTCAACCGCCCCGGGCCCGCGCTGGCGGCGCTGCCCGGCGTGCACGCGATGACCGACGTCACCGGCTTCGGCCTGCTCGGCCACGCGCTGGAGCTGGCGCGCGGCGCGAAGCTCACGGTGCGCCTGCGCCATGACGACCTGCCCTGGCTGCCGGGCGTGGAGGCGCTGGCCGCCGAGGGCGTGGTCACCGGCGCCTCGGGGCGCAACTGGGCCGCCTACGGCGATGGCGTCGAGCTCGGCGCCGGCATCGACCAGCCTGCCCGCGACCTGCTCACCGATCCCCAGACCTCCGGCGGCCTGCTGGTGTCCTGCGCACCGCAGGCCCTGGGCGAAGTGCTGGAGGCCTTCCACGCCGGCGGCTTCGCCGAGGCGGCGGTGATCGGCGAGACCCGCGCCGGCGAGGCGCGCGTCGAAGTCGCCTGAGCCCGGAGCGGGCCTTCCGGCCGGACCTGCAAGACCGCCGGCCGCGCCGCAGCTCAGGCCAGGACTTTCGGGGGCAGGTAGATGGTGAACTCGTTGACCGGCTCGACGAGCACGCTGTGCGGATGCTGCTGCTCTTCCGGCGTCACCAGGCCCAGCCGATCGAGCAGCCCGAAGCGCGCCTGCTCCAACCGCGCCGGCGCGACCTGCAAGCGCCCGTGCCAGACGTGGTAGGTGCCCAGGCGCCCGTCGCGGCGATGGTAGAAGCCGCGCAGCGGATGGGTCAGGTAGACGAGTCCGGTCTCGACGTCCGCGAAGCCGGGCAGCCGCTCCACCGGTCCGGCCTCGCCCACCAGCGACAGCGACGCTGGCGCCCATTGCGCAACCGTATCCATGCGATAGCGCAGGTAGCGCCCGTCCACCGCCTGTGCGCAGTCGAAGCGCACCCGTCCCCCGTACCACGGCAGGTTCCACAGCCGGTGCGGGACGATCCGGGTCCACGAATCCAGGGTCGTGCCCAGGAACCACACGCAGCGCTCGCCGGTTTCGTTGTCGACGATGTAGATGCGGTAGTTCGTCTGTCCCATGCGGAACTTGGGGAACGGGAACACCGCCGAAGTGAAGTCGACATCGATGAAGGGCACGACCGAGACCAGCGCGCGCTCCTGCCCGTCGATGGACACCGCGTCCAGGCGGAAGCGTCCGGGCATGACCCCTGCGAAGCGCGCCGGGTCGAACGCGTAGCTGACGATGGCGAAGTGCTGCAGTTTGCACAGCACGTCGATACCCGACGGAGCCGGGCGCGGATGCAGGCAGTCCTGGAAGCGCAGGCGCAGCGTCGATGCGCCTCCCTCGGCGCCGTCCGCCTTCATGCGTCCGCCCGCGCCCCGCTCGCCGACAACCGCCGCCCCACCAGGATCGCCAGCCACGCCATCGGCAGGTAGGCCAGCAGCAGGTCCAGCGCGATGAACCACGCCGGCGCCGGGATCATCACCGCCGCGGCGATGCCGCCGGCCAGGAACAGCACGCCGATGGTCCAGGCGAACGCCGCCTTGCGGCTGCCGGCGACCAGGAAGGCGACGAAGGCGCCGGCCAGCGTGCCCAGCGCATGCGCCAGGAACGGCGACAGGAAATGCTTCGGCTGGAACAGGTGGATGCCCGCGGCCAGGCCCTCGGCCGTGGTGGTGTCCACACCCGCCGGCGGCGGCACCAGTGCCGGGCCCGCGGCCACGATCGCCATGTTGACCACGCTGCCCACCACGAGCCCCGCGACCACGGCCGCGACGTTGCGCACCCAGTGCTTCATCCCCGCTTCCCCCGTCGTGCCCCGTGCGGAGCGTCCGCCGGATTCTAGCGCCGCCGAGGCCACCCCAGGCGTCGGGCCGCCTACATGAAGTTGCGGGTATGCAGGCTCGACAGGTGGTGCGCGCGCTCCGGGTCGAAGCCCAGCCGCACCAGCTTGGCGTAGCGGCTGTCGGCCATGTCCTTCATCAGCGCCTGCACCTTGCGCGAGCCCTCCGCGATGGCCTCGGGCGTCAGCGCGCCGGCGGCCATCACCACCAGCGCGTCGAACACCTCCTCGTTGAGCCCGCCGGTGTGGCGCAGCGCCTCGTGCCGCTCCTCCACCGCGCGCGCAAGGCGGTTGCGGAAGTCGGGCTCGCGCTGCAGCCGGTACAGCAGGTGCGACATGCCCAGCGCCACGTGGCGGGCCTCGTCGACCGCCGCGTAGCGCGCGATCTGCCGGGTCAGCGGGTCCGGCGCCTCGGCCTGGATGAACTTCAGCAGCGAGACGAAGGTGCCCTCGCCCAGCACCGACAGCAGGAAGCTGGCCACCGAATAGTCGGTCTCGTCGAGCAGGCTCTTCAGCGACTCCTGCCCGCCGGCGGTCGACAGCGCCGGCTCGCGGCCGTGGCGGCGGATGCGGCGGGTGAAGACGTCGATGTGGCGGGCCTCGTCCGCGATCTGGATCGCCAGCGCGGCCTGCAGCTCGCGGTAATGCGGATGCAGCTGGCCGAGGAAGCGCGCGGGGATCACCAGCGCGGCGTTCTCGTTCTCGACCATGAAGGTCATCACTTGGACAACGGCGTCCTCGATCTCGTCGGGCAGCACGGGTGCGTCGTCCCAGTCGATGGCCTCCGGATCCCACTGTGCGGCGACGGCCTGCCGGTAGAGGCTGGCGGCCGATTCGTTCCAGAGCTCGTCGCGGTCGGACAGGCGGAAATGGATCTCGGGCGCGCCCGCCTCCACCACCGCGCCGCGCGCGGCCAGGCCCCAGCGCGGATGCGCACGCGACGCGATCGCGTCCTCGGCGCGCGGATCGCTGTGGCCGGTGGGCATGGCGTCGCGCCAGCGGCCGGCCTGCGCCGAGCCCCGGCGCACGCGGACGACGCCCGCACCGGCCTCCATCACGTGCCCCTGGCTGCGGCACCACGCGGACAGCTGGGCCTGCCAGCCTGGCGCGGTGCCGCGCACGGTGACCGCTTCGCCCACGCCGACCTGGTTCAGCACGTGCTTGACCAGGAGGTGTGCGCCGGCGTCGAAGCCGAGGCCGGCCAGGTCCACCATGCCGGCCGCATCACCGGCCTTGCGGGGTTCCATCGTGTCCACGTCCGGCCTCACTCCATCAGCGGCATGCCGCACATCATCCGCGCCAGCAGATCGTTGATGACATCCGTGGTCGGCGCCATCACCGCCGCAGCGCGGGAATCGCGGAACAGCCGCTCGATGCCCACGTCCTTGCGGAACGCGGCGCCGCCGCACACCCGCATCGCGGTATCGGTGACCAGCAGCGCGGCCTCGGCGGCCACCGCCTTGGTCTGCAGCACGCGCATGAAGGTGTCATCGCCGCCGTTGGCGATGCGGTCGAGCGCCACCGCGCGCACGCCGCGCGCGCCGTCGAGCGCGTTGCGGGCCTGCGCCAGCTGCGCGCGCAGGGTCGGCAGCTCGGCCAGCGTGCCGCCGGCGGCGAAACCGGTCTTCGTCACGTGCGCCACCGCGCGCTGCAGCGCGCCCTCCATCAGCCCGATCGACACCGAGGCGATCAGGTTGACGAAGGTCGGCAGCTCGTCGTTGAACATCACGCCCTGGCCTTCGCCGTCACCGCCCAGGCGGTGCGCCAGCGGCACGCGCACGCCCTTCGCCGCCACCGGCGCGGAGGCATTGGCGCGCAGTCCGAGGCCATCGAAGGGCCTGGGCGACGACAGCCCGTCACTCCTGGCGTCCACCAGCCAGATGGTGCTGGCGCCCCCGGCGGCGAGCGGCTGCGAGGACCAGACATAGGAATCGGCCTCGCCGGCCGAGGTCACCATGCTCTTGCTGGCGTCGAGCAGCACATGATCGTCACCATCGGCGGTGGCGGTGCTGACCGGCGCCCAGAAGTGGCTGCGCGAGCCGGTCTCGGACCAGGCCAACGTGGTCAGGTGGCGCCCGGCGGCGATCTCGCGGCGGATATCCGCGGGGCCGTGCATCTCGATCAGGGTGGCGCCGGCGTAGTGCATCGTCACCACCATCGCCGTGGCCGGGCAGTCGCGGGCGATGCGCTCGACCACTTCGGTCGCCTCGGCCAGGCCCAGGCCCATGCCGCCGACTTCCTTCGCGCTGATCAGGCCGAGCAGGCCGGCCTCCCCCAGTGCGGCAATCGCCTCGCGCGGGAAGCGCGCCTCGCGGTCGAGTTCGGCGGCGCGCGGCAGGATGATCGTCTCGACGATCGGCTCAAGCTTCTCCAGATGGCTCATCGCGGCGCCCTCAGTAGTCGTACTTCGATTCGGTGATCCGGCCCTGGGCGTCGTAGAACTTCTCGTCGTCCACGGCGCGTTCGAGCAGGGCGTAGCCGCTGCTGCGGCCCCGGTGCCAGACCTTCAGGCCTTCCAGCTCCAGCAGCGGCCGCACCTCCGGGTCGTCCCAGGACATGCCCAGCAGCAGGTCGGCGAAGCGCTGCGCCAGCGCCGGATCCAGGCCGGGCGCGGTGGTCATGTTGCAGTGGTCGAATTCGCCGGTGGTGGCGACGATGCGGGTCGACCCGGCGGCCAGCGTGCCCTCCTGCGCGAAGGCCTGGTAGTTGCCGGCGATCATCCACGCGGCGTCGATGTCGCCCTTGACCATGGCCTCGGCCGCATCGCGCTCGCCGCCGATGTGGTCGCCGTGCTTGCCGCCCAGCACGTCGAACAGCCGCGCGCTGTAGTCGCGCCCCCGGACCAGGCCGTGCTGGCGCAGGTGATCGAGCGGGATCAGCGTGGCCTGCGGCGAATCGATGGCGCCGAAGCCCAGCGTCCTGCCACGCAGGTCCTCCACGCCCCGGACGTCGCTGCCGGCGGGCACCACCAGCACCGACTGCAGGTCCATGTCGGTATCGCGCATGACGATGGGCTCGACCTCCTGCCCGAGCGCACGCGCCATGCGCTGCGCGCGCACGAAGGCCAGCGGCGAGTTCCAGGCGAAATGCAGCTGGCCGGCCATCAGCGCCTCGACCAGCGCTTCGTAGTTGGAATACAGCACGTAGTCGAAGGCGAAACCGCGCGCCTTCAGCCAGGGCTTGAAGCCCTCCCAGATGGTGACGACCTTCGGGGCGTAGGACACGGCCCCCATGCGGATGACGGATTCGGACATGAGCTCCTGCCAATGGTGTTGATCGACGCACGCAGCCGGACACATCCGGCGGCGGACGCGGTTGAAGGAATCGGGATGGAGTCGCACCGCGCGCGGAAGGGCACGGCGGCCGGGTTTCCCGGGCCATGCGCGTGCTGGCTCGGCGGGACCGACGGCGGGATGCGGCGGCATCGCCGGCGCCGGGAAACGGACAGGACCTGTCACGTCGGCGTTCCCGGAGTCTATCGGATTCCTGCGACGGCCACGCCTCCTCGAGGACGGCATGGACGGCCGCCGCGGCCCCCGCGGAACCGGCGGTTACACTGGACGCCCTATTTCCCCACGGTGATCCATGGCAAAGCCGAACTATTCGTTCGAAAAGCGCCAGCGCGAGCTGGCCAAGAAGAAGAAGCAGGACGAGAAGGAAGCGAAGAAGCGCGCCGAACGCGAGGCCCGGGCCGCGGCGGCCGGGCCGGCTCCCGAACCGGAGCCCGATTCCGACCCGGCGGGCTGAAGCTCCGCCACGGTCGCACGCCAGGGCGCGCGGCGGGACTCAGTCGCCCAGCAGGCGCGCCAGCGCCTCGTCCTTGTCCCGCCACATCCCGTTGAGCCACTGCTGGAAGCGTGCGCGCGCCGCGCGGTCGTCCTGGTAGCGCCCCCCCATCGCCTCGCTGTCGGGGATCGGGCGCTGGCGCACCAGCACGTGCACGTCCGGGATCCGCCCGCCCATCAGGTCCATCATCGTCGGACGCCCGCCCGGATAGGCGATGGTGACGTCCAGCACCGCGTGCAGCGCATCGCCCATGGCGTCGACCACGAAGGCCACGCCGCCGGCCTTGGGCTTGAGCAGGTGGCGGTAGGGCGAGGCCTGGCGCGCGTGCTTCTCCGGCGTGAACCGCGTGCCTTCGACGAAGTTCATCACCGCCACCGGCATCTCGCGGAACTTCGCGCAGGCCCGGCGCGTGGCCTCGATGTCGCGCTGGCCCAGCTCCGGGTTCTTCGCGATCTCCGCGCGGCTGTAGCGGCCCATGAAGGGGAAGTCGAGCGCCCACCAGGCCAGGCCCAGCACCGGCACCCAGAACAGCTGCTGCTTGAGGAAGAAGCGAAGCAGCGGGATGCGGCGGTTGAACACCTTCTGCAGCACGACGATGTCGACCCAGCTCTGGTGGTTGGCCAGCACGAGGTAGTGGCCGTCGGCCAGCAGCCCGTCGTCGCCGGCGACGTGGAAGCGGGTCCCGGTGAGGTGGTCCACCATCCAGGTGTTGGCCGCGATCCAGCTTTCGGCGATGGCCGCCAGCACGCCGCCCAGCGCACGGCGCAGGCCGGGGAACGGCAGCAGCGCCTTCACCAGCGCCAGCAGCAGCAGCGGCAGCGCGTGCACCAGCGTGTGCAGGATGATCAGGAGCAGGACCAAGGCGGCGCGCAGCGAGGACATCAGGGGCACGGCGGACGATCCGGTGGCGGGGGCGCGAAGCGTAGCAAACAGCGGCGGCGGACCAGTGCGCGGCCCGCGCGGTCCGCGCACCGGCGTGACTAAAGACGGGTGAAGCGCGGCGCCACGGCCGCTAGAGTCGAAGGCTTGCAGCGCCCCGTCCCGGCGCGAAGGAATCAGGATGTCGAAGCGTTACGTGATGGCGGTGCTCCTCGCCGCCAGCGGCCTGGCCATGGCCAACGAACCGGTGGACCTGGACATGGTCAGCCGGATCCGCCAGGAGGCCTTCCACAACTCCCAGGTCATGGCGACCTTCAGCCACCTCACCGAGACCATCGGCCCGCGCCTGAGCAACTCGCCGCAGATGGCGGAAGCCAACGCCTGGACCCGCGGCAAGTTCAGCGAGTGGGGCCTGTCCAACGTCCACGACGACGCCTTCGAGGACTTCGGCCGCGGCTGGGAGTTCAGCGCCGCCAGCGTCGAGATGCTCGGCGGGCGCGTGCAGCCGCTGCACGCCCTGCCCAAGGCCTGGACGCCGGGCACCGACGGCCCTGTCGAGGGCGAACTGGTGAAGGTCGACATCAAGACCCTGGCCGACATCGAGAAGTACCGCGGCAAGCTCGGCGGCAAGGTCCTGCTGCTGGGCGAGGCGCGCGAGTACAAGCGCGGCACCGAGCCGGATTCGCACCGCCACGACGCCACCTCGCTGGAAGGGCTGCAGGAATTCACCGTGCCGAAGACCGCCGCCGCCGACCGCGCGAAGCGGGTCAAGGAGTACGGCGAGCGCCAGGAGCTCACCCGTGCGGTCAACGCCTTCTTCGCCGAGGAAGGCGCGCTGGCGGCGATCAGCATCAGCAGCTGGGACAACGGCATCATCCGCGTCGCCGGCGGCGGCTCGCGCAAGGCCGGCGAGCCGGTCGGGATCCCCGAACTGGCCATGATCGCCGAGCACTTCAATCCGCTGGTGCGCGCGCTCGACGATGGCCAGACGGTGCGCCTGCGCGTCAACGTCGCCGCCCGCTTCACCGACGAGACCAACCAGCCCGGCCACAACACCATCGCCGAGATCCCCGGCCGCGGCGGCAAGGCCGGCGAGATCGTGATGATCGGCGCGCACCTCGACTCCTGGCACACCGGCACCGGCGCCGCCGACAACGCCGCCGGCGTGGCGGTGATGATGGAGGCCATGCGCATCCTCAAGGCCGTGGGCGCGCGGCCCGAGCGCACCATCCGCGTGGCGCTGTGGAGCGGCGAGGAGCAGGGCCTGGTCGGCTCGCAGGACTACGTGGCGCGCCACTTCGCCCACTACCCCGAGCCCACCGACCCGGCGCAGAAGGCGCTGCCGGCCTCGCTGCGCGAGCCCACCGGCCCGCTGCGGAAGATGCGCGACTACGAGCGCTTCTCGGTCTACTTCAACATGGACAACGGTTCGGGTCGCTTCCGCGGCATCTACGCGCAGGAGAACCTCGCCGCGATGCCGATCTTCGAGGCCTGGCTCAAGCCTTTCCACGACGTCGGCGCCACCACCGTCGCCACGCGCAACACCGGCAGCACCGACCACATCGCCTTCGACCGCGTCGGGCTGCCCGGCTTCCAGTTCATCCAGGACCGGCTGGACTACTTCACCAACGTCCACCACACCCACCTGGACACCTGGGACCACGCCGAGCCGGAGGACCTCAAACAGGCCGCGGCCATCGTGGCCTCGTTCGCCTGGCACGCGGCGATGCGCGATGAGCGGATGCCGCGCAAGCCGCTGCTCGATCCGAAGTGAGCCTGCGCCGCCGCGGACCCGGGGTCCGCGGCGGCCACCACGCCCTCAGGCGCCGGCCTGCACCCTGCGCGGCACGCGCAGCGCCGGGATCACCAGCGTGGTGTATTCCTCGTAATGCGCCGCTGGCAGGTCCGCAAGCGCGAGGCGATCGATCCGCGGTGCGTCGATCGGCAGCTGCGCCGCCTCGTACAGCACCACCTCGTGGTCGGCGGGATACCAGCGCAGCAGCTTGTCGACCAGCGCCTGCAGTCCTTCCGGCTCGGCGTGCAACCGGGTGCAGGAGAGGTCGCCGGCCAGCGTCACCTGCCACAGCAGCACCAGCGCGGCGGTGTCCGGTTCGCGGTCGTGGATCATGAAGTGCGTGGCCTCCAGCGACTGCACGCCGCGCAGTCCCGGATCCAGGCCGAGGTCGGCGTACAGGCAGGCCTCCGCCGAGATGCCGGGCTCCATGCGCGCCGGCAGGCCCAGCGCGCGCGTCCTGCGCACCACCGCATGCGGCACGTCGGCGAAGACGCCGGGATGGCCGTAGAACACCGCGCAGACCTGCCGGCCGGCCTCGACCTCGGCCATGATCGCGGCCTCGATCTCGCGATAGGTTTCCCGGCGGTCCTTGCCCGGCGCGTAGTGGACGCCGAGGTTGACGGCGTCGGGCCGGAAGCCGTGGATCATTCCCAGCGCGAACGGATCGACCAGGCAGAGCACCCGCTCGGCCTCGCGGATCTCCGACAGCGTGCGCTCGCTGGTGTGGCGCCCGAACTGGATGCCGCTGCCCACCACCACCAGCGATCCACTGGGCCCCGCCTCCGGCTGCCCCGCCCCGCGCGCGCAGACCACCCGGTCGCGCCCGCCGTGCTTGGCGCGGTACAGCGCCTGGTCGGCGTTGTGGATGAGCTGTTCGAGCGTGGTCGTGCTGCCGTCGTACTGGCACACGCCGGCGCTGAAGTTGAAGCTGAAGGTCTGGCCGAACACGGTGATCGGCTCCATCCGCTCGCGCAGGCGCTGCAGCAGCGCTTCGGCGTCGGCGGCCGTTCCCTGCAGCAGGATCGTGAACTCGTCGCCGCCGCTGCGGCCGGCGATCGCGCCGGCCCCGACGATCCCGCTGATCCAGCCGCCGAGGGAGCGCAGCGCCTCGTCGCCCGCGGCGTGGCCGTGGCGGTCGTTGACCTGCTTGAAGAGGTCGATGTCGGCGATGACGGCGGTGAACGGGCGGCCGTCCTGGCGCGCGCGCCGGAAGGCATCGCCGCCGCGCTTGCGCACCTGCTGGTAGTTGAACAGGCCGGTCAGCCCGTCGCGCTCCGACTGATGGCGGTAGCGGCCGCGCTCGCGCGAGCTGTGCCGCAGCAGGAGCAGCAGCAGCAGCGCGGTGACCAGCAGGCCGAACATGCCCATGCCGAGCAGCCACTGCCGGCGCTGGGTGGCCGTGACCTGAAGCGCGGCCAGCTCCTTTTCGGCTTCGAGCAGCGCGATCTGCTGCTCCTTCAGCTGCGTGTCGAATTCCACCTGGAGATAGGCCAAGCGACGCTCGCGGGATTCACGCTCGGCGATTTCCTGCGCGTCCATCGCCCGCCGCAGGTGGGTCAGCGCCCCGACGTCGTCGTCGCGCTGCTCCGCGAGCCGCGCGAGCAGGCGCTCGGTCTCGGCTACCGCGAGCTCGGTGTTCTGGCCGCGGTAATACTCCAGCGTCTCGAGCAGCATGGACTCCGCGCGGTCGAGCTCGCGGTCCAGCGCGATGAGGTTGCCGGCCAGCTCCAGCCGCGCGCTCCAGCTGCCCGCGGCGAAGCCGGCCGCCTCGAATTCGGCCAGCGCCTGGCGCGACCAGTCCAGCGCCTCCGCCGGCCGTCCCTGGGCCGCGACCATCTTGCCGATGCCGTATTTGGCGTTGGCCACGAAGACGCGGTCGCCGGCAGCCTGGCAGGCGTCGATCTGGCGGCGCCTCCAGCCTTCGGCTTCGCTGTAGTTGCCCGCGTGGTCCTCGGCCATCGCGAGGTCGGCAAGCGCAAGGCAGCGCCCACGCGCGTCGCCCGTCGCCTCCACCGCATCCAGGGCCTGGCGGGCGAGGTCGCGCGCCTTGCCGATCTCGCCCACCAGCGTGTGCAGGTAGCTGGCGGCCCCGAGCAGCGCGGGAGCGCTTTCCGGCGCGTCGGGCAGGTATTCCAGGCCTTCGCTCAGCCAGCCGAAGGCCCGCGGCCAGTCCTCGACGTTGGCGGCGATGCTGATCGCGGTGGTGTAGGCGCGCACCCGCAGCGCGGCTGGCATCTCCGCCTGCTGCAGCAGCCGGGAGAAGCCCTGCAGCGCCGCGGGCTCCCTGCCGGCCAGCCCGAGGTTGCGCAGGCGCACAAACTCGACCCGGGCGCGCTGCTCCGGCGTGAGTTCATCCAGGCGCGGTGCCAGGTCGTCGAGCTTGCGGTCGGATTCGCGCCAGTGCGCGGAGATCCCCAGCTGCTCGATCTCCGCGACCCGTGCTTCCAGCGCATCGTCGGCAAGCACCGGCGCACCCGCCAGCACCAGCACGAGGACGGCGGCAATGCGGGCCAGCCGGCACATGGGGCGTGCGGTCGCGGCGGACGGCGGCGAGGACGGCGGTCAGTACGCCTTGACGATGTGGTTGGTCGCGAACTGGCCGTCGCTCAGCCCGGTCAGCTCCTTGATGGACGCGTAGTCCTTGGCCAGCATCGCCTTCTGCTCTTCGTCGGTCAGGCCGGCGCGGCTCACCACGGCGGCGGGGTCCCTCTCGTATTCCGCGGCCAGCGCGGCATCACTCGCGAGCTTCCTCATCAGGTCCAGCAGCGTCAGCATCTTCTTGTCCCCGTCGATGTGCGAACGTCCACGGCCCGCGCCGGGACTCCCCAGCCCCTTCCCGACCCGCAGCATCGGCGGACATTAGCACATGAAGGCGGACTTCCGGCACTCGCGGCGGCGGGCGGCGGCGGGCTCAGGAGGCGCAGCGCGCCGCGCGGATGACCTCCGCGGCAAGCCCGTGAAGCGCATCGCGGTGGCCGCTGCGGGCAGACGCCTGGCCGTCATCGGAAGTCATGGCCACCACCAGCTCCAGCGAAGGCACGACGTAGAGCATCTGCCCGCCGTAGCCCCAAGCGAAGCGCACAGGCTCGCCGGCGATGTCGCGCAGGAACCAGCCGTAGCCGTAGCCGTCGCCGGTGAAGCGCGACTGCGTCCGCGGCTGCCACGACGCGTCGATCCACGCCCGGGACAGCAGCCGGCGTCCGTCGCGTGACACGCCGCCGCTGCGGTAGATCTCGCCGAAGGCCAGCAGCGAGCGCGTGTCCATCGCCATGTTGTTGCCGCCGAAGTGGATACCCTGCGGGTCGCGGTCCCACGCGGAGATGACGAAGCCGGCCTGCGGGCCGAGCCATTCGCGCGCAAGCTCCAGCACCGGCCGCCCGCTGGCGCGCGCAAGGATTGCTGACAGCAGGTGCGTGGAGCCGGTGGAATACAGCATCGCCCCGCCCGGCTCGTCGACGAAGGGCCGCGCCAGCGCATCGCGCACCCAGTTGTCGCTGGCCACCCAGCGCCCGTAGTACGGGCCCGAGGTGCGCTCCAGGCCCGCCTGCATCGACAGCAGGTGGCCGATGGTGACGCGCGCCAGCCGTGGATCGGGATCGGGCGGCAGCTCCGTGTCCAGCAGCGGCGCGATCGGCTGGTCGACGCCCTCGAGCAGGCCCTTGTCGATCGCGACGCCGACCAGGGCCGACACCACGGTCTTCGAGGCCGACTTGATGTTGGCCGGCGTGTCGGGACGCGCACCGCCATAACCGCGCTCTGCCAGCACGACGCCATCGCGCGCGACCACCACCGCGCGCAGCGGCGCGATCGCGTCGGCCTCGGCCAGCAGCGCCGCGACCGTCGCGGCCAGGCCTTGCCGGTCCGGCCGCGCGACGCAGCCCCCGGACTGCGCCGCCAACCCGGCTGGAGGCGCGGCGGACGGCGGCGGCGGATCGACGCCAGGTGTCTTCCCGCAGGCCAGCGGCACGAGCATCGCCACCGCCAGCATCGCGACCACGGGCAGTGCGTGCATGCGTGCGGACATGGCGGCATGCTCGCAGGCGCTGCGTGTCCTGCGCGTGGGCAACGCAGCGCGGTGGTCACGGCATGATCATTGCGGCGCTGCCAGCATCGGCACCATGGCTTTGCGAGACATCACCGCCGCGCGCGGCCGCTACTTCGCCGGCGACGACCTGCCGATCCCCAGCCCCGCGACGCGCGAATGGAACATCGCGGTGTCCGACGGCCCCGTGGTCGCCACCGCGATCCACGACGGCCACCGCATCCGGTCCGCGCTGCGGCCGCTGCTGGCGCTTCCCGACGCCGCACGCTTCCGCGAGGAGGATCCGCTCACCGGCCTGCTCACCGCCGTCGGCGACGTGCGCATCCAGGTTCCGACCTCGCGCTTCGAGCTCGACCACAACCGGCCGCGCAAGGGCGCGGTGTACACCGGCCCGGACGACTGCTGGGGCCTGGAGGTATGGCGGCGGCCGCTGCCCGAGTCCGAGATCGCACGGTCGCTCGCCGGCTGGGACCGCTTCCGCTCGATGGTCGCGGAGCTGCTCGACCGCCTGCTCGAACGCTGGGACGCGGTGCTGCTGGTCGACATCCACAGCTACAACCACCGCCGCGACGGTCCCGATGCCGACGCCGCGCCGCAGGACGACAACCCGGACATCGAGCTGGGGCTGACCACGGCCGACCCCGCGCGCTGGAGCGCGGTGACCGCGCGCTTCGCCGACGCGCTGCGCGCCACGCCGATCGCCGGCCGCATGCCGGATGTGCGTGCAAACGTGCGCTTCCCCACCGGTGGCGACTTCCCGGAATGGGTATACGCGCGCTGGGGCAGCCGCGTGTGCACGATCTCGCCCGAATACAAGAAGATCTTCATGGACGAGCACAGCGGCCAGGCGGACATCGCCGCGCTGTATGCCATGCGCGACGGGCTCCAGGCCGCGGTCGACGCGGTGCGGGACGACTTCAGGGCCGCCGGGTGAGCGCGGACCACGGCGCCGTGTCGCCGCGCCCGTTGCCGCCGGTCGCCGCCGAGGTGGACGCGGCGCTGATCGAGATCGACGCCGGACTGGACTGGCTGATCGCGCTTACGCCGCTCGGCACCGACGCGCTCTGGGAGGACTTCGAGGCCTCCGGCCGCCGGCGGGTGGCACCACTGCGCTACGCCGAGCCGCCGGCGGGCCTCGACGCGATGCGCGAGCGCCTGCTGGCGCTGCCGGTGGAGCGGATCGAGTCACCGCTGCTGGCCGGCGTACTGGGCGAGAAGCAGCGCGAACTCGCGCGCATGATCGAACTGGTGCGCCTGCGCGGCACCGACGGTTTCGTGGGCGCCAGCATCGACCTGTTCGGCGGCGTCGAGGCCGGACTGCTCGCGCTGGCCAGCGACGTCCTCGCCAGCGTCGCCGACAGCGAGCCGCTGGAAGCCGACACCGGCGTCGACGCGGTGGTAGCCGCGGTCGAGGACGAAGTGGACTGGTACCGCGGGCGCGCGCCCGGCTTCAGTCTCGACGTGGTGGTCGACGCCGACATCGGCTCGCTGATGATGGTGTCCCACGGCCGGCTGTACCTCGATGCACGCCTGCGCCTGCCGCGCGCGCGTCTGCAGCCGCTGGTGCAGCACGAGATCGGCACCCACGTGCTCACGCGCCACAACGGCCTGCAGCAACCGCTGCGCCAGCTTTCGGTGGGGCTTGCGCACTACGACCCGCTGCAGGAAGGCCTGGGCGTGCTGGCCGAATACCTGTCCGGCTACCTGCCCGGCGAGCGGCTGCGGGTGCTGGCCGCGCGCGTGGTGGCCGCCGACATGGCGATCCATGGCGAAGACATCCCCGCCGTCTTCGCCTGCCTGCACGACGCCCACGGCTTTTCCACCGCCGACGCCTTCGACATCGCGGTGCGCGCGCTCCGCGGCGGCGGCCTCACCAAGGATGCGGTCTACCTGCGCGGCCTGCGCGACCTGCTCGGGCACCTTGGCTCCGGCGGCAGCTTCGAGTGGCTGTTCGCCGGCAAGTTCGCGCTCGACCACCTGGTGGTGCTGGAGCAGCTCGCGGCCGCCGGCTGGGTGCTGCCGCCCGCGCTGCTGCCCCGCTACGCGCTGGCCGACGGCTTCGACGACGTGCTGGCGCGTTGCAGGCAGGCCGGCGTCGCCGGCCTGCACCACGTCCATCCCCCTTCCCCCGCCTCCCAGGAATCCGTGCCATGAGCGACCGCACCCTGCGGCTCGGCTTCGTCGTCAACGACGTCGCCACCGAACAGGACAACTACACCACCATCCGCCTGGCGCGCACCGCGGCCAACCAGGGTCACCAGGTAGCGCTGATCGGCCTGGCCGACTTCATCTACGACGCCAACGGCACCGTCTGCGCGATGGCGCACCTCCCCGCCGGCAGCGCCTACGCCGACGACCAGGCGCTGCTCGACGAGATCCAGGGCGAGGAGGCCGCCACCCAGCGCATCAACGTCGAGGAGCTGGACGTGCTGATGCTGCGCAGCGACCCGGCCGAAGAACTGGTTGAGCGACCATGGGCCTCGAACAGCGCCCTGCTGTTCGCGCAGCTGGTGACGCGGCGCGGCGTGATCGTGCTCAACGATCCCTTCCACCTCACCAACGCCTCCAACAAGACCTATTTCCAGCACTTCCCCGAGGAGGTGCGCCCGGTCACCTGCATCAGCCGCGACGCCGACGAGCTGCGCGCCTTCATCGCCACCCACGGCGGCCGCGGCGTGATCAAGCCGCTGCAGGGATCCGGCGGGCACGGCGTGTTCGTGGTCAAGGACGGCGACGCGGCCAACCTCAACCAGATGATCGAGGCGGTGATCCGCGACGGCTACGCGATCGCGCAGGAGTACCTACCAGGCGCCGCCGAGGGCGACCTGCGGCTGCTGACCCTCAACGGCCGGCCGTTGCGCGTCGACGGACGCTACGCCTGCTTCCGCCGCTACAACGACAGCGGCGACGCGCGCAGCAACATCAGCGCCGGCGGCAAGATCGAGCTGGCCGAGCCCGACGCCGACGCGCTGCGGCTGGCCGAAGCGGTGGCGCCGAAGCTGATCCGCGACGGCATGTACCTGGCCGGCCTCGACATCGTCGGCGACAAGCTGATGGAGGTGAACGTGGACACGCCCGGCGGCATCAACATGGCCGAGGCGCTGACCGGCGTCGACTTCAGCAGCGCCATCATCGCGGACATGGCGCGCAAGGTGCGGCTGCGCGAGCAGTACCGCGGGATCCTGTCGAATGCGGAGCTTGCGGTGATGTGACGTGCCGGGCGCCGGCTCAGGCGCCCGCGGGCGTGGCACCGCGCCGCAGCAGGCGGCCGGCATTCGCACCGGCGGCGGCGTCCTCGAAGGCGGACTGTCCGTTCACCAGCACCAGGTCGAAGCCCTCGGCCATCGCCGTGGGATCCACGTAGTCGGCGCGGGCGCGCACGCGCTCGGGATCGAACAGCAGCAGGTCCGCCTTCGCGCCTTCGCGCACCAGGCCGCGGTCGCGCAGGCCGAGGATCGACGCCGGCAGCGAGGTCGCCTTGCGCACCGCCTCTTCCAGCGGCACGCGCGCGTCGCCGGTGGCGAAGGCCTCGATCCACTTCGCGAAGGTGCCCGCGCCGCGCGGATGGCTGCCGCCGGGCGAGCCGTCGCTGGCGATCGCGACGAAGGGCTCCAGCAGCAGACGGTCCTGCAGCGCGCGGTCCATGACGAAATGCGCGGCCTGGCCGCCGCCCGGCCCCAGCGCCACCAGCACCTCGACGAAGGGCCGGCCCTCGGCCTCCGCCACCTGCGCCAGCCTGCGGCCGGCGTGCGGCCCGGTGCCGAACAGCAGGGCGCCAGGGCCGTTGCGCTGCTCCATCCGCGCCGCCAGGTGCGCGCGCAGCTCGTCGCCGCGCGCGGCCACCACCGCCGGATAGTCGTTTGGCGGCAGTGCCCACTCCGGGAACAGGATGCCGATGCCGGTGTAGCTGGCCTCGTAGGGATAGGCGTCGGCGGTCGGGCTGTTGCCGGCGCCGCGCAGCCCGCGCAGGAAGGCCAGCAGCTCCTCCGCGGCGGCTTCGCCCTGGCCGTACACCACTTTCAGGTGGGAGACGTGTGCGCGCGCCGGCCCCGCGGCCTGCATGAGTTCGTCGATCGAGGCGCGCACGTCGCCGGCATCCTCCGAACGCATGTGGCTCATCACCACGCCATCGGCGCGCGCGACCACCGGCCCGAGCGAGGCCAGTTCGCGCATCTCCGCGTAGCGGCCGGGCACGTATTCCAGTCCGGTCGACAGGCCGAAGGCGCCGGCGCGCAGGTCGGCGTCGAGCACCGCCTGCAGCCGCTCCAGCTGCGTGTCCGAAGGCCGGCGCGTGCCGTCGTCGATGCCGGCGCGGCGGCGCAGCGCGCCGTGGCCGGACAGCGTCGCGACGTTGAGGCCCGGCGCCGCGGCCTCGACCGCGTCCA
The DNA here is from genome assembly GCF_014652935.1 of Luteimonas padinae. Classification (GTDB taxonomy): domain Bacteria; phylum Pseudomonadota; class Gammaproteobacteria; order Xanthomonadales; family Xanthomonadaceae; genus Luteimonas; species Luteimonas padinae. Next base: position 40,630 of record NZ_BMZT01000002.1, on the reverse strand, counting down.
TCCAGGCCGGGAGGCTGCCCGAGTCGCGCGCAGTGCCCGGCAGCGCGGGGCTGCCGCCGTCCTGACCCAGCACCACCGTGGTCACCCCCATCGCGAGGAACGGCGTGAACGCCACCTCCAGCGGGTCGCCGTGGGTGTGCAGGTCGATGAAGCCCGGCGCCAGCACGCGACCACCACCCTCGACCACGCGCAGTCCGTGCGCGTCGCGGGCGCGCACCCGACCGACGCGCGCGATGGTGTCGCCGTGCACCAGCACGTCGGTGCTTCGCGCGGGCGCGCCGCTGCCGTCGACCAGGCGCACGTCACGCAGCAGCACGCCCGCGCCAGCCGCCGGCGTCCCCCGCGCGCCGGCCATTCCCGGCAGCGCCATGCAGGCGGCCCCTGCCGCCATCGACGCCAGAACCTCGCGCCTGGACCACGTCCGCTGCCACATCGTGCCGCCTCCCCGGTTGACCGGAGCCCACCTTAGCCGAGGCGCAGCCGGATCACATCGGCTGCCGGCCGCTGCGGGCCCTGCCGGCGCGCGGACCGTCAGCCGCGCCAGTTGGCGTGCGCGTCCCAGAACTCCACGGCGCGGCGGTAGGCCTCGCGGTCGATCGGCACCCCCGACCCGCCCTCCTCCACGCCCAGCGCATTGCGCATCATCGTGATCGGCGCCATCGGCGTTTCCTCGGGTTCGGCGGTGTACATGCAGCCGACCACGCCCCAGTCGGCGTCGATCGGCGTGCCCTCCTTCGCCATCTGCTCGCGGCTGTAGAGGATGACGACAAGGTACTCGGCCACCGGCGGCTCCAGGCCTTCGAACCAGCGCACCAGCACCGGCAGTTCATCGCGGCTGCGCGCCTCGTAGGCCGAGCGCAGCAGGTGGCGGTTGGCGTCGGTGATGGGCACTGAGAGGCAGCGGGTCGAGGTCCAGTTGCGGTGCACGTGCAGCTTGCAGAACGGCGCATAGCCGTCGAGGACCTTCAGCGGCGGCACTTCGTTGAGATGGCGCTCGAACTGCTCCGGCGTGCAGTCCTGGATGGTGTTGCGACGCGGCTCGCGGGGGAACAGACGGGCGCGGGCGAAATCGGTGAGGATGATCGACATGGGGGCCATGCTACAGCCCCGCCCGCACCTGGAGCCTTGCGATGCGCCTTGCCCTGATCCTCCTGCTTTCGCTGTCGATGCTGCCGGCCACCGCCGCGACCGCGACGCCCCCGCCGCCGGACTGGCTGGACGGGCTCGAGGCACTGTATGACGCCGGCCTCCGCGTCGACGGCCTGGATGACCGCCGGTTCCAGCCGGAGGCGTGGTGGGACATCGCCCTGCCTCTGGCATCCCGCAAGCGCGGCTTCACGGTGGAAACCATCGGCAGCAGCGCCGAAGGCCGCCCGCTGCGCCACGTGGCCTGGGGCGAAGGCGACACGCGCGTGCTGCTGTGGTCGCAGATGCACGGCGACGAGAGCACGGCATCGATGGCGCTGGCCGACCTGCTGCGCTTCCTGGGCGAACACCCCGACGACCCGCTGGTCCGGCGCCTGCGCAGCGGCACCACCCTGCACTTCATGCCGATCGTGAACCCCGACGGCGCGGCGCGCTTCCAGCGCCGCAACGCCCAGGGCGTCGACGTCAACCGCGACGCCCGCGCCCTGGCCACGCCGGAAGGCCGCGCCCTGCACGGACTGCGCGAGCGCGTGCGGCCGGCCTTCGGCTTCAACCTGCACGACCAGCACGTCGGCTACCGCGCCGGCGATTCCGACCGCGGCACCGCCATCGCCCTGCTCGCCCCCGCCTTCAACGAGGCGCGCGAGGTGGACGCCAGCCGCGCACGCGCCATCGAAGTGGCGGTGGCGATCCGCGCCGCGCTCGAGCCCCGGATCGCCGGCCACATCGCGAAGTGGGACGACACCTTCAATCCGCGCGCCTTCGGCGACCTCACCGCGAAGGCCGGCGTGTCCACGATCCTGATCGAATCCGGCGGCATCGAGGGCGACGTGCAGAAGCAGCGACTGCGCAAGCTCAACTTCCTGGCGCTGGCCGCCGCGCTGGACGCCATCGCCACGGGCGCGCACGCGGGCCTGCCGCACGCGGCCTACGAGGAGCTTCCGGAAAACGGCGAGACCTGGCCCGATCTGCTGGTCACCGGAGGCACCCTGGTGCTGCCGGGACGGCCGCAGGCACGGGTCGACCTGCTGCTGCGATTCGACCAGCCGCTGCTGGGACGCGGCGGCCGCATCGCCGATGTCGGCGACCTGGGCGGCGCGAAGGCACGCCGCGTGATCGACGCCAGCGGCCTTTACATCATTCCCTTCGCTCCGCCCGGCGGCGATGCGACGGAGGAGCGCGGCGGCTTCGGGCCCGGCATGTCCGCACATTTCCACCTTGCGCGTGACGCCGGAGGCCGCGATGTCGCCTGGACGCTGGACTGCGACATCGACGCGGCCCTGCCTATGCCTGCGGCTGCCACGAAGGACAGCGAGTAACCGCCCTGTAGCGCAGTAGCGCGCTACCCCGCCTGGAACACCGGCTCCAGCAGACGGAAGCTCCCGGCATCGGCATCCATCTCCACCCGGCCGCCCACCGGCACGATGAATTGCTGGCGGATGTGCCCGATCATCGCGCCGCGGTACGCGGGCACGCCCAGCGGCCGGATGTGGTCGTCGAAGATCTGGTCGAGGGTGAGCGAGCCGTAGCCGCCGCCCGGATCGCAGTCGGTGCATTCGCCGAAGATGAAGCCGGCGATGCCGTCCAGCGCGCCCATCAGCTTGAGCGTGGTGAGCATGCGGTCGACGCGGTACGGCGCCTCGGACACGTCCTCCAGGAACAGGATCCTGCCGCGGAAGTCCGGAAGGTAGGGCGAGCCCGCCAGCGCGCTGAGCACCGCCAGGTTGCCGCCCACCAGTTCGCCCCGTGCGCGGCCACCGGTGATGGTGAGCGTGCGGTTGCGACGCGCCACCAGTTCGTCGCCGGCTTCCACCAGATTGCGGTATTCCACCAGTTCGCGCTCGAAGAAGACGCGGCGGAACTGGTCGGCGTTGAAGCGGTTCCAGCTGCCGGTGCCGTTGGGGCCGTGGAAGGTGACCAGGCCGGTCTGCGCGTGGATCGCGCAATGCAGCGCGGTGATGTCGGAGTAGCCGAGCAGGGCCTTGGGGTTGGCGCGGATGGCCTCGTAGTCGAGCAGCGGCAGCAGCCGCGCCGCGCCGGAACCGCCACGCAGGGCGATCACGGCCCGGACCTCCGGGTCGGCAAAGGCGGTGTTGATGTCCCCCGCACGCTCGGCGTCGGTGCCGGCGAGGTGGCCGTAGCGCGATCCGTAGTGCGCGCCGGTCTTCACTTTGAAGCCGAGCGCCTCCATGACTTCCCGTGGGAGCTGCAGATTGATGCGTTCGTCGGTGGCGGACGAGGGGCTGACCAGGGCCACGGTATCGCCCTTGCGGAGCGGCACCGGCAGCAGGCGGCTGCGCGATGCCGCGAACGCGTGGCCACCTAAGCCGCCTGCAAGTGGCAGCAACAAACCTGCAGCTGCGGCGTTCGTGATGAATTCCCGCCTGTTCATGTCGCTCGTCCGCATTCCGGTGGCGGCCCAGCCTAGCAACCGCTCCCCCGCCATGGATAGCGTCGCCGGTGGGGCGAACCCTAGATTGGCACACCGCCCGCGCGCCACGACCATGGTCGCAGACACGTTTCCGGGACCACCGCATGAACCGTCCGGTCGACATCCTTCCCAGGATCCCGCCTCCCCCACCGCCGCCGCCACCGCCGCCACCGCCGCCCCCCGCGGCCGAGAAAGCCAAGGTTCCCGAAGGCGTCAACAAGGACGTGGAGGCGGCAGTCAACAAGGTGGTCGACCCCGATATCGGCCAGAAGGAACTCACCCAGGCCTACCAGGAAGTCCAGGCGTACTACGACGCCGTCGCCAGCGGCGGCGACTTCACCGGCATCGACGCCGCCACCCTGGAAGGCAACGCGATAGGAACCCTGGAACGGGCCGGGATTCCCACGCGCTTCGATTCCGAAGTCGTGGCGGCCGTTGACCAGGCGCTCCACGCAAACACCACCGTCACCCGCGGCGTCACGCTGGAAGGCGCCACCCCGGCGGAGCGGTTGGAGGCCTACCAGACGGTGCAGGACTACGTCGACGGCGTGGGCGGCATCGGCGATGCCGGCATCACTCCGGAATCCCTGCCCGGACGCAGCGACCAGCTGCTGCGCGAAGCCGGCATCCCGACCCGCTCCAGCGCCGCCACGGACTACGTGGAAAATGCGCTGGAGGGCTTCGACGACCTCAGCGACCGCGAGCAGTTCGACGCGATCAAGGAAGCGACCGCGCGACTGGAGCAGATGACCGCGGACCTCGACCCCGAAGCCGCAGCGGCCATCGTCGACCAGGCGCTGGAGCCGATCGCCGGACGCATGGACGACATCGGCTTCTTCCCCGGCACCGTCCACAGCGCCGAGGGCGAAGCGGCACTGGCCTCGCTGGCCACCGTGGCCGACCGCGTGGCCGGCACGCGCCAGGGCGACAGCCTGCTGACCCGCATCGCCGACGTGATGTTCGACGCCACCGGCCCGGCGAACGAATCTCTGATGGCGCCGCTGCGCGACGAAGGCATCGGCCTGCCCCTGTACCTGCACATGGCCGACATGGTCGAAACGCGCTTCGGCGAGCACGAGCTCGACATGTTCACCGGCAACATCGACAAGGCGCTCGATGACTACGTGGAGAAGAAGGTGGAGCCCGCCATCGAGGCGTACTCCGAACACACTTCCGAACTCAACTGGATGCTGCAGAACCTGGGTGCCGGCGCGTCTCCGGAGATGCTGCAGAAGGCAATCGAGGACTACGCCAAGGCCAATCCCGGCTGGCAGGAGGAGCACGACCGGCTGCAGGGCGAGGTCGCGGAGCACGGCGGGGCGCTGCTGCAGCAGATCGATGCGCTGCGCGACCTTCCTCCGGGCATCAAGGATGCGTACGGCGACGACGCCAGCGCGCGCATCAAGTCGCTGCTCGAGGACCCGGAGACGGGCTACGCCATCGCCACCGCCGCCAGCACCGATCCCGAAGCCATCCAGGGCCTCGACCTGCCGGAAATGGTGGGCTTCGCCGACGCCCTGAAGCTGGGCAACAGCGGCCAGAAGGTGGTCAAGGCGCTCGCCTCCGCCCATGTACAGAACAACGTGCTGGGCACGCTGGCCAATATCGATCCCGCCGATCCCGAGGCCCTGGCCAACGCGCGTTCGCAGATATCCACCCTGCGCAATCCCGCGATCGCCACCGCACTGGGCCTGGATCCATCGCAGCTCGGCGACCTCGACGCGGCGGTGAACGAACTGCAGCGCATCCTGCCGCAGAACGGGGAAACCCTGTCGCAGGCCGATGTCGACACCCGGCTGCGCCAGCTCAACGACAGCCTCGACAAACTCGATGCCTTCGATCGCGCGCAGCCGCTGGGCCAGGTGTTCCGCGGCATCGGCGTGGCGGCGGGCGTGGCGTCGCTGTGGGGATCCACGACCGGCCTCATCGACGATCCCTCGCTGGAGTCCGGTGTCAGGGTGCTGGCCGATTCCGCAGGCCTGGCGGTCGCCACTGGCGACCTCGCCACCGGCTTGGGCGCGATTCCCGAGTCCAGCCCGTGGAGCCGCTTCTCGGCCAGCAGCACGCTGGGTAAGGTGCTTGGCGGCGTCGGCATCGGGCTTGGCCTGGTGGGCGTGGCCGACAGCCTGTCCGAGGGCGACCTGGCGCAGGCCGGCATCGGCCTTGCCGGCGTGGGCGGCGGCGCGCTCGCGCTGCTCGGCACCAGCTCCTGGGCCGGCCCGGTGGGCGTGGGCATCGGCCTGATCGCCGCCGCGGCCAGCTTCGGACTCAACGTCCACCGCGCGAAGGCCGCGGAGGGCGAAGTGGAGGATGCAAGCCGCGGCTTCCTGGCATCGATGGGCTTCGATGCCGACGCCGCCGAGGTGCTCTCCGACTTCAGCGGCGATGGCTACAGTTCGATGCTGGTGCTGCAGGAGTACGCGACGCACAAGGGCTACGACCTCGACAAGCCGGAAGATGGCGAGGCCTTCGTGGATTGGATCAACGGCCTCCCCCGGGGCACGCTGGAAGACCTGAACAACAACCTCCACAAGGTCATCGACGGCTACGAAGGTGATCCCGGCAAGCTGGGCAGCGACACCACCCGGCCGCCCACGGAGTACTACGTGAACCCGAGCACCGGCGCGGCCACTCCGGTCAAGACCGTCTACGAGCCAAACACGGTGGGCGAGATCGATGCCTTCCTGTACCAGCGTGGCCACTACGCCGGCGGCAGCATCCTGGCCGAGAGATAGCGAAGACAGGGCCCGCTGCAGGCAGCGCGCACTGGTGCCCGAGCCCGGCCGCCCGTAACCTTGGCGGCCGCGAACCGGGGAACCATCCAGCGTGAGCAGACAGCCGTCGATACCGGCGCCCACGACTCACCCGCCCACTGCGAGAACTGCTCCCCCCCTGCATGCCGAGTTCTGCCACGCCTGCGGGCAATCCGTGCACAACCCGATCCGGCCCCTCGGCCACGCGGTCGAGGAGTTCTGCGAGGCCTTCTGGCATCTCGACGGGCGCGTGTTCCGCACTCTGCGCGACCTGTGGTCGCCGGGCGAGGTGGCGATCAACTAGCTCGCCGGCCACCGCGCGCGGCACATCGCGCCGCTGCGCATGTTCGTGGTCCTCAGCGTGCTCACCTTCTTCATCGGCGCGGTGGGCCTGCACGTGGACGACGGCGGTCGACACCAGCAGCGTCGAGGGCATCGCCTCGGCGGCGCTGGTGGCGACGATGCTGGTGTTCCTGGCCCGGTTGACCGCGGCCTGATCGAGGCGGGCGCGGCCCCGCCGCGCGGCGGGCCCGTCACCAGGCCCGCCGCCCCCCTCAGAACCGGACTTCGGCGCCGAACATCAGGGTGTCGGCACGGTTGACCTCGTAGTACCCATCGCCCCAGTAGTAGCTGTCGAAGTACACGTAGTTCGTGTAGGTCAGGCCGAGGTTGACGTGGCGGTTGATGTCGACGCCCAGGCCGAGCCCGAAGTAGCCGCCGTCGACGTCCATGCCGTAGTCGCCCTTCTCCTCGGCGCTCCAGTATCCGGCGCGCACCAGGGCGTAGACCGGGCTGCTGCGTCCGAAGTTGAAGCGGGCGTTGACGCCGATGCTGCCGTAGTCCACCTCCGCGACCTCGAAGCCGTCCTCCGATGCCGCCGCAGCCGTTACATCACCGCGCGCGGCCCGTCGTGGCCGGCCGCTTCCGTCGGCTCAGCAGACGCGACGACCGCATCGGCGTCGTCCCCCGCCGCCGGCGCCTGCAGCTGGCCAATACGCTCGGCGTGGGCCCGAAGCCTGGGCAGCACTTCCTCGGCCAGTGGTCCGCCCGCGCCACCCTGTTCGACCTCGCGCTCGTACAGGCGGATGGTCCTGCGATGGCACTTCGACATGTACTTCAGCCAGGCGCGGTCATAGGCCTCGCCCTGCAGCAGGTCGATCGCGTGCAGGTCAGCAAGCTGGCGGTCGTCCGGTTCGGGCAGGCCCAGGCCCGACGCGTCGGCAAGGTCGCGGTTATGCCCGCCGTGGTCGTGCTCCAGCTGCTGCGCGAACGCGCGCACGTCCGCCGAGGCCGCGCGCAGCTGGGCCGACTGCGCCGCGGCGACGTCGGCGATGCCCGACTGCAGCGCCTGCTGGAAGAAGGACTGCTTCGGCGGCTGTTTCGAAAGCGCCTTCCAGGCGGCGTAACCGGCACCGGCGACGACGCCGAGCTTGATGAGTCGTCCGAGCATGGAGGTCTCCTGGGACTTGTTGCGGTGGGGACAACCAGAACACCAGCCGGTGGATTCGTGAGGCGTGAAGCCGCCGTTATCCGCGCCGCGACGACGATGAACAGTCCCCGCAAGGACGCTCGCGCACCTTCACACGGCTCGCGTTGACGCATGCCTCATCGGCCACGCCGATACTGCGGACATGCCCGAAGGCCCTTCCATCGTCATCCTCCGCGAGGCCGCGGCGAAGTTCGCAGGTCGCAAGGTCCTGCGGGTCTCGGGCAACAGTACGCAGGACATCGCGCGCATGCAGGGGCGCAAGGTCCTGGCCGTGTGCAGCTGGGGAAAGCATTTCCTGCTGCAGTTCGACGGCTTCGGCCTGCGCATCCACTTCCTGCTGTTCGGCAGCTGGCGCATCGATGAAGAACGCGAGCGTCCGCCACGGCTGTCGCTCGGCTTCAGCAAGGGCGAGACGCTGAACTTCTATGCCTGTTCGGTGCGCTTCCTCGAGGGCGACCTCGACGCCCACTACGACTGGAGCGCCGACGTCATGGCCGACGCATGGGACGCCGCCGCCGCGCGTCGCAAGCTGCGCGCCGAGCCCGGGGTGATCGCCGCCGACACGCTGCTCGACCAGGACGTGTTCGCCGGCGTCGGCAACATCATCAAGAACGAGGTACTGCATCGCATCCGCGTGCACCCGGAAAGCCCGGTGGGCGCGCTGCCGCCCCGCAAGCTGGGTGAGCTGGTCACCCAGGCGCGCGAATACAGCTTCGACTTCTACCGCTGGAAGCAGGCGTTCGAGCTGAAAAAGCACTGCCAGGTTCATGCGAAGACGACCTGCCCGCGCGACGGCACCCGCCTGTCGTATCGCAAGCACCTCGGCCAGGCCAGGCGCCGCGCGTTCTGGTGCGACACCTGCCAGCGGCTGTACGACGGGAGCTGAAGCCACGCAGTGCGCGACCGCGACGGAGGCCGCGGTCGCCGGTCAGGCGCGCGCGACGGCGCGCTCCACCCGGAAGTCGATCGGCTTGTAGCTGAAATTGTTCGACTGGCCCGCCGAACAGGCCGTCATCGCCACCACCAGCGGCATTTCCGCGCGCAGGCGGACATGGTCGCCGGCGCGGCTGAGCGGTGGAAGCACGGCAACGGCGCCGGTGGCGGGGTCCATGGCGACGTGCATGAAGATGTTGAAGGCCACTGGCACCCGGTCGCGTCCGATACCCCATGGCGCCAGTGCCGTCGCGAGGTTGCCCTCGCAGCCCGGACGGCCAGGCCGTTCGTCGTAGAGCTTTTCGAACATCTCCTTCGAGCACGGCGTCAGGGTGAAGTCGTGGCGTCCGCAGGTGTCTTCGGCGATGGTGAACATCGGCCGACTGCGATTGGAGTACAGCACGTCGCCGGTGCTCAGCCACAGCTTGGCGGCGTAATCGATCGAGCGCCCCGACGAGAGGTACTCGTCGAGGTCGTCACGCGCGAAGGCCGTCAGGTCGCTGACCTGCTGGCCCATCGGATCGATCACGACCAGCTCATCGCCGGCGTCGAGTTCGATCGCGCGGCCGGAACAGGGCGGGATACGCTCCACGGGCACCGCGTCCGCCGCGCGGGTCAACGCCGCGCCCTCGGCCGGAACGGGCAGATCCAGTCGGCGTCGACGGCGCGCCCGCTGTACTGCCGGGCCTCCGAGGCTTCGCCATGGTCGGCCAGGTTGGGATTGATCGACCCCTGCAGGGCGATGTCACGCTCGCGCGTGGCCGCCTGCATCTTCGCGTAGCGGCCGTCGGCGCGAAGGCGGTCGAACTGGCGATGGGAGTTGAAGACCAGCGCCGGCGACGGCAGGCGGCGCGCCGTGCGCGACGCTCCCGCATGCAGCCCGATCACGAAGAATGGATGCCCGGCGAGGCTCAGGCTGAAGCGCGGGTCGGCCGGATCGGCACTGACGTCCGGCGCCCAGCGGCTCCCCCGGCCTGCGTCCAGCTCGTGCAGCCGCTGCAGCTGCGACCAGAGCAGCGCTTCGAAGCGCTGTTCACCGGTGTCGACGGGGCCGTCGAACAGCGCGACGAACGAGCGCACCGTGGAGTCGTCGCCATCGCCGGCGTCGAGCCCGGCGCCGAACGCAGCCAGCGCATCGAGCAGTCCGGCGTCGTTGCGGCGATCGCCGAGACGACCGAGTTCGAGGGTCTCGATGGCATCACGCGCGAGGGCCGCCTTCGACCCCACGCAGGGGAAGTCCGGGGCGTCGACGTGGGCGAGGAAGGTGCGGGTCAGGGCGCCGCTGCGCGGGTGCGCCCGGCGCGGATCGGAAACGGTCTTCATGGCCACGCACGCTAGCGGGCGACGCGCGACTGGCGCGTGAGTACCTTCGCCGCACAGCGGCGGCACTGCGCGGCATCAGCGCCGGTTCACCGCTTGGATCCCACGCCTGCTGCAGGCGTCAGCCGGTGCGCTGGATCAGTGCAGACCACCACTTCGCCCTCCCCGGACGCCTCGCCCACGACGTCCACGCGCATGCCCACGGCAAGCGCCTCGACTTCCACGGCCGCGGCCCTGCAAAGATTCCAGCGCGCGGGCAGCGCGACCGGCACGCGACCACCGCCATCGGCATCGACTTCGACCACGGCATGGCCGTCGTAGGTCCAGGGCTGCAGGTCGATGGAGGCGATCGTGCCTTGGATGCGGGTCGGCCCGGCCGCCGGAGCCGGCGCGGTGATGGCACATGATGCGACCAGCAGCGTGGCGGCGAGGGCAAACGGGAGCCGGCACGGCAGCGGGGTGCGGAACATGGGGAATCCAGTCGTGGCGTGACGCCGGAGCTTAGCGTGGCCGGGGATGGCCCGGCGTGGACGCGGCAATTGCCCGATCATGTGCGCACTTCGCTGGACCGCTGCCGTCCCAGACTCCGATTTCCCCAAGCGCCTCGGCCGCAGGCCCTCGATCAAGCCGCCGACGCTGCACGTCGCAGCGCGCACGGCCCCGGCGCCGCCACGAAGCTGCGCGGGACGCCGGTCAGCGGATCCTCGAAGTCCAGCGCGTGCGCCAGCAGCTGCAGCGGATGGGCGTAGTCGTCGGCGGCGCGTTCCCGCAGCGCGGGATAGGTGCGGTCGCCGAGGATCGGCGCACCCAGCGCTGCCATGTGCACGCGCAGCTGGTGCTTGCGGCCGGTCACCGGTTCCAGGCGGTAGCGCCAGGCCCCGTCGCCGCGCTCGAGCACCTCGACCACGCTCTCGCTGTCGGCCTCGCCGGGCACCTCGCGCATCCTGAAGAACGGCTCGCCGCGTTCCAGCCGGCTGCGGCGCACGTGCGGAAATTCCAGGCCGGGCAGCGGCGGCGCCAGCGCGAGGTAGCGCTTGCGGATCCGGCGCTCGCGGAACAGCGCCTGGTAGCGCCCGCGGCTGGCCGGATCGGCGGAAAACATGACCAGCCCGGCCGTTTCGCGGTCGATGCGGTGCAGCGGCACCAGCGCCGGGTTGCCCAGCCGGTGCACCAGCCTGGTCAGGAGCGTCTCCCGCACCCAGGCACCGGTGGGCGCGACCGGGAGGAAGTGCGGCTTGTCGACGACCACCAGGTGCGTATCGGCATGCACGATGGTTTCGACGAAGGGGATGGGAGCCTCGTCGGCGACCTCGCGGAAGTAGTGCACCTCCGCGCCCGGCCTGCAGGCGGCCGAGGCGGACAGCTCGCGGCCTTCGGCATCCAGCACTCGGCCACGCTCGAAGCGGTCGCGCCAAGCGTCCGGCGACACCTGCGGGAAGTGCGCGCACAGCGCTTCGAACACGGTGGCCCACGGCCCCTGCGGAAGCTGCAGGCGGCTGGCGGGAATGCCCTCGCGGGTGGGGCGCGTGCTCATCCGCGCAGCCTGGCCGCGATGCCTAGTACCCGACCGAACGCTCGACGAGGATGCGCTCCGCCAGCCACTGGTCGCGGCCGAGTCGACGCGCCTGCACGCGCACCAGGTCGCCGCGCTCGAGGTCCTCCGGCCGGTAGCGCCGGCCCTGGTACTCGACCGTGGTCCGGTCGTCGTAGGCCAGGTGCACGCGGCCGCCATGGCCCGCACCGTCCAGCCGGATCAGCCGCGCGCGCGCGTCCACATGCGAGACCGAGCCGCGCAGGGTGTCGCCGGTGCCGTAGCCCGGGTCGTAGCCGCCGCCGTAGCCTCCGTCGCGCACGTTGCGCACCACGTCGATCGAACGCGCCCACCACTCGCGTCCCGACTCGACCATGTCGATGCTCACCACGTCGCCGCGCTCCAGCCCTTCCACCGCGCTCTCGCGGCCCTGGTAGAAGAGGCGCGTGCGCTGGTCGTATCGCACTTCGCGCTGCAGCCCGCGGCCGCTGCGCGGGTCGTCGACCATGAGCAGGATGCGGTCGCGGCCGGTGTCGATGCGGTCGACCGTGCCCTGCACGCGGCTGGCATATGGCGACGGACCGCCCGGCACGGGGTAGCCCTGGTCCGGGTAGCCGCGATCGGGATAGCGCTGGTCCGGGTAGCCGTAGCCACCCGGTGCGCCATAGCCACCGGTGCTGGCGCAGCCGGCCAGCAGCAGCGTGCCGGCGGCCAGCGTGATGGCGGTGCTGCGAAGGGTGCGGGTCATGGGCATGCTCCAGGTCGGTCGTCATGCCCATATGCGGCCGCCGCCGTGAACTCCCGGTTAGCGGCCGTCGCCAGCCTGCCCGCACGGCACGCGCGCGCATTACGGCAGCAGCGCGGTCCACCCGGGCGTGGAGAAGCGTTCGCGCGCCAGCGCCTGCGCGCGCCCCAGCTCGTCCGCGTGCAGGCGCCCATGCACCAGCCCGCCGTGACGGCGCCGGAACGTCTCGACCATGCGCTCGATCACCTCCGCGCGTGGCAGCCCGGTCTGGCTGCGCAGCGGATCGACGCGCTTCGCGGCGCTGGTGGTGCCCTTGTCGGACAGCTTCTCGCGGCCGATGCGCAGCACGTCCAGCATCTTCGCCGCATCGATGTCGTAGGCCATGGTGACGTGGTGCAGCACCGCGCCGCGACGCCGGGTCTGCGCGGCGCCGGCGATCTTGCCGGCCGGCGAGGCGATGTCGTTGAGCGGCTGGTACCAGGCCTCGATGCCCAGGCCGGCCAGCGCCTCGATCACCCACGCGTCCATGTGGGCATAGGCCTCTTCGAAGGACATGCCCGCCACCAGCGATTCCGGGGCCACGATCGAATAGGTGATGGTGTTGCCCGGCTCGATGAACATCGCGCCGCCGCCGCTGATCCGGCGCACCACTTCGATGCCGTGGCGCGCCGCGGCCGCGGCGTCGACCTCGTTGCGCAGCGACTGGAAGCGGCCCATCACCACCGCCGGGCCGGCCCATTCCCACACCCGCAGCGTCGGCGGCCGCAGGCCCGCGGCCACGTCGTCGAGCATCACGTCGTCCAGCGCCATGTGCAGCGCGGGCGCCTGCGGCCCGGCATGCACCAGCTGCCAGGCGTGGTCGCGCCAGTCGCTGCGCACGGGAGTGTTCATGCACCGCCCTCGCCGTCCGCGACGTCGCCGGGCGCGGCCAGCGCGCGACGCACCGCGACCGCGACGCCTTCGGGCGTGATGCCGTACAGCTGCGCGTCCGGATCCAGCGCCGCGGCGACCGCGGCCGCCAGCGCGGCCTCGCCGGCATCGACCGGCTGGCCGACGAGGGCCGCATTGATCGAATCCAGCGCGGAGGCAGGTTCGAGGAAGAAGTCCCCGCTGACCTGCACGGCCGCGATCCGGCCGCCGGCCACCGCCAGGTCGACCACCACCAGCTTGCCGCCGGGAATCTTGTACTCGCCGTGCGCGGCGTCGCGGGAGATGTCCATGCGCGCAGTCTATCCAAAGCCCGCACCCCGCCGGCGGATACACTGCCCGTCCCTCCCGACACCGCTGGCCCATGACCGATCCGGTACGACTGGCGAAACGCCTCATCGCCCTCACCGGCTGCTCGCGCACCGAGGCCGAGCAGTACATCAAGGGTGGCTGGGTCTCGGTCGACGGACGAGTGGTCGAGAACCCGGCGCACCCGGTCACCGGCGAAACCATCGTGCTGGATCCGGCCGCCCGTCAGCAGGCGATCGAGCCCGCCACCATCCTGCTGCACAAGCCCGCGGGCCATGACGCGATCAGCGGGCCGCGCCCGGCGCTCGACCTGGTGGATCGCGACAGCCGCTGGGACGACGACCCCTCGGGCGTGCGCCTGCTGCAGCGCCACTTCCAGCGCCTGACGCCGCTGATGCCGCTCGACGCCGAAGCCAGCGGCCTGATCGTGCTGACCCAGGACGGCCGGGTGTGGCGGCGGCTGACCGAGGACCGCGACGACATCGAACAGGAATTCGTGGTCGAGGTCGCCGGCGAGATCGCGCCCTACGGGCTGGCCCGGCTGCAGCACGGCCTGTCCTACGGCGGCCGCGCCCTGCCCCCCTGCAAGGTCAGCTGGCAGAACGAGGTGCGCCTGCGCTTCGCGATCAAGGGCGTGCAGGGCGGCCAGCTGCGCCACATGTGCGCGCAGGTGGGCCTGGACGTGGTGGCGATCCGGCGCCTGCGCATCGGCAAGGTGGCGCTGGCCAAGATGCCGGCCGGCCAGTGGCGCTACCTGCCCGTCGGCGAACGCTTCTGAGGCCCGCCGTGCGTACCTTCGTCCTCCGCGCGCGCGCCGCCCCGACCGACAGCCAGGCGCTGCTGGCCTCCGTCGGCGAGGCCGCGCACACCGAGATCCTCGCGCACACGCTGATGAACGCCATCTTCGTGGCGCAGTCGCACCGCGCGGACGTGGTGGTCTACCTGGTGCTGGAAAGCACCCGCGACTACTCGCGGACGATCCGTTTCGAGTCCAACGCGATGCGCGACATCGGCGGCTTCGACGAGCGCAGGCTGCTCGCCCGCGTCGCGCACGCGCTGGACGCCTCCCGCGGCATGGGCAAGGAGGAGACGCGCGCGGTGGAGGCCGGCGTCACCGTGCAGACCCTGAGCTTCGAGCGCCTGGTGCAGCAGCTGTCGGCGGACCACCAGCTGTTCCTGATGGACCGCAAGGGCGCGCCGATCCACGCGCAGGCCTTCGGCGCCAATCCCTGCTTCCTGCTGACCGACCACATCCCGATGCCGAAGAAGGCGATCCCGGGCCTCGAGCGCATGGGCGCGAAGAAGATCAGCCTCGGCCCGACCATGCTGTTCGCGTCCCAGTGCGTGGTCCTGATCCACCACGCCCTCGACCAGCCGGGCCAGGCCGCCCTGTAGGAGCGGCTAAAGCCGCGACCGCCGCGCGCGCACGGCCTCCCCTCAGCCGCCGCGAACCCGCAACGTCAGCCCCTTCAGGAAGTTGCGCAGCAGCTGGTCGCCGCAGGCCCGGTAGTTCTTGTGCCCCGGCTGCCGGAACAGCGCCGACAGCTCGGGCTTCGACACCGGGAAGCCGGCGTCCGCGAACACCTGGTGCATGTCCACGTCCCTGAGTTCGAACGCCACGCGCAGCTTCTTCAGCACCACGTTGTTGCTGATGCGCTTCTCCACCGGCCTCGGCGCCACGCTGTCGTCGCGGCCGCGCAGGTGCACGATCAGCCCGTCCAGCACGTGCGCCAGCACGGCGTCGCTGCAGGGCTGGTAGCCGGGCTCGTCCTCCTTCAGCAGGAAGGCGCGCACCTCCTCCTTCTCCAGCGCGAAGGACGGGTCGGCCAGGCGGGCGAGCTCGACCACGTGCTGGTCGCCCAGGTCGAGCATGTAGCGGATGCTGCGCAGGACGTCGTTGTTGATCATGGAACCGGCACGCGGCGGGGAGGAGTGCAGTCTACCGCCGCCCGTCCGGTCACGCCGGGCCGAACACCGCCGGACCGGCCTCGCGCATGAAGATGGCCAGCGTCACCGGGCCCACGCCCCGGAACTCCAGCAGGCGGCGTTCGAATTCCTCCCGGGTGCCCGCCACCTCGGCGATGCCCAGGATGCGCCCCTCGTAGTCATCGAGCAGGGTCCGGCACAGCCGCTGCAGCCGGGTGGCGGTGGACTCGTCGTAGCGCCGATAGCCGCCCTCGCCGAGGATCCGCACCAGCTGGGCATGGGTGCATTCGCAGAGCCTGGCCGGCGTGTCGCGCCCGTGGACCTCGACCAGGACCCGCCACGTTCCGGCGGCGATCTCCTGCGAGATCCGGTTGCCGAACAGGAAGCTGGCGAGGAACCACTTGAACAGGGACGGTTCGTCCCGGGGCAGGACGTCGAAACCGAGGTCGCGGGGAAGCAGCTGGCGGCGCATGCACGATCTCCTGGGCGACGGCATCCAAGCACGCCCGCGGTGCACTCCGGGTGTTCACGGCGCCGCGGGCGCCTCACGCCCCCCGCTTGAGCAGCGATCCCAGGCCCGCGAACGGCGTCGACGTGGCCGCGGCCGGCGCGTCCTCCGCGTCCAGCGCGCTGACGCCGGTGTGGTCCAGCTGGCGCGAGTGCTCGTTGTCGTGGCAGTACAGGCACAGCAGCTCCCAGTTGCTGCCGTCGGCCGGATTGTCGTCGTGGTTGTGGTTGCGGTGGTGCACGGTCAGCTTGTGCAGGTTGGCGCGGGTGAACTCGCGCGCGCAGCGGCCGCAGATCCACGGGTACATCTTCAGCGCCCGCTCGCGATAGCCGTGGCCGCGCCGTTCGGCGGCGCGCCGGGCCTCGGCGACGATGCGGTCCAGGCGGGCGTTGTCGGGCGTGGGCATGGAAGGAGGCCGCAACGGCCTATTCGCGGAACAGCGGCTGCAGGCTTGCCGATGACAGCGGCACGAACACGTGGCTGCGCGTGCCGTAGCGCAGGGTGACTTCGTACTGCGAAGGATCCTGCCAGAGCGCATCGTCGATCGCGGCCCTGGCTCCGGTGTCGCGGCGATGCACCGATACCTGCAGCGCCGGCGCGCCAGCCTCCTCGTTGCGGCGCAGGAAGGCCGCCACCGCGTCGCCCTGCTCTTGTGCATCCGTCGCGCCGCGCACGCGCTCCCATGCACCGTCGAACTCACTGTCCGTGGCCATGCCACCTCCGGTCACCTGGCTGCCGCAGGCTACCAGCAGCGCCAGGGCGCAGACCACTGCGATGGGCTTCATGCGATGCGTCCAGGGGGGGGATCAGCTGTTGTTCTCCACCCAATCCTCCACCAGGTCAAGGTGGCGCTCTCGCACCTCCATGCCGGAATTCATGATGCTGTCGGTGTCGGACTCGTGGGCGTGGCCGGGATGGTATTCGTCCGGCAGGCCGATCATGTGGCCGAACTCGTGGGCCGTGCCGACCTGCGACATGCTGGCGCCCTTGGGCACGGCGCGGTTGTCTTCGCTGTCCAGGTGGGAGACGTTGCCCGGACCCACCGAGCTGCGGTGGAAGTCGCCCTCCGGGATCCGCAGCACGTTGATGTTGTAGTTCTCGCTCGGATCCATGAAGTCGCGGACGCGCCCCATGAAGCCGCTTTCCTGCTCGCTCACCTCGAGCTGGATGTCCAGCGTGACCTCGCGGCCGTCGTCGGTGGTGAACGAGTGGCCGTCCCACGCGCTCTCGACCTCGCGCACGTAGTCCTCCATGAACGCCTGCTTCTCCTCCGGCGTCCAGTCCAGGCCGTTGGCGCCGTCCTCGAAGTTGAACTCGATCTTCATGTGCAGCTCGAGCGTGTAGGTGCCGTCCGCCTCGCGGTAGAGCCGCAGCTCGTACGCGTCGCGATGGCCGCCGACGTCCACGCTGTCCTCGGTGGCCACCAGTTCGCGCCCGCCGGCCTTGTCGGGCTTGCCGGCCGCGTCCACTGCCTTGCCGGCCGCAGCGTCGGCGCGCTGGATCGCGTCGAACATGCGCCCGACGCCGTCGGCAACCGGGGCACGCTGCAGCGACGTCGACGCCACGTCGTCGCGCCAGCTGGCGGCCGCATCAAGCGCGGCGTTGGACATGCGTGCAGCGGTGTCGATGAAGGTCATGATGGCCGTCCGCGTCGGGGGAATGATCCGACGCTAGGCGGCGCGTCCCGCCCGATCAATCCGGGGATGACCCGAGGGGCGCCCATTCAGGAGACGGCGTGCGCCGGGGCGTGCCGCTCCCTTCATCCCGCCAGCGGTTCCTCAGAACACCGACAGGCCCGTCATCCGCGTGAAGCGGTGCAGCGCGTAGCGGCCGAGCAGCGAATTGCCCTTTTCGTCCAGCCCGGGGGACCAGACGCACAGGCCCATCACCCGCGGCACCACGGCGACGATGCCGCCGCCCACACCGCTCTTCGCGGGCAGGCCGACGTGATAGGCGAAGTCACCGGCCGCGTCGTAGGTGCCGGCGATCATCATCACCGAGTTGATGCGGGTGGCACCCTCCGCGGTCGTCACCGCCTCGCCCGTGGCCCGGCAGCGGCCGCCATCGGCCAGGTACTGCACGCTGCGCGCCAGGTCCACGCAGTCCATGCGCAGCGCGCACTGCTGGTAGTAGAAGTCCAGCACGTCCTGGACATCGTTGTGCAGGTTGTCGTAGCTGCGGATGAAGTTGGCCATCGCCACGTTGCGGTAGCCGCTCTCGCGCTCGGACTTCGCCACCACGTCGTCGGTGCCGACCTCAGGATTGCCGGAGCGCGCCCGCATGAAGTCCAGCAACATGCGTTCGGCATCGTCGTAGTTCGACAGCACCACGTCCGCCGTCACCAGCGCGCCGGCGTTCATGAACGGATTGCGCGGGATGCCCTTCTCCAGCTCGAGCTGGATCAGCGAGTTGTACGGATCGCCCGAAGGCTCGCGATCAACGCGCGTCCACAGCGCGTCGCCCGCCGCCTCCAGCGCCAGGGTCAGCGTGTACACCTTGGAGATGCTCTGGATCGAGAAGCGCTCGCGCGCATCGCCAACCTCGTGCACCCTGCCGTCGAGCATCGCCAGGGCCATGCCGAAGCGGTCCTTCGGCACCTCGGCCAGCTTCGGGATGTAGTCGGCGACTTCGCCTTCTCCGAAGCGCCGCCGCACCTCCTCGTTGATGGTGCCGAGGATGTCGTCGAGATCGAGGCGGCCGAGGTCGTCGGGGTTCGGGGCAAGCTTGCGCATGGCGGAGATTGTGCCGCACCCGGCCCCGGAATCAGGAGCCCCGGCCGTCGTCGACGGCCTGCAGCGCGGCGCGGCGGACGCCTTCGAGATCCGCCACACGCTCGATGTAGTGCGCGTAGCTGGCGCCGGCCGCCACTTGGTCATAAAGCTCGCCCACGGTGTTGTATGCCCGCAGGCGGGGCGTCGCCTCCTGCGGGCGGGCCATGGCCTCGAGCGCGCGACCGAGTTCCGCATGCGGGAGCTCCGAGACCTCGCCCGCATGCACCATGCGCGCGGCGGACAGGTTGAGCGTGGCCTGCGGCTGGTACAGCGGACGCTGCAGCTGGTGATCAAGCCGCCACCACGGCGCCGCGGCCTCCACCTCATGCTCCAGCGCGAGCCGCATGCCGGCGCGCATGTAGTGCCACTCCCCGGCCAGCGCGCGCGCCAGCGAGCGTTCGTCCACCGACAGCGGCCGTCGCCACGACGGCGGCACGGCCGCATCGACGCCGGCGGCGGGCAGCGCGCGCAGCGCCACACTGCCGATCTCGAAGTTCCGCGTCACCGCGGCCGCGGCGACCATCTTGGAGAGCAACAGGTCCGACGACGCCAGCACCTGGCGCCAGAACGCGAGGTCCTGCTCCAGCAGCCCGCGCACCGCCATGGCATCGCCGGCCAGTGCCTGCCGGCGCGCGTCGAGCAGGTGCAGCTTCTGCGCATCCAAGGCGTGCTGCAGGCCCGCCATCGGCGCGGCCGGATCGGACGGGATGGCTTCGTGCCAGGCGCCGGTGGCCAGCATCCCGCGGTAGCGCTCCAGCAGCCACCGCTCCGAGTCCAGCCACTGCGCCAGCGCATCCGGGTGGGCCTGCAGCGCGTCGAGGCAGGCCTGTGCCTTGGTGCAGGCGTCCACCAGCGCGGTGACGTCCGCGCCGCGTGCCGCCCGGTAATCGACGTCCCGCCCCGGCCACGCGTGTGCGCCACCGTCCGCCATCGGCGCGACGTAGTTCTCTATGTACGAAGCACGCGCGCGGCCGACCGCGACCACATCCGCATCCGGCGCCGCCGCCAGGCCCAGCGCGTGGATGTAGCCGTTGTCCGCATCGACCAGCGGCGCACGGTCGCGCACCCGTGCTTCCAGCCGCAGCGCATCCGCCGATGGCGCCTCGTCGCTGCGGTTGACCACCACCAGCACAAGCCAGGCCAGCGCCACGCAGCCCACCAGCGCCGCGATCGCCCATGCCAGCCCGTGCATCATGCGTCCTGCGTTCATCGTGTCCTCCCGGAGGTGTCGCGGCCCGGCCTTCGCAGCCCGGCCTTCCATCATCCCCGGACGCATCCTGGTGGCGAACCGTGACACGCCACCGCCATCACCCGTGCCCACCCGGCGGCCGCCCAGGGTCTGCGGGCGCAGACGGCTGCTCCCCAGCGCCATCGAAGAAGAAGTGACAGAGCGTCACCGTTTCGCCTTCGTCGAGGCCCGGGTAATGGACCGCCAGCTCGCGGAACAGGCCCGGCAGCGTGCGGCGCGCCGGATCGTGTTCGAAGCGCAGGTCGGCCTCGTCCTGGTGCGGGTGGTCGTCTGGGGACATGGCCGCGAGTCTAGCGCGCACCGGCGAGACGCCCCGCGCCGCACGCAAACCGTACAACCGGCCGCGCCAGACCTTCCCCCGGTTGACCGGCCCCGCCGCCACCCGCACACTCCTCGCCCGAAGGGGAGTAGCTCCCGACGTGCAGGCCGTCAGTTCGAGCAGCGATGCTCCGGTCCCACGGCAGCCCACCGGGCTGTGAGCAAGACCTTCGCC
Source organism: Luteimonas padinae (assembly GCF_014652935.1). Lineage (GTDB taxonomy): Bacteria > Pseudomonadota > Gammaproteobacteria > Xanthomonadales > Xanthomonadaceae > Luteimonas > Luteimonas padinae. Next base: position 20,099 of record NZ_BMZT01000002.1, on the reverse strand, counting down.
GCGATGGCGAAGGTGCGTCCCCGGATCTCCGAGCAAGGGTTCCGTGCCGCCTGCGTCCGCGGCCGCCCCTCCCCTTGCACGGAATCACGATGGAAAGGATAGGCAACGTCTGGTTGTGGGCCGGCTTCTCCGGCCTGGTATTGGTTGCGCTGATGGTCGACCTGGTGCTGATGCGCCACGGCGGCGCGCACAAGGTCACGTTCAAGGAAGCGGCATGGTGGAGCCTGGGCTGGGTGGCCCTGGCGCTGGCCTTCAATGCCGCGCTCTGGTGGTACCTGGGCCAGACCGCCGGCCCGGACGAAGCCCGGCGCGTGGGCCTGGAGTTCCTGACCGGCTACCTGGTCGAGAAGGCGCTCGCGGTCGACAACATCTTCGTCTTCCTGATGCTGATGACCTACTTCGCGGTGCCCGAGGTGCAGCGCCAGCGCGTGCTGGTGATCGGCATCCTGCTGGCCATCGTGCTGCGCGCGGTACTGATCTTCGCCGGCGCCGCGCTGCTGGCGCAGTTCCACTGGATGCTCTACGTGTTCGGCGCGTTCCTGCTGCTGACCGGCGTGAAGATGTGGTTCGCCGCCGGCCAGGAGCCCGACCTCGAAAAGAATCCGGTGCTGCGCTGGCTCACCGCGCACGTCCCCTTCGTGCGCCGCTACCACGGCGGCGCCCTGTGGCTGGGCAGTGGCTGCCGGCGCAAGTTCACCCCGCTGTTCATCGTGCTGGTGATGATCGGCATCACCGACGTGATCTTCGCGGTGGACTCGATCCCCGCGATCTTCGCCATCACCACAGACCCCTTCATCGTGCTGACCTCGAACGTGTTCGCGGTGCTGGGCCTGCGCGCGATGTTCTTCCTGCTGGCGGGCATGGCCGAACGCTTCCACCTGCTGCCCTACGGGCTGGCGGTGGTGCTGGTGTTCATCGGCACGAAGATGCTGCTGATCGACATGTACAAGATCCCGGTGCTGTGGTCGCTGGCGGCGGTCGCGGTGATCCTGGCCAGCACCGTCGCGCTGAGCCTGGCGCGCCCGGTGAAGCCGCATCCGGCCGGCCCGGGGTGCTAGCAGGCTCCGGGGGCGCTCACCCCTGAAGCTCGAGGTAGCGCGCCGCTTCCTGCTCGTATGGTTCCAGGCCCGGTGCCAGATGTGGCAGCAGCAGGCGCAGCCAAGCCCGGGTGGCCATCCGCGTCTCGCGCGCGCAGCCGCGGGCACGCGACGGCGTCAGGTCACCGGCGTCCACCATGCTGGTAAACGCCGCCGGGTCGGTGCCGTAGATCAGGCACTGCAGGTTGAAGTAGCGCTGCTCGCCCAGCGCATGCTCGTCAGCGTAGGCGTCGAGGTTGTAGGCGCCGGTGCTGCGCGACAGCAGCCAGTCCGCCGCCATGCGCAGGCTGCCGATCACCTGGTCGGAAGTTTCGTCCAGGCCGGCGAAGCGCAGCATCAGGATCGCCGCCAGCTGGTCCACGGCGTCCTCCTGGCGGCCGGTCACCGGCAGGTCGAGCAGGTGCACCAGCGCGTGGCCGGTTTCGTGCAGCACGATGAAGCGGATGTTGGCGCGGACGTAAGCGAACGCGTATCCGTCATCCAGGCCGCCCTGCTGCTGTTGCGCCCGGCCGCGCTCGTACAGCGTGCGCAGGGTTTCGTAGCACAGCACCACCTCGGCCTCGGCCGGGCGGTAGAAGGAGCCGAACTCGCCGCACTCGGCGGTGACGTAGCGCAGGCGTCGCGGCAGCACGAACATCCCGTCCAGGGCCTGCAGTTCCGGCAGGCGACGCAGCAGGTCGGCGTCGCGCACGCGGTCGTGGATCTGCTGCAGGGCGGACGAGGCCGGCGGCGCGTAGGCGTAGTCGAACGTCGCGACCGCGGGTTCCGGCGCGGCGCCGGGCGGGCGTTGCTTCGCACGGACCACCGTCCGCGGCCAGGCCACCCCGGGCCGAAGCGTCGCAGGCCGGTGCTGCAGCGGCGCGCGCGAGGCCGGATCGTCGGGCGACGCGCCAGGCACGCCCGCGCAGCCGGTGGCCACCAGCACCGCCGCCAGCAAGGCGATCATTCCCATCCGTCCGACCAGGGCAACTCCTCCGCGATCCACGACCAGTATGCCGGACCAGCGCCATGCGCAAAGGCCGTGGGCCTGCCTACGGAACAACGGCGCGATCGCCTGGACCACGCCATCGTGGGCGCTCGCGCTGGCCTACGACGCGTGCGCGGCGGCAAGCCCACCGCCGTCACGGCGGCCTGAATGTCCCTGACCGCGACCTGCATGCGGATCGGGATCCGCCTCCGCGTCCGCCGTGCATTCACCCGGCGTCCGACAGGATGGGGTCCAGATCCGGATTGATGAGGTCTCCGCCATGAAACACCTCCTGCTCGCCGCCGCGCTCGCCACCGTTGCCGTCTCCGCCAACGGGGCGGCCGAAGCGCGGGACAACCATCGCCATGGCCACCACGCCAGCAAGGCCGAACGCGACTACTGGAAGCATCGCGAGAAGGCCGAACGCCGTGCCCACAAGGAGTACGAAAAGGCGGAGCGCGACTACAGGAAGGCCGTCCGCGAGGAAGAAAAGGCGTATCGCCGATGGGCCCGCGGCCAGTACATCCCGGTCGAGTACCGCCAGCCTCGCTACTACGTGCACGATTACCGCAGGCACGGCTGGGACGCACCGCCGGCCGGCTACACCTACGTGCGCCCTGATCCCGGGGACGACACGTACTACATGATCGAACTCGCATCCGGCCTCGTGGCCCGCATCCTCGGCGACTGACGGGCGTCAGTCCGGCCAGGAGAAGTGGCAGAGCGCCCCCACCTCATCCTGGCTGAAGCCCGGATAGTGGATCGAGCCGCGCGAACAGGCCCGCGGGGGTACGGCAGTCGGGGTGGTGTTCGAAACGCAGCGCCGCCTCGTCGAGGTACCGTCGCTTGGCAACACCGCGTGCAACACTTGGCGCATGCCGGCCCGCCCACCTGCGTCCGCCTCCGCGACCGATGACCGCGCGCTTTTGCGCGGCATCCTGGCGCACGACATCCGCCGCGACCTGCGCCGCCACCTGCGCCCGATGCTGGCCTGGTATCTGCTGTTCACCGCCTTCGCGACGGTGGCGGCGGCGCCGCTGACCACCTGGTCGCTGGCGGCGCTGCTGCACTGGATCGAACGGCCCTTCGCCGGCGACCTCGATGGCGTGCGCGACAACCTGCTCGCGCTCACCTGGCTGATGCTGGCCGGCGCGCTGTCCTGGTACGTGGTCATGCTGCAGCAGGCCGGCATGCTGCTGGTCTCCGCCAGCCACGGCTGCCGCTACCGCACGGCCGCGGCGGCCCTGCTGGGCATGCTGCGCCGGGCCGTTCCGCTGGCGGCGCTGGCCGCGCTGCAGGTCACCGCGCACGCCGTGCTGGCGATGCCGTGGCTCGCGATCGGCGCCGCGCTCTACTGGCTGTTGCTGCGCGGCTACGACCCCTACTTCGTGCTGGTGGCCCGGCCCGCGGCACTCTGGTGGTTCCTGGGCGGCTTCCTGCCGGTGCTCGCGATCGGTCTCTTGCTGCACGCCACGCTGTACTTCCGCTGGCTGCTCGCCACGCCGGCGCTGGTGCTGGAGGGGCACTCGCCCCTCGGCGCGCTGCGCCGCAGCCGCACGCTGACCCGCGGCCGGCACCTGCGCATCTCCACGCTGGTGGCCGGCGTCGCGCTCACCGTCGCGGCCCTGCCGCTGGCCGTGACCTGGCTGTACCAGCAGGCCGCGACGCCGCTGCTGGACTGGCTTCCCCAACACCGTCTGCTGCTGAGCCTCGGGATGGTGGCCTATCTCACGCTCAACGCGGCGACGCTGCTGGGCGCGCTGCTGCTGGGCACCACCGCGAACAAGCTGCTGGTGCGCGCCCTGTTCCACCGCCTCGGCGGCGCGCGGGGGGCGCGGGCCGTGGACGCCACGCCGCACCATCCGGGGCGCTTCGTCTGGGGTGCGGAGGCCGCGTTCCTGGCGCTCGCGCTGGTGCAGGCCAGCATCGCGGTCGGCAGCATGAACCTGCGCCGCGAGGTGACGGTGACCGCACACCGCGGCGCCGCGTTGATGGCACCGGAGAACACCCTCGCGGCGTTCCAGGCGGCGATCGACGCCGGTGCGGATGCGATCGAATTCGACGTCCGGCTGAGCGCCGACGGGGCCGTCGTCGTGTTCCACGACAGCGATTTCCGCCGGGTCGCCAACGACCCGCGCCCGGTGGTGGAGACGGCGCTGGCCGACATGCACGATATCGACATCGGCAGCTGGTTCGATCCGCGCTTTTCTGGCGAGCGCATCAAGACGCTGGCCGAAGCCCTCGCCTTCATCGACCGACGCGCGGCTGCGCTGGTCGAGCTCAAGCCCGACGTGGACAACGCCGATGCCCTCCTCGCCGCAACGCTTCGCGAGATCCGGCGCAGCGGCTACCAGGACGCCGTCGTGCTGGCCTCGCTGTCCCCCGGACTCGTTCGCGCCGCGCGCGCCGCTGCCCCCGGGGCACGACTGGCCCTGTTCGCGAACGCCGCCCTGCCCGGCACCGCACGTCGCACCGACTTCGACATGCTCGGCCTCAACCACCTGCAGGTGGATGCCGGCGCCGTCGCCGATGCGCGCCGCCGCGGCTATCGGCTGCAGGCCTGGACGGTCAACGATCCGGTGCGCATGGCGCGCTACATGGACCTGGGCGTGGACGACATCAGCACCGACGTGCCGGAACTCGCGGTGCGGCTGCGCGACGAACGCGCCGCGTTGACCGATGTCGAGCTGCTGCTGGTGCGCCTGCACAGCTGGTTCCGGCAGTGAAGACATCGATTCGAAGCCGCGCTGCGGTGGGGCCGGGACCAGGCCCGAGGTCCGGCGTTGGCGCGGCGCGGTGTATCATTCGGCCGCGGCGCAGGGCGCGCCGGATCAGGGGATGACCAATGAGGCGTGCAATCGTCTGGGGAGCGGTGGCCGGCGCCACGCTCATGGCTTCGGCATGGATGGTAGGAACCTCAACGCCGCGCCCACCGGACCCGGCACCGTCTGCGGTTGCGTCTGCGGCGGACAGCCGCCTGCGACTGCCTTCCAGGCCCGGCGCCCTCCGCATCGAAGGCGAAGTCATCGGCGTCGCCCCCGGTGAGACGGGCACGTTGACGCTGCGCGTGGGCGGTGCCGTGCAGCAACAGGTGGGGACCACGGCCGGCGCCTTCACCATCGTGTTGCCGGAAGGCCCCGGTTCGGCCATGGTCTCGCTCGAGTACACGCAGGCTGGAGTGCACTTCACTTCGCTGCTCGGGTCACGAGCGCGCCTGCTCCGCATCGCCGGCACCGACAACAGGCTGACGCTCGAGGATTGCGAGTGCACCCGTGTGTCTGCCTTCAGCACCGGCCTGCAGCACATGGCCACCACGCTGCTGGGGCATGCACCCCGCAGTGACATGGAACTGCGCAACGTCGTTCGCCGGATGGGCAGCGACCTCACCTCCGCCACCGTGGCACTGGCGCGCCTGGCGGATTCGCCGGACCTCTTGCCCCCCGGCCATGACACGGGACTCGCCCTGCTGCAGGACCCGTCCGCGTTCTGGACTTACCTCGAGCAGACGCACCACGCGCTGCTGCTGGAGGACCCCGCGGCCGCCCTGGCACCGATTCCGGCCGCGGACATCACCGATGCAGATGTCCCGGCACGCATCGCCTTCCTCGGACCCATGCTCGATGTCCGCAGCCCACTGGCTGTTTATGCGAGCGTACTGGAGCGGGAAGGCGACGCATTCACCCTGCATGGCGGGTTTTCGGACCTAGGCAATACGTACACCGGAGCGGTCCAGGACGGTCGCCTGGTGCTGACGCCTTCGGTCGAGATCGCCTATACCAACCTCGCCCAGGTCTGGTGCCCATCGACCCTCGAGATGACCGGCGAGCGATGGAAGCTGCTGCGCCAGGAGATGCGCAGGCGCTGGACGGGCGACCGGCTCCAGATCTGGGAAACGACGACCGAAAGCGAAATCAGCTATCCGGAGTGCCCGGAACTTCCGGGCAGCATTCAGAGGACCACCGGGATCTCCGCCGCGGCCGACCTGGCCGACACCGGCTTGCTGACCAGCGCTCGCCGTTTCCAGGGGCGCACCGCGCTGCCGGTCTTCTGCGATACCTCCGACCAGCACAACGGCAGCAGCATCGTCGGCTGCAGCTACGACGTGCACGAATTCGCCAGCGACGGCACCGGGACCATCTTAGACCTGGGCGACAAGGTGGGCAGCGGCCTGGCACCCATCCAGTCCTCCGGACGCAGGCCGTTCTCCTGGGCCATGGGCGACGACGGGGCCATGCACGTGCAGGCCGGCGAAGAACGCGTCCGTTACTGGGTGCTCGACGGTGGCGACGGCGCCGCACTCGGCGTGGTCCACATCGCCGACGCCGATCGCGGGGCCGGCCGCGTCAGCATCGCCGGCTATACCGCGATGATCCGCGCCGGGGTCCCGGACACCTACACGGCCTCCTCCGCGGTGGGCGCATGGGGCTATGGCACGCGCGATTTCAGCAGCAGGTGGTACCTGGTGAGACCGTTCTCGTCGCGCGTGCGCATCGTGAGGGATGCCTCCGGTCAGTCGGTGGAGTGGGTCAACGACGCTCCCGCTCCCGTGGATCCAGAGCGCTGGACCACCGCATGGGGCCGCCTCTACTCCACGAGGTGGTCCGGTGCCGACTGTACCCAGCCTTCGGCGCAATGCTGGCGGAGCTCGGTGCGCTACTTCCGGCCGCTCGCGCGCGTCGGCAACCGCATCCACGGCATCGAGGAGTACTACGTGAAGGCCGGCGGAGAGGGCCCTGGTCATGAAGCGGCACTGGCACAGTCGCGCCCGCAATTTCACGAGGCCCGCCCCCTTCCGACCGCCGGCCACGCTGCGGTGCGCAGCCCGGCAAGCGCAGGAAAGGCGGAATCACGGATGCGTCGCTGAAGCACGGTCCGCGGTGCTGGTGGCGCGGCCTGCGGCACTCTGGTGGTTCCTGGCGGATTCCTGCCGGTGCTCGCAATCGGCCTTTTGCTGCACGCCATGCTGTACTTCCGATGGCTGCTCGCCACGCCGGCGCTGGTGCTGGAGGGTCACTCGCCGCTCGGCGCGCTGCGCCGCAGCCGCACGCTGACCCGCGGCCGGCACCTGCGCATCGCCACGCTGGTGGCCGGCGTCGCGCTCACGGTCGCGGCACTGCCGCTGGCCGTGACCTGGCTCTACCAGCAGGCCGCCACGCCGCTGCTGGACTGGCTTCCCCAACACCGCCTGATGCTGAGCCTTGGGATGGTGGCCTATCTCACGCTCAACGCGGCGACGCTGCTGGGCGCGCTGCTGCTGGGCACCACCCTGAACACGCTGCTGGTGCGCGCCCTGTTCCACCGCCTCGGCGGCGCGCGCGGGGCGCGGGTCCTGGACGCCATGCCGCACCATCCGGGGCGCTTCGTCTGGGGTGCGGAGGCCGCGGGCTCGGCCTCAACCATCTGCAGGTGGATGCCGGTGCCGTCGCGGATGCGCGCCGCCGCGGCTACAGGCTGCAGGCCTGGACGGTCAACGATCCGGTGCGCATGGCGCGCTACATCGACCTGGGCGTGGACGACATCAGCACCGACGTGCCGGAACTCGCGGTGCGGCTGCGGGACGAACGGGCGGCATTGACCGAGGTCGAGCTGCTGCTGGCGCGCCTGCACAGCTGGTTCCGGCATGACCCGAAATGACACGTTGTGTCATCGAACGGGCCTCGCCTGCCCTGCGCCTTTGCCGCTACCGGCTGCAGGCCTGAACGGCCAACGATCCGGTGTGCCTGGAGCGCGACATGGACCTGGCAGCTCAGTGGCGCCCCTCGGCGAACTCTTCCACCAGCTTGCGGCAGAAGGCCGGCAGGTCCTCGGGCTTGCGGCTGGAGACCAGGCCCTGGTCCACCACCACTTCCTCGTCCACCACGTCCGCGCCGGCGTTGCGCAGGTCGGTGCGCACGCTTGGCCACGACGTCATGCGACGGCCGCGGACCACGTCGGCTTCGATCATCACCCACGGACCGTGGCAGATCACGCCGACCGGCTTGCCGCTTTCCACGAAGTCGCGCACGAAGCCGACCGCCTTCGCGTCCATGCGCAGGGTGTCGGGGTTCTGCACGCCGCCGGGCAGGATCAGCCCGTCGTAGTCATCCACGCGCGCGTCCGCCACGACGCCGTCCACGGGCAGCCTGTCGCCCTTCCTGTCGTGGTGCATGCCCTGGATCTCGCCGGGTTTCAGCGACAGCAGGCGCACGGTGGCACCCGCGGCCTCGACCGCCTTGCGCGGCTCGGTCAGTTCCACCTGCTCCACGCCGTCGGTGGCGAGGATGGCGACGGTCTTGCCTTCGAGGGACTTGCCCATGGAGTGTTCCCGGTTTGACGTTGGGGGCGCATCAGGATGGGCCCGGGGCCATTGGCGCAGCGTGATCGGCGGCAGGACATGGTCGGTCGCATGCGCAGAGGGTTCCCGGCGGCCGACCGCCGGCCCGTGTCCAGCACAGTCCGGCTGAGCGCGGGTAGGCTGCACACTCCAGCCGCCAAGAACGAGCCCACGCCATGCGCACATGGATGATCGCCGCAGCCCTCGCCCTGTCCCCTGCCGCAGTCGTCGCAGGCACCCCGCTGCCCGACGCCCCGCACGTGGTCGTGCAGGGCGAAGGCCTGGTCAGCGTTGCACCCGACTCGGCGACCGTGTCCATGGTCGCGCGGCACCGCTCCGCGGATGCCGGCGAGGCCAAACGCGTCGTCGACCGCGCGGTCGCCGCGTTGCTGAAGGTGGCGCCCGACTTCGACGTGGACCCGGACGACATCACCGCCTCCGACCTCGCCCTGCGGGAAGAGCAGGAGTACGACGACAACGACCGTCGGCTGCCCTCGGCCCACGTCGCCAGCCGCGAAGTGAAGGTGCGCCTGGACGACCTGGAACGGCTGGGCGCGTGGATGGACGCCGCGCTGGCGGCGGGCTTCACCGACGTGTCCGACGTCAGCTTCAAGTCCAGCCAGGAGGCTCGCCTGCGCGAGGACGCGCGGGCGCGTGCCGTGGCCGATGCGCGGGAGAAGGCAGGCGGGCTTGCCGTGGCGTTTGGCGGCCGGCTCGGGCCCGTGTACAGCATCAACAGCCTCAACTCGATGCAGGCGCACGGGTATGGGAACACCACGCTGGATCGCATCCAGGTCACCGGATCGCGCATCGACAGCGGCCGCTACCTGCAGCCGAAAATCGACTTCACCGAGCGGGTGTCGGCGGTGTTCGAGATTGCGCGGTGATCAGGCAGGTGCGGGATGAGCCCGGCCTCGGCCCGGCCAGCGGCTAACATCCCCGCATGACCGATACCGACACCTCGCCCCGGCCTCCCCGGATCTGGGTCGACGCCGACGCCTGCCCCGGCCCCGTCAAGGAGATCCTCTTTCGCGCCGCCGAGCGCACGCAGGTGCAGGTGACCCTGGTCGCCAACCAGTGGCTGCGCACGCCCGGTTCGCGCTTCGTGCGCGCGATCCAGGTGCAGGGTGGCTTCGATGCCGCCGACGACGCCATCGCCGAGCGCGCCGGCCCGGGCGACCTGGTCGTCACCCAGGACATCCCGCTGGCCTCGCGCGTGCTGGCCAAGGGCGCCGAGGCGGTCAATCCGCGCGGCGAGCGCTTCACCACGGACAACATCGCCGAGCGCCTGTCGGTGCGCGATTTCATGGAAGAGCTGCGCGGCGCCGGCGTGCAGACCGGCGGCCCCACCGCCTTCGGCGCCCGCGACCGCCAGGCCTTCGCGAACCAGCTGGACGGCTGGGTAGCGCGGCGGAAGCAGGCGCCCTGATGGATCGCCGCCGCTTCCTGGGCGTCGGCGGCCTTGCCGCCGCGACGCCGCTGCTGCCCGCCATCGCCGCGCCCGTGGCGACCCGTCCCGGCCGCCCCGCCCCCACGACCGTGGACTTCGCGTCAGATGGCCTCGGGCTCGGCGCGCCGGAATACGCGGCCATCCTGGCCGAGGTCGCGGCAGAAGACGGATTCGCGGCCGACAACTACTCGCGGGGCGGCGTCATCCGCGAGCTGGAGCTCAGCTTCGCCCGGCTGCTCGGCAAGCAGGACGCCATCTACCTCCCCACCGGAACGCTGGCCAACCACCTCGCGGTGCGCAAGCTCGCCGGCCACGACCGCCGCGTGCTCGTGCAGGCGGAAAGCCACCTCTACAACGACAGCGGCGACTGCGCCCAGACCCTGAGCGGGCTGAACCTGGTGCCGCTGGCCGAGGGCAGCAGCACGCTGACCTTCGACGAGGTCGAGCGCTGGCTGGCGCGCTCCGGCAGCGGCCGGGTCGAAACCCGCGTCGGCGTGATCGCCATCGAGTCGCCAGTGCGGCGGCGCCACCACGAGATGGTCGACTTCGACCAGCTCGCGCGCGTCTGCGGCCTGGCCCGCGAGCGCGGCATCCGCCTGCACCTGGATGGCGCGCGCATGTTCAACCTGCCGCTCCATTCCGGCAGGTCCCTGCACGAGTACGGCGCGCTGTTCGACACCGTGTACGTCTCGCTGTGGAAGCACTTCAACGCCGCCTCGGGCGCGATCCTCGCCGGAGATGCCGGCTTCATCGAAGGCCTGTACCACCAGCGGCGCATGTTCGGCGGCGCCCTGCCCAATGCCTGGCCCGCGGCCGCCGTGGCGCTGCGCTTCGTCGACGGCTACCTGGACGACTACGCGAACGCGTGGCAGGTGGCCGACCGGCTGATCGCGCTGATGCAGGACGACCGCAGGTTCTCGTTCGAGAAGCTTCCCAACGGCACCAGCCGCTTCTTCATGAGCGCGACCGGTGTAGCCCCGGAGCTGCTGCGCGAACGGCTTGCCGGGCGCGGCGTGGTGCTGTCGCACGGGCATCCGGAGACGGGCAGGTTCGCGATGCAGGTGAACCCGACGCTCATGCGGACATCCGCGGAGGCCGTTGCCGGGGTTTTCGTGGACGCGATCGGAGGGTGATCGACCGCCGGAACGCTGCTGGCTGAACGCGAAGGGTGTGGCGCTGGAGGAATACCCGAGCTGGGCATGGCCATCGACCGCGGCGTGCACCGGGCCGACGGTTTCGCCGGCATCTGGTTCAAGGATCCCGACGGCAACATCCTGCACGTCCACAGCCTGTAACCAGGAAGCCCGGGCGCTGCACGGAGCGCGGCTGCACGGAGCGCGAAGGCATCGCGCCTGCCCGTCACTCTCCGTATCTGGCGCGCATCGCGGCGCCGTCGCGGCGGCCCATCTCGGCGGCCGCCTCGCGCAGCCAGCGGTCGGCGCTCGGCTTGCCGTCCTCGCGCACGCGGCGCTCGTACTCCGGTCGCAGCTCCCGCTTGCGCTGCTCGACCGTGCGCCTGAGCTCGGCCTTGACCGCGGCCTCATCGGCAGCCTGCGAAGGGTTCGCAGTGCCCGCCTGCGGGGCCGCCTGCGCATGCGCTGCCGATATGGGCAAGGCGCAACAGACGGTCATCAGCAGGAGGATCCCCCACCTGCGCGACACAGCGACGTTCGAACGATCCATGGTGTCCTCCGCGACGGCTTGGCCACGGACGCTAGCAAGCGAAGCGTTAAGCAGCCGGAAACCCGTCTGCGGGATGCAGCCTCCCGAAGCCAGGCCAGGGGTTGGCCCCAGCTTCCGGCCCTGCCCTCCTCTTGCCAGCATGGGGCGAGCCCAGGTTTACGGAAGGTCCGCGCATGATCAACACCATCCACGCCATCCCCGACGCCGGCGGCCCGGTGGGCACCAACACGTCCTGCGGCACGGTAGACGTCGACCAGGCCGTGGACAACGTCCTCGATGCGCGCGGCAACGGCGACCCCACCCAGGTGCTGCTGGATGAACTGTCCAGGTGCTGCACGCCCGAGGAGGCCAAGGCGATCCTCGATGAGCTGCAGCGGCGGGAGCCGGACCGGTGGACCGACTTCGTCAATGCCACCGAGCTCGGTCGGCTGGAGGGCAGCGGCTATCCGGCCAGCGGCCTGACCGCGCTCGCCGACGCGATCGCCGCCAAGCACGCGGAAGGCTCGCTCGACCAGGACGAACTGTTCAGCCTGTTCGGGTTCGGCATCGCCGGCTTCGGCCCCCAGCAGGAACGCGGTGCGCAGATGCTGTTCGGTGCCTCCAACAGCCAGGCCATGCAGGATTTCGAAGCGGCGATGGCCACCATGGCGATGGACATCCTCGCCGGAGCCGACCGCCACAGGGCATCGCATGGCACCGACGTGCAGATCACCGGCTGGGCGAACAACGTGATTGCCGGCCTTGGCGTCGACGCACTGAGCCGCCAGGCACTGTTCGACGCCTATGCATCTCCCGATCGCGATGCCGCCGAGCGCCAGCACATCCGCGAACTGCTGGCCGACAAGGACTCTGTCGGCTACGACACGCATTCGCCCGATGCGCTGGCCGGGCTGATCGTCGCGCTGGCGGAGTCCGGCGGCCGCGGCACCGACTTGGCCGTGGAAATGGCCAACTGGGCGGGTGACAACCAGGAATACTTCGTCGAGAACGACATCTTCTCACAGCGGACCTCGGATTCCCGGACCGAAGCACTCTCGCGCCTGCTGATCAGCCATTCCGACGCCATTTTCGACGACCTCACCGATGGCTACGACAATCCCGGCCAGTACGCGGCCGACGACGCCCGCCGCCTCGGCTTCCTGCTGGGCGTGACCGCGTTCAACCCGGACAACCTTTTCGGCGAGGCCGTGGCGTCGAAGCTCGACGACTACACCCGCGACCAGGCCGACATCGTCGCCGTAGACCCGCAATCCGCCGAGGCACAGAGCGCGCTCGGACGACTGGAGATCCTGTCGCCCGCCCTGCTGATCGCACAGTCGCTGCCCTTCCTGGGCAACCTCGAATCGAACGAGGCCAGGGTCAACGGCATCCTGCGGATCATCGACACGGTGGTCACCATCGGCAGCCTCGTGCCCACCGGCAAGTTCGCAGACTTCCTCTTCGACTTGTACGGCACCGTCGAAGGCCTGACCGACGCCCAGATCGAGGCCGGCCTGGAGCAGTACCTCACCGGGCTGATGTCCGGCTCGCCCGAAGAGATCGAGGCCGGGCTGCAGGAGCTGGCGGACATGGTCGACGCCGGCATCCAGGCGGAGTACGGCGACAACCCGGTGGTGGCGGGCGCGATGTCGCGCCGCCTGGAGGACACGCTGTACGACATGCTGCTGGCGATCGCCAATAACGACGTGTCGGATTACCTGGAAACGCACCACGACGGGTGAGGGACCGCGTCGGGCACCAGTGGCAACGCGGGCGGCACTCCGCCCCGGTTTGCGGGATGATGACGACAGACCTTCCGATCACCCCATCCCGTGCCCGATTCCAAACCGCTCCCCCGCCGCGGCCTCGGCCGCAGGCCTTCGATCACGCGCGAGGACCTGATCGCGGCGGCGATGGCCCTGCTCGGCCCCAACCGCAGCGTCTCCACCCTGGGCCTGCGCGAAGTCACGCGCGAGGCCGGGATCGCGCCCAACAGCTTCTATCGCCACTTCCGCGACATCGACGAACTGGCCGTCACCCTCATCGAGCGCGCCGGCACTTCGCTGCGCACGGTCATCGGCCAGGCCCGCCATCGCGCGACTTCCGGGCGCAGCGTGGTGCGCAGTTCGGTGGAAGCGTTCTTCGACCGGCTGCGCGCCGACGACAAGTTCCTGCACCTTCTCCTGCGCGAGGGCCTGGCCGGGTCGGACGCGTACAAGCACGCGGTGGACGCACAGCTGCGCTTCTTCGAGGAAGAACTGCGCGAAGACCTGGTCCGGCTCGCCGAGACCACAGGCACCCCTTTGCATGCACCGGACCTGGTGGCCCGTGCCATCACGCGACTGGTCTTCGCGGTCGGCGCCAGCGCGATGGACCTGCCGCCCGAACGCGATGCCGGACAGATCGACGAACTGACCACGATGGTCAAGATGATCGTCATCGGTGCACGCGGCATCAGCGCGAAAGCCGCCGCCACGCCCCGGCCCGCCTGACCCGGGATACGACGACGCCGGATACGACGACGCCGGACCAGCGTCCGGCGTCGCCGTGCCACATCGCTACCGGCGCTTACTGCGCGCCGCAGGTCGGCGCGTACGCCGAGAACCAGGAGTCGCCACAGCGGCCACCCGTGACGGAGTAGGACTGCCCCCGCACCGCCCTGACCTGGACCGAAGAATCGTCATGGCAGTTGTGGTGTCCGCCGCGCGCGATCGCCCAGTACGGCGTGCTGCAGGTATGGCCACCGGCATCCGTGCGCCGCGACGGCAGCCGGTACCAGGTCAACCGCGGGCCGGTGAACGTGCACTTGTGGGTCATTTTCGAGCCCGCCGCGCAGGTGCCGTGGTTGCAGTAGCTCACCCAGCCCTGGTGGACCTTGGTGCTCGACGTCGAGGTGCTTTTGAACTTCCACTTGCCCACGCGCGTGCCGGAGTGCTCCGCGATCACGACGAAGGGCTTGCGCCACACCTGGATGTAGGTCTGGTACAGGCCGGCGGCGCGTGTGAGCCGATCGTCCCCGCCGTCGGTCTTGTCGTCGCGCACCGGCAGCAGGTGGGTGGCCAGGGTCTGCGCCAGCCGCTGCAGCGAGGCCTGCTCATTGTCCGGACTGAGGGCCGCGCCCGCGCTCCGGACCCCATAGGCGAGCGAGTTCAGGGCCGTGGCCGCGCGGCCGAAATCCGCCGCCAGCGCGTGGTGCTCCCGCTCGTTCACCCGATCCATCGCCTCGTTCCAGCCTTCGGGAAGCTCGTCGCCGCCCAGCTCGGTCGCCAGGACATAGCCGTCGGCCGCCCTCACCATCGAGTAGGTATCGAAGCGGCCCATGCGACCGTTCTCGTCAGGCTCGTCCGCGATGAAGCGCTGCGAGGCCTCCAGCACGATTCCGCCACCGAGATCGGCGACCAGCGTGCCGTCGGGCTTGCGCTCGAGCTTCAGGTCGCGGGCCGACTGCAGGTAGAAGTCGGACACCTGGGCCGCGGCCGGCGCCGCGTACGTGGTGGCGTCCGCGCCCGTGCGCAGCGGGAATCCCGCGGACGTGCCCGCGGCCCGCCTGGCCAGCGCCGCCAGCGCCGACTTCTCGGCCGACAGCGACGGATGCAGCCTGGCGGCTCCCAGCGCCTCGCCCAGACTGGCGAGCAGCTGGACCTGTTCCACCCCCTCCCCCTTCCCGAACTCGCCGGGCTGCGGCACCCAGTGCTTCGCGTAGGGCTCGCCGCCCAGCGCGAGCGTGCGCGCTTCGGCATCGATGACGCGGACGCTGAGCGCACCGGGCGCGCCAGTGGCCGGATCCAGCGCCCGGCGGGCTTCGAAGTAGAGGTCGGTGCCATTGGCGCTGTAGACGCCAGCCAGGCCCAGTTCCGGGTCCGCGACGAAGAAGGTGACGTTCCCCTCCGCAACGGCGTTGACGTCGATGCCGGCGGTGCCCCCCGTACCGCCGGAGCGGGCGGCGACTGGACCGGCCAACGCCAGCCCCGTGGCCAACGCAATGCAGACTGCGATCTTCCCCATGCGAATCATGTGTGTATCCCCAAGAGTGTGTGGTTGGACTACTGGACTGCGGAACAGCAAGCAGCAACGCGACTCGAGAGCGCCTTCGACATGTCCCCGGTCTGGCGTCCCCAAAGGGACCTGCGGCGGGCTCGAGGACGACTGTACACAAACTGAACAAGTGTGCATTTTGCATCGCAACAGTGAACCAGGTGGCCAAGGCACACGGCATCTCGTTCGTGGCCGCCGGCCGTGCGGTCAACCAGCTGGTGGAGCGGAAGATCCTGACCGAGCCGAAGCGACGCAGGAACCGCGTGTTCCACGCCGCGGAGGTGCTTGTGCGGCTCGAGCGCGGGTAGGCTGTACCGCCATGACCGATCCCACGCCCCCGCCCGCCCCGCCGCAGATCTGGGTCGATGCCGACGCCTGCCCCGGCCCGGTGAAGGACATGCTGTTCCGCGCCGCCGAGCGCGCGCAGGTGCCGGTGACCCTGGTCGCCAACCAGTGGCTGCGCACGCCGGGCTCGCGCTTCGTGCGCGCGCTGCAGGTGCAGGGCGGCTTCGACGCGGCGGACGACCTGATCGCCGAACGCGCCGGGCCGGGTGACCTGGTCGTCACCCAGGACATCCCGCTCGCATCGCGCGTGCTGGCCAAGGGTGCGGAAGCCGTGAATCCACGCGGCGAACGGTTCACGAAGGACAACATCGCCGAGCGCCTGTCGGTGCGGAATTTCATGGAGGAACTGCGCGGCGCAGGCGTGCAGACGGGCGGCCCGGCGGCGTTCGGTGCGCGGGACAGGCAGGCGTTCGCCAAGACACTGGACACCTGGGTGGCGCGGCGGAAGTAGCCGCCGGGGCCGCGTCAGCGGATATCCTCGACCTTCACCACCCGCATGGAGCACCGCCGTGGCCCTGAAGCATCCTGGGCCGCCCAGAGTTTCATAGACACTCAACGGCCGCTTTGCGCGTAGCGCCTTTCGAACTCTACCGGTGAGACGTCGTTGTCGTGGCAGTTGCCGCACCGCATCCGGTCGACCAGTGATTCGATCGCCAAGACCGTTTCGACGGGACGTTCCATCGGGAACAGGTGGCTGCCATCGATCCAGTCGAGCCGGTCGCCGACCACGCGGCGCGTGTGCCGCAGGCCGATGTGCCGCACCTCGCGCGAGTATCGGCCCGCGACGAATCCCATCGGCAGTGGAAGCCCTCGCGCGAGTTCGACGATGCTGCGCGTGGGCAGGGTCCGGTAGATCCGGTACTCGACCTCGCGATCGAAGCGCAGCGCGCGCTCCCCGTCGCGGGCCTCGGTGCCGTGCTTCGCATAGTCGTGCAGCACTCGGGGATCCCAGCGCCTGAAACCCGGCTTGTCGGCAAAGTGTGCACGGACCGAGTCGACATCCGGCCAGCGCGTACGCCGCTGGCGGGTCTGCTCCAGCGGCATCAGGTGCTGGTCCAGCCCGGTGAGCCGACCCAGCTTGACGACACGTGCGCCCAGTCCGCCGATCAACGGCGAATCGAGCAATACCACGCCCGCGATACGACTGCCGAGCGTTGCCGCGGCCTGCACGCTCAGGTAACCGCCCATCGAATGCCCGACCAGCCACGTGCGCCGACCGGGCGCGACTGCGGACTCGATGTGGTGGCGCAGCTGGGCGACCAGGCCCGGCCAGCCGCGACCCACCGGGTATCGCTGGTCGTGGCCGAACCGATCCACCGCGGACACATCGAACCGCTCGCCGAGCGCATTGAACAACACGCGGTAGACCGGCGCCGGGAATCCGTTGGCATGGGAGAACACGAGTGCATCTTTCATCGAGGACGGCCGGGCGGGGCGGGGTCTGGTCTGGTCAACCGGACGGGGAATCTGTCACGGTCCGGAGGCGCGTGGCTACAGGAGGGCGACTCCGACACAGGTTTCATGGTCTACCAGGTGCGCGCTCCGGTGCCATAGCGCCGAAGCAGGCCGGTCGTGGCCCTGTCCTGCCGTAGTCCTTCGCGCAGTCGTTCAAGCGCCGCCGTGGATCAAAGCAGGAACCGGCCGCCGGCCTGCCTGGTCGGCCGCGCATCGCGAGGAGGACGCAGCATCCGCACGACCTCCATGAGATCGATCCACGCCTGGATCGGATCGGCCGGCGCCGGCAGGCGCTGCACACCGCCCTCATCCACCAGGACAACGCTGCGGATCACCCTGAGCCGCCCCATCGGCGTGTCCCGTTCATCGGCAGTCTCCAGCAACTTCCTGGCGATGGGACGGTGCGTGTACAGAAGGTCGAGACCTTCCTCGCCGCGCAGATAATTGGCCGCGTCCGCGCTGCGATGGACACAGTGGTATCCCAGCTCCAGCAGGAGTCCGTGCAGGCGGTCGGCGTCGTCGGCATCCACGAGGAAGTCGACATCCCGCGTGGCACGGACCACGTTGTGCGCGGCAAGCGCGAGCCCGCCGATCAGCGCCGGAGGCGTCTGCAGGCGGGTGAAGGCGACCAGGGCTTCCCTGATCTGGTCAAGCAGGCTGGGCATGGGGCAATCGTAGCGCAGGGACTGGCGAAGCCATGCACCGAGCCCGGCTCCGCCGGGCCGCGTTGCCGTGCCGGACCTACTCCTTCTCCGCGCTGGTCAGATCCAGCCGCTCCAACGGGGGACCTCCGCCAGCGACGCTACTGCAACACATTCCGGCTCCGCGGGTCGACCGGTAGCTCCGGCGTCGACTCCTGCAGGATCTCCATCGATTCCGCATTGCGGCGGCGGTGCTGCTCGATTTCCTGCGCTGTCGGCACGTGAATTACTGGCGGTGATGGCGAGACAACCCGCGTCGGCGACTGACGCACCGGAAACGAGCGCGTCGACGCCGACTGCGGCACGGGTTCGGCCCGAGCGGGCGACGGCTTGACCGGCGTCATGTTCAGGACGATCCGCTGCAGCGCCGCGCTCATGAACCAGAAGAGCGCGATGGCCAGGACGAACTTGAGCAGGATGGCGACAAGCCCGGACCACGCGCCAGCGGCCATGATCGACGTTGCGCGTCGCTTTCCGCCACCCCGGATCCGATCCTCGGCTGCGGATACCAACCGCTCGGCAGCCCACGCGCCGAATCCACCCACCGGGGCCCCTCCGCGACGGTTGCCCTGCCCACCCGTGGTTCTGCCCGCACCCAGCTGATCAAACCGCGGACCCAGCATCCTGCGCAGATCGTCGCCATCCACCAGCTGGACATGACCGTGTCGCGTGGCGGCCTCGATGGCGGCGCGCGTGAATTCACCACTGGTCACCAGGATCGCGCCGGATGCGCGCTCGTTGACCATGATGCCGAGCAGCTGGTGCACGTCGTTGTGCGGGACCTGGTAGGCGTTCCAATGCTTGCACTGGACGAGGGTGGTTTCGCCGTCCCGCCGGAGCCGCAGATCGACTCCGCCGTCGAACCTGGCGGCACGGCCGCCCGTCCCGCAATGCTCCACGACATAGCCTTGGCCGCGGTAGTAATCCGCCAGCAACTGTTCGACCCGGGCCCAGTCCTCCCCGGCCAGTGCATCGCTTCGACGTTCCCTGACGCGCTTCAGTCGCATCGCAGACATCCCATGTTTGCTATCCGGATGCGTAGCAGGTGCCGTGCCACCCGTTGCATTCCGGCGAGTGCGATCCCGGAGATTACCCTGTTACCCTGGCGCCGCGCTTAGGGGACGCCATGACGAACGCTGTATTCATCGCTTCGGACAGCTCGGTATACGACGACCTGGTCGAGGAGCGTTACCACTTTCCACGCCGGTACCTGCCGCAAGTAGAAGCAGCGATTGGCGACTGGATCGTGTACTACGAACCGCGGCGGACGACGGGCCCCAGCAGCGCGACCGGACGACAGGCTTATTTCGCCCTTGCCCAGGTCGCGGGCGTCATCCCGGACACTAGGCTCGCCGATCACTTTTACGCACTGATGCGGGGCTACATCGCCTTTGACACGGCGGTCCCCTTCCGGGATGCCGAAGGCTACCGCGAGAGCAAGCTTGTCCGGGAAGACGGCAAGACCAACAAGGGCGCGTTTGGACGCTCGGTTCGTGAACTACCGCGGCACGAGTTTGATGACATCGTGCGGCGCGGCATCAGCCTCCAGGGCGAACCTTGGGAGCACATCAGCGCCGTCGCCGAGGAGGTTCCCGAGTACGTCACCCGACCCATCATCGAACTGGTCACTGCACGCAAGGTCCGCGACATCGCGTTTCGTCGACAGGTGCGTGCGGCATACGTGAACACGTGCGCGGCCACCGGCCTTTGCTTGATCAATGGTGGCGGGAGACCTGAAGTCCAGGCGGCCCACATTCGCTCAGTCGAAGCCGACGGCCCCGACGCCGTGCGGAACGGGATCGCACTGACGGGCACCGCTCACTGGTTGTTCGATCGCGGACTAATGACGTTCAGTGACGACTACCAGATCATCCTGTCGCCGCATGGCGTTCCGGGAGACGTGGATAAGCTGATTCGAGCTGACCGGAAGCTGGTGGTGCCTGACACGCCGGAACTTCGCCCTCACCCAACGTACTTGCGGTGGCATCGGGAGGGTTCTACCCCGAAATCACGGACGGTTGTAAAAGAGCTGACAGCTTCTGGTCTTGCCTGGCGACCCTGCGCCGCATCCTCG
>NZ_BMZT01000001.1 GCF_014652935.1 Luteimonas padinae | reverse complement strand
TGGGCAGATCAACGCCATGCTCAGGGATGGCGGGCAGTGGCAGCCAACCCCCGCCTGATCAAAAGACAGTTGCTCCTACAGGGTGGCGGCGGGGCGGGGGAGCCTGGCGAGCAGGGCGACCCAGAAGGCTTCGGGCAGCTCGGCCTGCACCGGCACGGCGTAGTGCCGGTCTGTGACGAAGGCGGCGCACTTCACCGCGTCCTTGGCGGTCATCAG
Organism: Luteimonas padinae; assembly: GCF_014652935.1. Lineage (GTDB taxonomy): Bacteria > Pseudomonadota > Gammaproteobacteria > Xanthomonadales > Xanthomonadaceae > Luteimonas > Luteimonas padinae. Next base: position 397,111 of record NZ_BMZT01000001.1, on the reverse strand, counting down.
CACCGGCAGGTCGCTGCCGAAGCGCAGGTCGTCGGCGACGTAGGCGTGGTGGTCCGGGAAGGCGTGCGGCACCACCGCGATGTCCAGCGCGCGCAGCATCCCGAAGAAGCGCTCGGGATCGCCGATGCCGGCCACGGCGTGCACGCGGCGGCCGGCGAAGGCCGACAGCGGCAGGTGGCGGCCGCCGACCAGCGGCACGGCATCGCCGGGCGACAGCCACATCGGCCATTCGCCGAAGCCGGCGGCCAGGTCCGGGTCGTTGCCGACGTTGAGCACGCGGAAGTCACAGTCTTCGCCGCGCGCGGCCGGCTCGCGCATCGGGCCGGCGGGAATCGGGCGGCCGTTGCCGTGGCGGCGACGGCCGTCGATCACCTCGATCTCGATGTCGCGCGCCAGCGCGTAGTGCTGCAGGCCGTCGTCACAGACCACGATGTCGCAGCCGGCCCTGGCCAGTGCGCGCGCGGCGGCGACGCGGTCGCGGTCCACGCGCACGCGGGCCTCCGACTGGCGCGCGATCAGCACGGGCTCGTCGCCGGCCTGCCCGGGCGACGTGCCGGCCTCCACCCACAGCGCCTTCGAGGCGTCGACGCGGCCATAGCCGCGGGTAGCGACGCCGGGCGTCCAGCCTTCGGCGCGCAGGCGCTCGACGATGGCGATGGTCAGCGGCGTCTTGCCGCTGCCGCCGGCCACCAGGTTGCCGACGACCAGCACCGGCACCTTCAGCGACTGCCGGCGCAGCAGGCCGATGCGGTACAGGCGCCGGCGCAGCGCGACCGCCGAGGCGTACAGCGGCGCGACCGCGGCCGCCCACAGCGGCACGCGTGCGCCGGGCTGGTACCACCACTTCGGCGCCTGACGACTCACGGCGCGGCGCCCTCCCGGAACTGCATCGCGTGCAGGTGCGCGTACAGACCGCCGCGCGCCAGCAGCTCGAGGTGCGTGCCCTGCTCCACCATCCGGCCCTGGTCGAACACCAGCACCTGGTCGGCGTGCTCGATGGTCGACAGCCGGTGCGCGACGACCAGCGTGGTGCGGTCGGGCATCAGCCGCTGCAGCGCGTCCTGCACCAGGCGCTCGGACTCGGTGTCGAGCGCGGCGGTGGCCTCGTCGAGGATCAGGATGGGCGCGTCGCGCAGGATCGCGCGTGCGATCGCCAGGCGCTGGCGCTGGCCGCCCGACAGCAGCGAGCCGTTCTCGCCGATCGGCGTGTCCAGGCCCTGCGGCAGGCGCTCGATGAACTCCCAGGCGTTGGCGGCCTCGGCGGCGGCGCGGATGGACTCGCGCGGCGCGTCGATGCCGTAGGCGATGTTGGCGGCCACGGTGTCGTCGAACAGGGCCACGCGCTGGCCGACCAGCGCGATCTGCCGGCGCAGGTCGGCCAGCGGGTAGTCGGCCAGCGGCACGCCGTCGAGGGTGATGCGGCCCGAGGTCGGCTCGTAGAAGCGTGGCACCAGCCGCACCAGGCTGGTCTTGCCGCTGCCCGAGCGGCCGACGATGGCGGTCACGGTGCCGGGCGCGGCGCGGAAGCTCACCCCATCCAGCGCGCTGGCGTCACCGCGGGCGTAGCGCAGGCCGACGTCGTCGAACACCAGCTCGCCGCGCGCGCGCTCCACGCGGTGGCGGCCGCGGTCGTCCTCCTCCTCGTCGTCGAGGATCGCGAACAGGCGTTCGGCGGCGGCCACGCCGCGGCCGAGCACGCTCTGCACGTTGGTGATCCGGCGCAGCGACGGGATGATGCCCATCATCGCGGTCATGAGCTTGATGAACTCGCCCGGGTTCAGGCGCCCGGCCAGCGACTCGTGGATCGCGACCCAGACGATTGCCGCCAGCGCGGTCGCGGCCAGGATCTGCACCAGCGCCGACGAGGTCGCGCGCGTGGCCTCGACCTTCATGTTCAGGCCCAGCACGCGGTTGGCCAGCGCCGAGTAGCGCGACTGCTCGAAGCCCTGCGCGCCGTGCACCTTGACGTCCTGCTGCGCCGCCAGCGACTGCTCGGCGCTGTGCGCCAGGTCGCCCATGCCGGTCTGGATGCCGCGGCTGATGCGCCGGTAGCGGCCGCCCACGTACCAGACCACCACGCCGATCAGCGGCGCGATCAGGATCATCGCCAGCGTGACCTTGACGCTGGTCCACAGCATCAGGCCGAATAGGAAGACGATGGTCAGGCCGTCGGCGATGATCATCTTCAGCGCGTCGGCGCTGGCCTGGGTGACCTGCTCGGTATCGAAGTTGAGGCGGCTGACCATCTGCGGCACGGCTTCGGTGTCGAAGCGGCTGCTGGGCAGGCGCAGGTACTTGCCCAGCACCAGCTCGCGCAGGTCGCGCACCACGCTGCGGCCCACGCGCGCGATGCCGTAGTCGGTGCAGAAGGTGGCGGCGCCGCGGAGCAGGAACAGGCCGATGATCGCGGCCGGCAGGATCAGCGCCATCCGCGGCTGCGGATCGACGAAGCCCTCGTTGGTGAGCGGCTCCATCAGCCAGACGAAGGCCGCGCCGGCGGCGGCCTCGACCACCATGCCGATCATGGCGACGACCAGCAGCGCGCGGTAGTTGGCGGTGTGGCCGAGCAGGCGGCGGTAGGTCTGCCAGGCGGATGGTGGTGACGCTTCAACCTCAGGCCGGGCCGACCCCGCCGGCCGCCCCGTGGCGTCGGCCGTCGTCCCTGCAGGGCCGGCGGCGGGCCCCGTGGCGGGGCGCTGCGGCGACCTGCGCCCGCCCGCGCTGCTCACTGCGCGGCGCCCTGCACGGCCGCGGCGCCGGCCTCGGGCGCGGTGGCGATCGAGACGCGGCGGAAGCCGAGCTGGCCGAGCGCGTCCATCGCGGTCACCACCGCCTGGTGCGGCGTGCGGGCGTCGGCGCGCAGCAGCACCGGGCGCTCGCGGTCGTCGCCGGCGACTTCCAGGATCGTGGCCTTGATCGACTCGACGTCGGTGCGCAGGGCCTCGCGGTCGTCGATGAAATAGCGGCCCTCGGCGTTGACCAGCACGCTCAGCGCGGGCTGCTCGGTGTCGGCTGGGCGGGCGTCGGCGCGCGGCAGTTCGAGCTTCAGCATCGAGCGCGCGTCGAAGGTGGTGGTGACCACGAAGAAGATGATCAGCACCAGGATCACGTCGATCAGCGGCACGAGGTTGATCTCGGGGATGTCCTCGGCGCGGCGGTCGCGGATGCGCATGTAGGGCTCAGGCCTCGGCCGGGCGCGCAGCGGCGCCGTGGCCGGTGTGGCCGGCGTGCGCGCCGCCCTGCACCGGGGCGCCGGCGGCGGCGGCCGCGGCGGCGGGACGGCGGTTGCGCGGATCCAGCGCGTCCATCAGCGCGATCGCCTCGTGCTCCATCTCGACGATGTAGCCGTCGATGCGGCCGCGGAAGTAGCGGTGGAACATCAGCGCCGGCACCGCCACCACCATGCCCGCGGCGGCGCAGACCAGGGCCTTGCCGATGCCGCCGGCGAGCTCGTTCACGTCGCCCACGCCGACGTCCATGATCCCGAGGAACATCTGGATCATGCCGACCACGGTGCCGAACAGGCCCAGCAGCGGCCCGATGCCGGCGATCGTGCCCAGCGCGTTGAGGTAGCGCTCCATGCGGTGCGCGAGGTGACGGCCGACGTCCTCGACGCGCTCGCGCATCTCCTCGCGCGGGTGGTGGCGCATGTCGAGCACGCTGGCCAGCAGGGTGCCCAGCGGCGAGTTGCCGCGCAGGGACTCGATGTGGGCCGGGTCGAGCTGGCTGCCGCGGCCGACCCAGTCGCGCACCTCGCGGCCGAGGCCAGGAGGCAGCACCTGGCTGCGGCGGAGCGTCCAGAACCGTTCAACGATGATCGCCAGCGCCACCGCCGACAGCAGCAGCAGGGGCAGCATCGGCCACCCGCCTGCCTTGACCAGTTCCAGCACGTATCGACTCCTGGGGCCGGGGGGCCCGCGGGGGAAACAAGGGGGCATAGGATACCGCCAGCGACGCCGCCCGCGATCCGCCCTCGCGCCCCCCCGCATCCCACAGCCGCCGCCTGCGCCGCCGCTCCGCCTCGACCTCCAGCCCGTCCGCCCCCAGCCTCACCCGCACCGCACCCGCCTCCGGCGTGCCGAGCACGCGGGCCCCGGCCCCCTCCCATCGCGCCACCGCACCGGCGTCGGGATGGCCGAAGCGGTTGCCATGGCCCGCCGACACCAGGGCCAGCCGCGCCCGGGTCGCGGACACGAAGTCCGCGGTCGAGGAATGCCGCGAGCCGTGGTGCGGCACCGCCACCACGTCCGCCGGCAGGTCATCCGGGATCCGGCAGGCAAGCCGCTCCTCCACCGCCTCGCCGATGTCGCCCGGCAGCAGGATCGCGCCGTGGGCGGTCTCGATGCGCAGGACGCAACTGGCCTCGTTGCGCAGGTACGGGAAGTGCAGCGGCGGGTGCAGGAAGCGGAAGCTGACGCCGTCGCGCTGCCAGCCGCTGCCGGCGAGGCAGTCCGCGGTGCCGTCGATGCCTGCGCGGGCCGGCGCGAACAGCGGCGCACCGGGAAAGCGGCGGCGCACGGCGTCGAGGCCGCCGGCATGGTCGGCGTCGGCGTGGCTGACCACCATGGTGTCGATGCGGCGCACGCCCAGCGCCTGCAGCGCCGGGACCACCGCGCGCTCACCGGCATCCCAGCCGTCGCGCACGGCCGGGCCCATGTCGTAGAGCGTGGCATGGCCGGCAGTGCGCAGCAGCAGCGACGTGCCCTGCCCCACATCGAACATCACCAGATCGAGTTCGCCGTGGCGCGGCAGGTCGCGGTCGGGCCAGAGCAGTGGCAGCCAGAGCAGCAGCGCCAGCGGACGCCCGGGAACGCCGCGCGGCAGCAGCAGCCAGAATGCGCCGCACAGCGCCAGCGGCAGCGCGAACCAGGCCGGTTCGGGCAGCCACCACAGGGCGAGCGGACTGCGCCCCAGGCGCTCGAACAGCGGCCACGACAGCTCGAACGCCGACGCGGCCAGGCGCCAGGCGCCGGTGCCCCAGCCCGCATGCAGCGCATCCAGCGCGGTGCCCAGCAGCGACAGCGGCACCACCACCAGGCTCCACCACGGAATCGCGACCAGGTTGGCGAGCGGGCCGGCCAGCGAGGCCTGGCCGAACAGGATCGCGGTCAGCGGCAGCAGCCCCAGCGTGGCCACCCACTGCGCCGACAGGAAGTCGCGCAGCGGCCTGCGCCCCGCATCGGGCAGGCACCACAGCAGCCAGGCCACGCCGCCGAAGCTCAGCCAGAAGCCGGCCGACAGCAGCGCGAGCGGATCGACCAGGACGATGGCGATCGCGGCCAGCGCCAGCGATCCCGACACACTCAGCGGACGCCGCCCGAGCCGCGCCGCCACGGCCACCGCGATCATCAGCACCGTGCGCACGGTGGGCAGGGCGAATCCGGCGACGGCCGCATAGGCGAGCGCGCCGGCGAGCGCCGCCACCGCCGCCGCCTGTGGACGCGGCATGGCGTGGGCCAGCGCGGGAAACAGCCGCCACAGCGCCGCTCCCAGCAGCGCGAACGCGCCCGCGACCAGGCCGACGTGGAAGCCGGAGATCGCGATCAGGTGGGTGAGCCCGGTCGCACGCAGCAGCTGCCAGTCGTCGTCGGCCAGGGCGCGGGTGTCGCCCAGCGCGAGCGCGCGCACGTAGCGCGAGGCCCCACCGGGCACCGCGGCGGCGATGCGCCCGGCGACGCGGTCACGCCAGGCGTCGAGCCCACGCGGTGGCGACAGGTTCTGCGCCGTCGCCTGTTCCCGCACATACCCCGTGGCCGCGATGCGCTCCGCGAGCGCGTGGCGCTCGGCATCGAAGCCGCCTGGATTGCGCAGCCCGCGCGGCGCACGCAGGCGCAGCTGCAGGCGCCACTCGGCACCGGGCCGCAGCTCGTGCCGGCGCGAGGGCTCGTCGGACCACTCGTTGTCGTACCAGGACAGGCGCAGCTTTGCGCCGCGCAGCACGTCCGGGAGCGCGGGATCGTCATGGACGCGGAACTGGAAGCGGGTGCGGCGCGCCTCGGCCTCCGGCAAACCGACGATGCGGCCCGTCACGGTGAAGTCGCCGCGCTCGTGCCGCACCGGCAGCTGGCCGCCAAGCGACACCAGCGCATGAAGGCCGCAGAGGGCGAAGCCCGCGACCGCCGCCCCGCCCCAGCGCCAATGGCTGCACAGCCGCCACCAGCCGACGAGCCCCGCGACCAGCAGCACGGAAAGCACGGCCACGTGCGGCAGCGCCGGCAGCCGAAGGCAGGCCAGCGCCCCCAGCACCAGCGCAGCCGCCGTCCCGGCCCCGAACGCCGCCACCGGAACCTGGCCCGAGGTCGGGACCACACCCGCAGGAGCAGCTACAGCTGCGACCACGCCAACCCCCACGCACCAATGTCGAACCAGCCCCGCTCCGGAGCACGACTTTCGCGGACTGCATGGAAGCTGCGCGGGAACATGCCCGGCAGCTTGCGCGACCGCCGGACCCGGCAGCATTGGGGGACGCCGCGGTGGTGCGTAGGGGTCCGCCGCTGCGGTGTGCGTTTGCGTCCTGGTCGTGAGGGTCGCAGCTGTAGCTGCTCCTACAGGGGGAGCGGCGAGGGTTTCGGCGGGTATGGCGTGGGGTCAGGCGCTCGCGGGGGAGATCTCGCGGAGGCGGCCTTCGTGGAGTTCGAGCACGCGGTCGAGGCGGCGGGCCAGGCTGCGGTCGTGGGTGACCAGGACCAGGCTGGTGCGCTCGGCGCGGTTGAGCTCGAGCATCAGTTCGAACACGGTCGCGGCGGTCTTCTCGTCGAGGTTGCCGGTGGGCTCGTCGCCGAGGACGCAGGCGGGACGGTTGACCAGGGCGCGCGCGACGGCCGCGCGCTGGCGCTCGCCGCCGGAGAGTTCGCCCGGCTTGTGCTCGAGGCGGTGGCCCAGGCCGACGCCTTCCAGCAGCGCGCGCGCGCGCGCCGCGGCATCGGGCACCCCGGCGCCCGACAGCAGCACCGGCAGCATCACGTTCTCCAGCGCGGTGAACTCGGGCAGCAGGTGGTGGAACTGGTAGACGAAGCCGAGCGCGCGGTTGCGCAGGCGGCCGCGGTCGGCGTCGGACAGCGTGCTCATGCGCTGGCCGGCGACGTAGACCTCGCCCGCGGTCGGGGTGTCGAGCCCGCCGAGCAGGTGCAGCAGCGTGCTCTTGCCCGCGCCCGAGGCGCCGAGGATGGCCACGGTCTCGCCCGCGGCGACCGTCAGGTCCAGGCCGTCGAACACCGGCGTGTGCATGCGGCCCTCGGCGTAGGTCTTGCCGAGGGCGTGCGCGCCCACCACCTCGTCGGCCGGACGGGCCGCGTCCACGCCGGCGTTCGCGGCGGATCCCAGGGCCGTCCTACTCATAGCGCAGCGCCTCCGCCGGCGCCGTGCGCGCCGCGCGCCGCGCCGGATAGATGGTGGCCAGGAAGGCCATGACCAGCGCGACGATCGCCACGATGGTGATGTCCCGGGGACTGAGGTCGGTCGGCAGCCCGGTGATGTAGTACACGTCCGCCGGCATCAGCTCGGCGCCGGTGAGCTTCTCGATCAGGCGCAGGATGTGCTCGAGGTTGAGCGTGAGCAGCACGCCGCCGATCACGCCCATCACCGTGCCCAGCACGCCGATCAGGGTGCCCTGCACCATGAACACCTGCATCACCCCGCGCGGGGTCAGGCCGAGCGTGCGCAGGATCGCGATGTCGGACTGCTTGTCGGTCACCAGCATCACCTGCGAGGACACCAGGTTGAAGGCGCCTATGGCGATGATCAGCGACAGCAGGATCGCGATCATGGTCTTCTCGAGCTTGAGCGCGCGGAACAGGTGCGCGTTCTCCATCGTCCAGTCGCTGACCATGTACGGGCCTTCCAGCTTCAGCGCCAGATCGCGCGCGACCGCATAGGCCTGGTCCATGTCGTGCATCTGCAGGCGCACGCCGGTGACGCCGTCGCCCATGCGCAGCAGCCGCTGCAGGTCTTCGATGTTGACCACGGCCAGGCCGCGGTCGAAGTCCTGGTAGCCGGCCTCGAAGATGCCGCTGACGGTGAAGCGCTTGAGCTGCGGCACCGCGCCCATCGGCGTGGCCTGGAAGTCGGTGGTGGCGACCACGCTGTCGCCCAGGCGCACGCCCAGCCACAGCGCGAGCTCACGGCCGAGCACGATGTTGTAGCTGCGCGGGGTCAGGGTCTCGAGGCCGCCCTCGACCATGCGCTCGCCGAGGATCGAGACCTTGGCCTCGTCGTCGGGGCGCACGCCGCGCAGCATCGCCGGCTCGCGGCGCTTGCCCGACAGCAGGGCCTCGGTGGAGATGTAGGGCGCGGCGGCGGCCACGCGCGGGTCGGCGTTGCCGGCGTCCACCGCCTGGCGCCAGTTGGCCATCGGCTCGCCGTGGGCGCTGACCGTTGCGTGTTGCGTCATCTGCAGCATGCGGTCGCGGATCTCGCGCTGGAAGCCGCTCATGACCGCAAGCGTGGTGATCAGCGCGGTCACGCCGATGGCGATGCCGAGGATCGAGGCCAGCGAGATGAAGGAGATGAAGCCGTTGCGGCGCTTGGCGCGCAGGTAGCGCAGGCCGATGGCGACAGGCAGTGGTTTGAACATCGGGTCTCGCCGGCTCGAAGGCCGCTATGGTGCCACCGATGGCCGTCTGCGCGCAGTGCAGGACCGATCCGCGGCCAGCCGGAGTTCACGGCGCCACTGCGACGGCAGCGTGTCGGGCCACCAGGCCAGGCGCATGCGGCGGCCGGCCGGGTCGCGCCAGGCCATGAAGGCCAGCGGCCCGCGCCAGTGCAGCCGGACGTCGTCGGCCTCGACTTCCCCGACCAGTACGCGGCCGTCCGCGGTGAAGAGCACGCTGGTGGCGGGACGCCGCCATTCGCGCCAGGCCAGGTGCAGGCCGTGCATCAGGGCCGCGGCCGCGAGCAGCCAGGACGCCGGGCGCGCGAGTTCGCTGGCCAGCACCGCGAGCGGGGCCAGCACGGCCAGCACCAGCAGCGCGGCCAGCAGCCAGCGCGAGGGCCGCCAGTCAATGCGGCAGGGCGGCGATCCTGCGGACGAGGGCTTCGAGTGCGGCGTCATCCGGACGTTCGTGGCCGAGGAACCATTTCCACAGCCTATCGTCCTCGCTGTCGAGCAGCCGCAGGAAGGTTTCGCGCTCGTGCGTCGGGGAATCCCGCCAGCCCTGCTCCAGCCAGCGCTCGAGCAGGCGGTCGAGCTCGCGCATGCCGCGGCGGCAGCGCCAGCGCAGGCGGCGGAGCTCGGCCTCGTCGTCGTGCATGGTCATCGCGTGCCCGGAACGATCGCGCCGGCGGTGGCCGGCGCGTCGTGGATCAGACCTGGCGCTCCAGCATCAGCTGCTTGATCGAGCCGATCGCCTTGGCGGGGTTCAGCCCCTTCGGGCAGGTCCGGGTGCAGTTCATGATGGTGTGGCAGCGGTAGAGCTTGAACGGATCCTCGAGGTCGTCCAGGCGCTTGCCGGTGTCCTCGTCGCGGGAATCGACGATCCAGCGGTAGGCCTGCAGCAGGATCGCCGGGCCGAGGTAGCGGTCGCCGTTCCACCAGTAGCTGGGGCACGAGGTGCTGCAGCAGGCGCAGAGGATGCACTCGTAGAGGCCGTCGAGCTTGGCGCGGTCCTCCTTCGACTGCAGCCGCTCGCGGTCCGGCGGCGGCGAGCTCTGGGTGCGGATCCAGGGCTGGATGGACGCGTACTGCGCATAGAAATGTGTCAGGTCCGGGACCAGGTCCTTGACCACCTCCATGTGCGGCAGCGGATAGATCGGCACCTCGCCCTTGCCCTTGCCGCAGTCGTCGATCGCCTTGGTGCAGGCCAGCGTGTTGGTGCCGTCGATGTTCATCGCGCACGAACCGCAGATGCCCTCGCGGCACGACCGGCGGAAGGTCAGCGTGGGATCGACCTCGTTCTTGATCTTGATCAGCGCGTCGAGAACCATCGGGCCGCACTTGTCGAGGTCGACCTCGTAGGTGTCGGTGCGCGGGTTCTCGGTGTCGTCGGGGCTCCAGCGGTAGACCTTGAACTGGCGCACGCGGGTCGAACCCGACGGCGCCGCAAAGTGCTTGCCCTTGTGGACCCTGGAGTTCCTGGGGAGCGAAAATTCGGCCATCTGCTTATCGATCCTAGTAGACGCGCGCAACGGGCGGGACGACTTCGACCTCGTCGTCGAGCGTGTACATGTGCACCGGGCGGTAGTCGATGCGGGTGTTGCCCGCGTCGTCCACCCAGGTGAGCGAGTGCTTCTGCCACTCGGCGTCGTTGCGGTCCGGGAAGTCCTCGCGGGCATGCGCGCCGCGCGATTCCTTGCGGTTTTCCGCCGACACGATCGTCGCCAGCGACAGGCCGAGCAGGTTCTGCAGCTCCATGGTCTCGATCAGGTCCGAGTTCCAGACCAGCGAGCGGTCGCTGACCTTGACGTCGGCGAACGAGGCGTGGATCTCGCGGATCTTCGCCACGCCCTCGGCCAGGGTCTCGCCGGTGCGGAACACCGCCGCGTCGGCCTGCATGGTGCGCTGCATGTTGTCGCGGATCACCGCCGTCGGCGTGCCGCCGTTGGCGTTGCGCAGCCTGTCGAGGTTGGCCAGCGCCTTGTCGCAGGCGTCGCCGGCCAGGCGCTTGTGCGGCGCGCCCGGCTTGATGGTCTCGGCGCAGCGGTTGGCCACCGCGCGGCCGAACACCACCAGGTCCAGCAGCGAGTTCGAGCCCAGGCGGTTGGCGCCGTGCACCGAGACGCAGGCGGCCTCGCCGATGGCGTACAGGCCCGGCACGACCGCATCGGGATTGCCGTCCTTCAGCTGCACCACTTCGCCGTGGTAGTTGGTCGGGATGCCGCCCATGTTGTAGTGGACGGTGGGGATGACCGGGATCGGCTGCTTCTCGACGTCGACGCCGGCGAAGATCCGCGCGCTCTCGGCGATGCCCGGCAACTTCTCGTGGATGTCCTTCGGGTCGAGGTGGGTCAGGTCGAGGTGGATGTGGTCCTTGTGCTCGCCGACGCCGCGGCCCTCGCGGATCTCGATGGTCATCGAGCGGCTGACGACGTCGCGCGACGCCAGGTCCTTGGCGTTGGGCGCATAGCGCTCCATGAAGCGCTCGCCCTGCGCGTTGCGCAGGATGCCGCCTTCGCCGCGCACGCCCTCGGTGATCAGGCAGCCGGCGCCGTAGATGCCGGTGGGATGGAACTGCACGAACTCCATGTCCTGCAGGCCGAGCCCGGCGCGCAGCGCCATGCCGCCGCCGTCGCCGGTGCAGGTATGCGCCGAGGTCGCGGAGAAGTAGGCGCGGCCGTAGCCGCCGGTGGCCAGCACCGTGCCCTGGGCGCGGAACAGGTGCAGCGTGCCTTCGGCCATGTCGATGGCCAGCACGCCGCGGCAGACGCCCTCGTCGTCCATGATCAGGTCGAGCGCGAAGTACTCGACGAAGAACTCGGCCTGGTGCGCCAGCGACTGCTGGTACAGCGTGTGCAGCATGGCGTGTCCGGTGCGGTCGGCCGCGGCGCAGGTACGCTGGGCGATGCCCTTGCCGTAGTGCGTGGTCATGCCGCCGAAGGGACGCTGGTAGATCTTGCCCTCCTCGGTGCGCGAGAACGGCACGCCCTGGTGCTCGAGCTCGATGATCGCCGGGATCGCCTCGCGGCACATGTACTGGATCGCGTCCTGGTCGCCCAGCCAGTCGGAACCCTTGATGGTGTCGTAGAAGTGGAAGCGCCAGTCGTCCTCGCCCATGTTGCCGAGCGCGGCGGAGATGCCGCCCTGCGCCGCGACGGTGTGCGAGCGGGTCGGGAAGACCTTGGTGATGCAGGCGGTGCGCAGGCCCTTCTGGGCCAGTCCGAACGTGGCGCGGAGGCCGGCGCCGCCGGCTCCGACCACGATCATGTCGTACTTGTGTTCGGTGATCTTGTAGGCGTTGGTCATTTCGGTCTCGTCAGGCCAGCAGCGCGATCCGGGCGATCGCGTAGAGCGACGTCAGCGCGCCGAGGCTGCACAGGAGGAGGTTGAGCACCAGCAGCGCGAGCTCGGTGGCGCGGTCGTGGACGTAATCCTCGATCACCACCTGCAGGCCGAGCTTGGCGTGCCAGAACAGCGCGACCACGAACAGCGCCATCAGGATGGCGTTCCACGGCCGCGAGAACACCTCGTGCACCTGGCCGAGGTCGGCGCCGACCATCGACACCAGGGTGCCGACCAGCCAGGGCACCAGCAGCGCCAGCACGATGGCGGTGACGCGCTGCCACCAGAAGTGGCCGGTGCCCGACCTGCCCGAACCCAGGCGGCGCGCGCGCTTGAGCGGCGTGCGGTACTCGGGGATCGCCTTGGCGTCGACGTCGGTCATGCCGCACCTCCCATCGCGAAGAACCAGATCAGCGCGGTCAGCACCACGGTCAGGCCGAACACCGCATAGCCGGAGCGGTAGACCTCGGGCAGCTCGAAGCCCCAGCCCGAATCCCACAGCATGTGGCGGATGCCGTTGAGCAGGTGGTAGACCAGCGCCAGCGAGAAGCCGAACAGCGCGAGCTTGCCCAGCGGCGACGCCAGGCAGGCCGCGGCCGATGCATAGGCGTCGCCACCGGCGGCGACGGCGAGCAGCCACCAGGCCAACCCGAACGCACCGGCCACCAGGGCGATGCCCGTGGCACGGTGCAGGATCGACATCAGCATGGTGATCTGCCAGCGGTACACCTGGAGGTGCGGCGACAGGGGGCGTTTGGGGTGGGTCATCGCGGCAGGCATCTCTCGCTGGGCGGCGGTGAGGCCGCGTTGGCTTCCATAGACAGGTGGGACTTCCGGCCGCGTCCTGCAGCCCGCGGCATCAGAAGTCGATGCAGCGTCCGTTCTTTTCCCAGTCCCCGTAGCGCGTCGGATCCAGACCTCCGCGGCCGCCCTGTTCCGGCGCCGCTGGCGGCGTCACGGGAGTGGCCCTGGAATCGTCCGACCTTGCGTCCGGAACGGTCCGAGGCGGCGTTTCGCCTATGATTGCGGGGTCTGGCACGAGCCGAAGTTTACGTCCCGGAGCACAGTTTGGACAAGCCAGCCGCCGTCAAGGCGCCGTTTTTCGCCCTTTCCGACCACGCCCTGCTCGCCCTGGAAGGCCGCGACGCCGTCGCCTTCGCGCAGGCGCAGTGCATGAGCGATGTCGCCGCCCTCGCCGACGGGCAGTGGCAGTGGAGCGGCTGGCTCTCGCCCAAGGGGCGGGTGCAGGCGCTGTTCGCGCTGCTGCGCGTGGGCCCCGAAACCGTCTGGCTGCTGCTGCCCGACGGCGATGCCGGCGCGCTGAAGGCGGCGATGGAGCGCTTCGTATTCCGCAGCAAGGTGAAGCTGCAGGTGCCTGGCGGGCTGACGCTGTGCGCTTCGTTCAGCGCACCGGCCGGGGCCTCCGGAGCCATGACGGCGACCGATGCCAAGGGGCGCCTCGAACTCGACCTGGGCGACGGCACGACGCCACGGACGCTGCGCATCTGCCAGGGCTGCACAGCGCCGTCCGATCCCGACGCCCTCGCCCGCTGGCGCGCTTTCGACCTGGCCCATGGCCTGCCCCGCCCCGGTGCCGCCGGGCTGGAGGCGTTCACACCGCAGCAGCTGTCGCTGGAACGCCTGAAGGCCTACAGCGTGCGCAAGGGCTGCTACCCCGGCCAGGAGATCGTGGCGCGCACGCACTTCCTCGGCCAGGCGAAGCGCGGGCCCGGACTGTTCGCGGCAGATGCCCTGCCTGCGCACGAGGCCCCGGTGATGGAAGGCGAGCGCGCGATCGGCGCCGTGGCATCGGCGGCAGCCGCGGCCGGGGAGGCGGACGGGCATGCGGCGCTGGTGCTGGCCGTGCTGCCGCTGCAACGGCCCGAGGATGCCCCGGGGCTGGCCGTTGACGGGATGCCGCTGGTACCGCTGGCGCTGCGGGACGGCCTCGCCCGCTGACCGCCGGCCAGAGCGGCCGTGAACGCGCTGGCCGCTGCTCCCGCAGTTTCGGGAAACGCGACCCAGGTTGCAGAAGCGTCACGCATGCGGGCTATGCTCCGGCACAGGGGATCCGGAGGGACGCCGGGCATGGTGCCTGGCGCAGCTGCACACCAAGGGGACCATCCATGCATCGATACACGAAGCCGCTGCTGGCGGCATTCGCGACCGCCTGCCTCGCCACCGCCTGCTCCACCACGCCGCCGCCCGCTCCCGAGCCCGCGCCGCCGGCACCGGCCTCGTTCGACCACACGCTGTCGGGCGACGCGCTGTTCGCGTTCGGCAAGGCCAGCGTGGCGAACCTGAGCGATGCCGGACGTGGCGAGCTCGACGCGCTGGCCGCGCGCGTGCTGGCGACGCCGGGGATCGACGTGGTCCACGTGATCGGCCACAGCGACCGCATCGGCCGGGACGCGGCCAACGTCGAACTGTCGCGCAAGCGCGCGGCCGCGGTGCGTGACCATCTGGTCGCCGCCGGCGTGCCGGCGGACAAGGTCACCGCCGTGGGCCGCGGCAGCGTCGAGCCGGTCGCCACCTGCGAAGGCGAACGCGGCCAGGCGCTGATCGACTGCCTGGCGCCGAACCGCCGCGTCGAGGTGCGCGTCATCGCGCCCTGACATACCCCTTGCACTGGCCTGGCCTGCCCAGGCCTGCCCTGTAGGAGCAGCTACAGCTGCGACCGGCATCACCAAGACATCGCCACAGCTCGGAATGCCGTCGGTCGCAGCTGTAGCTGCTCCTACAGGCCGTCAGGTGGGCGCAGCCAGCGTATGGCGGCAACCTGCCAGGCGGGCATGGCCGACGCAGCGGCAACCTGCCAGGCGGGTATGGCCGACGCAGCGGCCAACCTGCCAGGCGGGTGCGGCCAGCGCAGCGGTCAGCCGGCCAGGCGGTCGGCGGCGGCCACGATCTGCTCTTCGGACGGGATCACCAGGAAGGCGGCGCCCGCAAGCGGAGTGAACGTGTCCGCGCCCACCACGCGCTGCAGCGGAATGCCGGCCAGGCCGCCCTCCACCAGCGCGGTGATGATGCCCTCGCCCACGCCGGCGCTGCGGCGGCCTTCGTCGACGACGAGGATGCGCTTCGCGCCCGCGGCCTGTTCGCGGATGAAGCCTTCGTTGAGCGGCGCCAGCCAGCGCAGGTCGACCACGCGCACCTTCCAGCCATGCTTCGCCTCGATCGCACGCGCTGCACGCAGGCTCATCGGCACGCCGTTGCCGAAGGTGAAAACCACCAGGTCGTCGGCGCCGTCGCCGTAGACGCGGCCTTCGCCAAACGGCATGGCCTCGCCCGGCGCCGGGAACTCCGTCAGCCAGCCGCCGTCGCCGGCCTCGTGCAGGTCCTTGGTCATGTACAGCGCGATTGGCTCCAGGAAGGCGCAGACGCGGCCGTCGACCTTGGCCATCGCCATCAGCGTGCGCAGCATGGTGACCGCGTCGTCGCCACGGCTCGGGCAGCCGACCACGAGGCCGGGAATGTCGCGCAGCGCGGTGATCGAGTTGTCGTTGTGGAAATGCCCGCCGAAGCCGCGCTGGTAGCCCAGCGAAGCGATGCGCATCACCATCGGGTTGCGGTACTGGCCGTTGCTGAAGAACTGCAGGCTGGCCGCCTCGCCGCGGATCTGGTCGCAGGCGTTGTGGAAGTACGCCAGGTACTGGATCTCGGGCATGGGCAGCAGGCCCATGTTGGCGTAGCCCTGGGCCAGGCCCAGGATCACGGTTTCGTCCAGCAGCGTGTTGAAGACGCGGCGCGGGCCGAAGGCCTTCTGCAGGCCCTTGGTGACGGTGTAGACGCCGCCCTTCTGCGCCACGTCCTCGCCGAACAGCAGCGTCTCGGGGTACTTCGCGAACAGGTCGTGCAGGGCCTGGTTGATCTGGATGGCGAGGTGCTTGGGCGGCTGGCTCTCGGGCAGCTTCGCTTCGCCACCGAAAACCTCGAGGCGGCGGTCGCCATAGTCGGCGCGCGCCGCCTCGGCGGCCACCGCGTCCGGCGTGTACGGCGCCAGCGGCGCCGTCACCTCCTCCAGCGACTCCAGGCGCGGCCGGCGGTCGGCGTCCTCGGCGGCGGCGAAGCACTTCGCGCGCGTGGCTTCGTACAGGTCGAGGACATCGTCCTTCGACATCAGCCCCGATTCCAGCGCGATCGCGGCCGAGCGCAGCAGCGGGTCGGTGGCCTCGACCGCGCACAGCTCCTCGATCGGACGCCATTCGATCTCGAAGTCGGTGCCGGCGTGACCCATGATCCGGGTGGTGCGCAGGTGCAGGAAGGTCGGGCGACGGGTGCGGCGGCAGTGCTCGACCGCCTTCTGCACGTCACCGTAGCCCGAGGCGAGGTCGAGGCCGTCGGCTGCGAAGTAGTCCAGGTCCGGGCGCTGGCTGAAGTTGCGCGCGATCCAGCCGTCGGGCGTCTTCACCGAGATGCCGATGCCGTTGTCTTCGCACACGAACAGCACCGGCGCCGGCAGCTTCTGGTACGCGGTCCACGCCGCGACGTTGAACGCGGTCTGCGCGGTGGCGTGGTTGCTGGAGGCATCGCCGAAGGAGCAGATGGCGATGCTGTCGGCCGGGATCGGCAGCGCATGGCCGATGCGTCGCGCCTGCTCGATCGCCACCGCCGTGCCGAAGGCCTTGGGCAGGTGAGAGGCGATGGTGGACGTCTGCGGCAGCACCCACAGCGGCTTGCTGCCCCACACCTTGTGACGGCCGCCGGACGCGGGATCCTCCTTCGAGGCCGCGAACGACAGCGCTGAATCCATCACCGGATCCATGCCCGGCAGCTTGCGGAAGCGCTCGGCCATGAAGCCGCCGGAGCGGTAGTGCAGGAACGCCGGATCGGTGTGGCGCGTCGCGCGCGCGACCATGGCATTGCCTTCATGGCCGCTGGAACCGATGGTGTAGAAAACCTTGTTCTGCACGCGCAGCACGCGCGCCATCAGGTCGAGGTGGCGGCTGATGAGCTGCGATTCGAACAGCTCGCGGAAGCCGCGGGCGTCGAGCGCGCTGCCGGAGAGGACGGCTTCGTGATCACCGGGCGCCTGCCCGGCGCGGCCTTCCCAGCCGCGCACGAACTCGCTGAAGTTGACGTCGCAGATCTCGGCGCGGTTGAGGCCGCGCATGCGGGCGGGGATGGGGTTGGAAACGGCCTGCGGCATGGCGATACGGGTTCCGTGGTCAGGGCGTCGCCGGCAGCGCGGCGACTTCGGGGGTCTGGGAATGCTCGGGCACGAAGCCTGATGTCTCTGCAGCGGTCATGCGGGCAAGCCTTGTCGGCGCGCGAGCCACTGCCTGCGGGTCTGGCCCCACATCTCGCAGGCGGCGTCCTCGTGCGGCGGCGGCAGCCGGACTGGCCCGCGCAGGGTCGAGCCCAGGCGCGTAGCCACCTTCTGCGAAGCCGCGTTCTCCGGTGCGATGCAGTGGATGAAGTCGTCCCAGCCGAGGTTGGCCAGCGCCCAGTCGATGGTCGCCGGCAGTGCTTCGGTGGCGTAGCCCTTGCCCCAGGCATCGCGGTGGAGCATGTAGCCGATCTCGTTGCCCGGCCACCCGTCCGGCTTCCAGGGCCCGCCCTGCCCCAGCCAGAGGCCGCTGTCACGGTCGATGATCGAGAACATGCCGAAGCCCTGGATCATCCAGGCGCCCGGCTGCTGCAGGAACTTGCGCCAGGCCGCGGCGCGCCGCTGGTGGCCACCGATCCAGCGCGCCGCCTCTTCATCGGCCTGCAGTTCGGCATAGCGCTCGAAGTCCCCGGCCTGCGGCAGGCGCAGGACCAGGCGTTCGGTTTCGATCCTGAGGTCGGCCAGGGACATGTGGCGCTCCGGCAGCAATACGGGCCGCGCCGGTGCGCGGCCGGATGGGCGCTCAGCCGCCGAAGGCGTTGATGCCGGTCAGTTCGCGGCCCACCACCAGCTGGTGCACGGTCTCGGTGCCCTCGTAGGTGATCACCGATTCGAGGTTGAGCGCGTGGCGGATCGGCGAATGCTCGGTGGTGATGCCGGCGCCGCCCAGCAGGTCGCGCGCCTCGCGCGCGATGTCGATGGCCATGCGGCAGTTGTTCCACTTCGCCAGCGACACCTGCGTGGGCTGCATCTTGCCGGCGTCCTTCAGGCGGCCGAGCTGGAGCGACAGCAGCTGCGCGGCGGTGATGCGGCGCGCCCAGTCAGCCATCTTGATCTGCGCACTCTGGGTCGCGGCCACCGGGCGGCCGAACAGGATACGCTCCTTGCTGTACTCCAGCGCCTCGTCCAGGCAGGCGATGGCGGCGCCAATCGGACCCCAGGTGATGCCGTAGCGCGCCTGGGTCAGGCAGCCCAGCGGCCCCTTCAGGCCCTTCACGTTCGGCAGGCGGTTCGCCTCCGGCACGCGCACGCCGTCGAAGAACAGCGCGCTGGTCACCGAGGCGCGCAGGCTCATCTTGTGCTTCACGACCTGGGCCTTGAAGCCGGGGAAGTCCTTCTCGACCACGAAGCCCTGGATGCCGTCATCCGTCTGCGCCCACACGATGGCGATGTCGGCCAGGTTGCCGTTGGTGATCCACATCTTGGAGCCGTTGATCACCCAGTCGTCGCCGTCGCGCTTGGCATGGGTCTTCATGTTCGCCGGGT
Source organism: Luteimonas padinae (assembly GCF_014652935.1). Classification (GTDB taxonomy): domain Bacteria; phylum Pseudomonadota; class Gammaproteobacteria; order Xanthomonadales; family Xanthomonadaceae; genus Luteimonas; species Luteimonas padinae. Next base: position 378,584 of record NZ_BMZT01000001.1, on the reverse strand, counting down.
CGGAGCCGCCGTGCGGCTCGGTCAGGCCGAAGCAGCCGATGACCTTGCCCGCGGCCATGTCCGGAAGCCAGCGCTTCTTCTGCTCCTCGGTGCCGTAAGCGAAGATCGGATACATGCACAGCGAGGACTGCACGCTGGCGAAGCTGCGCAGGCCGGAGTCACCGCGCTCGAGCTCCTGGCAGATCAGGCCGTAGCTGACGTAGTTGAGCTCGGACCCGCCGTACTCGGCCGGGAGCGTCGCACCGAGCAGGCCGAGACCCGCGATCTCCGGGATCAGCTCGGTCGGGAAGCGGCCTTCGTCGAAGCACTCGCCGATGATCGGCAGCACGCGCTCGTCGGTGAACCGGGCCACGGTGTCCTGGACGGCGCGCTCCTCCTCGCTGAGCAGGGAGCGAACGTCGTAGAGGTCGTAGGGGTTCAGGGCCATGGAAGCGTTACCGGTGGGCGGAAACCCCGCATTGTAGCCGCGCGGCACGCCAATGAAATGGCCGCGCCCCGAAGGAGCGCGGCCATTCCGGGGGTACGCCCGGCGGCGGGACTCAGCCCCGCGTGGCGCCGCCCTCCACGGCGGCCACCTGGGTCACCACCTGGCCGTCGATCACCGGCAGGCGGTCGCCGGGGCGCTCGTCCATGCGGATGCTGCGCTCGACGCCGTCGTACTCGTAGGTCACGTCATAACCGACGGTGACTTCGGTGTCGCCAAGGGCAATGCGGTTGGCCGGCTTGCTGTCGGTGCGCATGCTGCCGGTGGTGCCGTCCGGGTTGCGGTAGGTCACGTTGTACGCGACCACGCGCGAGGACTGCGAGCTGTCGTGCACGGTGCGGCACTGGCGATCGACGCGCTCGACCACGCGGCCGCCGACGTGGCGGCGGTCGACCTCGCGGCCGGCGAAGCCGCCACCGACCGCACCGGCCACGGTGGCCAGCTTGCGGCCGTTGCCGCTGCCGACCTGGTTGCCGACCAGGCCGCCGATGACGGAACCGGCGACGGTGCCACCGGTCAGCCCATCACGCTCGGGCAGGCGCTCCTGCACCACCACGTCCTCGCAGACCTCGCGCGGCGAGCTGGTGGTGCTGGTTTCGCGGATGGCCTCGGATCCGATGACCGTGGCGTACTGCGGCTCGCGCTCGGTGATCGGCTCGATGGCGAGCACCCGGGCGTACTCCAGGCGGCCCTCGGCGGGAAGCGCGCTGCCGTCGCCGAATGCGTCGCCCACGCGGGCGTCATCGGCGGCAAGCGAGGCGACGTCGGCGCGCGGGCCGTCGTCGCGATTGCCCTGGAAGGCGGCGACCGCGACGCCGCCGACGAGCAGGGAAGCGAGGGCAATGGCGAGGGTGTTGTTTTTCATGGGAGGCTCCTCGGGGGCGAAACCGGCGCTTGCGCGGTCCATGGATGGGGGACGGGTGGATTCGAACACCCCCCGCCTGAACGGGTGCCGATTGGACGGCGCCGAACTGCACGGATCGTGAACCCTGTCGCCGCCGGGCCCGTGCTAGCGTGCGGATGAGCGCGTTCCTGCTGGAGACCTGTGTGGCCAATCCCATCCTCGCCCCCTTGCTGGTCTGGCTGGGCCGGCTCAGCTACCCGAAGCTCTTCGTACTTGCCGCCGTGCTGTTCGCCATCAGCGTGGTCGTGCCCGATCCACTGCCCTTTGTCGACGAACTCCTGCTGGGCATGGGCGCGTTGCTGATCTCGCGCCGCAAGCGCAAGCCGGCGCCGCAGGGGGGCGGCCGCGTCGTCGATGGCGAGGCGCGCCGCGGCTGAACGCCATGCTGGTCGATACGCACTGCCACCTGGATGCCGACGAATTCGCCCCCGACCGCGCCGTCGTGGTCGCCCGGGCACGTGCCGCGGGCGTGGTGGTGCAGGTGCTGCCCGCCACCCATGCCGACGAATGGCCCGCGCTGCGCGAAGCCGCCGCCCTGGACCGCGGGCTGCACGCTGCCTACGGCCTGCATCCCACCTTCCTGCGCCACCACCGCGGGCCCCACCTGGCCCTGCTCGAGGAGTGGATCGAACGCGAGCGCCCGGTCGCGGTGGGCGAATGCGGCCTCGACTTCTTCGTCGAGGGCCTGGACGCGGACGCGCAGTCGCGCTTCTTCGAGGGCCAGCTCGCCATCGCGCGCGACGCCGGCCTGCCGGTGATCGTGCACGCGCGGCGCGCGGTCGACCAGGTCACCGCCGCGATCCGTCGCGCCGGCGGCGTGCGCGGCGTGGTGCACAGCTTTTCGGGCAGCAGGCAGCAGGCGGAAACGCTCTGGGACCTGGGGTTCATGCTCGGGCTCGGCGGCCCGGTGACCTACGAGCGCGCCAATCGGCTGCGCACGCTGGCCGCGACCATGCCGCTGGATTTCCTGCTGCTGGAAACCGACGCACCGGACCAGCCCGACGCCGGCCACCGCGGCCAGCGCAACGAGCCGGCAAGGCTGCGCGTGGTCTGCGACACCATCGCCGCGCTGCGGGGCATGGCACCGGAAGGCGTGGCCGCGGCGACCACGGCCAACGCGCGCCGCCTGTTCGGCCTGCCGGGCTGAGGTCCTAGGCGTCCGCGTCGGCACGGGTGCCGGTGGGCGCCGCTTGCCGCGGCTGCGCACGCGCCAGCAGCATTTCCAGCGCCTTGCCCGCCGCCGCGAACGCGAAGGCCCCGGTGATGTGGGTGGCCGCGCCCAGGCCGCCGCCGCAGTCGAGCTTGAAGCCGTCCTCGCCGCCGACCTGCGGCCGCAGCCCGCACACGCTGCCATCCCCCTGCGGGTAGCGCACGTTTTCCAGCGAGTACACCGCCGGGATGCCGAAGTAGCGCTTCGGGCCCTTGGGGAAGTTGAACTCCGCGCGCAGCTTCTTGCGCACCAGCGCCAGCATCGCGTCGTGCTCGGTCCTCGACAGGTCGCGGATGCGCACCAGGGTGGGATCGATCCGGCCACCGGCCGAGCCCACCGCCACCAGCGGCAGCTTGCGGCGCCGGCACCAGGCGATCATCTCCACCTTGCTGCGGAAGCTGTCGCAGGCATCGACCACCAGGTCGTAGCCGCGATCGAACAGCTCCGCGAGGTTGGAGGGCGTCAGGAAGCTCGGCACTTCGTGCACCACCATCGACGGATTGATCGCGCGGCAGCGCTCGCCCATGGCGGTGACCTTGGGCCGGCCGTACTGGCCGGCCAGCGCAGGGAGCTGGCGGTTGGTGTTGGAGACGCACAGGTCGTCGGCGTCGATCAGGGTGAGCGTACCGACGCCGCTGCGCGCGAGCGCCTCCGCCACCCAGGAGCCGACGCCGCCGAGGCCGACCACGGCGACATGGCAGGCGGCGAAGCGCTCCACCGCGCCGCGGCCATAGAGGCGGTCGATGCCGGCGAACCGCTGGTTCCAGTCTGCGTCCATCGGCGCATTTTACCGGTGCGCCCGCATACAATCCCGCTTCCGCCATCTGCACCACAGGAAGCCAGCGCATGTCGACGCCCCAGCCGCAAGCCACGCCGGTCGATCCCTCCAGGCCCCGCCCGCCGCGCAAGGCGCCGTCGGCGGCCGGTCGCTACCTGTTCCTGTTCCTCCTGGGCCTGGTGCTCGGCATCATCGCGGTGGTGATGCTGCTGCGTGCCCTCGAAGGCCGGAAGACCTGGCAGGACCACTACCCCACCGCGGCGATGCACCTCATGTCGGCGCACTCCGCGCAGTTGCACCAGAAGCTCGAGGCCAACCGCTGCGCGGCCACCGACGTGCTGCCGCACCTGCAGGCGCTGCGCACCCTGGGCAACGACCTCGACCCGGCCTTCCCCGACCTGCGCGACAACACCCGCTTCGCCAGCCACACCGGCAGCTTCCGGGCGACGCTGGACAACGCGCTGGCATCGCCGCCGATGAACTGCGCCGGCCTCAAGAGCACGCTCGAAGCCATCGGCAGCGACTGCAAGGCCTGCCACACCGACTTCCGCGGCTGAGGCGAGGATGCTCCGCGCGCCGGCCGGGCACGTGCAGGATGAACGATGCCTGCACGTGTCCGCCCGCCGGCCGCGACAGCCGCCGCGATTGATTGGCCGTTCACGGCCGCCTGACTAACGTCGGCTGCGAGGCATCACCTCCAGGTGCCATGCAGGAGTCTCCCCCGATGAAGGCCAGACTGATCAGCGCCAGCGCGATCATCGCCGCAGCCACCCTGGTGGGCTGCGCAAGCACGTCCCCCGGATATTCCAGCGGCGGCTACGGCGCCGGCGGCTATGGCAGCTCCGCCCGCTGCGACACCTGCGGTGTGGTCACCCGCATCGACCACCGCGCACGCGCGTCCAATACGCCCAATGCCACCGGCGCCGTGCTCGGCGGCATCGTCGGCGCCGTGGCCGCGCGCGAGATCGCGGAACGCAACACCGACAGCGATGGCCGCACCAACACCGCCACCGTGGCGGGTGCGGTCGGCGGCGCGGTCGCCGGCAACGCCATCCATAACCGCGTGCAGGGACAGTCGGTGTACGACATCCACGTGCGGCTGGACAACGGCCGGATGACGGTGGTCACCCAGAACGACCTGGGCGGCATCCGCGAAGGCTCGTACGTCAACGTCGCCAACGGGCGCGCCTTCGTCCGCTGATCCCCAACGATCCACTCTCTCCCTTTGACGGCCCGCCACGCGGGCCGTCCTTCTTTGGCAGACTGCGCCCATGGACCTGCAGCCCCTCTACTACGCCATCGCGGTGATCCTGGTGCTGGTCGGCATCGCCGGCACCATCCTGCCGGCGCTGCCCGGCCTGCCGCTGGTGTTTGCCGGCATGCTGCTGGGCGCATGGGCCGGCGACTTCGCCTATATCGGCGTTCCCACGCTGGTGGTGCTGGGTGTCCTGACGGCGTTTTCGCTGGTGGTGGATTTCTGGGCCACGGCGCTGGGCGCAAAGCGGGTAGGCGCCAGCGGCAAGGCGGTCGCGGGCGCGGTCATCGGCACGTTGGTGGGCATCTTTTTCGGCCCCATCGGCCTGTTCGCGGGGCCATTCATCGGCGCCCTCGCGGGCGAACTGCTGCATGGGCGCGACGTCGGCCAGGCCACGCGGGTCGGCTTCGGCACCTGGCTCGGGGTGGTGTTCGGCACCGTCCTCAAGCTGGCGCTCGCGTTCACGATGGTGGGCCTGTTCGTGCTGGCCTGGGTGTTCTGATCCGCCGCGGCGATCGCCGGGCCGCGGCCGGGCGGGCGGGACGATACACTTCCCCGCCGACCCCTCCGGAACCCGACGCCATGGAACGACGCCACTCCGCACCCCTGCTGCTGGCCTGCGTGCTCCCGGTCACGGCCCTCGCGCAAACGCCCGCGGCCACAGCGCCCACGGCGCTCGAGGCCTGCGTCGCCATCGAAACCGCCGCCGAGCGCCTGGCCTGCTACGACACCGTTGCGAAGCGCGTGGCCCCGACCGCGCAGGAAGCCGACGCCGCCGCGGCAGCGGCGGCCGCGGCGGTGGCCACCGGCGCCCCGGAGCCGGCGGCCGACACCAGCAGCGACGTATTCCCGCATGACGCCGACCCGCGGCGCGCGCTCGCCAACGCCGGCCGCGGCTCGCTGCTCGACAGCCGCTGGGAGCTGGCCGCCGACTCCAAGCTGGGCACCTTCAACATGCGCGCGTACAAGCCGGTGTACCTGCTGCCGGCGTTCTGGAGCAGCGATCCGAACCGCCGCCCGACCTCGTCGCTCGACGGGCAGCCGCTGGAGATGGACGGCACCGACAGCATCGAGACCAAGTTCCAGATCAGCTTCAAGACCAAGGCGGTCGAGAACCTGTTCGGCGACAACGGCGACATCTGGATGGGCTACACCCAGAGCTCGCGCTGGCAGGTCTACAACGCCGACAACTCGCGGCCGTTCCGGGAAACCAACTACGAGCCGGAAGTGCTGCTGGTGTTCCGCAACAACTATTCGATCGGCGGCTGGAAAGGCCGCATGGCCGCGGTGGGCATCAACCACCAGTCCAACGGCCGCAGCGACCCGATGTCGCGCAGCTGGAACCGGATCATGTTCAACGTCGGCCTCGATCGCGAGGACTGGGCAGTGACCTTCCGGCCCTGGATCCGCATCAGCGACGGCAGTGACGATGACAATCCGGGCATCGAGGACTACATGGGCCGCGGCGACGTGACCGTCGTGCACACGCGCGGCGACCAGGTCTTCTCGCTGATGGCGCGGCACTCGCTGAGAAGCGGCGACCGCTCGCGCGGCGCGCTGCAGTTCGACTGGGGCTTCCCGATCAGCAGCCACCTGCACGGTCATCTGCAGCTCTTCAACGGCTACGGCGAGAGCATGCTCGACTACGACCACAAGGCCACCTACGTCGGCCTGGGCATCTCGGTGCTGGACTGGTTCTGAGCCGCGGCGCCACCGGCTTCACGCGCCGCTGAATGCGGCCGGCGCACAGTGCGGCTCCGGCGTCCGCCGCCGAGGAAGTCGATGAGCCTCAGAACCTGGAGCCGCAAACACATGGCCTGGACGATCGTCCTGACCGCCGCGATCACGGTGCTGGCCGTGGTGCTGGCGATGAACTTCTCCACGCCGGAGAAGAAGATCGAGCGCAGGATCGAGCACCGCCACGCGATCGCCGACCCGCAGTTCCGGCGCGAGATGTCGGTGCTGCTGGGGCCGGCCATTCTGCCGGGGAACCACGTCACCGACTACGAGAACGGCGACGAGATCTTCCCCGCCATGCTGGGCGCCATCGCCTCGGCGCAGAAGACCATCACCTTCGAGACCTACATCTACTGGTCCGGCGACATCGGCAGGAAGTTCGAGCTCGCGCTGTCCGAACGCGCGCGCGCCGGCGTCAAGGTGCACCTGCTGGTGGACTGGGTGGGCAGCATCAAGATGGACGAGGAGATGCTGCAGGCGATGCAGGACGCCGGCGTCGAGGTCGAACGCTACCGTCCGCTGCACTGGTACAACCTCGGCCGGATGAACAACCGCACGCACCGCAAGCTGCTGGTCATCGACGGCAAGGTCGGCTTCACCGGCGGCGTCGGCATCGCCGACCAGTGGACCGGGCATGCCCAGGATCCCGACCACTGGCGCGAGGCGCACTTCCGCATCGAGGGGCCGGCCGTGGCGCAGATGCAGTCGGCGTTCAACGACAACTGGATCAAGACCACCGGGGCCCTGCTCAACGGCCCGGACTATTTCCCGCCGCTCGAGCGCGTCGGCGACATGGACGCCCATCTCTTCATCGCCTCGCCCGCCGGCGGCAGCGAGAGCATGCACCTGATGTACCTGTCGGCAATCGCCGCGGCCGAGCACACGATCGACCTCACCGCGTCCTACTTCGTCCCGGACGAGCTGATCACGACCGCCCTGGTGGCGGCGCGCAAGCGCGGCGTTCGCGTGCGCGTGCTCCTGCCCGGCAAGCACATCGACTCGGAGACGGTGCGGCTGTCGTCCAAGGCCAGCTGGGGCGAACTGCTCGAGGCCGGCATCGAGATCCACGAATACCAGCCGACGATGCTGCACGTGAAGCTGCTGGTCGTGGACGGCGAGCTGGTGTCGCTGGGCTCCACCAACTTCGACATCCGCTCGTTCCGCCTCAACGACGAGGCCAGCCTCAATGTCTACGACCGCGGCTTCGCGGCGCGCATGACCGAAGTGTTCGAGCGCGACCTGCAACACGCGGTCCAGTACTCCCACGAGATGTGGGAGCGCAGACCGCTGCGCGAGAAGCTCGCCGAGAAGTTCGTCCGCCCCATCCGCTCCCAGCTGTAGCCGCGATTCTGCAGGAGCGGCTGCAGCCACCACGACCGCACCGCCCCACGCCTGTAGGAGCAGCTACAGCTGCGACCATACCGCCTCATGGCCCGTGGAGCGGCTATAGCCGCGATTGGCTCTGGGCTCGTCGCTGGTCGCGGCTGTAGCCGCTCCTACAGGCGTAGGGCGTCGGCGTGGGGCGTCAGGCGGTTGCGATCACCTGCAGCGGGATCTTGCCGATCCGCGACTGCCATTCGCGCGGTCCGGTCTCGTGCACGGACACGCCCGTCGAATCGACCGCCACCGTCACCGGCATGTCCTGCACCGTGAACTCGTAGATGGCCTCCATGCCGAGGTCCTCGAACGCGACCACCTTCGCGGCCTTGATCGCCTTCGACACCAGGTAGGCCGAGCCGCCCACCGCCATCAGGTAGGCCGAGCCGTGCTTGCGGATCGCCTCGATCGCCGCCGGCCCGCGCTCGGCCTTGCCGACCATGCCCAGCAGGCCGGTCTGCGACAGCACCTGTTCGGTGAACTTGTCCATGCGCGTGGCCGTGGTCGGGCCGGCCGGACCCACCACTTCGCCGGCCACCGGATCGACCGGGCCGACGTAGTAGATGAAGCGGCCGGCGAGGTCCACCGGCAGCGCCTCGCCCTTGTTCAGCATGTCCACCATGCGCTTGTGCGCGGCGTCGCGGCCGGTCAGCAGGCGGCCGTTGAGCAGCAGGGTCTCGCCCGGCTGCCAGGCCGCCACGTCCCCGCGGGTCACGGTGTCGAGGTCGACGCGGCGGCCCTTCGAGGCGTCGTACGTGATCTGCGGCCAGTCCTCAAGCGACGGAGGATCCAGCATCACCGGGCCGCTGCCGTCCAGCGTGAAGTGCGCATGGCGGGTGGCGGCGCAGTTGGGGATCATCGCCACCGGCAGGTTCGCCGCGTGCGTCGGATAGTCCTTGATCTTGATGTCGAGCACGGTCGTCAGGCCGCCCAGGCCCTGGGCGCCGATGCCCAGCGCGTTGACGCCGTCGAAGATCTCCAGGCGCATCTCCTCCAGGCGGTTGGACGGGCCGCGCGCCTTGAGGTCGACGATGTCGATCGGCTCCATCAGCGCTTCCTTGGCTAGCAGCATCGCCTTCTCGGCGGTGCCGCCGATGCCGATGCCGAGCATGCCCGGCGGGCACCAGCCGGCGCCCATGGTCGGCACGGTCTTCAGCACCCAGTCGACGATCGAGTCCGACGGGTTGAGCATGGCGAACTTCGACTTCGCCTCCGAGCCGCCGCCCTTGGCGGCCACGATCACGTCGACCTTGCCGCCCGGCACCACCTTGAAGTTGACGATGGCCGGGGTGTTGTCGCCGGTGTTGCGGCGCTTGCCGGCCGGATCGGCCAGCACCGAGGCGCGCAGTTTGTTTTCGGGCAGGTTGTAGGCGCGGCGCACGCCCTCGTTGACCATGTCCTCGACGCCCATGGTGGCGTCGGGCCAGGTCACATCCATGCCGATCTCGAGGAAGACGGTGACAATGCCGGTGTCCTGGCAGATCGGGCGGTGGCCCTCGGCGCACATGCGCGAGTTGATCAGGATCTGCGCCATCGCGTCCTTCGCCGCCGGCGACTCCTCGCGCTCGTACGCCGCCGCCAGGTTCCGGATGTAGTCCACCGGGTGGTAGTAGCTGATGTACTGGAGGGCGTCGGCGACGGACTGGATGAAGTCTTCCTGGCGGATCTCGGTCACGGCTGGCTCGCGATGGCGGGGTTTGCCGGCCATTTTAAGCCGGCGCGCGCGCGCGGCTTGAACCCTTCGCCGCGACGGTGCATCCGACTGGGTATGCTCGATGCCGCCATGACCGACAGCCCGCAAGCCCCGGCCGCCGACGCCGGGGACGGCGACCATGCCCTGGCGCTGGCCGCCGCCGGTGGCGATACGGACGCCTTCGAAGCGCTGTACCGCCGCCACAGCGCGCGCGTCCACGGTGTCGTGCTGCGCCTGGCCGGCTGGCAGCGCGCCCGGGCAGAAGACCTGGTGCAGGAGGCCTTCCTGCGCGCCTGGCAGGCCCTGCCCGGCTGGCGCGGCGAGGCCGCCTTCGGCACGTGGCTGCACCGGCTGGCGGTGAACGTCGCGCTGATGGACCTGCGCGCGCGCCGTGTCCGGCCGGCCCTGGAAGGCGACGACGACGACGCGCTCGACGCCTTGGCGGCCCCGGAGCCCTCCGGACATGCCGCCGCCCTGGCCATCGACCTCGAGCGCGCCGTCGCCACCCTGCCGCCCCGCGCCCGCGCGGTGCTGGTGCTGCACGACATCGAAGGCTGGACCCACGGCGAGATCGGCGCGGCCCTCGACATGGCCACCGGCAGTTCCAAATCCCAGCTGCACCGCGCGCGCGGGCTGCTCCGCGCGCGCCTAGCCTAGGAGACACGCCATGAACACTGGTCCGGACCGGTCCGACGACCATCCCGCTCCCCTGCCCGGCGCGCTCGCGTCCGGACTGCGCGCGCTGCGGGTCGACGCCCCGCCGCGCAGCGACCTGTGGCCGGCGATCGCCGCCCGGCTGGAGCCGCGCGGCACCGCGACCGTCGCACCCACGGCCGTGCCGCCGCCCCCGCGCGCGTCGCGTCACGCCGGCCGGTGCCTTGGTTCGCAGCGGCGCAACGCCGGCTATGCCGCGGCCGCCGCCGTGGTGCTGGCCGCCGGCATCGGCTGGCAGCTGTGGCCGGCAGCGGACGCGCCCGGGGCGTTGCCGCCGGTTCCCGGATCGACCGTCGGCACCGGCGCGGCGGCCGATGCCGACGCCCCGCTGCTACGCGCCGCCGATGCGCTGGCGCGCGAGTACCAGGGCGCGCTGCGCGAGGTCGACGCCGGTGCCGCGAACCCGCTGGCCGGCGCGGCCCCTGTCGCGACCGCCTTCGGCCTCGACGCCGAGCTCGAACGCAGCGCAACCGAAGTCCGCGCCGCTCTCGCCCGTGATCCCGACGCGCTGCACCTGTTCCATCGGCTGCAGCGCATCTACGCCCACCGCCTGGCGCTCAGCCTGCGCCAGGCCTGACCAAGGAGCCTTCCCATGTCCCGATCCTTTTCCGGCCTCGCCCTCGCGGGCCTCGTCCTCGGCGGCCTTGCCCTGCCCGCCTTCGCGGCCACCCCCATCAACGAGACCCGCCCGCTGGATGCCCGCGGCGAGATCGAAGTGTCCAACCTCAAGGGCAGCATCGAAGTGCGCACCTGGGACCGCAACGAGGTTCGCATCACCGGCAGCCTGGGCGAGGGCGTCGAGCGCCTCGAGATCGACGGCAGCGGACGCAAGCTGGCAGTGCGCGTGCGCTACCCGCGCAACAGCCACAACACCGAGGAGACCGTCCTGGTGCTCGAAGTCCCGCGCCAGGCCAGCCTCGACGTCGATTCGGTCGCGGCCAGCGTCGACGTGCAGGGCATCGCCGGCGAGGAGCTCGACATCGACAGCGTCAGCGGCACGGTGGTGGCCGTGGGGGCGCCGCGCAAGGCCGGGATCGAGAGCGTGAGCGGCGACCTGAGGCTCAACCTAAACAGCCGCGACGTCGAGGTCGACAGCGTGAGCGGCAAGGTCTCGCTGCGCGGCCGCATCGCCGGCGCGGTGGAGGTGGAAACGGTGTCGGGCAACATCGACGTGGACACCCGCGGCGAACGCCCGTCGCGGCTGGAGCTGAGCACGGTGTCGGGCGACGCCAGCGTGCGCAGCGGCATCGCCGACGCCGGCCGCTTCAGCTTTGAATCGGTCAGCGGCGACCTCCGCCTGTCGCTTCCGGCCAACGCCTCGGCGCGGGTCGAGGCCTCGACCTTCAGCGGCGACATCGACGCCCCCGGCGCCAACGTGGTGCGCAAGCGCTACGGGCCGGGTGCAAGCCTCGAGCACCGCTACGGCAACGGCGATGCGTCGATCGCGATCGAGACGTTCTCGGGCGACGTGCGCCTGGCCCTGGAGTAATCGTCCGCACGGTCGGCGGGAGCAGGTCCCGCCGACCGCGACGGCGGCCGCTGCCCGCGACGCCCGGCCGGGGCGGCCAGGTGGCCTGCCGCCTCACTCGCACGCTCAGGCCGCCCGCGGCATGATGCGTCGATGTCGACCCCAGCCCCCGGCGCCGCCGCCCGCACCGCCCCCTCCCCCGATCCGCAGGCCGGACGCCCCTCGTTCCGCGAGCGCGTCAACGCCCTGCGCAACCTGCCGCCCTTCCTGCGCGAGATCTGGCGCACCAGCCGGCCGCTGACCCTCGCCACCATGACGCTGCGCCTGCTGCGGGCGCTGCTGCCGGTGGCGATGCTCTACCTGGGCAAGCTGATCATCGACGAGGCCATCGGCCTGGTGGGGGCCGGCGCCATCGGCGGCGGCATCGCCGAGGCCTGGCGCAGCGGCGTCCTCGACCACCTGGCCCTGCTGCTGGCCGCCGAGTTCGGGCTGGCGATCCTGTCCGACCTGCTCGGCCGCCTGGTGTCCTACTGCGACCAGGTGCTGTCGGAGATGTTCACCAACGCCGCCAGCGTGCGCCTGATGGAGCACGCGGCCACGCTCGACCTCGAGGACTTCGAGGACCCCGAGCTGCAGGACCGGCTGGACCGCGCGCGGCGGCAGACCATGGGCCGCATGAGCCTGATGGGCCAGCTGTTCGGCCAGGTGCAGGACATCGTCACCATCATCAGCTTCGCCGCCGGCCTCCTGGTCTACGCGCCCTGGCTGATCCTGCTGCTGGCGGTGGCCCTGATCCCGGCGTTCATCGGCGAATCGCACTTCAACGCGCTGAACTATTCGCTCAACTTCCAGTGGACGGCCGAGCGCCGGCAGCTGGAATACCTGCGCCAGACCGGCGCCAGCGTCGACACCGCCAAGGAAGTGAAGATCTTCGGGCTGCACCGCTTCCTGGTGGAGCGCTTCCGCACGCTGTCGCAGGCCTTCCTGGTGGCCAACCGCCGGCTGGCGCGGCGGCGCGCGTTCTGGGGCACGCTGCTGGCCGCGCTGGGCACGCTGGGCTACTACGTGGCCTATGCCTACATCGCCTGGCGCACGGTGCGCGGCGACTTCACCATCGGCGACCTCACCTTCCTCGCCGGCAGCTTCCGGCGCCTGCGCCAGCTGCTGGAGGGCCTGCTGGTGGGCTTCTCGCAGGTGGCCGGCCAGGCCATGTACCTCGACGACCTGTACTCCTTCTTCGAGATCCAGCCGGAAATCGTCTCGAAGCCAGGCGCCTCCCCCATCCCGCGCCCGATCACCGCCGGCTTCGTGTTCGAGAACGTCGGCTTCCGCTATCCCGACGCCGCCCGCTGGGCGCTGCGCCACGTCGACCTCGAGCTGCGCGCGGGCGAGGTGCTGGCGCTGGTGGGCGAGAACGGCGCCGGCAAGACCACCCTGGTGAAGCTGCTGGCGCGCCTGTACGACCCCGACGAGGGCCGGATCCTGCTGGACGGCCGCGACCTGCGCGACTACGACCTCGACGACCTGCGCGCCAACATCGGCGTGATCTTCCAGGACTTCGTGCGCTTCCACATGACCGCGGCCGAGAACATCGGCGTCGGCCAGATCGACGCCATGGGCGACCGCGGCCGGATCGAGGCCGCCGCCCGCCGCGCCATGGCCGACGAGGTCGTCGCCGGCCTGCCGCTGGGCTACGACCAGATCATCGGGCGCCGCTTCAAGACCGGCGTCGACCTGTCCGGCGGCCAGTGGCAGAAGATCGCCATCGCCCGCGCCTACATGCGCGACGCGCAGGTGATGATCCTTGACGAACCCACCGCCGCGCTCGATGCCCGCAGCGAATACGAAGTGTTCCAGCGCTTCCGCGAGCTTTCCGACAACCGCACCGCGATCCTCATCTCGCACCGGTTCTCGAGCGTGCGCATGGCCGACCGCATCCTGGTGATGGCCGACGGCCGGATCGAGGCCAGCGGCACCCACGACGCACTGATGGCCGCAGGCGGCCGCTACGCCGAGCTGTTCGAGCTCCAGGCCGCCGGATACCGCTGAGCCCGCCCCTCCCTCCTGCCCGCCCCCGCCCTGTAGGAGCAGCTACAGCTGCGACCCGTATCGCTGTCGCCAGATCGGGGTCGCAGCTGTAGCTGCTCCTACAGGGGGGAGGCTGGGGCGGCGTACAATGGGCGGGTTTCCTCCCCTTCAGATGGTCCCGCATGTCCTCCGCGTTTGGCACCGAGACGGTGCTGGACGTCCGTCACTGGACGGACGACTACTTCAGCTTCACCACCACCCGCGACGACGGCTTCCGCTTCGACAACGGCCAGTTCGTGATGATCGGCCTGCCGGTCGAGCAGCCCGGCGGCGGCATGAAGCCGCTGATGCGCGCGTACTCGATCGCCAGCGCGAAGTGGGAAGAGCAGCTCGAGTTCTTCAGCATCAAGGTGCCCGATGGCCCGCTGACGTCCCGCCTGCAGCACATCAGGCCCGGCGACGAGGTCCTGATCGGCCGCAAGCCCACCGGCACCCTGCTGATCAGCGACCTGCACCCGGGCCGCAACCTGTACCTCCTGGGCACCGGCACCGGCCTGGCGCCGTGGATGTCGGTGATCAAGGACCCGGAAACCTACGAGCGCTTCGAGCGCGTGGTGCTCTGCCACGGCGTGCGCCACGAGGCCGACCTCTGCTACCGCGACTACATCGTCAACGAGCTGCCGCAGCACGAGCTGCTGGGCGACATCCTGCGCGAGCGGCTGGTCTACTACCCTGCGGTGACCCGCGAGGACTTCGTCTTCGACGGGCGCCCCCGGCGCGGTCGCCTGACCGACATGATGGCAACCGGCCAGATGATGTCCGACCTCGGCCTGGACGCGCTGGATCCGGCGAAGGACCGGGCGATGATCTGCGGCAGCCCGGGCATGCTGGCCGATTTCCGCGCCCTGCTCGACGGCCGCGGCTTCAAGCCCTCGATGCGCATCGGTGCCATCGGCGACTACGTGTTCGAGCGCGCCTTCGTCGAGAAGTGACCCGGCAAGCGCCATGCCCGGACGCCTGCCACCGCGTAGAATCCCGCACATCACGCACGAACCGAGGAAACCCCGCATGAAGATCCTGGTCGCCGTCGACGGCAGCGATATCAGCGTCCGCGCCGCGAAGCACGCCAATGCGCTTGCGAAGAGCCTGGCCAAGCCCGCGAAGATCTTCCTGGTTGCCGTGGACGCCGCTCCCTTCCCGGGCGTGGTCAGCAAGATCGGGAAGGACGCGATGGACAGGATCCACGCCGAAAACCACGAGCGCATGCTGGCCCCCGCACGCAAGGCGCTGGCCCGCAGCAAGGCCGACGTGCGCGAGCTGGCCGTGGTCGGCGAACCGGCCGAGGCCATCCTCGCCGCCGGCGGCAGCAACAGGGTCGACATCGTGGTGATGGGCTCCCACGGCCGCGGCTCGGTCAAGGGCATCCTGCTGGGCTCGGTGTCGAGCAAGGTGATCGCCCAGACGGACATCCCGGTCACGATCGTCCGCTGACCACTGCGGGAGCGGCGGCACCGTGCCATTCGTCACGGGAGCCGCCGCGGCCGCCCGGGGTACCCTAGGGGACTCAGTCCCGCAAGGAATTCCCTGATGAAGCATCCGCTGTCCCTCGCCCTGGCCGTCGCCCTCGCCGGCGCCGCCATGTCGCCCGCCTTCGCCCAGACCAGCAGCGCGGAGTCCGCCATGTCCGCCAGCGCCGAGGCCCTCAAGGGCAATCCCTTCGCCGCGAAGAGCACGCTGCCGCTGCAGTACCCGCACTTCGACCGCATCAAGGACGAGCACTTCGCCCCGGCCTTCGACGCCGGCATGGCCGAGCAGCTGGCCGAGGTCCGCGCGATCGCCGACAACCCCGAAGCGCCGACGTTCGAGAACACCATCCTCGCCCTGGAAACCAACGGCGAGACCCTGGGCCGCGCGATGCGCGTGTTCTTCAACCTGGTCGGCACCGACACCAACGACACCCGCAAGAAGCTGCAGGCCGACTATTCGGCGAAGTTCGCCGCCCACCGCGACGCGATCGCGCTGGATCCGAAGCTGTTCGCGCGCATCAAGACGCTGTACGACGGCCGCGCCGGCCTGGGCCTGGACGCCGAGGGCGTGCGCCTGGTCGAGGAGTACTACAAGGACCTGGTCCGCGCCGGCGCCGCGCTCGACGAGGGCCAGAAGGCGCGCCTGAAGGAGATCAACTCCGAGCTGGCGACGCTGGGCACGACCTTCAGCCAGAACGTGCTGGCCGAGGTCAACGACTCCGCCGTGGTGGTCGACACCGCCGCCGAGCTCGAGGGCCTGAGCCCCGAGCAGATCCAGACCGCCGCCAACGCGGCCAAGGCCCGCGGCCACGAGGGCAAGTACGTCATCACCCTGCTCAACACCACCGGCCAGCCGCCGCTGTCGCAGCTCGCCAACCGCGAACTGCGCGAGCGCATCCACAAGGCCTCGGTGGTCCGCGGCGCGCGCGGCAACCAGTGGGACAACACCGCGCTGGTGTCGCGCGTGCTCGAGCTGCGCGCCGAGCGCGCGAAGATGCTGGGCTTCGACACCTACGCCGACTACGTGCTCGACGGCGAAACCGCCAAGACCACCGAAGCCGTGAACGCCATGCTCGGCCAGCTGGCCCCGGCCGCCGTCGCCAACGCCCGCCGCGAGGCCGGCAAGCTGCAGGCCATGATCGACGCCGAGCAGAAGGCCAAGGGCGAGCCGACCTTCCAGCTCCAACCCTGGGACTGGGCCTACTACACCGAGAAGGTGCGCAAGGCCGAATACGACTTCGACGAGTCGCAGCTCAAGCCCTACCTGGAAATGAAGAACGTGCTGGAGAACGGCGTGTTCTTCGCCGCCACCCAGCTCTACGGCATCACCTTCAAGCCGCGCACCGACCTGCCGAAGTACCACGAGGACACCTGGGTCTACGAGGTTTCCAACGCCGACGGCAGCCAGCTCGCCTTCTTCATCTTCGATCCCTACGCGCGCGACTCCAAGCGCGGTGGCGCCTGGATGAGCTCCTACGTCTCGCAGTCGGAGCTGGAAGGCACGAAGCCGGTGGTGGCCAACCACCAGAACATCCCCAAGCCCGAGGCCGGCAAGCCGACGCTGCTGACCTGGGACGAGGTCACCACGATGTTCCACGAGTTCGGGCATGCGCTGCACGGCATGTTCTCGGACGTGAAGTACCCCTACTTCTCCGGCACCAGCGTGCCGCGCGACTTCGTCGAGTTCCCCTCGCAGGTCAACGAGATGTGGGCCGACTGGCCGTCGATCCTGGCCAACTACGCCAAGCACCACGAGACCGGCGAGCCGATGCCGCAGGCGCTGCTGGACAAGGTGGTCGCCACCGCCAAGTTCAACCAGGGCTTCGCCACCACCGAGTACCTGGGCGCGGCCATGCTCGACCAGTACCTGCACCAGCTGCCGGCCGACCGGCTGCCGAAGGCCGGCGACATCCTCGACACCGAGGCCGCCGCGCTCAAGGCCGCCGGCCTGGACTTCGCCGCGGTGTCGCCGCGCTACCGCACCACCTACTTCAGCCACATCATGGGCGGCTACGCGGCCGGCTACTACGCCTACATCTGGTCCGAGGTGCTGGACGCCAACACCGTGGCCTGGATCGAGGAGAACGGCGGCCTGACCCGCGCCAACGGCGACCGCTTCCGCGCCACGCTGCTGTCGCAGGGCGGCAGCAAGGACGCGCTGCAGCTGTTCAAGGACTTCTCGGGCAAGGATCCGGACATCCGCCCGCTGCTGGTCAAGCGCGGCCTGGACGGCGCGGTCGAGGACGGCGCCCCGCCGGCCGAAGCCACCCGGCAGGACTGACGCCACACCACTTCCCCCGCTCCGGCGGGGGAAGTTCTTTCCGCCCGCGCCCTCCTCCTGTAGGAGCAGCTACAGCTGCGACCGGCCTGTCGGCAACAACCGGTCGCAGCTGTAGCTGCTCCTACAGGGGGCGGGGGGCGGGGAGCGGGAAGGCTCGATCAGATCGTCAGCGACCGGGTTGCCGGCGTCAGCGCGGCGCGACGATGCCGCCGGGAACGCCCTCCGGCGACAGCAGGATCTGCCAGAGCTGGATCCGCCGCGTCCTGAAGCTCGCCATGGAGCCGGCGAGGTAGTACCGCCACATGCGCCGGAAGCGTTCGTCGTAGCGCGCGGGCAGCCGCTCCCAGGCGGCCTCGATATTGTCGCGCCAGGCCTGCAGCGTGAGGTCGTAGTCGGCGCCGAAGTTGTGCCAGTCCTCGATCACGAACAGTCCCTCTGCGGCCTCCGCCACCTGCCGCGCCGAGGGCAGCATCGAGTTCGGGAAGATGTGCCGGGCGATCCAGGGATCGGTGCGCCGGCGCGAGACGTTGCCACCGATGCTGTGCAGCAGGAACAGTCCGTCCGGCAGCAGCAGCGAGCGCACCAGCTTGAAATAGCCGCGATAGTTGCGCACGCCGACGTGCTCGAACATGCCGATCGACACCACCCGGTCGAAGCGTTCGCCGCGCAGCTCGCGGTAGTCCTGCAGCCGGACCTCCACGGGCAGCCCCTTGCACAGCGCGCTGGCAAGGGCCTGCTGCTCGCGCGAGATGGTCACGCCCACGCCCTCGATGCCGTAGCGCTCGGCGGCGAACTTCAGCATCTCGCCCCAGCCGCAGCCGATGTCGAGCAGGCGCATGCCGGGGCGCAGGCCGAGCTTGCGGCAGGCCAGGTCGAGCTTGGCCTCCTGGGCGGCGTCGAGCGAGGCCGCGCGCCGGCCGTCGCGGTCGTGCCAGTAGCCGCAGCTGTACACCAGCCGGCGGCCCAGCATGGCCTGGTAGAGGTCGTTGCCGAGGTCGTAGTGGCGCTCGCCGACCGCGAAGGCGCGATGCCCCAGCTGCAGGTTCCACAGCCGCGCGGCCACTGCGTCGCGCAGGTCGGCGGCGCCGCGCACGCGGCGGTCGACGCGCGCGGCCAGCAGGCGCGCCAGCAGCCCGTCCAGCGAGCGCGCATCCCACCAGCCGTCCATGTAGGCGTCGCCCAGCGCGAGCGAGCCGCCGGCCAGCAGCCTGGCATCGTGGACCTGCATGTCCCAGGGCCTGTCGCCGTCGACCCGCACGTCGGCCGCCGCCAGCAGGCCATGGACGCGATCCCTGAGCGGATGCATCGCGCGCTCCCGAAGGGCCCGCTGCGGATCCTAGCCCCGGCGGCGGGCCCAGGGCCAGCCGCGGGCGCGTCGCTCAGCCGGCGGCGAAGAGGTCGCGGTACTCCGGGGCGAGGTGCGGCAGGAGCACGGACGCCGGCACTTCCACCGTCTGCATGCCGTCCGAGTACGGGCCGACCTGGTAGGGCGGGAACACGAAGCGCAGGGCGCGCAGGCGCCCGCCGTCGCCCGGCACCGGTTCGAACTGCGCGAAGTTGCCGGGTTCGGGGGTGGTGCCGTCATCGATCATCCGGCTGCCGCTGCCCATGAGCTTCGCGCGGTCGGCCGGCTCCACGGCGTCGGCGTCCAGGCGCTGCGACAGCGCCGCATGCAGGGCGTCGCGCACGAAGGCCGAGATCTCGTCCCAGCCGCCCTGGTCGGCGATCAGCGCCTCGGCGCGCAGCATCTCGTCGCGCTGTGGCAGCCACACGAAGCGCGCGACCAGCGGATTGCCGTGGGCTCCGCCGGTGTACAGCGTGCCCCAGGCCTGCACGGCCACCACGGTGGGCGTGTCCATCAGCACTTCGTAGGCAAGGGTCAGGTCGTAGGGAACGCCTGCGCTGCCGGCGGCGGGGTCGTGCGCCTCGACGGCCTCCATCAGGTCGCCGCGCGCGGCATCGGCGTAGCGCTTGAGCTCCGCGGCGAGCCCGGGGTAGCGCTCCATGCCCGGCGGATAGCTGATCCCGAGGATGTAGCGCGGGTCGCTCTCCATCACGTCCTCGAGCCGGACCGGGCCCGCTGTCGCGGTCGCGGCGTCCTGCGCCGCCTGCGGCGTCGACGGACTGCCGTCGGCGGCGGCGCCCGGAACTTCCGCTTCGCGGCGACAGCCTGCCAGCGCGAACGCCAGCAGCAGCGCCAGCGCGACGACCCTGTGTGTGCGATGCATCCCGTATCCCCCGTGCCAGTCAGCTGTGTGAAAAGGCTAGCCCGCGGTGCGTGATGCCCGCGATCACACACCTTCGCGCACACGAAAAAGCCCCGGGCGTCGCCGCCCGGGGCCTGGTCTTTCGCGAAGTCGCGAGGCCTTAGATGGCCTGCACTTCGTCAGCCTGCAGGCCCTTCTGGCCCTGCACGACCTTGAACGAGACCTTCTGGCCTTCCTGCAGCGACTTGAAGCCGGTGCCCTGGATGGAACGGAAGTGCACGAACAGGTCCTGGCCGCTCTCGGGGGTGATGAAGCCGAAGCCCTTGGCGTCGTTGAACCACTTGACGGTGCCGGTCTGACGATCGGACATGGTGTTACTCCTTGGAACAGTTTTTGGATTGGCACGGTCCGCGATGCGGATCCGAGACTGCGAAGCAAGGGGTAACACAGGAACGATGGAGCGGATCGTCAGGACCCGGCCGTTGACCGGCCTTGAAACCTTGGATCTACCGCACCGGAGCCACGATGTACCGTGATCCCGCTTTGAACAGTGGACGCACCATACCGCACTTTCGATTGCAAATGTGAATGCCGGATGCCGGCCGTCGGCGCGCCGGCCACCACAGTCACCGCTACCAGGTCTCGCGGCTGGGGACCAGCGCCGCCAGCTCGGCGTCGCTGAGGTTCCGCCAGCGTCCCGGCTTCAGGTGCCCGATCCGGACCGGCCCGATCCGCACCCGCACCAGGCGCTTCACCCGGTAGCCGAAGTGCGCGGCCATGAGGCGGATCTGCCGGTTCAGGCCCTGCACCAGGGTCACCCGGAAGCCGTAGCGGCCGAGCTTGCCGGTCCGGCACGGCAGGGTGACCTGGCCATGCACCGGCACCCCGCGCGCCATGCCGCGCAGGAACTCGTCGGTCACCGGGTTGTTCACCCCCACCAGGTACTCCTTTTCCAGCTTGTTCTCCGCCCGCAGGACGGCGTTGACGATGTCGCCGTTGCTGGTGAGCAGGATCAGGCCTTCGGAATCCTTGTCCAGGCGGCCGATCGGGAAGATCCGCTCCTGGTGGCCGACGAAGTCGACGATGTTGCCGGCCACCCCGGCTTCGGTGGTGCAGGTGATCCCCACCGGCTTGTAGAGGGCGATGTAGACGTGGCGCCGCTTGCCCGGCGCCGTGCTGCGGGCGCGCAGCGGCTGGCCGTCGACCAGCACCTGGTCGCCCTCGCCCACTTCGGCACCCACGCGCGCGCGGATCCCGTTGACGGTGACCCGGCCCTCGCCGATCAGCCGGTCGGCCTCGCGGCGCGAGCACGCCCCGGTCTCGCTGATGTGCTTGTTCAGGCGGATCGACACGGGGCGGCCTTGCGGAAAAGGGGCGCAAGTCTGCCAGATCGCGGGCGCTCGCGCCCGCGGCGCCGGTCAGCGCACCAGGTCGGCGTACTCCGGGTGGCGGCCCACCCAGGCGGCGGCGTAGTCACACAGGGCACGCACCTTCCAGCCCTCGGCCCGGGCGTGGTGGAAGGCCGCTTCCACCAGCTTGCCGGCGATTCCGCGGCCGCCGATGGCCGCGGGCACGCGCGTGTGGGTGATGTGCATGATGCCGTCGGCCATCTCGTAATCGAGGTTGGCGACGTGTCCGTCGACCTCGGTGACGAAGCGGCCCGGGATGCCGTGGTGGGTGATGTCGATGGCGGACATGGCCGGATCCTATTCGGTGTCGCCGCGATGGTCGCGCTTGCCCTGATTGTAGCGGTCGCGCGTCGAGCTGCTGCCATGGATCGAGGCCATCCGCGACTCGCCGGCATGGAGCTCCCGGGCTTTGCTGGCGGCCTGTGGCGACTGGTATCCGGGCTGGGGAGCGTGGTCGACGACGGGATCGAGCGACTGCCAGGGCTGCGGGCTGCGGGCGCGTGCCTGCTTTTCCTCGAGCAGGTGACGGGTGTTCTCCAGGGCGCGCTCCGGGGACACGCGCCGCGCCGCCTTGCGGGTGGCGGGCTTCTTGCCCGCGGGCTTCCGTGCCACGGCCTTCCTCGCGGTGGCCCCCGTGTCGGCGGCCCGGTTCGGCGTGGCCCTCACCACCGCCTTTTTCGCAACGGCCTTCCTCGCTACTGCTTTCTTCACTACCGCTTTCTTCGCAGCAGCCTTCTTCGTGACGGCCTTCTTCGTGACAGTCTTCTTCGCGGCAGCCTTCTTCGTGACGGCCTTCTTCGCAGCAACCTTCTTCACGACGGCTTTCTGCGCCGCCTTCGTTGTCGTCTTCCTGGCGGACTTGGCGGCGGCCTGCTTCACCGGCGCCTCCCGGCGCGCATCGCTGAAGCGCTGCAGCAGTTCGACCAGCAGGGCTTCCTTGCGGGCGGTGCGTGCGGCGATGCCGTCGTCGCGGCCGTCGCCACGCTTGCGGGCCGCCAGGCGCTGGCGCTTGAGCAGGTCGCGGGCGCGGTCGCGCGCCGCCCGCGTCCGCTCGACCCGGCTGGCCAGGGCCGCGCGGTCGAAGCCTCGGAGGGCATTGGCGCGGCTGTCGTCGAACAGCCGCATCTCGGACTTGTTGAGCAGCGCGCTCGCCTGGGCTCGGGTAAACGCCATGGGCAACCTCCATCGGGTGGGATGGCAAGAGGCTTAACACGCGGAAGATTCAGGCCCGGTGAGCGGGCCCGTCCGCGTCACAGCCCGCCGGAAGCGATCCGGGTGTGACCGGCAGCGTCACCCCGCCGCGGCCGCGGCGCCGCGCGAGAGCGATTGGCACGCTTGATGCGTCGCCCCCGAAGACGCACAACAGGGGAGTTCCCGCCATGCACGCCACCCTCGATACCAGCGCCGAGCACGAAGCCGTCACCCGCCTGTTCGACCTTGCCCGTGCCGGCGCCGTCGACAACGTCGAGTTCAACCAGCTGGACTCGCTGGTCTACTCCCGCCTGCTCGAGGCCTACGACTGCGACCAGTCCGGCACCGGCGGCGGCGAGTCGATTTCCTGACTCAGAACGACGGCGACGCCAGCCGCGCGAGGAAGACCTCGACCACCCGCGGCTCCATCATCACCGTGAACAGCACGCCGTAGCCCGCGCCCCAGAGGTGGGCGCTGTGGTTGACGTTGTCGCCCCCGCGCCGGTCCATCCAGATCGAATAGCCGATGTAGAGCACGGCATAGACGATCGCCGGCACCGGGATGAAGAACACGAAGATCAGCGTCCACGGCTGCACCAGGATGAACGCGAACAGCACCGCCGACACCGCGCCCGAGGCGCCCAGGCTGCGGTAGGACGGATCGCGCCGGTGCCGCAGGTATGTCGGCAGGATCGCGACCAGGATCGCCGAGAGATAGAACAGCGCGAAGCCGAACGCCCCGATGTAGGGCGTGAACAGCGCTTCGACGTGGCGCCCGAAGAAATACAGGGTGATCATGTTGAACAGCAGGTGCTGCCAGTCGGCGTGCACGAAGCCGTGGGTGACCAGGCGGTCGTACTGGTGCTGCCGCTCGACCGCCGGCGGCCACAGCAGCAGCCGCTCCAGCAGGCGCCGGTTGCCGAAGGCCTGCCACGACACCAGCACCGTCACCGCGAGGATCGCCAGGGTCACCATCCCCTCGCCCATCAGCCCGCTCCCGCCACGCGATAGTGGTCCTGCATCGGATAGCGCCGCGCGTACGCCGCGAACGCCGCCGCCGCCAGGAAGGCGAAGCCGGCGAAGAAGAACATCAGGAACGCGTTCTCGCTGAGCCCCGTGTTGGCAATGGCCGCGGTCACCGCGTCGTTGCGCAGGCCGGCGTTGGTGAGCAGCACCCAGAGGCTGCCGAAGGTGCTGGTGAGGTACCAGAAGGCCATGATCACGCCCTTCATCGCCATCGGCGCCTGGCTGTAGGCGAACTCGAGCGCGGTTGCCGACACCAGCACCTCGCCGAAGGTCAGCAGCAGGTAGGGCAGCGCCTGCCAGGTGATCGAGACCTGATCGCCGCCATCGATCCACAGCTGCAGCACGCCGGCCACGATCCAGGAGACGCCGGAGATCGCGATGCCCCAGCCCATGCGCCGCAGCGCCGTGACCTGGAAGCCCATGCGCCGCAGCGCCGGGTACAGCACCAGGTTGTTGAAGGGGATGAGCAGCATCACCAGCAGCGGATTGAGCGCCTGCATCTGCGCCGCGTCCTGGATGAGCCAGCTCGGCCACCACCAGGCGCCATGCGGGATCACCATCTCGCGCCCCTGGATGATCCAGGTGGACGCCTTCTGGTCGAACAGCGACCAGAACGGCGTCACCAGCGCGAACACGATCAGGATGCGCAGCACCGCACGCACGCCGTCGACGGCGGCGTCGGGATGCGCGCCGCGCGCGCGGTCGAGCTGCAGCGAGGCGCCGATGCCGCCGCCGGCGATGATCACGCCCAGCGCAAGGCAGGCGGTGATGACGAAGCCGAAGGATTCCGGCCACCACGTGGGCCAGCCCGCCATCGCATGCCCCGCCCAGCCAAGCAGCATGGCTGGCGCCAGCACCAGCGCGCCGCGGGCCACGATGCCGCCCGTGTTGCCACCGCCCGCGCGCCAGGCCAGCGCGCTGCGCACCACCTTCATGAAGCCGTGCGGGTCGTTCGCGGACGGCGGCACGTTGACGTACTGCCTGCGCCCCAGCCAGAACACGAAGGTCGCGATGAACATCAGCACGCCGGGGATGCCGAACGCGACCGCCGGGCCATAGTGGCGCAGGAACAGCGGCGCCAGCAGCGATGCGAAGAACGAACCGAAGTTGATGATCCAGTAGAACGCGTCGAAGACCAGCTTGGCCTTGTCCTTGTTGGTCTGGTCGAACTGGTCGCCGCAGAAGCTCACCACCAGCGGCTTGATGCCGCCCGAGCCCAGCGCGATCAGGAACAGCCCGGTGTAGAAGCCGCTGGCGTTGTTCTCGAACAGCGCCAGGCAGGCGTGGCCGGCGCAGTACACCAGCGAGAACCACAGCACGGTGTTGTACTTGCCGAAGTAGCGGTCCGACAGCCAGCCGCCCAGCAGCGGGAAGAAGTACACGCCGATGACGAAGCTGTGGAAGATGTCCTTGGCGGCGCCTTCGCGGTCCGGGCCGGCGGGCAGGTAGCCGAGCAGCACCGAGCTGATGAGGAACGGCACCAGGATGTTGCGCATCCCGTAGAAGCTGAAGCGCTCGCAGGCCTCGTTGCCGATGATGTAGCGGATCTGGCGCGGCATCCTGCCGGAGTCGGTGGCAACCTGGGCTGTGCTCATGCGATACGGGGGCTTTTCGGGGCGGAAGCGTGAAGGCTAGCGCATCGGGACCCGCGGCGCTTTGGCCGAAAGGTCATGGAGGGGCATCATGGAAGGCTCCGCCCGACCGGATCCCCGATGCCATGACCCGACCCGCCAGCAACGCCCTGCGGCTCCTGTTCACCGCCCTGCTCGCCGCCGGCTCCACGGCCGCGATCCTGCCGGCCGCGGCGGCCGGCATGCAGGAGCCCGCGGCGACGTCCGCCGCCGCGACGCCGCTGAGCACCCTGTCCGAACGTTCGGGCTTCGTCCGCACCGGCCGCTACCCGGAAGTCGTCGCCCTGTGCGAGGCTTTCGCCACCCGCTATCCGGACGCGGTGCGCTGCTTCGACTTCGGCACCTCGCCCGAAGGCCGGCCGATGAAGGCGATGGCGGTGTCGCGCAGCGGTGCGCTGACGGCGGAGACGGCGCGCGAACGCGGCCTGCCGGTGGTGCTGATGCAGGGCGGCATCCACGCCGGCGAAATCGACGGCAAGGACGCCGGCTTCCTCGCCCTGCGCCAGGTGCTGGAGGGCGAGGCGGCCCCGGATGCCCTCGACGCGCTGGTGTGGCTGTTCGTGCCGGTATTCAACGTCGACGGCCACGAGCGCTTCGGCGCCTGGAACCGGCCAAACCAGCGCGGCCCGGAGGAGATGGGCTGGCGCACGACCGCGCGCAACCACAACCTCAACCGCGACTACCTCAAGGCCGACTCGCCCGAGATGCAGGCGATGCTGGCCCTGGCCGAGGCCTGGGATCCGATCGTCTACGTCGACCTGCACGCGACCAACGGCGCGCAGTTCGAGCACGACATCTCGGTCCAGATCGAGCCCCTGCACTCCGGCGACGCCGCCCTGGCCCGCGCCGGCCTGGCGCTGCGCGACGGCCTGCTGGCCGGGCTGGAAGCGCAGGGTTCGCTGCCGCTGCCCTTCTACCCCTCGTTCGAAGTCCATGACGACCCGTCCTCGGGCATCGTCGACGGCGTTTCGCCGCCGCGCTTCTCGCACGGCTATTTCCCGCTGCGCAACCGCTTCGGGATCCTGGTCGAGACGCATTCGTGGAAGGAATACCCGGTGCGGGTGCGCATCACCCGCAACCTGGTGGTCGGGATGCTGGAACAGGCTGCGCGCCACGGCCGCGACTGGCTGACGATCGCCGCCGAAGCCGACGCCCGCGCCGCGGCGCTTGCCGGCCAGCCGGTGGCGCTGGACTACGCGGCCACGGAACGCACGCGCATCGTCGATTTCCGCGGCTATGCCTGGACGCGCACGCCCTCCGACATCTCCGGTGCACCGGCCACCCGCTACGACGAATCCACCCCGCAGGTCTGGAAGATGCCGCTGCGCGACGAGATCGTGCCCGGAACCGTGGTCGAGGCGCCGCGTGGCGGCTACATCGTGCCCGCCGCGTATGCCGGGCCGGTGGCGGAGAAGCTCGACCAGCACGGCATCGGCTACACGCGCATCGGCTGCAGCGACATGCACAGCTTCCGGCTCTGCGGATTCAATGCACCGGAGCCCAGCGACGTGGAGGTGTTCCGCGCCGATTCGGCGGACTTCGCAGCACAGTCGATGGAGGGTCGCCAGCGCCTGGCGGTCAAGGGCGGCTGGACCCGGGAGCGCCGCGTCGTCCGCGACGGCGCCCTGTTCGTGCCCATCGCCCAGCCGAAGGCGCGGCTGGTGATGGCCCTGCTCGAGCCGCAGGCGCCGGACTCGCTGCTGCAGTGGGGCTGGTTCAACAACGCCTTCGAGCGCAAGGAATACATGGAGGCCTACGTCGCCGAGGACGTCGCGCGCGACATGCTGCGCGATCCGGAAGTGCGCGCGGCCTTCGATCGCAGGCTGGCCGAAGATCCGGAGTTCGCCGCCAGCCCGGCCGCGCGCCTGGAGTGGTTCCACCGCCGGCACTCCAGCTGGGACGAGCGCCTCGGCCTCTATCCGGTCTTCCGCACCGCCACCGTGCCGCGCTGAGCGGCCGGCCAGGCGCTCAGCGCAGCTGGCGGACCAGGGTCGCGTCCGGCTCGACCCGGTTCCGCCCGCCGGCCTTGGCGCGGTACATGGCGGTGTCGGCGCGCTTAAGCCATTCGTCGGCGTTGACCACGGAGAGGTCGGCCTGCGCGAGTCCGATGCTCAGCGTGCAGTCCTCCGCAGCCGCCTGCGCAGGGCGCCCGGCGATGAAGGCCGTCCTCACCCGTTCCGCCACCCGCATCGCATCGACCAGGTTGGCTTCCGCCAACAGCACGCCGAACTCGTCGCCGCCGTAGCGCGCCGGCGTGTCGATCTCGCGAATGCAGGCGCGCAGCACCGACGAGACGCTGCGCAGCACGGCATCGCCCGCCGCGTGGCCGTGGGTGTCGTTGACGGCCTTCAGGTTGTCGACGTCGACCAGCATCAGCACCGCCGGCCTGCGCGTACGCGCATGGCGCGCGAGTTCGGCGCCCAGGGTCTCGTTCCAGCCGCGGCGGTTCTGCAGGCCGGTGAGCACGTCGATGCGATTCAGGCGCTCGAGCTGCCGGTTCTTGAGCGCCACGCTGCGGCCGAGGCCGTAGGTGATCGTGGCCAGTGCCACCGGATAGATGAACAGGAACGGCAGCGTGGCCAGCACGTTGGACATGCTGCTGTCGAGCCGGACCGGGAAGCCCAGCACCGCCGACGTCAGCACGCAGGCCGCGAGCAGCGCCGGCGTCGTCCGCGCCAGGAAGCGCCAGCCGCCGACGGCGATCTTGTCCATCGACACCATCGCCAGCAGCACCGCGCTCGGCACCAGGTTGAACTGCATGACCGCGATCCACATGCCCGCGGCCGCGGAATCGACCACGAGGTAGCGGCGCGCCGCCTGCGACGGCTCGGGCGAACGCAGGGTCAGCCAGTTGGCGAGCAGCGGCCACGCGAAGCCGTTGAACGCCCACATCACCCAGGCCCAGGCCGGGGCACCGTTGCCCGCCAGCACCGACGCCACCAGCAGCGCGGAGAGCGCACCGCCCAGCGTCCGCACGTGGTGCACGCGCCCGGCGAAGCGGAGTTCGCGCTGGCGCAGGTGGCCATCTTCGGTCAGTTGCATCCGCGCAGAGTGGCCATGAACGCCGGCTCCGGCAAGTCGGACGGACCTGCGTCACGCTTGTTCCGTGCGTCAGCCCGACGCCGCGTCGAGCGCCTCCCAGCGCGCGTACGCGGCGTCGAGTTCGGCCTGGACGTCGGCCATCTCCGCGTTGTGCGCGGTGATGGCCGACGCATCGCCCCGGAAGAACGCGGGGTCGGACAGGGTGGCGGTCATCTCCGCAAGCCGCGTTTCCAGCGCTTCGATGCGCTCCGGAAGCTGCTCGAGCTCGCGGGCTTCCTTGAATGACAGCTTGCGGCGCGTGACTGGAGCGGCGCCTGCGGCAGGTGCCGGCGCGGCAACAGCCGAAGCCGCGGCGGCGGGCCTGTCCGCGGCCTGGCCGCCGGTCGCGGACGCGGCCGCCGTGGCGCCGGCTGCCCTGCCCGGCGTGCGCGTCGGCGCCTGCCGCAACCAGTCGCTGTAACCGCCCACGTACTCGCCCACGCGCCCGTCGCCCTCCATCACCAAGGTGGAGGTCACCACGTTGTCGAGAAAGTCGCGGTCGTGGCTGACCAGCAGCAGCGTGCCAGGGTAGTCGGCCAGCAGCTCCTCCAGCAGCTCCAGCGTCTCCACGTCGAGGTCGTTGGTGGGCTCGTCCATCACCAGCAGGTTCGAGGGCTGCGCGAACAGCTTGGCCAGCAGCAGCCGATTGCGTTCGCCGCCCGACAGCCGCGTGATCGGCGCGCGCGCGCGTTCGGGCGTGAACAGGAAGTCCTGCAGGTAGCCGATCACGTGCTTGCGCTTGCCGCCGACCTCGACGAAGTCCTGGCCTTCGGCCACGTTCTCCAGCGCGTTCCAGTCCTCGCGCAGCGTGGCGCGGTACTGGTCGAAATACGCGACCTGGAGCTGGGTGCCGATGCGGATCTCCCCGGCCTGCGGCTGCAGCTCGCCCAGCATCAGCTTCAGCAGCGTGGTCTTGCCGCTGCCGTTGGCGCCGATCAGCCCGATGCGGTCGCCGCGCAGGATGGTGGTGGAGAAGTCGCGCACCATCGTCCGCTCGCCGAACGCGAAGCACACATCCGTCGCCTCGATCACCTTCTTGCCGGAGGCACCGGCCTGCGCGGTCTCCATGCGCACGCTGCCGACCTGCTCGCGGCGCGCGGCGCGCTCGACGCGCATCGCCTTCAGCCGGCGCACGCGGCCTTCGTCGCGGGTGCGGCGGGCCTTGATGCCCTGGCGGATCCAGACCTCCTCCTGCGCCAGCAGCTTGTCGAAGCGCGCGTTCTCCTGCGCCTCGGCGTTGAGCCGCTCTTCCTTGCGGCGCAGGTAGTTGCCCCAGTCGCCGGGCCAGCTGGTCACCTGGCCGCGGTCGATCTCGACGATGCGGGTGGCCAGCGCGCGCAGGAAGCGGCGGTCGTGGGTCACGAACACCAGCGCGCCCGGCCAGCCCTTGAGGAAGCCTTCCAGCCAGTCGATGGCCTCGATGTCGAGGTGGTTGGTGGGCTCGTCCAGCAGCAGCAGGTCCGGCGCCGACACCAGCGCGCGCGCCAGCAGCACCCGGCGCTTCATGCCGCCGGACAGGCGCGAGAACGCCAGCTCGCCGTCGAGCTCCAGCTTCTGCAGGGTTTCCTCGACCCGCTGGTCGGCGGCCCAGCCGTCGGCGGCATCGATCTTCGCCTGCACCGCCGCCATCGCGTCGGCGTCGTAATGGTCGCCGTGGCTCAGATGGTGGAACTCCGCCAACCATGCCCCCAGCTCGCCCATGCCTTCGGCGACCACGTCGAACACGGTGCCCGAGGCGCCCGCGGGCACTTCCTGCTCCAGGCGCGAGACGCGCACGCTGCCGTCGCGGCGGATGTCGCCGTCGTCGGGCCGGATCTCGCCGGACAGCAGGCGCATCAGCGTGGACTTGCCGGCGCCGTTGCGGCCGATCAGCGCGATGCGCTCGCCGGTGTCGATGGCCAGCTCGACTTTCTCGAGCAGGAGCGGGCCGCCGACGCTGTAGTCGACGGCATTCAGGGTGATGAGAGGCATCCGCGCATTCTACCGGGCGCCGCGCCGGGACCCGCGGCTCAGGAGCTGCAGGACAGCATCGAGCAGCCGGCCCGGTCGAGCGCCCAGTCCGGGCGCAGCGCGGCGAAGGCCTCGCGGCCGGGCTGTTCGCCGTAGGGATCGCGCAGCACGTCCAGCAGTTCGTGGATGCCGGCCTCGTCGCCGGCGGCCGCGCGGTCGATGGCCTGCTGCGCCAGGTAGTTGCGCGGCACGTAGCGCGGGCTGGCCGCGCGCATGCGGGCCACCCGCGCCTCGTGCGGCAGGCCGTCGGCGCGGCAGCGCGCGGCGTAGCGCGCCAGCCAGTCCTCGAGCGCCGGGGCATGCTCCGCCAGCCGCCGCTGGTCGTAGAAGGCGGCCCGCAGCGGGTCCAGCGAGGGCTGCGGCGCGTCGAGGTCGATGTCGGCCAGCGCGCGGAAGCAGTTCGTCATATCGGCCCCGGCGCGGTGCATCAGCGCCTGCAGGTCGCGCATCAGCGCCAGATCCACGTCTTCACCGCCCTCGAGGCCGAGCTTGGCGCAGGCGTTGTCGCGTTCGCACTCCGCCCAGGTGGCGGCGTAGGCGTCGAGCCCCGCCTGCAGTGGCGCCGCATCGGCGAACAGCGGCGACAGCGCCTGCGCCAGCCGCGCGAGGTTCCAGTGCGCGACCCGCGGCTGCCAGCCGTAGCGGTAGCGGCGATGCTGCGCGTCGGTGGTGTTGGGCGTCCAGTCCGGGTCGTAGTCGTCGATCCAGCCGTAGGGGCCGTAGTCGATGGTGAGCCCGAGGATCGACATGTTGTCGGTGTTGAGCACGCCGTGGACGAAGCCCACCCGCATCCAGTGGCCGACGAGCCTGGCCGTGCGCTCGCAGACTTCGCGGAACCAGGCCGCGAACAGCGCCTCGTCGAACAGGTGCTCCAGCTGCAGGTGCCCCAGCGGCCGTCCGGCGTGCTCGCCAAGCAGCCACGGGAAGTCGCGCCAGACGCAGAACTCGGCCAGCGCGCGCAGCAGATCGACATCGCCGCGCGAGGCCGGCAGTTCGAACGTGCCGAAGCGGATGAACGACGGCGCCACCCGGCACACGACCGCGCCCGGCTCGGGCCGCGGGTGGCCGTCGTAGAACATGTCGCGCACCACCGCTTCGCCGGTCGACACCAGCGAAAGCGCGCGCGTGGTCGGCACGCCGAGGTGGTGCATGGCCTCGCTGCAGATGAATTCGCGGATCGACGAGCGCATCACGGCGCGCCCGTCGGCGCTGCGCGAGTACGGCGTCGGCCCCGCGCCCTTGAGCTGCAGTTCGTGGCGGGCACCGTCGGCGGTCAGTGCTTCGCCCAGGCTGATCGCGCGGCCGTCGCCAAGCTGGCCGGCCCAGTGCCCGAACTGGTGGCCGCCGTAGTTCGCGGCCCACGGATCCATGCCCGCCAGCAGCGCGTTGCCGCCGAACACCGCCGCGAAGTCCGGCGAGGCGACGTCGTCCGCGGCGAGTGCCAGCATGTCGGCGACTTCGGCCGCGTGCGCGACCAGGCGCGGCGCCGCGACCGGCGTCGGTTCGACGCGCGACCAGGCTGCGCCATGGACCTGGCGCAGCCCCGGCCCGCTGGCCGGATCGCCCGGCAGCTCGCGCAGGAAGGCGTTGTCGAAGTACAGGCGCATGCGTGCAGCCTGACGCGCGGCGCTCGAACGCGCCGTGCGCGTCAGCCGCTGCAGCCCTCCAGGCGCAGGCGCTGGCCGACGCGGATCGCGTAGGACGGCGCTTTCAGGCGGTTGGCCTGCGCCAGCTCACGGGCCTCGCAGCCGTACTGGCGGGCGATACCGACCAGGGTTTCGCCGCGCGCCACGCGATGCTCGCGCGGCGCCGCGGTCGGCGTCGGCACGCCGGTGGCGACGGTGGTGCCGGCGGGCCGCAGCACTTCGACCGGGCCCGTGCGCACCAGCGCCGCATCGACCCGGCTGCCCATCAGCTGCTGCGCCAGGTCCGCGCGCCGGCCCTGGGCGCACCAGCGCTTGTACAGGGCCGCCATGCGCGTGGTGCCGGCAAGCACGGCGCCGGCCGGGATCACCTGGTCGGCCTCGAAGCGCGGATTGAGGTTGCGCAGCTGCCGCATGTAACCGTGGCGGCTGCCGCTGTCGCCCATGCAGATGGTCAACTCGTAGATCGACGCCGGCCGCGTCAGCGCGAAGTTCGCGGGCCGCACGTCGACCTTCGGGAAGCTCAGCCCGTACTCCTTCGGGTGCAGGTACAGCCAGGCCGCGGCGATCACCATCGGCACGTAGTCGCGGGTCTCCGCCGGGAACTGGCCGTAGACGTCGGCCTCCCAGAACGCGCGGCCGCCGCTGGCGTCATGGATGCGCCGGGCGCGCCCCTCGCCGCCGTTGTAGGCGGCCAGCCACTTCTCGACCTCGTTGCCGAACTCGGCGAAGCGCTCGCTGAGGTAGCTGGCCGCGGCATCGGCCGACTGCGCGGGGTCGTAGCGGGTGTCGAAGCCGCTGCCGTCCGGGCCGAGGCCGAAGCGGCGGCCGGTGGCGGGCATGAACTGCAGCGGCCCCACGGCGCCGGCGCGCGAACCGGCGTGCACGCGGCCGTTGGACTCCTTGGCCATGATCCCGAACAGCAGCGCCTCGGGCAGGCCGCGCTTCTCGAAGGCCGGCGCCATCAGGTGGCGCATGTACTGGTAGTTCTCGTGGCTGGTGATGAGCGAGACGCGCATGTCGGTCAGCCAGCGGCGGATGCCCTCCTGCACCGCCGGGTTGAACTGCACCATGCGCACGAAACGCTGGCCATCCTCGCTCAGCAGGGCCGCGGCGCTGGCCGCATCCGGCACGTCGCCGGTGGGCATGCCGTCCGCGGCCAGACCCTCCTCGCCCTCGCCATCAGCGCCTTCGACGCCGGCGGCCTCGTCGGCCTGGGCCTTCAGCAGCCGCTTCCACCCCGGCAGCATCGAGGCCACCTGGCAGCCACGCTGCTTCTCGCAGGCCAGCATTACGTCCTCCATGTCCTCGAGCGCGGCGTTGCCCTCCTCGATGGCCGTGGGATCGGCGTTGGCGGCCTTGACCAGCGACTCGCGGTAGCGCGCCTCGGCGGCGGCCATGCGCTCGGTCAATTCGGCGGAAGCGGCGCGGTCGCGGCGGGACTGCGCGGCGGCGTCGGGGGCGTGGGACAGGCAGAGCACGACGGCCGTGGCGAGCACGAGCCGGCGGAGGACAGCGGAATGTGGGGACATGCGACGACCAGGACTGCAGAAACGCAGCCCGCAGGGTATCGAGGCCGTACGGCCAGCGCAAAGGCCGTGACGGCGCCGGGGAGTCGCCACGGCTTGTGGCTAGAATCGCCCCATCACGCCAGGAGCTCACATGGACCCGATCCTCGTCGGCAAGGCCGTCACCACCCCCGATTCACTGCCCGAGACCGGCGGCCGCGTCTTCCTGCAGCCGAAGCTCGCCAACCGCCATGGCCTGGTCGCCGGCGCCACCGGCACCGGCAAGACGGTGACCCTGATGACCCTGGCCGAAGGCTTCTCGCGGATCGGCGTGCCGGTGTTCATGGCCGACGTGAAGGGCGACGTGGCCGGCCTGGCGGTGCCCGGCGACATCGGCGACAAGCTGCGCGAGCGCGCCGAGATGATCGGCGTCGATGCCTACGGCCCCGAGGCCAGCCCGGTCGTCTTCTGGGACATCTACGGCAAGCTCGGCCACCCGGTGCGGACCACGGTCAGCGAGATCGGCCCCACCCTGCTGGCCCGCATGCTCGAGCTCAACGACACCCAGTCGGGCGTGCTCGACATCGTGTTCAAGCTCGCCGACGACCGCGGCCTGCTGCTGCTAGACCTGGCCGACCTGCGCGCCCTGCTGGCGCTGGTGGCCGAGGAGCGCAAGGCGGTCTCGGCCCAGTACGGCCTGGTCAGCACGCCTTCGATCGGCGCCATCCAGCGCGCCCTGCTGCGGCTGGAGTCCGACGGCGGCGACGCCTTCTTCGGCGAGCCCGCGCTCGAGCTGGCCGACATCATGCGCACCAACACGAACGGCCGCGGCGTCATCAGCATCATGGCCGCCGACAAGCTGATCCTGAAGCCGCGGCTGTATTCGAGCTTCCTACTGTGGTTGCTGTCGGAGCTGTTCGAAACCCTGCCCGAGGTCGGCGACCTCGACCGGCCGAAGCTCGCCTTCATCTTCGACGAGGCCCACCTGCTGTTCGACGACGCGCCGCCGGCGCTGCTGCAGCGCATCGAACAGGTGGTGCGCCTGATCCGCTCCAAGGGCGTGGGCGTGTACTTCTGCTCGCAGTTCCCCGACGACGTGCCCGACAACGTGCTCGGCCAGCTCGGCAACCGCGTCCAGCACGCGCTGCGCGCCTACACCCCGCGCGACCAGAAGGCGGTGCGCACCGCCGCCGAGACCTTCGTGGCGAACCCGGGCCTGGACGTGGCCAAGGCGATCGGCCAGCTCGGGACCGGCGAGGCCCTGGTGTCGACGCTGCAGGGCAAGGGCGCGCCGATGCCGGTGGAGCAGACCCTGGTCGCGCCGCCGCGCTGCCGCATGGGCGCGATCACCGAGGCCGAGCGCGAGCGCGTGCGTGCCGGCAGCCCGGTGGGCGCGAAGTACGACACGCCGGTGGACCGCGAGTCGGCCTTCGAGATGCTGTCCAAGAAGGCCGCGGGCCTGGCCGAGCAGGCCGACGCGCCGCAGGCCCGCACCGCGAAGCAGGACGAGGACGAGGCCGGCGGCGGCTTCGCGCAGGCGGTGAAGGACGCCGTGTTCGGCACGAAGCGGCGTCAGGGCATGGTCGAGACCATGGCCAAGCAGACCGCGCGCACCGTGGGCAACCAGATCGGCCGGCAGATCCTGCGCGGGATCTTCGGCGGGATCACGGGCAGGAAGTGAGCGCACGCGTGGTCCGCTCCGCAGGGTCGGCGTCGGCGTCGGTGCCGGGATCGGCATCGGCGTTCGCGGCCGAGCGCTGAGCCGGCGATGTCGCGCTGGCGCCCGCCGCCCGAAAAATCCACCGCGCTGGTGACGCCGGAGGGCCACGCACGCCTGAAGACCGAACTCGACGACCTCTGGCGCGTGCGCCGCCCCGAGGTGGTGCGCGCACTGTCGGCCGCCGCCGCCGAGGGCGACCGTTCCGAGAACGCCGAATACACCTATCGCAAGAAGCAGCTCGGCGAGATCGACCGCCGGGTGCGCTACCTGTCCAAACGTCTGCAGGAGCTGCGGGTGGTCGACACCGCGCCCTCCGATCCCGACGCGGCCTACTTCGGCGCGGTGGTCGAGGTCGAAGACAGCGCCAGCGGCGAGTGCGCGACCTACCGCATCGTCGGCCCGGACGAGACCGACGCGGCGAAGGGCTGGATCAGCATCGATTCGCCGCTGGCTCGCGCGCTGCTGAAGAGGCGCGTGGACGACGAGGTCGAGGTCGAGCTTCCCGGCGGACGGCGACGCTTCGCCGTCGTGGCCATCGACTATCCGTCCTGATCCACCGCCGCCCTGATCGACTACGCGCCTCGATCAACCACCTACCCCGACCAACTACCTACCCCGATCGACCACGCACCCCGATCAACCACCTGCCCCGGTAGGAGCAGCTACAGCTGCGACCACGCAGCACGGCAACCCGGGTCGCAGCTGTAGCTGCTCCTACCCGTTTTCCGCCCACGGTTTCCGCCGTCGTTTCCCGTCGTCGTCTTCCGCCGTCGCTTTCCGGGGCGTGAGGGCTCCTGTCACCGCCGCGGCGGTGGCGGGTCAAGCGTTGTACTCGACTTCGCCGTACAGGTCGTGCTCGTCGCTGCCCATGATGCGGATGTCGGCGAATTCGCCCGGGCGCAGGCCGGCCTCGCGGCCATCCTGCACCTGCACCAGGCCATCGATCTCCGGCGCGTCGGCCATCGAACGCGCGATCGCGAGATCGCCATCGATGGCGTCGACGATGCAGCGCTGCACCGTGCCGATCTTGGCCTCCAGGCGCTGCGCGGAAATCTCGGCCTGGCGCTCCATGAAGCGCGCCAGCCTCTCCTGCTTGACCTCTTCCGGCACCGGATCGGGCAGCGCATTGGCGGCCGCGCCCTCCACCGGCGAATAGGCGAAGGCGCCGACGCGGTCGAGCTGCGCCTCGTCCAGGAAGTCCAGCAGCGCCTCGAACTCCGCGTCCGTCTCGCCCGGGAAGCCGACGATGAAGGTCGAGCGCACGGTCAGCTCCGGGCAGGCGGCGCGCCAGGACTGCACGCGCTCCAGCGTGCGCTCGACGGCGCCGGGGCGCTTCATCAGCTTCAGGATGCGCGGACTGGCGTGCTGGAATGGGATGTCGAGGTAGGGCAGCAGGCGCGGCGTGCCGTCGGCCTTGCGCTGCGTCATCAGCTCGATGACGTCGTCCACGTGCGGATACGGATAGACGTAGTGCAGGCGCACCCAGGCGTCGAGCTCCGACAGGCCCTCGCACAGCGCCTTCATGCGCGTGGCGTACTCGCGGCCGCGCCAGGTGCGCGGGGCGTAGCGCAGATCGACGCCGTAGGCCGACGTGTCCTGCGACACCACCAGCAGTTCGCGCACGCCGCCGTGCACCAGGCGCTCGGCCTCGCGCAGCACCTCGTCCACCGGGCGCGAGACCAGGTCGCCCCGCATCGACGGGATGATGCAGAAGCTGCAGCGGTGGTTGCAGCCTTCGGAGATCTTCAGGTATGCGTAGTGCTTCGGCGTGAGCTTGATGCCGGCGGCGTAGTCCTCGCCGGACAGGCGCGGCGCGGGCACCAGGTCGACGAAGGGATCGTGCTTAGGCGGCAGTGCCGCGTGCACCGCGTCCATCACGCTGGCGTAGTCCTGCGGGCCGCTGATCGAAAGCACGCCCGGGTGGGCCTCGCGGATCACGTCGGCGCGCTTGCCCAGGCAGCCGGTGACGATCACCTTGCCGTTCTCGGCCATGGCCTCGCCGATCGCGTCCAGCGACTCGGCCACCGCGGAGTCGATGAAGCCGCAGGTGTTGACCACCACCACGTCGGCGTCGTCGTAGCTGGGCGACAGGTCGTAGCCCTCGACGCGGAGCTGGGTGAGGATCCGCTCGGAATCGACCAGGGCCTTGGGGCAGCCGAGGCTGACGAAGCCCACGCGGGGGGCGTTGGAGGTGGCGGTATCGGTCATGCGCTGGCGACGGCTCGGCGGTGCGGTCCGCCGGGGAGGCGGGCGCGGTGTGGGAACGGCGGGAGACGGACCCGGGGTCCGGGCGGCGATTATACCGGCGGGCTAGAATCCGCCCGAGGCCGGGAACCGCCCGGCCGCCCGGAGGCGACGATGGGAACCCGCGTCCAGCTCGATGTGCCGGGGGTCGGCCAGGTTGGCGGCTGGCTGTCACGCCCGGAAGGCCCTCCCCGCGGCGCCCTGGTCGTGGTCCAGGAGATCTTCGGCGTCAACGCCCACATGCGCGCGGTCACCGACCGCTATGCGCGCGAAGGCTTCCTTGCCCTCGCCCCCGCCCTGTTCGATCCGGTCGAACGCGACGCTGACCTGGCCTACGACGAGGCCGGGTTCGAGGGCGGGCGGGCGCTGGCCACCGCGCTGGGCTTCGACCGCGCGGTGGCGATCGTCGATGCCGCCGCGGCCCGGCTGCGCACCCTGCTGGCCGAAGCCCCCGTCGGCAGCGCCGCGGCCGGCGCCGGAACCGGTCCTGCGCCGGCCGGCGCGGGCGTCGCCGTGGTCGGCTTCTGCTGGGGCGGCAGCGTGGCCTTCCTCGCCAACACCCGCCTCGGCCTGCCGGCCGTGAGCTATTACGGCGCGCGCACCGTGCCCTTCCTCGGCGAGCCGCTGCGGGCGCCGATGCTGTTCCATTTCGGCGCCCGCGACCACAGCATCCCGCCCGCCGACGTCGAGGCCCATCGCCGCGCCCATCCCGGCGCCGAGCTGCACGTCTACGACGCCGGCCATGGCTTCAACCGCGACGTCGATCCCCGCCACCACGATGGCGCCGCGGCCCGCCTCGCCCACGCCCGCACCCTCGACTTCCTGCAGCGCGCGTCCGCGCCCACCGCGGGCCACTGACCGGGAGACCGCCATGACCAGGCGCAAACCACAGCCGCCCGAGCCCCATGCGATGCATCCGCAGCTCGCCGCCGACAGCCATCCGGTCGCGGCGCTCGCGCTGTGCGACCTGCAGCTGATGGACGACGACAACTACCCCTGGCTGGTGCTGGTGCCGCGCGTGCCGGGCGCGCGCGAACTCACCGACCTGGACGCCGGCCAGCGCGGCCTGCTGATGGAGGACATCACGCGCTGCGAGCAGCTGCTGCTCGACGTCTTCCAGCCCTACAAGCTCAACGTCGCCGCGCTGGGCAACCTGGTGCCGCAGCTGCACGTGCACGTGATCGCGCGCTTCGAGCACGATCCGGCCTGGCCGGCGCCGGTCTGGGGCCGCGTGGCCGCCCGGCCCTACGCGCCCGAAGCCCTGGTCGCCCGCGTGCGCGAGCTGCAGTCGGCGCTGCTGACCTGAAGCCTCAGGTGCGCGGCAGCGTGACCCCGGTCTGGCCCTGGTACTTGCCGCCGCGGTCCTTGTACGAGGTCTCGCAGACGTCGTCGGCGTCGGACTGGAAGAACAGCATCTGCGCCACGCCCTCGTTGGCGTAGATGCGCGCCGGCAGCGGCGTGGTGTTGCTGAACTCGAGCGTCACGTGGCCCTCCCATTCGGGCTCCAGCGGGGTCACGTTGACGATGATCCCGCAGCGCGCATAGGTGCTCTTGCCCAGGCACACCACCAGAGTGTCGCGCGGGATGCGGAAGTACTCGACGGTGCGCGCCAGCGCGAACGAGTTCGGCGGGATGATGCACTCGTCGGCCTCGATGTCGACGAAGCTCTTCGGGTCGAAGTGCTTGGGGTCGACGATGGTCGAGTTGATGTTGGTGAACACCTTGAACTCGCGCGAGCAGCGCACGTCGTAGCCGTAGCTCGAGGTGCCGTAGCTTACGATGCGCTCGCCGCCGGCATGCTTGACCTGGCCGGGCTCGAAGGGCTCGATCATGCCCTGCGGCCGTTCGGACATGCGGCGGATCCAGCGGTCGGACTTGATGCTCATGCGATTCCCGTGCGGCGTGCGGCGCCCCGGCGGCGGCGCGCCCCGGAGCAGGACCGGCGATTGTAGGGAATGGCGGCCGCCCCGGCACCCCGGCCGCGGCCGCGGCCGCCCTCCACGACTACAGCAGCGAAGCGGAGATGCCCGCCGGCGCGCGCGGCCGCCTGGCCAGCTCGGCGGCCACGTTCGCGGCCAGCTGGCGGTAGGCCGCCGCCGCCGGCGAATCCGGCGCCGCCAGCACCACCGGCGTCCCGCCGTCGCCGTGCTCGCGGATGCCGCGCTCCAGCGGCAGCGAGCCCAGCAGCGGCACGCCGTACTGCTCGGCCATGCGTGCCCCGCCACCCTCGCCGAAGATGTGCTCGGCGTGGCCGCAGTTCGAGCAGACGTGCACGGCCATGTTCTCGACCAGCCCCAGCACCGCCACCTCGACCTTCTCGAACATCTTCAGGCCCTTGCGGGCGTCCAGCGTGGCCACGTCCTGCGGCGTGGTGACGATCACCGCCCCGGCCACCGGGATCTTCTGCGCCAGCGTCAGCTGGATGTCGCCGGTGCCCGGCGGCAGGTCCACGATCAGGTAGTCCAGGCCGTCCTCGCCGCCCCAGCGGGTGTCGTTGAGCAGCTGGGTCAGCGCCGAGGTCGCCATCGGGCCGCGCCAGATCATCGGCGTGTCCTGCTCCACCAGCAGGCCGATGGACATGGCTTCGATGCCGTGCGCGCGCAGCGGGAGGATCGTCTTGTTGTCCGGGCTTTCCGGGCGGCCGGACAGGCCGAGCATGGTCGGGATGCTGGGGCCGTAGACGTCGGCGTCGAGGATGCCGACCCGGGCGCCGTCGGCGGCCAGCGCCAGCGCGAGGTTCACGGCGGTGGTGGATTTGCCGACGCCGCCCTTGCCCGAACCCACGGCGATGATGTTGCGGACCTGCGGCAGGGGCTTGAGGCTGCCCTGGACGGCGTGGGCGGGGATGCGGGCACCCGAACGCAGGGGGTTGATCGAGGGCGGCACGACGTCTCCTTGGGAACTTGATGCCGCATAGCTTGCGCCAACGTCCGCCGCGGGACCACCCTCGACCGCGTGATGGTCACCGGTTCGCTGATCCCCCAGACGCAGATCGAGACCGCGACCCCGGTCATGGTGATCTCGGCCGAGGACATCCAGATGCGCGGCTTCCAGAGCGTCGCCGACGTCCTCCAGCAGTCCAGCTTCTCCACCGGCGGCGTGCAGGGCGGCCAGACCAGCGCCTCGTTCACCCAGGGCGCCGAGGCCGCCAGCATGTTCGGCCTGGACCCCGGCTACACCAAATACCTGATCAACGGCCGCCCGATGGCGAACTACCCGGCGCTCTACAACGGCGCGGACGTGTTCAACAACATCAGCGGCATTCCGGTGGCGCTGATCGAGCGCATCGAAGTGCTGCCCGGCGGCCAGTCGTCGCTGTACGGCTCCGACGCCATCGCCGGCGTGGTCAACGTGATCCTGAAGAAGTCGGTGGACCAGGCCGAGCTTTCGGTCCGCGGCGGTTTCTTCAGCGAAGGCGGCGGCGACAGCGTGCGCCTGACCTTCGCCAACAGCTTCGGCAGCGCTGACGGCCGCTTCAACTCCCTGCTGGGCATCCAGCTCGACACGCGAGACCCGGTCTGGGGCTACCAGCGCGACCTGTCCGACAGTTACAACGCCGAGGGCTACAACTTCTCGCCGGCCAGCCGCGACTTCGTGGTGCTCGACGCCTTCACCGGCGGCTACTACTTCATGGACCCGAACAACTGCGAGAACGCGGCGGGCAACTTCGGCGGCACCACCGAGATGTGGACGCGCCCGGGCCTCGGTTCGTACTGCGGTTCGTACATCTCTCCCGGCTACCGCACGATCCGCAACGGCAAGGACGCCGGGCAGATCTATTCGTACAGCACGTTCGACGTGAGCGACACCACCCAGCTCTATGCCGAGGTCATGGGCCTGTACGAGGACGTCGAGTACGCCACCGGCTCCAACTACACCTGGTGGGGCACCGGTACCAGCTTCGGCGCGTTCTACGACCCCCGACTGCCCGACACCCTGGTGAACCTGCAGCGCGCCTTCGGCCCCGAGGACATCGGCGGCGGCGGTTACCGCGACATCATGAACACCGACACGAACAAGGCGTACACGGTCACACTCGGCGCCCGTGGCGGCTTTGGCAGCTGGGATTACGACGCCTACGTCTCGCGCGCGGAGTACCGCCTGACCGAGAACAACTGGGTCCGTTTCCGCGGCCCGATCGACAACTACTTCCTCGACAAGGTGCTCGGCCCGCAGCAGGGCGTGGATCCGTTCTTCGGGCTCTATCCGGTCTTCACGCCCGACTACGCGGCGTTCTACAGCCCGATCAGCCCCGAGGACTTCAAGTCGTTCACCGGCTTCGTCGACAACAAGTCGCGCACCTGGGACAACCTGGCCCACTTCCAGCTCACCAACACCTCGCTGTTCTCGCTTCCGGGCGGTGACGCGGGCTTCGCGGTGGTCGCCGAAGTCGGCAACGAGGGCTGGGACTACACGCCCGACTCGCGCATGGTCGCCGACCCCGACACGCTGCTGTCCGACATCTGGGGCCAGACCTCGGTGAGCGGCAACGGCCGCCGCAGCCGCTACGCGGTGACGACCGAGCTGCGCATGCCGGTGTTCGATCCGCTCACCGTGACCGCGTCGGCCCGTTACGACGCGTTCGACATCGCCGGCGAAACGATCGACAAGCCGACGTGGAGCGTTGGCATCGAGTACCGCCCGGTCGAAAGCCTGCTGCTGCGCGGCAAGATCGGCACCGCGTTCCGCGCACCGTCGCTGGCTGATACCTTCCAGGGCGTGAGTGGCTTCTACAGCTTCGACACCGACTACTACCGTTGCTCCCTCGAAGGGTTCACGCCCGACGACACCGAGGGTTGCACCTACGACTCGGTGCAGTACTTCGGCCAGCAGGCCGGCAACGAGGACCTCGAACCCATCGAGGCCGACGTGTGGAACGCGGGCGTGGTCTGGGCACCGACACACAACTTCTCGATCTCGATGGACTACTACAGCTGGCAGATCGAGAACGAAGTATCCGCCATCAGCGGCGACCAGCTCCTGCTCGGCGAGTACTACTGCCGCACGGGCGCAGCCGGCACGCCGATCACCTCCTGCGCCAACATCGCCGACTGGGTGACCCGCGGCCCGTCAGGCGACCTGGTCTCGCTGTTCACGCCGAAGGTCAACATCGCCAAGCAGAGCCTGGAGCTCGTCACGGCCGAGCTGAACTACATGCTGGACATCGGCAGGTTCGGCAGCCTCGCGTTCGCGGGCAACTACACCAACAAGATCCGCCACCGCCTGCAGACCGATCCGGAGAGCCCGGCCGTCGACCTGCTCCGCGATCCCTACTCAATGTGGATCTACGACTCCTACGCCAAGACGCGCCTCGACGCATCGATGGCCTGGGCGACCGGCGACTGGACGACGACGCTGTACGCCAACCGCATCGGCTCGACGCCGAACTACCTGGCCTATGCGGGCGGCAGCTACGACTACGAGCATTCGTCTGGCCAGCGCGCCGGCAAGTGGGGCTCGTACACCACCTACAACGCGAGCCTGAACTACCGGGCCACCGAGGACCTGACGCTCTCGGTGATGGTGAACAACCTGCTGAACAAGATGCCCGACGACCAGGCGGTCAATTTCCCGGGCACCTCCGGCACGCCCTGGAACAATTACTACTACGACATCCTGGGTCGCTCGATCTATCTGGAAGCCAAGCTGAAGTTCGGCGGGAAGTAAGCACTCCGCGCCTTGCGGCGACACCGGCCCCCGCAGCGATGCGGGGGCCTTTTCGTTGGCCGCTTGCCGGCGGCCCGGCTTGCGGTATAACAGGCACCGTCGTGGCCCGTCGGCCGTTTCCGGATCCCTCACCATGCGCATCATCCGTTTCGCCCTGCCCCTGCTGCTCGCACTGCCCACCCTCGCCGTCGCCCAGTCCTCGCCCACGGGGCGCTGGAAGACCATCGACGACGAGACCGGCCAGGCCAAGTCGATCGTCGAGATCACCCGGGCCTCCAACGGCACCTTCAGCGGCCGCATCGTCGAGCTGCTCGCCCCCAGCCGGCCCAACCCCACCTGCGACAAGTGCAAGGACGACCGCAAGGACAAGCCGATCACCGGCATGGAGATCATCCGCGGCATGAAGGCCGACGGCGCGTCCTGGTCCGGCGGCACCATCCTCAAGCCCGACGAGGGCAAGGTCTACAAGTCGAAGATGGAGCTGGTGGAGAACGGGGCGAAGCTCAAGGTCTCCGGCTGCGTGGCCTTCATCTGCAAGTCGCAGCTGTGGGAGCGCATCTGACCTCCGGGTCGCTGCCGCATCCCGACACGGGCCCGGCCAACGCCGGGCCCGGTCGTTTCGGCGCGCCGGGAACGCCCCGGCCGGCTTCGGCCGGCATGCGATAATCGGCGTCTTTCCGCACGCAGTCCCGCCATGCCCCGCCCCGCGCTCGTCACCAACGCCCTGCCCTACGCCAACGGTCCCCTGCACATCGGCCACCTGGTCGGCTACGTCCAGGCCGACATCTGGGTGCGCGCGCGGCGCATGGCCGGCGGCACCGTGCACTACGTCTGCGCCGACGACACCCACGGCACGCCGATCATGCTCGCGGCCGAAAAGGCCGGGACCACCCCCGAGGCCTTCGTCGCCGGCATCCAGGCCGGGCACGAACGCGACTTCGCCGACTTCGGCGTGGCCTTCGACAACTACGACTCCACCAACTCCGAGCGCAACCGCGCGCTGACCGAGGACATCTACCGCCGCCTTGACGCGGCCGGCCACGTCACCCGGCGCTCGGTCGCCCAGCTCTACGACCCGGTCAAGGGCATGTTCCTGCCCGACCGCTACGTCAAGGGCATCTGCCCGAAGTGCGGCACACCCGAGCAGTACGGCGACAACTGCGAGCATTGCGGCGCCACCTATTCGCCCACCGAGCTGATCGAGCCGCGCTCGGTGGTCAGCGGCGCCACGCCGGAGCTGCGCGAGAGCGAGCACTTCTTCTTCGAACTCAGCCACTTCGAAGCCTTCCTGCGCGAGTGGCTGGCCGGCGACGTCGCCGTGCCGGGCGTCAAGGCCAAGCTCATGGAGTGGGTCGACGGTGAAGGCGGGCTGCGCGCCTGGGACATCTCCCGCGACGCGCCCTACTTCGGCTTCGAGATCCCCGGCCATCCCGGCAAGTACCTCTATGTCTGGATCGACGCGCCGATCGGCTACCTGGCCAGCTTCCAGGCGCTGTGCGAGCGCGAGGGCCTGGACTACGCCGCGTTCACCGCGCCGGGCAGCGAGGCCGAGCTGCACCATTTCATCGGCAAGGACATCGTCAACTTCCACGGCCTGTTCTGGCCGGCGGTGCTGCACGGCAGCGGCCATCGCGCGCCCACGCGCCTGCACGTCAACGGCTACCTGACGGTCGACGGCGCCAAGATGTCGAAGTCGCGCGGCACCTTCGTGATGGCCCGTACGTACCTTGATGCCGGGCTTCCGGCCGAGGCGCTGCGCTACTACTTCGCCGCCAAGTCGGGCGGCGGCGTCGAGGACATCGACCTCAATCTGTCCGACTTCGTGGCACGGGTGAACTCCGACATCGTCGGCAAGTTCGTCAACCTCGCCAGCCGCTGCGCCGGCTTCATCGGCAAGCGCTTCGACGGCATGCTGGCGCCGGCGCTGCCGGAGCCGGAGACGTACGCGCGCTTCACCGCCGCGCTGGCCCCGATCCGCGAGGCCTACGAAGACAACGAGCCCGCCAGCGTGCTGCGCCAGGTCATGGCGCTGGCCGACGAGGCCAACCG
The DNA here is from genome assembly GCF_014652935.1 of Luteimonas padinae. GTDB lineage: Bacteria > Pseudomonadota > Gammaproteobacteria > Xanthomonadales > Xanthomonadaceae > Luteimonas > Luteimonas padinae. The sequence goes on along the minus strand of NZ_BMZT01000001.1, from coordinate 333,743 downwards.
CTACATCGACGAGCGCAAGCCCTGGGTGATCGCGAAGCAGGACGGCGCCGACGCCGAGCTGCAGGCGGTGTGCACCCAGGGCCTGAACCTGTTCCGTGTGCTTGCCGGCGCGCTACGCCCGGTGCTGCCGGCGATGGCCGCCGAAGTGGAGGCCTTCCTCGCCGCGCCGATGGCGCGCTGGGAGGACCTCGAGGCGCCGCTGCTCGGCCACCGCATCGCCGCCTACCAGCCGCTTTTCACCCGCATCGACCCGAAGAACGTGACCGCCATGATCGAAGCCAGCCGGGAAGACCTGAAGCCCGCGGCGACGGGAACCGACAGCGCGGGCGCGGCGAAGAAGGCAGCGAAGGCGGGCGCAGCCGGCGGCAAGCCTGCGTCCGGCACGCCCGCGGCCGCGGGCACTCCTGCCGGCCCGGTCACCGACACCGCCGCGGCGACCGCCACCATCGCCATCGACGACTTCGCGAAGCTCGACCTGCGCATCGGGAAGGTCCTCGCCTGCGACTTCGTGGAGGGCTCCGACAAGCTGCTGCGCTTCGAACTCGACGCCGGCGAGCTCGGCACCCGCCAGATCTTCTCCGGCATCCGTGCGAGTTACGGCGAACCGGCCGCCCTGGTCGGGCGCAACGTCGTGTTCATCGCCAACCTTGCGCCGCGCAAGATGCGCTTCGGCCTGAGCGAAGGAATGATCCTCTCCGCGGGCTTCGACGGCGGCGCGCTGGCACTGCTCGGCGCCGACGACGGTGCGGCGCCCGGGATGCCGGTGCGCTGAGCCCGCGATGGGCGCGCGCGACGCCGACGCCCTGGTCGAACGCCTCGACCGCCTGCTGCCGCAGACCCAGTGCGGCCAGTGCGGTTACGCCGGCTGCCGGCCGTATGCCGAGGCCATGGCCGCCGGCGGTGCGGGCGTGGACCGCTGCCCGCCCGCAGGCGACGCCGGCGCGCGCGCACTCGCGAGCCTGCTCGGCGTCCCGCCCCTGCCCTACGACCGCGCCCTGGGCGAGCATCGCCCGCCCGAGGTCGCGCTGGTGGTGGAGGCCGACTGCATCGGCTGCACCAAGTGCATCCAGGCCTGCCCGGTCGACGCCATCGTCGGGGGCAACAAGCGCATGCACGTGGTGCTGGAACCGCTGTGCACCGGCTGCCGGCTGTGCGTGCCGGCCTGCCCGGTGGACTGCATCGTGATGCTGCAGGTGGTGCCTCAGGGCGCCGCGCAGGCCGAGCACACGCGCTCGACCGCGTAGCCCTTCGCACGCAGCTTCTCGACCACGCCGTCCTCGCCCAGCAGGTGCATGGCGCCGACCACGACCAGGGTGTCGTCGTCGCCGTCCTCGCGCAGGCGCGCCTCGAGTTTCGGCAGCCAGGCGTTGTTGCGCTCGACGTTGATCGCGCGATAGAGCTCGGGGAAGTCGCGGCGCAGCTCGGCCACCGTGCCGGCGAGGATGGCCTCGACGTCGCCGGCGCGCCACGCGGCGTGCAGCGCCAGCGTCTGATCGGCGCCCGCCTCGGCCTGGTCCAGCGCCTGCTCCAGCATCTGCAGCTGCTCGCCGGCGTCCATGCCGTCGAGGAAGGCGATCTGCTGCGCGCCGGTCTCGAGGCCGGTCGCCGGCTTCTGCGCCTGGTGGGCGAGCCCGCCCATGTGCGCGTCGAGGCCGAGCGCCGGGTCGAAGCCGAGGCCCATCATCTGGGTGATGGTCACCATCATGCCGACGAACCAGGGCTCGAAGCGCTGCAGCACCTCGACCGTCATCCCGGTGGCGGCGAGCTGCGCGGCACTGGCCTGGCCCCAGCTCGCCAGCTTGGCCGCCAGCTCCGGGCCGAGCTGCTGGTCGAGCGTGCTGCCGTCGGCGCGCATCGCCGCCTGCGCCATCTGGATCGCCAGCTGCGGCGAGGCCAGCTCGTCGGGCGCCATCTCGAACACCAGCTTCTCGGCGTCGGCGAACGCCATGTCGACGTCGCGCGACAGCGGGTAGTCGCCGGGCAGCAGCAGGTGGAATGAGCCGAGCAGGTACAGCGAGTTGTCGTCGTCCGACACCTTCCACAGCAGCGGCACCGGCGGCGCCTTGGCGGCGGCTTCGGCGGTGGCGGGCGGAGCGGCGGGCGATACGGCCTGCGGCGCGGCCAGCGCGGCGGTGGCGGTGCCGACGGCGATCGAGGCGGTCAGCGCCGCCGCGAGGACGGGGGACGGGGTGCGCTTGTGGAACGTGGTCATGTGCTTCCTTTCGGTTCGGTGGTCGGCGGGCCGCGGGGCGACCCGCCAGGCGGGATCAGGTCGCCGGCTTGACGTAGGCGCGCTCCCCGGCGGTCACCGCCAGGTCCAGGCGGTTGTCCGGCGGCGGCAGCGGGCAGGTGGCGAAGTCGGTGAAGGCGCAGGGCGGGTTGTAGACGCGGTTGAAGTTCAGCATGACGCGGCCTTGGGCATCCGGGGCCGTGGTGTCGAGGTAGCGGCCTGCACCGTAGCTGCCCTGCCCGCTGGTGCGGTCGGCCAGCACCAGGAAGAGGCCGCCGTCGGCGCCTTCCAGGGCTTCGAGCCGGTACTCCACGCCGTCGCGGGTGAACGCCACGGTGCCCGGATTGGGCATCGCGTCCACGCCGCCGACGATGTTGGCGATCTCGAGCGTGCGGCCCGGCGGGTGCGGCGTGAAGCGGCCTTCGAGCACCCAGCCGGCATCGACCGGCCAGTGCTCGATCGTGCCGAAGCCGGTGCGCGCCGGCGCGTCGGCGTGCTTCACGCGCAGTGCGCGGCGTTCGCCGCGGCGGATCAGCGACATGCGTCCGCGGCCTTCGTCGAAGAGAAGTTCGGTGGGCGCGGCGTCACGATCGTCGCGCAGCTCGATGCGGCCCTTCACCGCCTCGCCGTCAAGGCTGGCGGCGACGCCGCGCTCGGGCGTGAACCAGACCCGGCCGCCGTCCTGCTGCACCAGGCCGAACTTCTCCGGACCCTGCGCGAGCCGGATGCCGCTGGTCGCGCTGCTGCCGACGTAGTGCGCGCGCAGCTCCAGCCAGTGCAGCCCGACGAGACTGGTCCAGCCGTCCTCGGCCAGCAGCGTCGCGCGGCGCTCCTCCCGCCATTCGGCCTCGGAGGCGGCGAAGGCCGCGGTGGCCTGGGGCTCGGGGGCAGCGGCATCGGTGGGGGCGCCGCCGGACGATCCGGCACCGCACGCGACAAGGCCGGCGGCGACAAGGAGGCATGCGACGGCGGATGCCGCGCGCGGGATGGATCGGGTCATCAGCGTCCCCTCAGGAACCAGCGGTCGATATCGGCGAGCGGAATGCGCGTCCAGGTCGGACGGCCGTGGTTGCACTGCCCGGAGCGCTCGGTCGCCTCCATGTCGCGCAGCAGTGCGTTCATCTCGGCGATGGTCAGCCGGCGGTTGGCGCGCACCGCGCCGTGGCAGGCCATCGTGGAGAGCAGTTCGTCGCGGGCCGCGCGCACGCGGCGGCTTTCGCCGTGCTCGCGCAGGTCGGCCAGCACATCGCGCAGCAGGGCTTCGGTGTCTCCCTGCGCGAGCAGCGCCGGCACGCCGCGCAGGAGCAGCGACTGCGGGCCGGTGCGCGTGACCTCGAAGCCGAGCTCGACGAGCGTCGCCGCCTCGCGTTCGGCGATGTCGGCCTCGCGCTCGCTCACCGCCACCGCCTGCGGCACCAGCAGCGGCTGCACGCGCAAACCGCTGCCGTCGTGCGCGGCCTTCAGCTTCTCGTAGCCGATGCGCTCGTGGGCGGCGTGCATGTCGACCACGACCATGCCGTCGGCGGCTTCGGCGAGGATGAAGATGCCGTGCAGCTGGGCGATCGCGAACCCCAGCGGCGGGATGCCGTCGTCGCCGGTCTCCGGCATCGGGCCCGGTGCCGCGCCCGACTGCAGCCAGTTGCGACCGGCGGCATCCCCGGCTTCTGGCACCGTTCCCGCGGCCCGGCCCCACGCGTCCGTGGATGCGTCGCCGGGACCGGCGGCGGCGGCCGCGCCCATCCCGAGACCCGCGCCGTACAGCATGGCCATCGCATCGCGCGTGGCCTCGTCGCGCAGCGCGAGGCGGGACTGGCCTGCACCCACACCCACGCGCGCGGCCAGTTCGCGCGAGACCTGCGCCTGCGTACTCACCGCCGCCACCAGCGGCGCGTTGCCCGCGCGCGTGGCCGAAAGCGCTTCGTGCAGGGCGCGGTAGACGAAATCGTGGACCATGCGCGCGTCGCGGAAGCGCACTTCGTGCTTGGCCGGATGCACGTTGACGTCCACGCGTGCCGCGTCAAGCTCGAGGAACAGCACGTAGGCCGGCTGGCGGCCGTGGAAGAGCACGTCGGCGTAGGCCTGCTTCACCGCGTGCGCGACGCTGCGGTCGCGCACCGCACGGCCGTTGACGTAGAGATACTGCTGGTCGGCGCTGGCACGCGAGTAGGTCGGCTGCGCGATCCAGCCGTGCAGGCGCAGCGCCGGCGCTCCGTCGCGGCCGTCGTCGCCGGCCGGCCGCGCCGTGGTCGCGTGCTCCACCCGCAGCGTGGCCCCGGCGAAGGCCTCGCCCAAGGTCTCGACCAGACGCGCGGCACCATCGTCGAAATCCAGGCGCTCCTCGCCGCCACCGCGGTAGCGGCGCGAGGGTTTGCCGTTGTGCGACACGCGCAGCTCGACCTCGGGCCGCGCCAGCGCCAGCGAACGCAGCCATTCCTCAATGTGCCCGAGCTCGGTGCGCTCTGCTCGCAGGAACTTGCGCCGCGCCGGCACGTTGTAGAACAGGTCGCGGACCTCGACCGTGGTCCCCTGCGGATGCGCGCGCGGCGTGACGTCGCCCACGCGGCCGCCGTCGACCTGCAGCGTCGCGCCGTGCTCCGCGCCGACGCGGCGCGAGCTGAGCGCGAAGCGACTGACCGAGGCGATCGACGGCAGCGCCTCGCCGCGGAAGCCGAGCGTGGCCACCATCTCCAGGTCGTCGAGCGATGCGATCTTGCTGGTGGCGTGACGCGACACCGCCAGCGGCAGCTCGTCGGGCGGGATGCCGAGCCCGTCGTCGCGCACCCGCACCAGGCGCACGCCGCCCTCTTCGAGGTCGATGTCGACGCGGCGCGCGCCGGCGTCGAGCGCGTTCTCCACCAGCTCCTTCACCACGGACGCCGGCCGTTCGATGACTTCACCGGCGGCGATCTGGTTGACGAGGGTGTCGGGAAGCTGGCGGATGCTCAAGGAAAACGGTCACCCGGCATGCGCGCCGGGCCGGTGTGGGCCAGCCCCGATGATAAGCGAGGTGGCTGCCCTCAGCGGCTGCCGCCGCTGACTCCGGCGGACGATCCGCCCCGCGCTGCGGCCTGGGTCGCGAACAGCGTGCCCGGCGGCGGCTGGCTGGTGAAGTAGGTCTTGACCCCGTCCAGCACCGCGCGCGCCACCTTGCCCTGGAAAGCCGGGTCGATCAGGCGGCGCTCTTCCTCGGGATTGGACAGGAAAGCGGTCTCCACCAGCATCGCGGGCATGTCGGAGGTGCGCAGCACGGCGAAGTTGGCGCGCTCGATATGCGGCTTGTGGTTGTTCCCGATGCGCTTGAGGCCGGCCAGGATGTGGTTGCCCGCGTCCTCGGAGGCCTTCATCTGGCCGCTCTGGGTCAGGTCGAGCAGGACGTTGGTCAGCGTGCTGTCGGAGGTCGCCACCTTGCCGCCGCCGATCAGGTCGGCCGCGTTCTCCTTGTCGGCCAGCCAGCGCGCGCGCTGCGAGGACGCGCCCTTGAGCGAGAGCACGTACACCGACGAGCCTTTCGCGTTGCGGTTCTCGGCGGCGTCGGCGTGGATCGAGATGAACATGTCGGCGCCGGCCGCGCGCGCCAGCTGGGCGCGGCGGTTGAGCGGGATGAAGACATCGGTATCGCGCACCAGGTGGGCCTTGAGGCCAGGCGTGGCGTTCACCTGCCGCGCGAGCTCGCGGGCGATGGCCAGGGTGATGTCCTTCTCGCGCTTGCCGGTGGGGCCGACGGCGCCGGGATCCTGGCCGCCGTGGCCGGCATCGATGGCGATCACCAGCGGGCGGGCGTTGCCGCTGGCCGCCGCCTGTGCGGCATTGCCACGCGGTGGCGTCGCGGCGTGGGCGGCGGGTTCGCGCTGCACCGGCGTGGGCACGCCGGTGGCGACGGTGGTCGGCACCGCCGGCCGCGGCGACGGATCGCTCGATGGCTGCGGCCGCTGCGGCGATGCCGTGGACGGAGCCGCCGACGCGCTGGCGCCGGCGGCGGGAAGGCTTGCGATCAGGCGCGAGGTGGCGTCCGCGGATGCGCGCGCGGTGTCCTCGGATGTCGGCGCCGGAGTCGGAGTCGGCGTGGGGGCCGCGGTACCGGACTGGCTGGACGCGGCGATGCGCGCGATCGGATCGGCGGCGGCCGGCGATGCGGTGGCCACCGAGGCGGCGGCCGGGCCGGAGCCGTGGTCGCCCGGCCATTCCAGCACCAGGCGGACGCCATCGGTGCCCGTCTCGAAGCGCGGCTTCAGCGCGACCACCGGCATGGCCAGGTCGAACACGATGCGGGTGGTGCCCGGCGTGGGCTGGCCGGTGCGCACCGCCTTGACCACTCCGGTGCCTGCCGGCGGCGCCACGCGCTGCGCCAGACGGCTGCCCGGGAAGTCGACCACGAGGCGGTCGGGGCCGGAAAGCGGAATCAACTTGTATTCCGCCTCGGCATCGAGCTTCAGCTCGGCTCGGGTGCCGGTCGGGCCGGCGCTCAGGCGCAGGTCGTTGATTTCCGAGGCTTTTGCAAGATTCCAGGCCAGCGCGGCGAGGAGGGCCGCACCAAGCAGGACTTGCTGGAGATGGATTCCCCGGACGCGCATGGCCGCAAGTGAAGCACCATGCCGCGATCTTTGCAACCACTTTTCCCTTAGGAATCCAGCACCTGCCCGCCCTTCCTGCGGCTACGGTTCAGGAAGCCCCCGCAAACGACACTCGGAGTCGAACCCGGACAGCCAGGCGGCTCCGGCCGGCCCCCGGAACGCCAGCCGGCAGGCGCGGCCGGTCCCGTTGACCTCCAGCGCCACCTCCAGGTCCGCCGCCGGCAGCGCCGCCGCGCCGCGTTCGGGCCATTCCACCAGCCACAGGCGGGCGTCGGCATCGTCGAGGCCGAGGAATTCGAGCTCGCCGGCGTCGCCGATCCGGTACAGGTCGAGATGCAGCGCCTCGCCGCCTCCGGCCAGCGGGTAGCGCTCAACCAGCGTGTAAGTGGGGCTGCGCACCGGGCCGGTGACGCCCAGCGCGCGCAGCCAGGCGCGGGCCAGCGTCGACTTGCCAGCGCCCAGGTCGCCGTGCAGATGCACCACGGCAAGCTCGGGCCGGCTGGCGGCGAGCGCGGCCGCCAGGGCACCGGTCGCCTCCGGATCCGGGAGGAACAGGTTGCGCGCCAGGCTCATGGCGCGTCGTCCGGATGGCGCAGGGCCGCGATCAGGTCGCTGGGCAGCAGGCCGCGCGCACCGCCCGTCTCCGCGGCGCGGTCGCCGGCCACGGCGTGCTGCAGCGCGCCCGCCACCGCAGCTTCCGCGGCCGGCAGGCCCTGCGCGCGCAGGGCCGCGATGATGCCGGTCAGCGCATCGCCCATGCCACCGACGGCCATGCCGGGGTTGCCGGCATCGATGATCCAGGCCCGCCCATCCGGCGCGGCGACCACGCTGCCCGCGCCTTTCAGCACCACCACGCAGCCGAAGCGCAGGCACAGCGCATGCGCCGCGGCGAGGCGGTCGCGCTGCACCTCCGCCGTCGAACGGCCGAGCAGGCGCGCGGCCTCCCCCGGATGCGGGGTCAGCACCGAGTCCGTGCGCAGGCCGCGCGGACTCGCGGCCAGCAGGTTGAGCGCGTCGGCATCCACGACCAGCGCGTGGGCGCGGTTGATGACGGCACCCAGCAGGCCCGCGGCCCAGGCGTCGCGGCCCAGGCCGGGGCCGATCGCGCAGACATCGGCGGGCGCGGACATCCGCACCACGTCTTCGGGGTCCTCGATCGCGTGCGCCATCGCCTCGGGCGTGCGCGCCAGCAGCGGCGCCACGTGGGCCGCGCGCGTGGCCACGCTGACCAGTCCGGCCCCGGCGCGCAGTGCCGCTTCGGCCGCCAGCAGGGCGGCGCCCCCCATGCCGTGGTTGCCGCCCGCCACCAGCACGTGGCCCGCGGCCCCCTTGTGCGCCGTGCGTTTACGCCGCGGCAGCAGTGCAGCGAGCGCCGCGGCGCGCACCCGCCAGGCGGCCGGTGCAATGCCTTCGAAGCTGCCTTCCGGCAGCCCGAGCGGCGCCATCGCCAACGCGCCCACGTGATCGAGCGCGGCACCGGTGGCGAGGCCGGCGTGGTCGGCGATGAACTGCAGGGTGCGGGTGGCGCGCACCGCGATGCCCGGGACGCTGCCGTTCGACGCATCCACGCCTGACGGCACGTCCAGCGCCAGCACGTCGGCTCCGCAGCCGGCCAGCGCGGCGAGCATCGCGCTGGTCGCGTCGTCGGCACGTCCGTCGAAGCCGATGCCGAACATCGCATCGACCACCAGGTCGCACTCGGGCAACGCCGCGTCGGCCGCAGCGGCCACGCCACCGGCGTCGACGAAGGCCGCGCAGGCGCGCCGCGCCAACGCGCTGCGCGGCGGATGCCCGTCGGCGTGGAGCGCGCGGACCTCGCGCCCCGCCTGCAGCGCATGCAGGGCCAGGACGTAGCCGTCGCCGCCGTTGTTGCCCGGCCCGCAGGCGACGACGATGCGCCGGGCTTGCGGCCAGTGTTCCAGCAGCGCGCGCCAGCCGGCCGCGCCGGCGCGCCGCATCAGTTCGAAACCGTCGCCCCCCAGCAGCGCGACCGCCTGCGCTTCCGCGCGGCGCACGCCGGCGATGTCGTACAGCGGCGTCATGGCGTCGGCGCGGGGGGCGTGCATCGCGTGGATTCTATACTTGCCGCATGTTCCCGCCTTCCGCCGACGACGGCGCGGCGCCCGCCACCGCGGGCGCCGCACGCCGGCCCGACCCGGCCGCGCTCGCCGCGCGGATCCGGACGCTGGTGCGCGAGGCCGGCTTCCAGCGCTGCGGCATCACCGGCATCGACCTGGGCGACGACGAAGGCCACCTGCGCGGCTGGCTGGCGCGCGGCTTCCACGGCTCGATGGACTGGATGGCGCGCCACGGCGACAAGCGCTCGCGTCCGCAGGAGCTGGTGCCGGGCACGATCAGCGTGCTCTCGGTCGGCCTCGACTACGGCCGCCGCGACGACGTCGAGGCCTGGGAAACCCTGGCCGACGGCGAGCGCGCCTACGTCGCCCGCTACGCGCTGGGCCGCGACTACCACAAGCTCATGCGCGGGCGCCTGCAGAAGCTCGCCGACCGCATCGCCGCCGAGATCGGGCCGTTCGGCCACCGCGTGTTCGTCGATTCCGCACCGGTGCTCGAGCGCGCGCTGGCGCGCAACGCCGGCCTCGGCTGGATCGGCAAGCACACCTGCCTGATCGACCGCGACGGCGGCTCCTGGTTCTTCCTCGGCGAGCTCTACCTCGACCTCCCCCTGCCCCCGGACCCGCCGGCCACCGCGCACTGCGGCAGCTGCACGCGCTGCATCGACGTGTGCCCGACGCAGGCGATCCTCGGGCCGCACGTGCTGGATGCGAGGCGCTGCATCAGCTACCTCACCATCGAGCACGAGGGATCGATCGACGAGGAGCTGCGGCCGCTGATGGGCAACCGCATCTTCGGCTGCGACGACTGCCAGCTGGTCTGCCCCTGGAACAAGTTCGCGCGGCGCCACGACGAGCCCGACTTCCGCGCCCGCAACAACCTCGATACCGCCGGCCTGGCCGAGCTGTTCGCCTGGGAGGAGGACGAATTCCTGCGCCGCACGGAAGGCACCGCCCTGCGCCGCAGCGGCCATGCACGCTGGCTGCGCAACATCGCGGTGGCGCTGGGCAATGCCCCGAGCACGCCAGAGGTGCTGGCCGCGCTGGCAAGCCGTCGTGACCATCCCGACCCGGTGATCCGCGAGCACGTCGAATGGGCGCTGGCGCGCCACGCCGCCGCCCGTCCCCTGGCCGCCGCCCGTCCCCTGTAGGAGCAGCTACAGCTGCGACCCGGTCCGCACGGAACCCGCTTGGCGCCCGATTTGCTGGTCGCAGCTGTAGCTGCTCCTACACCGTTGGGCAGCCGTCAGCTGCGGGCGCGGATCTCGTTGATGAGGGCGCGGGTCACCGCGTCGCCGGCCTCGCCCTCGCCGCGCAGCGCGGGCAGCAGCTCGCCGGCGATGCGCTTGCCGAGCTCCACGCCCCACTGGTCGAACGCATTGATGCCCCACAGCACCGACTGCGCGTAGACGCTGTGTTCGTACATCGCCAGCAGCGCGCCGAGCGAACGCGGGGCCAGCTCGTCGAGCAGGAACAGGGTGGACGGCCGGTTGCCCGGGTACGCCTTCTGCGGGTCCTCGGCGGCATGGCCGTTGCCCAGGGCCTCGGCCTGCGCCAGCAGGTTGGCCAGCAGCGCCTCGTGGTTGTCGCGAAGGCCGTGCGCGGGGCGCACCACGCCGATGAAGTCGGCCGGCACCACGTCGGTGCCCTGGTGCAGGGCCTGGAAGAAGCTGTGCTGCACACCGGTGCCGGCGCCGCCCCAGACCACGGGCACGGTGGCCACGCCCGGCGAGCGCCCGTCGCTGCGCACCGACTTCCCCAGGCTCTCCATCACCAGCTGCTGCAGGTAGTCGGGCAGCCGCGCCAGGCGCTGGTCGTAGGGCAGCACCGCCTGCGTGGGCAGGCCCAGTGCGTTGCGGTTCCACACCGCCACCAGCGCGTGCAGGATCGGCAGGTTCGTCTCAAGCGGCGCCTCGACCGCATGCGCGTCCATCTCCGCGGCGCCGGCCAGCAGCGCCTCGAAGCCGTCCATGCCGATCGCCAGCGCGATCGCGAATCCGACCGACGACCAGAGCGAGTAGCGGCCGCCGACCCAGTCCCACATCGGCAGCACGCGCGCCGGGTCGACGCCGAAGGCCTCGGCCGCCGGCACGTTCGCGCTGACCGCGTACAGCCTCTCGCCGCCGCCCAGCCAGTCGCGCACCGCCGCGCCGTTGAGCAGCGTCTCCTGGGTGCCGAAGCTCTTCGACACCAGGATCGCCGCGGTGCGCGCCGGGTCGAGTCCGCGCAGCACGTGCTGCACCTCGCTGCCGTCGACGTTGCTGACGAAGTGCAGGTGGAAGCGCCCGTCGCTGAAATCCTTCAGCGCATCGACAGCCAGTCGCGGGCCCAGGTCGGAACCGCCGATGCCGATGTTGATGACGTCGGTGACGCCGGAGGCGCGCAGCCCGTCCACCAGGCCGGCCATGCGTCCGCGCGCGGCCAGCGCCTCGGCGTGCGCGGCGCGTGCCACCTCGCCGCGGCCGATGCCGGAGCGCAGCGCGGTGTGCAACGCCGGACGCGCTTCGGAAGCATTGACCTCGGCGCCATCGACCAGCGCGCGCAGCGCCAGCGACAGGCGCACGTGGCCCGCGAGTCCGCCCAGGGTGGCGAGCGTCGCGGCGTCGATGCGCTGGCGCGCGAAGTTCGCGTACACCGGGCCCACGCGCAGCGCCATCGCGCCCGCGCGCGCGGGGTCGGCCGCGAGGAGGTCGGGAATGCGTGCGCCGGCGAGGCGCTCCGCGTGGTCGAGGAACTCCCGGACGAGCGCTTCGCCGGCCACGCCTCAGGCAGCCTGTGCCGGGATGGCGTCGTTGGTGTGCGTCATCCGGTTCTGGCGATCGACGTACACCAGGCTGGGCTTGAACGCCGCGGCCTCGGCCTCGTCGCAGGCGCCGTAGGCGCAGATGATCACCAGGTCACCGGGCTCGGCCTGGTGCGCCGCGGCACCGTTGACCGAAATGATGCCGCTGCCCTCTTCGGCGCGGATCGCGTAGGTAGCGAAGCGCTTGCCGTTGTTGATGTTGTAGATCTCGATGCGCTCGTACTCGCGGATGCCCGACAGGTCGAGCAGCAGGCCGTCGATCGCGCACGAGCCTTCGTAATGCAGCTCGGCATGGGTGACGGTGGCGCGATGGATCTTGGCTTTGAGCAGGGTCAGGAGCATCGTGGGGAACCGCTGGGGGGCCGGGACTCCGGCGTCGACCGCGGATTCTACAAGATGGCCGCAGGCGCCCAGTGACGCGCGGCGCCCCCGGGCACCGTGCGCGCGGGAGCAGTTCAGCGGCGGCGACATGCCGCGGGCGGCCTCCTGTAGGAGCAGCTACAGCTGCGATCCGACCTGCCGACATCCGTGGGAAGTCCTGATCGCAGCTGTAGCTGCTCCTACAAGGGGGCCTTGTGCAGGCTGAACTCGAGATTGTCGATCAGGCGGGTGCGGCCCAGGCGCGCGGCGACCAGGGCCACGCGCCGGCCGTCGTCGCCGGGGGCCGCGGCTTCGGGCGGCTCGACCAGCAGCGGCGTGCGCAGCACGGCGTAGTCGACCTCGAAGCCCTCGGCCTGCAGCTGCGCGGCGGCGGCGGCTTCGGCCTGGCGCCAGCCCTGCCCGTCCTGCACCGCGTCGCGCATCGCAAGCAGCGCGCGGTGGATAGCCGGCGCCTTCGCCCGCTCCTCCGCCGACAGGTACTGGTTGCGCGAGCTGCGCGCCAGGCCGTCGTCCTCGCGCACGATGTCGGCGCCCAGCACCTCGATCGGGAACGCGAGGTCGTGGACCATGTGCCGGATCACCGCCAGCTGCTGGTAGTCCTTGCGACCGAACACGGCCACGTCGGGCCGCACCTGGTTGAACAGGCGCGCGACCACCGTGCACACGCCGTCGAAATGCCCCGGGCGGTGGGCGCCATCGAGCACGTCGGTGATGCCCGGCACCTGCACCCGCACCGCGCGCGCCGTGCCCAGCGGATACATCGCCTCCACCGTCGGCATCCAGGCCAGGTCGCAGCCGGCCGCCTGCAGGCCGGCGACGTCGGCGTCGGGCGTGCGCGGATAGCGTTCGTAGTCCTCGCCCGGCCCGAACTGGGTCGGGTTGACGAAGATGCTGGCGACCACGCGGTCGGCGTTCGCGCGCGCCAGCCGCACCAGGCTGTAGTGGCCGGCGTGCAGGTTGCCCATGGTCGGCACGAAGCCGACGCGCAGGCCCTCGCGCTTCCAGCCGTCGATACGCGCGCGCAGCGCGGCAAGTTCGCCGACCACCTCGACCGTGGCGCTCATGCGTAGGAATGCTCCGCGCCGGGGAAGCTGCCGTCGCGCACGGCCGCGACGAAGGCTCGCGCCGCGCCCGCGACCGAACCGCCCTCGGCCAGGAAGTCCTTCACGAACTTCGGACGCCGGTGGCCCGAATCCAGGCCCAGCATGTCGTGCATCACCAGCACCTGGCCGTCGCAGTCCGCGCCCGCGCCGATGCCGATGGTCGGCACCGCGCTGTCGCGGGTGATCGCCGCGGCCAGCGGCGCCGGCACGCCTTCCAGCACGATCAGCGCGGCGCCCGCATCGGCCACCGCGCGCGCCTCGGCGCGCAGGCGTTCGGCCGCCGCCTCTTCGCGCCCCTGCACCTTGAAGCCGCCGAAGCGCAGCACCGACTGCGGCGTCAGGCCGAGGTGCGCGCAGACCGGGATCTCGCGCTCGACCAGGAAACGGATCACCTCGAGCTTCGGCCCCGCGCCTTCGAGCTTCACCATCTGCGCGCCAGCCTGGAGGAAGCGGCTCGACGCATCCAGCGCGCGCTCCGGCGTCGCATCGGCCTGGAACGGAAGGTCCGCGACGAGCAGTGCATGCGTCAGTCCGCGGGCGACGCAGGCGGTGTGGTACTCGATGTCGTCCACGGTCACCGGCAGGGTCGACGCGCGGCCCTGGACGACCATGCCCAGCGAGTCGCCGACCAGGATCAGTTCGACGCCCGCGGCATCGAACACCCGCGCGAATCCGGCGTCATAGGCGGTCAGCATCGACAGCCGGCGCCCCGCGGCGCGCGCCTCGGCCAGGCCGGGCACGGTCATCGGCCGGCGTGCGCCCTGCCCTGCTTCAGTGGGCTTGCTCATGCGTATCGCATCCGTGTGGGAAAGGCCGCGCCATCTTACGCCGCCGCACGCAGCGGAACGCCCCTTCAGGCCGGAACGATGTCGCCCGCATCCACGCCGGCAAGCAGCACGTCGACGCGGCCGCGGCCCGGCACTTCCGCGTCGGCGGCAACCTCGGCCAGCGGCACCAGCACGAAGGCGCGCGCATGCAGCTGCGGATGCGGCACGACCAGGCCGGGCTCGTCGATCACCGCCTCGCCATACAGCAGCAGGTCGAGGTCGAGCGTGCGCGGTCCCCAGCGGCTGCCGTCCGCGGCGCGCTCGCGGCCGTGTGCGCGTTCGATGTCGAGCAGTGCATCAAGCAGCGCGCGCGCCGGCAGCGTGGTGTCCAGCACGGCCACGGCGTTGGTGAAGTCCGGCTGCGCCTCCACGCCCCAGGCCGGCGTACGGTAGAAGCGCGAGGCGCGCACCAGGCGCGTGCCGGGCAGCGCGTCGAGCGCATCCAGCGCGGCCCGCAGCGCCGCCGAGACATCGCCGATGTTGCCGCCGAGGCCGATGCAGGCCCGGACCGGTGCGCTCATACCGCAGAGGCACCCACCGTCCGCCGTCGCCGGCGCCGGCGACGCGGCGCGTCCGCGCCATTCTCGCCCTCTCCCTCGCCGGCCGGCGTGTGGGCGATGGCCATGTCGGGGTCGAGCCGGGCCTCGCGCCAGAAGGCGATGTCGTCGGCATGCTCGTCGGAACCTGCCTGGCGCACCTGCAGGAAGTCGAATGCGGCACGGAAGCGCGGGTGCGCGAGCATGCGCATCACGCGCTTGCGCTGGCGCAGGCCGAAGCGCGACTGCAACAGCCAGATCTCCTGCATCGGCACCGAGAACCGGCGCGGCAGCGCGACCGCCTGCAGCTCGTGCACGGTCACCCGGTCCGCGGCGCGGCGCTGGGCATCGGCCGGCGGGACGCCCTGCGCCTGCAGCGACATCAGCGTGCGGCAGTAGGCGGGCCACAGCAGCAGCGCGAACAGGAAGGCCGGCGACACCGGCTCGTCGTTGGCCACGCGGGCGTCGGTGCCGCGCAGGCCTTCCAGCACCACCGCGCGCAGCGCACCGCTGCGGTTGGCCTTCATCGCCGCGGCCGCCTCGGGCAGCAGCGCCGGCAGCAGGCCGTGGCGCTCCAGGCCCTCGAAGCTGGCCACGCCGTGGCCGGACAGGAACAGCTTCAGGCATTCCTCGAACAGCCGCGCGGGGGCGGCCTCGGACAGCAGCGGGGCCAGCGCGCGGATCGGCGCGGCCGTGGCCGGGTCGATGCTGAAGTCGAGCTTGGCGGCCAGGCGCACCGCGCGCAGCATCCGCACCGGGTCCTCGCGGTAGCGCGTCTCCGGGTCGCCGATGAGCTTGAGCACGCGGTTCTGCACGTCCTCGAAGCCGCCGACGTAGTCGCGGACCGAGAAATCCTCGACGGTGTAGTACAGGGCGTTGGCGGTGAAGTCGCGGCGCACCGCGTCGTCCTCCACCGTGCCGTAGACGTTGTCGCGCAGCAGGCGGCCGCCCTCGTGGGTCTCGCGGTCGCCGCTGCCGTCGTCGCTGTTGGCGCGGAAGGTCGCGACCTCGATGATCTCGCGGCCGAAGACCACGTGCGCCAGGCGGAACCGGCGGCCGATCAGCCGGCAGTTGCGGAACAGCGCCTTCACCTCCTCGGGCGTGGCGCCGGTGGCGATGTCGAAATCCTTGGGATGGCCACCGACCAGCAGGTCGCGGACGGCGCCGCCGACCAGGTAGGCCTCGTGGCCGCCCTCGCGCAGGCGGTACAGCACCCGCAGTGCGTTGGGACTGATGTCCTTTCGGGAAATGGTGTGCTGGTCGCGGGGGATCGTCCGCAGGGCCGGTGTATCGGAGGGAATGTCGTTGGGCATCTGAAAAAAAGTACCTGCTCGGGTTGCCCAGCGGCAGCCTGTCGTTGCTATACTAGCAAGCTCGCAGCGCCTCCATGGTGCTTCGGGCCGGTCGTCCAGCCGGTGCCGCCCTCCGGGAGCGGCAATGCTCCAAATGCTCCCTTCGTCTAGAGGCCTAGGACGTGGCCCTCTCAAGGCTAAAACACGGGTTCGAATCCCGTAGGGAGCGCCATATCCCCAGGGCCCGCGCCGGCAACGTCGCGGGCCCTGTCCGTTCCCGACCAAACATGTTCCGGCCAAGCGCATTCCAGGCTGGAACGTTCCGGCCCTGCATCCTGCGCGCCGTTCATCCGCGGCGGCCGGGCGCTACAATGCGCATCCGTCTTGTCCAGCGCAGCGAGTCCAGCGAGCCATGCCCTTCGTCGTCACCGAGAACTGCATCAAGTGCAAGTACACCGACTGCGTCGAGGTGTGCCCGGTGGACTGCTTCCATGAAGGGCCGAACTTCCTGGTGATCGACCCCGACGAGTGCATCGACTGCACCCTGTGCGAGCCGGAGTGCCCGATCAACGCCATCTACGCCGAGGACGACGTCCCCGCCGGCCAGGAGGGCTTCGTGGCCCTGAACGCCGAGCTGTCGAAGGAGTGGCCGGTGATCACCACCCGCAAGGAGCCGCTGCCCGGCGCCGAGGACTGGGACGGCAAACCCGGCAAGCTTCCGCTGCTGGAGCGCTGAGCCGAGGGGCCGTCGCCGGCCCCGGATACAAAAAAGGTTCTTCTCCCAAGTGAGGGATCGCGCGCTGCGCTGATCCCTGACGCGGCCGGCGGGAGGGTGGTCGTGCTGCGGTGCGATGCCTGCTGCCGCTCATGTCCCCCGGCTGCGGCCTGTGGTCACAGCCTCCTCCTTGATTTCCCGTCAGCAGGCATCGCACCGTAGTCCGGAACAGTGCCGCCGGTCGAGGGATGGTGGAAGCGTCGCACCCGGAGCCGCTGGAGAAGGGCGGAGCGTTGACGCACCTCGCGGCTCGCGCAGGGACCAATGGCCCACGCCGCGCTTTTTCCAACGGCGCACCGGGGCCTTGCACGCTTCGGCGCGTGGCCTGCTGACGGGAAGTCAAGGAGGAGATGCCGGCCCCTGTGGGGCCGGCATCGGGGGACATGAGCGGCAGCAGGCCATGCGTCGAAGCGCCGCGATGCCCCCACCCGCGCCCTTTCCCTCAGTCGGGAGAAGAACCACGAAAAAGGCGCGGCCAGGGCCGCGCCTTTCGCGTTTCCGACCCGGGACGTGGTCCCGGCCGGAGACTACTGCGCCAGCGCCGCGCGCAGGGCCTCGATCACCCGCACCGCGTCCGCGCCGGTCGCCGCCACGCCGCGCGGATCGACCGCCGAGACGTAGCTGCCCGAATCGGTCTGGCTGACACGCACCAGGAACTTGCTGTCGCCGGCGTCGACGTCGTACGTGCCCAGCAACTGCGCCTTGCTGACCACGCTCACGCCCTCGATGCCGGCCAGGACCGGCTCGATGCGGCCGAAGACCTCGTCGCGCGGCGCGGCCACGGTGAAGCCGTTCGAGGCCTGCGGCGCAGCGGCGGGCGCCGCCATCCCCGAGCGCGTCACGCTCGTGGTGCCGCTGGACGGCACCGGCATCGCCGAGCTGGTGTCGGGACGGTCGAGGTCCGGCGGCACTTCCAGCGGGCGGTCCTGCGGGGCGGCCGTGTACAGCGCGTTGTCCTTGCGGAACCAGCTGCAGCCGGCGGTGGCGACCAGGGTCGCGGCGATGGCCACGGCGAGCGCCGGACGGATCATGGAACGGGAAAGCTGCATGGCTGTCTCCTGCTGGATCGGTCAGGCCGCGACTGCGTCGCGGCAGGTCTGTTCGAGTGCCGCGATGTCGCCGGCAATGCGGTCGGCGGTGGCCGCGTGCGCCGCCGACAGCGGCAGCAGCGGCAGGCGGATGCCGTCGACGTGGCCGAAGCCGAGCCGCGCCAGCAGCGCCTTCACCGGGATGGGATTGGATTCTACGCCGCAGAACTCCACCAGCGCGGCGATCGCCGCGGCATGCGCGGTGCAGCCGGCGGCGTCACCGCCGCGGGCGAGGTCGCACAGGCGGCGGAACGCGGCCGGCGCGGCGTTCGACGCCACCGACACCAGGCCGTCGGCCCCTGCCAGCATCGCGCGCGCCGCAGTGGCATCGTCGCCGCCCAGGATCGCGAAGCCGGGGCCGGCAAGCGGCAGCAGTGCCTGCATCCGCGCCTCGTCGGCCACCGCTTCCTTGATGCCGATGATGGCTTCGTGGCCGGCCAGCGCGGCGACGGTGGCGGGCTGCATGTCGCAGCCGGTGCGCGGCGGCACGTTGTACAGCACCACCGGCAGCGCGCCGTCGTCGGCGACCGCGCGATAATGCGCCACCAGGCCGGCCTGCGTCGGGCGCACGTAGGGCGGCGTGACCACCAGCGCGGCGTCGGCGCCGCAGGCCGCGGCCACGCGCGTGCGTTCGATGGTGTGCGCGGTTCCGGACTGGCCGGTGCCCGCGACCACGGGCACGCGACCGGCGACGCGTTCGACCGCGGCGCCGAGCAGCGCCTGGTACTCGGCGGGCGCCAGCGCCGCGGCTTCGCCGGTGGATCCGGCCACCACCAGCGCCTGCGTGCCGCCCGCGAGCTGCGCGTCGACCAGGCGCAGCCAGGCGTCGATGTCGAGGTCGCCGGCGGCCGTGAACGGCGTCGCCAGCGCGGTGATGCTGCCGGAAAGATGCAAGCTGGACCTGCGGTTGGGAAGCCGTGCGGAGCGCCGCGCGGCTGCCGCGCGGCTCCGGGGATCTTACTTGCGGCCTCGAAGCACGGGCAAGTATGCTGGCCGCAGCCTCAGGGCGGCGACAGCGCCCGCGTCCAGGGCCGCACGGCAGCCGGCAACCGGCGCCCCCACCGCACTCCGTGGACTCCGCTTTGACCGACACCGATACATCCCGGCCCGCGCCGACCGAGAACCACCTCCTGATCAACGCCTACACGACGCATCCGCGCTCGCCGCTGCTGGCGGTGTCGAGGCGCATCGCCGACAGCGGCTGCAACCTGGTCGACACCCGCCTGTCGACGGTCGGGCGCGACGTCTCGGTCACCGCGCTGGCCACGGGATCCTGGGACGCGGTCGCCAAGCTCGAGGCCATGCTGACGCGCCTGGAGCGCGAGGAAGGCCTGAAGCTGGTCTGGTACCGCACCGGTCCGAAGCCGATCCAGTCCAACCTGCTGCCCTACATCGTCGAGGTGGTGGCGTCCGACAAGCCCGGCATCCTCTACCAACTGGCGGACTTCTTCGACCGCCAGGGCATCACCATCGAGAGCCTGCACTGTTCGCGCTACCGCGCCATGCAGACCGGCGCCGACATGTTCTCGGCCCAGGTCACGATCGGTGTCCCGGCGGACATGCACATCGCCGCCCTGCGCGACGATTTCCTCGAGTTCTGCGACCACCTCAACCTCGACGCGATCATGGATCCGATGAAGTTCTGAGCGCGCTGGCAGGCATACGGATGAACGAAGGCGACACGCTCGACAGCACCACCCTCAGGCTCCCGCTGCAGCTCTCCGGCGGCACGACCGCGACGCTGGCCGACCACGCAGGGCGCTGGGTGGTGCTGTACTTCTACCCGAAGGACTCCACGCCCGGCTGCACCACCGAAGGGCTGGACTTCAACGCCCTGCTGCCGGAGTTCGACGCGCTCGACGCCGGCGTCATGGGCGTGTCGCGCGATTCGGTGAAGTCGCACGACAACTTCTGCGCGAAGCAGGGTTTCCGCTTCCCGCTGGTCAGCGACGCCGACGAGGCCCTGTGCCGCGCCTTCGACGTCATCCGCGAAAAGAACATGTACGGCCGCAAGGTGATGGGCATCGAGCGCAGCACCTTCCTGATCGACCCGGAGGGCCGCGTCGCACGCGCCTGGCGCAAGGTGCGCGTCCCCGGACATGCCGATGCCGTGCTCCAGGCGCTGAAGGAAGCGCGCGCCCGGTGATCCACCGCCCTGCCCGCGCGCAGCGCCGCCCCGCCCAGCGGGCCGCGGCGGCCTTCGCGTGGGCCACACCTGCTCCAGCGCCACCCTTCACCACGCACACCCGCACGGACTGAGGCCTTGATGAACCACGGCAAGCGGATCTACGTACTCGACACCAACGTGCTGATGCACGACCCCACCGCGCTGTTCAAGTTCGAGGAGCACGACGTCTACCTGCCGATGCAGGTGATCGAGGAGCTCGACAACGGCAAGAAGGGCACCTCCGAGGCCAGCCGCAACGCGCGCCAGGTCAGCCGCTTCATCAACGAGCTGATCGAGGCCCAGGGCGCGGACCGCATCGCCTCGGGCCTGAAGCTCGAGCGCCCCGGCGGCCTGCAGCTGCGCGGCGCCGGCTCCAGCGGCGTGCTGCGCTTCCAGACCACGGTGCCGAAGGAGGACAAGACCTCGTTCGGCGCGGTGGCCCCGGACAACCGCATCCTCGGCGCGATCCTGGCGCTGCGCGCGGAGGACGGTGCCGACCTGCCGGTTGTGTTCGTGTCCAAGGACATCAACCTGCGCATCAAGGCCGCGATCGCCGGCATCGCCAGCGAGGATTACGAGAACGACCGCGCGCTCGACGACTTCAGCCTGCTCTACACCGGCGCCACCGCGCTGCCCGATGACTTCTGGCAGCGCCACGGCAAGGACCTCAAGTCCTGGACCGACAAGGGGCGCACGTACTACGAGCTGCGCCGCGGCGAGAACGACGACTGGCATCCCAACCAGTACCTGTACCTGCCCGGCGACGAGGAGTCCGAATTCCGCGTGGCCTCGGTGGACGGCGACCGCGCGGTGCTGCAGATCGTCGACGACTACCGCAGCCACCAGCATGCGGTCTGGGGCATCACCGCACGCAACCGCGAGCAGAATTTCGCGCTCAACGCGCTGATGGACCCGGAAATCGACTTCGTCACCCTGCTCGGCACCGCCGGCACCGGCAAGACCCTGCTGGCGCTGGCCGCGGGACTGGCGCAGACCATGGACGCGCAGCGCTACCGCGAGATCATCATGACCCGCGCCACCATCAGCGTGGGCGAGGACATCGGCTTCCTGCCGGGCACGGAGGAGGAAAAGATGACGCCGTGGATGGGCGCACTGACCGACAACCTCGAGGTGCTGCTGCCGAGCAGCAGCAAGGAGGGTGGCAGCTGGGGCCGCGCGGCCACCAACGACCTGCTGGCCTCGCGCATCAAGATCCGCTCGATGAACTTCATGCGCGGGCGCACCCTGCTCGACCGCTGGCTGATCCTGGACGAGGCGCAGAACCTGACGCCGAAGCAGATGAAGACGCTGATCACCCGCGCCGGGCCGGGCACGAAGATCGTGTGCCTGGGCAACGTGGAGCAGATCGATACGCCGTACCTCACCGAAACCACTTCGGGCCTGACGTATGCGGTCGACCGCTTCAAGCACTGGGCGCACAGCGCGCACATCACCCTGCGTCGCGGCGAGCGCTCGCGGCTGGCGGATTACGCGTCCGAGGTGTTGTAGGGACGGGTGTCCGGAAAGCGGAGGGTGTGCGGGCACCTGGCCGGCGTCGCGGTGGAGCCGCTCCTGATTGCCGGCCAGGTGCCCGCACACCCTCCGCCTGCCAGCCGTCCCGTGGGGTGGGAGTAAGAGCAGGAGCAGGAGCGCGCTTGAACCGGGACTGCGAAGGCGTCCCGATGGCGGGTCGATGGGGTCAGGACACCTTTGAAGCCGCAGCCTCGTCGTCGTTCGGAACCCGCTGCGCCCTGACGTAGAGAAGCGCCTCCGACAGGTCCTTGAAGTAGCTGCCGGGGAGATCCCGGCTGACGACTTCCGCGCGCACCAGCTTGCGCAGCACCGCCATGTTCGCGCCGACGGGCAGCACCTGCACGCCGCGCGCACGCAGGCTGCCGATGGTGGACTCCAGCCGCTTCAGCCCGGTCGCATCGATGAAGGGCACCCGCTCCATGCGCAGGACCACGAAGCGCGGCGGCTGCCGCGACCACGACAGGGCACGCTCCAGTGAATCGACCGAGCCGAAGAAGAACGGCCCGTCGATCGAATAGACCAGCACGTCCTTCGGCAGCGAGTCCATGCCCGCATCCGCCAGCTCGTGGCGCAGGCTCGACTGCGTGTGCTCGACCACCTCCACCGACGCGCTCATCCGGCGCATGAACTGCAGCATCGCCAGGATCACGCCGATGTTCACCGCCACCACCAGGTCGGCGAGGATGGTGAGCACGAACGTGATCAGCAGGATCACCGCGTCCGCCGTTGGCGCCTTGCGCACCATGCGGATGAAGCGCGGCGCCTCGCTCATGTTCCACGCCACCACGAACAGGATCGCCGCCAGCGACGCCAGCGGGACCTTGCCCGCCCAGGGCGACACCACCAGCAAGACCAGCACCAGCACCAGCGCGTGCACCACGCCCGCGATCGGGGCGTTGCCGCCGTTGCGGATGTTGGTGGCCGTGCGCGCGATCGCACCCGTGGCCGCGATGCCGCCGAACAGCGGCGAGACGATGTTGGCGATGCCCTGCCCGACCAGCTCCTGGTTGGCGTCGTGCTTCGTGCCGGCCATGCCGTCGGCGACCACGGCCGACAGCAGGGACTCGATCGCGCCCAGCATGGCGATGGTGAAGGCCGATGGGAGAAGCAGCATCACGTCGTCGAAGCCGATCGACGGCACCGCGAACGTGGGCAGCGAGCGCGGGATGGCGCCGAAGGTGGACTCGATCGTGGCGATGCCGGGAAGCTCGAAGGCCACCGTCACCGCGGTCGCCGCGACCATCGCCAGCAGCGGTCCCGGCACTTTCGCCAGGCCCGGTATCCGCGGCCCGTACAGCGCGAGCACGAGGCTGCCCAGCCCGAGCAGCGTGGTGGGCCAGTGCAGCTGCGCGAAGGACCCCAGCAGGCGCCAGGTCTCGAGATAGAACGGGCCGGCATCGGGCGCCGGCAGGCCGAAGAAGGATTGCCACTGCCCGACCCAGATGATGACCGCGATGCCCGCGGTGAAGCCCACGATGACCGGGTCCGGGATGTAGCGGATCACGCCGCCCAGGCGCGCGAGGCCCATCGCCACCAGGATCACGCCGGCCATCAGCGTAGCCACCAGCAGGCCCTCGATGCCGAACTGCGCGACCACGCCGGCGAGGATGACGATGAAAGCGCCCGTGGGCCCGGCGATCTGCACCCGCGAGCCGCCGAACAGCGAGACCGCGATGCCGGCGATGATCGCGGTATAAAGGCCCTGCGCCGGCGTCACGCCCGAGGCGATCGCGAACGCCATCGCCAGCGGCAGCGCGACCACGCCGACGACCACGCCGGCGGACACGTTCCGCGCCCAGTTGCCCGGCCTGAGCAGGCCGGCGCGGGCGGCCTCCACGATGGCGATCATGTGCGCGTCATCCCCTGGACATTCCTCCTGGACTCCGTGGCCCACGATTCTGACGCACCGCGCGCCGGATGCCACCCCGCTCAGCGCCGGTACTTCGCGCGCAGCGCCAGCAGCGGCCTCCAGGATCCGGGCATCCAGGCGGGCCTCTGCCATCCGGCATAATCCGCGGATGCCAAGCACAGACATCGTCTCCGCACTGACCATCGCCGGCTCCGATTCCGGCGGCGGGGCAGGCATCCAGGCCGACCTCAAGACCTTTGCCGCGCATGGCGTGCATGGGCTGTCGGCGATCACCGCGCTGACCGCCCAGCACACCCGCGGCGTCACCGCGGTGCACGTGCCACCGCCGGGCTTCCTGCGCGCCCAGATCGACGCCTGCTTCGAGGACTTCCGGATCGGCGTGGTCAAGCTCGGCATGCTGGCGTCTGCGGAGGTGATCCATGCCGTTGCCGATGCCCTCGAGGCCCATCGCCCTCCCCACCTGGTCGTCGACCCGGTGATGGTGGCGACCTCGGGTGCGCGCCTGCTCGAAGCCGATGCGCTGGACGCGATGCGGACCCGCCTTCTGCCGATGGCCAGCCTGCTGACGCCGAACATCCCCGAGGCCGAGCTGCTGCTGGGCCGGCGCATCGCGGATGCCGCGGACGCGGAGCGCGCGCTCGATGCGTTCCTGGCCGCCGGCAGCGCCGCGGTGCTGCTCAAGGGCGGCCATCTCGACGAGCGCGGGGACGTCGTCGACCGCTATGCCGACGCGGGCATCCGCAAATCCTTCCGCGGTCCGCGCCTGCGCGTGGACGGCCACGGCACCGGCTGCACCCTGGCCTCGGCGATCGCCGCCAACCTCTGCCTCGGCCAGGCCCTGCCCGAAGCCTGCGCGGGCGCGATCGACTACATCCGCGAGGCGCTGCGCCTGGGCGTCCACCCCGGCCGCAGCGAAGTGCTGGTCCTCGGCCACTTCGCGGCGCGCCCGTCGGCATGACGCCGGCCGGCGGGGCGGCGGCGCCGGCCGGCGGGGCGGCGGCGCCGGCCGCCATCGCGCTGGAGGCCGGCGACGGCCACCGTTTCGAACTCATCTCGATCGTGCCCGTAGGCGCCCGGCGCAGCCTGCTCTGGCTTCCTGCCCTGGGCGTGGCCGCGCGCCACTACCTGCCGCTGGCGCAGGCCCTCGCCCGGCGCGGCACGGCGGTGTTCCTGCACGAGTGGCGTGGCCACGGCAGCAGCAGCCTGCGCGCCGGCCGCGACTGCGACTGGGGCTATCGCGAACTGCTGCAGCTCGACCTGGCGGCCAGCGAGGCCGCGGTGGCCGCCGCGCTCCCGGCGCTGCCGCGCGTGGCCGGTGGCCACAGCCTGGGCGGGCAGCTCGCCGCCTGCCGCGCCGGCCTGGCGCCCGACGCCTGCGGCGAACTCTGGCTGGCCGGCTGCGGCGCCCCGTACTGGCGCGCGTTCCCGGCACGCGAACGGCTGTGGCTGCCGCTGGCCTACCGCGTGCTGCCCTGGCTCGCGGACCGCGCCGGAAGCCTGCCCGGACGCCGCATCGGCTTCGGCGGCAACGAGGCCCGCGGCGTGATGCGCGACTGGGCCGGCACCGCCCTCAGCGGCCGCTATGCCGCGGCCGGGCTGGGCGACCTGGAACCGGGCATGGCCGCGGCGCGCGTGCGGCTGCGCGCCGTGGTCTTCGATCGCGACTGGCTGGCGCCGGCGTCGTCGCTGCGCCACCTGCTCTCCAGGCTGCCGCAGGCGAAGGCCGAGGTCGCCACCCTGGACGCGGCGGCGCTGGGCGTGCCGGCCGACCACTTCCAGTGGATGAAGTCGCCCGGCGCGGTCGCAGACTTCTTCGACCGCTGAGCCCGGGCGCGGAACGCGGCCTGACGCGGCGAGACCTCAGTCGCCGCCGGCCCCGTCCTCGTAGCCGCGCGGGTTGCGCGACTGCCAGCGCCAGGCGTCCCGGCACATGGCGTCGATGTCGTGCCCGGCGCGCCAGCCGAGCAGCTCGTGCGCAAGCGAAGGATCGGCGTAGACCTCGGCGACATCGCCGGGCCGGCGCGCGACGACCTCGAACGGCACCTCGCGCCCCGACGCGCGCTCGAAGGCCCGCACCAGCTCCAGCACGCTGGTGCCGCGCCCGGTGCCCAGGTTGATGTTGGCGCTGCGCTTCTCGCGCACCAGGAAGTCCAGCGCGTCGGCATGCGCACGCGCCAGGTCGACGACATGGATGTAGTCGCGCACGCCGGTGCCGTCCACGGTCGGCCAGTCGCCGCCGAAGACCGACAGCCGCTCGCGCTGGCCCACGGCGACCTGGCAGACATAGGGCATCAGGTTGTTCGGCACGCCACCCGGCGCCTCGCCGATCAGGCCGGACGCATGCGCCCCGACCGGGTTGAAGTAGCGCAGGTTCACGGCGTGGAAGTCCGGGTCGCTGGCGCACAGGTCGCCGATCAGCTGCTCCATCACCAGCTTGGTCCGGCCGTACGGGTTGGTCACGCGCAGCGGCGCATCCTCGCGCACCGGGACCGAGTCCGGGTCGCCGTAGACCGTCGCCGACGAACTGAACACCAGGCGCCCGACGCCATGCGCCCGCATCGCCTGCAGCAGGTGGATGGTGCCGGCGATGTTGTTGTCGAAGTAATCCAGCGGGCGCTCGCAGGATTCGCCCACCGCCTTCAGCGCCGCGAAGTGGATGACCGCGTCGAAGCCGGCGCCGGTGAACAGCGCGTCGACCGCCGCGCGGTCGCGCAGATCCACGCGGCGCAGGTCCGGACGCCGGCCGGAGATCGCCTCCAGGCGCTCGAGCACCCGCGTCGAACTGTTGCAGAAGTTGTCGGCGATGGTGGCCTCGAAGCCACGCTCGGCCAGGACCGTCCACGTGTGGCTGCCGATGTAGCCGGCGCCGCCGGTGACCAGGATGCGCATCGGACCTCCTCGCGTCGAAGTGGCGGCAGGGTACGCGAAAGTCCGGCGCGGGTGGCGGCGGGTGCAGGCGCTGACCGCAGTCCGGCGAATTCCGCGTTCTCACAGGCAGTCCGTTGCCGTGGAAGCCACCCGATGATCGCGTTCCGCCTGTCCATCCTCCTCGCGCTCGCCGCCCTGCTGGCCGCCTGCGCGTCGTCCGGTGGCGCCACCAGCGTGCCCCCCGACCAGCCGCAGGCCGCGGTCGGCGAATACCGCATCGGCGTCGACGACATCGTCCAGGTCACCGTCTGGCGCAACCCCGAACTGGGGATCACGGTGCCCGTGCGTCCGGACGGCCGCATCTCCGTGCCCCTGGTGGGGGACGTGGTGGCCGGCGGCCTGACCCCGGCGGAGGTGGCCGCCGACATCCAGGACAAGCTGGCGGCCTATGTGCGCGAGCCCCAGGTGGCGGTGATCCTGACCGACCTGCGCAGCCACGAATACCTGTCGCGCATCCGCGTCACCGGCGCCGTCCGGCAGCCGGTCTCGATTCCCTTCCGCCAGGGCATGACCGTGCTCGACGCGGTGCTGGCCGCGGGCGGGGTGAACGAGTTCGCGGCATCCGACCGCGCCGCCCTGTACCGCCGCAGCGGCCAGGAGTCCACGACCAGCTACGCCGTGCGGCTGGACCGCATCCTGGGCCGGGGCGACCTGACCACCAACCACCTGGTGGCGCCGGGCGACGTGATCACCGTTCCCGAGCGGGCATTCTGATGGCCTCCAGCGCACTTGCCGCCCCGCGTCGGCCCGGCCTGCCGGCCCCCGGGGCGCCCGAGCTTGCACCGCTCGAACTGCTGCCGATCCTGCTGCGCGAAGCACGGTCGCGGATCGTGCCGCTGGCGGGAATCTTCACCGCCATCGCCCTGCTCACCCTGGTCGTCGGCCTGTTCGTGATCCCTCGCAACTACACCGCGTCGGTCACGATCCTGGCCCAGGACAGCGACATCATCCAGCCGCTGCTGGAGGGACGCGCCGTGCCCACCGGAGTCGCCGACCGTGCCGGCATGGCGCGCCAGATCATCTACGGCCGCAAGGTGCTGTCCGAAGCCCTGGCGGTGGGCGGATGGCTGGACGGGACCCCCAGCCCGGTCGAGCAGGACCGGCTGATGGAAGAGATCCGCAACCGCACGATGATCGACAGCCCGCGGCCGGACCTGGTCCAGATCAGCTACCGCGACCGCGACCCGGAGCGCGCGTACCGCATCACCGAGGCCTTCGGCGACATGTTCATGCGCGAGGCCGCCGCCGCCAAGGAGCGCGAGAGCCGCGAAGCCTACGAGTTCATCGACAGCCAGGTGCAGGAGTACCACGCCAAGCTGTCCAGCGCCGAGGCCAACCTGCAGGATTACCAGTCGCGCAACGTCGACGCGCAGCCCGGCAGCGCCGCCGACGCCACCACCCGCATCGGCGCGCTGCGCACCCAGGTCGAACAGACGCGCATGGCCCTGCTCGAGCAGGAATCGCGCGAGTCGTCGATTGCCGCGCAGCTTTCCGGCGAGTCGGCCGTGACCGCGGTACAGACCCGCGAGGGCCTGTACCGGACGCGCCTGATCGAACTCCAGGCCGAGCGCGACCGCCTGCTGCTGGCCTACACCGAACAGCATCCCGACGTGGTGCGCCTGCGCCACCAGATCGACGACATCAACCGGATGCTGGCCGATGAGCGCGACCGCCGCGAGGTGGCGGCTCCGGGCGCGCTGTCCGACGAGGCCCAGGCCAACCCGCTCTACCAGGAGCTGCGCAGCCAGCTCGCCCAGGCGCGGCGCGAGAGCGCGGCCACCCGCTCGCGCCTGCAGGTGGCGCAGTCGCTTCTGGACGACGAGCTCGACCGCAGCCGCCGCATCGCCGCCTCCGAAGGCGCGCTCGCCGAACTCACCCGCGACTACGAGGTCAACCGCGAGATCTACCAGGACCTGCTCCGCCGCCGCGAGAACGCCCGGGTGTCGATGGGTCTTGACCAGGAGAACCGCGGCCTGACCCTGCGCGTGCAGGACCCGGCCACGATGCCGCTGCGTCCGTCCGGACTGCGCTTCATGCACATCGCGGCCGCGGGCCTGCTGGTGGCGGTCGCGATCCCGCTGGCGCTGGTGTTCGCGGTGGCGCGCTTCGATCCGCGCATCCGTTCGCCGCACCTGCTGGTCAAGCATTCCGGCCTGCCGCTGCTGACCACGGTGCCGGCCTACCCGACGCCGCGCGAACGTCGGCGCGAATACGCATCCATGGCGCTTGCCGTCGCCATGGTCGCGTCGGTGGTGCTGGTCTACGGCCTGACATATGCCTACAGGATCGTGGCCGCATGAACACCGTTCCGCTGACGCCGCCCCGCTCCGCGGCCACCGCCCACGGACCTGCCCGGCACGCGCCCGTGCGGCGCGACGGCGCGCGCGACCTCGCGCGCATGGACGACGCTCCGCTGTCGCCGCGCACGCTCGAGGAGCGCCGGCTGATCCACCGCCAGGACTCGGTTCGCGTGCAGGCCGACGCCTTTCGCGACCTGCGCACGCGCCTGCTCGGGCTGCGCGGCAACCAGAACTTCGTGACCCTCGTGGCCCCGGTGGGCCATGGCTGCGGCGGCAGCTTCGTCGCCCGCAACCTGGCGCTGGCCTTCGCCTTCGACGAGGCCAAGACCGCGATGCTGATCGACTGCGACGCGCTGCATCCCAGCCAGCACGCGGCCCTGGCCGCGGGCAGCGACCACTGTGGGCTGATGGACTACCTCGGCGGCGATGTCGACGAGCTCGAGGCGATCCAGTACCCGACCGGCATCCCGCGCCTGCAGCTGATCCCCAATGGCAGCGTGCGCGAGATCGCGGGCGAGTACTTCACCTCGGCGCGGGCGCGCACCATGATCGATTCGCTGCGCTCGGCCGATCCGAACCGCTACATCATCCTCGACGCGCCTTCGGCGCTGAACTCGCCCGACGCGCGCATCCTGTCCGACCTCGCCGACATCGTCGTGCTGGTGGCCGGCTACGGCAAGGTCACCCTGGACGCCATCGACAAGGCCGCGGCCAACTTCGACCCGGCCAAGCTCGCCGGCGTCGTCTTCAACGACAACCACTGACACGGCAGGGAGACGCGCCATGGACAGGTTCCGCACCCGGTACACCGCGATCGCCGGCGCGGTCGCACTGGCGCTGGCCGCCGCGCCGGCCGCGGCCGCGCGCATCGACTACGTGCTCGACGCGGGGGTCGAGCACGATGACAACCCGCGCCTGGTGCCGGTCGATCCCGACGGTCAGCGCATCCTCCGGGCGGGACTCGGCTTCCTGGTCACCCAGGAAGGCTCCACGGTCCAGGCCATGGTCGCCGGCCGCGCCGATTACCGCGAATTCCAGCGCGGGCTCGACGACGGTGTGGAGGGCATGCTGTCGGCCTACCTCAACTGGGTAGCCATCCCGGACCGCCTCAGCTTCACCCTGCGCGACGAGCTCGAACTGCAGGCCATCGACCGGTTCGACGCCGACTCCCCCGACAACCGCCAGCAGGTCAACGTGCTGTCGTTCGGGCCCAACCTGCTGTTCGACGTGGGGAGCAGGCTGCAGGGGAGGTTCGAGGCGCGCTACATCGACAGCCACGCCGAAGTCACCGACGCCTTCAACTCGAGCCGGGTCGGCGCGGCGCTGCGGCTCACCCACGAATTCGACGATCGCAGCAACCTGGGCTTCAACGCGCAGTGGAGCGACGTCGACTACGACGTCGACCTGGTCGCGCGCGACCACGAGCGTACCGATGTCTACGCCCGCTACGAACGCGTCCAGGCCTCCACCGACTACGCCATCGACGCCGGCTACACCCGGCTCGACTATGCCGACGGCGAGACCCGCGACGGACCGCTGGTCCGGCTCGAGGCCGGCTGGCGCCCCGCCGAACGGGGGCGGCTCTCCGCCACGCTGATCAACCAGTTCTCCGACGCCGCGGACGCGGCGCTCGCCGAGGGCATCGCGATCGGCGGCGGCAGCGGCGGCGAGCCGGTGGTGCCCGGCAGCGTGCTGGTCGACGACGGGACCATCATTCCCTCCGCCTACCGCGAACGCCGGGTCGCCCTCGCCTGGGACCAGCAGGGGGAGCGTCTGGGCTGGCGCATCGAAGGCCATGTCCAGCGCCTGCGCTACATCGACACCCTCGTAGCCGATGAAAAGGAGCAAGGGATCATGCTGGGCGTGGACTACCGCCTGACGCCCACGATGACCCTGACCGGCTGGGCCAGCGCCGAGCGCACCGAGTACGTGCAGCTGGCCGCGGAGGACGACACCCGCCGTGCCGGGCTCGTGCTGGAGAAGCGCTGGACCCCGCACTGGGCCACGTCGCTGAGCTGGTACCGCTACGAGCGAGACAGCGGCGTGTTCGACAACGAGGTCCGCCAGAACGTGTGGTACCTGTGGGTGTCCTACGGGAACCGTCCGCGATGAGCACGCTGGCTGGCCTGCGCCACTGGGCACGCACCTCCGGACACCCGATGGCCAGCGCCGCCCGGCGCGTGCGCGTCGCCGGCCGCGGCCTCACCCTGCCCGCTCCACGCGTGCTGGTCCGGCCCTACCTCTGGCTGTTCCTCGGCCTGCGCGGCACGCTGTTCTGGCTGCGCCGGACCTTCGTCGCCGAACCGCTGTTCAAGGCCTACTGCACCCGCGTCGGACGCGGCGTCACCACCGGCATCCACGTGCCCTGGGTCCAGGGCAGCGGCGAACTCGTCGTCGGCGATCATGTGCGCATCAGCGGCAAGATCTCGATCAGCTACGCCGCGAGCTTCAGCCGCAGGCCGCGGCTGGAGATCGGCGACCATTCCGACATCGCCCACGAGACCCGCTTCGTCGTCGGCCGCGAGATCCGCATCGGGCGCCATGTCCAGGTCGCGGGGGGCGTGACCTTCCGCGATTCCGGCGGCCACCCCACCGATCCCGAACTGCGGCGCCTGGGCGGCGCGCCCGACCCCGCCGACGTCAAGCCGGTGATCGTGCACGACCATGCCTGGATCGGCACCGGAGCGCTGCTGATGCCCGGGACCGAGATCGGCGAAGGCGCGATCGTGTCGGCGCACGCGGTGGTCTCGGGGAAGGTCGCGCCCTACAGCATCGTCGCCGGCAACCCCGCGCGCCGCATCGGCATGCTCGAGCCGTCGCGCACGGCCGCTCCCGACGCCGCAGCGGCCTGAGGGCCTGCGCCAGCCGGCGGCCACGGAGGAACCCGGGCTCAGACCAGCGCTTCGGCCGCGTCCGGATGCCCGAGGAAGTCGCGCGGGCTGGCGCTGCGGCCATACGCGCCGGACTGGAACACCACCACCAGGTCGCCGGGTGCGGCCACGCCCAGCTCCATCCGGTCCCCCAGCAGGTCCAGCGGCGTGCACAGCGGGCCCACGACGCTCGCGGTTTCGAAGCCGTCCCGCCGACCGTTCACCGCGACCGGATAGTTGCGGCGCATCACCTGGCCGAAATTGCCCGAGGCCGCGAGGTGGTGGTGCATGCCGCCGTCGACCACGAGGAACACCTGCCCACGCGACACCTTGCGGTCGACCACGCGCGCGACGTACAGGCCGGCCTCGCCCACGAGGTAGCGCCCCAGTTCGACCACCAGGTGCGCGCCCGGCGCATCGCGCTCCAGGCGCGCGGCCAGGCCGGCCAGGTTGTCGGCCACCGGCGCCAGGTCGAGCCCGGCCTCGCCGGGCGCATAGGGGATGCCGAAGCCGCCACCGAGGTTGAGGCTGCGCAGCGGCGCGGGCAGCAGCTCCGACCAGCCCAGCGCCAGCTCGTAGCTGCGCGCCTGCGCCTCCACGATCGCCGCCGCGCGCAGGTTCTGCGAGCCGGCGAACATGTGGAAGCCTTCGAAGGCGAGGCCCGCGGCAGCGATCGCACGCAGCGCCGACGGTACCTCTTCGGCGTCGATGCCGAACTGGCGCGCGCCGCCGCTCATCTTCATGCCGGAGGCCTTCAGCTCGAAGGGCAGGTTCACGCGCAGTGCCACGCGCGCCGGGGTGCCGGTCGCCTCGCTGGCCCGCGCCAGCAGGTCGAGCTCGCGCAGCGACTCCACGTTGACGAGCACGCCCGCGGCCTGGGCCTGCGCGAGCTCGGCGGCGGACTTGCCGGGCCCGGCGAAGGATACGTGCAGGGGATCGGCGCCGGCATCCATCGCCACCCTCAGCTCGCCGCCCGAGGCCACGTCGATGCCATCGACCAGGCCCACCATGTGGCCGACCAGCGCCGGCATCGGATTGGCCTTCATCGCGTAATGCAGGCGCACCGCGTCGGGCAGCGCGGCCCGGAGGCTTCGCGCCCGCGCGGCGATGCGCGCGCGGTCGTAGAGGTAGCAGGGCGTCCGCCCGACCTCGGCCACCACCCGCGACAGCGGACGGCCGCCCACGAGGAATTCACCGGCGGCGTCGACCGGCCAGCCGGAGGATGCGATGGGCGTGCGTTCGGTGTTCACGCGGATTCCCTTGCTGCCTGCAGGCGATGGTGGAAGTCCACCAGCTGCAGGACATTGTTGCGCCACTGGTGGCGCTCGGCCACGCGGCGGCGCGCATTGGCGCCCACCCGCGCGAGGTCGGCGGGGTCCATGCTGCGCGCGATCACGGCGTCGACCGCGGCGTCGAGGTCACCCGCCGGGAACATCCAGCCGGTCTCGTCCTCGTCCAGGACTTCACGCACCGGTGCGAAGCCGGGGGCCACCGGCGGCACCGCGCAGGCCATGAACTCGAACAGCTTCACCGGCGAGGTGTAGTCGCCGGCGCTGGGCAGGATGGCCATGTCCATCGCGGCCAGCAGGCCGGGCACTTCGTCATGCGCCACGCGGCCGGTCAGCAGCACCTGGCCCGACAGCCCGCGCTCTTCGACGAAGGCGCGCAGCGGTGCATAGGTCGCGCCGTCGCCTACCAGCAGCAGCTTCAGCCAGGGCGCCGTGGCCAGGCGGTCGGCGATGCGGTGCACGAAGGCGTCGATCGCGTGCCACGGCACGAAGGCGCCGAGGTAACCGCAGACCACGTGGTCGCCGAGGCCAAGCCGCGCGCGCGTCGCCTCCCGCTGCTCCTGCGAGAACGAGAACTTCGCGATGTCGGCCGCGTTCGGCGTGACGATGGCCGGCGCCATGCCCGGATGCGCGGCGCGCGCGCGGTCGCGGAACACGCTGGAGACGAACACCAGCCCGTCGGCGTCGCGGAAGACGCGACGCTCGATCGCCATCGCCAGGCGCCTGAGCGCCAGGGGCCGCACGCGCTCGACAATCGCCGAATCGTTGACCTCGAGGATCACCGGCACGCCGCGGCGGCGCGCCAGCCACACCGTCGCGTACATGAAGAGCGAATAGCGCTCGTACACGAAGTCGACGTCGGGATTGCGCCGCAGCCAGGCCGCCACCCGCCAGCCGGCCACGAGGTTGTAGGCCAGCTCGACCAGCTCGAACAACGGCTCGGGCAGCCGGGTGACGAGGCCCATCCACGGCCGCGCCTGGCGCGTCGGCGACATGGCCCCGGGAGAGGCGTAGGGATCGGCGCCCGGCAGCGAGATGACATCGACCGTGACGCCTTCCGCGCGCAGCGCATCGGTGACGCCACGGATGTGCACGCCCTCGACGGCCTTGCCCTGGGTGCGGTGGTGGTAGAGCACCTTGCGTACGCTCGATGCGGTCCTTGCGGTATCCATTGCTCATTCCTCCGAGGGTGCCGGCACGGCCGCCAGGGCGTCCGCGAGCGGAACGCCAGGCGCGGCACGGCGGATGATGCCGCTGCCGATGCGTTCGACCGCCGCGCGCATGTCGTCGCGGCGCACGTCGATCGAGTGCAGCATCGATTCGCCGGTCGACAGACGCCGCTTGTATTCCTGGTCACCAGCCAGGAAATCGAAGGTCTGGTCGCCCTCGGCGGCCGCCTGCATCACCGCCGCATAGAGCGAGGCGATGCCCGGGCGGTCGTGCCGCGGCAGACGGCCGTAGTTCATGCCGGCGTTGTAGTAGTACAGCCGGCCCTGCCAGCCCAGGTTGTAGAGGTAGCCGACGAGCGTGTCGCCGGCGGTCACCCGCGTCATCCGCGCGAAGCCCTCGGCCGCCGTGCGAGCGAGGAGCGCGCGATGGAAGCGGCCGAAGAAATCCGAGGCGAAGCAGCCACCGACGCCACGCGACTGCCAGTAGGCGGTGTGCAGGGCTTCGAAGGCATCGAACCAGGCCAGCGCCTGCACGGGGTCGCGGGTGGTCTCGGCACGCAGCTCGCCCAGCGCACCGTAGGCACGCAGGGTCTGGCGCAGGGCGCCTCGCGATTTGCGGCCCAGGACCTCGAGATAGCCGCCAGGCGCCTCGCGCACCGCCCCCAGGTCGACGCGGTAGCAGGGCCGCGCACGCACGCTGGCGGCCTGCATGCCGGCCGGCAGCGCGGCGGCGATCGCATCACCATGCGCCGAGGTGCTCAGGCGCAGTCGCCGCCAGTCCCGCGGCAGCCGTCCCAGCGCCGCGAAGAGCGCCCGGTAGGCGCTCTCGAGCCGGTCGTCCGGCGCGAGCAGGCCCGCGTATTCGATCGTGATCTCGTCGAGCGCGGCATCCCCGGTCTCCTGCAGGTGCAAGGAGCGGCGTCCGAACACGCGGCCGCCCCCGCGCTCCCTGGCATCGACCAGCAGCCCCAGCGCCTCCACGCCTCCACTGCCGTGGGCCCGGAACACGAGCGGCCGCACCGTGGGCGGAAGCTGTTCCAGCCAGGTCGACACCCAGTGCCAGCTGGAGAACGGCGAGCAGTCGGCGCGGCGTTCGAGCGCCATCCATTCCGCCGCCAGCCAGGGACACTGCTCCAGGGGCAGCAGCTCTCCGGACAGGGGCTGCGGATCGGCCGCCGGGCGGCCAAGGGCCATGCATGCCACCACGTCAGCCATCCTGGTCGATATAGGTCAGGTGCGGCGGCGGCGGCGACGCGGCGAGGCCCGGATCGAACCATCGCACCACCAGTTGCTGCGTCCCACGCACGCGGAACCCGCAGGCACGCCAAGGGGACGCTGCGGCGGCGTCGAGGGCGGCGCGCAGGCTGACGGCGACATGCCCGCTGCGGCGGGCCTGCTCCAGCAGCCGCAGAAGCGCCGCCTGCGGAATGCCCTCGCACGCGTCGACCGACCAGAAATCGTGCACGTCGAGCAGCTGCGGCCACTGCGGCTCGACCGCGCACGCGAACCATGCCCGTACGCGGCCGGCACGGTCCTCGAGTAGCAGGTAACGCATGCGCAGGCCCACGCCCGCGTCGAAGCGCCAGCGCAACATGGTGGCGTCGCGCACGGCAGTGGCCGCCGGGTGCGGGCCCGCCCCATCCCAAGCGGCCTGCATCGCGGGCTCGAAACGGTCCACCCAGCGCGCGCGCAGGCGCGGTCCGCGAAGTCCCTGCCAGGCGCGGACGATGGCGTCGGCAGCATCCAGCACGGTGCCCGCCGCTGGCACCAGCAGGCGTGGCAGGCGACGCGACAGATAGTGTCCGTGGCGGACGACGCGGACGCTGCGCTCCATGTCCGCCCAGCGACGCATGCCGGCACGCCGCAGCGCCGCGCTGGCCCCCTGGTGGGCATTGGGGATGCCGTACACGAAATCGAAGTGCTCCCCGGCCGCTTCCACCGCAGCCTCGATCAGCATCAGCGCCGGTCCGAGCGAGCGGTGCGCCGGATGGATGGCCAGGTGCGAGAGCACGCCGGCGCGCAGGCGTCGGCCGTCGGCGCACATCGGCCTTGGCGCGACCGCGAGGAAGCCGACCACGCCGTCGTCGACGTGTTCGACGAAGCGCAACAGAGGACGGCCGTGCGGCGAATTCAGCACCAGGGCGTCGTAGCGGGCCGCCAGCAGGACATCGTCGTCGCCCAGGCTGCCGCGCCAGGCCTGGATGGCGGCGCTGCGCGCATCACCCACCGCCTCCCCGTCGCGGATGCGGTAGACGAACGTTTCCGGGGCCAGGAGCGCGTTCAAGCCGCCACCTCCTCCCGCGTGACCGCATGGCCGGGCACGAGCAGCGGGCGTTCGTGCAGGTAGCCCGTGGTGCGCCGCTTGTTGGCGATGTCGACGTACACCGCCTCGGCCTGGGCCAGGGACATTCCCAGCGCGCGTGCCAGTTCGGCGGCGCTGCGCCCGTGCTCGAGCGCCCACAGCGCAAGGTCCATCCCGGCATGGGGCAGCGCGAAATAGAACTCGTCCTGGCCCTGCGCGAGGCTGTAGGTATCGGTGGTGGGAATGGCCGCGCACACCCGTTCGGGCAGGCCGAGGTGGCGCGCCATGGCGTACACCTGGGTCTTGTAGAGGTGGGCGATCGGCTTGACATCGGCCGATCCGTCGCCGTTCTTCACGAAGAAACCCTGGTCGTACTCCAGGCGGTTGGGCGTGCCGACCACGGCGTAGTTGAGGCGATCGGCATGGAAGTATTCGATGGTCTTGCGCACGCGCTGCTTGTAGTTGGTCGCGGCCACGATCCGCAGGTAGTCGGCCAGGCCCAGCACGCGCTCGTGGCGCCCGCCCGCGGGATCCTCTGCCACCAGGCGGAACACGTTGATCCGGCCCTCGGTGCCGCCCTCGATGGCGATCTTGAAGCGCCAGTCGTGGCCGTAGCCGGGCAGCGCGTTGCGCACCGCGGCATCACGCTCGCGATAGCAGCCCAGTGCCTCCAGCGCCGGCGCGATGTCCACGGTCTCGACCTCGATGCCGAGGTGCCCGGCCAGGACACGGGCGCGGATGGCGCTGTCGTCGGAGGAGTCACGCTCGGGCAGGATCAGCCCCAGCACCCGGCCGGGACCAAGCGCGCGCACCGCAAGCGCCGCGCAGCAGGAGGAATCGATTCCACCCGAGATCGCGACCACCAGGCCACGGCGGCGCAGCGTGCGCGCGGTGGCGTCGCGAAGCCAGGCGGCGATCCGGTCGGCTTCCGCCTCCAGGTCGAGTTCGAGCACGTGGGGGCCGAGTTCGCTCACGGTGTGGTCTCCAGGGAGGTCGTGCCGGCAAGCGCGGCGCGCCGCACCTTGCCCGACGTGGTGCGCGGGAGCGCAGGCAGGAATTCGATGTCGCGCGGGATCTTCCAGGCGGCCAGCCGGCCACGGCAGTGCGCGCGCACGGCACGGGCATCGAGGCCGGGATCTCGCGCCACCACCCAGGCCTTGACCACCTGGCCCAGAGTGGCGTCGTCGATGCCGGCGACCGCGGCCTCGGCGATCGCCGGGTGTTCGAGCAGCGCCTCCTCGACATCCAGCGGATGCACGCGATGGGCACCGGTCTTGATCATGTCGTTGCGCCGGCCGGCCAGGAACAGATAGCCCTCGTCGTCGAGCCGGCCAAGGTCGCCGGTGCGCAGCCAGCCGTCACGCAGCACCAGGGCGGTGGCGGCCGGGTCGCGCCAGTAGCCGCGCATCACGCCGGGACTGCGGGCCCAGACCTCGCCCTCGACGCCGGGCGCCAACGCGCGTCCCGCCTCGTCGCGGATCTCCAGCCGGACACCGCTCAGCGGCCGGCCCGCGGAGCCCGGCTTGTCGTCGAGGCGCGCCGGCGGCACCGACGCCAGCCGCGCCGACGCCTCGGTCTGTCCGTACATGATGTGCAGGCGCACGCCGGGCAGCTGCGCGCGCAGCCGCCGCGCCAGGGCCACGGTCATCGCGCCCCCGGCCTGCGTCAGGTAGCGCAGGCGCGGCAGCAAACGTCCCTCGAACACGCCCCGCTCGAGGAACAGCGCGAAAGTGGACGGCACGCCGGAGAACCCCGTCGCGCCCTCGCGCTCGAGCGCATCCACCACCAGGTGCGGAAACACCATGTTGGGCTCCAGCACCACGCATCCACCCGCGAAGAGGTGCGTGTGCAGGACCGACACGCCATAGGCATAGCAGAAGGCCAGCACGGACACGGTGCAGTCGTCCTCGCCCAGGCCAAGGTCCTCGACCACGGCCTGGACGTTGGCGTGCAGGTTGTCGTGGCCCAGCGCCACGCCCTTCGGGGCACCGGTGGTGCCCGAGGTGTAGAGGATCATCGCCAACCCGTCACCCGCGCCGGCTTCGCCGCACGTTGCCGCGGCCTGCCCGGCGGGACCGGGCGGCCAAGCCGGGTCGCGCGACGCCCCCAATGCCAGACGGCCGTGCTCGAGCCCGGCCTGCGCGACCGCCGCTGCCGCCTCGGCATCCCCCTCCTCCACCAGCACCAGCGAGGGCTCGCAGTGCGCAAGCCAGCTGGCGAGTTCGCGCCGGCTGGCCTGGGCGTTGAGCGGGACCAGGACGATCCCGGCCAGCCAGCAGCCGTAGCAGGCGACGACGGCCTCGTAGCGGTTGGGCAGCACGACGGCGACGCGGTCGCCGGAGCGCAGGCCGCGCGCGCGCAGCAGCGCCGCAAAGCGCTGCGCCGCGGAGGCGAGCGTGGCGTAGTCCGCGCGGCATCCGCCGTCGGCGATGGCCGGCGCCGACGGCCGGCGACGCGCGGTCTGCAGCAGGCGGACCGCCAGTTCGCTCACTGCATGCCGCCAGCCGCCTTGCGGCCCAGGAACAGGCTGATGCTGTCGATTGTGTCGAAGTTCGCCGGCACCATCTCCTCGGGCGCCACGCGGATGCCGTAGGCGGATTCGAGGAACTCGATCAGTTCGAGGATGCCGGTGGAATCGACGATGCCACCGCGGATCAGCGATGCGTCGTCGGCGACCGCCGCGGCGTCATCGGTGAAGAGGAAGTTGTTCAGGATGAACGGCTTGATCCTGGCCTTGTAGTCCATCGTCTGTCGCGCCTCGGCTTGCGGGGGGCCCTGCGGGCACGACTGTGGTCGCCGGCATTCCCCTGTCCAGCTTGAGAACGCGGAAACATCGTCTATCCGGACGCCCGCATGCGCTCGCCGGGAGCGGCGGATGCACGCGCTGGACCACCCCGGGCTTCGAGGACTTCGACGCAGGCGGCGAGCGTTTCGCGCGCCACGTCGTCCCAGTCGCGCGCGGTGGCACGCGCGATGGCGGCCCGGTCCCAGGGCCGCGCGAGCGCCTCGGCCAGCGCCTGCGCAAGCCGCGCCGGGTCGCGTGCGGGAACCAGGAGGCCGGTGCCGGGCGCGACGATCTCGGCGGCGCCGCCGACGTCGGTGGCCACCACCGGACAGCCGCAGGCCAACGCCTCCACCAGCACGTTGGGATAGCCTTCCGCCCAGCTCGGCAGCGCCAGCACGTCCGCCGCGGCGATCCAGCCGGCGACGCCGGCGTGGTCCATGCCGCCGGTGATGCGCACGCAGTCCGCCACGCCCGCGGCGGCGATCTTCGCGACCAGGCGGGCGCGCATCACGCCGTCGCCCACCAGTACGAGGTTCGCGGCCGGTTCGCGCGCGCGCAGCACGGCGAAGGCGTCGACGAGTTCGTCCAGGCCCTTGGATTCGACCAGCCGCCCGACATAGGCGACCAGGCGTGCATCGACCGCGACGCCCAGCCGCGCGCGCGCGGCGGCCTGGTCGCGCGGATGGAACACCGCGGTATCGACACCGTTGACGATCGCGCGCACCCGCGCCGGCGCGACGCCGTAGCGATCCACCACCACGTCGCGCATCGCGCGGCTCACCGCCAGCACGCCGTCGGCACCGCGCAGCGTGCGCCCGGTCAGCCAGGCCCCGACGCCGGTGCGCGCATTGACGTCGGATCCGCGCGCACCGACCACGCAGGGCACGCCGAGCGCGCGCGCGGCGCGCAGCGCGGCATGTCCGTCGGGATACACCCAGTAGCCCAGCACGAGGTCCGGGCCGAAGCGGCGCAGCCGCGGCAGCAGCGCGCGGGCACCGGCAAGGCCGTTGGTGAGGCGGGACAGCCCGGGAAATCCCGGATAGGTATAGGACTCGAGCGCGATGCCCTCGAGCGCGAAACCGGGTTCCACCAACCCGCTCATGTAGGTGCGCGGCAGGAGGCGGGACATGCGCGTATGCCGGATCTGCGGGAAATACACCCGGACCTCGGCCAGGCGCGACAGCGCGCGCGCGGTCTCGTGGATGTACCGGCCACGCGTGAGGTCGTGCGGCACCGGGAGGTTGGGCGTGACCAGGGCGATGCGGATCGGGCGTCGGCT
Source organism: Luteimonas padinae (assembly GCF_014652935.1). GTDB lineage: Bacteria > Pseudomonadota > Gammaproteobacteria > Xanthomonadales > Xanthomonadaceae > Luteimonas > Luteimonas padinae. Next base: position 293,570 of record NZ_BMZT01000001.1, on the reverse strand, counting down.
CATGACAGCATCAGCAGCACGCGGACGACCAGGTAGAACCCCGCTGCGGCCAGTCCGCTGAGGACTGCCCAGCGCGGGATGTCGCCGGCCAGGTGGAAGGCCGGGACGGCCGGGAAGCGCTCGCGCACCGCGGTCGAGTGCGCCACGACGATGGCCGCCAGCAGGTAGAGCAGGATGATGTAGCTGCGGCTGAGGAAGAACGCCGTGGCCGCGAAGCCCACCAGGGACACGAGCAGCACCAGGGCCACCGCACGGTCCTGCCGCCACTGTTCCACCAGGGCGGCGTCCAGCGCGGATCCGGGAACGATGGCACCGTCGCCCGGCGCACCGCCGGACGACGGGTCCGGCTCCGCCTCGCCCCAGGCCTCCTTCTGGCCGGGATAGCTGCCCGCGGGCGCCTGGCGCAGGATGCGCAGCATCATCCAGAAGCAGTAGCCGACGAAGGCGAACCAGAGCGCGAAGCCCACCACGCCGTTCTCGGCCAGCACCAGGACCAGCGAGTTGTGCGCGGTCAGGTGGTGGTAGGCGGTGAAGTTGCCGGTGCCGACGCCGTAGAGCGGACTTCCCAGGAACATCTGGATGCCTTCGTACCAGGCCTCCACGCGGCCGGACGCCGAGCGCTCGGCCACGTCGAGCTCGTTCAGCCGCGAAGGCAGCATGCGCATCATCACCAGCCCGGAGGCCGCCACGACCAGGGCGCTGGCCGGCCCGCGACGCATCCACAGCCAGGCCCCCACCATCGCCGCCAGCGCCAGCATGCCGCCGCGCGAGTTGGTCAGGTACACGCCGTACACCAGCAGGCCCGCCACCGCCAGCCACAGCAGCCTGCGCAGCCCGAGCAGCCCCCCGCGCGCGGCCAGATGGAGTGCCATCGGCAGGCAGATCACGAACAACATCGCCAGGTCGTTGGGGTCGCTGAAGATGCCCAGGTACTGGATGCGCCCATCGTCGACCAGCGGCATGCCGGTCCAGCCCACGCCGTCGGCCTTCTGCCGCACGCCGTGCAGGGCCATCAGCGCGGCGCTGCCGGCGAACAGCACCATCACCCACACCATGCGCCGCGGCGTGGTGGTGCTGTTGGCCAGCACCACGAACGCCACCAGGCTCGGCGCGAACAGGGTGAACTGCGCCATCGCACCGCCGACCCAGCCGTTGAGCGCGATCGAAAGCGAGGTCACCAGCACGAACACCGGCAGGATCAGGTACTGCGGCTCGTCGAAGCGCTTGTCGCGCGAGAACAGCCACGCCAGCAGGGCCGCGACCAGGGCGATCGGCAGCAGCGGGATGCCGGCGCCGGCCATCTGCGGATATTCCTGCGGGCGCACCAGCACCAGCAGCAGGTAGAGGCTGATGAAGACGAACGCAGGCATCAGGCGGTCACCACAGGTGCAGGCGCCGGCCGCGCACGAAGGCCAGCGCGGCCTGTGCTGCGAACAGGTTCATGTGCACGAAGGCGACCAGCAGGCGCACCGGCGCCAGCCCTGCCAGTCGCGGAAGGCGCGGCGCGGCGGCCACCAGCGCAAGCCCGGCCAGTGCCGCGAGCGCGCAGGCGAGATAGAAACCGTGGCGTGGCGCCAGCGCCATCGCCGCGAGCCCGAGAAGCAGCAGCGCCCAGGGCGCGGCCAGGCGCAGCATCTTGTGGCCGACGAAGCGGAACCACAGCGGATTGCGCCGGGGATCCAGCAGCCACGGTGCGAGCTGGACCAGCTGCAGGTTTCCGGCCAGGGTGCGTACCTTGCGCACGCGCTCCCCCGCCGCCGAGCGCGAGGCACGATCCCAGGCCACGGCCCGGGGCTGCCAGGTCACGCGTGCGCCGGATGCGGCCACCTGCATCGGCACCAGCACGTCGTCGAGCACCGTGGCCGCCGGCAGCGGCCGGAACAGGGACCGGCGCATGGCGTACAGCGCACCGCTCAGCCCCACCACCGAGCCGCTGCGCGCCTCGGCCAGGCGGATCGCCGACTCGTAGCGCCAGTAGGCATCGACGCCCGCGGCGAAGCCCGTGTCCGGATCCTCGAAGCGCAGCTGGCCACCCACCGCGCCCACGCCCGGATCGGACAGGTGCTCCACCAGGGCACGCAGCGCGCCTGGCTCCAGGCGCTGGCGCACGTCCACCATCAGCAGCACCTCGCCGGTGGCGGCGGCCACGGCGTCGTTGAGGCAGCTCGCCTTGCCGCGCCGGCGGTCGAACTCGAGCACGCGCACGCGCGCGTCGCCCACGCCGCGCGCGATCGCGGCGGTGGCGTCGCTGCAGCCGTCGCAGGCGAGCACGATCTCCAGGCGGTCGGCGGGATACTCGAGCGCGAGCAGGTTGGCGAGCTTGGCGGCCACCATCGCGGCGCCATCGTGCACGGGCATGACCGCGCTGACCGTGGGGAGCGGCCGCGTCGCGTCGACCGCCACGGGGCGCGGGGCCACGCGTGCGCGCAACCACATGCACAGCGGGTAGCCGGCATAGGTGAAGGCGACCAGCGCCGCACAAGCCCAGAACAGCGGGATCATGTCAGGCGTCCTCCGGCCAGGCGCGCCGTCCACTGCCCGGCGGCGGCGCTCAGGCGGGGGAAGCGCGCTGCCACGCCGGCGAAGACCGCTGCGTCGTCCCGTCGCCACGCACCCAGCGCAAGCGTGCCGATCACGTACACCAACGCATACGCCACCGCCGCGGCAAGCCCGCCCCAGCGGTCTGGCAAGAACTCGATCATCACCACCGCAGGCAGGCAGGCCACCAGCGCGGCCGCCACCAGCCGCGCCAGTTCGCGCCATGGCATCCGCAACGCCATCAGCCGCGTGATCCCGATCCAGGTCATCGCGAACACCAACAGGCGCGATGCCGCATGCGCGACCACTGCGCCGCCGAGCCCGTAGCGCGGCACCAGGAACACCGCAAGCGAAGCCGTGACGAGCAGCGACAGCACCACGAAGCCCACGCGCAGGCGCTGGTTGTCGGTGGTCGACAGCAACGCCCCGAAGGCCGCCTCGGCCACGGTCAGGCCGCCGACCAGCACCATCACCTGCAGCGGCAGCACCACATCGCCATACGCCTGGCCGTACAGGAGCCCCACCAGCTGCGGTGCCGCGAGCACGCCCGCCCCCGCCAGCAGCAGCCCCAGGGCGACATAGCAGCGTACCGCCACCGCCGTGATCTCTCCCACCCGCGCCTGCCCACCAGCGCCGTGCGCGTGCGCCATCATCGGCATGAGCACCGTGCCCAGGCCGGACGACAGCAGATCGATCCCACCGCGCGTCAGCGCCGCCGCGATGGCGAAGTAGCCCACGGCGGCAGCGCCGGCCGTGCGGTTGAGCAGCCAGGTTTCGATCGACTTGTTGCCCAGCGCCCAGGCCAGCACCAGCAGCACCGTCCACCACAAGTGCTTGCGGATCCGCGGCTCGATGCCGGCCTCGAGCGGCCGTGCGGCCGACAGCAGCCCGGCGCGACGGCGCAGCGTCCAGCCCGCCAGCGCATGTCCGGCGCCGACGACGGCGAAGAGGACCACGTAGGACTCGAGCCCGGAGCCGGCCGCCACCAGCACCACCACCCCGGCCGCGCTGGCGAGACTCATCGTCGCCGCCACTCCCGCCTCGATGCCGTAATGGCCGTGGCCCTTGGCAATCGAGACATCGAACAGGAACCAGGCCTTGCACAGGCCGGCCACCAGCGTCGCCGCGGCGAACAGTCCCAGGCCTTCGCTCCAGCCGGTGGGCTGGAACTGCGGCAGAAAGACCAGGAAGCCCGCCGCGACCAGCAGCATGCTCGCCAGCTGGCGCCGACGCAGCCAGCCCTGGACACTGGCCGCGTCGGAGCCACGACCGAGGCTCTCCGACACGAATCGGATCGCGGTGGTGGTGATGCCGTTGTTGGCCAGCACCACCACGAGGCCCGCAAGCCAGACCACGTAGGAGTAGCGCCCGAAGTCGTCGGGACCGAGGCTGCGCGCGACCAGGATGCTGGTCAGCATGCCCAGCGCGTAGCTGACATAGGTCGAGCCGGTGACCATCGCCGCGCCGCGCAGGGCCGAAACGCCGCTGAAAAGTTGGTTCGACTGCTGCTGGCGTGCCAAGGGAACCATCGAGGACGGAAGGAGTTCTGTCCTCGAAGAACGTGCCCCGCCGCATGTTTCGGCCAGCAACGCGGCTGGCCGCGCAGACCTTCCGTTCGCGTTTACAGATGTCGACACGGGCCGCAGGCCGGGACGCCATGTACTACCACGCCTACAGCCGCCAGGACATCGTGCAGGACTTCGCGCGCCGCGACTACCTCACGCCGGCCGAAGTGGCGGCGCTGGGCGCGGTCTGGCAACAGGTCCAGGGCGACGTGCTCGACCTCGGCGTCGGGGGCGGCCGCACCACCGGCTACCTGCGCGGCGTCGCGCGCAGCTACCGCGGGCTCGACATCTCCGAGGAGATGGCCGCGGCCTGCCGCGCCCAGCACCCCACGGCCGACATCCTGGTGGGCGACGCGCGCACGCTCGACGGCCATCCCGACGATGCCTATGACCTCGTGCTGTTCTCCTTCAACGGCATCGACTACATCGCGCACGCCGACCGCGCCCTGGTGCTGGCGTCGGCGATGCGCGTGCTGCGCCCCGGCGGCGCCTTCGTCTACTCGTCGCACAACCTGCGGGTGCTGGACGGCCGGTTGCCACCGGTCCAGCCGGTGCGCCTGGTGCCCACACCGGATCCGCTGCGCCTGGCCGTGCGCAGCGTGCGTGCGCTCGGCGCGATGCTCAGGCGGCGGCGCAACCGCGGCCGCCTGGGCGGCCAGCAGTACCTGCGCGACGACCATGCGCTGGTCAACGATGAGAGCTACGACCACGCCCAGCTCACCGTCTATGTCGACCCTGCGAGCGAAGCCCAGGCCCTGGCAGCCGCCGGCTTCGGGGATATCCGCACCGTGGACGCGCGCGGACGCCTGGACCCGCTCCGCCACGACGACCCCTGGGTGTACTTCATCGCCCGCAAGCCGGGACCGGAGCGCGCATGAACACCGCCACCCTGGACACCGCGCCGCGCGCGGGGCGCGGAGCGCGCCTGTCGATCCTGCACGTGGTGGACGCGCTCGAGTTCGGCGGGCTGGAGCGCATGGTCGCCGACATCTCCGCGGCGCAGCGCTCGCATGGCCACGCCGTCGCCGTCTTCAGCCTCACCGGCCCCGGCGAGCTGGGCCCGGTGATCGCGCGCGCCGGCGTCGAGGTCATCGACGGCGGCAAGCGGCGCGGCTTCGACCTCGCGATGCTGGCGCGACTGCGCGCCGCGATCACGCGCCTGGACGCCGACATCGTGCACACGCACAACTTCGTGCCCAACTACTACGCCGCGCTCGCGAACGCCGCCGCGTGGCCGCGTCGCCCGGCACTGGTCAACACCTGCCACAACATGGGCGCGCGCCTGGCCGGTGCGCGCCTGCGCCGGCTGTACCGGCTGTCGCTGCTGCGCACCGCAGGCGTGGCCGGCGTCGGCGAGGGCGTGGCGCGCCATCTGGTCGAGCGCGGCCTGTCGCCGCGCGCGCGTACCGTGGCCGTGCGCAACGGCGTATGCATGCCGGCGCGGATCTGTCCGGACCGCCGCGCCGCGGCACGCGCGGCGCTGGGCATCGACCCGGGAGCGCTGCTGCTCGGCAGCGTCGGCCGCCTGGTGGCCCTGAAGAACCACCGCCTGCTGATCGGACAGGTCGCCCGGCTTTCGCGCGAGTTCCCCACGCTGCAGCTGCTGCTGGTCGGCGACGGTCCGATGCGCGCCGGACTCGAGTCACAGGCGGGCGCATCCGGCGCCCCGGTGCGGTTCACCGGTGCGCGCGACGACGTGGAGGCCCTGCTGCCGGCGCTCGACGCCTTCGTGCTGCCTTCGCATACCGAAGGGCTGTCGATCGCCCTGCTCGAGGCCTGCGCCACCGGCCTGCCGTCGGTCGCGACCCACGTCGGCGGCAATCCCGAGATCATCGACGACGGCGTGACCGGGATCCTGTTCCCCGACGACGATGGCGACGCACTCGCCGCCGCCCTGCGCCGCCTCCTTGCCGATCCCGCCCTGCGCGCGCGCATGGGCGAAGCCGCCCGCGCCTGGGTCGCGGCCAATGCCTCGATGCCGGCCCTGCGCGCCGACTACGATGCCTTCTACGCCCGCGCCCTGGGGAGGGCCGTGGAATGCGGATAGCGATCGTCGGCTGCGGCTTCGTCGCCGACCTGTACATGGAGACCCTGCACCGGCACGCCGACCTTGAACTGGTGTGCGCCTGGGACCACGACCCGGTGCGCCTGGGGCTGTTCTGCCGCCACCATGGCGTGGAGGCCTGCCCATCGTTCGAAGCCCTGCTCGAGGACCGGCGCGTGGAGGCGGTGCTCAACCTCACCAACCCGCATTCGCACTATGTGGTCTCACGCGACTGCCTGCAGGCCGGCAAGCACGTGTACTCCGAGAAGCCGCTGGCCATGCGGCTCGAGGACGCGCGCAGCCTGGTGGTGCTGGCCGCAGCGCGCGGCCTGCTGCTGTCCGGCGCACCGAGCCGCCTGCTCGGCCGGCCGGCGCAGACCGCGTGGCGCCTGCTGCGCGACGGCGCGATCGGGCAGCCGCACCTGGCCTATGCCGAAATGGACGACGGCCTGCTGCACCGGATGGCGGTGCGCCGCTGGCGCGGCAGCTCGGGCGCGCCCTGGCCCTGGCAGGACGAGCTGCGCGTGGGCAACACGCTCGAGCACGCCGGCTACGCGCTGACCTGGCTGGCCGCGTTCTTCGGCCCGGCGCGCAGCGTCACCGCCTTCGGCGCGCGCGCGGTGCGCGAAAAGGGTCTGGACGTGCCGCTGCATGAGCAGGCGCCCGACGTCACTTTCGCAGGGATCGAATTCCGCTCGGGCATGATCGCGCGGCTCACCTGCAGCATCGTGGCCTCGCACGACCACGGCCTGCGGGTGTTCGGCGAGGACGGCATCCTGTCGGTGGACGATGTCTGGAAGCCGCAGGCGCGGGTGCGGCTGCGTCCCCGCCTCCGGGTACGCGGCCGCAGCCTGGAATCCCCGCTCGCGCGCCGCCAGCGCCTGCTCGGCGACGCCGAAGCCGTGCGCCTGTCGCGCGGCCGCCGCAAGGTGGACTTCTGCCTGGGTCCGGTGGACATGGCGCGCGCACTCCGCGAGGGCCGGGCGCCACGGCTGTCGGCCGATTTCTGCCTGCACATCACCGAGCTGTCGCTGGCCATCGGCCAGGCCGCCGACGGCGCGGCGCGGGTGGAGCTGGAATCGGTCTTCGCAGCACCCGACCCGATGCCCTGGGCGCGCTGAGATGCGGGCGCTGGTCACCGGCGGCACCGGTTTCCTGGGCGCTGCCCTGCTCCACAGGCTGGCCGCCGAGGGAGCGCGGCTGCGGGTGATCGTCCGCCCCGGCAGTGATGCCACCATCCTCGACAGGATCGATGCCGCGTATCCGCAGGCAGCGCTGCAGCGCGTGGCCTGCGGCCTGGATGCCGGCGCTGACGGACTCGACGCGGCCCTCGACGGCATCGACGTCGTTTTCCATCTCGCCTCCGCGATGTCGGGCGGCACCGAGGCGGTGATGCGCGGCACGCTCGCCACTTCCGCCGCCCTGCTCGACGCGCTCGCGCGCCGCCCGGCACCACCGCGCGTGGTGCTGGTCGGGTCGCTGGCCGTGCTCGATACCGCCAGCCTGGCCGAGGGCGCGAGCGTCGACGACGACACCCCGCTGGAGCCGCGGCCGGCGCTGCGCGATGCATACACCGACGCCAAGCTGCAGCAGGAGCGCATGTTCCGCGACCGCTGCGCGCGCCACCGCATCCCGCTGGTGGTCGCACGCCCCGGCGTGCTGTACGGCCCGGGACGCATCACGCCGTCCACCCGGGCGGGCTTCGGTCCGCTGGCGGGCTGGTTCCTGCTGCTGGGCGGCGACAACCCCCTGCCGCTGGCGCACGTGGACAACTGCGCCGCGGCCCTGGCCTGGATCGCGCGGCACGCGGACTTCGCCGGCGAGGCCTGCAACATCGTCGACCAGCCGCAGCCCGGCTGCCGGGAGTACCTGCTGCGTTATCGCGCCGGGCAGCGTCCCGGCCTGCGCATCCTGCCGGTCCCGGCGCCGCTGGGCCGGCTGGCCGCGCGCCTGCTGCCGTGGCTGCATGCGCGCAGCCGCGGCCGTGTGCCGCTGCTGCTCAGCCCCTACCGCTGGCGCAGCAGCTGGCGGCCCTTCCGCTACGGAAGCACGGCGCTGGCGCGCCTGGGCTTCGTCGCGCCGGTTTCGGCCGACGCCGCGCTGGCGTCCGCATTGGACGCGCCCTCCGAATAGCCCGGCCGAGGCACGCAGTAATCACGCCATTGGCCGGGATCGCCGGCCAGTCCGTCCTCGGCCGCGCGCACGATGTTGTACATCTCGCGTGCGCTCACGTAGTGCAGCTTCCAGCGGATGCCATCGTTGTACTCCGACTCCAGGTAGGCGAAGGCCTCGTCCATCGGACGGCCAAGCAGTGTGTCCATGTCGGCATCCTCGGCACCGTGGGTGTGGATCTTGACGAAGGTCCATTCCGGCCGGCCTTCGACGTGGATGCCGGTGCGCACCCAGGCGTCGATGCGGTCGCGGTCGGGCGGTGCGACGGCGCGGATGTCGCCGTTCTCGATGCGCGGGATCAGCCCGAACTTGCGGCTGCGCCAGCGCAGCCCCAGCGGCCCCTGGATGATCATCAGGTCGCCGCCGGCCGGTCCGCCCACGCGCACGCGTTCGCCGCTGTCGTGCGACTTCGGCGCGTGCGGATCGTCGGTGGCACGGTAGATGCGGTTGATGGTGCGCGGCTGGCAGGGATCCGGCGCGGCCGGGAAGGTGAAGTCGGCGTAGCAGCCTTCCTCGCGCAGCACGGTCAGCTCGTTGTCGACACCGCAGTGGCCGCCGCCCGGATGGCTGTTGTCGAGCGCCCAGTCGCCGTGGATGAAGGACCAGCGCGGCTGGCCGGTGGCCGGGTCGCGCGGCAGCGCATCGTGGCGCGAGGCCAGGATCCCGGCGAAGTCGGCGAGCTTCCTGCGCAGCGTGGCCTCGGTGTCGTCGTGGTGGTGAAGGTGGATCTCGATCTCGCCCAGGCCCATGCGGCAGAGCTCGACCAGGGCATCGACGTGTTCGGCGCGGTACTCGTCGCCGGGGAAGAAGAACGAGTGCACGGGCGGGCGCCCGTCCGCGTCGCGATGGCCTTCGCACAGCACCGGCAGCTCCTGGCGCCAGCGCGCGACGCGCGCGCGTTCGCGCGCCAGCCCCGGCGCACCCCAGCCGGGCTCGTAGTGGTCGACGAAGCAGAACAGCAGGTGCCGGGTCCTGCCCTCGGGAACCGGCGCGCGCCAGTCCTGGCGCAGCCAGGGCAGCAGCCAGCCCAGGACGTTGCGACGGTGCAGCAGCGACAGGACGCCGCCGAGCGCGACCAGCGCGCACAGCAGCAGCGCAAGGGCGAACCACGCCCACGCCGACCCGGGCCACCAGGCCGGCATCGCCAGCGGGCGCGCATCGGCCTCCGCCGGGTCCCCGGTGGCCGGAACGACGTCAGGCGCCGGCGCGCCGTCCGGGGCGGATGCCGGCGGTCCCGCCGGCGGCATTGCGGCGGGGACGCCACCGGCCAGGTGATAGGCACCGATCCCGGCGACGCCGACGCGCGGGCTGCCGGTGACGTCGTCCTGCAGGCCTGGCACCGCCACGCCCGCCCCCGGGGCCGGAGACCCCGGCCGCAGGCGTCCGGACGCATCCACGAGGTACGCCGCCGCCCCGCTGTGCGCGTCCTCGCCCGACAAGGCCCGCCAGCGCGCGAAGGCGTGCGGGGATCCCGCGGCCTTCGCGCCGGGGCGTTCGTCGATGAAGCGGCACCCGTCGCCATAGGCATTGTGGTCCAGCCCCGCCGGCCCCCGCAGCGCAGGCAACCCGCCCATGTCCGGCGCATGGCGGATCTCCACGCACTGCTGGCTGCCCACCACCAGGTTGTTGACGATGCGCGGGTTGACGCTGGGCGGCCGCCCCGCGTGCGGCTCGCGGTCCTGGAAGGCGACGCCGAAGTACAGCGCGGCATGTCCCCTGCGCCCGGCATCGATGATGGTGTTGTTGGCCACCAGTGCGTCGCGTGCGGCATACAGGCCGATGCCCGAATAGCCGGTCCCGCGCACCACGTTGTTGCGGACCACGCCGCGAAGGGACTCATGCCACTCGGGATTGACCGACGGGTCGAGGTATTCCGGGCTGGTATCGAAGCCGACGAGGATCCCGGCCACGCCGGCGTTCTCGATGCGGTTGCGCTGTACCAGCACGTCGGCCGCGCCGCCCTTGAAGTAGAGCCCGGTGGTGGCGACGTCGTGGATCCAGCTGTCCTCGACCACCATGCCCGAGCCGTTGACGTTGTCGATGCCGTCGGCGTTCATCATCTCGATCGGCGTGCCCGGCAGGTATCTCGCGCCGGTGTTGCGGATCTCGACGCGACGGATGGTGACGTTGTCCGACTTCGGGGTGATCTTGATGCCGTCGCGGCCGGTGTCGCGGATCAGCAGGTCCTCCAGCACCACGTCGGACGCGCCGTGCTCGCTGTCCGGCCCGCCCTGGTACCAGTTGGTCTGCATCATCACGCCGTACACGCTGCCACCGCTCAGCTCGAGATTGCCGATCCGGCTGCCGGAGGCGGTGGGATCGACCTGGACCACCACGGTGTCGGACCCCCTGGCGATGTCGCAGTGGATGTGCGCCCGGGCGCCCGGCTCCGAACGCAGGTCCAGCCGCACGCGAAGCCGCACGTCGCATTCGTGGTAGGTGCGGTTGCCGGGCGGTGCCAGCAGGGTCACGGTGTCGCCGGCCTCGACCAGGTAGTTCCCGGGCGCGAGCACGTGGCCGATGGTGCGGAAGGGCCGGGCGCGGCTGCCGTCGCCGGCATCGCTGCCGGTGGTCGAGACGAACCATTCCCGCGCCCCCGCGGGAGCTGCAAGCACCAGCAGCGAGACCAGCATGCACGCCGCCAGGGAGCGCCGTCGCCCCGGGACAGGAGCGGCTCCGATCGGGGCGGAGCAGTGCGCTGGCAGGTGGTCCATCGGGAATCCTCGGGCCTGGTGGCTGGTTGCGGCGCGATTTGCCGTTGGATGGGACAACGCGAATCTCCACTGCGAGAGGCCGCTGCCGGGGAACGGCTGGATGATGAAACGGGACATGGCTGCACGTGTGCTGGCGACGACCGGCCTGCGCCGCATGCTCGCCGCGGCGCTGCCGCGCGACGGAGTGCTGGTGCTGAACTACCACCGCGTGGGCGACAGCAGCCGTTCGCGCTACGACCGCGCGCTGTGGAGCGCGAGCGCCGAAGGCTTCGACGCCCAGGTGGGCTTCCTGAAGTCGCACTGCGACGTGATCGCCCTCGACGACGTCCCGGCCGCGCTGCACCGGCGCGGTCGCCACGTCGCCATCACCTTCGACGACGGCTACCGCGACAACCACGACATCGCGTTCCCGGTGCTGCGCCGGCACGGCGTCCCGGCGGCGTTCTTCATCGCCACCGGCTTCATCGACCGCCGCCTGCTGCCGTGGTGGGACGCGATCGCGATGCAGGTGCGCGAGACCAGCCCGCGCACGCTCGACCTGGCGCCCTGGCTGCCGGCGCCGCTGGTGCTGGGCGACGACCGCGAGGCCCCCATCCGCAGCGTGCTGGCGGCGTACAAGGCGCTGCCCTTCGACGAGACCCCGCCCTTCCTCGCCAGGCTCACGGCCGCGACCGGGATTGAAGCGCCGGAGCACGTGGACGAGGAATGGATGGACTGGAACATGATCCGGGCGCTGGCGCGCGGGGGCATGACCATCGGCGGGCACACGGTGAACCACCCCATCCTTTCCAGCCTGCCCGCCGATGCACAGCGTGCCGAGATCCAGGGCTGCGCCGCGCGCCTGCGCGAGGAGCTTGGCATCGCCATGGCCCACTTCGCCTATCCGGTTGGCGGCCGCGAGGCGTTCAACGAGGACACCCGGCGCCTGCTCGGCGAGGCCGGCGTGCGCCAGGCCTATTCCTTCTACGGCGGCATCGCGCGCGCTGGCGCCGATCCTCTCGACCTGCAGCGGATCGCGGTGGACTGCGGCATCGGCCGCGACCTGTTCCAGGCCATGGTGGAGTTGCCCCAGCTGTTCTGCAGGCTTGCCGCATGAGCCGGAGCGGCGCCGGCGTCGACTTCGCCCGGCTGTACGCCGAGCTCGGCGTGTCGCCGGAAGCGGGCCTGGACGCCTTCAGGAGGGCCTATCGCCGCCGCGTCGCGGAGCTGCACCCCGACCGGCCGGCCAGGGCTCCGCACGATCCCGCGCTGCTGGTGATGCTCAACCGGGGCTACGAATCGGTGCTCGCCTTCCACCGCGGCCACGGACGGATCCCCGGGCAGCCCGTCGCGTCGGGCCGGGAGGGGGCCCGCGCGCGCGCGCCGTCGGCGCCGGGCACCGTCGTGGTGCGCGGGGAGGCCGTCCCGCGCAGGACCCCGCGGATCCGCGTGCTCCTGCTGCCGGTGCTGCTGGTGATCGCAGCGATCTGGCACTGGCTGCCCGAGGGCCCGGCACCCACCGCCACCGCGGGGCTCGCGCCCGCGGCGCAGCTTCGTGCATCCGCCGCCGGACCCGCGCGGATCCAGCTCGGCATGGACCGCGCCACCGTCGCGAGACTGCTGGGCGAACCGGTCGCACGCGACGACGCCGACGCACGCTGGATCTACGGACCATCCTGGCTGCGATTCGAATGTGGCCGGCTGGCCGACTGGTACGGTTCGCGCCTGCGCCCGCTCGGCCATGCCCCGCACCGCCCCACCGCCGCCGAACGTGCACGGCATCCGCCGGGACCCGCCTGCCCCGAGGCGCTGCACCCGCTCGGCAAGCGCACCCACGGAGAGGACTGAGCATGTGCGGACTGGCCGGTTACCTGGGGACGCCGCCAGCCTGCGCGGATGGCCGCGTGGTTCTCGCGGCGATGATCGGCGCCCTCGCCCACCGCGGGCCCGACGGCGTCGGCATCCACCTCGACCATGGCGTAGGCATGGCGCACGCACGCCTGTCGATCATCGACCTGGCCACCGGCGACCAGCCCATGTCCAGCCCCGACGGCAGGGTGTGGACGGTCTTCAACGGCGAGATCTTCAACTTCGTCGAACTGCGTGCCCGCCTCGAGGCCCAGGGCCACGTGTTCCGCACGCGCTCGGACACCGAAGTGATCGTCCACCTGTACCAGCGCCACGGCGACGCCTTCGTCGACCACCTCAACGGGCAGTTCGCGATCGCGCTCTGGGACGGCCTCCGGCGCAGGCTGGTGCTGGCTCGCGACCGCCTTGGCATCCGGCCGCTGTTCCACGCGCGCGCGCGCGGGACCTTCTGGTTCGCATCCGAGCCCGCGGCGCTGTTCGCGGCCCTGCCCGGTCACGCGCGGCTGGACCCGTTCGGCGTGGCGCAGGCCCTGGCCCTGTGGGCGCCGATGGACCCGGACACCGCCTGGCAGGACGTCGCCTCGCTGCCGCCGGGCCACATGCTGGTCCTCGAGGCCGACGGGCGCGAAACCGTGCGGCGTTACTGGGACTGGACCTTTCCCGATGTTTCCGCGCCCGCCCACCGGCCCTGGCGCGACATCGACCAGGCTGCCGGGGAACTGCGCGAGCGACTGGTCGACGCCGTGCGCCTGCAGCTGCGCGCCGACGTGCCGGTGGGCGCCTACCTGAGCGGCGGGCTTGATTCCTCGGGCATCGCCGCCCTGATCCGCACCGCCACGGATACGCCGCTGCGCACCTTCTCGGTCGCCTTCGCCGACCGCGAGTTCGACGAAAGCGTGCACCAGCAGGCCATGGTCCGGCACCTCGGCACCGACCACACCACGCTCGGAGTGGGCGCAGCCGACATCGGCGCGGCCTTCCAACGCTTCGTCGCCCACGCCGGCGCACCGGTGCTGCGCACCGCTGGCGTGCCGATGATGCTGCTGGCCGACGAGGTCAGGCGCCAGGGCTATCGCGTGGTGCTGACCGGCGAAGGTGCGGACGAAGTCTTCGCCGGCTACGACCTGTTCAAAGAGTCCAAGGTGCGCCGCTTCTGGGCGCGACAGCCGCACTCGTCCGTGCGGCCAAGGCTCCTCGGCCGCCTGTACGGCTACCTCGCCAACTCGCCCTCGTCGAACCCGGCGTTCGCGGCCGCCTTCTTCGGGCAGGGCATGGAACACATCGGGCGCCCCGTGTTCGCGCATGTGCCGCGCTGGACGACGTCATCGCGCGCGCTGGCCTTCCTGTCGCCGGACCTGCGCGCGGCGATGGCCGGCTTCGACCCGCTGGCGCTTGTCGAGTCGCGGCTGCCCGGGGCGATCCTGCGCTGGGCGCCGCTGGCCCGTGACCAGTACGTCGAGGCCAAGACCCTGCTCGCAGGCTACCTGCTGGCCAGCCAGGGCGACCGTGCGGCGATGGCCGCATCGATCGAGGGCCGCTACCCCTTCCTGGACCACACCCTGGTCGAATTCGCCAACCGGCTGCCCCCTCAATGGAAGCTGCACGGACTGTCGGAGAAACACATCCTGCGCAAGGCGCTCGCCGACCTGCTGCCGCCGGGGATCCTGCAACGCACCAAGCAGCCCTACCGCGCGCCCGACAGCCAGTGCTTTTTCGCCGGCGACAAGCCGCTGGACTACGTGGCCGAAGCCCTCGACCCCGACAACCTCCGCGCCACCGGCCTGTTCGACCCCTCCGCCACCGTGCGCCTGGTGGCCAAGGCCGCCGCCGGGCGTGCCACCGGATTCGCCGACAACCAGGCCTTCGTCGGCATCCTGTCCACGCAGCTGCTGGCGCTGCGCCACCATGGGCGGGCGGCGAGCGCGGTGAGTGAAGAGGATCTCGTGCAGACCGCCTGAGCCGCAGCACCGCGCGGCCGATGAACGTGCGGCCTGGGCCGCGGCCAGGTTGCGGCTCAGGCCGCTGCGATCCCCCGCCCCTCGGCCTCGGCCTGCAGTTCGCTGCGGCGGATCTTGCCGGTGCTGGTCCTGGGCAGCGCGTCCCGGAACTCCACCATGCGCGGCACCATGAACTCCTCGAGGTGCGCACGGCACCAGGCGATGACAGCGCGCGCATCGAGCACCGGATCGTCCACCACCAGCAGCGCCTTCAGCGCATGGCCGAGCACCGGATCGGGCACGCCCACCAGCGCCGCCTCGCGCACGCCGTGCATGGCGTAGAGCACGTTCTCGACTTCCTTGGGGCTGACCTTCTCGCCGCGCGACTTCAGGATGTCGTCCTTGCGGCCGACGAAGTACAGGAAGCCCTCGTCGTCCATGCGGAACAGGTCGCCGGTGTGCAGCACGCGCTCCCAGGGGTAACGGCCCGGTTTCAGGGCACGCGCGGTGGCCTCGGGATTGTTCCAGTAGCCCTGCATGACGTGGCCGCCGCGTACCACCAGCTCGCCCGTTTCGCCCGCCGGCAGCGGCCGGCCCGCGTCGTCGGCCACCCAGGCCTGGGTGCCGGGGATAGCGATGCCGACGCTGTCGGGGCGTCGGGCCAGCTCCGCCGGCGGCAGCCAGGTGCAACGCTTGGACTCGGTCATGCCGTACATCGAATACACCCGCGCCCGCGGGAACAGCTGCTGCAGGCGCAGGATGTGCGCCGGCGGGAGCGCGGCGGCGGTATTGGTGAGATAGCGCACGCCACGCGCCCAGGCCGGGTCGAAATTGGCCAGCTGCACGATCAGCGCCGCCATCGTCGGCACCAGGGGGAAGGCGGTGACGCCCTCGCGGGCCAGCAGCGGCAGCACCTTCTGCGGGAAGGCGAAGGACTTCTCCAGCACCAGGGTCGCGCCCAGCTTCACGCACATCAGCAGCTGGTAGAGGCCGTAGTCGAAGGCCAGCGGCAGCACGCTCAGCACCACGTCGTCGCTGCGCGCCTCCAGGTAGGTGGTGATGGACGTGGCCGCGAAGCACACGTTGGCGTGGGTCATCATCACGCCCTTGGGATTGCCGGTGGATCCCGAGGTGTAGACCAGCATCGCCAGGTCGGCGTCGATCCCCACCGAAGCCGGCAGCCTGCCGGGCTCGCCGGAGGCGAGGAAGTCCGCATAGCCCACCGGGCCGCCGTCCAGACCGTCGCCGTCCCCATCCACCACCACGATGCGGCGCAGGCCGGGGCTGCGCCCGGCGGCCGACATCGCCACCGGCAGCAGGCTGGCCTGGGTCAGCAGCACCGAGGCCCCGGAATCGCCGAGCACGAAGGCCAGCTTGTCGGCCTTGGTGGTCGGGTTGATGATCGAGAACACGCCGCCGGCGCGCAGGGTGCCGAACACGCCCACGGCGGCCTCGACCGAATTCTCGAGGAACACGACGCAGCGCTCGCCGTCGACCAGGCCAGCGCTGGCCAGGGCCGCGGCGAAGCGTTCGCTTTCGTCATGCAGCGCGGAATACTCCACGCGCCTGTCGCCGCGCACGATCGCCACCTTGGCGGGATGGGCCGCGGCCGCATCGGCCAGCCAGCGCTCGCAGCGCAGCGTCACCCTGCCGGCTCCAGCTCGACCTTGCGCGCGATGAAGCCGTCGATGGCGGCGATGCTGTCGAGGTTTTCGGGCACCACCTCGTCGTCGTCGACGATGAAGCCGAACTCCTGCTCCAGCCAGGTCACCAGCAGCAGCACGCCCATGGAGTCGATCACGCCCGACTCCAGCAGGCTGAGGCCGGCCGGCACCGGCTCGCCCTCGACCGCGGGCGGAAAGTTCTCGTCGATGAAGGCGCGGACACGGGCTTCGTACTGGCTCACTGTGGCATCCATGGAGGGGTTTGCAGGTACAACGCGAAATGCCGCCAGGCGCGGACGCGCGCTAGCGTGCGCCGCGCCCGAACAGCACCACCTCGACGGTCTGCAGCAGGATCATGAAGTCGAACACCAGACCGTGGTTCTTGACGTAGAACAGGTCGAACTTGAGCTTCTCGCGCGCGTCGTCGGCCGAGGCGCCGTAGGGATAGCGCAACTGCGCCCAGCCGGTCAGGCCCGGCTTCACCGAATGGCGCACGGCGTAGTAGCGGATCTCGTCGTTGAACTGGTCGACGAACTGCGGCCGCTCCGGGCGGGGTCCCACGAAGCTCATGTCGCCGGCCAGGACGTTGAACAGCTGCGGCAGCTCGTCGAGCCGGGTCTTGCGGATGAAGCGGCCGACCCGCGTGGTGCGGTCGTCGTGCTGGCTGGCCCACTGCGCCACGCCGTCCTTCTCGGCATCAGTGCGCATGCTGCGGAACTTCACCAGCTCGAAGCTGCGTCCGCCCTGCCCCACCCGTACCTGCCGGTACAGCACCGGGCCACCGCCCTCCAGCCGCACCGCCAGCGCCACCAGCAGCATCGCAGGCCAGCCCGCTGCCAGCAGCAGCAGCGCGGCCGCCAGGTCGAAGGCGCGCTTGCTGACCCTGCGCACGATCGAGTGGTCGAACCCGCCCGAGAACACCAGCGACGAAGGATCCACCACCTCGAGCTTGATCATGCCCGCCTCGCGCTCGAAGAACTGCGGCAGGTTGACCACCGAAACGCCGCGCTGGGCGCAGGCCAGGATCTCCTCCATGGGCAGTCCGCCGCGACGCTCGTCGGGCGCCACCACGATTTCCTGCACGCCGAGGCGGTGCACCAGCCCGGGAAGGTCACCCAGTGGATCGACCAGCAGGGGGCCGGCAACCACCACCTGCTGGTCCGGCACCGCCACGAAGCCCACGATCGCGAAGCTCTGCCGGTCGGCGCGACGGCGCATGCGGCGATTGATCAGGTCGGCATTGCCACCGGCCCCGTATACCAGCACGCGTCGCTTGTAGGCTTCACCACCCATCGCCCAGCGCGCCGCCATGCGCGCGCCGTAGACGGCCACGAAGCCAACCACCAGCGCGATCGCCATCAGGCCGCGCCCGAGGTACATGGCGGGCACCACGTAGAACACCACCAGGAGCGCGACGCCACCGAAGGCGAAGGCCACCAGCAGGCGCATCAGCAGCTCGCTGCGACTGAGCCGGATGTGCGGCTGGTACAGCCCGAAGGCGGCCATGGACAGCGTCACCACGCCCGCGACCAGCAGCGCCGGAAGCGGCCCGCGCGCCAGCAGCAGTTCACGCCCCGCCGCATCGTCGGGAAAGCGCAGCCAGATCGCCGCGACCACCGACAGCGCCAGCAGCAGCGACTCCGCCAGCCACAGCAACCGCACCATGCGGTCGGCCCGGCTCGGGAACGCAGCCATTACCGCAGCACTCCCACCGCCCCACCTCGTGCCATCTCGCGTTGAACAAGCCTGGTCCGCATCCCGATCCCCCCGTCTGCCAGCGCGGGCAGGTGCATCCCGCCCCGGTACTTCCGGAAAACTCGAACCACGGCCGAAAGCGGACAGACGGCGGATGTGGAAGGGCCCCGGCGTTTCCACCGGGGCCCTTGGTTGGCAGGCAGGCGCGCCGGCCTCAGCGTCGGCCGCGCATTCCCGGCGGGCGCGACGGCGGCCTCGGCGTGACGTCCTTGAGCCTCGGCGGCGGCCGCCCGGGAACGGGGGCGACGGGGATCTGAACCTCCTTGGGCGGCCGGGGCCCCGGTGACGGCGGCGGCGGCGGCGGAGGCGGGGGCGGAGGCGGAGGCGGAGGCGGCGGATCGCCCGAACCGGAGGCGAACTCGTCGGCGCCGATGTCGTACGCCGCACCACGCACCTCGCCGTCGATGTCGTCGCTCACCTGGGCCAGTGCGATGCCGCGATTGATCGCCGGACTGCCCGCGGGCAGGTGGCCGGTGGCGTCGACCGCGAAGTTCCCGGCGATGCTGTGGCTGTCCGAGTTCGTGGCCGCTCGCCACTGCGCCAGCGTGCCGTTGGCGAGATTGCTGCCGGGGCGCCCGTCGCGGAAGCGGCAGCCCGCCTGGAAGCCGTTGTAGTCGCTGCCAGGCGAGCCGCTCAGGCCCGACAGTCCGCCCAGCTCGCTGGAATAGCGGATGTCGATGCAGCGTCCGCCGTCCTGGATGACCAGGTTGTTGCGCAGCATCGGATTGACGTTGGCCGGGCGGCCCGCGTCCGGATCCCAGTCCTGGAACGTCACGCCGAAGTACAGCGGGGCGTGGCCCAGGCGGGCAGTGTCGATGATGGTGTTGTTGGCGACCACCGAATCGCGCGACGCGTACATGCCGATGCCCGAATAACCGGTGTTGCGCACCACGTTGTTGCGCACGGTGCCGCGGATCGCTTCGTAGTAGCCGGGGTTGAGCTGCAGGTCGAAGAACTCCGGGCTGGTGTCGAACCCGACCAGGATGCCCGCATCGCCGGTGTTTTCGATGTAGTTGCGCTGGATGACGACATCGGCGGCGCCACCCTTGAAATAGAGGCCGGTGGTGGCGGTGTCGTGGATGTAGCTGTCCTCGACCACCATGCCCGAACCATTGACGTTGTCGATGCCGTCGGCGTTCTTGTTCTCGGCCGGCGTGCCGGGGGGGTAGCCGGTGCCGGTGGTGTGGATCTCGACCCCGCGGATGGTGGCGTTGTCCGACTTCGGCGTGATCTTGATGCCGTCGCGGCCGGTGTGGTGGATCAGCAGGTCCTCCAGCACCACGTTGCGCGCGCCGTGGTCGCTCGATGGTCCGCCCTGGTACCAGTTGGTCTGCAGCATGACGCCGTAGTAGCCGCCGGTGATCTCGAAGCCGCTGACGCGGCTGCCGGAACCATTGGGATCGATGCGCACCGCGACGTTGCCGCCGGTCAGGTCGCTGCAGTGGATGCGGGGGCGCTCACCCGGTGCAGCGCGCAACACGAGGCGGTGGCGCAGGCGCACCTCGCATTCGTTGTAGGTGGCATTGCCCGCGGGACCGCGCACGGTGACCGTGTCGCCGGCCGAGGACACACTGCTCGACAGCGCGCGCTTGATGGTGCGGAAGGGCTTGCTCTGGGAACCGGTACCGGTGCTGTCGTTGCCGGCCGTGGAGACGAACCATTCGGCGGCGAGCCCGGGGGCGGAGGCGGTTGCGAGCAGGAAGGTGGCCGTGGCCAGAAGGCTGCGCTTTGGAAGAGGCCCGCGCGAAGGCTGTGAAGCGTAGGCGCCGACGCGGGGAAGCACGCGCGGGCCGGGATCAGTGGAGGGACATAATCGCATCGTGGAGGCTCCGGCATTGGCGACGGCGCCCCTGCCCGACGTCGCGGAATGAAATGGTTCCGGCGGCGCAAGGCCAGCGGAACGCCGGATGCTACCGGGGGCCGGCACGCACGCATCGTGCGAGCGATCACAATTTTCTCCGGAACCGTGGGCCCGTCAGCGCAGGCTCAGGAAGAAGCAGAACGGCCAACAGTTGCGGGACATGGCACGGATCTGGCACGCGCGCTGCGCGCGCCCCGGAACGCAAAAGGGCCAACAGGCGCGAAGCCGTTGACCCTTGTGCTTTTTCTATGGCGCGCCCGGAAGGATTCGAACCTCCGACCCCCAAGTTCGTAGTCGGTGCTTGGGAGTCGGCGTCTACCGGTTCCGGGTGGTTCCAGCCGAGATTAAACGGCAAAACCTTTCCAGGTCAAGGGTTTGGCGCACGCACTTCGCAGCCCGTTCTCTACCGGTTAGTCCCGGCCCGGAGGCCCATTGGCACAGAGTGGGCACGGGGCCCGGTAAAAACGAGACCTCCAAGTGTGTGGCACGGCACTCGCCAACAACCGCTGCTTGGGGGTCGCGACATTCGATCCAAAGCTCGAGTTCAATGCCCCTCGGCCAACTCGTCAGCGAGGACCTCCTCGATGGACTTGCCGGACACTTGTCCAGCCAGAGCCTTGCCGATTCGGCTGCCCAGCAGAATTTTCAGCTCTTCCCAAGCCTGATCGCCATCGGCATCGCCGTGGACCAATCTCTCCAGCGGATCGTACTCCATCCCCCTGCCCTCCATTGCGGCCATTGCCCCCAGGTCAACGTCGGGGTGCGCCCTGGATCCACCCCTCGCGAGGCTTCCAGCACCAGCTCCCATCATCATCCTCGATCAGAGGCAGCAGGAATCGCGCAAGGTCAGCGACCACCTCCGCCAGTTGCCCAGGCGCGGCCGCCATGCGCTCACGCGTCAGGAACGCCTGCCACTGCCCGCCCCAGGATTCCACATAAGCCTGGCTGAGCCCGGTCAGCTCCCCATCGGGAAGCGCTGTTTCACGCCGGTCGAAGGTCTGGCGAACGGCCTTGGCCAGCGGTGCCCTTTCCAGCTCGAACGTCTCAGCGATCAGCCACAGATCGTAGTAGTCCTTCAAGCGGCTGTTGGCGATGCCAAGGGTGACAACGGCGTGGAGCTTCTCAGCGACCACGGTCTCGACCGGGTACGCCCTCAGATGTGGGGCGGGCGCATCAAGCAGCACCGGGTAGTCGATCTCGACCGGGCCCGGGGTGATTGCATCGCCAAAACCCACGTCCACCTGGATCGGAACACGTGCACCGCCAATCGTGGCCCGAGTGCGCACCCGCACTCCGCCGTACTCGATGCCCTCGCGGATCGACGCAGCTTCAAGTCCATGGAGATCGAACACCACGCCATCGTCATCGACCGCCAGGGCCAAGATCGCGCGGAATGCGTCGCCGATCGCCTCGGGCGTGTTCTCGCCGTAGCCAAGCAGGTCCAGGTCGCGCGTCGGTCGGAACGGCGCCTCCACCCATGTCACGAACAGCATCGCCCCCTTGAGGATGAACCGATTCCGATGCTCCGACAGGCTCAGCCGGTACAGCAGCCTTTCCAGCGCATAGCGCGTCAGAAGGATCTGGAAATCCGTACGCTCGTCGCGGGAGCGTTGCAGCAGCCTGGCGCGCACGGAGGCTCCGATGTTCTTCAGGGGCTCACGCGCCATCGGCCACCGTCGCCTCGACATAGGGTTTCATGGTCGACCAGATTCTCGCCTTCGTGGCATGGCGCCACAGTTGGTCGCTCGTTGCCTTGCGCTGCCGTAGCCCCTCGCGCAGCCCTTCCAGCGCGACGTCGATCCCGATCTTGGCCCGGTAACGGAAGCAGTCGACGATGGTCCGTGACGGATCGGTGATCGGGACCTCGATGCCTTCGATGCGATGGCGCTCAACGCCTTCACTGAGGGCCACGGGGGTGAAGCGCACGAACCGGATGGGGGGATGGTCGATGCGTGGGCGCCACGCCGTGCGTTCGATCGCCATCCATACGGTTGACGGCATCTGCAGTGTCAGCCCGTGGAATTGCAGTGCCGATATCAGGCAGATCACGCCCTTGGGGACCAGCGTCGCGGCTTCAGCCAGAGCATGGCGGGCATCACTGGGACCATCGGCGAGTTGGTAAAGCCCCCGCGCCGGCCGCACCACGACGCCATCCCGGACAAGGCGCGACAGCGTCTCGGGGGAGATCCCATGGGCGGCAAAGTCCCTTGCCCGCAGCATGGAATGGCTGCCAAGCAGATCGAGTGCCTTTTCGCGCTGAGCCGTGGCCATAGATAGGGATGTGACGTTACCTCTGCTTTATTCGCATACTAGCATAGGTTTTATCACACAGATCGAGCTCTTCGGACGTGCCGCACCAGCAATGACGCCATTCTCCGGCTCGCCCCTGACCACAATGAGCTGAAAGAGATCGAGCTCATTGTCCGCTAGAAACTTTTTCATACATGGCATTTTCTATAGGCGGCCCATCAGTAGACGCCGCAATGCCTATCCCTACCCCGCCAATCCCATTCGCCCCAGTCTCGCCAGCGGTACACGCTGAAGTCAGGTCGAAAACGGCCGAGATAGCGCATCCACCCACGCCTCTCACCTTGGATCCTGCTCCAAGGTCTCCTGCCGCCGTCCTGTCCGGACGCACAGCGCCGGGAACTGGTACGCGCCTGGAGGGGTGACATGGATGGGGTAATCCCCCCGGCTGTTAGCTGACGCCAGAAGTGGAGTTTTCTCGTACCCTTTTCCGAGGAGGTTCCATGAAGAAGTCCCGCTTCACCGACAGCCAGATCATCGCCGTGCTCAAGCAGGCCGAGGCCGGCACGCCCGTGCCAGAGCTATGCCGCGAGCACGGCATCAGCTCGGCGACGTTCTACAAGTGGCGCAGCAAGTTCGGCGGCATGGAGGTGTCCATGGTCGCGCGCATGAAGGAGTTGGAGGAGGAGAACCGGCGTCTGAAGAAGATGTACGCCGAGGCCCAGCTCAGTACCGACCTGCTGAAGGAAGCGCTCGCAAAAAAATGGTGAGGCCATCTCAGCGGCGCGAGATGGCCCAATCAGCTGTCGCAGACGGGCGCACGAGCATCCGGCACGCCTGCCAGACCTTCGCTGTGAGCCAGACCTACTTCCGCTACCGGGCCAAGGCCAGCGAGGAGAACGCCCGGATCGCCGATTGGCTGGTCCGGTTGACCGCGGCCCATCGCGACTGGGGCTTTGGTCTGTGCTACCTGTACCTGCGCAACGTGCAGGGCTTTGGCTGGAACCACAAGCGGATCTATCGGATCTACCGCGAGCTGGAGTTGAACCTGAGGATCAAGCCGAAGAAGCGGCTGGTGCGCCAGAGGCCCGAGCCGCTGGCGGTGCCGGAGACGATCAACCAGGTCTGGTCGATGGACTTCATGCACGACCAGTTGGCCGATGGTCGCAGCTTCCGGTTGTTCAACGTGCTTGATGACTTCAACCGCGAGGGGCTGGGCATCGAGGTTGACCTGTCGCTCCCTTCGGCACGCGTGATCCGGTCGCTGGAGCAGATCATCGAGTGGCGTGGCAAGCCGGCCGTGATCCGCTGCGACAACGGCCCCGAGTACATCAGTGGTGCGCTCCTGGCCTGGGCGGAGCGACACGGCATCCGGATCGAGCACATCCAGCCGGGCAAGCCGCAGCAGAACGCCTACGTCGAACGCTACAACCGCACCGTCCGCTACGCCTGGCTGGCCCGAACCCTGTTCGACACCATCGAGCAGGTGCAGGACAAGGCTACGCGCTGGCTCCGGACGTACAACCACGAGCGCCCCAACATGGCGCTCGGCGGCATCACGCCAGCCATGAAGCTTGCGATGGCCGCGTAACTCCACTTCTGGCGACCGCTAAAAGCGGGGGGATTACCCAAGCACAAGATTGCAAGTCAAGCCAGTCCATCACCCGTTTAAGTCTTCCAGGAACTCGGACGCGGGCGAGACGGCCGACACGTGCAACTGATCCCTGGCGCGCGTGCAGGCCACGTAGAGCAAGTGCCGCTCTGTTTCATAGATCTCGCTCAGCTCAACCTCGTCCGCCGCCGAGCCGATCCGCGCCTGGGAAGGAACGATCTCGTCGTCACAGGCCATGACCGCCACCACGCGGAACTCCATGCCCTTGGCCAGATGCATCGTCGTGATGCTGACGAATCCTTCCTCGGTGGCCATCTCCTTCCCAAGCACTCGTCCGTGAAGCCCTGCCGCATCTACAGCCGCTCGTGCACGAGACAACTCCAACTCCGAACGCACGAAGACCGCAATCTCATGCGGATTGACGCCCTCGCCGCTGCGTTGCTGCAGCCATGCGCCAACCGCCTCGATCTCCTTCTCGGGCGAGGAATAGGCTTCAATGACCGGCACAGGGCCATTGAAAATGGAAACGGTCCCCTTCCGGCTCTCCAGGTTGCCGTCCACGTCGGAGACCTCCGGCCCAAGCAGCCGATCGGCCTGTGAGCGGATCTGGTGCGAAGTGCGGTAGTTGATATTCAGCGTGCGGGATCGACCCCGTATGTCCACGCCCAACGACTTCCAAGAGAACGGCTGCTGGAAGATGCGCTGCCCCAAGTCGCCGGCAAAGAACAGCGCGTTCGGCTTGCCGCCGGACATCGCCGCCAGAAAACGAAGCTGCTGGACACCAATGTCCTGTGCCTCATCCACCACGATGTAATCGAAGACCGGATGTTCGCGTCTGGACATGGCCTCCGCGAGTTGGCTGAACATCCCGGCCCTGGTGATCTTGCCCGATTGCTCCAGGTCCTGGCAGACCCTGGCGAACACCTGCCACAGCAGGGCGCGCTGTGCTTCCGGCAAGCGGGTCTTGCGACCGAGCCGCTTGATATCGCGGTACTCCTCCCAGCTCCCAACCTGCCAGGTATCCACGATGTCGTTCCATTCCGACTGCAGGAACGCCGGGCTTGCCTTCAGGCCATCCACTCCGTTGGCCGCGGACGTCAGGAGCCCGGACACTTCATCCTGACTTGCGAATACTGGCTTGCCAAATTCCGCCGAGTACAGCTTGATACCGATCGCATCCATTGCCCGGACATCGACACGCTCGGCAAGCCTCGGCGTGTTCCAGACCAGGCGGAACAGCTGCGTCCTCAGCACGGCGGCAAGCGGGTCCGAAAACGTGGTGAGAAGGACTCGCGCATCTTCATCCCGGGCGGCCAGTTGCACAGCCCGATGCAGCGCTACCACGGTCTTGCCGGTCCCGGCAGACCCGGAGACGCGGGCAGGACCGCTATAGTCGCGCTCCACCATCTGACGCTGCGATGGGTGCAGGAACACCGTCCATTTGTCCCATGGGAACTCCAGCGCCCGTGCCAGCTCATCCACGTCAGCCATGACCCGGAAGCGGCGCTGTGCATCCGGATGCTGGAAGGGATCTTGCTTCGTGCCGACAGACTGCGGCACAACCGGTGTGCCGCCGGTCGCCAGTTCAAGCAGCGCCTCGGCGGCCTCGGCCGGCAGGTGGTCAACCAGGTCAAGCAGGCGATCTTCATCGGCTGTCCGCACGTCGGCCAGCCATTCCGGCGGCACGCCGTAGGCCAGCAGCTGTCCCTCGTCGTACGCCCCGAACAACGCCGCCGGCAGCGGAGCGGCCGCCTGCACGTACTGGGGAATGGCGATCTCCTGCACCCGCTCCCGGATTTCCACCAGCTGCGCCGCGCCGGTGGTCGGGTGGGTTTCCAGCTTCCGGCGCTCGGCCCACTGGTAGGCCTTGTCGTGGTGGTCGACATAGCACAGCAGCAGGCTGCCGGCAGTCCTGTGAACGATCAGTCGGATGTCGCGGCTGACGCGCACCGACCAGAAGTTCGGGTCCCTGGCACGGTCGAGCTTGTGGAAACTCAAGCCGTTGCCGGCAGGATCCATCTGCAGGTCGAAGGCGGTGGTCTTGGCGACCTTCTGTTCGTCGCCGCTGAGGCGGGCGAGGCTGGCAGTGAAGGTGTCGGCGATCCGGAAGTTCATAGGGCTACAACTGGTCCTTGTCGATATAGTTGTCCCGCCATCCTGGCGAACCGGCGGCATCGATCGGCGACATGGGCTCGGTTTCCACCACCCATGCCGGGTCCAGCCAAGCGAGTCCGTACGCCACTGACAGGCGGTCGTAGTCACCAGCGACCCCAGGAACGTCAAGGTCTTCCGGAACGGGTAGCGGCGTACCGGTTGCAGAAACTCCAAAGTTTCTGCTCGGACGTTCTAGACGCTGTTTGAGTTGTGCGTAGTAGCGCATCCTCGATCCGCCGCCACAGAGATAGAACGGCACATCCACCAGCTGCTGCTGCGGAGCCTGATTGTCGCGCACCGCGCGTATGAACGTGTCCGCAACGACCTGCCTCTCCACCCCCCTGAAGAAGTCGTCATCAGGCGAACCCACGGAGCTTCCATTGACGGCAATGCCATCGAAATAATCTCTGAAATCCTCTGGGATTCTCAAGTCATGATCCGTAACCTCCATGGAATCATCGAGTTCCCGGATCAGGGTCGGCTCCACCTCGGCCTCCTGTAACACCTTCATCCACCAACGGCCCCGATGGCGATGCAGGTTGCTTACGCCGTTGTGCTCGACCGTCGACGTATAGAACGAGAAAGCGTGTCGCCTTCCCTTCTCCTCCTTCACATGAAACAGCGATGCATCGACCGTTCCCGATCCAATGTCCGCCATCAGGTAGATGTTGCGCCCCAGTCGATCGAAGCTGTCCGAAACGACAAAGCCATAGATCTGGGCAGCGATCTCCGGCATGACTTGGACATCGACGTCCATGGAATCGCCCCGCTCCTCGACTGCCCTTACCAACGCCCGATCGATCGTCGACCGATTAACAGGCCCGTCATCACCGGCGACGTACCAGGACGCGAGCGCAACGTACCTGAATCGATCGGACAGTCGACGATCCAGGTTCTGGCGCGTCGGAAGCCCGATCGTCAACCGCCAAACGATACTCGAACCGAGATAGACATCGCGATGCGCCTGGAACAGCCAGCCCCGTGCCCGGCGGATGGCCAACGCCAGGAACGCCACGACTCTGCGCTCGCCGTTGTCACCCTTGCTTCCGTCAATGAAGGACAGCTTGAGATCACGATGCACGATCGGGCCGTCAACCAGGGAGTACGTACCGTCCGTCTCATACACGCGTGACGCCAGCAGGTACCTCTCGATGTCGACGCCTTCATGGAAGGGGATGGCGAACGACTTCCCCGCAGCTGCGTCGCCAATGATGATCTTGCTGCATGACGTCCCAAAGTCCAGCCCCAACGTCAGTTCACGCTGCGGGACTGCGTGATCGGAAACCTGCAGTCGCTTCCCAGCATCTTCCACGGAAACGGCTAGCAACGGCGCTCGTCTGCGCGCGGACCTTACCCGGAATACTGGATCCTTGGAGACAGTAACGCTCCTGCTTGGTAGTTCCGCAACCTCTCCGTCAGCAGCAGGCACCGCCTGCGGAGCAACGCTCGCAATCGGAAGGATTGCCTGCTCGGAATTCGCCCTCGTAAGTGCAAGCTGCTTCTTCTCGTCCCCTGCCGCCTTCCGATGAAGTGCCCTTTCCCACGCATCCCTTATTGCACTAAACACATCCCACCCCCCCGATAGGAATATCAGACCACGCGAATTACCCCCGCCGAGACCGGGCTTTCCTCTGCCTTCACGCTGCCCTTGAGCCTGAGCTCTTCCATTCTCGCCAGTAGCCGCTTTTTCTCCTTCTCGAAGCGGCTGCGCGCGGCGTTGATTCGACCTACTCTTCCCCTGTCATTGGCCGCGGCATGGCGTTCGATCTGATTCTCGGTCTTCCGCCTGCTGTTCTCGATCTTGCGTTCTAGCGCACCCACCATCTGCTTTATCCGGTCGGTGTTCTCGCGCTCGTGGTAGGCCACATAATCATTGAACGCACTTTCGAGTTCTTCGAGACACAAGCTCTGGTAGTCGGCTGCGATGGCCCCGTCCACGACGGTTTTCGCGCCGAGCCAGTCGCGTCCCTTCAGCGCAGCCGCATTGACCAGTCGCTCCGCCTGCTCCCCTTCAAGGACCATCGTTTGGTCAAGTCCACGGGCACGGTACTCCAACCGCTCAATGTCCCTGGATCCAGATATGGTCCATCGCGCCACCACGTATACGTAGATACCCCGCGGAACGTCCGTATCCACATTCGTTTGGAGCTCAACGGCAGAGACCGGGTGATACACCGACCCGTCTCCGGAAGCCCGCAGCCCTTGGGCGACGAAACGAACCAGTGGGTGGTCCTGGGTCACGCGCTCTACCCCCGGTATGGCCCTGCCAACACGGTTCTCGAACAGCAGCAATGGCGCATTCAGGGCTGTCACCGCGCTTCGGACAGACAGGCGGCTTCCAATTTGAAAGGTTTCGACATCCATCCTTGCCTGTGTCGAAAGCTCCACCCGCACAAGGTTCGCGTCGCTGCCTTCAGAATGGAGTCGCGTGCCCGGGTACTGGCGCTGGAAGTAGTCCTTGACGTAGTTGTACAGATCATCGCCCTGGATGTACCGGCCAAGCTCGTTGGCAGCGCGCGCCTTGTTCTGGATGAACTCGCCATGGGCGATCAGGTTAGTCGCCTCCTCCTCCAGCAGCTTCTGCTGGCGATTCACGTTGGCGATGGCGACCTGCGTTCGATCGATCAGCTCCACCTCCCGGTCTGCCGAAAGATGGTGGGACATCAGCTCGTAGGCAAGGTCCCTGATCTGTTCGCCAAGAATGGCCTCCATGCTTCCCAGCGCATTGCGGAAAATATCAAGGCGATCCAGAAGTCGATCGTGCACCCGCTCGTCTACCGTTCCCTCGTACAGCAGGTTCCAGATCAGGATCTGGGGTTCCTCCTGCCCGATTCGGTCAATGCGGCCGATGCGCTGTTCGATCTTGGCCGGGTTCCATGGCAAGTCGTAGTTGACCAGCAGGCTGGAGAACTGGAGATCGACGCCTTCGGCTGCAACCTCGGTCGACAGCAGGATCCTGGCGCCCTGGCTCGACTCGAACTGCCTCAGAGCTTCATCCTTGTCGACTCCGCCGTGGACGATGATGGAGTCGATGCTGGATTGTTTCAGTCGTTCGGCCAAGTAGTACAGGGTGTTCTTGTAGAACGAGAACAGGACGACCTTCTTGCCAGGATTCCGCTCCCAGTAGGCCACCAGGTTCTTCAGCAGAATCTGGAACTTGCTGTCGTTATCGCGCAACGCCTGGAAGTCTCCGACTGACTTGGCGATTCGGACCAGTTGGCTGAGCAAGGGACCCAACCCCGACTCACCATCGTCGAACTCCATCGCGTCGAGCTCGTACAGCAACTCCTCGTCGGTCTCCGCCGCACCCTTCCCGAGCTTGTCCTGCCAGCCCTTGCAGGCAGCCGCCATGCTGCTGGCCATCTGCCGCTGCGGGATCGTCAACATGAAGCCTTCTGAAATCCGCAGGTCCTCGCAGAAGCTGCGCACGCTCTCGGTCACCCGGGCATAGAACTCAGCCTCCACCGGGGACATGACGGCCTTGATGACATGCGGGAGGCGCTGCACCCGTAGCTCCTGAACATCCCGTTTGAGTGTTCGAGAGACGACTTTCGATAGCGGATTCACCCGATCCAGACGATCTGCCAATTCGGACCGAAACTCCGGGCTGGCCAGGTCCGTATCGGAAGGAGGATTCCGAAGGAGGTACTCGAGCTGCGCGTTCGTGTCGAAAAACGGGTTGTCGAGCGTCCCCTGAACCGCCTCGACGAACGTCTCCTGGACGATCGTACCGGCCAGAACCGCATCCCGCAGACGCACGATCGGCGCATTGGCCTTCAATGAAATATCGAACAGGAAATCGAACGGGAACGCGTCTTCGTCCAGAAGGTGAACCAGGTTGAACAGATCACTATTGTTCAGTTGCACCGGCGTCGCCGAGAGCATGACCATGCCCTGCGTGACGGGTCGGAGCAGACGCCCAAACCTATTGCTTTGGGTTTCCCTGTTCCGCAGGTAATGGGCCTCGTCGATGATGACAAGGTCCAGCAGCGGCTCTTCGATCCCCTCTTCCAGCAGGAATCGGGCGAGCTTTGCAGCTGATCGCTGGGAGGGCGCTTCGTCGTCGTTCCAGCCGCGCGGCGGGCGCGCGCCCTGCTGGCTGACGATCAGGGCAAAGGCCTCTTGCGGCCTCGCTTTCGCCTTCCTCAGGTGATCAAGCAAACCTGCCGCATCCGTGATCTGCGCGCGCACGCCGAATCTGTCGTCCAGCTCACGCCTCCATTTGTCACAGAGCATGGCCGGACAGACCACGAGCAGCCTTCTGGCGTCCTCGCGGGCACGCAGCTCGGTCCAGATCAACCCGGCTTCGATGGTTTTGCCGAGACCGACTTCGTCGGCGATCAGCAGGCCATTGCTCGGAGAATCGAGGTACTGGAGCACCGGCTTGAACTGGTAGGCAAGAAACCTGGTGTTGGTCGTGTTCAGGCTGTAGATCAGGTTCGCCAGCTTTCCGCTGAGTCGGTAATGCGTGATCGCGCCGCGCAGATCCGAGGCCCGTCCAAAACTGCCGTTCCGCATCAGCTCATAGGGCCCTTGGGGGCCGCGCTCAACCTTTTCCAGGGAACCGAGCAGGATGAATTGCTCATCACCATTCAGAAAGTTGACCAGCACACGCTGTCGGTGGGGCGGCCCATCGGTTTCGTTACCGATGATGCCGATCCTACCCGGGTTGGCGATCAACCTGACCTTGTCACCTGGTTGCATGGTCAGGACACCTTGAACACCTTCATCACCTCGTCCCCCAGGTGATTGATGACCTTCACCGCGAAGCGGCCGGTGGTGGGTTTGGGGAACGGGCGGGAGGTGTCGGAGTGGAGGGTGGCCCAGGCGTCTGGGTCGATTTCGGCCTTGAGGGTGGTCTTCAGCGACTTGTAGGGGTCGTTGGCGCCGAGGAAGTAGGCGTGGCGGACGAAGAAGGATTCTTCGTTGTAGTCGGTGTCGATGAACCAGCAGGCGATGCCGTCGGCGCCGTCGCTGCGGACTTCGCCGGTGCTCGGGTGGAAGACGTCCACGCCGTTGATGCGCACCACCAGCTCCTCGCCCGCGGGCAGGTCGATCACGTCCTTGCTGCCGTCGTAGGTGCGGATGCTGCGGCCCTGGGTGTCGAGCACGTCCACATCGGGCTCGCCGAAGATCACGAACAGGTTGCCCTTGCCGGTGTTCTTCAGGTCTTCGGCCATGTGCAGGTCGGCGTTCATGCGGGCCTTGAGCACGGTGATGCGGCCGAGCTTGCTGAACTCGCTGGCAGGGGCATCGTAGTTGAAGGCGCAACTGATGAGCACGTCGAAGACGGCGTCGCCGGCCTCGCGGGCTGCGTCCACCAGGTCGGCGCGGGAGACGGTGCCGAACTCGGGGCCGATCAGGATGCCGGCGCGCTTCGGCTTGCCCTGCTCCAGGTAGCGGCCTTCGGCGCAGATCAGGTCGCCGGGCCAGGTTTCGAGTGATTCGAACTCGATCCGGTCGGCCTTGTGCGCCTGCTGCACGCCGGCTGTTGCGAGATTGGACAGGATCATCGAGGTGAAGTCCTGGCCGTAGTCGGCGCGGTCCTCGGCAGTCTGGTCGATCAGGTTATCTTCCTCGTCCACGCCGAGCACGCGATGCGGGCTGAGACTTTCGACGGTGAAGGGACCGGCCACGCGCACCTTCTTTCTGTCCTCATAGGGCTTGTCGTAAAGGAACTCGTACTCGGCCTTGGCAGCGATGGAGGCGTCGATCTCCTGCTGGCGGGCGATGCGCTGCTGCCACCAGTCGGTGTGCATCTTCTTCGCGCTGGCGCTCCACTTGGCGTCGGCTTCGCGCGGAATCTCCCATTCTTCCCACTGCTTGCCCAGCGCCTTGTTCAAGGCTTCGCGCAGCGGTTCAAGCTTTTCCTGCGACGAATCCCAGATGACGTCGATCTCGGCGTTGTTGGCGATGGACTTCAGGGTGATATGCGGCACGCGTTCATAGACGAAGCCGTGAGCGATGTTGCCGTACACGGACTGCGAGGACGGCGCGCTGCGGGTGACTTCGGCTTCCTTGAGCTGGCCTTCGCGGCTGTCGGAAAGCAGGTAGAACGGATAACGCGCGCCCATGATTCGGGCGCGAGCCAATGCCAGCGCCACGCGCGAGGTGTCGAGGGTGATCCAGCGACGACCCCATTGTTCGGCGACGTAGGCCGTGGTGCCAGAACCGCAGGTTGGGTCCAGCACCAAGTCGCCGGGGTCGGTGCACATCAGGATGCAGCGCTCGATGACCTTTGGCGACGTTTGCACGACGTAGATTTTGTCTGCGGTAAAGCCCGCTACGCCAGTGTCACTCCAGTTGTCATTAGTTGGGAAGGCAGGGTAATCATCAAAGAAGCGAACGTAGCGCAGATTCTGCCCGACGGCTTCAATGCGCGAAGATCGAATTAGCCTCGGAAAGCTTGCCTGCTCTGTCTTCCAGTAGCCCTTAGGGATGTAATCCGATCCTTCGAACCCGACGAGATAACGTGTCCCTGGACTTTGACTTGTGAGGTCGCTCGTCGTGTAAGGCTTTGCACCATCTGGCAAGGTGCCGTCCGCATCGAGCACCATCGCTAGCGGTGCACGCACTCCTCCGCTGAGTTGCGCCTTCGAATAGGCAAGTGCGCCCTCGCCGCCCAAGGTCTTCAGCTTGTAAAGCTGGCGATACTTTGCCCTTGGCCGATCCCTTGCGTACCAGAGTATGTAATCTGACACTGATGCCAGAAGATTATCGGTTTGACCAGTCGTCTTGACGAAGGTAATGAGGCGGACAAAATTCTCATCCCCAAACACTTCATCCATCACCGCACGAACGCGATGCACGTTCTCATCGCCAATCTGCACAAAAATTGAACCGGATTCCGTCAACAAATCCCGCGCCACCATCAAGCGATCGCGCAAATACGTCAGGTACGAATGAATCCCGTCCTTCCACGTATCCCGAAACGCCTTCACCTGCTCCGGCTCGCGGGTGATGTGGTCGGCATTGCCGTCCTTCACGTCGCGGCTGGTCGTTGACCACTGAAAGTTGCTGTTGAACTTGATCCCGTACGGCGGATCGAAATAGATGCACTGCACCTTGCCGCGCAGGCCTTCGCGCTCCGCCAGGCTGGCCATCACCTGCAGGCTGTCGCCCAGGATCATCCGGTTCTGCCAGTGGCCTTCGTGCTGGTAGAACTCGGTGCGGTCGGCGCCTTCGGGCAGGCCGTTGAAGTCGCCGAACAGGTCGGCCACGTCACCGGCCTGCGGCGCAGCGGCCTGCTCGCTCAGCCGGCGCAGGTCGTCGATCAGGACCTTGGGCTTGACCTTCTCCTGGATGTAGAGCGGCGGCGCGTTGACCACCAGGTCGGACCAGTCCTGCTGGTCCTTGCCGCGCCAGACCAGTTGCGGGTCCAGATCCGGGTTGCGCTGCGCCTTCTCGCCGTCCAGACCGTTGCCGCCGCGCGGGTACTTCACCTTGATCGGCACCTGCTCGTGCTCGTGCATCACCGACTGGTGCTCCACCGTCGGGATGTTCTTGCGTCTGGCCTCGCCGTGGGCGAGATCCTCGACGCGGAGCGGGGCTTTGGGTTTGCGGGGCTTTCGGGACATGGCGTGTTCAGACTTGCGTTCGGGTTGCCGTTAGTTAACGTTAATCGCTTTCGGTTAACTAGCGAAGAGATCAAGGTAAGGTTCGAACTCGTACAGCCGGCCACGCATCTGGCCGGTGATCTCGACCAGGATTCCCAATCGAATCAAGTCCTTGACCAAGGCCTGGGCGGTCGGGGCAGACACCCCGAGCTGGTGCTCCAGGTCGGCGGCGGAGATCACCGGGTGGCGATACAGCAGGTTCAATGTGGCGCGGGCATTGGGCGCGCGCTTGCCCAGCGCCAGGATGCGCTGCTCCACGTCGGTGCGCAGGACCAGGATCTTGCCGAAGGTGTCGCGCCCCTTGGCGGAGGTCTCGGCCACGCCCCGCAGGAAGAACCGCACCCAGTGGATCAGATCGCCCGAGACGCGCACACGGGTCAGGGCATCGTAATAACTGCCGCGGTTGCGCTCGAAGAAGTCCGACAGGTACAGCGAGGGCTTGGCCAGCAGGCCATGGCTGACCAGGTACAGCGGCACCAGCAGGCGGCCGATACGGCCGTTGCCGTCCAGGAACGGATGGATGGTCTCGAACTGATAGTGGCTGATGGCCAGACGGATCAGGTGCGGGACGGTGACCGATTCGTTGTGCCAGAACTTCTCCAGATCGCCCATCAGTTCCGGCACGCCCTCGTGGTGGGGCGGGATAAAGGCGGCGTCGGCCAGGCTGGAGCCACCGATCCAGTTCTGGCTGATGCGGAACTCACCCGGTTGCTTGTGCTCGCCACGCGCCCCGCGCAGCAGGATGGCGTGGGTCTGCCTGAGCAGCCGGTTGGACAGGGGCAGATTGTCGAGCTCGGCAATGGCAAAGTTGACCGCGTCGATGTAGTTGCGCACTTCTCGCCAGTCGTCGCGCTTCTCCGGCTTGATCTGCTCTTCCGGCAACACGGCTTCGTCGATGCCGGTGTTGGTGCCCTCGATGCGACTGGAGGTCTGCGCCTCCTTGACCACGTGCATTTCGATGAACAGGTCGATGTCCGGGACGATCAGCGAATAGGCGTTGAGCTCGCCCAGGGCGCGGTTGGCCGATTCGAGCAGCACATTGATCTGCGGGTCTTCCCAATGCCAGTCGTGGTTCACCGGCACCGGCTCGAAACTCTTGTACTGCAGGCGCTGCTGCCAGCGGCCGGGCTTGAAGGTTTCGAACTTCATGCACCGTGACCATCAATGTGCAGATTGCAGCCTGCGTGCCCTACCTCAAGCACCTCTCCGCTCGAATGCAGATGTCTGGACAGAAAGTGCCATTTGCACGGGTGATCCATTGTCTTTCCCTGCTGATGCTCGGGCAGGTCGGCATCCATTTTATCCCTGACCTTTTCGATCAACCCCTTGATGTTCTGTTGCTTGACGTAAGCGATCACCAGACCCCGACACTCGTGACCCGTCGAGTATCGTGCAAGGAGCTGGTTCAGCCCCTTCAGGTGGTATTCCGGACCACCGTAGACCTTCGCCTCGCCAAGCTTCTTCCTCATCGGAGAGCAGTAATTGGCGCTTATGGTGATGTCCACATGCCCGTTTGAGTTCGCCTCCTGCGATACGCTCAACCCCGGGACGGACAACGCGCCGGCCAGGACGGCAGTCAGGCCGTTCTCGTCCAGACTCGCAAGGTTCTTGCCGTTCGTCTCCAGATGATGGAGCGATCTTTCCAGGATCGCATCGAAGGCCTTATCAAAATCCGCTTCGGATTCAGCCGCCATCAGATCGACGTACTCGGGCGCCTTGGCCCGAATGCGCTCAACAAGCGCCAGCAAAGAGCTGTCAGGGCTACTCATGGGACGAATCCAGCGGATTGGGCTGCCATGTCACCTCGACCAGCCCCGCCCATTCGACCCAGGCCTCCACCCCGGATTCCCCCCGCCGGGAGGCCCTGAGCCTTTCGGCCACTTCGCTGGGCGAAACCGGGCATCCATTGATGGAGTTCGTGAGATTCAATCGGAATTGTCCGGGCTGCTCGCCAGTCAACAGGGACAGGACGGAGAATGTCTCGTCGGCATCACATTGGGTTTGCTCCCCCATCCACGCAATGTCACCCAGGTAGATTTGATGGTGTTCGCGTCCCCTCGCCAGCTCCCAGAAGCCACGAACTACCCTGGTCAAACCCGGCTGGCACTTCAAGAACGATGAGAGCAATCGTTCTGAGCGATTGGCCATCACCGTGAGCAGGTCGAATTCGCGACCCGAGGCGCGCTCGATCATCTTCGCGAACTCGACCTCCACCCGCTGCGCGAAGTCTTCCTGCATCTCATACAAATCCACGAACTCCGCGAAGGCCCAGCGGCCGTGGCTGCCCAGGTGGTTCACGCCGGGGATCCAGTAGGTGTCCATCGTGGACTTCTTTTCCTTGGCATCCTCGCGGCGGTAGCCCTTGATCTCGACGATGAGGTTGAGGGGGTTGTCCGGACCGTGGCCGTCATCCACCTTGACGATGAAATCCGGCAGATAGGTGCGGGTCAGGGAGCCGAAGCGGTACGGCACCTTGAGGTCGAGGTTGTGGTTCTTGGTGTAGGCCAGCACCCTGGGGTGGGATTCAGCCACGCGGCAGAACTCGCCTTCCCAGTCGCTGTCCAGGATCACCCAGTTGACGTGGTTCTTCGGCGGCGGGCCCTGGGTCTCCCAGCGGTCTTCGCGCGAGGTGTTGAAGCCGACGTGCGCGGTGCTGCCGGTGGGGTTGAACGGATCGAGGATCGCCTTGACTTGGCGGCCCTTCTCCAGCTCCTTGTTGGTGATGCCCTTGGTGATGCGCTCGCAGGCCATGTCCGCCAGTTCGCGGTACATGAGCTGCGCCGGATAGGTGCCGCCCTTGCATTCCAGGCAAGTGTCTAGCCAGTGCCTGGTAATGCGCTTGAGTTGGCCGAACAGGTTGATCGGCGCGTCCTCGCCGGCATCACGCCAGTGCTGGAACAGCAGGTGCTTGGTGAGTTCCATCAGCAGGGTGGACTGGCGCACGTCGCCCAGGTGCTTGATGTCCAGCTCCACCGCTTCGCCGATGATGCCGGCGTTGTGCGTCCGGGTGGCGCCGACCATGTCCGGCGTCAGTGTCAGCACGTGGTCGGCATTGAATTCGGCTTCGAGCTGGTCTTCCGGCAGTTCGACGCGGTAGCCCTGCACGCGCGGAAACTCGATCTCCAGATGATCGCGCTCCGGCCGCATCGCCTTGACGTGCACGGTCTTGCGCGGCTTTGGCGGCGGCACGACCACGGGTTCAGCGGTGAAGTTGAAGGGAATGCCGAAGACGTCGGCATATTCCACGTCGAACAGGCCCTTGTCGTTCAATTCGTAGGACTGGCGGCGCAGGGCGCGGCCAATGACCTGTTCGCACAGGAGCTGGGTACCGAAGGCGCGCACGCCGAGGATGTGGGTGACGGTATTGGCGTCCCAGCCCTCGGTGAGCATCGATACTGACACCACGCAACGGATCTGCTCGCCCAGCCGACCCTGCTTGCCGACCGTGTTCATCACTTCGCGCAGCAGCTCCTGATCCGTGATGGCCTCGGCCTGCTTGCGGTCACCGGTGCGCTCGATGATCTCGCGACGGAATCGCTCGATCTCATCAGCCGCCATGCCGCGGAAGTTGTCGTCCAGCGCTTCGCCGGATTCGAGCTGTTCGCTGTCGATCAGCAGGGTGTTGGGCCGAGCCATCGGGTTGCCGTGCTCGTCGAAGTTGCGGAACAACTCCAGTCGGCCGGGAACCGGCGTCATCGATCCATCAGGATTGCTGCGCTCGAAGCCGGAGATGTAGTCGTACACCAGCTTGGAGGTGGCGGTGTTGTTGCAGACCACGATGAAACACGGCGGCACCTGGATGCCGGCCTGCTTCCAGGCGTCGTAGGTCTTGACGTAGTGGCCGTAGAGGGCCTCCAGCGCGGTCTGCAGCTCTACCGGAATGGCCAGTGGGTCCAGCTGCGCTGCCTTCCCGCGTCCTTTCTTCGGCATCTTCTTGCCGATGTGCTTCCACAGCTCGCGGTAGATGGGCATCTCAGCGCCGGGGACGTTATCGGCGACCGGCACACGCGGGAGCTTGACGATGCCGCACTCGATGGCGTCCATCAGCGAGAAGTCGCTCATGGTCCACGGAAACAGGGTGCCCTCGGCGTAGCCCGAGCCGGCCAGGAAGAATGGGGTCGCCGAGAGATCGATCACCTGTTGCAGGCCGATCTTGCGGTTGACCGCCTCCAAGCCGGAGATCCACAGGCGGGCGGCCTCGTTGTTGTCCTTGGCTTCGGCTTTCTCGTCGGCAGCCAGATCCTCGTCGCTCTCTTCGGCCGGCTTTTCGCGGTAGCAGTGATGCGCTTCGTCGTTGATAGCCAGGATGTGCTTCATGCCCATCAGCTCGGGCATGACCCGCTGCAGCATCTGGCCTTCGGTTTCCAGCGTCTCCAGCGCCTCGCCGGTGCGCCCCTGCAGCAGGCGACGACCGCCCTTGGACAACTCGATGCGCTCGCGCAGCTTGAACGCGTGGTAGTTGGTGATGACGATCCTGGCCTTGTCGAGGTCGTGCAGCATGTCGCGCGGCACGATCTCGCGGCTGGCGTAGTAGCTGTCCGGGTCGTTGGGCTGCAGGACACGCAGGCGGTCCTTGATGGTCAGGCCCGGCGCCACCAGCAGGAAGCCGCGGGTGAACTTCTTACTGTTGGGGTGACGTACGGCATTGATGGTCTGCCAGGCGATCAGCATGGCCATGACCGTGGTCTTGCCCGCGCCGGTGGCCAGCTTCAGGGCCAGACGCATCAGCTCGGGGTTGGCGTCGTTGTTGGCCTTCTTTAGGTGCTCACGGAAGCGATCGCCGCTCTTGCCGATCTGCGGGGCGACTTCGGTCAGCCAGATGGCGGTTTCGGCGGCCTCGACCTGGCAAAAGAACGGGCGGACACCCGCGAACGGGTGGTGGCGCCAGTGTTGCAGCAGGCGGGCGGTTTCGGGGGTGACGCGCCACTGGGCCTGCGGCAGCTTGCGCCAGACGTCCACTTCATGGCGGACGGCGTTGATGATGGCGGTGTGGTCGTAGGCCTGTTCGTCCGTCGA
This sequence comes from Luteimonas padinae, assembly GCF_014652935.1. Lineage (GTDB taxonomy): Bacteria > Pseudomonadota > Gammaproteobacteria > Xanthomonadales > Xanthomonadaceae > Luteimonas > Luteimonas padinae. The sequence goes on along the minus strand of NZ_BMZT01000001.1, from coordinate 254,827 downwards.
AAGCCCCCTGCCCTCGTCGAAAGTCAGGCTGGCCTGGTCGCCGGCCCCACCCTTGCGCTTGCGGGGCCTGGGAATCGGGGTGATGAAGTCCGCCCGACGGCGGCTGGGGGCGATTTCCTGCGTGGGCTGGCCGGTCGCATCCAGCTCCCAGTGGCTGGACGGGTACTCGTACGGCGAATTGAGGATTGGCTGTTCGAAAAACTGGTTGGTCATGTCTCCCTGGCCCCCCTGGCCAGAAATCGCACTTGCGCTGCGAAGCATCGCAGCTGCCAATACCCTCCATTCTGCCTCACCGAGGTCTCAACTGGAGAGACCACCAAGTGCAATGAGCCGTTCCGCGTGAATTGGGCACGCAATCGGGAGAGGCTGGGCACGGCGTGGGCACAGGATGGGCACAGAAGATGTGCGGCGCCCACAGCGCAAAAGGGCCAACGAGCGCTAAGCCGTTGACCCTTGTGCTTTTTCTATGGCGCGCCCGGAAGGATTCGAACCTCCGACCCCCAAGTTCGTAGCCTGGTGCTCTATCCAGCTGAGCTACGGGCGCGTTGTGCAGAAGCGGAATTATGAAGAGGTGAATGACGTTCGTCAATCATCTCGGTGGAACCCATCTCGTTGGAGATGGCGGAGACTGAGGGATTCGAACCCTCGATGGAGCTTTTGACCCCATACTCCCTTAGCAGGGGAGCCCCTTCGGCCTCTCGGGCAAGTCTCCGGGTGATGCTCTCTTGGCTTGCGCCGTCGAGGGGCGCAAGGATACCGGCTTGATGCGAAACCGGCAAACCTCAGTTGGCGCCTTCCTCCTGGTCGACCGCCGGGACGTCGTCCTCGCGGTGGATGCGCTGGTAGATCTCCTCGCGGTGGACCGAGACATCCTTCGGCGCGGTGATGCCGACGCGCACCTGGTTGCCCTTGACGCCCAGCACGGTCACGGTGACCGAGTCACCGATCATGAGCGTCTCGCCAACCCGCCTGGTCAAAATCAACATGTGGGGTACTCCTGCGCCGGGTCTGCGCCCGGTCCTGGAAGGACGGCGCCGGGCGGCACCGTCCGTGACACTTCAGCTGAACATGATAGCGAGCGACGTGCCCGCCGTGCTGTATGCAAAAAGTAACGGGGAAAGCGAAGGTTCAGGCCAGTCGCGCCGCCACCCAGCCAGGCACCTCGGCCAGCGCCGCCTGCAGCGCGGGCCCGTCCTCGCCACCGCCCTGGGCCATGTCCGCGCGGCCGCCGCCCTTGCCCCCGACCTGGGCCGCGACGTGCGACAGCAGCTCGCCGGCCTTGACGCGTCCCAGCGCGGCGCCGCTGACACCCGCCACCAGCGCGGCGCGGCCGTCACTGGCGCCAGCCAGCAGCACCACAGCGTCGCCGAGCTGCTGCTTGAAGCGGTCCAGCGCGTCGCGCAGCGCGCGCGCGTCGAGGCCTTCGATGCGGACGGCCAGGACCTTGATCCCGCCGACGTCCACGGCGCCCGCGGACAGGTCGGCGGTGGCGCTGCTGGCCGCGCGCGCCTTCAGCGTCTCGAGCTCGCGCTCCAGCTTCTTCTGGCGGTCGAGCAGCGTGCGCAGCTTGTCCCCGACTTCGGCCGCGGTGCCGCCCAGCAGGCGCGCGGCCTCGTCCAGGCGCGCTTCGCCGCGCGCGACATGCTCGAGCGCGGCGCGGCCGGTCAGGGCCTCGATGCGGCGCACGCCGGCGGACACGCCGCCTTCGGACACCAGCTTGAACAGGCCGATCTCGCCGGTGCGGCCGACGTGGGTGCCGCCGCAGAGCTCGACCGAGTCACCCATCTTCACCACGCGCACGCGCTCGCCGTACTTCTCGCCGAACAGCGCGATGGCGCCGGCGTCGATCGCCTCCTGCATGCCCATCTCGCGGATCTCGACGCCGTGGTCGGCGCGGACCTCGTCGTTGACGCGGCGTTCGACGTCGCGCAGCTCGTCGGCGCTGATCGGCTCGAAGTGCGAGAAGTCGAAGCGCAGGCGGTCGGGCGCGACCAGCGAGCCCTTCTGTGCGACGTGCGTGCCCAGGCGCTCGCGCAGTGCGCCGTGCAGCAGATGGGTGGCGCTGTGGTTGAGCACGGTGCTGGCCCGGCGCGCGGCATCGACTCCGGCCAGCACGTGGTCGCCCACCGCCAGCGCGCCGCTACGCAGCCGGCCGACATGGCCATGGAACTGGCCGGCGAACTTGCGGGTGTCCTCGACGACGAAGGCCACGCCCTGCGCATCGAGCTCGCCGGTGTCGCCGACCTGGCCGCCGGACTCGGCGTAGAACGGGGTGCGGTCGAGGAAGACGATGGCCTCGTCGCCGGCCTCGATCCGCTCGACCGGCACGCCGTCGCGCAGGATGGCCACGACCTCCAGGCCGCCGGCCTGCACGTGGTCATAGCCGAGGAAGGCGGTGGGCTGCATGCGCGCCACCAGTTCCGCGGGCAGCGTGGTGCCGCCGCCGAACTTGCCGGCCGCGCGCGCGGTCTCGCGCTGCTGCGCCATCGCGGCGTCGAAGCCGGCGGTGTCGACCTCCATCCCGCGCTCGCGCGCCATGTCGGCGGTGAGGTCGAGCGGGAAGCCGTAGGTGTCGTACAGGCGGAAGGCGTCGGCGCCGGGGATCACGCCGCTGGACGCGGCGTCGCTGCGGGCCGCGACCTCGTCGAAGATGCGCATGCCGCTGTCGAGGGTCTCGGCGAAGCGCTCCTCCTCGGCCAGCAGGGCGCGCTCGACCAGCGCGCGCTGGTCGCGCAGCACCGGATAGGCCTCGCCCATCTGCGCGTCCAGGGTCGCGACCAGCCTGTGGAAGAAGGGCTGGCGCACGCCCAGCATCCAGCCGTGGCGCAGCGCGCGGCGGATGATCCGGCGCAGCACGTAGCCGCGGCCTTCGTTGGACGGCAGCACGCCGTCGGCGACCAGGAAGCTGCAGGCACGGATGTGGTCGGCGATCACGCGAAGCGACTTGTTGTCGAGGTCGCTGGTGCCGGTGAGGCGCGCGGCCTCGGCGATCAGGGCCTGGAACAGGTCGATCTCGTAGTTGCCGTGCACGCCCTGCAGCACCGCCGCCACGCGCTCGAGGCCCATGCCGGTGTCCACGCAGGGCGCGGGCAGCGGCTCGAGGCGACCGTCGGGCTGGCGGTCGAACTGCATGAACACCAGGTTCCAGATCTCGATGAAGCGGTCGCCGTCCTCGTCCGGCGAGCCCGGCGGGCCGCCGAAATGATGCGCGCCGTGGTCGTAGAAGATCTCCGTGCACGGGCCGCAGGGGCCGGTGTCGGCCATCTGCCAGAAATTGTCCGAGGCGAACGGTGCGCCCTTGTTGTCGCCGATGCGGATGATGCGGTCTTCCGGCACGCCGACCACGTCGCGCCAGATGGCATGGGCCTCGTCGTCGGTGTGGTAGACGGTGACCACCAGGCGCTCGGCCGGGATCTTCCACACGCCGGTCAGCAGCTCCCAGGCCCAGGCGATGGCGTCGCGCTTGAAGTAGTCGCCGAACGACCAGTTGCCGAGCATCTCGAAGAAGGTGTGGTGGCGCGCGGTGTAGCCGACCTGGTCGAGGTCGTTGTGCTTGCCGCCCGCGCGCAGGCAGCGCTGGACGTCGGCCGCGCGCACGTAGCTGCGCTTCTCCGCGCCCAGGAACACGTCCTTGAACTGCACCATGCCGGAGTTGGTGAACAGCAGCGTCGGGTCGTTGCCGGGCACCAGCGGCGCCGAGGGCACGATGGTGTGGCCGCGGCCTGCGAAGAATTCGAGGAAGTCACGGCGGATGTCGGCCGTGGTCGGCCGCGTGGAGATCTGGTCTGGGGCTGGCATGCGGGGCTTGCGGGCAGGTTGGGGGCGAGTCCGCGCCGGCGCCCCTGCCGGCCCTGGCCTGCGCGGGTGCCGGGCGCGTGCGCTCGGATCTCCGCTAGGTTAGCAGGACGCGGCGCGAACCGAGTCCCCGCGTCATGCCCACGCCCCCCCGAGCGCCCGGCTCAGCCCTCGTCGAAGTCGAACGCGGTGGCGGCGCGCACGGTGTCGCCGTCGAAGCCCCGGCGGAACAGGAATTCGGCGGCCTTGCGGCGGAGCACGGGATCATCGGCGACGCCCACGCCGTGCCGGCGCTGCACCAGGCCGCGGGCCATGGCCCGCCAGTCGTCGTCACCGGAATCGGCCAGGGCCTCGAATGCGGCCCGGACCTGGTCCTCGCCCAGCCCATGGGTGGCCAGCTCGGCGCGGATGCGCAGCGGGCCGTATCCGGCCAGCGCGCGTGAACGCGCCAGCCCCGCCGCGAAGCGTGCGTCGTCCTGCCAACCCGCCTCCGCCATGCGCGCGACCGTGGCCTCGGCTTCGTCGCCGTCCACCCCGCGCGCTTCGAGCTTGCGCGCCAGCTCCTTGCGCGAATGCTCCCGCCGGACCAGAAGGCCCATCGCGCGCTGCGCGGGCGTCGGCTCGGGCCGGCGCCTGCGTCCGGGACCGGCACCAAGCCCCGGAGCGGACGCTCCCTCTCCGGCCCCGTCGCTGGAACCGGAGCCACGGCGGCGGCCACCGAAGGCGCCGGCACCGCCCATGCTCAGGCCTTGGCGCCCCGGCCGCGCCTGGCGACCGGCTCGCCCGCGCCTTCGTCGCCGCCGGACTCATCCTCGTCGTCGACCTCGGCCGCCGCGCCAGCCAGCGGCGCCATCTTCGCCCGCAGCTCGGACTCCAGGCGCTCGGCCACCGCCAGGTTCTCCTTGAGGTACTGGCGGGCATTCTCCTTGCCCTGGCCGATGCGCTCGCTGCCGTAGCTGTACCAGGCGCCGGCCTTCTCCACGAGCCCGGCATCCACGCCCATGTCGATCAGCTCGCCCTGGCGGCTGATGCCCTCGCCGTAGAGGATCTCGGTGATGATCTGCTTGAACGGCGGCGCCATCTTGTTCTTGACCACCTTGATGCGGGTCTGGTTGCCGATGATCTCGTCGCCCTTCTTGATCGCGCCGATGCGGCGGATGTCCAGGCGCACCGAAGCGTAGAACTTCAGCGCGTTGCCGCCGGTGGTGGTCTCCGGGCTCTGGCCCGGCATCATGATGCCGATCTTGTGGCGCAGCTGGTTGATGAAGATCACCAGGCAGTTGGAGCGCTTGATGTTGCCGGTGAGCTTGCGCAGGGCCTGGCTCATCAGGCGCGCCTGCAGGCCGGGGAGCTGGTCGCCCATCTCGCCCTCGATCTCGGCCTTGGGCGTGAGCGCGGCGACCGAGTCGACCACGACCATGTCGACCGCGTTCGAGCGCACCAGCATGTCCGCGATCTCGAGCGCCTGCTCGCCGGTGTCGGGCTGAGAGACCAGCAGGTCGTCGACGTTGACGCCCAGCTTCTGCGCGTAGGTGGGATCGAGCGCGTGCTCGGCGTCGATGAAGGCCGCGGTGCCGCCCTGCTTCTGGCACTCGGCGATGGCCTGCAGGGTCAGCGTGGTCTTGCCGGAGGACTCCGGGCCGTAGATCTCGACCACGCGGCCCTTTGGCAGGCCGCCGATGCCGAGCGCGACGTCGAGCAGCAGCGAGCCGGTGGGAATCACCGGGATGGCTTCGGCGGTGCGGTCGCCCATGCGCATTACCGAGCCCTTGCCGTACTGCTTCTCGATCTGGCCCAGGGCCGCGGCCAGCGCGCGCTTCTTGTTCTCGTCCATCGTGGTGTCCTCAGGTCTTGATATTGCGGGATTCGGGATTGGATGCAGTGTGGCCGGCCGGGGTCGCAAAGGCTGCGACGCGTCGGCACGGGACTGAGACTGGGCGCCTGGAAGCGGCGGTGGCAGCGGGCGACCCCGCGCATTCCGGTGGGGAAATGCCGCCGCGACTGTCGCCGGTACTGCCGCTGCTGCTGCCGCTGGTGCGGCCAATGTGGGGGCGGCCTTTGGGGGGGCGGCCTTTGCGGGAGCGGCCTTTGGGGGAGCGGCTATAGCCGCGGTGAATGTCTGTGGCGATGCCATTCGCGGCTGTAGCCGCTCCTACAAAAGCCGCCTGCACAAAGGCTTCCCCCACAAAAGCGGGGCCTGCAGGAGCGCTCACCGGTTGGGCCTTACGAGGCCGCAGTACAGGCCCTCGATGGCGAAGTCCTGGCCAGGCGCGACCTCGATCGGCGCGTAGTCGGGGTTGCGCGGCAGCAGGCGGATGCGGTCCTTGCCGACCTTCAGCAGTTTGACGGTGATCTCGTCGTCGATGCGCGCGATCACGATCTGGCCCGAGCGCGCATCCGCGGTGCGGTGCACGCCGATCAGGTCGCCGTCGAAGATGCCCTCGTCACGCATCGAGTCGCCGCGCACGCGCAGCAGGTAGTCCGGCGCGGGGGAGAAGAAGGCGCGGTCCATCAGCACCACCTGGTCGCTGCCGATGTCGGCGCCGATGGGGACGCCGGCGGCGACCTGGCCGAGGACGGGGAGTTCGAGGAGGTCGTCCGCAGGGGACTGGGGGACTGCAGGAGCAGCTACGACCCGGGATTTCGGTGGATTCCGGGTCGCAGCTGTAGCTGCTCCTACAGCTGCTCCGGGTGCCCGCAGCACGCGGATGCCGCGGGCCCGGCCCGGCACGCGCTCGATGGCGCCGGCGGCTTCCAGCGCCTCGAGGTGGTACTGCGCCGCGCGCACGCTGCTGAACCCGAAGGCGCGGGCGATCTCGGCCTGCGAGGGCGGCATGCCCTCCTCCGCGATGCGCTCGGCGATCAGGGCGAGGACCGCCTGCTGGGTGTCGGTGATGTCCATGGTTAGCAGTAATACTACTAACCCGCCCGGGAATCAACGCCGGTGCGCGCCCTTCCAGATCGAATAGACGATCCAGACCCCCAGCGCCGCCGCCCCGACGAAGCCGGCCACGCCCAGCGCCATCAGCCACTGGTTGCGTGCGCCGCCGCCGACGCTGTTCATCACGATCGAGGAGCCGATGATCAGTGCCGCGGTGATCACGCCCATCGTCAGCCGGCTGGCGGCGCTGTCGATGCGGTCGCCGAAGGCGTCGAGCGTGGGGATGTCGATGCGCGCGCCCAGGCGCCCGCCGCGGGCGGCGCGCAGCAGCCGGCGCAGGTCGCGCGGGAGTTCCGCGCCGAGTTCCAGCATGCCGGCCAGCCCGCGGCGCCCGCGCCGCGCCAGCACCGACGGCGCGAACCTGCGCAGCAGCACCCGCTCCAGCCAGGGCTTCGCCTCGGTCGCCATGTCGAAGCCGGGATCGAGCTGGCGCCCGAACCCTTCCAGCGTCAGGAAGGCCTTGATCACCAGCGCCAGGTCCGGCGGCAGCACCAGGCCGTGGGCGCGCAGCAGGCCGGCGGCGTCGGACAGCATCGTGCCCATGCGCAGGTCCTTCAGCGGCACGCCGCGGTAGCGGTCGACCAGGGTCGCGGTGTCGGACTCCAGCCGCTCCTCGTCGACCTCGCCGCCCAGGCTCCAGTCCAGCAGGATGTCGGCCACGGACTCGGCGTCCTGCACCACCATGCCGTGCAGCAGGCGCGCGATCTCCAGCCGCCGGCGCTCGCCGAGGTGGCCGACCATGCCGAAATCGATCAGCGCGATGCGCCCGTCACGCAGGAAGAAGATGTTCCCCGGATGCGGGTCGGCGTGGAACAGGCCGTCCTCGAGCAGCATCTCGAGCACGATGCCGGCGCCGGCGCGCGCCAGCGCGGTGCGGTCCAGCCCCGCGGCATCGACGGCGGCCAGGTCGCCCGCCGGAATGCCATCGATGAAGTCCTGGACGTTGAGCCGCTCCGAGGTCCACCGCCAGTGCACCCGCGGCACCACCAGGCCCGGGTCGTCGGCGAAGTTGGCGGCGATGCGCTCGGCGCTGCGGCATTCGGCAGCGAAATCGAGCTCGCGGCGCAGCGAGTCGCGGAACTGCCGCACCACCTCCACCGGGCGGTAGCGGCGCAGGTCGGGCAGCTGCGATTCGATCACCTCGGCCAGTCGCGCCATCAGCCGCAGGTCGGCCTCGACCGTGGCGGTGATTCCCGGGCGCCGCACCTTCAGGATCACCGGGCTGCCGTCGTGGAGCCACGCGCGGTGCGCCTGCGCCAGCGATGCCGCGGCCACCGGCACCGTCTCCACGCGGGCGAAGGCCTCCTCCGGCGCCATGCCCAGGTCCTCGACCAGCTGCGGATACACCGCCTCCCACGACAGCGCCGGCACCGCGTTCTGCAGCAGCCCCAGTTCGGCGATCCATTCCGGCGGCAGCAGGTCCACGCGCGTGGCCAGCACCTGGCCGAGCTTGACGAAGGTCGGCCCCAGCTCCTGCAGCGCGCGGCGCAGGCGCGCCGGCGGCAGCAATGCAGGGCGCTCTTCCGCGTGCTCCCAGTGCAGCAGCCGCCCGGCGCGCTCGAGCACCCCGGCCATGCCGCTGCGCCGGACCAGGTCGCCGAAGCCGTGGCGCACGAAGACGCTGGCGATTTCCTGCAGCCGGCCGAGGTCGCGGACGCCGGCGAGCGCGTCGAGCATGGTCACCGCGCCCGCCCGCTCACAGCAGCCGCTCCAGCCCGTGCAGGGCCTCGGCGACGGTGCGCCGGCGCACCGCGTCGCGGTCGCCGTCGAAGTGGAAGACTTCCGCCTGCGGATAGCCGCCGCGGCGCTTCCAGGCGATCCACACCGTGCCCACGGGCTTGTCCCCGGTGCCGCCGCCGGGGCCGGCGATGCCGGTCACCGCCACCGCGACGGTGGCGCCCGAGTGCACCAGCGCGCCGGAGACCATCTCGATCACGGTCTCGCGGCTGACCGCGCCGTGCTCCTCCAGCGTCTGCGGGCGCACGCCCAGCAGCGCCTGCTTGGCCTCGTAGCTGTAGACGGCCATGCCGCAGTCGAACCATGCCGAAGAGCCGGCGATGTCGGTCACGACCTTCGCGATCCAGCCGCCGGTGCAGCTCTCGGCGGTGACCAGCATGTCGCGGCTGGCCATCAGCCGTGCGCCGGTGTCCCGCGCAAGTCGCGCCAGTTCCGCGTCGTCCGGGGCTTCCATCGCATCCTTCCGCGTCGAAAGTGTCCAGTATCGGGCCTGCGGTCCGGCTTGTCGCGTGCGCGCCGGAAAAGACGACGGCCCGCGCTGGCGGGCCGTCGGATGCTGCAGCGGCGCAGGGCCGCGGGTCAGAAGTAGTTGAAGCGCACGGTCACGCCATAGGTCCGCGGCGCGCCGAGGAAGGCGTTCCACGAGCCGGACTGGATCGGCGCGTCGATGCCCACCTGCTTGTAGGTCTCGTCGGTGAGGTTCTGGCCCCACAGTTCGACCATCCAGCGACGGTTCCTGCTGCCGAAGCCGATGCGTGCATTGACCAGGGCATAGGCGTCCTGATCCTTCTGCGGATCAAGGTCGGAGCCGGTGTTGTAGTCGGACATGTACTTGGCGCCGATGTTGAAGCGGCCGATGTAGTCGGCACCGAAGTCCCACTCGTAGGTCACCGAGGCGTTGCCCGACCATTCCGGCGCGAAGCTCATCTGGTTGCCCGGCAGCAGCACCAGGTCGGCGTCGGGCAGCAGGTCGTTGCCGTACTCGGTCTTCGCATAGGTCAGGCCGCCCTGGATCATCAGGCCCTGGATGCCCGGCTGCCACAGCAGGTCCAGGTCCACGCCGGTCGAGGTGACCTCCGGGATCGAGCGCACCACGAAGGCCGTGCCGAGGAAGCTGTTGAGCTGGAAGTCCTCGTACTCCTGGTGGAAGGCCGCCGCGTTGAGCAGCAGGTTGCCGTCGGCCCAGGTGGTCTTCAGGCCCAGCTCGTAGCTGTTGACGAACTCGCCGGGGAAGTAGGTGTCGTCCTGCGGCGTGACCCCGACCTGGACGCGGTCGAGGTTGAAGCCGCCGGCCTTGTAGCCGCGCGCGGCCGACACGTAGCCCATGACGTCGTCGCTGAAGTCGTAGGCGACCTTCACCGTGCCCGACCACTCCTTCTCCGTCACTTCCTCGCGGGTTTCGCGGCCGTTGTGCAGCGCGTTGGCCCAGGGCAGGCACATGTAGCCGGCGACCTGCTGGATGGCCGGCGCCAGCGCCGGCAGCATCTGCTGGATCAGCTGCTGCTGCAGCGCTGGCGGCAGGTTGGCAAAACCGTTGATGCGCCCCAGCATCGCCCCGCCCACGCGGCCCGTGGGATCGGACAGGGTCAGGCCGCAGGCCGCGCTGCCGTTGGGATTGGTGAACTGCGAATCGAGCGTCTTCTTCTCGCGGGTGTAGCGCAGGCCGACGGTGATGTCGAGGTCGTCGGTGGCGTGGAAGGTGTTGTTGGTGAAGATCGCCGCGCTCTTGGCGTTCTGCGAGTACCTGTCATGCGCGCCGACGCCGGTGAAGTTGGTGCCGAAGGGCTGCCCGGTGATCTCGGAGAAGAACGTGGCGGGCATCGCCGTGTTCACGCTCAGCCCCAGCTGCGGCGGCAGGGTCGCGATCGCGCCCGCCAGCCCGGCCAGCACCTGGCTGCCGACCAGGGTCGACAGGTAGGGCTCGTAGGCGGCACCCATGAAGTAGGAATCGTTGCGGGCCAGGTCCTCGTCGGAATAGAACAGCCCCACCATCCAGTCGACGCGGTCGGTGGAGCCGGTCAGGCGGAACTCCTGGCTGAAGGTGTCGAACGCCACCAGCGAATAGTCCTCCTCCGGCGGCCGGTACATGATGTCGGCGGCGCTGTAGTCGAAGTCGATGCTGGTGATCGCGTCCCACTCGCGGAAGGCGGTGATCGAGGTCAGCACGGCCTCGTTGGCCCAGGGCGTGGTCCAGTTGACCTCGGCCGAGACGCCCTTGTCCTTGAGGTCCTGCTCGGTGGTGCGGTTGGCGTAGGCCAGGCGGCGGTCGAGGTCGACCTGCGGGATGATGCCCTCGCCGCCGGGGGTCAGCGCGTCGATGATCGCCGCGGTCGGGCCGCGGTGGGTGGTGACCGTGACGCAGCAGTTCTCTTCGCGGCTGGCGTAGTCGGCGGCGAAGTTGATGCTGAGGTTGTCGGTCGGCTCCAACAGCAGCTGGCCGCGCACGGCGTGGTAGTTCTGGTCGCCGTCGTCGGTCTCCCGGCGCGGGCCGCCGCCGGTGCTCACGTCGTCCACGCCGTCGCGCTTGCGCTTGGTGGCGTAGATGCGGAACGCGGCGTTCTCGCCAAGCGCGTCGTTGTACGCACCGGACACGCCGAACATGCCGTAGTTGCCGGCGGTGATTTCCGCCTCGGCGCTCTGCGAATAGCTCGGACGGCGGGTGACCACGTTGATCACGCCGGCCGAGGTGTTCTTGCCGAACACCGTGCCCTGCGGGCCCTTGAGCACCTCGATCCGGTCGAGTTCGCCCAGATCGCCGAAGGAGACGCTGTTGCGCGCGCGGTACACGCCGTCGATGACCACGCCGACCGACGACTCCAGGCCAGGGTTGTCGCCCACCGTGCCGATGCCACGGATGCGCGCGGTGGTCTGCGCCGCCGACTGCGTGCTGGTCACGGTCAGGCCGGGCACCAGCACCTGCATGTCCTTGATGTCGCGCACGCCGGTATCGACCAGCAGCTGTTCGGGCAGCACGTTGACCACGATCGGCACGTCCTGCAGGGCCTCCTCGCGCTTCTGCGCGGTGACCGTGATGGCCGAAAGCGTGGTGGCTTGTTCCTCGGCCGCGGGCGCGGCGTCCTGGGCATGTGCCGTGGACACCAGGGCGGGACTTGCGAGGATGGCGAGGAGCGCGGTGGCGAGCGCGTGGCGTTGCAGATGGCCTGAGACCATGGTGTCCCCCTACGGATGGATGTCATCGACGTCGGTGCGGGCGCCACCATGGGATCCATGGCGGATGCGCCGGGCCTGCGTGGGGGACTGGCCTGGCGCTGCGGTACCGCGACCTTGCGGCGACGCTAGCACAATTCCGGACGCGTGCGTATGTGCGTCCAGGCGGGCGGCACGGCGCGTTCACCGCCGGGCTGCCGCGGCGGGGGACAATACGCGGATGACCGCCAGATCCGCCCCTGCCGACGCTCCCGTCGGCGCCGCTCCCGACGCCCCCGCCGACGCCCGCCCCGCGAGCCCCGTCCAGCCGGATCCGGGGCTGCTCGCGGACTGGGCGCGCCGCGTCGGCGCGCTGTCGGACGGGATCCGGGCGCTGCTGGCCGTGGTCGTCGCCGAGGGCGGCCCGGCCGTGGCCGACCACTTCTACGGCGTCATGCTGGAGGACCCGCGGGCGGCGCGCTATCTCGATGTCGACCAGGTGCGCGAGCGCCTGAAGCCCTCGCTCCAGCGCTGGCTGGCCGCGCTGCTGGCCGCGCGACCCGGCGACATCGACGCGCTGCAGGCCACCCAGGAGCATGTCGGCCAGGTCCACGCCCGCATCGGCATCCCGGTCGACCTCGTCGCCCGCGGCGGCCGCATGCTCAAGGACGACCTGCACGCCGGCATCCGCAGGCATGCCGGCAGCGACCGGCTGGCGCTGGACGCCATCGTCTGCGCCGACGGCCTGGTCGACATCGCGCTGGAATCGATGACCCGCGCCTACACCCGCTCGCGCGAGGCCGCCGGCCAGGTCGACGGCGCCTTCCGGCTGTTCTCGCTGATCCAGAACATCGGCACCGAACGCGAGCGCCAGCGCGCGCTGCTGCTGACCTGGGAGAACGCGCTGATCTACGCCCTGACCTCGGAACACCCTGGCCCGCCGGCGCCGCTGCAGATCTCGCGCTCCGAGTTCGGGCTGTGGTTCCTGCACAAGGGCATGGCGAGCTTCGGCGACACCACGGAAACCCGCGAGGTCAACCTCATCGCCGCGCGCATGGACAGCATCCTGCGTGCGCGCCTGCCCGAGGCCGACACCATCGCCGCGCGCCGCGAGCTGCTCGACGAACTGCGCGCGGGCGCGGACGCCATCCGCAGCCTGGTCACGATCATGTTCGACGGCATCGGCGACCTGGAATCGGGCCGCGACGCGCTGACCCGCCTGCTCAACCGCCGCTTCCTGCCGACCATCCTGCGCCGCGAGATCGCGCTGCAGGCGAATACCGGGCGCCAGTTCGCGGTGCTGATGCTCGACCTCGACCACTTCAAGTCGATCAACGACACCCACGGCCACGAGGCCGGGGACCGCGCGCTCAAGCACGTCGCCGCCCTGCTGGTGGACAACACCCGAGGCAGCGACTACCTCTTCCGCTACGGCGGCGAGGAGTTCGTGGTGGTGCTGGGCTCGGTCTCGCACGAGGACGCGAAGGCGATCGCCGAAGGCCTGCGCAACGCGATCGCATCGTCCCCGGTGGCGCTGGCCGACGGCAGCACGCTGTCACTCACCGGCAGCATCGGCGTCGCCGTCCAGGACGGCCATCCGGACTACGAGCGCGTGCTGGCGCGCGCCGACGCCGCCATGTACGCGGCCAAGCGGGGCGGCCGCGACCGCGTCGTCATGGACGATGGCGACCTGCCCGACCCGCCCGGCGTCCGCGCCCTGCAGCACTGAAGCCCCGACCCCGCCCGGCTACAATCCGCTGTCCCGCGCGCGACCGCCGCGCGCCCCGCACGCCGGACGCATGACGCTGGACAAGACGCCCGAACACACCCCGCTGATGCGCCAGTTCTTCGCCGCCAAGGCGGAGCACGCCGACGTGCTGCTGTTCTTCCGCATGGGCGATTTCTACGAGCTGTTCTACGACGACGCGCGCAAGGCCGCGCGGCTGCTCGACATCACCCTGACCCAGCGCGGCAGCTCCGGCGGGCAGCCGATCCCGATGGCCGGCGTGCCGCACCACGCCGCCGAGGGCTACCTCGCGCGCCTGGTCGCGCTGGGCGAGTCGGTCGCCATCTGCGAGCAGGTCGGCGATCCCGCCACCAGCAAGGGACTGGTCGAGCGCAAGGTGGTGCGGATCGTCACACCCGGCACGGTGACCGACGAGGCCCTGCTGTCGGAGCGCCGCGACACGCTGCTGCTCGCGCTCAGCCGCGGCCGCGACGGCTACGGCCTGGCCTGGGCCGACCTGTCGGCCGGGCGCTTCCTCGCCAACGAGGTCAGCGGCGACGACGCGCTGGAGGCCGAGCTCGCCCGGCTGGATCCCGCCGAGCTGCTGCTGCCCGACGAGGAAGGCTGGCCGGCCTGCGCCACCGCGCGCAGCGGCGTGCGTCGCCGCGCGCCCTGGCTGTTCGACGCCGACAGCGGCCGCCGCCAGCTGCTGCGCTTCTTCGAGATGCACGACCTGGCTGCCTTCGGCATCGACGACCGGCCACAGGCCATCGCCGCCGCCGCCGCCCTGCTCGGCTACGTCGAGGAGACGCAGAAGCAGCGCCTGCCCCACCTCACCTCGATCGCGCTCGAGTCCAGCGACGGCGCGATCGCGATGAACGCCGCCACCCGCCGCCACCTCGAGCTCGACACGCGCATCGACGGCGAGCAGAAGCACACCCTGCTCGGCGTGCTCGACAGCACCGTGACGCCGATGGGCGGGCGCCTGCTGCGGCGCTGGCTGCACCGGCCGCTGCGCGACCGCGACACCGTCGGCCAGCGCCAACAGGCCGTGGCCGCGCTGATCGACACCGGTGCCGAGGGCGACCTGCGCGAGCTGTTCCGGGGCCTGGGCGACGTCGAGCGCATCCTGTCGCGCATCGCGCTGCGTTCGGCGCGGCCCCGCGACCTGTCCACGCTGCGCGACGCGCTCGGCATGCTTCCCGGCGTGCGCACGCAGCTCGCGCATGTCGATTCGCCGCGGCTGCAGGCGCTCATCGACGCCCTGGGCGAGCACGCCGACCAGGCCGCGCTGCTGGCCGATGCCCTGGTGGCACAGCCGCCGGTGCTGGCGCGCGACGGCGGCGTCTTCGCCGACGGCTTCGACGCCGAACTGGCCGAGCTGCGCCGGCTGTCGACCAGCGCCGACCAGTTCCTCGTCGACCTCGAGGCCCGCGAACGCGAGGCCAGCGGCATTCCCACGCTCAAGGTCGGCTACAACCGCGTGCACGGCTATTACCTTGAAGTCGGCAAGGCGCACGCGGCGAAGGCACCGACCCACTACACCCGCCGCCAGACCCTGGCCAACGCCGAACGCTACATCACCGAGGAGCTGAAGGGCTTCGAGGACAAGGTGCTGTCCGCGCGCGAGCGCGCGCTGGCCCGCGAGCGCCTGCTGTACGAGCAGCTGCTGGACGAGCTCAACCTGCACCTGGAATCGCTCAAGCGCTGCGCCGGCGCGCTGGCCGAGCTGGACGTGCTGGCCG
Organism: Luteimonas padinae; assembly: GCF_014652935.1. Taxonomy (GTDB): domain Bacteria; phylum Pseudomonadota; class Gammaproteobacteria; order Xanthomonadales; family Xanthomonadaceae; genus Luteimonas; species Luteimonas padinae. The sequence goes on along the minus strand of NZ_BMZT01000001.1, from coordinate 239,736 downwards.
GACTCGCCGAGCGCGCGCAGGCCCTGGACTGGTCGCGCCCCGAGCTGGTCGACGAGGCCTGCCTGGAGATCCAGCGTGGCCGCCACCCGGTGGTGGAAGCGGTGCGCGACGAGCCCTTCGAGCCCAACGACCTGGTGCTGGGCGAGGACCGCCGCATGCTGGTGATCACCGGCCCGAACATGGGCGGCAAGAGCACCTACATGCGCCAGAACGCGCTGATCGTGCTGCTGGCGCACATCGGCAGCTTCGTGCCGGCGAGCGCCGCGCGCATCGGCCCGATCGACCGCATCCTGACCCGCATCGGTGCCGGCGACGACCTCGCCCGCGGCCAGTCGACCTTCATGGTCGAGATGAGCGAGACCAGCCACATCCTCCACCACGCCACCGCGCAGTCGCTGGTGCTGATGGACGAGATCGGCCGCGGCACTTCGACCTACGACGGCCTGGCGCTGGCCGAGGCCTGCGCCCGCCACCTGGCGGGGCACAACCGCTGCTACACCCTGTTCGCGACGCACTACTTCGAACTCACCGCGCTGGCCGCGCCGGGCAGCGGCATCGCCAACGTGCACCTGGACGCGGTCGAGCATGGCGACGCGCTGGTGTTCATGCACGCGGTCAAGGACGGGCCGGCCAACCGCAGCTTCGGCCTGCAGGTGGCGGCGCTGGCGGGGCTGCCGAAGCTGGTGCTGCGGCAGGCGCGCGCGCGGCTGGCCGAGCTGGAGCAGCAGGGGCCGCCGGCCTCGCCGCCGCTGTCGCCGGAAGCGCTGGATGCGCCGCAGCAGTTCGGGCTGTTCGCGCCCTCCTCCGCCGCGCTGGAGGCGCTGGCCGGCATCGATCCCGACGATCTGACGCCCAAGCAGGCCCTTGAGGCGCTGTACCGGCTCAAGGCGCTGTCGTGAGCACGCGGCGCAGCGGCGATGCCGCCGGCGCCGGCCATCCGCTGGATACGGGAACCGGCGTGCGCATCGATGCCCTGCTCACCGGCGCCGCGGTGCCCTACACGCGCCCGGGCAGCCGCAGCGCGATCGCCAAGTCGCCGCGCAGCGGCCCGGTGCACATCGGCGAGCAGGGCCTGGAAGGCGACGAACAGGGCGACCTGCGCGTGCACGGCGGCGTGGACAAGGCCGTGCACCATTACCCGTTCGAGCACTACGCGGCCTGGCGCGCGGAACTGGGCGAGCTGCCGGTGCTGGCGACGCCCGGCGCCTTCGGCGAGAACCTCAGCAGCCACGCCCTGGACGAGTCGACCGTGTGCATCGGCGACCGCTATGCGCTGGGCAGCGCGGTGCTCGAGGTCAGCCAGGGCCGGCAGCCGTGCTGGAAGCTCAACGACCGCTTCGGCGTGCGCGACATGGCGCGGCGGGTCCAGGGCAGCGGCCGCACCGGCTGGTACTACCGCGTGCCGCAACCCGGCAGCGCGCAGGCCGGCGACGCGCTCGTCCTGCTCGAGCGCCCCTGGCCGGCGTGGCCGCTGCGCCGGCTGATGCGCCTGCTCGCCGAGCGCGTGCTCGATCCAGAGCAGTTGGCCGAAGCCCTGGAGCTGCCGCTGGTGCCGTCGTGGCGCACCCTGCTCGAGCGCCGGCTCGCGTCCCGCCAGGTCGAGGACTGGGGCCGTCGCATCGACGGGCCCGCACCGGGCTGAGACGGCCACGCCGCCACGGCGCGCGCGTAGTATCGGGGGAACCCCAGTGACAGGAGTTCCGTGATGGCCAGCCTGACCGAAGACCTCGCCGCCCAGCTCCGCGGCGCGCCGACCAGCCAGCTCGCGCAGCAGTTGGGCATCAGCCAGGAGCAGTCGTCGGCGGCGATCAGCGCAGCGCTGCCGCTGCTCATGGGCGCGCTCGGCAGGAACGCCAGCCAACCACAGGGCGCGCAGGCGCTGTTCGGTGCGCTGCAGAAGGACCACGCCGGCATGGACATCGGCAGCGTGCTGGGCGCGGTGCTGGGCGGCAGCCAGGCACGCCAGGCCGACGGCACGGGCATCCTCGGCCACATCTTCGGCGGCCAGCAGGCCCGCGCGGAAACCGGCGTCGCCCAGGCCACCGGCCTCGGCCAAGGCCAGGCCGGGCAGCTGCTGAAGCTGCTGGCGCCGATCGTGATGGCCTATCTCGCAAAGCGGGTGATGTCCGGCGGCGCATCGCAGCAGGCCGGCGGCGCCCAGGCACTGGGCGGCCTGCTCGGCCAGGAGCAGCAGCAGATCCGCCAGCAGGGCGGCCTGGGCGGCGGCCTGCTCGGCGCCGTGCTGGACCAGGACGGCGACGGCGAGCTCGGCATCGGCGACCTGATGAAGCTCGGGGGCCTGTTCGGAAAGAAGTGAGCCAGGGCCAATAGAGACGCCCTATCGATCGATTTCCATCATTCGATTTCACCTTTCTATCAGGCGGACGTAGAGTCGATCGCAGACCCTCGTCAGCCACCTGAACCCAGGAGCCAGCGCAATGAGCAAGCCTTCCGACAACGCCCCGAAGAAGTGCCCAGTCACGCACCTGACCACCGACTTCGGTGCGCCGGTGCCGGACAACCAGAACAGCCTCACCGCCGGCCCGCGCGGCCCGCTGCTGGCCCAGGACGTCTGGCTGCATGAGAAGCTCGGCAACTTCGTGCGCGAGGTGATCCCGGAGCGCCGCATGCACGCCAAGGGCTCGGGTGCCTTCGGCACCTTCACCGTCACCAACGACATCACCAGGTACACCCGCGCCGCGATCTTCTCCAAGGTCGGCAAGCAGACCGAGATGTTCGCCCGCTTCACCACCGTGGCCGGCGAGCGCGGCGCGGCCGACGCCGAGCGCGACATCCGCGGCTTCGCGCTGAAGTTCTACACCGAGGAAGGCAACTGGGACATGGTCGGCAACAACACGCCGGTCTTCTTCATCCGCGACCCGCGCAAGTTCCCCGACCTCAACAAGGTGGTGAAGCGCGACCCGCGCACCAACCTGCGTTCGGCCACCAACAACTGGGACTGGTGGACGCTGCTGCCCGAGGCCCTGCACCAGGTCACCATCGTGATGAGCGACCGCGGCATCCCGAAGTCCTACCGCCACATGCACGGCTTCGGCTCCCACACCTACAGCTTCTGGAACGAAGCCGGCGAGCGCTACTGGGTGAAGTTCCACTTCCGCACCCAGCAGGGCATCGAGAACCTGAGCGACGCCGAAGCCGCCGAGGCCATCGGCAACGACCGCGAGACCCACCAGCGCGACCTGTACGAAGCGATCGAGCGCGGCGACTTCCCGAAGTGGAAGATGTACGTGCAGATCATGCCGGAGACCGACGCGGAGAAGGTGCCCTACCACCCCTTCGACCTGACCAAGGTGTGGCCGAAGGGCGACTACCCGCTGATCGAGGTCGGCGAGTTCGAGCTCAACAGGAATCCGGAGAACTTCTTCGCCGACGTCGAGCAGAGCGCCTTCGCGCCGTCGAACCTGGTGCCGGGCATCGGCGCCTCGCCGGACAAGATGCTGCAGTCGCGCCTGTTCAACTACGCCGACGCGCAGCGCTACCGCCTGGGCACCAACTACCAGCAGATCCCGGTGAACAGGGCGCGCTGCCCGGTCAACAGCAACCACCGCGACGGCATCGGCCGGGTGGACGGCAACTACGGCAGCCTGCCCCACTACGAGCCCAACAGCTTCAACCAGTGGCAGGAGCAGCCGCAGTTCCGCGAGCCGCCGCTGAAGATCACCGGCGACGCCGACTGGTGGAACTTCCGCGACGACGATGCCAACTACTACAAGCAGCCCGGCGACCTGTTCCGCCTGATGACCCCGGAGAAGCAGCAGCTGCTGTTCGACAACACCGCCCGCGCCATGGGCGATGCGCCGGACTTCATCAAGCGCCGTCACGTGGAGAACTGCACGAAGGCCGACCCGGCCTACGGCGCGGGCGTGGAGGCCGCGCTGCGCAAGCTGGGTGCGTTCGCGGGCGAGGACTCTCCAAACAGCCTCGACTGAGGCCCGCCGACTTCCCGCGAGGGGATCAGGCAAGCACGAAGCCGCGGCTCCCCGGGGGGCCGCGGCTTTTTCTTGGTTCTTCGCCCAATCGGGGGGAATGTTCGCGTTGGTGTTTTTCGGGCTGCGGCGGCCCGACGCGGACGCAGGGGGCACTACCTTTCCCGCGGTCTGGAAAGACATCGAACCCTGACTGCGCGATTCCTTCCCGACTCGGTCTCGCCACTCCCTGTCGCGGCTGCCGCCGCGATCGCTGTCGCCCTGCTGCTGATGCTGGCGTTGCGGGTGCGGTTTGCTGCGGTGCTGTGCTGGTGCTGCTGTTGTTGCTGTTGCTGTTGCCCTCGATCTTTCCCGAGGCCGGACCTCGCCACAGCCCGTCGCGCGCACAGGGGGTGTGCGGACAGCCGGCCATCGATGGCCGGCGGCCGGCAGTGGGAGCAGGACGCGCAGATGCCGGGGGAGCACACCCCCTGTGTGCGCGACGGGCCGCGTACACCACCACGGAGCCGACTTGCATCACGACCCAACCCCGCAAGCATCTCTGGCCTTAGCAGACGCCGATCCAACATCACCACAGCCAGCTCGACCGCGAGCATCTTCCCCTCACCTGGGAGAAGAAGCTTTTTCTTGCCGCCGCTCAGCTCAGGTCGATATCGCCCAGCGCCCGGATCAGGCGCCGCGCCCGCTTGTCCGGGCGATGCTCCGGCGGCCGGTAGCCGTCACGCGCCGCTCGCCGGGCCAGCCGCATCTCCTCGCGCGCCTGCACCGAGGCATCCGACTCGCGGTAGAGCTGCTGCGCGACCGGCGCCGGGCCGCGGTCGTCCGAAATCCCCAGCACCTCGATCTCGAAGACCTCCTCGCCGCGCACCACGCGCAGCGCATCGCCCACCCGCACCGTGCGCGAGGCCTTGGGCCGCTGCCCGCCGACCTCGACCTTGCCGGTCTCGACCGCCTGCTTCGCCAAGGTCCGCGTGCGGAAGAAGCGCGCGGCCCACAGCCACACGTCGATGCGGACGGCGCTCGCCTGCCCGGTTTCATTCGCCTCATGCGCCATCCCCGGATTCTAGCGTCGCGGAGTCCTGCCCGAGCCGGCGATCACGCGCGCTCTGGCAGGATGCGCGGATGCCGAAGACCTCCACGCACGACCTCACCCGCGGTGCCATCGCTCCCACCCTGCTGGTCTTCGCGCTGCCGATCCTGGCCGGCAACGTGCTGCAGTCGCTCAACGGCTCGGTGAACGCGGTCTGGGTCGGCCGCTTCCTCGGCGAGGAGGCGCTGGTGGCGACCGCCAACGCCAACAACATCATGTTCTTCCTGCTGGGCTCGGTGTTCGGCATCGGCATGGCGGCGACCATCCTCGTCGCCCAGGCCATCGGCGCCCGGGACCCGGTGCAGGCGCGACGGGTGATCGGCAGCAGCGCCACGTTCTTCGGCGCGATATCGTTGCTGGTGGCCGCAGCGGGGCTGCCGCTGGCGCGCCATATCCTGACCTGGATGGGCACGCCGGACGCCTCGCTGCCGCTGGCCGAGGCCTACCTGCAGGTGATCTTCCTCGCCGTGCCCTTCCTCTACATGTTCGCCTTCATCAGCGCCGTCCTGCGCGGCGCCGGCGACACCCGCACGCCCTTCGTGTTCCTGGCGCTGGTGGTGGTGATCGACATCATCGTCAACCCGGTGCTGATCTTCGGGCTCGGCCCGTTCCCGGAGATGGGGATCGCCGGTTCGGCGGGAGCCACGCTCGTGGCCAATGCCTGCAGTCTCGCGGCCCTTGTCGCCTGGCTGCGCTGGCGCCGGCATCCGCTGTGGATCCCGCGCGGCGAGCTGCGCGCCTACGTGCCGGACTTCGCCATCGTGCGTGCGCTGGTGGTCAAGGGCGTGCCGATGGGGCTGCAGATGATCCTGGTGTCGCTGGCGATGCTGGTGATGATCAGCATGGTCAATGCCTACGGCGTCGACACCGCATCGGCCTACGGCGCCACGCTGCAGCTCTGGACCTACGTGCAGATGCCGGCGATGGCGATGGGCGCGGCCTGCACTTCGATGGCGGCCCAGAACGTGGGCGCAGGGCGCTGGGACCGGGTCGACGGCACCATGCGCGTGGGCGTGGCCTTCAACTTCCTGCTGACCGGACTGCTGATCGCGCCACTGCTGCTGTTCGGCGAATCGATCCTGTCGCTGTTCCTGCCGCCGGGCAGCCCGTCGATCGCCGCGGGCCAGCACATCAACCTGGTCGCGATCTGGTCGTTCCTGTTCTTCGGCGTGAACTTCGTGGTCTCGGGCGTGGTGCGCTCGACCGGCGCGGTGGTACCGCCGCTGCTGATCCTGGTGTTCGCGCTGTGGGGCATCCGCGTCCCCTTCGCCAACCTGTTGCAGCCGGCGCTGGGCGCGGATGCGATCTGGCTGAGCTTCCCGGTGAGCGCGCTGTGCGCGATGTTGCTGTCGCTGGCCTACTACCGCTGGGGCCAGTGGCGCGAGGCGCGGATGCTGGCCGGCGACAGGGACACCGACGCCATGGCGATCCCCGCCGAGGTGCCCGCGCAGCCGCCCGCGCCCGTGGCCGACCCTTGCCCGCGCACGCGCGCCGCGGACGCCGTGGCCGGGAGCTGAGCGGGCCCGGGAACGCGAACGGCCGCCCTGTGGCGGCCGTCCGTCCTGCTGGCGGGGCGTGCCCCGTGCCGTGGCTTACTCGGCGGCGGCTTCGGCAGCCGCGGCGGCCTCGGCAGCGGCCTTGGCGCGCGCCTTGGCGTTGCCCGCCAGGTCTTCCTTGATGCGCGCCTTGCGGCCCTCGAGCTCGCGCAGGTAGTACAGCTTGCCGGCGCGGACGGCACCGCGGCGCTTCACTTCGACCGAGTCGATCGCGGCGCTGTGGCTCTGGAACACGCGCTCGACGCCGAAGCCGTGGGAAATTTTGCGCACGGTGAACGAGGAGTTCAGGCCGGCGTTCTTCTTCGCGATGACCACGCCCTCGTAGGCCTGGACGCGCTCGCGGTTGCCTTCCTTCACCTTGACGTTGACGATCACGGTGTCGCCGGGGCCGAAGACGGGGAGCTGGCGGGTGGCCTGCTCGGTCTCGAAGGTCTGCAGCAGGGTGTTGAGCGAGGGCTTGTTCATGGTGTGGGATGCCTGTTGGTAGTGCCCTGTGGGCTGTTGTAGCGCGAGTGCACGTGGACCCGCGTCTTGGCGTGGTGACAGCTAGCCGCGCATTGTAACCCGGAGTTTCCCTTTGGCGCTAGGGGCTTAGCTTCCGCCCAGGGGCGGCAGGCCGGCCTCGGCCAGTGCCTCCTCGAGCAGGCGGCGGTCGGCCTTCGCGAGGGTCGCGGGGTCGACGAGGTCCGGCCGCCGCTGCCAGGTGCGCAGCAGCGACTGCTGCCGGCGCCAGCGCGCGATCAGGGCGTGGTTGCCCGACAGCAGCACCGGCGGCACCGTGCCCAGCGCGTGCTCCACCGGGCGGGTGTAGTGCGGGCAGTCCAGCAGCAGCGGGCCGTCGCCACCGTCGGCGGACGGCTCGAAGCTGTCCTGGGCGGCGGACTCGGCATCGTTCAGCGCCCCCGGCAGCAGCCGGGCCACGGCGTCCACCACCACCGCGGCGGCCAGTTCGCCGCCCGACAGCACGTAGTCGCCGATCGAGATCTCTTCGTCGACCTCGGCCGCGAGCAGGCGCTCGTCCACGCCCTCGTAACGGCCGCAGAGCAGCACCAGCCGCGGCAGCGCCGCCAGCTCGCGCGCCTTCGCCTGGTCGAACGGGCGGCCCTGCGGGCTCATGTAGACCACGTGCGCCGGCCGGGGATCGGCGGCGCGGACCGCGGCCAAGGTCGTGCGCAGCGGGTCGACCAGCATCACCATGCCGGGCCCTCCGCCGAAGGGCCGGTCGTCGACGCGGCGGTAGTTGCCCTCGGCGTGGTCGCGCGGATTCCAGCCCTGCAGCGCCAGCAGCCCGCGCTCGCCCGCGCGCCCGACCACGCCGTACCCGGCGACCTGGGCGACGAAGTCGGGGAAGAGGCTGACGATGTCGATGCGCAGGGCGGTGCCGGCGGCGTCCCCGCCTCCGGACACGGGCACGTCGACGCCTGCGCCGACCACGCCTAGAACTCCGGATCCCAGTCGACCGTGACCAGGCCGGCCTCGAAATCCACCGAGACCACGTAGTCCGGGGTCACGAAGGGGATCATGCGCTCACGGTCGCCGCGCGCGACCAGCACGTCGTTGGCGCCGGTGGAGAACAGGTGCGAGACGGTGCCGAAGTCCACCCCCTCGACGTTGGCCACCCGCAGGCCCTCGAGATCGACCCAGTAGTACTCGCCCGGGGCCGGCGGCGGCAGCGCCGAACGCGGCACCCAGACCTCGGTGCCGCGCATGGCCTCGGCCGCGTCCCGGTCCTCGATGCCGGGGATCGTGGCCACCAGGCCCTTGCCGCCCTCGCGGCCGCGCGCGCCCGAAAGCTCGCGCTCCCGGCCCTGCGCGTCGCGCAGGATCCAGGGCTGGTAGCGGAAGATCGCCCGCTCCGGATCGGTGAACGATTCCAGCTTCAGTTCGCCACGCACGCCAAAGGCGCCGTGGACCCTGCCCAGCAGGATGCGGCGCCCTTGGGTATCCATGTGCAGGATGCGGCCGCGCGCGGAGGGCGCGGCCGGCGCATCAGGCGGCGGTGGCCGCCGCGGCCTTGGCCGCTTCCTTGTACAGGTCGCGGACCTTGTCGGTCAGCTGCGCGCCCTGCTTGACCCAGTGGTCGACGCGGGTGGTGTCGAGCACCACGCGCTGCTCGGCGCCCTGGGCGACGGGGTTGTAGTAGCCCACGCGCTCGATGTTGCGGCCGTCCCGCGCGCTGCGGGAGTCGGTGACGATGATGTGGTAGAAGGGGCGCTTCTTGGCGCCGCCGCGGGTGAGGCGGATCTTGACCATGGTGGTTTCCGTGTTGCCCAGTCGCCAGGATGGCGAGGTAAGCCGGGCATTGTAGCGGAAGCCGCGACGGCGCGCGACACCCTGCCCGGCGCCTGTCCGCGGCCTCAGAACGGCTCGCGCGGGGAGGCGGCGAGCCGTCCGCGCAGCGCCTCCCCGGCTCCCGCGTCGCCACCGAACCGGTGGCCGTCGATGGAGGCGATGTCCTGGATGCCGGTGGAGTTGAGCGCCCAGGCCGCGATGAAGCGCTGCATCGCCGCGACGTGGACGGGCTCCCGGCGTTCCGGCAGGCCTCCCGGGCCGCCAGGGGCTCCCTGCAGCAGCTGCTGCGTCACCCCGTGCAGCGCGGGTCCTTCGGGCCAGACCAGCCCGCCTGCGTCCAGGAAGACGATGTTCCAGAACGTGCCTTCCGCGACACGGCCGTCCGCGGCGACCAGCAGCGCATCGTCGAACCCGGCGTCGCGTGCGGCACGGCGCGCGTCCAGCTGTGGCTCCAGCGCCAGGTGCTTGATGTCGGGGCAGGCGCGGATGCCTGCGTGCGTGCGCAGGCGCAGCGGATGCGCAGCGGCGTGGCGTGGCGCCTCGATGTCAATGCCTGACTCGAGCCGTCCCGCCCCGCTCCCAGCGGGCCCGGCCATGGCCGCGATCGGCATCCACGGGCGGCCATCGCCGCCATCATCGCTTCCACGGGTGTCGGCGCGGATGCGGATGCGGAGCGTGCAGTCGCCCGCCTCCATGCCCGCCCTGGCCAGCGCCCTGCGGGCTTCCGTACGCAGCGCGTCCGCGTCGGGCACGACGCCGTAGAGCGCGTGGGATGCCGCGACCAGGCGCGCGATGTGCAAGTCGCGGCCCTGGGCCCTGCCGCCCCGCAACTGCATCGTGGTGAAGTGCCCGGCCGCTGCCGGATCACTGGCATCGCCGGCGGCCATGGCATCCCGAACGGGCGTCCCGGTCATGCGGCCGCCGCTGACCTCAGCGGAACGGCATCGCGCCGCGGCCGCCCATCATGCCCTGCAGGCCGCGCATCATGCCCTTCATGCCGCCGCGGCCCAGCTTGCCCATCATCTTTTCCATCTGCTGGTACTGCTTCATCAGCTTGTTGACGTCGGCGGGCGTCACGCCGGAGCCGGCGGCGATGCGCTTGCGGCGCGAGCCGTTGAGCAGCGCCGGGTTGCGGCGCTCCTTCTTCGTCATCGAATTGATGATCGCGACCATGCGCGGCACTTCCTTGCCGGTGACCTGGTTCTTCACCGTGTCGGGGATCTGGCCCATGCCCGGCAGCTTGTCCATCAGGCCGTGGATGCCGCCCATGTTCTGCATCTGCTCGAGCTGGTCGCGCATGTCGTTCAAATCGAACTTCTTGCCCTTGGCGACCTTCTCGGCGAGCTTCTGCGCCTTGTCCTTGTCGACCTGGCTTTCCACCTGCTCGACCAGCGACAGCACGTCGCCCATGTCGAGGACGCGGCTGGCGATGCGGTCGGGATGGAACACGTCCAGCCCGTCGACCTTCTCGCCGGTGCCGATGAACTTGATCGGGCGGCCGGTGATGTAGCGCACGCTGAGCGCGGCGCCGCCGCGGGCGTCGCCGTCGGTCTTGGTCAGCACCACGCCGGTCAGCGGCAGCGCCTCGCTGAACGCCTTCGCCGTGTTGGCGGCGTCCTGGCCGGTCATGGCGTCGACCACGAACAGGGTCTCGACCGGGTTCACGGCGGCGTGCAGCGCCTTGATCTCGGCCATCATCGCCTCGTCGATGGCGAGGCGGCCGGCGGTGTCGACCAGCAGCACGTCGATGAAGGACTTCCTCGCGTCCTCGATCGCGGCGCGGACGATGTCGACCGGCTTCTGCGCGGCGTCGGACGGGAAGAAGCGCACGTCGACCTGCTGCGCCAGCGTTTCCAGCTGTGCGATGGCGGCCGGACGGTAGACGTCGGCGCTGACCACCATGACCTTCTTCTTCCGCTTCTCCTTCAGGAGCTTGGCGAGCTTGCCGACGGTGGTGGTCTTGCCCGCGCCCTGCAGGCCGGCCATCAGCACCACGGCCGGGGCCGGAACATTGAGGTTGAGCTCGGTGGCGGCCGAGCCCATGACCGCGGTCAGCTCGTCGCGCACGACCTTGATCAGCGCCTGGCCAGGGGTCAGCGACTTCAGCACCTCCTGGCCGACCGCGCGCACCTTGATGCGCTCGATCAGGGCCTGGACCACCGGCAGCGCGACGTCGGCCTCGAGCAGCGCGATACGGACCTCGCGGGTGGCCTCGCGGATGTTCTCCTCGGTCAGCCGGCCACGGCCGCGCAGGCGCTCGATGGTGCCGGAGAGGCGCTGGGTGAGGGATTCGAACATGCGGGGACCTGGGGCGGTGGATCGGGCCGACCAGTATAGCTTTCGGTCCCGGGGCCGAGGCTCCGCCCCCTGTGGCGCACCCGCACCTGCAGGAGCGGCTACAGCCGCGACCGCGTGTCGCTTCGGAAAAGCGGTCGCGGCCATGGCCGCTCCTGCAAGGGGCCGGACGGCGTGAGGGGGTCAGTCGGTCCGGGGTTTGCGGCGCGCCGGCGGGCCGCGGTGGCGCACGCTGTCGCGGACGTCGACCTCGAAGGCGAGCTTCAGCGCTGTCCCGCCACCCTGCAGTCCGAATTCCAGCGCGTCGCGGCACGGCAGCCTGGCGACGTAGTCGCGGACCGCAGCTTCGGGGAGCTCGAAGCACCAGGTGCCGGCATCGGCCTCGAAACCAGCGACCGGCTCTTCCCGCCCCTCTTCGATCGCGAGCGCATCAGGTCGCAGCCGCAGGCGCTGCCGGAACGCGACGCCGGGCGCAGGCGCGGTGGCATTGAGGACATCCTCGCCGGCCAGCAGCCGCGCGAGCTCGTCCTCGCCGATGCGCAGGCGCAGCGACTGGCCCTGCAGCTGGACTTTCACCGCGCCGCATCCGGTCGCGACACCACCGCTGGCGATGCGGCAGGGCCCCCGTCAGGCGCCTCAGGCCTGGTCGCGGCATCGTCGTGCCCGTGGCCCGGGCCGGCGGCATGGCCGGCATCGGCACCGGCCTCGTCCACGCCGCACAGCGAGCAGCCTTCGCTCCACACGCTGTCGCCGTCCTCGTAGTGTTCCTGCTTCCAGATCGGGCTGGTGTGCTTCACGCGCTCGATCAGCTCGCGGCAGGCGCGGAAGGCCTCGTCGCGGTGCGGGGTGCCGGCGGCGATCACCACCGCCAGGTCGCCGACGCCCAGCCGGCCCTTCGCATGCGCCACATACAGCTTCACCTTCGGCCCGAAGCGGGTGTCCATGTCCTCGCAGATTCCGCGGAAGCCGTTCAGCGCCAGCGGCTCGAACATGTCGTAGCTGACGCCGGTGACCACACGGCCGTGGTTCAGGTCGCGCACGCGGCCGGCGAACATGGTCATGCCGCCGAAGCCCGGGTCGGACACGAATGCGATCGCCGCGGCCGGATCCAGTGGACCCTCCGCGATGTCGGTCACCGCGCAGTGGAAGCGCTCCATGCTCAACCCCCGCTCACGGGCGGCAGCACCGCCATCGGTACGCCGTCGGGCACGTGCTCGGCATCGCGCAGCACGGTGGTCTCGCTGGCGAAGGCCGAGGCCTTCAGCAGCTCCGGCCGGTAGGCGGGCCAGTGCGCGCGCGCATGGCGGTCGAGCGCCTCGCGCAGGTCGGCCACGCGCGCCCCGTCGGGCAGCTCCAGCTCCAGCGTCGCGCCGGGATCATGCGCCCGGAAGGCGCCGAACAGCTTCACTTCGACCTTCACTCCAACCTCTCTCCGATCATCGGGGCCTCCAGGTGCCCCGGGCCGTAGACATCGACCATGTCGCCCGCGTCCAGCGCCATCGCATCCACCGGCACCACGATCCAGGCGTTCGCCAGCAGCAGCGGCAGCACCTTGAACGACTCCTGCCCCTTCAGCACCCGCGCCGACAGGCGGCCGTCGGCAAGCTCCACCAGGCCCTTGAGGTGGAAGCGCAGCGCGGCGCGCTTGCTCCAGGGCGCGGCCAGCGGCATCCGCAGCGGTTGCTCGGGCGTCATGCCCGACATCGCGCGCAGCGCGGCCTCGGCAAAGAAGCGGAAGCCGACCGCGCCCGAGGCCGGATTGCCCGGCAGGCCGAAGTACAGCGCGCCGCCGGCCAGGCGCGCGAACAGCAGCGGCCGGCCGGGACGGATCTGCACCTTGTGGAACAGGATGTCGGCGCCAATGCCGCGCAGCGCGTCGGGCACGAAGTCGTGGCGGCCCATCGACACCGCGCCGGTGCTCAGCACCACGTCGGCGCCGGCGGCGAGCGCGCGCTCGAGCACGCCCAGGAAGACCGCGGGCTCGTCGGTGACGGTCTCGCGCAGCACCACCTCGGCACCCGCGGCCTCGACCCGCGCGGCCAGGTAGGGCCCGTTGCTGTTGCGGATCTCGCCCGAGGCGAGCGGGCGCGCCGGATCGTCGACCAGCTCGCGGCCGGTGTTGATGATCGCCACGCGCACGCGGCGCCGCACGGCCACCGTGGTCGCGCCCAGCGATGCCAGCACCATCCGCTCGTTCGCGCCGATGCGGCGGCCCGCCGGCACCGCCAGGGCGCCGCGGGCGATGTCCTCGGCGCGCAGGCGCACGTTGTCGCCGGGGGCAACGTCGGCGGCCAGGCGGATCAGCCGCGGGCGCCCTTCGCCGTCGCGCTCGAGGATTTCAACGCGCTCGATCGGCACCACGCTGTCCAGCCCCTCGGGCATGCGCGCGCCGGTCATGATCTCCCAGGCGCCCTCGCCCGCGGTCGCGGCGTCGTCGCCGGCCACCTGCGAACCGCGCACCTCGAATTCGCGCCCCGCGGCCAGCACCGCGCCCGCCGCGCGCAGCGCGAAGCCGTCCATCGCGGAGTTGTCGAAGGGCGGGAGGTCGACGCCGCTGTCGACCGGTTCGGCCAGCACCAGGCCCTGCGCGTCCTCCGGTGCGCGGCGCTCGACCGGCAGCGCCCGTGCCTCGCGCAGCACGACGGCCAGCGCATCTTCGTAGGAAAGCACCGCGCTCACGGATGGCCCTCGCCGTCGACCATCGCCAGCGCATGCGCCAGCAGCGGCGCGAGGATGTCCATGCCCTGCTTCGCCGCCCGCTGGCTGCCCGGCAAGGCGAACACCAGCATGCGTCCAACCTGCACCACCTCGGCCCGGCTCAACCAGGCCAGCGGCGTGTGCTTCGCACTCTCGCTGCGGAACATCTCGGCCAGCCCGGCGACGCTGCGGTCGGCAACCGCTCGCAGCGCGTCCGGCGTGGCGTCGTTCGGGCCCAGGCCGGTGCCGCCGGTGCACAGCGCGATGCGCACGCCCTCGCCCGCCAGCGCGCGCAGGCGTGTCGCCAGCGGCTCGATGCCGTCAGGCAGGACCTCGGCGTCGGCCACGCGCGCGCCCAGGCGGCGCAGCCCGTCCACCAGCACCGGGCCCGAGCGGTCCTCGTACTCGCCGCGGCTCGCGCGGTCGCTGAGCGTCAGCACCGCGCAGGGCACGTCGTCCAGGCGCGCGAGGTCGCGAGGGCGGTAGTGCGCGCGCTCATCGTCGTCCATGCCTTCGGGGTGCAGCCACAGCCCGCTTTTTCCGCCTTCCTTGAACAGCAGGCGGATGCCGCCGATGCCCAGCGCGGGTTCGACCGGCTTGGTCAGGTCGTACAGCGTCAGCAGCGCGGCGTTGGCACCCGCCAGCGCTTCCATCTCGACGCCGGTGCGGGCTTCGGTGGCGCATTCGCAGTACACGCGGATGGCGTGGCGCTCCGGCACCGGCACGCAGCGCAGCTGTACCAGCTCCAGCGGCAGCGGATGGCACAGCGGCATCAGGGCTGATGCCATCTTCGCGCCCTGCAGGCCGGCGATCTCGGCCATCACCAGCGCATCGCCCTTGGGCAGGCGGCGCTCGACGATCAGCGGGAACGCGTGGGGGCCGGCGGCCAGTTCGCCCACGGCCACCGCGCGGCGGCGGGTCGGTCGCTTGTTGCGGATGTCGGCCATGTGGAACGCGGCCGGACTGTCGTTGCCCATGCGGTGGTTCATCCTCCGATGGAGGCCAGGTGTGGAGTGAGGCCGGTCTCGCCCTGGTGCAGGCCGTGGCCGGCGGCCTTGAGGCCGAGCTGGGTGCTGATGCGCGCGACCAGCGCGTCGAAATCGTCGTCGGACTGCAGCAGCTCGCGCAGGCCGATGCCGAAGTCGCCGAACAGGCACAGGCGCAGGTCGCCGCGTGCGGTCACCCGCAGGCGGTTGCAGCCCTTGCAGAAATCCTTCGAGTACGGCGCGATGATGCCGATGCGGCCGCGGTAGCCGGGATGCGCGTACTCGCGCGCCGGGCCGGCGTCGGGCGCACGCGGGCGCAGCGTCCAGCCGGCCGCCGCCAGCTGCTCCTCGATCGCCTCGGCGCGCAGGTGGTGGCGCTCGAAGAACTCGCGGTTGTCGCCGGTGCGCATCAGCTCGATGAAGCGGATCGCGACATCGCGTTCGCGCAGGTAGTCGAACCAGGCCGGCAGCTCGTCGTCGTTGCGTCCGCGCAGCAGCACCGCGTTGAGCTTGACCGAATCGAAGCCCAGGCCCAGCGCCATCTCCACGCCTTCGGTGACCTCGGCAAAGCGGTCGTGCCCGGTGATCGCGTGGAAGCGCTCCGCATCGAGCGTATCCAGGCTGACGTTGAGCGCGGTCAGGCCGGCCTCGCGCCAGGCGCCGACGTGGCGCGGCAGGTGGGTGCCGTTGGTGGTGATGGCGACGCGGCGGATGCCCGGCACCGAGGCCACGGCCGAGATGATCGGCAGCAGGTCCTTGCGCAGCGTCGGCTCGCCGCCGGTCAGGCGCAGCTTGCTCATGCCGAGCGCGGCGAAGCCGCGGACCAGGCGCCGGATCTCGTCGAGCTCGAGGAAGCGCGCGCGGCCCTCGGCGCGATAGCCGTCCGGCAGGCAGTAGCTGCAGCGGTAGTTGCAGGCCTCCGTCAGCGAGAGGCGCAGATAGGGGAACGACCGCCCGAACCGGTCGACCAGGGCCACCATCGATGTGCTCCATTCCGATACAGGGAAGCCGGCCCGTTTCCAGTCCGACCCGGCGACCCGCGAAGGCCGCGGCCCGGCTGCCATATCCAGAGGACACAGGCGGCCAGGCTTGGAGTCCGCGCGGGACCCGGGCCCCGCGCGTCCAGCCAGCATATCCGTTCCAGACTCGGGCGTCCCCACCCGTTCAGGCGCGCGCGACGCTGTGAGACACTGCGTGGATGATTCCCGTCCTCATTGCCGTCGTGTCCTATCTCCTGGCGAGCAGCCTGCTGGTGGCGGGAATCCGCCGCGGGCGTCCTGGCCGCGCCTGGCTCTGGCCGGCCTGCGCGGGACTGCTGGCCCACGCCATCGAACCGCTGCCGGCCTGGCGCGCGCAGGGCGGCGTCGACATGCACTTCTACGCCGCGCTCTCGCTGGTCACCCTGGGCATGGCGCTGCTGACCACGGCCGTGGGCGCGCGCGGCCGCCTGGGCAGCCTGGGCGTGGTGGTCTATCCGATCGCGGCGCTGGCCCTGCTGGGCAGCCATCTCCAGGGCCATCGTCCGCCGGAGCCGCTGGACTGGCGCTTGCAGCTGCATGCCTGGCTGGCGCTGCTGGCCTATGCCACCCTGGCCGTGGCGGCGCTGCTGGCGGTGATGCTGTGGCTGCAGGAGCGCGCGCTCAGTCGCCGCGAGATCCAAGGCTGGCTGCGCGCACTGCCGCCGCTGGTCGAGCTCGAGATCCTGCTGTTCCGCACCATCGCCACCGGCTTCGTCCTGCTCAGCGCCACCCTGCTGACCGGCGTGCTGTTCGTCGAGGACCTGCTGGCCCAGCACCTCGTGCACAAGACCGTGCTCAGCCTGCTGTCATGGCTGGTGTTCGGCGTGCTGCTGCTCGGGCGCTGGCGCTTCGGCTGGCGCGGCCGCAAGGCGGTGCACTGGACGCTGGCGGCGATGGCGCTGCTGGTGCTGGCCTTCTTCGGCAGCAAGTTCGTGCTGGAGCTGGTGCTGCAGCGCGCCTGACAACACCGGCCGCCCCTGAACACCGGCCGCCACTGACTGAACATCGGCCGCCACTGACTGAACATCGGCCGCCACTGTATGTAGGAGCAGCTATAGCTGCGACCCGGGCTGGCGACACAGCGGTCGCAGCTATAGCTGCTCCTACATATTGGGGCGAGGCACTCGCCGGTGGGGCTACCCGGCGGCGTCGATGGCATCGGCCAGGCGCTCCACCGCGACCACCTCCAGGCCCTTGTAGGCGCCGGACTTCGGTGCATTGGCCTTCGGAACGATCGCGCGCCTGAAACCGTGGGTCGCGGCCTCCTTCAGCCGCTCCTCGCCGTTGGGCACTGGACGGATCTCGCCCGACAGGCCGACCTCGCCGAAGGCGCTGGTCTTGTCCGCCAGCGGCCGGTCCTGCAGCGACGACAGCACCGACAGCAGCACCGGCAGATCGGCCGCGGTCTCCTGCACGCGGATGCCGCCGACGACGTTGACGAACACGTCCTGGTCGCCAGTGGCGATGCCGCCGTGCCGGTGCAGCACCGCCAGCAGCATCGCCAGCCGGTTCTGCTCCATGCCCACGGCCACGCGGCGCGGGTTGGACAGCGGCGAGCTGTCGACCAGCGCCTGCACCTCTACCAGCAGCGGCCGCGTGCCTTCGCGCGTCACCATTACGCAGCTGCCGGGCTGGCGCGACGCGCCGGACAGGAAGATCGCCGAAGGATTGGGCACTTCCTTCAGCCCCTTGTCGCCCATCGCGAACACGCCGAGTTCGTTGACCGCGCCGAAGCGGTTCTTGAACGCGCGCAGCACGCGGAAGCGGCTGCCGGAATCGCCTTCGAAATACAGCACCGCGTCCACCATGTGCTCGAGCACGCGCGGGCCGGCGATGCCGCCCTCCTTGGTGACGTGGCCGACGAGGAAGACCGCGGTGCCGGTCTCCTTCGCATACCGCACCAGGCGCGCCGCGGACTCGCGCACCTGGCTGACCGAGCCCGGGGCGGCGGTGAGGGTCTCGGTCCAGAGCGTCTGCACCGAATCGGCCACGATCAGCCGCGGCCGGAGCTTCGAGGCGTGCCCGAGGATGTGCTCGACGCAGGTCTCGGCCAGCGCATTGACCCCGTCCAGCGGCAGACCAAGGCGGTGCCCGCGGCCGGCCACCTGGGCCAGCGACTCCTCGCCGGTCACGTACAGGCCCGGCAGCGCCGCCGACATGCTGGCCACCGCCTGCAGCAGCAGGGTCGACTTGCCGATGCCGGGATCGCCGCCCACCAGCACCACCGCGCCTTCCACCAGGCCACCGCCCAGTACCCGGTCGAACTCGCCGATGCCGGTGGTCACCCGCACCTCGTCGGCCTGGCGCACCTCCGCCAGCGGCGTGACCTTCGGCGCCTCGGCCTTGCCCGCCCAGCCGCCGCGGCGCGCGGGCGCGGCCGCCTTCGCCGACGCGGCGGTTTCGAGCACGATCTCCGCCAGCGTGTCCCAGGCCCCGCAGGCGCCGCACTGGCCCTGCCACTTGCTGAAATCGGCGCCGCATTCGTTGCAGACGTAAGCGGTGCGGACTTTGGCCATGGATCGGGCTGCCTGGAATCTCGGGTGGGCCGGCAGGATAGCGGCCGCGCGTCGCGCCGGGCGAGACCGGCGGTGTCCGTTGCCCGCCGCGGCCCGCGTTTCCACCCGGGTCCCCGCTGCCTTCCGGCGGCACGCCCGGAGCCGGCCCTTGATCCTCGATTACCTCGACCCGTCCACGCCCGACGACTTCGACTGCCACGTCTGCGTCATCGGGGCCGGGCCCGCGGGCATCGCCATCGCCAACGCGTTCGCGCACAGCCGGTTCACCGTCTGCGTGCTCGAAAGCGGCGGGCTGGACAGCGAAGAAGCCAGCCAGGCGCTCAACGGCGGCGACTCGGTGGGCACGGCGATGCTCGACCCCGCGCTGTGCCGCCTCCGCGCCCTGGGCGGGAGCTGCCGCCTCTGGGGCGGCGGCTGCGTGCCGCTGACCCGGCTGGACCTGGCCTCGCGGCCGTGGGTGCCGTCCAGCGGCTGGCCGATCGACTTCGACGAACTCGCCGCCTGGTGCCGGCAGGCCCGCGAGACCTGCGGCATCGATCCGCGCCACGACATCGCCGACGGCTCGTTCGCCAACGCACGCTTCATTCATGCGCTGCCGCTGCGTGGGGACGACGCGGTGGACCGGGTTTGCATCGAAAGCCCGGTGCTGTTCCAGGCCCACTACACGCAGCTGCTGCAGGACGCAGGCAACATCACCCTGCTGCTGCACGCCAACCTGATGGAACTCGCTGCGGCGCCAGACGCCGACCGCGTGCAGGCCGCCCGCATCGGCGCCCTGGACGGCCGACGCGGCACCGTCCGCGCCCGCCACTACGTGCTGGCCGCCGGCGGCATCGAGAACGCGCGGCTGCTGCTGGCCTCGGACAGCGTGCATCCGCGCGGGCTCGGCAACGGCCACGACCAGGTCGGCCGCCACTTCATGGACCATCCGCGCTGCCTGGCCGGCCAGGTGGTGGGCGGCGACCTCGCCTCCCTGCTGCGGCCCTACGACCGCGACGGCCAGCGCGAGAGCCGGCCGCTGTACCGGGAGCTCGCGCTCGCCGACGGCGCCCAGCGCAGGCTCGGCCTGCTCAACGCCCGCGCCCGGCCGATCCCGGTCGCCGATGCGACTCCGGCCGGACTGCAGGCGCTGCGCGAGCTGCGCGCCACGTTCCGCGCCCCGGCGGTGGAAAGCGCGAACGAGGTCGAAGGCGGGGTGCAGCGCGCGCTGGCGGCCGGCATCGGCGGGCCCGCGCCAGCCCTGCGCCGCGGCGCGGGACGGCGGGCGCGGCTGGCGCTGCGCGTGGGCATGAACGCCGGCGACGTCGCCGGGGCGGTGGCCCGCCGGCTGCGCAACCGCCCGGTGGACCGCTACCGCCGCGTCGACCTCATGACCTACTTCGAACAGGCGCCCAACCCCGACAGCCGGATCACCCTGTCGGAGGCACGCGACGCGCTCGGCATGCGCAAGGTGCGCGTGGACTGGCGCCTGACCGAACTCGACTACGCATCCTATCGCACCAGCGCGGCGCTGCTTGGCGAGGAGGCGGCGCGCTGCTGCGGCGGCCGGTTCGAGGCCGAGCGCTGGGTCGGGGATGCCGCGATCCGGCCCGACGTGGTCGGCACCGCCCACCACATCGGCACCACGCGCATGTCCGGGCGTCCCGAGGACGGCGTGGTCGACCGCGACTGCCGGGTGCACGGCATGGAAAACCTCCACGTGGCCGGCAGTTCGGTCTTCCCCACCGGGGGCTGGGCGTTTCCGACCTTCACGATCGTGGCCCTGGCCGTGCGCCTGGCCGACCGCTTGCGCACGGGACTGGAGATCGTGGGGCTCTGACGCTTTGACCGTGGCGCGTACGGCCCCCTACAATACGCGGCCCGCCGAAGTAGCTCAGTCGGTAGAGCAACTGATTCGTAATCAGTAGGTCGGAGGTTCGACTCCTCTCTTCGGCACCAGCAGGCAAGCCCCGGGAAGTCCGCTTCCCGGGGCTTTTTGTTTGCTCCAGTGGGAGCGGCTACAGCCGCGATCGGTGCCCCCCCGGCCGTTGTGAGGGAAGCGGCTCCGCTGGGGTCCAGCGCTGCCCGTCCCGCGCACAGGGGGTGTGCTGCGCCGGCCGTTTCCGCATCCTGCTCCCAGCGGCCGGGCGCCGGCCATCCATGGCCGGCTCTCCGCACACCCCCTGTACGCGGGACGGGCTGTGGCGTTTTCCGGCTTCGGGACGAAGGTCAAGGGCGACAGCAGGGCAAGAGCAGGAGCGGTCGCCGCTATAGCGGCTCCTACAGGAGTGCGTGAACGCCGCGGGTCGCGGTGTGCTTGCTTCCAGATCGCGACGGAGGTGGTGCCCGGCGCGGATGCAGGAGGGGATGCCCAGAGCCGGCCATGGATGGCCGGCGGCCGGAACTGGGAGCAGGACAGCGCATATTCCGGCTGGGCATCCCCCCCTGCATCGCGGTGGGCAGCGCGCGCCCCAACGGAACTGCTGGGGTCCACCCCAGCTGTGACGCGTCCGGCAGCGGCGCTAGGGTCGGCGCAGACTCTCGGGAAGGGCGTGGCCATGAGCATCGACGGCATCCGCGGCAGCCAGATCGACACCACCGCCTACCGGCCGGCCGATGCCGCCAGCCGGGAGCCCGCCGGCCCGCAGGCCTTCTCCAGCGGCCCCTGGCGCCCGGAGCCGTCCTGGAATCCCGTGCTCGCCGGCCTGCTTCCCGCGCTCCCGCCCGGCCAGGGGCCGGCCTCTTCCGCGGCCGGCAAGGTCGACTTCGACGCGGAGGTCCGGGGCCAGGACGCGCGCGCGATCGACATGGAGATGATGGAGGTCGCGTCCGCCGTCTACGACCCCGCGGTGACCGGAGTCGGCGACTGGACGCGCCTGACCGACGCCCAGCTGCTCGAGGCCGGCATCGATCCCTCGCTGCTGGAGAATCCGGACACCGGCTTCCGCGCCGGCATCTACACCGACGGCGAAGGCCGCCACGTGCTGGCATTCGCGGGCAGCAACGAACTGCAGGACTGGACCGGCCCCAACTTCGAACAGGGCATCGGCTGGCAGAACGAGCAGTACGACCAGGCCGTGGAGCTGGCCCAGCTCGCCGACATGGCCTTCGGGGACTCGCTGGTGATCACCGGCCATTCGCTGGGCGGCGGCCTGGCCGCCACGGCCTCGCTCGCCACCGGCAACGCCGCGGTGACCTTCAACGCCTCCGGCGTCCACGACCGCACGATGGAGCGCCTGGGCCTGGATCCCGATACCGCCCGCGCCGATGCCGCCGACGGCCAGATCCGCCGCTACAACATCTCCGGGGATCCGCTGACCGCCGCGCAGGAAGACACCTGGGGCACGCGCACCCTGATGCCGGACGCGCCCGGGCACGAGATCAACCTGGCCGATCCCTATCCGCCGATCGAGGGCCCGGAGTTCACCTGGAACCCTATCGAGATGGGCCAGCGACTCTATGAACACGGCCAGGCGAAGCTGGAACGCACGGGCGCGCTGCATGGGCAGCAGGGCGTGCTCGACGCACTTGCGCAGCAGCAGCCCTGGAACGACTGACGCTTTCCTCCCCTGGCCTGGCCGCGCGGAACCGCGTGACATAATCGGCCCGATGCGCACGCCTGCCACCCTCCTGCTGTTGGCGCTGGTGCTCGCGGGCGCCGCCTGCCAAGGACATGCGATGGATGCGAGCAAGGCCTTTCCCGATCCCGCGGTTGCCGCCCTGGCGCAGGCCGCCGCCGACGGCGATGTCGCCGAGGTCCAGCGGCACGTGGCGGCCGGGGCCGACCCGGATGCGCGCGGCGCCGACCAGGTCACACCGCTGCAGTACGCGATGCTGGCGCAGAGCAAGCCCGGCGTGGAGGCATTGATGGCGGCCGGCGCCGACGCCTCGGTGCCGGGACTTGCCGGGCGCACTGCCGTGCACAGCGCGGCGATCGCCGATGACCCCGGCTACCTGCGCATCCTGCTCGACCACCGCGCCGATCCCGACGCCCGCCACGGCCAGACCGGCGGCACGGCCCTGGCCGACGCCGCCGGCCCGCGCACCGACGCCCAGTTCCGCATGCTGCTGGAGGCCGGTGCCGACCCGTCGATCGCCGACCGGACCGGCAACACGCCGCTGCACAAGGCGGCGATGATCAACGCCGGCGCACATGTGCTGCAGCTGCTGGAACACGGCGCACCGGCATCGGCGAAGAACGCGCAGGACGCGACGTTCCAGGCCTACTACTACAAGCTGCCCGCGGACAAGCTCAGCGAACAGGCGCGCGGCGAGCGCGCTGCCGTCACCGGGTGGCTGGAAGCCAACGGAGTGCCGCTGCAGGCCGGGGCCAGCGACTGATCGCGTCGCAGGGGCCAACCGGGGCAAGTCCCAGGCGCGACGCCAAGGCTCTCGCGGATCCGCCGAGCTGCATCGCACCCGTCATCGCGAGGGGCGTGGACGTGCCTGCCGGTACTGCTGCTGCCCGCCTTGGTGCTGGCCATCAGGATCGACATTCACGCACATCCGTTCGCCACAGATGACGGCATCCGATGCGTAGAACGCCTGTACGACCGGCAGCGCGCTCTCGTAGCGCTTGAGTTCGGCCTCCATGCCGGCCAGCTCGCCGCGGACATGACCCAGCAGCATCCACCCCGAAAGCAGTACCAGTGCAACGACGGCTGCCGTGGCGCCAAACCAGGCCAACACTGCCCGCGAGGCACCCTGCAGACGCGCCGAGGTCCGGCTGGCCGCACGATCACATTCGGCCACGACCGGTACGACGGCCTTGCGCGCTTCCTGGACGATGCGGTCCGCGGCCCCCCCGACCAACCCGTCGAGTTCTTCCCTGAGACGTGCGGCATCGCTTCGGAGGGCCTGCATGTGCGCCTCGAGCGCAGCAGCCACCCGGGCCTCGCGCTGGGTCATTTCCGAGCGCAGCATGAGAATCGCCTTCACCGCGTCCTGCAATTCAACGTGCGTCATCAATCCTTCACTCCCGACGGACGCCTGCCTCACCGCACCTGCGCCAGGCCCTGTTCCCGTTGTTCCGCGGCCTGCTGCTGCGCAACCAGATGGTCTCCTTCGTGCGCGAGCGCCCGCCCTTCGGGCGACCGGGCAAACGCATCCGAGAGCCGGTCCAGAAGGTCGACGTCGCCGGCCTCGAGGGCGCCTAGCACCGTGGAGGGACCTGCAGCTTCGGTTACGGCGGCCTCGGGTCCAGCTTGAACGGGATGGCGCGTCAGGTCGATGTCCCCGGCATTGAAGCGGGCGTCGGTAAACTGTGCGGCATCTGCCGGATACCGTTCACGCAGGTGTTCGAGAAGCACAGTGCGCGCCGGCTCCAGCGACGCCTCCAGCGTCCTGACAGGGCCGTACGCAGCGACGATGGCGGGATAGTCGCGATTGGCGTGGGCAATCCGATTCGGCGTCGCCTCATCGCCGTCCAGCGGGACGCCGAAGGCCTGCTCGACCCGCGTGATTTCATCGCGATTCGCCTGGTACATCCGGTAGACGTCCGCGGCTTCCTCGACCCCGACCCTGTCGCGGTCGTCATAGAGACCGAAGACTTCCGACTCCGCGAAGCGGCGCTTGCGAAGGCCGCCCTCCATGTCCTCGCGGCTGCCCCAGCCGTTGTAGCGCATCTGGTACCACGCTTCCGCGCGGTCGTCGTCGGCGATCGCGTCGAGCACGGCGTGGCCCTGCATCGCCCCCACCCCGCGGTTGTAGGTCACCGACACGAGCGCGATGCGTTCGTCCGACAGCGGCATGCCCGCCGTGATCGCGTGGCCCTCGTACTCGCGCACCGACGCCCGGAACAGGCTGTCGGCCTCGGTCTCGTCGAGTTCGCGGGTCAGGGTCAGGCCGATGCGCGTCTTGCCCGCCAGCGTGGGTTCAGCGTCGACGCGCCTGAGGGTGTCCCAATCCGCCTCGCTCAACTCCAGGCCCGACCGCTCCCAGATCTCGACGTTGTTGTTGCGGTTGAGGGTGTAGCCCCAGCCGATGGTGGCGCGATTGTCGCCGACATCCATCGCGCTCGCGTGCAGGCCCTCGGTCCCGACGATCACCGTGCGCAGCCGGGTGTCGTACTCGTCCTGCGTCAGCTCCCTGTAGTCCATCTCAGCCCTCTCCCTGTGCGGCGGCATCGCCACCACAGCGGCGCGGAAGGGTCGTACGCGCGGAATGCGCGGGGGTCAGCCTGTCGTCGGTGGCGATGACCGCGGTGTCGGCGCCGCCCTGGCGGATGTTGTCCACCTCGCGCCAGTGGAGCGCACCGCCCTGCAGCTCGGCGCGAACCAGGGCGATCATGCCGTTGCGCCCGCTCTCCACCGCCAGCACCGCGGTGTTGCCCACCACGCTGCCGACGATGTCGCCTTCATCTACCTGTCGCTGGGCGACCAGCGCGCCGCCGTAGTCGCCGCAGAGCCTGTCCCCGTGCTGTACGAGCGTGACGTTGAAGAAGCCACAGTCGAGCTCCGGCTGCGAACGGTCGCACCACTCCACGGACCAGTTGCCACCCAGATGCGCAGGACCTTCCGGCGCTCCGGGAATCGCCAGGGCCTCGGGTTGCCGGGCGGGCACCCCCTCGTGCGCGGCCTGCTGCGCCGCGGACTGCGCGCAGCCCCCGGCGATCAGGGCGAGCACCAGCACGCCTGCCATGCAATATCGTCCAGCCACTTCCATATGTCCTGCTCCTTGTTCCCCGGGATGCCTGCCAGCGCGGCGCGCCCGGCATCCGCGAGGATAGGCCTTCCGCGTCCATCGGCTTTGAGTACGGGATCAAGGTTCAGGCAGTCACGCCGCGACGGTGGCGCAAACGCTGGGGCCCGGACCGGCCCGCAGGCGCTACTCCACCAGGTGCAGCCGCAGTTCCTTGGGCAGGGCGAAGACCATGCTCTCGGGCTCGCCGGAGAGTTCGCGCACGCCGCCGGCGCCGAGCTCGCGCAGCCGGGCCAGCACGCCTTCGACCAGGATGTCCGGGGCCGAGGCGCCGGCGGTCACGCCGACATGGCGGCGCCCTTCCACCCAGCGCGGGTCGATCTCCTCGGCGCCATCGATCAGGTAGGCGTCCACGCCCTCGCGCTCGGCGAGCTCGCGCAGCCGGTTGGAGTTGGAGCTGTTGGGCGAGCCGACCACCAGCACCAGGTCGCATTCGGCGGCGAGCTCGCGCACGGCGTCCTGGCGGTTCTGGGTGGCGTAGCAGATGTCGTCGTTCTTCGGGCCCTGGATGGCGGGGAAGCGCTCGCGCAGGGCCTGGATCACGCCGCGCGTGTCGTCGACCGACAGCGTGGTCTGGGTGGTATAGGCGAGGTTTTCCGGCTGGCCCACGACCAGCGCCGCGACGTCGTCCACGTCCTCGACCAGGTAGATCGAGCCGATGCCGCGCTCGCGGTTCCACTGCCCCATCGTGCCCTCGACTTCGGGATGCCCGGCGTGGCCGATCAGCACCACGTCGCGGCCTGCACGGCAGTGGCGCGCGACCTCGAAGTGCACCTTGGTCACCAGCGGGCAGGTCGCGTCGAACACCTTGAGGCCGCGGCGCTCGGCCTCGTTGCGCACGGCCTGCGAGACGCCGTGGGCGCTGAAGATCACCGTGTTGCCGTCGGGAACCTCGTCCAGTTCCTCGACGAAGATGGCGCCGCGCTGCTTCAGGTCGTCGACCACGTAGCGGTTGTGCACCACCTCGTGGCGGACGTAGATCGGCGCGCCCAGCGTTTCGATCGCGCGCTTGACGATCTCGATCGCGCGATCGACGCCGGCGCAGAAGCCGCGGGGGTTGGCGAGGACGATATCCATGGCGGCCATTCTACCCGCGCTACCCCACGTGGGAGCGGCTACAGCCGCGATGGCGCGTTGCCCGGATCGCGGCTATAGCCGCTCCCACAGACCGGGGTCGCGGCAGGTACCCGCCCCCGGACAGCCCGCTCCGCAGCTCAGCCCTTCGGCTGCTTCGGGGCCAGCAGCCCGAACAGCGCGATCCCGATCGCCCCGCCGACGATCGCGGCGTCGGCGATGTTGAACGCGGGCCAGTAGTGGTCGCGCCAGTGCCACTGGATGAAGTCGATGACGTGGCCGTGCTGCAGGCGGTCGACGACATTGCCGATGGCGCCGCCGATCACCAGCGCGAACGGCAGCGCCGTGCGCCAGTCGCCGCGCGGCGTGCGCGACAGCCACACCGCCAGCAGCCCGCTGATGCCGAAGGCCAGCACCGTGAAGAACCACTTCTGCCAGCCGCCGGCGTCGGACAGGAAGCTGAACGCGGCGCCGGTGTTGTAGGTCCGGTACCAGTTCCAGAACCCCTCGATCACCGGGATCGCGGTGTACTCCGGCAGGCTGGTCAGCACCCACTGCTTGCTCAGCTGGTCGAGCACCAGCACCAGCAGCGAAAGCAGCAGCCAGGACAGCGCATTCGGGCGAGGCTTCAGAACCATTGGCGGTCCTCCCCTTCCCCTTCGACGTTGGACACGCAGCGGCCGCACAGCTGCGGGTGCGCCTCCGCCACGCCGACGTCGCCTCGGTGCTGCCAGCAGCGCACGCACTTGGGCTTCTCCGTGGGCGTCGCCGACACGCGGATCGACTCCGCGTCCTCGTCGGCCACCAGGGCCACGTCGCCGCTGATGAAGAAGAAGCGCAGCTCGTCGACCAGGCCCGAGAGCCAGTTCTGGTCGGCCACGCCACAGGTCAGGGTGATCTCGGCATCCAGCGCCGCGCCGATCGCGCCGCTGGCACGCATCGGCTCGAGCACCCTGGCCACCTGCTCGCGCAGGCGCAGCAGGTCGTCGAAGGCGCGTGCCGACAGCCGCGCACCGTCCGGCAGCGGCGCCAGGCCCTCGTACCAGGTGGCGAACAGCACGTTGTCCTCGCGCGCGCCCGGCAGGTGGGCCCACATCTCGTCGGCTGTGAACGCCAGCACCGGCGCGATCCAGCGCACGAAGGCCGCGGCGATGCGGTACATCGCCGACTGCGCGCTGCGCCGCCCGCGCGAGTCCTCGCGCATCGTGTACAGGCGGTCCTTGGTGACGTCCAGGTACAGCGAGCCGAGATCGACGCTGCAGAAGTTCATCAGAAGCTGCACCACTTCGGCGAAGTCGTAGCGCGCGTAGGCATCGGTGACCTTCTCCTGCAGCTCCCAGGCGCGGTGCACGATCCAGCGGTCGAGCGCGAGCATGTCGTCGGGCGGCAGCAGGTGCGCCGCGGGATCGAAGCCGTGCAGGTTTCCGAGCAGGAAGCGCGCGGTGTTGCGGATGCGGCGGTAGGCGTCGGCGTTGCGCTTGAGGATCTCCTTCGACAGCGACATCTCGTTGCTGTAGTCGGCGCTGGCGATCCACAGGCGCAGGATGTCCGCGCCCAGGGTCTTCATGATCTCCTGCGGCTCGATGCCGTTGCCGAGCGACTTCGACATCTTGCGGCCGTGCTCGTCCACGGTGAAGCCGTGGGTCAGGCACTGCCGGTACGGCGCAGCGCCGTCGATCGCGACGCCGGTCAGCAGCGACGACTGGAACCAGCCGCGGTGCTGGTCGGAGCCTTCCAGATAGAGATCGGCCGGCTTGCCCAGGCCGCGCGCGGCGAGCACGCACTCGTGGGTGACGCCGGAGTCGAACCAGACGTCGAGGATGTCGGTGACCTTGTCGTAGTCCGCGGCCTCGTCGCCAAGCAGTTCGGCGGCGTCCAGGTCGAACCAGGCGTCGATGCCGCCCTGCTCCACGCGCTCGGCGGCCGCGCGCATCAGCTCGCTGGAGCGCGGATGCGGCTCGCCGGTCTCGCGGTGCACGAACAGCGCGATCGGCACGCCCCAGGTGCGCTGGCGCGAGATCGTCCAGTCCGGACGGCCCTCGACCATGCCGGCGATGCGCGCCTCGCCCCAGCCCGGGAACCACTCCACGCCCTCGATCGCGGCCAGCGCGTCGCGGCGCAGCCCGGCCTGGTCCATCGAGATGAACCACTGCGGCGTGGCGCGGAAGGCCACCGGCGTGCGATGCCGCCAGCAGTGCGGATAGCTGTGCCCGATCTTCGCCAGCGCCAGCAGCGCACCGCTGGCACGCAGCGCCTCGATGATGGCGTCGTTGGCCTTCCAGATGTGGGTGCCGGCCAGCTCCGTGCCGTGCACCGCCGGCGTCGACGGCAGGTACACGCCGCGGCCGTCCACCGGGTTCATCTGCGCGGCGGTGTAGCGCTCGACGATGCCGTAGGCGCGGGCTGCCGCGAAGTCCTCCTGGCCGTGGCCCGGGGCGGTGTGCACCGCGCCGGTGCCGTCGTCGTCGGTGACGTGGTCGCCCAGGATCACCGGGATGTCGCGCTCGGCATAGAAGGGATGCGCGAACAGCAGGCCTTCCAGCGCGGCGCCCTTGGCGTGGCCGTGGACCACCGGCTCGCCGTCGACGCCGTAGCGCGCCAGCACCTTCGCGGCCAGCGACGCGGCCACCACCAGCCAGCGCGCGTGCCCGCCGTGCGGCGGGC
Organism: Luteimonas padinae; assembly: GCF_014652935.1. Lineage (GTDB taxonomy): Bacteria > Pseudomonadota > Gammaproteobacteria > Xanthomonadales > Xanthomonadaceae > Luteimonas > Luteimonas padinae. The sequence continues at coordinate 210,922 of NZ_BMZT01000001.1, read as the reverse complement.
CTTCGACCAGCGCGTATTCGATCTCCGGACCCAGCGACACCGCCAGCGACGCCGGCAGCGTCCACGGCGTGGTGGTCCAGATCGGCACGGCGACCTCGACGCCCGCCGACAGCACCGCGCCAAAAACGCGCGCCACCGCGTCGGACTCGCGCGCCGGATAGGCCACGTCCACGGCGGGCGACACCTTGTCCTGGTATTCGATCTCGGCCTCGGCCAGCGCCGAGCCGCAGTCGAAGCACCAGTACACCGGCTTTGCGCCGCGCACGAGGTGGCCGTTGTCGATCACCTTGGCCAGCGCGCGCATCTCGTCGGCCTCGAACTTCGGGTCCAGCGAGAGATAGGGGTCGTCCCAATCGCCGAGCACGCCCAGGCGCTTGAAATCCCGCTTCTGCAGCTCGACCTGCGACAGCGCGTATTCGCGGCAGGCCTGGCGGAACGCCGCGGCGTCGAGCTTCGCGCCGACGCGGCCGTGCTTCTTCTCGATCGCGATCTCGATCGGCAGGCCGTGGCAGTCCCAGCCCGGGACATAGGGCGCGTCGAAGCCGGCGACGGTCTTCGAGCGGACGATGATGTCCTTGAGGATCTTGTTGACCGCATGCCCGAGGTGGATCGCGCCGTTGGCATAGGGCGGGCCGTCGTGCAGCACGAAGCGTGGCCGGCCCGCGGCGCGCTCGCGCAGCTGCCGGTACAGGCCCTCGGCCTCCCAGCGCTCGAGGGTGCCCGGCTCCCGCTTCGGCAGGTCGCCGCGCATCGGGAACGCGGTCTCGGGCAGGAGGATGGTCGGCTTGTAGCGCTGGCTGTCGTCGGTCACGCGGTTGCTCGCTGGGGGGCCTGCATCAGGATCGCGCGCGCGCGGGCGGCGTCGCGGTCCATCTGCGCGACCAGGGTCGGCAGGTCGGGGTATTTCTCCTCGTCGCGCAGGCGCGCGACGAATTCCACTTCGATGCGCCGACCGTACAGGTCGCCGTCGAAATCGAACAGGTGGGCCTCGAGCAGCGGCTCGACGCCATCGACCGTGGGCCGGGTGCCGAAGCTCGACACCGACGGCCAGGGCGCGTCGGCGACGCCGTGCACGCGGGTGGCATAGATGCCCTGCAGCGCCGGCACCTTGCCGCCGAAGCGCAGGTTGGCGGTGGGGAAGCCGAGCGTGCGCCCGAGCTGGCGGCCGCGCACCACGCGTCCGCCGATGGCGTAGGGCCGCCCGAGCAGGCGCGCGGCGGTGGCGAAATCACCGGCCACCAGCGCGGCGCGAATGCGCGTGCTGGACACCCGCTCGCCGTCCAGCAGCACCGGCTCGATCCCGTTCGCCGCAAAGCCCAGGCGTTCGCCCGAGGCCTGCAGGCTGGCAAGGTCGCCGGCGCGCCGGCTGCCATAGCGGAAGCCGGGGCCGACCCAGACCTCGCGCGCGCGCAGCCTACCGGCCAGCACGCGCGCGGCGAAGTCGTCCGGCGACATCGCCGCGAACCCTGCATTGAAGCGCAGCAGGCCCACCACATCGGCACCCAGCACACACAGCCCTTCGGCGCGCGCGCGCGGCAGCATCAGCCGCGGCGGCGGGGCGTCGGGGGCGAAGAATTCGCGCGGCAGCGGCTCGAAGCTCAGCGTCGCCAGCGGCAGGCCGAGCGCGCGCGCGCGGCCGGCGGCGTGGCGCACCAGCGCGCGGTGGCCCAGGTGCAGGCCGTCGAAGGCGCCGATGCAGGCCACGCTGCCTTCGGGGCACAGGGGCCCGCCGTCGACGTCGCGGAACAGCTGCTTCATGGGATCCAGGTGTGGTGTGGCGCGGCCGCCCGGGGCAGCGCGCCCGACCGGGGTCGGCCCGCAAGTATAGCGGCCGCGCGGAAGCCGCCGCGGACAGGCCGCGCGCTCAGTGCCGCAGGTCCCGCGGCCGCAGGCCCAGCGCGAACATCGCCACGCCATAGGCCAGGGCCCCGGCGGCCACCACCGCCAGCAGCAGGGCCGCGCGCAGCAGCAGGCTCCCGATCGCCGTCCAGTCGCCAATCCACGCGATCAGCGCCAGCACGGTCGCCGCCATCCCGGCGCAGGCCACGATCATCCGCAGCCAGAACACGCCCCAGCCGGGCTGCAGCCGCGCCAGGCCGGCGCGCTTCAGGTAGCGCCACAGCAGCCAGGCGTTGACGATGCCCGCCAGCGCGGTCGCCAGCGCGATGCCGCCGTGCGCCCCGGGTACGTTCCACAGCCACAGCGGCGTGGTGAAGGCGATGGTCATCACCACGTTGGCGATGACGGTGATGATGGCCGCGCGCATCGGCGTCTTCGTGTCCTGGCGGGCGTAGAAGGCCGGGGCCAGCACCTTGGTGAGCATGAACGCCGGGATGCCGATGCTCATCGCCGCCAGGCTGAGCGCCGCCATGCGGGTGTCGTGCGGGGTGAAGCGCCCGCCCTGGTAGACCACCGCGGTCAGCGGCTCGGCCAGCAGCAGCAGGCCGACCGCCGCCGGCACGCCGGCCAGCAGCGCCATGCGCAGCGCCCAGTCGAGCGTGGCGCCATAGCCTTCGCCGTCCTCGGCCGCGTGCCGGCGCGAGAGGTGCGGCAGGATCACGGTGCCGATGGCCACGCCGAACAGGCCGAGCGGAAACTCCACCAGGCGGTCGGACAGGTACAGCCAGGTCTGGCTGCCGGTCACCAGCAGCGACGCGAAGATCGTGCCCACCAGCAGGTTCAGCTGGGCCACGGACGACGAGAACAGCGTCGGCACCATCAGCTTCGCGACCCGGCGCACGTCGGGATGGTGGAATCCGGGCCTGAAGCGCGGCCGCATCCCCAGCCGCCCCAGCGCCGGCCACAGCAGGGCCAGCTGCAGCACGCCCGCCACCAGCACGCCCCAGGCCAGGGCCTTCACCGGCTCGGCGAACCAGCGCGAGGCCCAGACGATGGCGGCGATCATCACCAGGTTGTGCAGCACCGGCGTCACCGCCGGCAGCGCGAAGCGGCCGAAGCTGTTGAGCACCGAGGCCACCAGCGCCATCAGCGAGATGCACACCAGGTACGGGAAGGTGATCCGCAGCATGCCGGCGATCAGCGCCAGCTTCTCCGGATCGTCGATGGCGCCGGGCGCGAACATGCGCGCCAGCAGCGGCGCAGCCAGCATGCCGATGGCCGCGAACACCAGCACCACGGCCAGCAGCGCACCGGCCATGGCGTCCAGGAAGTCCTTCAGCGCCTTCGGGTCGCCGCGCTCGCGCAGCTCGTTGAACACCGGCACGAAGGCCATCTGCACCGAGCCCTCGGCGAAGATCCGGCGCAGGTAGTTCGGGATCCGGTAGGCGATGACGAAGGCGTCCATCGCCACCGAGACGCCGAACACGCGCGACTGCAGCGCGTCGCGCAGGAAGCCCGCGATGCGCGACAGCAGGGTCATGGCGCTGAACACCGCGGTGGAGCGCAGCAGCCCGCCGCCGCGGCGCGGCTTCGGCCCATCACCCGGCGCCGGAGGCTGGCCACCGCCATCGGCCGCGGCCTTCGTCGCCGGCATCGAGGCGGCCGGGTCCAGCCCCGCGGCCCCGGCCGCGCCGCCCCCGCCCTCCCCCTTTGGCCCGTCCTGTATCGTTGCGCTCATGCGATCCATCCCGTGACCGGGGGATTGTTGACGCAAATCCATGATTCGGCCATACTTTCCTGCTCGATCGACCCGAATTCCATCTTTACACCCGTTTCCAGGATCCCGCCGTGGCCAACATCAAGTCCTCCAAGAAGCGCGCCAAGCAGGCCGTCGTGCGCAACCTGCGCAACAACAGCCAGCGCTCGCAGATGCGCACCGCCGTCAAGAAGGTGCTGAAGGCGCTCGACGCCAATGACGCCGCCGGCGCGCAGGAGGCTTTCAAGGCCGCGCAGCCGCTGCTCGACCGGTTCAGCGCCCGCGGCCTGATCCACAAGAACAAGGCCGCGCGCCACAAGAGCCGCCTGGCCGCGCGCATCAAGGCGATCGCCAGCGCCGCCTGAGGCCGCCGCACCGCGTCACCCCGGAAGCCCGGCCCTTGGCCGGGCTTTTCGTTTGCGTGCGGTTCCGGCAGGGATGCTGCGTCAGAGCAACAGCTTTGCCACGGATCACGCGGATCACGCGGATAGAGCCAAAGCCCCCCGAACGTTCTGCTTTATCCGTGTCAATCCGCGTGATCCGCGTAAATCCGTGGCAAAAGAGCTTTTCAGCATTCTCCGGAGCCCGCGGCTTCCGCGGTCTCCGCGGCGTCGCGGGCCTGCTCGTCGAGGAAAGCCTGGATTTTCAGCATGACGTCGCGGGTGCCTTCGCGGGCCAGGCCGGAGACGATGAACCAGGGGCCGGTCCAGCCCAGGTCGGCGACCACGCGCTCGGCGTGTGCGCGCGCGTCCTCCGCCGGCAGCAGGTCGGCCTTGTTGAACAGAAGCCAGCGCGGCTTGTTCATCAGGCCAGCGTCGAACTTCGCCAGCTCGTGCTCGATCGCGCGCACCTGGCCGGCGGCGTCGGAGCCGTCCAGCGGCTCGACCTCCACCAGATGCAGCAGCAGGTGCGTGCGCTGGATGTGGCGCAGGAACAGCGCGCCGAGGCCGGCGCCGTCCGCCGCGCCTTCGATCAGGCCGGGAATGTCGGCGATCACGAAGCTGCGCGCGGGCTCCACGCTGACCACGCCGAGGTTCGGGTACAGCGTGGTGAACGGATAGTCCGCGACCTTGGGCGTGGCCGCCGACACCGCGCGGATCAGGGTGGACTTGCCGGCGTTGGGGAAGCCCAGCAGGCCGACGTCGGCCAGCAGCTTCAGCTCCAGGCGCAGCTCACGCTGCTCGCCCTCGGCGCCGGGCGTGGCCTTGCGCGGCGACCGGTTCACCGAACTCTTGAAATGCATGTTGCCCAGGCCGCCGCCGCCGCCGCGCGCCACCAGCAGGCGGTCGCCGTCGCCGACCAGGTCGCCGATGAGCTCGTCGGTATCGACGTTCACCACCTGGGTCCCGACCGGGACCAGGATCACGACGTCGTCCCCGCCCTTACCGTAGCGCTGCTGGCCCATGCCGTCCTGTCCGCGCTGGGCACGGAACATCTTCTGGTGGCGGAAGTCGACCAGGGTGTTGAGGTTGCGCGTGGCCTCGAGCCACACGTCGCCGCCCTTGCCACCGTCGCCGCCGTCGGGGCCGCCGAGGGGAATGAACTTCTCGCGCCGGAACCCGACGCAGCCGTTGCCGCCGTTGCCGGCGATGACGGTGATTTCGGCTTCGTCTACGAGCTTCATGGGATCGACTGCCAGATGGTGTGTGGTGAGCCGGGTCCGTCAAGGATGCCCGGAAACGAAAAGCCCCGCCGGAGCGGGGCCCTTCACGGAACGTGGCGCGGGACTCAGGCCCCGGCGATCACGTTCACGGTGCGGCGCTTCTTCGGGCCCTTGGTCGTGAACTCGACCGTGCCGTCGATCAGCGCGAACAGGGTGTGGTCGCGGCCGAGGCCCACGCCCGAACCCGGGTGGAACTGGGTGCCGCGCTGGCGGACGATGATGTTGCCGGCGTCGATCGCCTGGCCACCGTACATCTTCACGCCGAGGTACTTCGGGTTTGAGTCGCGGCCGTTGCGCGAGGAACCTACGCCCTTTTTATGTGCCATGGCTGCGTCTCCTTACTTCTTGTCGCCACCGGCAATGCCGGTGATCTCGATTTCGGTGTAGTGCTGCCGGTGGCCCATCTGCTTGCGATGGTGCTTGCGGCGGCGGAACTTCACGATGCGCACCTTGTCGGCGCGGCCGTGGGCCTTGACGGTGGCGGTGACGGTGGCGCCCTTCAGCGCGTCGCCCACCTTGATGCCATCGGAATCGCCGAGCATGAGCACGTTGTCGAACGTGATCTCCTTGCCGGCCTCGACGTCGAGCAGTTCCACGCGCAGGGTCTCACCCTGCATCACGCGGTACTGCTTGCCGCCCGTTACCAGGACTGCGTACATGACCAGACTTCCTCTGTAGTTATTGTGGTCGCCTGCCGCCATCGAGGGCGGACAGGAGCGGAATTGTAGATGGATCCACGATTCCGGGTCAAACCGGGCTGAATGGCGGCTATACGGTTGCGCACGCGGGCCTGCTTCCGGTAGGTTCGGGATGTCGGACGGGTACAGGGGCCCATCCGCTGCAGGACCAGCAGTCAGGCACCCCGCGCCGGCGCCGTGGTAATGCGCCGCAAGGGGCGTGATCGCCTTCCGGAGAGTCTCTGTCAGTGCAACAGCCTGAACCCGTCGGGGACCATCCCGCCCATCCGTCGCGGCCTGCTGGCCGGCGCAACCGCACCTCCTGCACACCATCTTCCGCCGGCGCGTCCCCCGCGACCCGCCAGCCATCGCCGCGCAACCCGGCGCGCGGCGCCCGCCTTCTGCACGCCTGCAGGCCGCAGCCCCTCCGGGCAGCGCCGCGGGCGTGCGTACAGCTTCCACTGGAGTAGCAACAGCCACTGCGTGGATGGGGCCGATCGCCAATGCGCGTTCGGATCGACGAAAGGAGAGAGGATCGAAATGACAAGCACGACTCGGAGCAACACGACTACCGCGCTGGCGGTGGCGATCACCGCGGCGCTGTTCGCGGCGCCGTCCTATGCGGCCATGCGGACGCCGGCGGCCAAGCCCGCAACGGTACAGAAGGCGGTGGCCAAGCAGCCCGTCTTCGCCAAGCCGGCCCAGGCCTATGGCACCAACCTGAAGGCACCCGCCGACGACAGCTACGACAGCTTCCTGGTGAGCTTCAAGAAGGGCGCCAAGCCCGCCGCGGACATGCAGCGCCAGCTGGACGCCATCGGCAGGACCCTGGGTGCCCGCATCAGCGTCGAACGCACCACCGCCACCGGCGCCCAGCTGATCCGCATCGACCGCGAGATCGACGTGGTGGCGCGTCGCAAGCTCGAAGTCGAGCTGATGAAGCACCCCTCGATCCGCGCAGTCGAGCCGAACGGCCGCCTGTATCGCGCGATGGAGCCGAACGATCCCCTGTTCGTCCAGCAGTGGCATTACAAGGGCGGCGGCATGGGCATCAACGCCACCGAGGCCTGGGACACGGTCGACGGCAGCGGCTACATCGTCGCGGTGCTCGACACCGGCGAACTGCAGCACGAGGACCTCGCCGGCCAGTTCGTCGCCGGCTACGACTTCATCTCCGACCCGGAAAACGCGCGCGACGGTGATGGCCGCGACGCCGACCCGTCCGACACCGGCGACTGGGACGACAAGTACGACAGCAGCTGGCACGGCACCCACGTGGCCGGCACGGTCGCGGCCCTGACCAACAACAGCACCGGCGTGGCCGGCGTGGCGCACGGGGCCAAGGTCCAGCACGTGCGCGTCCTCGGCAACCAGGGCGGCTCGTTCGCGGACATCAACGACGCCATCGTCTGGGCCTCGGGCGGCAGCGTCCCCGGCGTACCCGACAACACCACCCCCGCGCACATCATCAACCTCAGCCTCGGCGGCGCCACCGCGTGCCCGACGGCGATGCAGGACGCGATCGACATCGCCATCGAAAACGGCACCGCGGTGATCGCGGCGGCCGGCAACTCCAGCGCCAACGTGGCTGGCTTCAGCCCGGCGGGCTGCGAAGGCGTGATCGCGGTGGCGGGCACGGGCCCGAACAACACCAAGTACGCCAGCACCAACTTCGGCCCGGGCATCAGCGTCGCGGCGCCGGCGGGCAGCGGCGTGGTTCCGGAAGAGAACCAGGTGCTGTCGACCCTGAACACCGGCGCGGAAGGCCCGGAGGACGACGCATACGCCTGGTATGCCGGTACGTCCATGGCTGCTCCGCACGTCGCCGGCACCGCCGCGCTCATGATGGAAGCCGCCGGCGAGCACCTGCCCCCCGACGAGCTCGAGATGATCCTGCAGAACACCGGCTACGCCGCCAATGGCAACGTCACCGGCTGCGCCACCGCCACGCTGTGGTGCGCCAGCATGATCGACGCCGGCCGTGCCGTCGCCGTGGCCGATGGCAGCGAGACGCTGCCGCCCACGCCGCCGCCGCCGCCGCCGCCGCCGCCGCCGGTCGTGCTCGAGAACGGCGTGGCCTCGCCCGTGGGCCCCCTGGCCCCCAACGAGGAGCGGTTCTACACGCTGCAGGTGCCGAGCGGCATGGAAAGCCTGGTGTTCAACCTCGCTCCCGGCACGGGCGACTCGGACATCTACGTCCGTTACGGCTCGGCCCCGACCGCTGGCGCGTACGACTGCCGTCCGTACACCGGCGGTACCGTCGCCGAGACCTGCACGTTCAGCAACCCGACGGCCGGCACCTGGCACGTCCGCGTTGTCGCGTACAGCACCTCGAACGGCTGGAACCTCACCGGCACCTACGACAACGAGCCGCCGGTGGATCCGCCGGCTCCGGAACTGACCGAGCTCGAGAACGGCGTTGCGGTCACCGGCATCAACATCGGCACCGGTGAGGAGCTGCTGTACTTCATCGACGTCCCGGCCGACGCCACCAACCTTTCGGTCCAGCTGTCGGGTGCCGCGGGCGGCGATGCCGACCTGTACGTCCGTCGCGGCGAGGTGCCGACCAACTCGCTCTACGACTGCCGCTCGTGGCTGGTGGGCAACAACGAGCTGTGCGAGTTCCCGACGCCGGCCGCCGGACAGTGGTTCGTCCGGATCAACGGCTACGCGGCGGCGACCGGGCTGTCGCTGGTCGCGAGCTACGAGGATGGGGGTGACCCCCCGGTTGACAACGCTCCGCAGGACCTGGTGGCCCGCTACGCGTTCGCCCTCAGGGGCCAGCGCATTCGCGTGCCGCTGACCTGGACGGGCGGCGAAGGCGAGCAGGTGGACGTGCGCTTCGATGGCGAGGTGGTCGCGACGGCCGCCAACACCGGCAAGTTCACCCACACCTTCACGGCGGCCGCCATCGGCCCCGGCAGCGCGACCTACCAGGTCTGCAACGCCGGCACCAATGAGTGCTCCGCCGAGATCACGGTGGACTACACCGCGCGCCGCTGATACGGGACGCAAGGTGACAAGCGAGGGGCCCGGTTCGCCGGGCCCCTTTCTTTTGCTTCCAGTTCCCGGCACCCCGGCTGGAAATCCGACGGTTTGCCCCCATGACAGGCGCTCGGTAGGCTGGTTGATCGCCCGCCACCTCCCCCACTCCGACCCGGACCCCACCCGAATGGCGCTGGACCTCATCCGCATCCGCGGAGCCCGTACGCACAACCTGAAGGACATCAGCCTCGACCTGCCCCGCGACCGCCTGATCGTGGTCACCGGCCTGTCCGGCTCCGGCAAGTCCTCGCTGGCCTTCGACACCATCTATGCCGAGGGCCAGCGTCGCTACGTCGAATCGCTGTCGGCCTACGCACGCCAGTTCCTGAGCGTGATGGACAAGCCCGACATCGACCACATCGAGGGCCTGTCGCCGGCGATCGCGATCGAGCAGAAGTCGACCTCGCACAACCCGCGCTCGACCGTCGGCACGATCACCGAGATCTACGACTACCTGCGCCTGCTCTATGCCCGCGTCGGCCAGCCGCGCTGCCCGGACCACCATTACCCGCTCGAGGCCCAGACCGTCAGCCAGATGGTCGACCAGGTGATGGCGCTGGCCAATGACCCGGCGAACGCCGAGCGCCGCTGGATGCTGCTGGCGCCCGTCGTGCGCGAGCGCAAGGGCGAGCACGCCCAGGTGTTCGAGCAGCTTCGCGCGCAGGGTTACGTGCGCGTGCGCGTGGACGGGGTGGTGCACGAGATCGACGCGGTACCGCCGCTGGCGCTGCGCCAGAAGCACACCATCGAGGCGGTGATCGACCGTTTCCGCGTGCGCGAGGATATGCAGCAGCGCCTGGCGGAATCCTTCGAGACCGCGCTCAAGCTGGGCGACGGCATGGCCGAGGTGCGCGCGCTCGACGACGACGTGGCCGAGCCGCTGCTGTTCTCCTCGCGCTACAGCTGCCCGGTGTGCGACTACGCCCTGCCGGAGCTGGAGCCGCGGCTGTTCTCGTTCAACGCCCCGGCCGGCGCCTGTCCGACCTGCGACGGCCTCGGCGTGAGCCAGTTCTTCGATCCCGGCCGCGTGGTGGTGCATCCCGAGCAGTCGCTGGCCGCCGGTGCCGTGCGCGGCTGGGACCGCCGCAACCACTACTACTTCCAGCTGATCGCCTCGCTGGCGAAGCACTACGGGTTCAGCGTCGACACGCACTGGCAGGACCTGCCGGAGGACGTGCGCCAGGCCGTGCTGTTCGGCAGCGGCGAGGAGCGCATCGCCTTCACCTACGTGACCGAGAGCGGGGTTCGCAGCAAGCGCAGCCACCGCTTCGAAGGCATCGTGCCCAACCTCGAGCGCCGCTACCGCGAGACCGAGTCCGCGGCCGTGCGCGAGGAGCTGGCCAAGTACATCAGCGAGCAGCCTTGCCCGGACTGCGGCGGCGCGCGCCTCAACCGCTCGGCGCGCCACGTCTTCGTCGCCGACCGCGCCATGCCCTCGATCGTGGTGCTGCCCATCGGCGAGGCGCTGGACTTCTTTCGCCAGCTCGAGCTTCCCGGCTGGCGCGGTGAGGTCGCCGAACGCATCGTCAAGGAGATCCGCGAGCGGCTGGGCTTCCTGGTCGACGTCGGCCTCGACTACCTCACGCTCGAGCGCAAGGCCGACTCGCTGTCCGGCGGCGAGGCCCAGCGCATCCGCCTCGCCAGCCAGATCGGTGCCGGGCTGGTGGGCGTGATGTACGTGCTCGACGAGCCCTCGATCGGCCTGCACCAGCGCGACAACGAGCGCCTGCTGGCGACCCTGACCCGCCTGCGCGACCTCGGCAACACCGTGATCGTGGTCGAGCACGACGAGGATGCGATCCGCCTGGCCGACCACATCGTCGACATCGGCCCCGGCGCCGGCGTGCATGGCGGCGAAGTGGTGGCCCAGGGCAGCTACGAGGACATCCTGGCTGCGCCGCGATCGCTGACCGGCCAGTACCTTTCCGGCACGCGCCGCATCGAGGTGCCGGCCCAGCGCCACGCGCCCAATCCGAAGCTGGCCCTGCGCCTGCTCGGAGCCAGCGGCAACAACCTCAAGGACGTCGACCTGGTGATCCCGAACGGGCTGTTCACCGTGGTCACCGGCGTCTCCGGCTCCGGCAAGTCGACGCTGATCAACGACACGCTGTATGCGCTGGCCGCCAACGAGATCAACGGCGCCTCGCACAAGTCCGCGCCCTTCCGCGCAGTGGAAGGCCTGGACCTGTTCGACAAGGTGGTCGACATCGACCAGTCGCCGATCGGGCGCACGCCGCGCTCCAACCCGGCCACCTACACCGGACTGTTCACGCCGCTGCGCGAGCTGTTCGCGCAGGTGCCGGAAGCGCGCGCGCGCGGCTACGGCCCGGGCCGCTTCAGCTTCAACGTGCGCGGCGGCCGCTGCGAGGCCTGCCAGGGCGACGGCCTGATCAAGGTCGAGATGCACTTCCTGCCCGACATCTATGTGCCCTGCGACGTCTGCCAGGGCAAGCGCTACAACCGCGAGACCCTGGAGATCCGCTACAAGGGCCTGAACATCCACGAGGTGCTGGAGCTGACCGTCGAGGCCGCGCTGGACCTGTTCCACGCGGTGCCGCCGCTGGCGCGCAAGCTGGAGACGCTGGCCGACGTCGGCCTGGGCTACATCCGCCTGGGGCAGTCGGCGACCACGCTCTCGGGCGGCGAGGCGCAGCGCGTGAAGCTGTCGAAGGAGCTCTCGCGCCGCGACACCGGGCGCACGCTCTACATCCTCGACGAACCGACCACCGGCCTGCACTTCCACGACATCGACCACCTGCTCGGCGTGCTGCACAAGCTGCGCGACGATGGCAACACGGTGGTGGTGATCGAGCACAACCTGGACGTGATCAAGACCGCCGACCACGTCATCGACCTCGGCCCCGACGGCGGCCACCGCGGCGGCGAGATCATCGCCCAGGGCACGCCCGAGGATGTCGCGAAGATGCCGCAGTCGCATACCGGCCGCTTCCTGGCCAAGCTGCTGGCGGAGAACGCCGGGCACGCCGACAAGCCGCGCATCGACGACACCCCGAAGCCGCGCGCCCGCGGCAAGACCGGAACCCCCACCCGCCGCCGCAAGGCACGAGACATCTCATGAGCCACGAACCCGCCGAACACGGGAAGGTGCTCCAGCGCATGCCCATCGAGCTGCGCTGGCGCGACCTCGACGCCTTCAACCACGTCAACAACTCCAACTTCATGACCTACCTGGAGGAGGCGCGGATCCGCTGGTTCGAATCGCTGGGCGAGGAATGGGTCACCGACGCCACCGCGCCGCTGCTGGCGGCGGTGCAGATGAACTACCGGCAGCCCATCCCCTACCCCGGCTCGATCGTGGTCGAACTCACTGCCGACCGCGTCGGCACCAGCAGCGTGACCCTCGGCCACCGCATCACCAGCGCCGACGGCACCGTGCTGCACGCCGACGGCCACGTGGTGATGGTCTGGATCGACCGCGGCAGCGGTCGCCCGACGCCGCTGCCCGCGGCGGTCAGGCGCGTCGCCGGAGGCTGAGGCGCGGACCCGGCCGCCGACGGCGACCGCCTCGTTTCAGCCTCGACCGGTGCCGGCACCGGTGGCGTCCTCGCCACCGCGCAGGCCGTGGCGGTTCATCAGCCGGTACAGGGTGACGCGCGAGATCCCCAACTCGCGCGCGGCGGCCTGCAGGCGTCCGCCATTGCGCAGCAGCGCACGCTCGATCGCCACCGCGCTCGCGCAGCGCCGGCATGTGCAGCTCGATCACCCGCAGGCGGTGGTACAGGTCCTCGCGGAAGCGCCCGCGCTCGACAGCCGCCTCCAGGTCGACGTGGGTGGCGCAGATGATCCGCGCATCGACCGCGATGTCCTCGTGCCCGCCCAGGCGCTGGATCGTGCCCTGCTCGAGGAAGCGCAGCAGCGACGCCTGCGACTCCAGCGGCAGGTCGCCGATCTCGTCCAGGAACAGGGTGCCGCCGTCGGCATGCTCGAAGCGACCGCGCTTGCGCTGGGTGGCGCCGGTGAAGGCGCCGCGCTCGAAGCCGAACAGCTCGGACTGCACCAGGCTTTCCGGGATCGCGCCGCAGTTGATGACCACCAGCGGCGCTCCGTGCCGCTTCGAATGGCGATGAATCGCGGCCGCCGCCAGCTCCTTGCCCGTTCCGGTGCCGCCGCCGATGCACACCGGCGCGTCGGTCAGCGCCGCGCGCTGCAGCTGCCGGTAGAGCGCGTGCATCACCGGGCTCTCGCCGACCATGCCGTCCATCGACGGCACCGGACGTGGCATGGCCCCGCTGCAGTCCTCCAGCCGCGCCATGCCGTGGGCATGACCGAGCACGGTGGCGAGCAGGCCGTCCTCGCAGGGCAGCACCACGTAGTCGTGGCAGTGGTCACGCACCAGCCGCCGCACCGGTTCAAGCTTCACCTGGCCCGGGGCGAGGCCCGCCACCCAGCCCAGCCCGCCGCGGGCGAGCACCTCGCGGATGCGTTCGAGCCCATGCGCCGAGGGCTCGCCGCTGCCGCGAAGGTCCAGCAGGCCGGCGCAGCACGCGTCCGCACCGCGCGCCGGCAGGGCCGTGATCGCATCGGCCGACGACACCAGGCGCGGCTCCCAGCCGCGCTCGGCCAGGCCCGCGGGCAAGGCTTCGACCACGCCGCCCCCGGGCACCACCCAATGGATGAATCCGCGCACTCCAGTGCATCCCGGCATGCCCTTGCGCCGCATCCGCCCCCTTCGGATGGCCTCCCGTGTCCGTGCCCACTAACGCCAACGCGCCCGCATCGGCCAAGCGGACAGGCGCGCGCGCGCCGCCTGGCCGATGCCGCGCGGGGACGGATTCAGAACCGGATCGGCAGGCGCGCGACCAGGGTGACGTCGGGCGTGTCGCGGGTCATGCCGGCGCCCAGCGCGATGTTCAGGCTGGTGCGTTCGCTGATGCGGTAGGTGCCGCCGAGCATCAGCGTGCCCAGCACCACGCGCACCGAGCCCGGCAGGTCGCTGCCGTTCTGCTGCGAGCGCTGCACGATGTTGTGGTCGTAGCCGATGCTGATCGCGGCGCGCTCGTTGAGCGCGAGCCCGATACCGACGTTGAAGCCGATGATGTCGCCGGCGTCGACCTCGCCCAGGTATTCGGTGGTGGTCTGCGGAAAGCCCTCCGGCGCGCCGGTGAGCGTGGTGCGCGAGACGTCCTTGCGGGCGAAGTTGTGCAGGTAGCTCAGGCTGCCGAAGAACACCACGGGGTCCGAGGCGTACAGCCAGGTCACGCCCGGCTGCACCGAGGCGAAGCCGCTGCCGGTGGGCAGCTCCAGCGGCAGGCCGGTGCCGGTGGCGTTGGCCACGCAGCGGGTGACGCAGTCGGTGGTGACCTCGAACAGATCCTCGCCGGTGCGCGACTTGTAGCGCAGCCAGAGCACGTAGAACGGCCGGTCGGCGCCCTTGTTCGGCAGCTGGTAGCGCGCGGTCATCTCGATGTCGCCAAGGCCGCTGCCGTCGGCGCTGAACACGCTGTCCTGGGCCGAGCCGGTGAAGATCTCGCGGCTGACGGTATCGCCGCGGATGTACATGTACGGCACCTTCAGCTCGAGCTCGAAGCGGTTGGCCAGGCCGTAGCGCGCGGCCAGGCCGACCGACAGGCTGGTGGTCTTCACCTGGCGCACGTCGATCAGGCCGATGAGGATGGCCGGGATCACGGTGTAGCCGATCAGCGCGACGCGGTCGTTGGAGTAGTAACCGGTCTGCAGCGACGGCTCGAGCACCAGCGTGCCGCGCGGCGTCAGCACGCCCGGCTGGTCGAAGATCTGCGCGACCTCGGGAGGCCGCGTGGACTCCTCCGGTGCCTGCCCCACCGGCACCGGGCGGTCCTCGCCCGACTGGCCCGCAGCACCCGCCGCCGCCATCGCCGGCGCGGCAGGGAGGGCCGCGCCTGCCGCGCCGCGCGCGCGCAGGTCGTCCAGCCGCCACGCGTCGACGCCGCTCCCGGCCTCGTCCCAGCCCGCGCGCTGGCCTTGCACGTACTCGCGCAGCTCGCGGATCTGGCGCGCCTGTTCGTCGAGCCGCGCTTCCAGCGTGCGGATGCGCGCCTCGTCCGCCGCCGGCGTTCCGGCGTCCTGCGTCCAGGCCGGCAGCGGCATCGCCAGCGCCGCCGCCAGCAGGGCGAGTGCCGGGCCTGCGCCGCGCGGGACGGTCATGGCCCGCCCGCCGCGCCCAGCCCGGCGCGGCCCAGGGCTTCGCTGAAATGCATTGCCTGCAACAGGCCGAGCGTCCTGGTGGCGGCATCGACCGTGGTCTGCACGCGGATCTGGGCCGAGTCGAGCGTGTTCTGGATGACCAGGCCCGCGCCCCCCGCCAGCGCGTCGAGGTTGCCGGGCCCCACCTGCACCACCCGGGTCTGCTGCAGCTGCGCCAGTTCGCCCGCCTCGGCGGCGCTCATGCGCCCGACGTCGGGGATGTCGACCTTGAGCGATGCCACCAGCGCACCGTTCACCCAGGCCTGGCGCTCGAAGCCGAAGGCGACCACCAGGCCGGAGGGCAGCGCATAACCGCCACGCATCGCCCCGAGCCGCTCCGGGGACACCGGCACCCAGCCGTCCGGAAGGGCCGGCTCCGCGGCCTCCGAGGGTGCCGTCCATCCGACCGCGGCGAGGGCGAGCAGCGCCGTCACCAGCAGCGGCCATCCAATGCGCCTGGCGTCACGGATCTTCATGTCAGATGTCCCCCGGTCCGCGGCGGCTCAGGACCACGTCCTGCAGCCCGGCGCGCTGGACCGCGCTGGCCAGCGGCGCCATGGGCGCCAGGCGCCAGTCGCGCGCGGCATTGAAGGCCGCGAGCTCGCGGCGGTTGTGGACGACGAAGAGCACGCCGTTGTCCCACAGACGGTCGAACTGGCGCCTGGGCAGCAGCCGCGTGCCGCGCGCGGGATCGCCGACCAGCACGCGGCCGGCGCGCAGGCCCTTGACCACCACGAAGTGGCGGTAGCCGCGGTCGTTGAGCAGCACGATCGCCGGCAGGCCTTCCTCGAGCAGGCGCTCCAGCGGAACCTCGAATCCGTCCGCCGCGTAGCCCTGCGCCTCCAAGTAGGCGCGCATGTCGAGCAGCGAGAACCCTTCGCGGCGGATCCGTGCCTGGTCACCCAGGGCGTACATCTGGCGGAACACTTCCGCCTCGCCCACCGGCTGCCCGTAATGGAACGTCAGCAGGGTCGCGACCGCGGCCGAGCCGCAGCTGAAGTCGTGCTGCTGCGGAACGGTGGTGCGGTAGCGCGCGGCCTTCAGGCTGGTCACCGGCACGGCGTAGCTGCCACCGGAGGGCACCCGCACCTCGGCGGTCGACGCCTGCGCCGGCAGGGCCGCCTGGCAGGCCAGGCCGGCGGCCAGCAGCAGCGACGAGGCCGCCGCGGCGGGCCGCTGCCTCACGGGCCGCCCCCGCCGAACTGCACGTTGACCGCGGTGCCGCTCTGGATCAGCACGTTGGCCCCGCTGTTCTGGATCACGGTATTGATGCCGGCGGCGTTGCCGAACGCGCCGCCGGTGACCGTGTTGGCACCGCCAACCGTGCCCACGGCGCTGTTGCCGTCCACGGTGCCGGTGTTGTTGGCCTCCACCACGACCACGTTCGACGAATCGCCGCCGCGCATGGCCGCGAGGGCCTGGCCGGCCAAGGCCTGGCCGAAGCCCTCGACGGCCACCGGCTCAGCCGGTGGCGACGCCAGCGCGAGCGCGCCGACGATGACTGGAATCACGATGACGGGCATGTCCGTCCTCCTGGACAGCGGCGAAGCGCGCCGCGGGAATCGACCCGCGGCGCGCGCCTGGACCCGGACCCGTCAGGGACCGACGTTGAGGTTGGCCTGCACGGTCACGCCCTGCTGGATGAGCGAGGTCGCACCGCTGTTCTGTGCCAGCACCATGATGCCGGCGGCCGCGTTGGCCGAGCCGTCCATCGAGTTCGACATGTCGAAGGCACCGCCGTGGGCCCAGCTGGAGCCGCCGGCACCGCCCGCGCCACCGGTGGCCGCACCGCCGGCCGCCGCGCCGCCAGCCGCCGCGCCACCCGCGCCGCCGCCGCCGGCGCTGGCCGTGGCATCGCCGCTGCTGCCGGAGTTGTCGGCCGCGGTGTCGCCGCCGCTGGTCGTGCCGTCAGCCGACGCCGTGGCGTCTCCCGCGGTGGCCGTGGCGTCGGAGTCCGCCCAGCCCAGGTCGCCATCGCCGACGTCGCCGTCCGCAGCCGCGCCGGCCGCGGATGCCGCACCGGCCACGCCCAGCGTGCCGGCCAGGCCGGACGCCGCGGCATCACCGTCGCGCAGGCTGGCCGCGCCGGCATCGCCGCCGTCGCCACCGTCACCGCCGGAGCCGCCGCCTGCGAGTGCGAGACCGCCCAGGGCCGCGCCACCTGCGCCGCCGCCGGCGCTGCCGTTGTTGGTGGCGATGTTGCCCATCACCTGCACGCCGTTGCCGGACACCGACGCGCTGAGGCTGGTGCTGGCCACCGCCGTGCTGGTGTTGAACGAGCTGGCGATGCTCGTGCTGGCGGCGCTGCCGTTGTTGGCGGAGGCGGCCGAAGCACCGGACGCGTCGGCGAGGCCGGCGTTGTCGCGGGCATCGCCGCTGCTGTTGTCTTCGGTATTGCTGGCGTTGTTGTCGCCTGCGCCGCGCTCGTTCTGGGTATTGTCCTGGGCCCATGCCTGGGCGGACAGGCCCATGCCAAGTACCACGGCGGCGGCCAACGTGCTCTTGCGGATGCGCATCGTCGTTCTCCTGGGGGGAATGGTCGCGCCGGCCTGCGGGGGGGAAGGGGGCTGCAGGCCGTAGCCAGGGCGATCACGCAGGTTTGGTGCCAGCCTCCAGCGAGTGCATGCAAGCTGCTGATCCGACGATGTTTTTCAGCCACGACCCGAACTGCCATGGCCGCATTCGCCGCGTGCGCGGCGATCCG
The DNA here is from genome assembly GCF_014652935.1 of Luteimonas padinae. Taxonomy (GTDB): domain Bacteria; phylum Pseudomonadota; class Gammaproteobacteria; order Xanthomonadales; family Xanthomonadaceae; genus Luteimonas; species Luteimonas padinae. The sequence continues at coordinate 193,055 of NZ_BMZT01000001.1, read as the reverse complement.
GGCGCGAAACCGTTGCAGACGCGAAACAGCCCCGCGCGGCGAAGCCCCCGGCCGCGCGCCGGAATGCCCGCCTGCAGGCGCGCTGGCCCGCGCCACCACACGCGTCCGCGCGTGCCGGCGCAGCCACCAGTCGACGTTTCATCGATGCAACGCGGCGCCGCCCGTCACCGGCGCGATGCCGGACGGCCGTCAGCGCGCTCCGGGCGCGCGCACCGGGAAATCGGCGGAGATGCTGCGGCCATCGGCCAGCACCAGCTCGACGCGTGCGACGTCGCCCTCGGCCAGCGGCGATGCCGGCCGCATCAGCATGAGGTGCAGGCCGCCCGGGCGCAGCACCGCTTCACCGCCCGCGGCCACGGGCAGCGTGTCCAGCGCGCGCATGCGGCTGACGCCGTCGACCACGCGGGTCTCGTGCAGCTCCACGGCGGCGAAGGCCTCGCTGCGCGCGCCGGTGACCACGACCTCGCCCGCGCACGGGTTCACCACCCGCGCGAAGCCGGCCACCATCGGCATCGGCATCGGTGGCGCACGCAGCCAGCCGTCTTCGATGCGCGGCAGGCACGCGGTTTCGGCTGCAGCGTCCTCGCCCGCAGGCCCGGATGCGAGGGCCTGCTGCACGGGAGCGAAAAGCAGCGCCAGCGGCAGGAAGGCGGCGGGCAGGAAGCGGGCGGTCGTGTCCATGCGCCTATGATAGCCCCCCTCTTCCACAGCACCGGGCCGACGCATGACCGCATCCATCGACACGATCGAACACGGCGCCATCGTCGAGCTGCGGCTCGCGCGTCCGCCGGTCAACGCCCTCGACCCCGCGCTGTGCGCGGGCATCGCGGCGGCGGTGGACGCGGCGGTGACGGCGGGCGCCAGGGGCATCGTGCTGTCGGGCGGGAAGGTGTTTTCGGCCGGCCTCGACGTGCCGCACCTGCTGACGCTGGAGTCACGCGAGGCGGTGGGTGCGGCCTGGACGGCATTCCTCGACGCCGCGCGCGCGATCGCGGCCTCGCCGGTGCCCGTGGTCGCGGCGATCACCGGGCATTCGCCGGCCGGCGGCTGCGTGCTCGCGCTGTGCTGCGACTACCGGGTGATGGCCGAAGGGGCGTTCCGCATCGGCCTCAACGAAACCCAGGTGGGCCTGGTTGCGCCCGACGGCATCCAGCACCTGATGCGGCGCGCGGTGGGCGCCCATCGCGCCGGGCTGCTGCTGGTGACGGGCGAACTGGTCGACAGCGCGCGCGCGCTCGACATCGGCCTGGTCGACGAACTCGCCGCGCCGGATGACGTCGTCGCGCGCGCGATCGCGTGGCTGGACGCCCTGCTCGCCCTGCCCTCCGCACCGGTGCTGCGCACGCGCGCCATCGCACGCGCCGACCTGCGCGCCGCGCTGGACCCCGCGAACATCGACATCGACACCTTCGTCGACGCCTGGAACGATCCCGATACCCAGGCCGGTCTGCGCGCGCTGGTGGCGCGCCTGGGCAAGTAGGACACACCGCGCTGCCGGCAGCGGGCTGCGCGGCCGTGCTCAGTCCGGCCCGGTGGACACCGGGCGGGCAGGATCCTCGATCCAGCCGCTCCACGAACCGGTGTACAGGCCGGCCCCCTCCAGCCCGGCGTGGGCCATCGCCAGCAGGTGGTGGCAGGCGGTCACGCCGGAGCCGCACATCACCACTGCGCCCGGCGCGCCCGCCTCGCCCAACAGCGGCCCGAACTCTCCGGCCAGCACGTCGGCCGGCTTGAAGCGGCCGTCGGCGAGGTTGCAGGCATACGGCCGCGACACCGCGGCGGGCACGTGGCCGGCGCGGGCGTCGATCGGCTCCACGTCACCGCGGAAGCGTTCCCCGGCGCGGGCGTCGAGCAGCAGGCCGCCCTGCGCGAGGTGCCCACGCACGCGCACGGCATCGAACAGACGCGCGCGCTCGAAGTCCGCGGGATACGGTGCGACAGCGGCGGCCTCCGGCACCGGCGCGGCATCGTCCAGCGGCAGCCCGAGCGAGCGCCAGCCCTCGAAGCCGCCGTCGAGCACCGCGGCATCCGCATGCCCGGCCAGGCGCAGCAGGCACCAGGCGCGCGCCGCGAACGCGCCGTCGGCGGCGTCGTAGACGACGACCTGGTGCGCGGGCGTGATGCCGCGGGCCGCGAGCATGCGCCCGAAGTCCGCCGCCTGCGGCCAAGGGTGGCGCCCCGCGCCGGGTGCATGCGCGCCGGACAGGTCGCGGTCCAGGTGCACGTAGCGCGCGCCCGGAATGCGGGCCTGGCGCCACGCGGCCTCGCCCGCCGCGGGGTCGGCCAGCGAGAAGCGCGCGTCCAGCACCACCAGCATCGGGTCGCCCAGCGCCGCCGCGAGCGCATCGGGCGTGACCAGCGTGGTCCATCCGGTCGATCGGGTCATGGCAGGCCTCCGGCGGCCAGCAGTCGCTGGCGCAGGTTGTACAGGATCGAAGCGGTCGCGCCCCAGACCCGCTGGCCGGGCGCGGCGGCGTGGCGCTGGTACTCGAAGACGTGGCGCTCGCGGCCGCCGAAGGTGATCGCGATGCGGTCGAGGTTCTCCGGCGCCATCAGCCACGACAGCGGCAGGCTGAAGACCTCTGCCACCTCGCCCGGCTGCGGCCGCGGCACGAAGCCCGCGGGCACGCGCGCCACCACCGGCAGCACGCGGAAGCCGGAGACCGTGGCCAGTGGATCGAGGTAGCCGAGGACGCGGGCGGCGCGGCGCGGCAGGCCGATCTCCTCCTCGGCCTCGCGCAGCGCGGCGGCCAGCGGGCCGGCATCGCCCGGGTCCACGCGCCCGCCGGGAAAACTCACCTGGCCGCCATGGTGACGCAGGCCGTCGTGGCGACGGGTCAGGATAACGCGGGTCCCGCCTTCGTCCAGCAGCGGCACCAGCACCGCCGCGTCGGCCAGCGCCGCGCGCGCGGGCAGCAGGTCGCGCAGCTCGTCGAGGTTCCAGGCCGGGCCCGCCGGCACCGCGTCCGGTGGCTCCAGCGCGGCCTGCAGCGCGGCGTCGGCCGGGTCCAGCGCCATCAGCGGCCGCGCTGCGCCTCGCGCGCGGGCAGCACGCGTTCCATCATGTCCTCGCGCTGCGCGTCGTCCATCGCCAGCCAGCCGGCGATCTCGGCGCCGGTGCGCAGGCAGCCGTCGCACAGGCCGTCGGGGTCGAGGGTGCAGACGCCGATGCAGGGGCTCTGCACGGCGCGGACTCCGGTGTTCATCCCGCCTCCGGGCCGTTACGGGTTGCAGACGCGAACGCGCCGGCACGAGGCCGGCGCGTCCGTGGAACATTGCGCGGCGTGGACCGCGCAGGAGTGCTGGGGCGCCGGCGGCGCCCCGCGGTCACTTGACGCTGACCAGCTTGACGTCGAACACGACGGCCTGGTTGGCCATGCGGCCGGCGCGGATGTCCGAACCGTAGGCCTTCTCGCCTGGCATCACGACTTCCCAGCGCGAACCGGCCGGCATCTGCAGCAGCGCCTCGCGCAGGCCCTCGAGCGGGACCTGGCTGACCTTCAGCGACACCGGGCCCGGGGTCTGACCCTGCGGCGCCTGGTTGGTGTCGACCAGCACGGTGCCGTCGGGCAGCGAGCCCTTGTAGGTCAGCTGCACCTCGCTGGCCTGGGTCGGCTTGGCGCCATTGCCGGTCTCGATCACGCGGTACTGCACGCCACCGGGCAGCGTTTGCACGCCGGCCTTGGCCTTGTTCTGGGCGAGGAAGCTGTCGCTGGCGGTCTTGTTGGCGGCGGCGAGCTGGCGGAACTCGGCCTCCATCTTGGCCTGCTGGCGCTTCTGCATGTTCTCGACCGCGGTGCGCAGCTGGTCGACCGGGACGGTGGGCTCCTTCTTGCCGTACGCGTCCTGCAGCGCCTTGATGACGGTGTTGACGTCGACGGCCTCACCGCGCTCGGTCAGCTCGGCGAGCTCGGCGCCGGTGTTGTAACCGATCGCGTAGCTGAGCTTCCCCTTTTCGGAAGTGGTGTCCTGGGCGGAGGCCGTGCCGGCGACCAGGGTGGTGGCCGCAAGGGCGGCAGCGAGCAGGCGCAACTTCATTCGTGGGACTCTCCGGGATTGCAGTTGGGTGTGTCCGGGGATGCGTGGGAACGGACTGGCCGCCCCGTGTGGACACGCTAGGATACTGGGGCCACGGCTTAACCGCCACTGACACCGCAGCCTCCGACCCCGCCCGCCCGCGGAAGTTCCGCGCCGGGCCCGAACACGAGCGATCCCATGCCAGACCCCGTCCTCATCGCCGACCACGGCGCCGTCCGCGTCGTCACCGTCAATCGCCCCGACAAGCTGAACGCGCTGAACCGGGCCACGCTCGAAGCCCTGCACGCCGCCTTCGATGCCGCCGCGGCCGACGAGGCGGTGCGCGCCGTGGTGCTGACCGGCGCGGGTGCGAAGGCCTTCGTCGCCGGCGCCGACATCGCCGAGATGTCGGGCCTGAGCCCGATCCAGGCCCGCGATTTCTCGCTGGTCGGCCAGCGCCTGATGCGGCGCATGGAGCGCATGCCCAAGCCGGTGGTGGCGATGGTCAACGGCTTCGCGCTGGGCGGCGGCCTGGAACTGGCGATGTGCTGCCACCTCCGCATCGCCGCCGACAGCGCGAAGCTCGGCCTGCCCGAGGTGACCCTGGGCCTGCTACCCGGCTTCGGCGGCAGCCAGCGCCTGCTGCGCCTGGTCGGGCGCGCCGCGGCGCTGGAGATGACCCTGACCGGCGCACCGGTCGACGCCGCGCGCGCGCTGGCGCTGGGCCTGGTCAACCGCGTCGTGCCGGCCGCCGAACTCGAAGCGCACACCATGGAACTCGCCGCGACGCTGGCCGGCAACGCGCCGCTGGCGATGCGCGGCATCCTCGACGCCATCCACGTCGGCGGCGAGTGCGCGATCGACGACGGCCTGGAATACGAGAGCGCGCAGTTCGGCCTGGCCTTCGCCACCGAGGATGCGCGCGAGGGCATGGCCGCCTTTCTCGAGCGCCGCAAGCCGGCGTTCAACAACCGCTGAGTCGCGGCATGGCCATCGAACGGACCGGCGCCGCACCCGTCGCGCCGGCACCCGATGCCGCGCAGGCGCTGCGGCTGCTGGAGCTGCTGCGCCATGACGATGTCGACGGCGCGATCGAGGCCGGGCTCGCCGGCTTCGCGCCGCTGGCTGCGCTGTGCGACAGCGACAACCGCATGCTGGCCGACGCCCGCGACCGGCTGCTCGCCGCCTGGGCCGCGCGCGCGCGTCATCGGGCACGCGCACTGCGCCTGGAGCGCATCGCGCACGAGCGCACGCAGGCACGCACTGCACGTGCGGATGCAGGCACCGGCCCCGCGGCCACGCGGCAGGGAGCGCGCGCGGCAACGGCTCCTGCGGATCCGCCGCGCCCGGCGCTGCCCGCGGCCGCGGCCGCGGCCCTCGCGCGGGCGCGGGCGCGCGCCTCGGGGAGCAGCCCGTGAGCGCCGCGCATGAACGCCGCGGCCGGGTGATGCCCAACGCGCGGGTGCCGGAGATGTTCGAGCGCCTGCGCGAACTCAACCCGAACCCCGTGACCGAGCTGGAATACAGCTCGCCCTACGAACTCCTGGTCGCGATGACGCTGTCGGCGCAGGCCACCGACGTCGGCGTCAACAAGGCGACGCGCCGGCTGTTTCCGGTCGCCAACACGCCGGCGGCCATCGCCGCGCTGGGCGAGGACGGGCTGAAGCCGTACATCGACACCATCGGCCTGTACAACGCCAAGGCCGCGAACGTGGTGGCGATGGCGAAGCTGCTCATCGAACGCCATGGCGGCGAGGTCCCGCGCACGCGCGAAGCGCTCGAAGCCCTGCCCGGCGTCGGCCGCAAGACCGCCAACGTGGTGCTCAACACCGCCTTCGGCCAGCCGACCATGGCGGTGGACACGCACATCTTCCGCGTGTCCAACCGCACCGGCCTGGCCCAGGGCAAGGACGTGCGCGCGGTCGAGGACCGGCTGCTCAGGCGCGTGCCCGCGGCCTACCTGCAGGACGCGCACCACTGGCTGATCCTGCACGGCCGCTATGTCTGCAAGGCACGCAGGCCGGAGTGCCCGGCCTGCGTGATCCGCGACCTCTGCACGTATCCCGACAAGACGCCCGGCGCGCCGCCGGGCTGAGTCCGCCGGCGGCGTGGATCAGCGCGCCGCGGTCCAGTTGACGGTTACGGTCGGATCGATCGGCAGCACGCTCTTGCTCGAGAACCGCTGTGCGTCGGGCCCGGTCCAGCTGCAGGCCGAGACCGGCGACGCCGGGCCGAGGTAGCAGACCGGCCACAGCAGGGTCGACGGCACCGCCTGTCCGGCCACCTGCTCGGGCGAGAAGCGCCACGTGCGCGCGGCCTCCTCGGCCATGCGCGCCATCGCCTTCGACACCGAACCCGTGGCCGCATGCACGTCGGTGTCCTGCACGCTGCCGTCGGCGCCCACCTGCAGCCGCAGCACGACCATGCCCTCGTGGCCGGCGAGCTGGTCGCGCACCGGATATCCGGGCGCCGTCATGGCGGCGAGCGCCGGGCCGGTGGTGGCCGAGACCACGCGCCAGCTGCCGTCGGCCGATTCGTCGACCACGACGCGGAGGTAGGTGCGGGTGCCGGCCGCATCGCCGGACGCCCCCGGGCTGAACACCCAGCCCCGCGCCTCGCGGGCCAGCGCATCGCCCGCGGTCCCGGGCACGGGTCCGTGCGCGGACACGTCGGCGACGCGGCCGTCGGCCCCGAGCTCGATCGCATAGGTGTAGACCTGTTGGGTCGCGGGCTCCGCGTCCGAGGCGAGTGCCGCACACGGCAGTGCCAGGCCGAGAAGAAGTGAGATCGAGATCCGCTGCATGATGATGCTCCCGCGCCAGGCGCCAAGTCGGTGATGACCCGATCACACTACGCGCGGCCCCCTGGCGGGTTACAGCACCATGACAAACACCGGCCAGCATGACGAGCGGTACCAATGGCCCGACAAACGGTCGGTCAGTCGTACCGACCCACGCGCAGCCACTTCGTCGCCACCCACTTTTCCCCGGCCACCACGGGGGCGCCGGCGTGCAGGCTGCCGGTCATGGGATGCGGCCGGTCATAGGCGAAGAACACGGCATTGCCCTTGACCGCGGCGACCTCGAAGCGCGCGTCCGGGAACGTGGTCGCACCGCCCCGCTCCGGCGTATTGAGATACATCACCACCGAGGCCACGCGCTGCCCGCCGCGGGCCAGGGTCTTCGCCGAACCGGGGCGCGCGGGGTCGAAGTAGTCGTAGTGCGGCCGGTACTCGGCGCCCGGTCCGTAGCGCAGCAGCTGCAGGCCCTCGCCGTTCTCGAGCGGCCAGTCGACCAGGGCGGCGAGCCGGCGCTCGATGCGCTCGCACAGCGCGTTCTCGCCGCGGCGGAAGAACATGCCGTCGCTGGTGCGGCTGGCGTGCACCGCGTCGACGCCGGTCTCCATGTCCAGCACCGGCGACGGCCGCAGGCGCTCGCGCCCCATCGCCACCAGCGCGTCGCATTCGTCGTCGGCGAGCACGCCACCGAACACCACCACCCGCGGATGCAGCATGTTGGCCAGCACGGTGACCCTGCGGTCGCCGGCATCGATGACCGATGCGCCGTTCATCTCCACCGGACAGGGAACGCGCTCGGGCGCCGGCAGCCCGTGCTCGCGCGCGTGCTCGGCCAGGTGTTCGCGCATCGCCGTCTCCAGGGCCGCGGCGGCGGCGGCGGCGTCCCAGCCGCGCTCGACCATGGCCGCGAGCACGGCGTCCGGCGATGCCCCCGAGCGCACGCGCTCGAGCAGCCACTGCATGAGTCCGGCATCGATCCCGGGGCTTTCCATCCGTCCGGTCCGCAGGGTTCGCAAAGGGACCACCAGCAGGCCTGCCGCGCATGACGCGCGGATGACAGCCGACATCCCGCTGTCGCGAAGCTGTCGCATGTGACAGCCGGGCGTCCGTGCCATCGGCGTGCAAGAAAGCTGTCACGCAAGGCCACTAGCCTTCATCGCCGATTCATCCGGAACGCAGCGGACGCCGCCCGACAGGGCGCGCCGGGCCGCGGTTCCATCGCTGCGTCCGCGCACCTTTCCTCCCGGAGACTACCGATGTCCACGCGCCACAGTTCCAAGGCCCTTCTCATGACTTTCGGCGCGGTGCTCGCGCTGAGCGCCTGCGGCGGCAACGGCGCCGACCGCGTCGCCTCGCCCGGCGAGGGCGCGTTCCCGCCGCCGCCCCCGACCGCCCCGCCGCCGTCGAACCCGCCGCCGTCCGAACCGCCGCCGAGCGAGCCGCCGCCGTCCGGTCCCGCCGCATCCTGCCCCGAGGGCTTCCGCAACATCGGCACCATCGCCGACTTCCGCGCCTGCGAACTTCCCGAGCGCATCATCGGCGAGCTGACCGTGCCGAAGGCCGCCGGCACCGTCTACGCCATCAATGGCGCGGTGCACGTGGGCGAGGACATGGGTGGCGACGCCGCCGCCCCGCGCGCCGGTGCCCGTGAAGGCATCCTCAACATCGAGGCCGGCGTGACCCTGTACGCCTCCGCCGGTCCCGACGCGCTGGTCGTCAACCGCGGTTCGAAGATCTACGCGCTCGGCACCGCCGAGGAGCCGATCATCATGACCGCGAAGATCGACGTCGAAGGCGGCGCCACCGCCGAGACCGAAGGCCGCTGGGGCGGCCTGGTGCTGGCCGGCCGCGCGCCCGTCAACACCTGCATCGGCGACTTCCAGCCGGGCACCGCGCAGTGCGAGACCCGCATCGAGGGCGGCGACCTGGGCATGTACGGCGGCAACTCGGCCACCGACAACTCCGGCACCGTGCAGTACATGCAGATCCGCTACTCGGGCTTCGCCTTCTCCGGCGGCAACGAGCTCCAGGGCCTGACCATGGGCGGCGTCGGCAGCGGCACCACCATCGAGTACGTGCAGGTCCACAACAGCTCCGACGACGGCATCGAGATCTTCGGCGGCACGGTCAACGGCCGTCGCATCGTGGTCACCGGCGCCAGCGACGACAGCCTCGACATCGACTCCATGTGGAGCGGTGCGGTGCAGTTCGGCATCGTGGTCCAGCGCGATAGCACCGGCGACAACATGAACGAGTGGTCGGGCACCAACAGCAGCAACACGATCCCGCTCACCCCCGAGCAGTACTCGAACCCGCACGTCGCCAACTTCACCTACGTCGGCCGCGCCGGCGGCACCAGCGGCAACGGCTCGGGCTTCACCGTGAACCTCGGTTCGCGCGCGGAGATCTACAACACCGTGGTGACCCGCAAGCCCGGCGGCACCGGGAAGGGCCTGACCTGCCTCAGCGTCGAGACCCCCGAGCGCGGCAGCACCGCCACCCTCGAGTCGGTGTTCTTCGCCTGCCCGAACAACTTCAACAACGAAGCCGCCGAGGCCGCCTTCACCGCGGGCGTCAACACCGTGGCCGGCAACTCGACCCTGACCAGCGTGTTCGTCAACGGCGCCAACGAAACCGCCGTGCCGGCGGCCGCCAACCTGCCGGGCAAGCATCCCTTCCTGCAGCAGGTGGACTACATCGGCGGCGTGAAGGACGCGAACGACACCTGGTGGCAGGGCTGGACCTGCGGCCTGACGGCCGACACGCCCTGCTGACCGGGCCTGACGTCCCAGCAAGGGGCGGCCCACCGGGCCGCCCCTCCCTATATGCACGGCCCCGTTTCCGCACAGCCCAAGGTCCCACTATGAAGCGCACCCCGACACGCAGCGGCCTGTCCGTCGCGATCACCACCCTCCTCGCCTGCCAGGGCGCCTGGGCCCAGCAGCACGACGTACCCGGCGGCCAGGCCACGGTGCCGTCCCAGGCGACGATCGTGCACGCCACGATCGCGCAGTCGGCCGCCACCGCCGCCCAGCCGGCTGCGGACGGCGACCAGGCCGTCCAGCTCGACGCGGTCGAGGTGCGTGGCGAGTACATCCCCGAACCGATGCTGCAGACCGCCGAGGTCGCCTCGTTCGTGACCCGCGAGGACTTCGTGCGCACCGGCGACTCCGATGCCGCCGACGCCCTGCAGCGCGTGTCCGGCGTGAGCATCGTCGGCGACAAGTTCGTGTATGTCCGCGGCCTCGGCGAGCGCTATTCCTCGGCGCTGCTCAACGGCTCGCCCCTGCCCAGCCCCGAGCCGATGCAGCGCGTCGTGCCGCTGGACCTGTTCCCGGCCGAAGCCCTCGAGGGCATGACCGTGCAGAAGACCTACTCGGCCCGCTATCCGGGCGAGTTCGGCGGCGGCGTGGTCGACCTGCAGACGCTCAACATCCCCGCCGAGCCGTTCCTCAAGCTCAGCGTGGGCGGCGGCTTCAACAGCGCCACCACCGGCGAGAAGGGCCTGACCTACTACGGCGGCGACGACGATTTCTGGGGCTACGACGACGGCACCCGCAAGATGCCGCGCGCGCTCCAGGACGCGATCGCCACCGGCAAGCGCATCGACCGCACCAACTTCAGCAACGAAGAGCTCGCGAATATCGGCCGCAGCTTCGAGAACGCCAACCTGAACGTGCTGCAGGAAAAGGACAGCATCGACCCCGACGTGAACTTCGGCATCAGCGCCGGCTGGTCCGGCGACATGGGCGACGACGCCCGCATCGGCTTCATCGCCGTGGCCGGCTTCGACAACGAGTGGCGGACGATCTTCGGCGACCAGGAACAGGGCGTGTTCCTCGGCGACAACGGCGAGACGCTGTCCTACGCCAAGGACTACGAGTTCCTCACCACCCGCAACAACGCGCGCGTCAACGGCCTGTTCGGCGTCGGCTACGAGTGGGGCACCCACCGCATCGACCTGACCACCCTGTACGTGCACGACACGATCAAGGAAGCGCGCAGCCGCGCCGGCATGGACTACGTCTCGGGCTACGGCTACCGCGAGGACGACACCCGCTGGTTCGAGCGCGAGATGGTCAACAACCAGATCAGCGGCAAGCACGAGTTCGGCGAGTACGGCGACGTCAAGGTCGAATGGCGCGCCGCCTGGGCGCGCGCGACCCGCGACGTGCCCTACGAGAAGCAGATCGGCTTCCGCGACGAGGGCGACGGCTACTGGGCCTACTCGGTGCGTAACCAGGAGAACTACACCCGCTTCAGCGGCGTCGAGGACGACGTCGCCAGCGGCGGCGTCGACCTGAGCTGGCGCCTGCCGGTCGAACGCGACCTCACCCTGCTCGCCGGCGCGTCCTACATGGACAACGACCGCAACGCCTGGTCGCGCGAGTTCCGCTTCTTCGCCGGCGACGGCCCCGGCAACGGCGCCGAGCTGCCCTTCTACTTCCCGTACCAGCGCCCCGATTACCTGTTCTCCGACTACAACCTGAGCCAGGGCTGGCTTCGCCTGGAGGAGACCACCGGCCTCGGCGGCCAGGCCGCCTACGACGCCACGCTCAAGGTGCTGGGCACCTATGTACAGGTGGAGGGCGAGATCACGCCGAACCTGCGCGGCACCTTCGGCCTGCGCTACGAGGACGCGACCCAGGCGGTGCATCCGTACGACATCTACACCGGTGCCCGCGCGGGCGCGATCGCGCCGCTGGAGAACGACTACATCCTGCCCGCGCTGACCCTGACCTGGAACCTGGCCGACAACCGCCAGCTCCGCTTCGGCGCCTCGCAGACCATCGCGCGCCCGCAGTTCCGCGAGCTCTCGCCTCAGCTCTACACCGATCCGGACAAGGACCGCCAGCTCTACGGCAACCCCTACCTGGTCGACAGCGAACTGACCAACCTCGACGCGCGCTACGAGTGGTTCTTCGGCTCGGGCGAGTACTTCACCGCCGGCCTGTTCTACAAGCAGATCGACAAGCCGATCGAGGCGATCATGTTCACCGGCGGCGGCGACGCCCTGTGGCAGACCTTCGTCAACGCGCCCGAGGCCACGGTGTACGGCGCGGAGCTGGAGTTCAAGAAGTACTTCGACCCGGCGTTCGCGGCCGACTGGTGGGACGGCAACCGCCTCTACCTGGCCACGAACTACACCTGGACGCAGTCCGAGGTGAACGCCGACGAGGGCGACACCGTGGCGCTCGACAGCGGCACCGGCATCACCCAGCCGGCGCGCAGCCTGATCCTGGACGGCAGCGCGCTGCAGGGCCAGTCGGAGCACATCGCCAACCTGCAGTTCGGCATCGAGAACACCGACAAGGACCTGCAGGCGACGCTGATCGCCAACTACGTCAGCGAGCGCATCTCGGCCCGCGGCAACAACCTGCGCCAGGACCTGATGGAAGAGCCGGGCCTGACCCTGGACTTCGTGCTGCGCAAGACCATGCGCTTCGGCGAGACCCCGGTGACGCTGGGCCTTGCGGCGCGCAACCTCCTCGACACCGAGGTCGACGAGTACATCGAGGGCGGCGGCGGGCAGAAGATCCACGTGCTGCGCTACGACCCGGGCGTGTCGTACTCGTTCAGCATCTCGACCGAGTTCTGACCGGGATCCAACCGGTCCGCCCCGGGGTGGGGACAGGGGCGTCCGTTCGCGGGCGCCCCTTTTTTTGGTTCTTCTCCCAATCGGGGGGATGTTCGCGTTGGTGTTTTTTGGGCTACGGCGGCCCGGTGCGGGCGCAGGGGGGATGCCCAGCCGGAATCTGCGCTGTCCTGCTCCCACTTCCGGCCGCCGGCCATCCATGGCCGGCTCTGGGCATCCCCCCTGCGCCCGCACCGGGCACCACCTTTCCCGCGGTCTGGAAAGACATTGAACCCTCCCTGCGCGATTCCTTCCCGACTCGGTCCCGCCACTCCCTGTCGCGGCTGCCGCCGCGATTGCTGTCGCCCTGCTGCTGATGCTGGCGTTGCGGGTGCGGTTTGCTGCGGTGCTGGTGCTGGCGCTGGTGCTGGTGCTGCTGTTGTTGCTGTTGCTGTTGCTGTTGCCCTCGATCTTTCCCGAGGCCGGACCTCGCCACAGCCCGTCGCGCGCACAGGGGGTGTGCGGACAGCCGGCCAGGGATGGCCGGCGGCCGGCAGTGGGAGCAGGACGCGGAGATGCCGGGGGAGCACACCCCCTGTGTGCGCGACGGGCCGCGTACACCACCACGGAGCCGACTTGCATCACGCCCCAACCCCGCAAGCATCTCCGGCCGTAGCAGACGCCGATCAAACATCACCCCAGTCAGTTCGACCGCGAGAGCCTCTTCCCCTCACTTGGGAAGAAGAACCCCTTTTTTCCGGTTCTGCGACCGGAATGTGTCAACTGAAACCCGGCTGTCACGAAACCTTCGCATGCTGTCGCGGCGGCGCACCTCCCGCGCCTGGACGACCTGCCCGTGCCCATGCTCGACGCCTTCCGCGATCCCCGCTTGCTGCTGGCCAGGCCCGGCGGCGTGGACGGGCTGCGGCGCGCCGCCGAGCTGGCCATCGTGCTGCTGCTCGGCCTGCAGGCGGCACGCCTGGCCTGGCTGCTGCTGCCGCCCGCCAGCCTGGGCACGCTGCCCGCCGAAGCGGCGCCGGACCTGCCGGTGCAGCCCGCGCGCCTCGCCATCGACGCCTTCCATCCGCAGCGCGGCCCGGTCGCCAGCGCCGACACCTCGGGCCTGCGCCTGTTCGCGGTCCGGCCCGCCGCCGGCGGCGGGAGCGCCATCCTCGCCATGGCCGACGGCCCGCAGCGCTCCATCGCCGTGGGCGCGGACGTGGTGCCGGGGGTGACCCTGGCCGAAGTCCTGCCGGACCACGTCGTGCTCGACAGCAGCGGCCGCCGCAGCGAGCTGCGCTTCGCCCGGCCGGACGCGGCACCCGCGACCAGGGCGCCGGCGCCGGCACCGCCCGTTCCCGCGGCCACCGCAGCGGCACCGCCATCGGCGCCGGCACCAGCGGCAGGCCCGCAGATCAACCCTGCCGAGCTGCTCGCCGGCATGGGCCTGCGGCCGGAAGAGGCCGATGGCCGGATCACCGGCTACACCGTCATTCCCCGCGGCAACGACGTCGTCCTGCGCCAGGCCGGGCTGCAGGCCGGCGACGTGCTGCTGTCGGTCAACAACGAAGCGCTGGATCCGGAGCGCCATGCCGCCCTCGCCCAGACGCTCGCAGGGGCCGACACCATCACCTTCACCTTCCGCCGCGACGGCCAGATCCGCAGCGCGACCCTGCAGGCCCAGACTCCGTGAACCACCGACTCCTCGCCGCCGCCCTCGTCCTCGCGCTCACGGCCCAGCCCGCGCCCTTCGCCTTCGCCCAGGCCGGTGCCGGAGTGACCGCGCAGGACGCCGACATCCGCGCCTTCATCCAGGACGTGGCGCGCGCCACCGGCACCACCTTCATCATCGACCCGGCCGTGCAGGGCAGCGTCAGCATCACCCGCGACGTGGCCATGGACGAGTCCGAACTGCTGGGCGTGCTGCTGGCGGTGCTGCGCGCCAACGGCCTGGTGGCGGTGAGCGCCGGGCCCGGCGCCTACCGCGTGGTGCCCGACGCGCAGGCCGTGCAGTCGCCCGGCGGCGGTTACGGCGCTTCGGCCTTCACCACCCAGGTGCTGCCGCTGTCGACGGTGGATGCGCGCATCGCCGCGGAAACGCTCAAGCCGCTGGTCGGTCGCGGCGGCGTGGTGATCCCGACGCCGCAGGGCAACGCGCTGCTGGTCGCCGACTACGCCGACAACATCCGCCGCATCCGCGGCCTGGTGGCGCAGATCGACAGCGACACCGCCGGCATCGATACCGTGACGCTCCGCAACAGCTCGGCGCGCGAGGTCGCAGCGACGGTCACCCAGCTGTTCGGCGGCGGCGAAGGCCGCGGCGGGCAGCTCTCGATCCAGGCCGTCGCAGGCAGCAATTCGATCGTCGTGCGCGGCGCGCCCAGCGCGGTGCAGCGCGTGGTCCAGACCATCCTCGAGCTCGACCGCCGCGCCGAGCGCACCGGCGGCGTGCGCGTGGTGCGCCTGCAGCACGCCAGCGCCGAGCAGCTGCTGCCGGTGCTGCAGCAGCTGGTGGGCCAGACGCCCGACGGCGAGGACGCCGGCGGCTCCGTGGCCGCCAGCGCGGCCGGTGCCGCCGACGCCTCCACCGCGCAGGTGATCAGCGCGGTGCCGGGCAAGCGGCCCACGATCGTGCGCTATCCCGGCGCCAACTCGCTGATCATCAACGCCGATCCCGAAACCCAGCGCCTGCTGGTGGACGTCATCACCCAGCTCGACACCCGCCGCGAGCAGGTGCTGGTGGAGGCGATCGTGGTCGAGATTTCCGACAACGCCGCCAGGCGCCTCGGCGCGCAGCTGCTGGTGGCCGGCAAGGAAGGCAGCAACGTGCCTTTCCTCGCCACCCAGCATCCCGGCGCCGGCACCGGGATCATGCCGATCGCCGGCGGCTGGTACGCCGAGCAGCAGCGCCGCGAGGGCAACGACGACGACGGCGTACTCGACCTCGCGCGCCAGGCCGCGGTGCAATCGCTGCTGGGCATCAACGGCGCGCTCGGCGGCATCGCCGGCAGCAACGACAACGCCACCTTCGGCCTGATCATCGACGCGGTGAACAGCGACACCGCCTCCAACCTGCTGTCCACGCCCTCGATCCTGACGCTGGACAACGAGGAGGCGCGGATCCTGGTCGGACAGGAAGTGCCGACCACCAGCGGCGAGGTGCTGGGCGACAACAACTCCAACCCCTTCCGCACCATCGAACGCCAGGACGTCGGCATCCAGCTCGAAGTCACGCCGCAGATCAACGCCGGCGGCGGCATCACGCTGACCCTGCGCCAGGAGGTGTCGTCGATCGCCGGGCCGGTGAGCGAGGACTTCTCGGAGCTGGTGCTGAACAAGCGCGAGGTGGAGACCCGCGTGCTGGTGGACGACGGCGAGATCGTCGCGCTCGGCGGCCTGCTCGACCAGAACGACCGCAACACCGTGTCCAAGGTGCCGCTGCTGGGCGACATCCCGATCGTCGGCCAGCTGTTCAAGCACCGCTCGCGCTCGCGCGACAAGACCAACCTGATGGTGTTCATCCGCCCGACCATCGTGCGCAGCACGGCGGACGCGCAGGCGATGAGCGCCGGGCGCTGGGACTACATGCGCGGCCAGCTGCCGGTGATGGGCGAGCGCGAGAACGCACTCGACGAGCTGGTGCGCGACTACCTGCGCACGAATCCGCCGGCGATGCCGGTGCCGGGCGCCGGAACGACATCAGCCCCGGTGCCCGCGTCGCGCCAGACCGAACCGGCCATGCCCACCACGCCGGCCGCGGGCCCGGCCGACACCACGGCCACCCCGGCTGCGGACATGGGCGTGGACAACGCAGCCGCCACCGGCGCCGACGCCGCCCGATGAGCGGACCCCTGCCCGCTTTCGCCTACGCGTTCGCCAAGCACCAGGGCGTGGTGCTGCTGGGCGTGGACGACGCGACCGGACGCGCACGGGTCGGCCTGCGCGAGGACGCCGATCCCGCCGCGCTGCTGGAGGCGAGGCGCAGCCTCGGCATCGGACTCGACGTGGAGCTGCTGCCGCGCACGGCCTTCGACCGCCGCCTGTCCGAGATCTACGCCGACGCCGCGCTCGCCGGCGGCGCCGACGACCTCGACCTTCCCGGCGATCTCGACGCGCTGGCCGGCGACATCCCCGCCACCGCCGACCTGCTCGATGCGCAGGACGACGCGCCGGTGATCCGCCTGATCAACGGCCTGATCGCCGAGGCCGCGCGCATCGGCGCCTCGGACGTGCACATCGAGCCCTTCGAATCCGCGCTGGTGGTGCGCATGCGCGTGGACGGCGTGATGCGCGAGGCGCTGCGCCTGCCCGGGCGCATCGCGCCGCTGCTGGTGTCGCGCGTGAAGGTGATGGCGCGCCTGGACATCGCCGAGAAGCGGCTGCCGCAGGACGGCCGCATCGGCCTCGCCATGGGCAGCAAGGCGCTGGACGTGCGCGTGTCCACACTGCCCGCGCGCGGCGGAGAGCGCGTGGTGCTGCGCATCCTCGACAAGGACCAGGGCACGCTGTCGCTCGAAGGCCTGGGCATGCAGCCGGGCGTGCTGGACGCGCTGCAGCGCGCGCTGCGCGTGCCCAACGGCATCGTGCTGGTGACCGGGCCCACCGGCGCCGGCAAGACCACCACGCTCTACGCCGCGCTCGTCGCGCTCAACGACGGCCGCCGCAACATCCTCACCGTCGAGGACCCGGTGGAGTACGCCATCGACGGCGTCGGCCAGACCCAGGTCAACGCGCGCGTGGGCATGAGCTTCGCCGCCGGCCTGCGCGCGATCCTGCGCCAGGACCCGGACGTGGTGATGGTGGGCGAGGTGCGCGACCCGGAAACCGCGCAGATCGCGGTGCAGGCCAGCCTCACCGGCCACCTGGTGCTGTCGACCGTGCACACCAACGATGCGCCGGGCGCGGTCACGCGGCTGCGCGACATGGGCATCGAACCCTTCCTGCTGGCGTCCAGCCTGCGCCTGGTGCTGGCGCAGCGGCTGCTGCGGCGGCTGTGCACGGCCTGCCGCCAACCGATGGCCGGCGAAGCGCTGGCGTCGGCGCTGCGGTTGCTCGGCGACAGCACCACGAACCGCGCCACGCTCTACCGCGCGACCGGCTGCGCGCAGTGCAGCCACACCGGCTATGCCGGCCGCCTCGGCATCCACGAGGCGCTGGAAGTCGACGAGCGCATCCGCCAGCTGATCGGCGCCGGTGCCGACGAGGATGCGCTGGCCGATGCCGCCTTCACCAGCGCGGGCCGCCTCGGCGACGCCGCGCGCGCCGCGGTGCTGCGCGGCCACACCACGCTCGAGGAAGCCATGCGCGTCACCCGCCAGGAGCTGCAGGACCATGGCGTCGTTTGAGTACTCCGCGCTCGACGTCCAGGGCCGCAGCCGCGACGGCGTGATCGATGCCGGCAGCGCCGCCGATGCGCGCCGCCTGCTGGAGGGCCGCCGCCTGCTGCCGGTGCGCGTGGAACCGGCCACCGCGCGCGCGGAACAGGCCTCGCGCAGCCGCGGCCGCTTCAGCGGCAAGGACCTCACCCTGCTGACCCGCCAGCTCGCCACCCTGGTGGCGGCGGCGCCGCTGGAGGAGGCCCTGCGCACCATCGGCAGCCAGTCCGAACGCGCGCCGGTGAGGCGCGTGGTCATGGCCACCCATGCGCGCGTGGTCGAAGGCTTCCGCCTGTCCGACGCCATGGCGCGCGAGCCCCGCGCCTTCCCGCCGCTGTACCGCGCCATGGTCGCCGCCGGCGAGGGCACCGGCGCCCTGCCCGCCATCCTCGAACGCCTGGCCGACCTGCACGAGCGCGACCAGCAGGTGCGCGGCAAGCTGGTCTCGGCGCTGGTGTACCCGGCCGCGCTGGCGGTCACCGCAGTGCTGGTGGTGATCGCGCTGATGGTGTTCGTGGTGCCGAAGGTGGTGGAGCAGTTCGAATCCATGGGTCGCGAGCTGCCGCTGCTCACGCGCATCGTCATCGGCGTCTCCGACGCGCTGGTGGCGTGGTGGCTGCCGCTGCTGGTGCTGCTGGCGGCGCTCGCCTTCGCCACCACGCGCCTGCTGCACCGCCCCGCCCTGCGCCGCCGCTTCGACGCCGCCCTGCTGCGCCTGCCCCTGCTGGGCCGCCTGCTGCGCGATGTCCACGCCGCGCGCATGGCGCGCACGCTCGCGACCATGTCCGACAGCGGCCTGCCGCTGATCGAAGGCCTGGCGATCACAGCGCGCACGGTCGGCAACACCGTGCTGCGCGAGGCCACCGGATCGATGGTCGAGGTCATCCACGAGGGCGGCAGCCTGTCGAGCGCGATGAAGCGCGCCGCGGTGTTCCCGCCGACGCTCCTCTACATGGCCACCAGCGGCGAGGACAGCGGGCGGCTGGCGCCAATGCTCGACCGCGCGGCCGACTACCTCGAACGCGAATTCAACACCTTCACCACGGCGGCGATGAGCCTGCTCGAACCCCTGATCATCATCGTGCTGGGCGCGATGGTGGCGGTGATCGTGCTCGCCATCCTGCTGCCGATCCTGCAGTTCAACGCCCTCGTGGCCGGCTGATGGAGGCCCACATGCAAGACCGCACCGCTCCCCGATCCACCGCCCCGCGACACGCTGCGGCTCCCGGCGCTGCCAGGCCTCGTCCATCCGGCAGGCGGCGGCGCCATGCCCGCGGCTTCACCCTGGTCGAGCTGATGGTCGCGATCGTGATCATCGGCCTGCTGTCGACGGTGGTGATGATCAACGTCATGCCCAGCCAGGACCGCGCGATGGCCGAGAAGGCGCGCGCCGACATCGCGGTGCTGGAGCAGGCGCTCGAGACCTACCGCCTGGACAACCTGGCCTATCCGACCACCGCACAGGGACTCGACGCGCTGCTTGAAGCGCCGTCCGGCCTCGCGCGCCCCGATCGCTACCGCAAGGGCGGCTACATCCGCCGCCTGCCCGAGGATCCATGGGGCAACGCTTACCAGTACCGCCAGCCGGGCCGCAGCGGCGGCTTCGACGTGTTCTCCTTCGGTGCCGACGGCGCCGAGGGCGGCGACGGCGACAACGCCGACATCGGTAACTGGCGCTGAGCCACGGCCATGCGGCGCGCGCGCGGGTTCACGCTGGTCGAGCTGATGGTGGCGCTGGCCGTCATCGGCCTGGCGGGCGCCGCCGTGGCGCTGACCCTGCCGTCCACCGACGACGCGCTGGTGAAGGAGACACAGACGTTCGCGGCGCGGCTGGCGCACGCGCGCGACGAGGCCATCCTCGGCATGCGCACGGTGGAAGTGGCGGTGACTGCGCGCGGCTACGGGTTCTCGCGCCGTCGCTTCGACGGCTGGCAGCCGCTGGACGGCCGCGCCTTCGCCGCCGTCGACTGGGCGCCCGGCACGCAGCCGCAGCTGCCGCGTCGCGATGCGCGCATGAGCTTCCGCTTCGACCCCACCGGCGCCGCCGAGCCCGGCAGCCTGGTACTGCTGCGCGAAGGCCGCCGGATGCAGGTCACGGTCGACGACGGTGGCGAAGTGACAGTCGATGGCCGCGCGCGCTGAAATCTCCGCCCAGCGTCGTGTCGAGGCATGCGTGCAGACGCTCCGCCGGGGCATCGCCGCACGCCGTGCGAAGGGCACGGGGCCACGGCACTGGAGCGATGCCGGCTTCTCGCTGATCGAGATGCTGGTCGCGCTGGCGGTATTCGCGCTGGCCGTGCTCGGGCTGCTCAACCTTTCGGGCGAAAGCACGCGCACTGCGGTCGCGATCGAGGAGCGCGTGCTGGCCGCGGTGGTCGCCGACAACGTCGCGGTCGAGGCCGCCACCCTGGACGTGCGCGAACTCGCCGACCAGGCGGCCGGCAGCGAAGAGGCCGGCGGCCGCGACTGGCGCTGGACCCGCAGCACCGCCCCGACTGCCGATCCCTCGCTGCTGCGCGTGGACATCCGCGTCTCGCCACCGGGCGAGTCGCGGGTGGCGGCGGAAGTCTCGCTGTTCCGGAGCGTCGCGCAGTGAACCAGGCCACGGCGACGCGCACGACGCTCACGAAGCGCACGACGGCACGCGCGCACACGGCCATGCACGCACGCGATGCGCTGCGTGGCTTCACCCTGCTCGAAGTGATGGCCGCACTGGCCATCTTCGGCGTAATCGCCGCCGCCGGCGTCGCGGTGATGGCCCATGCCGCCGACAGCCAGGGCGTGCTGCGCGAGCGCATGGACCGCCTGGGCGAATTCCAGCGCGCCCGCGCCCTGCTCCGCGCCGACCTTTCGCAGGCGGCTGTGCGCCTGGTGCGCAGGGCCGACGGCAGCAACACCCGCCATGCCTTCATCGGCGGCCGCCCGGGCGAGTCGGGCCCGCTGTTCGCCTTCGTCCGCCGCGGCCACGAGAATCCCGAAGGCCTGCCGCGCGCCTCGCTGGAGTACGTCGAGTACCGCATCGTCGACGGCCGCCTGGAGCGCAGCGCGCGCGCGGCCGTGGACGGCGCCGCGCCGCCGCCGGCGCGGGTGCTGATCGACGGCGTCAACGCCGCGCGCGTGGCCTACCTCGACGAAGGCCGCTGGAACGACGGCTGGCTCGGCGGTGCCGACTCGCTGCCCGAAGCGGTCGAACTGGAGCTCGAGCTCGACGCCATCGGCCATGTGCGCCAGCGCTTCCTGCTGCCCGGGGTCACGCCATGACCGGCGCGCACGAACGCGGCGCCGCGCTGCTCACCGTGCTGCTGCTGGTGGCGGTGATGACCGTGCTGCTGGTCGCGGTGATGGACGACATCCGCTTCGGCCTGCGCCGCACCGGCAACGCCCAGGCGCTGGCGCAGGCGCAGTGGTACGCGCTGGGCAGCGAGGAGCTGGCGCGCGCGCGCATCCACCAGCTCGACCGCGGCGACGGCCGCACCACCCTGGAGGGAGGCTGGAACGGCCGCCCCTTCGTGTTCCCGATCGACGGCGGCGTGATGCGCGTGCGCCTGGACGACGCCAGCGCCTGCTTCAACCTCAACAGCGTGGTCGAGGGCGCGCCCAACCAGTGGATCCGGCGCGAAGCGGGCGTGCGCCAGTACCGGGCCCTGCTGCAGGCGCTCGACTTCACCCCCGGCCAGGCCGCGGCGATGGCCGATGCGCTGGTCGACTGGATCGACCGCGACCAGGTTCCCGGCCCCTCCGGCGCCGAGGATCCCGCCTATGCCTCGCGCGGCCCGGGCTATCGCACCTCGGGCGCGCTGCTGGCCGAGGTCAGCGAGCTGCGCGCCATCGTCGCGCACGACGCCGGGGCCTACGGGCGCCTGCGTCCCCACGTCTGCGCGCAGCCCGACAACGCGCTGTCGCCGATCAACCTCAACACGCTCGAGGACGACGACGCCCTGCTGCTGAGCATGCTCAGCGACAACGCCCTGGACCCGGCGGCGGCGCGGCGCGTGATCGCCGCCCGCCCCGCGCATGGCTGGCGGCAGCTGCATGAATTCTTCAGCCTCGATGCGATCCGCGCCGCCGGCCTCGGCGACGACGCGATGCAGCAGGTCCGCCTGGCCACCCGCTATTTCTCGCTGCGCACCGAAGTCGAATACGACGGTGCCGAAGTGGTGCTGAGCGCACTGCTGGACAGCGATTCCCATGGTCCCGTGCGCCTGGTCGCGCGGCGATGGACACACGACGAATGAGCAAGCGCATCCTGTTCCTCCCTGCCGACCCGGCGGCGCCGGCCACCCTGCTGGACGTGGACGACGGCGGCCGCGTGCTGTCGCGGCGGAGCCTGCGGGCCGGCGACTCCGCCGCCACCGGCGCCGGGCCCGTGCACGGCGTGCTGGTGGTGCCCGGCGACGCCGTGCGCATCGACACCATGGAACTGCCCGCGCACAGTGCGGCGCAGGCGCAGGCGGCGGCCGCTGCGCTGCTGGCCGCGCGCCTGGCCCGGCCCACCACCCTGCACGTGGCCCTGGATCCGGCCGGCACCTCCACCCGGCGCACCATGGCCGCGGTCGACCCCGCCCTGCTCCGCGCCTGGCTCGAACGCGCCGCGGCGTCCGGCTTCATGCCCGATGCCGCCGTGCCCGAGCAGCTGCTGCTGCCCGCCCCGGACGACGACGCCCCGGTGAACCTGCTCGACGCCGGCGACCGCTGGCTGGCGCGCGGCCCGGGGCTCGCCTTCGCCGCGGAGCCGGCGCTGGCGGCGCAGGTGCTCGGCACCCGCCCGGTGTCGCGGATCGAGGGCGGACTCGATGCGCTGGCCGGGCATGCCTTGGCCCCCGAGCTCGACCTGCTGCAGGGCGAGTTCGCCCCCGCGGCCAGGCGCGCGCGCCCGGCCAACCGGCGGCGCCTCGCCTGGCTGGCGGCGGCGCTGCTCGCGTCGCCGCTGCTGCTGGTGGCGGCCCAGGCGCTGCGCCTCGAACTGGCCGCGCGCGCGCTGGAATCGCGCGCGGCGGCGACCCTGGACGCCGCCCTGCCCGGAAGCGGCGGCGACGCGGCCGGGCTGGACCGCCGCCTCCAGGCCGCGCACGCGCCGCGCGAGTTCGCGGCGGCGAGCGGCGCGCTGTTCGCCGCCGTCGACGCGCGCCCCGGCACGCACCTGGTCGACCTCGAATACGCCCGCGGCGACCGCCTGCGCGCGCGGCTGTTCCATCGCGACGCGGCCGACCTGGAGGCCCTGCGGGGCAGCCTCGCCGCCGACGGCTGGCGGCTGGTGGAAGGCGGCAGCACGGAGGTGGCCGGCGGCCTGCACACCGGCCTGGCCCTGGAGCCCTCGGCATGAACGACATGATCACCGCACTGCGCCGCTGGTGGCAGGGACGCGAACCACGCGAGCGCGCGATGCTGGCCGCCATGGCCGCGATGCTGGCCGCGTTCGCCTGGTGGTACGGCCTGCTGTGGCCGCTGCGCGCGCTGCGCGAGGAGGCCGAAGCCCGGCATGCCCGCGCCGTGGCCACGCTGCACGCCGCCGAGGCCGCGGTGGCCGCGCTCGGCACCTCCGCCGCGGCAACCGCGCAGCCGCCCGGCGGCGAGGCCCTGCAGCGCCTGCTGCTCGACAGCACGCGCGAGGCGGGTCTCGCCCCCAGCCGCCAGCGCACGGCGCCCGACGGCAGCTTCGTGCTGGAGTTCGAGCGGGTCGCGTCGCCAGCCCTGTTCGGCTGGCTCGGCGGGCTGGTCGACACGCACGGCATCGCACCGGCGTCGCTGCGCGTCGAGCGCACTGACGGCCAGCTGCGCGTCGAGGCCGGCTTCGCCGGAGCCGCACCGTGAGCGGCCGCCGGCTGGCGCTGTGGTTCGCGGGCGCGTTCGCGCTGGGCCTGCTACTGGCCGCGCCGCTGCAGCTCGCCATCGCGCGGCTCGCGCTGCCGCAGGCGCTGTCCGCGGCGGGCGTCGACGGCAGCCCGTGGCGCGGGCGCCTGCGGCAGGCCCGGTGGCAGGACGTCGCGATCGGCGACGTGCGGGTGGGCCTGTCGCCGCTGCCGCTGCTCCTCGGGCGCCGCCAGCTGCGGGTCCACGCGCCGCAGGCGTCGCTGGTGCTGCACGCCGGGCGCGTGCGCGGGCTGTCGCGCGCCGACGGCGTGCTGCCGCTGCCGTCACCGCCGGGCCTGGCCCTGCGCGCCTCGCTGGAGGACGCCCGGGTGCTGTTCGACGACGAGGGCTGCCGCGAGGCCGGCGGGCGCGTCCGGGTGGAAATGGCGCTGGCGGACGGGGCGCTGCCACCCCTGCTGCTGGCGGGAACCCCCGCCTGTGAAGGCGGCGCGGGGCGGCTCGCGCTGGTGCCCGAGGACGCGACGGCCCCGCTGTGGCTCGAAGCCACGCTCACCGTCGAGGCCGATGGCCGCCGCTCGCTGCAGGCCTCCGCGCGCACCGACGACCCCGGGCTGCGCGCCGCGCTGATCGCGCAGGGCTTCCAGGACGCGCCAGGCGGGCTCAGCCGGGTGGTCGAGTTCGGCGCGCGGCGCTGACCCGCCGCCATCCGTTCAGCTGTCGGGGGAGCGCACTGTCCCCGGGAGCGGCCGTCCCCGCGCGATAGACTTCGCGGTCCCCCGCATGACAGCCCCGCGACGATTCCATGAAACTCCTGTTGCCGCCGATCGCCCTGCTTGCCGCCGCCTGCCTGTTCCCCGCCCGCGCCGAGGTGCCGCTGGGCACGGTGGCCGGCTCCGA
Source organism: Luteimonas padinae (assembly GCF_014652935.1). Lineage (GTDB taxonomy): Bacteria > Pseudomonadota > Gammaproteobacteria > Xanthomonadales > Xanthomonadaceae > Luteimonas > Luteimonas padinae. Next base: position 168,583 of record NZ_BMZT01000001.1, on the reverse strand, counting down.
GGTGTCCTTCGAGAGCATGTTCCAGGTCGACGGCTACTGGTTCGACAATGACGTACTCGACCTGGACGCCCGCGCCGACGGCCGCGACCGCGCCACCGGCATCCGCCGCTTCGAGCTGGCGCTGAAGGGCAAGGGTCCGGGCGGCTTCGGCTGGGTGCTCGGCTACGACGTCCACAGCGAGACCTACCTCGACAACAACGTGTCCTGGACCTTCGGCGGCGACGGCGCGCCCGCGCACACGCTCCTGTTCGGCCAGTACAAGCAGCCCAACAGCCTCGAGGAGCTGTCCTCCGCGCGCAACAGCGACTTCATCGCCAAGGCCGCGGCCACCTCCACCTTCGCCGTCGGCCGCAGGCTCGGCGCGTCCTGGGGCTACGACGCCGGCAGCCACGGCGCCAGCCTGGGCTGGTTCGGCCGCAACCTGGACGACGATGCCGGCGGCGCCGGCTACGGCGCGCGCGCCTGGTGGGCCCCGCTGCAGGAGGACGGCCGCGTGCTGCACCTCGGCCTCAGCCACGTCGACCGCGACACCGACGCCGACGCGCTGCGCCTGCGCGCCCGCCCCAATGCCGACATGGCGGCGGCACGCATGGTCGACACCGGCGTGCTCGCCGACGTCGACCGCCTGGCCACCACCGGCGTGGAGGCGATGTGGATCCAGGGCCCGCTGAAGCTGCAGGGCGAATACTTCCTCGCCAGCGCCGACCGCATCGGCCATTCCGGCTTCGACGCGACCGGCGGCTATGCCAGCGCGCTGTGGACGCCCGGCGGCGGCACCTGGGGCTACCGCGGCGGCCTGCCGCGCACCAATGTCGCCGACGCCGGCCTGTGGCAGCTCGGCCTGCGCTACGACCAGCTCGACCTCGACGACGGCCCGGTGCGGGGCGGCCGCATGGAGGCCTGGACGGTGGGCGTGAACTGGTACTGGCGCAGCAACACCAAGCTGATGCTGAACTACGTCGACGTCGCCAGCAGCCGCACCGACGCCAGCGGCGCCCGCATCCACGACGATCCCTCGATCCTGGAAGCGCGCGTGCAGCTGCACTGGTAGCCGCGTCACACGGGCGTCAACAAACCGCCATACGCGCGACACCCCGCAGGGGCAGGCTTCGGTAAAACCGGAGCCGCCCATGCGCTATGCCATCGTCACCGAGACCTATCCACCGGAAGTCAACGGCGTCGCGCTGACGGTGCGTGAGCTGGAGCGCGGCCTGCGCGGCCGCGGCCACGACGTCGAGCTGGTGCGTCCGCGCCAGCATCGCCAGGACCACGCCGGCCCCGGCGGCATGCTCACCACCGGCGTGCACCTGCCGCTGTACGCGGGCCTGCGCTTCGGCCTGCCCGCGGCCGCGCGGCTGCGCCGCGCCTGGCGCCGCCAGCGTCCGGACGCCGTCTACATCGCCACCGAGGGCCCGCTGGGCTGGTCGGCGATGCGCGCGGCGCGCGCGCTCGGGATCCCGGTCGCCTCCGGCTTCCACACCCGCTTCGACCACTACATGCGCGACTACGGCCTGCCGCTGCTGGAGCCGCTGGCGCTGGCCTGGATGCGGCGCTTCCACAACCGCTCCGCCGCCACCCTGGTGCCGACCCGCGAGCTGCGCGCCGGACTCGAGGGGCTCGGCTTCCGCCACGTGGTTCACCTGCCGCGCGCGGTCGATACCCGACGCTTCGACCCGGCCCAGCGCGACGATGAGCTGCGCGCGCGCTGGGGCCTGGGTGCGGACGACCTCGCCGTCATCCACGTCGGCCGCATCGCCGCGGAGAAGAACCTCGGGCTGGCGATCCGCGCGTTCCGGGCCCTGCAGGCGCTGCGCCCCGATGCGCGCTTCGTCTGGGTCGGCGAAGGTCCGGAGCAGGCCGCGATCCGCGAGGCCAACCCGGACTTCATCTACTGCGGGCTGCAGCGCGGCGAAGCGCTTGCCCGGCACTTCGCCAGCGCCGACCTGTTCCTGTTCCCGAGCCTGTCGGAAACCTTCGGCAACGTGACCATCGAGGCCATGGCCAGCGGCGTGGCCACCGTGGCCTACCGCTATGGCGCCGCCGCCGAGCACCTGCGCCACGGCATCCACGGCGCCGCGATCACGCTGCACGACGAGACCGGCTTCATCGACGCCGCCTGCCGCCTCTCGCTGGAAGACGCCTCGCGCCGCGGCATGGGCGCGGCGGCGCGGACGGCGGTGCAGTCGCTGCGTCCGGCCCAGGTCGCCGCCGATTTCGACGCCGTCCTCGCCGGCATCGCCCACCGCAGGAGCCACGCCGATGTCCACGCTGCCCTCGCATAGCCGCTTCGCCGCCGACCGCCTGCTCTGCCTGCGCACCAACGCCTGGTGCGCGCGCACCGGCGTGCTGAAGGTGTTCGCCACCGTCAGCCGGCTGGGCGACGGCGTCGCCTGGTACGTGCTGATGGCGGCGATGGTGCTGCTGGACGGCCTCGACGGCGTCCGCGCCTCGGCGCAGATGGCCGCCACCGGCACCATCGCGCTGCTGCTGTACAAGGCGCTCAAGCGCTGGACCCGGCGCCCGCGGCCGTTCGCGGCCGACGTGCGCATCCGCGCCTGGATCGCGCCGCTGGACGAGTTCAGCTTCCCGTCCGGCCATACCCTGCACGCGGTCTCCTTCACCATCGTCGCCCTGGCCCACTATCCGCAGCTGGCCTGGCTGCTGGTGCCGTTCACCGCGATGGTGGCGCTGTCGCGCGTGGTGCTGGGCCTGCACTGGCCCAGCGACGTGCTCGCCGCCACCGCCATCGGCGGCCTGCTCGGCGGCGGCACGCTGTGGCTTGCGGCGCAGGTCCCGGGCCTCGGCTGACGGGACCTGCAGCCGGGCCGGCGCTCAGCGCGTCGCCGCCGGCATCGCCGCGCCAACCCGGTAGCAGTCGATCCTGCGCCGGCGCGCACGCGCTCGGCCGCGCCGCGGCCCAGCATCCGGTGCTCGACCGCGAAGCCTTCCGCGCGCAGCGCATAGACCACGGCCTCGGCGATCGCCGGATCGTCCTCGACCAGGAGCACGGTGGATGGCGCGGGCGCGGCGTCGGTGGACATGGCGGGCAGCCTGGCGGGCGCCGCGCGCCGCCGGCCGCCCCGGTATCCTTCCCCGATGAACTACCGCCACGCCTTCCACGCCGGCAACCACGCCGACGTCCTCAAGCACGTCGTCCTGCTGGCCCTGTGCGACGCGCTGGTGGCGAAGCCGGCGCCGCTGTTCGCGCTGGACACCCACGCCGGCCGCGGCCTGTACCGCCTGTCCGGCGCCAGCGCGCAGCGCACCGGCGAGGCCGACGACGGCATCGGGCGGCTGATCGCGGAAACGCCGCGCGATCCGCTGCTGCGCCGCTACCTCGACGCGGTCGCGGCCTGCCGCAAGGCGCACGGCGCCGACGCCTACCCCGGCTCTCCCTGGCTGCTCGCGCACGCGCTGCGCGAGGCCGACCGCATCGCCTGCTGCGAGACCCAGCCCGAGGAGGCGAAGGCGCTGGCGGCCAGCCTCGCCGGCGACCGCCGTGTCCGCGTACACCCGGGCGACGGCTACGCCGCCGTGCGCGCGATGCTGCCGCCGCGCGACGGCGCGACCCGCCTCGGCCGCGGCCTGGTGCTGGTGGACCCGCCCTACGAGACCCAGCTGGCGGAATTCGACGACGCGCTGGGCGCGATCCGCGAAGGCCTGCGCCGCTTCCCGCAGGGCGTGTTCGCGCTCTGGTACCCGATCAAGCTCAGGCGCACGCTGATGCCGTTCCAGCGCCGGGCCGCGGACCTGCCGGGCAAGTCGGTGTTGCTGGCCGAGCTGATGGTGCGCCCCGACGACTCGCCGCTGCGCATGAACGGCAGCGGCATGCTGGTGGTCAATCCGCCCTGGCAGCTCGACGCCGCGCTGGCACCGGCGCTCGCGTCGCTGGCGGCGGCGCTGGGCGAGCGCGGCGCCGGTTCGCGCTTCCACTGGCTGCGCACTCCGTCCTGATCCACGGCCGGCATGTGCAGATGGGCTTCACCCGTGCCGTGCCAGCATCGGCCCCATGGTCGCCAGAAACCGCCTCCCCCCGTGGCACGAGGAGCTCCGCCTCCGCAACGGCCACGACGTCCTGATCCGCCCGATCCGTCCGGAAGACGCGCCGGTGCTGCGCGCGAGCTTCGAACTCCTTGAACCCGGCGACACCCGCGGGCACCTGCTCGCCGGTGCCGGCGACATCGACGTCGAGCGTTCGCGCCAGCTGTCCCAGCCCGACACCCGCGGCGAATTCACCCTGGTCGTCACCGAGCAGCAACTGCCGCCCGGCGAGGCGATGATCCTGGGCCTAGCGCGCGCCGCCGTCGTGCCCGGCACCCGCGAGGCGGCGTTCGCGATCCTGGTCGGCCGCAACGTCGCCGGCATGGGCCTGGGCCGCCACCTGATGCGGCGCCTGGCGCGCTGGGCGCGGGGCAAGCGCCTGGACGCGCTGACCGGCGAAGTGCCCGAGGCCAACGGCCCCCTGCTCGATCTCGCGCGCTCCATGGGCTTCGGCGTGGACGAGGACGGTGCAGCCGACCCCGGCTTCGTCCGCATCCGCCTGCCGCTGGCCAGGGCCACCCCGGTGGCCGGCGTGGGCAGCGGCGGCAGCGGGGGCACGGCCGCCTCCGGCGAATCGCGCTGACACCAGCACTCCGCAGACGCCCGGGCCGCAGCGTAGAGGCCGGCCACGCTAGACTGTGCGGCCCTGCGCCGGGTGCGGTGGAACGCATCCGGTGCTGCCGCTGTTTGTGCCGATGACCGACCAGACCCCACGCCGCGCTCCCCTCCCCGCCTCTCCCACGCCCCCGCTTCCCGGCCCTGGCCGCCCGCGCGCATGGTGGCGCGCGCCGGCATCGCGCTCGGCGCTGGCCTGGTTCGTCGCGGCCGCGGCGCGCGCGCATGACGGCGTCCTGCTGGCCGTTGCCCGCGACAACCACGCCGCCACCCAGCTCGAAGCCGACCTGCACACCCTCGTCGGCGACGATGCCGGTCTGCCGGTACTGGCCTTCCCGGACTGGGAGACCCTGCCCTACGACCGCTTCAGCCCGCATCCCGAGATCGTCTCCCAGCGCCTGGCCACCTTGCGCCGCCTGCCGTCGATGAAGCGCGGCGTGCTGGTGGTGCCGGTGCAGACGCTGATGCAGCGCCTGCCGCCGCTGTCCTACGTGGTCGGCAACAGCTTCGACCTGGGCGTGGGCCAGCGCCTGGACCTGGACGCCGAGAAGCGCCGCCTGCAGGCCGCCGGCTACCGCAACGTGCCCCAGGTCTACGACCCGGGCGACTTCGCCGTGCGCGGCGCCCTGCTCGACGTCTACCCGATGGGCGAGGCGGCGCCGCTGCGCATCGAACTGCTCGACGACGAGATCGACACCATCCGCGTGTTCGACCCCGAGAGCCAGCGCTCGCTGGAGAAGGTCGATGCGCTGCGGCTGATGCCGGGCCGCGAAGTGCCGCTGGACGAGGCCTCGCGCGCGCGCGCGCTCGATGCGCTGCGCGAGCAGTTCGACATCGACACCCGGCGCAGCGCGCTGTTCCAGGACCTCAGGGCCGGGGCCGCGCCGGCCGGCATCGAATACTACCTGCCGCTGTTCTTCGAAGGCGGGGCCACCGCCACGCTGTTCGACTACATGGGCGACGGCGCCCTGCCGCTGGTGGACGAGGGCGTGGCCGCGGCCGCCGACCATTTCTGGGCCCAGGCCGGCCAGCGCCACGAGCAGCGCCGCCACGATGTCGAACATCCCGTGCTGCCGCCCGGCGCCCTGTGGCTGGCGCCGGACGAGCTGCGCGCGCACTTCAACGACGCACCGCGGATCGAGGTCGCGGGCGAGGGCCATGCGCGCCGCGACGAGGCCACCCGGCTGGGCGAGCAGCCCGCGCCGGCGCTGCCGGTGGCCGCGCGCCACGACGCCGCGGCCGTGCCGCTGAAGGAGTTCCTCGCGAGCTATCCGGGCCGCGTGCTGGTCTCGGCCGACACCGCCGGCCGCCGCGAGGCGCTGCTGGAGGTGCTCGACGCTGCCGCCCTGCGCCCGCAGGTGCTGCCCGACTTCCGCGCCTTCGCGTCCGGCGACGCGCGCTTCGCGATTTCGGTCGCGCCGCTCGAGGACGGCTTTGCCCTCGATCCCGGCGTGGCCGGCGAGGCGCCGCTGGCCGTGCTCACCGAGCGCCAGCTGTTCCCGGAGCGCGCCGCCGCGCCGCGCCGCCGCAAGCGCGCCGGCCGCGAGCCGGAAGCGATCATCCGCGACCTCGGCGAGCTGTCCGAAGGCTCGCCGATCGTGCACGAGGACCACGGCGTCGGCCGCTATCGCGGACTGGTGACGCTGGAAGCCGGCGGCATGGCGTCGGAATACCTCGAAATCGAGTACGCCAAGGGCGACCGCCTCTATGTGCCGGTCGCGCAGCTGCACCTGATCAGCCGCTATTCCGGCGCCTCGCCGGAGACCGCGCCGCTGCATTCGCTGGGTGGCGAGCAGTGGACCAAGGCCAAGCGCAAGGCGGCCGAGAAGGTCCGCGACGTCGCCGCCGAACTGCTGGAGATCCAGGCGAAGCGCCAGGCCCGCGCGGGGCTCGCGATCGACATCGACCGCGGCATGTACGAACCCTTCGCCGCCACCTTCCCCTTCGAGGAAACGCCCGACCAGCACGCCGCCATCGAGGCCGTACTGCGCGACCTGCAGTCCTCGCAGCCGATGGACCGCGTGGTCTGCGGCGACGTCGGCTTCGGCAAGACCGAGGTCGCGGTGCGCGCGGCCTTCGCCACCGCCGCGGCCGGCAAGCAGGTCGCGGTGCTGGTGCCGACCACGCTCCTGGCCGAGCAACACTACGCCAACTTCCGCGACCGCTTCGCCGACTGGCCGATCCGGGTCGAGGTGCTGTCGCGCTTCAAGTCGACGAAGGAGATCAAGGCCGAGCTGGAGAAGGTGGCCGAGGGCACCATCGACGTCATCGTCGGCACCCACCGCCTGCTGCAGAAGGACGTGCGCTTCAAGGACCTCGGCCTGGTGATCGTGGACGAGGAGCAGCGCTTCGGCGTGCGCCAGAAGGAGGCGCTGAAGGCCCTGCGCGCCAACGTGCACCTGCTCACGCTGACCGCCACCCCGATCCCGCGCACGCTCAACATGGCCATGGCCGGGCTTCGCGACCTCTCGATCATCGCCACCGCGCCGGCCAACCGGCTGGCGGTGCAGACCTTCGTCGTGCCCTGGGACGACGCCCAGCTGCGCGAGGCCTTCGACCGCGAGCTGGCGCGCGGCGGCCAGCTGTTCTTCCTGCACAACGACGTCGAGTCGATCGGCCGCATGCAGCGCCAGCTGCAGGAGCTGGTGCCCGAGGCGCGCATCGGCGTGGCGCACGGCCAGATGCCCGAGCGCGAGCTGGAGCGGGTGATGCTCGACTTCCAGAAGCAGCGCTTCAACGTGCTGCTGGCCTCGACCATCATCGAATCCGGCATCGACATCCCCAACGCCAACACCATCATCATCAACCGCGCCGACAGGTTCGGCCTGGCGCAGCTGCACCAGCTGCGCGGACGCGTCGGCCGCTCGCACCATCGCGCCTATGCGTATCTCGTGGTGCCCGACAAGCGCTCGATCACCGCGGACGCGAAGAAGCGCCTGGACGCGATCGCCTCCATGGACGAGCTCGGCGCCGGCTTCACGCTCGCCACCCACGACCTCGAGATCCGCGGCGCCGGCGAGCTGCTGGGCGAGGACCAGAGTGGCCAGATGGCCGAAGTCGGCTTCAGCCTCTACACCGAGCTGCTGGAGCGCGCGGTGCGCTCGATCAAGCGCGGCGAACTGCCCGACGTCGACGGCACCGCCGCGCGCGGCGCCGAAGTCGAGCTGCACGCACCTGCGCTGATCCCCGAGGACTACCTGCCCGACGTGCACACGCGCCTGACCCTGTACAAGCGCATCAGCTCCGCGCGCGACGCCGAGGCCCTGCGCGAACTGCAGGTGGAGATGATCGACCGCTTCGGCCTGCTGCCGGAGCCGACGAAGCTGCTGTTCGCCACCGCCGAGCTGAAGCTTGCGGCCACCGGGCTGGGCATCGCCAAGATCGACATCGGCGCCAGCGGCGGGCGGGTGAAGTTCGTCGAGAAGCCGTCGGTCGACCCCATGGCGATCATCCGCCTGGTCCAGGGCCAGCCGAAGCAGTACCGGATGGACGGGCCGGACACGCTGCGCCTGGCGCTGGAACTGCCCGAGGCGGGCGAGCGGCTGCAGGCCGCGCGCGGACTGCTGGCGCTGCTGGCGCCGGGCGGACGCTGAGACAGTGCCCCGTTGACAGCGCCGGCGCGCCTCCGCATCCTTCGCGCCCCCGGGAGGGGATCCTCTTTCCAAGGAACAAGGAACACGATGAACAAGACGATCATCCTCGCCGCCGTGCTCGCCGCCTGCGCGTCCGCGCCCGCCTTCGCCGCCGACGGCCGTGGCGGCTACATCCGCGCCGAGATCGGCCAGAGCGACATCGACCTGGACTACGCCGGCTTCTCCGCCAGCGAGGACGACACCTCGTTCGTCTTCTCCGGCGGCTACTGGTTCAACCGCAACTTCGCGCTCGAAGGCCACGTCGGCACGCTGTACACCGAGTACCTGGGCGACGACCTCGACCTCGACCTGGTCAGCTTCGGCGTGGGCGTGGCGGCCAAGCACAACTTCGGCCCCGACGGCACCGGCTTCTTCATCGGCGGCCGCGCCGGCATCGCGCGCATCACCGCGCAGCTGCGCGAGGACGACTGGGACGTGATCGACGACGAGCACTCGAACAAGCCCTACTTCGGCGCCAGCGTCGGCTACGACTTCAACCCGCGCTTCGGCCTGTCGCTGAACTGGGATCGCCGCCAGGCCGACTTCGACGGCGTCGACCTCGACATCGACACCCTCGGCATCGGCGGCGAACTGCGCTTCTGATCCACCCGGCGCGGGCGGCCTGCCCCGCGCCTATTCCTGCGAGCGCTTCACGGGCGCGGACGCGGCGCTGGCCGCGTCCGCGATCCGCCACAGGTAGAGCGCAGCCTGGGTCCGGAACGGGCCCCAGCGTTCGCCCCGCTCCGCCAGTCCGCGCGGGGTCGGCATGGCCTCCGCGCGATCCAGCAGCTGCGCGCCCTTGCGCACGCCAAGGTCGTCGACCGGCAGCACGTCCGGCCTTCCGAGCCGGAACATCAGCATCATCTCCACCGTCCAGCGGCCGATACCGCGGACCGGCACCAGGGCGGCGACGATCGCGTCCGCGTCCATCACCGACATCCTGCGCAAGTCGGGAATCTCGCCGCGCGCCTCGCGGGCGGCGAGGTCGCGCAGGGCCAGCGCCTTGTTGCCCGAAACCCCGCAGGCGCGCAGCGTGGCGTCGTCGACGCGCCCCAGGCTGTCGGCATGGAGCCGCGTGCCGCCAACCGCCGCCTTCACCCGGCCGACGATGGTGGACGCGGCCTTGCCGCTCAGCTGCTGGAACAGGATGGCGCGGGCGAGCGCATCGACCGGATCGAAGGAGCGCCGCCAGCGCGGGTCGGGCCCGATCGGACCGAGGCGGCGGATCCACGCGGCCAGGCGGCGGTCGCGCCGGGCGAGCCAGGCATCGGCCTCGGCGGTGTCGTAGCCACGGCGGAAGCGCGGCATGGCCTCAGCGCCCCCGCAGCGCGGCCGCGGCCTGGGCGAGCCACCCCAGGATCATCAGGCTGCCGCCCAGCGGCGCCAGGCGCGTCGACAACCCCAGCAGCGAGGCCCCGGCCAGCGAGCCTGCGAACAGCAGCACGCCGGCCAGCAGTGCGCCCATCGCGGCCAGCGCCAGCCGTCCCCGCGCGCGCGGCGCCAGCGCCGCCAGCGCCAGGCCGTGGCCGAAGGCGAACGCGGCCGCCAGGCCCAGGCGACTGCCGGCATCGGGGCCGGCGGCGTGCGAGGCATAGGCGGCCAGGGCGACGGCCAGCGCCGCGAGCACGGCCCCGGACGCGGCCAGCATGCGGCCGGCGGGCGCGACCAGGGCGCGGGGCGCGGCGTCGGGGGCGTCTGGCATCGGCGAACGTCCTCCTGGAACGCGGAACGCCGCATCCGGGGATGCGGCGTTCCGAGGGTACTGCAGGCGAGTGGCGAGGATCAGCCCTTGAGGTTCCAGAACACCTTGAACTGGCCGTCGGCGGTGAACGCCGCGTCGATCCCGTTGACGTAGTACTCGTAGGGGCGGCCGATGGCCTCTTCGCCCTGGGTCAGGGCCCAGGCGCGGGTGGCGTTGCGGGCCACGTCCAGCTCGGCCATGTAGCCCTTGTAGTCGGCGCGGGCAACACGGGTCGGCTCGCTGCGCACGAAGGTCACCGGGCCCTGCAGCTTGATGGCGTCCGCGTCCAGCGGCTCGGATTCCGTGACCACGAAGGCCGGGGCGGCCGGGGCCTCTTCGCCTTCCGCGGCCTCGTCGGCAGCGGTGGCGTCGTCGGCCGGAGCCGCCGCGCCGCCCTTGGGACGGACGGCCTGGACCACGTCGAAGGTGTAGCTGTCACGCGCGAACTCGGTGGTCACGATGCGCAGCGGGCCGACCGGCTCCAGGCCGCTCTCGTCCATCGTGCGCTTGATCCACTCGGCGTTGTCCTTCATCGCCTTCTTGACGACTTCGTTGTTGCGCTCGATCGCGCCGGCGTTGACCACCAGCAGGTTCTCGGCGGGGATCTGGGCCACTTCGAGGTTGGCAAGATTGGAGCCGTCGACGCGGTAGTCGAAGTTCGGCACCGAGGCCAGCATGTTGGTCAGGCGGCCGAGGCCGAACTTCATGGTGTCGCCGACGTTGCGGCTGACGTACAGGCCGGCGTAGCGGCCCAGCAGGTCCCAGCCGTAGTCGACCTGGTAGTCCTGGGTGATCTCGACGTTGCGGCCGCCGCGACCGGTCGGGGTCAGGGTGATGGCCGACTGCTTGTTCGAACCGCGCTTGTCGTCCTCGATGCGGTAGACCACGCGCGAATCCTGCTCGGACTCGATGATCTCCCAGCTGCCCTTGCCCACGCCGGAGACCTGGGAGTCGTAGTCGATGCGGGCGCCGACGCCCTCTTCGGGGCCCGAACGGTCGAGCTTGACCTGGCCCAGCGCGAAGGGATGCCAGTCGTCGAAGCGCTTGAAGCTGTTCACCGTGTCGAACACGATCGACATCTTGCGGTTGGTCTCCACGCTTTCGCTCAGGGAGCGGCTGGACGGCAGCACAACGCCGACGATCACGAACAGCACGGCGACGATCGCCATGGAAATCAGGAGCTCGAGCAAACGGGTCATTCAGGGTTCTCCGGGACCAGGACCGGCCGAGGCCGGGGCGCAGACCGGCAATCCTAGCAAGATTGCCGTCGTCGCCGCGACCTCGGGCCGCGGCTTTTTTCACATCGGGCAGGCCCGCCCCGGCGCGGCGGCCGGGCCTGCGCCGGGCTTACACCAGCTGCAGTTCGAAGGCCTTCAGCACCGCCCGGGTGCGGTCGCGCACCCCCAGCTTGCTGAGGATGTTGGACACGTGGTTCTTGATCGTGCCCTCGGCCACGCCCAGCGAGTTGGCGATCTCCTTGTTGGAGAAGCCCGAGGCCATCAGGCGCAGGATCTCGGTCTCGCGGTCGGTCAGGGGGTCTGGCCGGTCGAGGCTGACGAAGTCGTTGCGCATGTGCTCCAGGCCCGACAGCAGGCGCTGGGTCACCGCCGGCTGCACCAGCGAGCCGCCGCCGGCCACGGTGCGGATCGCGCCCACCAGCTGCTCCAGCGACACGTCCTTGAGCAGGTAGCCCTTGGCCCCGGCCTTGAGCCCGGCCAGCACCAGCTGGTCGTCGTCGAAGGTGGTGAGGATGATGGTGGGCGGCAGCGTGCCGGCCGCGGACAGGGCCTGCAGGGCCTCCAGGCCCGACATCGCCGGCATGCGCATGTCCATCAGGACCACGTCCGGCGCGACCCTCGGGATCATCTCGACGGCCTGGCGCCCGTCGACGGCCTCGGCCACCACCTCGATGCCGCCGTCGAGCGCCAGCAGGGAGCGGATGCCCTGCCGGACCAGGGTCTGGTCGTCGACCAGGCAAACGCGGATCGCCGGTGCGCCGGCCTCGCGGGGTCCGTCGGTCGTCATGTCGCCTCCGTGGTGAGGGTTGCCGACGGGCCGGATGGCTCCGCCGTGGATACCGCGATGTCGGCGACGTCGTCCAGCGGCAGCCGCAGGCGCAGGGTGAAGCCCTGCCCCGGTGCAGTGTCGGCCTCGACTTCGCCGCCGTACACCGCCAGCCGCTCGCGCATGCCGCGCAGGCCGTTGCCGGCGGTGAAGCCATCGGCGCCGCGGCCGTCGTCGCGGGCGACCAGGCGCACCGCCCCGCGCTCGAGCGCGTACTGCAGGTGCAGGACGCTGGCGTGGGCATGGCGGACGGCGTTGGTGATGATCTCCTGGGTGCAGCGCAGCAGCACGTGGGCGCGCTCGGGGTCCTCCATCGGGAACGGCCGCGGCAGGCGCATGTCCACCTTGAGGCCGGGCACGTTGCCGGCCAGCGGCTCCAGGGTGGCGGCCATGTCGATGGTCTCGTTGCCGCGGATCTGGCTGACCGCCTCGCGCACGTCCGACAGCAGCAGCCGGGCCAGGGTGTGGGCCTGGCCCACGTGCTCCTGGGCCTTGCCCTCGGTGAGGTGGTTGGCCACTTCCAGGTTCAGGCTCAGCGCGGTCAGGTGGTGGCCCAGCAGGTCGTGCAGCTCGCGCGAGATCCGGGTGCGCTCGTTGACGCGCACGCTTTCGGCCAGCAGGGCGCGGGTGGCGCGCAGTTCCGCATTCAGGCGGCGCTGCTCATCCCGGGCCTGGGCCTGCTGGCGCGCCACCAGGCCGGTGACGAAGGCGAAGCCGGTGAAGCCGACGTACAGGCTGGCCTGCAGCACCGCTTCGACCCAGGAGAAGTCATAGCCGCGCACGTACACCGGCACGATCACGAACTCGCACAGCACCAGCAGCGCCACGCCCTGCCACACCGGCAGCAGCCACGGCAGCACGCTGGCCACGACCATCAGCAGGATGCTGCCCAGGCCGCTCTGGCTGTAGTAGCTGATGGCGATGGCGCCGCCGGCCAGGCCGGCCAGCAGCACGCCGTCGACGGCCCTCACCCGCTGCCGGCCCAGGCCGCGGGTGAGCCAGCCGTAGCTGGCGCCGAATACCGCCCAGGCGATCCAGGCCTGCAGCGCGCCGGGCGCAGCCGCGCCCACCACGCCGTCGCGATCGGGCTGCGGCAGGGTCACCAGCAGCAGCGGCAGGCCGATCACCGCCCAGGTGAACAGTCCCGCGTAGCGCAGCAGCCGGTTGTGGTCGAAGCGCTGGAACATGCCGCCATGGTAGGCGCAAGCGGCACCGGGGCGACGGTCCGGAAGTCATGCCTCCGGTCGCCCGCCGGATCGGCACCATGCGATAATCGCCGCCGTCGACCGCCGCGCGATGGCTGGCCCAGCCCCACCGCGCGCGACGTTGGCGTCATTGGCCACATCCCGGAGTCTGGAATGTCGATTGTCGTCCGCGACGTGCGCGAGCACGAGCTGGATTCCGTCCTTGCCCTGAACAACGCCGCCGGTCCGTCCATCCTGCCGCTCGATTCGGCGCGGCTGCGCCATTTCCACGACAGCGCCGACTATTTCCGCGTCGCCGAGCGCGACGGCACGCTCGCCGGCTTCCTGGTCGGCTTCGGCTCGCGCCGCGGCCACGACGGCAGCAACTTCCGCTGGTTCGCCGAGCGCCACCCCGACTTCATGTACATCGACCGCGTGGTGGTCGCCAGCCGGCGCCGCGGCGGCGGCGTCGGCCGCACCCTGTATGCCGACATCCAGGGCTATGCCGAGGTCCGCTACCCGGTGCTGGCCTGCGAGGTCTTCATCGAGCACGACAGCGACACCGCGCGCATCTTCCACGGCAGCTTCGGCTTCCGCGAGGTCGGCCAGCACGTGATGCCCGACACCGGCATCCGCGCCTCGATGCTGACCAAGGACCTGTGCAGCTATCCCTGGGTGCGCGAGCACTACGGCGACGACCTGCCCGACGTGCGCTGGCTGGCACAGCCGCGCCCGCTCGGCGAGGCCCGCCTGGCGACGGGCACCCGGTGATGGCGAAGGCACAGGGCGCGACGGTCGCCAGCTTCGAACCCGCGGGCGAGCTCCGCATCGGCCAGGTCGGCATCGCCAACCTGCGCGTCCGCACCCTCGACATCGACCGCCTGGCCGCCGAGATGCGCGACCGCGTCCAGCGCGCGCCCAAGCTGTTCGCGCGCGGCGCCGTGGTGGTCGACTTCGGCGGCCTGCCGGCGCTGCCCGACGTGGCCACCGCGCGCGCCCTGCTGGACGCGCTGCGCGAAGCCGGCGCCCTGCCCGTGGCCCTGGCCTGGGGCAGCAGCGAGAACGAGCAGCTCGCGATCGAACTGGGCCTGCCGCTGCTGGCCAAGTTCCGCGCGCAGTACGAGCCGGCCGGCGGCGCTCAGGCCGCTGAAGCCGCACCGGCAGCGTCTCCCGCCGAACGCAGCCGGGCCGCCGAGGCCGCTCCTGCGACAAGCGGACGCACCGGTCCGGCGCCCGCCGAAGCCGCAGCCCTCGCGCGCGGCGGCGAGCCCGGCCTGATGCAGGCCAGCGCGGTACGCTCGGGCCAGCAGGTCTATGCCGAAAACCGCGATCTCACCGTGCTGGCCGCCGTGGGCGCCGGCGCCGAGGTCATCGCCGACGGCTCGATCCACATCTACGGCGCGCTGCGCGGCCGCGCCCTGGCCGGCGCGCAGGGCAACGCGAAGGCACGCATCTTCTGCCGCGAGTTCCATGCCGAACTCGTGGCGATCGCGGGACACTACAAGGTGCTGGAAGATCTTCCGGCCGACCTTCGCGGCAAGCCCGTGCAGGTCTGGCTGGACGGCGACCAGCTGAAAATAGCAGCGCTCGACTGAAGCGCGCACACAGGAGAGAGACTTTGGCCGAGATCATCGTAGTCACGTCCGGCAAGGGCGGCGTCGGCAAGACCACCACCAGCGCAAGCCTGGCCTGCGGGCTGGCGCGCCGCGGCAAGAAGATCGCCGTCATCGACTTCGACGTCGGCCTGCGCAACCTCGACCTGATCATGGGCTGCGAGCGCCGCGTGGTGTACGACTTCGTCAACGTCGTCCAGGGCGAGGCCACGCTCAAGCAGGCCATGATCAAGGACAAGCGCTTCGACAACCTGTACGTGCTGGCCGCGTCGCAGACCCGCGACAAGGACGCGCTGACCCGCGAAGGCGTCGAGCGCGTGCTGAAGGAGCTGGCCGACGACGGCTTCGACTACATCGTCTGCGATTCCCCGGCCGGCATCGAGAAGGGCGCGTTCCTCGCGATGTACTTCGCCGACCAGGCGGTGGTGGTGGTCAACCCCGAAGTGTCCTCGGTGCGCGACTCCGACCGCATCATCGGCCTGCTCGATTCCAAGACCCGCCGCGCCGAGGCCGGCGAGCCGGTGAAGTCGCACCTGCTGCTGACCCGCTACAACCCGGCCCGCGTCGAGACCGGCGAGATGCTGTCGATCGGCGACGTCGAGGAAGTGCTGGGCCTGAAGACCATCGGCGTCATCCCGGAGTCGGGCGACGTGCTCAACGCGTCCAACAAGGGCGAGCCGGTGATCCTGGACCTGGAGTCGCAGGCCGGCCAGGCCTATGACGACGCGGTCGCGCGCATCATCGGCGAAGATCGCCCGATGCGGTTCACACAGCTGGAGAAGAAGGGTTTCTTCAGCAAGCTGTTCGGGGGTTGAGGCATGGGTATGTTCGATTTCCTGAAGGCGAAGAAGAACACCGCCTCGATCGCCAAGGAGCGCCTGCGCATCATCGTCGCCCAGGAACGTTCGAGCCGCGGCGCGCCGGACTACCTTCCGCTGCTGCAGCGCGAACTGCTGGAAGTGATCCGCAAGTACGTCAGCGTCGACGTCGACGCGGTGAAGGTGGACCTGACCAAGGACGGCGAGCATGACGTGCTCGACATCACCGTCGCCCTGACCGACGAGCGCGCGGCCACCGGCTGAGCGCAGCACGTGCCCCGCGCCCCCACCGCTCCTGTAGGAGCAGCTACAGCTGCGACCGTCGCAACCCCGCTTCCCGACGCAGGTCCGGAGACAGCGGCGGGGGGTGTGGCCGCAGCTGTAGCTGCTCCTACAGGGGAGGTGGACGAAGGCGTGGGGGTGCTCCGGCTGGGCGACATCGCGCCCGGCGATGCCGCCGCGCTGCTCGCGCGCCACGGCCTCGAGCTCGTCGCCGTCGACGACGGCGCACCGATCCCCGGCAGCTACTGGGGCGCGCCCGAAGCCGGGATCATCGGCACGCGCGTGTACGCCCGCGCCGACACGCCCGTGCACTCGCTGCTCCACGAGGCCTGCCACCTGATCGTGCTGCCGCCCGAGCGCCGCGCGCTCGTGCATACCGACGCCACCGATTCGGTGCCGGAGGAGGACGCGACCTGCTACCTGCAGATCGTGCTCGCCGACGACCTGCCGGGGGTCGGCCGCGCGCGGCTGATGGCCGACATGGACGCCTGGGGCTACACCTTCCGCCTCGGCTCCACCCGCGCCTGGTTCGAGCACGACGCCGGCGATGCGCGCGCCTGGCTGGCCGAGCGCGGCCTGCCCACCGGCTGACGCGAGCTCACTTGCGGGGGCGCCACCCGCCTACTAGCCTGCGTGGGTTTCGCGCCCCCGGGCGCCACCGGAGATCCATCGTGAAGCCACGCACCCGCCTTGCGCTCGCCGTCGCCGCCGGCCTGGTCCTTGCCGCCTGTTCCCGCAGTCCGTCCACCGAACCCGGTCCCGACGGCGGCCCGTCCCAGGCGCAGCTGGAGAAGGAGACCGCGGACCAGTTCATCGCCCGCGTCAACGAGGAATTCGCGCAGCTGATGCCCGAATACACGGCCTCGCAGTGGATCGCCGCGACCTACAGCAATGGCGACAGCGAGCTGGTGGCCTCCAAGGGCAACGAGCGCTTCCTGGCCCGGACGCAGCAGTGGGTGGAGCAGTCGCGCCGCTTCGAGGGCAAGGAGATGGCGCCCGCCACCGAGCGCGCGATCGCCCTGCTCAAGCTCGGCACGCCGATGCCGCCGCCGCGCGATCCGGCCAAGCTGTCCGAACTGACCGCGCTGGCCAGCAAGATGGAGGGCACCTACGGCCGCGGCGAGTACTGCACCGGTGAAGGCGAGGCCCGCAGCTGCCGCCAGCTCGGCCAGCTCGAGGACGTGCTGCGCAACGACCGCGACTACGACGCCCAGCTCGAGGCCTGGCAGGGCTGGCACACCATCTCGCAGCCGATGCGCGAGGACTACGTGCGCTTCGCCGCCCTGGTCAACGAGGGCGCGCGCGACCTCGGCTTCGCCGACGCCGGCGAGCTCTGGCGTGCCGGCTACGACATGACATCGGCCGAGCTCGCCACCGAGACCGATCGCCTGTGGAACCAGGTCGAACCGCTGTACGAGCAGCTCCACTGCTACACGCGCACGCGCCTTGAAGCCGAGTATCCCGGCAAGGGTTCGGTCAACGGCATGCTGCCGGCGCACCTGATGGGCAACATGTGGCAGCAGGACTGGAGCAACCTCTGGTCGCTGCTGGCGCCCTACCCCAACGCCAGCCAGCTCGACGTCACCGGCGCGCTGGAACGCCAGTACCAGGCCGGCCTCAACGAGCGCCTGACCCGCGAGAACGCGCTGCTGCCCACCGACGGCCGGGTCGAGATCGCCCGTGGCGCCCAGCTCGAACATGCGAAGGCCATGACCCGCCAGGCCGAGGGCTTCTACACCTCGCTGGGCATGCCGGCGCTGCCGGAGTCGTACTGGGCGAAGACCCAGTTCATCAAGCCGCGCGACCGCGACGTGGTCTGCCACGCCAGCGCCTGGCAGATGAACGCCGACGCCAGCGACGTGCGCACCAAGATGTGCATCAAGCCCAACGAGGAAGACTTCACCACCATCTACCACGAGCTCGGGCACGTCTATTACTACCTGGCCTACGGCCAGCAGCCGCCGCTGTTCCAGAACGGCGCGCATGACGGCTTCCACGAGGCCATCGGCGACACCATCGTGCTGTCGATGACGCCGCAGTACCTGCAGTCGATCGGACTGGTGGAAGGCGCGGCTCCGGGTCATGAGGCCCTGATCAACGCGCAGATGCGCATGGCGCTGGCGAAGGTCGCCTTCCTGCCCTTCGGCCTGATGATCGACCGCTGGCGCTGGGGCGTGTTCGACGGCTCGATCACGCCAGACAACTACAACAAGGCCTGGTGGGAGCTGAAGGCGCGCTACCAGGGCGTGGCCCCGGTGACGCCGCGCGGCGAGGAGTTCTTCGATCCGGGCGCGAAATACCACGTGCCGGGCAATACGCCGTACACGCGCTATTTCCTGTCGCACGTGCTGCAGTTCCAGTTCTACAAGGCGCTGTGCGACGCCGCCGGCCACCAGGGCCCGCTCAACGAGTGCAGCTTCGCGGGCAACAAGGCCGCGGGCGAGAAGTTCTGGGCGATGCTGTCCAAGGGCAACAGCCAGCCCTGGCAGCAGACGATGAAGGAGCTCACCGGCGGCGACACCATGGATGCCTCGGCGGTGCTGGAGTACTTCGCGCCGCTGCAGGAGTGGCTGGTGCAGCAGAACGAGGGCAAGACCTGCGGATGGCAGGCGGCGGCCGCGGCTCCTGTTGCCGCCGCTCCGGACGAGCAGTAAGGCAAGACCCGCACCCGTCCGCCCTTCGGGCATCTTCCCCCGCGCTGCGGGGGAAGTACTCGCGCAGCGGGGATGGGGGCAACCCCGCGAAAAACCCCCGGCAGACCTACACGTGCTCCGCCGGGGCCGGTATCCCCGGCTCGCATTGCCCCGCCGGCAGCCGCTTGATCCGGTAGCGCTCCAGCCGCCAGACCAGCCAGCCGGCCAGGGTGAACGCGGCCGCGGCGATGGCCAGGGTCGCGGTCGAGCCGCTGACCAGCGGCGACAGCAGGCCGGCCACCACGGCGTTCAGCGCGAGGCTGGTGAAGGCCTGCATCGACGAGGCCGATCCGCGCTGACGCGGATACATGTCCAGGATCGCCAGCGTCAGCACCGGGAACACCATCGCCACGCCGAAGGCGTTGAGCGCGATCGGCAGCACCGCCCAGGGCACCGCCGGCACGTCGACCAGCAGGCCGTAGGCGACGTTGCCCGCCGCCGCCAGCCCGCAGCAGGCGAAGCCGATGTTGACCTGCACGACGTGGGGCATGCGCCCGGCGACGCGGCCCGAGGTGAACGCGCCCAGCATCATCCCGCCGATCATCGGCGCGAAGAACCAGGCGAAGCTGCGCTCGTCCAGCCGCAGCAGGTCGAGCACGAAGGCCGGCGCCGAGGCGATGTACAGGAACAGCGCGGCGAAGTTCAGCGCGCCGGCCGCGGCCAGGCGCTGGAAGCGGCGGTTGGCGAGGATCAGCACGTAGTCGCGCAGCATGCGCCGCGGCACCAGCGCGCTGCGATGCTCCGCCGGATGGGTCTCGGGCAGCCAGGCCCAGGTGGCCGCGAACAGCAGCGCCGCGAAGCCGACCAGGAACCAGAAGATGTCGTGCCACTCCCCCACGCCCAGGATCCAGCCGCCGATCACCGGCGCGATCGCCGGCGCGATGCCGAAGATCATCGACACCTGGCTCATCAGCCGCTGCGCGTCGTCGCCGTGCAGCACGTCGCGGATCACCGCGCGGCCGACGATCAGGCCCACGCCCGCCGACAGGCCCTGCAGCGCGCGGAAGGCGAGCATCGTCGGCAGGTCCTGGGCCAGGGCGCAGCCGACCGAGGCGCCGATGAACACCACCAGCCCGGCCAGGATGACCCGGCGCCGCCCCAGCGCGTCCGACAGCGGCCCGTGCACCAGGCTCATGGCCGCGTACGCGACCAGGTATGCGCTGATGGTCTGCTGCATCGCCAGCTTGTCGGCGCCCAGCGAGGCGCCCATGGCGGGGAACGCGGGGAAGATGGCGTCGATCGAGAACGGGCCGAACATCGACAGGCCGGCCAGCAGCAGGGCCAGCCGGCCCATGGACTTGGGAAGATGCGGGGGCATGGGCGGGCGCCGGCACGCGGGCCGGCGCGGAAAGGGCGGGGCCGCCAAGGATACCCGCCCCTCTTCTGCAGGAGCGGCTACAGCCGCGACCAGAGCTTGCGGCACTGCGTGTCGCGGCTGTAGCCGCTCCTGCAGAGGGGTGCGGGTATAATGGGCAGCGATACACCCTCCAGCGGGAGAAGCCGCCCCGATCCACCGGGCACCGGCTGCCGAAGGCGCAACGCCCGTAATCGCTCAGGCCCACGTACCGCCGGCTGGGACAACTCTGGAGAGACCGGTCAAACCCGGCGCCGAAGGTGCATGGGACAGGCTCCGCGCCCGTCCCGAACTCTCAGGCAAAAGGACAGAGGGGCGCCCCGCGTGCGTGCACGCGGCCCTCCCGCGCCCGCCAGAGTCCCGACCGCCATGTCCAAGCCCGCCTCCCTCCGCTCGCTCGAGCACCACGACGCATTCGTCTCGCGCCACATCGGCCCCAACGACGCCGAAATCGCGCACATGCTCGACGTGGTCGGCCACGCGTCGCTCGACGCGATGACCGACGCCATCGTGCCCGGCTCGATCCGCTCCGGCACCGCGCTCGACCTGCCGCCGCCGATGACCGAAGTCGACGCGCTGGCGAAGATCCGCGCCGTCGCCGACCGCAACCAGGTCTTCCGCAGCTTCATCGGCCAGGGCTATTACGGCACTCACGTGCCCAATGTCATCCTGCGCAACATCCTCGAGAACCCGGCCTGGTACACGGCCTACACGCCCTACCAGGCGGAGATCTCGCAGGGCCGCATGGAGGCGCTGATCAACTTCCAGACCATGCTGGCCGACCTGACCGGCATGGAGATCGCCAACGCCTCGCTGCTCGACGAGGCCACCGCGGCGGCCGAGGCGATGACCCTGGCCAAGCGCTCGGCGAAGTCGAAGTCGAAGTCGAACGTGTTCTTCGTGTCGAAGAACGTGCATCCGCAGACGCTGGAGGTGCTGCGCACGCGCGCCGGCGGCCTCGGCATCGAGCTGCACGTGGGCGACGACGCCGATGCGGCGACCGTCGACAGCTACGGCGTGCTGCTGCAGTACCCGGACACCTTCGGCCGCATCCATGACTACCGCGCCGTGGCCGAGGCCGTGCACGCGCGCAACGGCGTGGTGACCGTGGCCGCCGACCTGCTGGCGCTGACCGTGATCGCCGCGCCCGGCGAATGGGGCGCCGACATCGTCATCGGCAACACCCAGCGCTTCGGCGTGCCCTTCGGCTTCGGCGGCCCGCACGCCGGCTACATGGCCTGCCGCGACGCCTTCAAGCGCTCGATGCCGGGCCGCCTGATCGGCGTGTCGGTGGATGCCGAAGGCAACCCCGCCTACCGCCTCACCCTGCAGACCCGCGAGCAGCACATCCGCCGCGAGAAGGCGACCTCCAACATCTGCACCGCGCAGGTGCTGCTGGCGGTGATGGCGTCGATGTACGCCGTCTACCACGGCCCCGAAGGCCTGACCCGCATCGCGCGCCGCGTGCACCGCTTCACCGCGATCCTGGCCGCGGCGCTGCGCCAGGCCGGCGCCACCGTCGGCGACGACTTCTTCGATACCCTGCACGTCACCGGCATCGACGCCGCGGCCGTGCACGCGAAGGCGCGCGAGGCGCGCATCAACCTGCGCGCGATCGACGCCGGCAGCGTCGGCATCAGCCTCGACGAAACCACGACCCGCGAGGACGTGGCCGCGCTGGCCGCGCTGTTCGGCGCGGCCGTGGACGACATCGACGCGCTGGACGCCGCCACCGCCGACGCCCTGCCCGCCGCCCTGCCGCGCGGCACGAAGTTCATGACCCACCCGGTGTTCAACACCCACCACAGCGAGCACGAGCTGCTGCGCTACATGCGCGCCCTGGCCGACAAGGACCTGGCCATGGACCGCACGATGATCCCGCTGGGCTCGTGCACGATGAAGCTCAACGCCACCGCCGAGATGATCCCGATCACCTGGCCGGAGTTCGGCCAGATCCACCCGCTGGCGCCGGCCGACCAGGTCGAGGGCTACAGGGAGCTGATCGACGGCCTGGAGGCGATGCTGGCCGAGATCACCGGCTACGACGCGGTCAGCTTCCAGCCCAACTCGGGCGCCCAGGGGGAATTCGCCGGCCTGCTGGCGATCCGCGCCTACCTGGCCTCGAAGGGCGAGGGCCACCGCGACATCTGCCTGATCCCCGAGTCCGCGCACGGCACCAACCCGGCCTCGGCGCAGATGGTCGGCATGACCGTGGTCGTGACCCGCTGCGACGCCAACGGCAACGTCGACGTCGACGACATCCGCGCCAAGGCCGAGAAGTACTCCGACCGCCTGGCCGCGATCATGATCACCTACCCGTCCACGCACGGCGTGTTCGAGGAGGACGTGGTCGAGATCTGCGAGATCGTCCACGCCCACGGCGGACAGGTCTACACCGACGGCGCCAACATGAACGCACTGGTCGGCGTCGCCCGGCCCGGCAAGTGGGGCTCGGACGTCAGCCACCTCAACCTGCACAAGACCTTCTGCATCCCGCACGGCGGCGGCGGCCCCGGCGTCGGCCCCTGCGCGGTGAAGTCGCACCTGGCGCCGTTCCTGCCGCGCCCGCTCGGCGGCGAGGGCGAGGTCGGCATGGTCTCGGCCGCGACCCACGGCTCGGCCAGCATCCTGCCGATCAGCTGGATGTACATCGTGATGATGGGCGCCGAAGGCCTGCGCCGCGCCACCCAGGTCGCGCTGCTCAACGCCAACTATGTCGCCAAGCGCCTCGAGCCGCACTACCGGACGCTCTACACCGGTCGCAACGGCCTGGTCGCGCATGAATGCATCCTCGACCTGCGCCCGCTCAAGGACGCCACCGGCGTCGGCGCCGAGGACGTGGCCAAGCGCCTGATCGACTTCGGCTTCCATGCGCCCACGCTCAGCTTCCCGGTCTCGGGCACGCTGATGGTGGAGCCGACCGAGAGCGAGTCGCTGCACGAGCTCGACCGCTTCATCGACGCGATGATCCAGATCCGCGAGGAGATCCGGGCGATCGAGGACGGCCGCCTGGACCGCGAGGACAATCCGCTCAAGCACGCCCCGCACACGGCGGCGCAGGTCTCGGCCAGCGAGTGGACCCATGCGTATCCGCGCGAGCTGGCGGTGTTCCCGCTGCCCGGCCTGCGCCAGCAGAAGTACTGGCCGCCGGTGGCGCGCGTGGACAACGTGCACGGCGACAAGAACGTGTTCTGCAGCTGCATCCCGATCGGCTCGGCCGAGGACGAGCCGGAGGCGTTCAGCGAGCCCGACGTCGTCTGAGGGCGGCCGCACCTGCCGCGCGCTCTCCGGGCCCGACGCGCCCCGGCCTCATTCCGCATGCGCCGGCGGGCGCACGCGGAACACCACGCTCATGCGCGGGCCCACGGCCCGCGCAGTCTTCGGGATGCCGTGCTCGTGGCTCAGCTGCGAGGCATGGCTCATCGCCAGCAGGCTGCCGTGCACCAGGTCGATCGCATGGCGCTCGCGCGCGCCGTCCTTCGCGCGCACGAGCATCCTGCGCGCATCGCCCAGGGACACCAGGGTGATCGGCTGGCCGGGCACGATCGTATGCAGCCTGTCGTTGTGCATGGCGACGCTGTCGCGGCCGTCGCGGTAGAGGTTGAGGCCGACCGCGTTGTAGGGCGCGGGCACCACGCCGCATACGCGTTCAAGCATGTCCGCCAGCGGCAGCCCGTCGGGCAGCGCATCGACCGGCCACGAGGCCAGCAGCCGCGGCACGTCCACGGTCCGGTCGTACATCTGCCGCCGGTGCGAAGCCCATGGCACGCGTGCGCTCAGCACCTCGAACCATGCATCCGCCTCGTCCGGACTGGCGAACGCCGGCCAGTAGCGGATGCCGCCCTCGCGGTCATCCACCACCTGCACGACATCCGTATCGGAGAAGAGGTCCCTGGCCATGGCGACAGCCTGGTCCCGCACCCATGAAGTCCGCGTTGCGCGCGGCGACCTGTCGCCCGCATACGGCCCGGCCACGCCGGCTTTACGCCGCCCTGGACACGATGGCCGCTCCCCCAAGCAGCGGAGCAGCGCATGGCCAGGCCCCGGACCCCGACCACCACCCCGCCCGGCGCGCAACCGCCCACGGAGCGCCAGCGCGGAAAGCCCAAGTCCGCCGGCAGTGTCGGCCGGGCGGCCGGACCCGACCCTGAATTCGATGCACCGCGCGGCCAGGGCGGCGAATACCAGCAGCAGGCCGGCGGCAAGCGCCCGCCGCTGACCACCAACCAGGGCGTGGTCATCGCCGACAACCAGAACTCGCTGAAGCAGGGCCCCCGTGGCCCCACGCTGCTGGAGGACTTCATCCTCCGCGAGAAGATCATGCACTTCGACCACGAGCGCATTCCCGAGCGCATCGTGCACGCCCGCGGCTCGGCCGCGCACGGGTATTTCGAACTGACGAAGTCGCTGGCGAAGTACACGCGCGCGAAGATCTTCACCGAGGTCGGCGAGCGCACGCCGGTATTCGCGCGCTTCTCGACGGTGGCCGGCAGCAAGGGCTCGATCGACACCCCGCGCGACGCGCGCGGCTTCGCGGTCAAGTTCTACACGAAGGAAGGCAACTACGACCTCGTCGGCAACAACATCCCGGTGTTCTTCATCCAGGACGCGATGAAGTTCCCCGACCTGGTGCACTCCTTCAAGCCCGAGCCCGACCGCGGCTTCCCGCAGGCGACCAACGCCCACGACACGCTCTGGGACTTCATCTCGCTCACGCCCGAATCGATGCACATGATCATGTGGGCGATGAGCGACCGCACCATCCCGCGTTCGCTGCGCATGATGGAAGGCTTCGGCGTGCACAGCTTCCGACTGCTGGACAACGAGGGCCGCAGCACCTTCGTCAAGTTCCACTGGCGGCCGGAGCTCGGCATCCAGTCCACGCTCTGGGACGAGGCGGCGAAGCTGCAGGCCGCCGACAACGACTACCACCGCCGCGACCTGTTCGAATCCATCCAGGCCGGCGACTTCCCGGCCTGGACGCTGGCGGTGCAGCTGTTCACCGAAGAGGAGGCCGAGGCCTTCCCCTTCGACCACCTCGACCCGACCAAGATCGTGCCCGAGTCACTGGTGCCGCTGCAGGTGGTCGGGCGCATGGTGCTCGACCGCTGGCCGGACAATTTCTTCGCCGAGACCGAGCAGGTGGCGTTCTGCCCCGCCAACCTCGTGCCCGGCATCGACTTCAGCAACGACCCGCTGCTGCAGGGGCGGCTGTTCTCCTACCTCGACACCCAGCTGATCCGCCTGGGCGGCCCCAACTTCCACCAGATCCCGATCAACCAGCCGAAGTGCCCCTTTGCCAACCACCAGCGCGACGGCCACATGCAGATGCAGGTGCCGCGCGGACGGGTGAACTACGAGCCGAGCTCGCTGCAGGAGGACAGCCCGCGCGCCGACGCGCCGGCCGGGTTCCGCAGCCACGCCTCGGCCGACGATGGCGCCAAGGGCCGGCTGCGTCCGGAAAGCTTCGCCGACCACTTCAGCCAGGCGCGCATGTTCTTCCGCAGCCTGGAGGCGCCCGAACAGGCGCACCTGGCGTCGGCGCTGGTGTTCGAGCTGTCGAAGGTGGAGACGCCGAAGGTACGCGAGCGCATGGTCGGCCAGCTGCGCCACGTCGACGAGGCGCTCGCCACCCGCGTGGCCGACGGACTGGGCATGGACGCGCTGCCGCCGGCACCCCCGGCGGCGATGCCGGCGCAGGACCTGCCCCCGGCGCCGGAGGTGCGCATCATCGGCCGCATGAAGGACACGCTGAAGGGGCGCTGCGTGGGCATCCTTTTCGACGAAGGCAGCGATGCCGCGGCGCTGAAGGCGCTGCGCAAGGCCGCGGAGGCCGCTGGCGCGACCGTCAGGCTGGTGGCGCCGAAGCTGGGCGGTGCCGTGCTGTCCGACGGGAAGAAGCAGGCCGCCGACGGCCAGCTCGCGGGCACCCCGTCGCAGGTGTTCGATGCGGTCGCGGTGCTGCTGTCCGAGGCCGCGGGAAAGAAGCTGGCGAAGGAGTCCGCCGCGGTCGACTTCGTGTCCAACGCCTGGGTGCATCTCAAGG
Source organism: Luteimonas padinae (assembly GCF_014652935.1). Lineage (GTDB taxonomy): Bacteria > Pseudomonadota > Gammaproteobacteria > Xanthomonadales > Xanthomonadaceae > Luteimonas > Luteimonas padinae. Next base: position 142,500 of record NZ_BMZT01000001.1, on the reverse strand, counting down.
CGATCGCCTCCGATGCCGGCGCGGCGCCGCTGCTCAAGGCCGGCGGCGTCGGCCGGGACGCGGGCATCGTCGACGCGGCCGACCCGAAGGCCTTCGTCGCCGTGGCGAAGACGCGGCAGTGGGCGCGCGAGCCGAAGCTGCGGACGCTGGCCTGAGTGGCAAGCGTGCAGGACACCATCGTGCACGCTGCCGCGCGCCCGGAAGGACCGCGCGGCAGCGCGTATGCTGCGGGCATGGCGTCCGCCCTCGCCACCCGCTACTCGCAGGTCCGTGCACGTACCCTGGCCCTGGCCGCGCCGCTCTCCCCCGAGGACGCGCAGCTGCAGTCGATGCCCGACGCCAGCCCGGCAAAGTGGCATCTCGCGCACACGACCTGGTTCTTCTCGCGCTTCGTGCTCGGCGACGCAGCCTCGGCGATGCCTGCCGGCTGGGACTACCTGTTCAACAGCTACTACGTCGGCGCCGGCGAGCGCCACGCCCGCGCCGAGCGCGGCCTGGTGTCGCGACCGACGCTGGCCGAGGTGCTCGACTGGCGCCGACGCATCGACGATCGGCTGCTCGAACGCCTGGAGCGGGACGATGTCGATGAAGCGGCGCTGGACGTGCTCCTGCTGGGCACCCACCACGAGGAGCAGCACCAGGAGCTGCTGCTGACCGACATCAAGCACGCGTTCTGGTGCAATCCGCTGCAGCCGGCCTGCTTCGATGCCGCCTCCGCGCCGGACTGCGCCCCGCCTTCCATGGACGCCCAGTCCGGCACCGGTGCCGACTGGCTGGTCCGCGACGAGGCGATCGACTGGATCGGCGCCGCGCCATGGCCGACCGCCGGCAGCGGCTTCGCCTACGACAACGAAAGCCCCCGCCACCGCGTGCTGGTGCCCGCGCACGCGATCGCCGCGCGCCCCGTGAGCAACGCGGAGTACGCCGCCTTCGTGGCCGATGGCGGCTACGCGACCCCGGCGCTGTGGCTCAGCGATGGCTGGGAGCACGCGCAGCGCCGGGGCTGGCAGCGTCCGCTGTACTGGCACGCCGACGGCACGCGCGAGTTCACCCTCGCCGGCTGGCGCGAGCGCGATCCCGACGCGCCCGTGCGCCACGTCAGCTTCTACGAAGCCGACGCCTTCGCACGCTGGGCCGGTGCGCGCCTGCCCACCGAGGCGGAGTGGGAAACCGCCGCGTGCCGCCTCGCCGGCGCTGGCCGCTGCTGGGAATGGACCTCGAGCGCCTACGCGCCCTACCCCGGCTTCCGCCCCCTGCCGGGCACGCTCGGCGAGTACAACGGCAAGTTCATGAGCGGCCAGCAGGTACTGCGCGGCGGCAGCTGCGCGACGCCGCCAGGGCATGCGCGCGCGACCTACCGAAACTTCTTCGCGCCACCCTCGCGCTGGCAGTTCTCCGGCCTCAGGCTGGCAAAGGATCCCGATTGACCACGCCGCTCCGCATCACCGACCTCCATCCCAGCGACGACGACATCGCCGGCGACGTCCTGCGCGGCCTGGCCGCCACGCCGAAGCGGCTGCCGTCGAAGTACTTCTACGACCAGCGCGGCTCGGAGCTGTTCGAGGCCATCACCCGCCAGCCGGAGTACTACCCGACGCGGGTCGAGCTGGCGATGCTGGCCGAGCACGGCGCCGACATCGCGCGCGCCGCCGGCCCGCGCGTGCACGTGGTGGAGTATGGCAGCGGCAGCGGCCGCAAGACGCGCCTGCTGCTGGACGCGCTCGAAGACCCGGTCGCCTACACGCCCATCGAGATCTCGCGCTCGGCCCTGGCCGCGAGCGCGGAGCGGCTCGACCGCGAGTTCGGCGACCTCGAGGTGCTGCCGGTGCTGGCCGACTTCACCTGCCCGGTGCCGCTGCCGCCACCGGCGCGCCAGGCGGATTCGGCGCTGGTGTTCTTTCCCGGCTCGACGCTGGGCAACTTCACCCGCGAGGAGTCGGTGCGCCTGCTGTCGGCCATGCGCGACACCATGGGCAGCAACGGCGCGGCATTGCTCGGGCTCGACCTTGAAAAGGATCCGGCCATCGTCGAGGCCGCCTACAACGACGCCGCCGGCGTCACCGCGGAGTTCACCCTCAACCTGCTGCACCGGCTCAACCGCGATGTCGGCAGCGACTTCGATCCGGCGTCGTTCGCGCACCGCGCCCGCTACCTGCGCGACGAGGGCCGCATCGTGACCACGCTCGAAAGCCTGCGCGCGCAGGTGGTCACCGTGGAAGGCCGCCGCTTCGCGTTCGCGCAGGGCGAGCAGATGCACGTCGAGCAGAGCCAGAAGTACACCGACGCCCGCATCGCGGCGCTGGCCGCGGAGGCCGGCCTGCGCGTGGCCGCGGCCTGGAACGACCCGCGCGACTGGTTCGGCCTGCGCCTGCTGCGTCCCGCATAGCGCGGGGACGCCTCCGGAACGCGGCGCGCCGGGGCCGCCAGGGCCACGGCGCGCGCCGATGACATGCCGGTCAGTGCTTGCGCATCTGGTCGCGCGCGTTCTCCGCGCGCGCGGCACCGATGGCGGTTTCCACCTTCTTGACCTCCTCGGGCGGCGGCAGCACCGCCGGCAGCCCGAGCGACTTCAGCCACAGCTCCCGGCACCAGCCCTTGGTGTGGTACAGATGGTGGTCTTCCTGCTGTTCGACCTGCTCGTAGGCCGCCTTGAGCGCCTTGCCCACGTCGCCGGTGGCCTTCTTCGCCACGTAGCCGACCAGCTCCCAGTTGAGATGGTCCTTGGTTTCAGCGAGCACCACGCATTCCGCCGCGACCAGCTCGGCGGCCGCGGGGTCGCCGGCGGCCTGCGCCAGCTCCATCGCCTTCACCAGCGATTTGCCGTGGTGCGCGACCACGTCGCGCCCCGGCGTGCGGGCGGCGGGGTCGAGCCCGAGCTGCTCGAAGACCGACATCAGCACCTGCTGGTGCATGCGCGTCTCTTCGAGGTATTCGGTCCATTCCTTGCGCAGGCCTTCGTTGACCGCGCACTCGATCGCCTTCAGGTAGATCTGCTCGCCGCCGAGTTCGGTCTCGAGCCCCTGGTACAGCAGCTCGTGCAGCTGCGCCTGGTCATGGGTTCCGCGTGCCATGGTGCGTGCCCTCGTGGGTGGGAGGAGACACGATCCGACCCGGGGCGTGGCGACGCGGTGAAACGCAGGCGGCGCGGCGGCGCGCCGCCGCGTTCAGGGAGCCGTCGGCCGCTGCCTCGGCACCGCGTCGGGCGCCAGCATGATCTTCGCGCCCTTGAAGTACATCATGCGCAGCTGGCGGCCGCGGGGCGACCAGCCGATGAAGTGCGCGCGCGCCTCTTCCTCGAACATGTCGCGGTAGCGCTGCGCCATCTCGTCGTTCTGCAGCTCGATCATCACCCCCACCGACTCCGGCTTCGGCAGCGAGGCGTTGTAGGCCTCGAGCGTGTCGCGGATGCAATTGAGGAAGGGCATGGTCTGCTTCAGGCCGCGCGCGCCGACGTCGAAGAACTGCCGGTACAGGTACGTCGGCTGGCCGAAGGACGGCACGATGCCCAGCACCGCGGTGCCGACGCCCCACAGCGCGCCGGTCTCCGTGTCGCGCCCGACCGCCACGGCCTGCGCCGCGCGCTCGGCCGCCTTCGTCGGATCCGGCAGCGCGCGGTTGCGCGCCCACATCGCGATCAGCTCCGAAGACAGCTCCGGCGTCACCCGCTTCCAGACCGGCACGATCTCCAGGCTCATCCGGACACCCCGTTGCACTGCATGCGATCGAACATCGGAACCCTCCTCCCAGGACTGCGCCCGATCATGGCGCAAGCGGCGACGGCGGCGCAACGCGGGCCGCGAGCGACTACATTGGCGTCCCGCGCCGCGCGGCCGTGGCGCATCGCAGGAGCCCCCATGCACGCCGTGATCTACCACAACCCCCGCTGCAGCACCTCGCGCAACGCGCTCGCGCTGATCCGCGAGGCCGGCATCGAACCGGAAGTCATCGAGTACCTGCGGACGCCGCCCACGCGTGAACGCCTGGCCGCACTCGTCGCCGCCGCCGGCATCGGCGTGCGCGACGCGATTCGCCGCAAGGAAGCGGTCTACGCCGAGCTCGGCCTCGACGATCCCATGCTCGACGACGACGCGCTGCTGGACGCGATGGTGCGCGAACCGATCCTCATCGAGCGGCCGTTCGTCGAAACCGCCCTGGGCGTGCGCCTGGCGCGTCCGCTGGAGCGCGTGCGCGAGGTCCTGCCCGCCGTGGCGGGCTGAGGCTGCGCCAGCACCCGGGAGTCGTCCCTGCGCCCACGCGCGGGACGGCGACGGCGACGCGGACACGGGCCGCGAGAGGCAGTCGTGCAGGTTGCGGAGCTCGCGCTCCAGCAGCGGCGGCAGCTCGCTGGCAGGATCGGCACGCGGCGACTCCAGCCCGCGTGCCTCCCCGCCCCGGGGCCTCACCAGCTGTAGCCCACCCGCAGCCAAGCCGTCCGGCCGGGCTCGTTGATCCGCACCGCGTCGGCCGGGTATCCGAAGTCGGCGTTGCCGGCGAGGTTGAGGTGCTCGCTGTAGGCGCGGTCGAACAGGTTGTCCACGCCGGCGGTCAGCTGCACGCCGCTGGCGAAGCGGTAGCCGGCGTTGAGCGCGAGCGTGGCGAAGCCGGCGCTGGGGCCGATGTCCTGCCCGACCACGTTGCCATAGCCCTCGGCGACGCGGTCCTGGCCGTCGACGACGCGGACCAGCGCGCCGGCCGACCAGGTGCCGTTGTCCCAGTCGACGCTGAAGCGGCCTTCCAGCGGCGGCATCTGCGGCAGCGGGCGGCCGCTGTCGCGGTCCTCGCCGCGGGCGTAGGCCAGGCTGCCGCCGAGCTTCCAGTCCTGCGACGGCCGGTACTCCACGCCCAGCTCGGCGCCGCGGGTTTCGGCGTCGATATTGGTCACCTGCGAAATCTTCCCTATCATCGTGTCCATGTAGCGGAACTGGATGAAGTCGTCGACGCGCCCGGCGTAGGCCGAGATCCAGGCGTCGAAGCGCTCGCCGCGGTACTGCAGGCCGACGTCGAGCTGGGTGGTCTTCTCGGTGTCGAGGCCGGCGAAGGCGTTGGCAGCGCCCATCGGGCCCATATTGGCCGAGAACAGCTCCCAGTAGTCGGGCATGCGCTCGGTGTGGCCGATGCCGGCGTACCAGCTCAGCGAGCTGTCGACGTCCCGCTCGAAGCGGATGAAGCCCGCCTTCAGCGTCTCCTCGCGCGACATGCCCGCGGTCGGATTCGGCATCGCCTGGCCGCCGTGCCCGCCGGCCACCGTCGTGCGTTCGTCATCGGCGCCGGCGCGATCCACGCGCGCACCGGCGATCCAGCGGTCGCGCTCGCCCTGGAACCAGGTGCCCTCGGCGAACACGCCGAGGTTGTCGAAGCGCGCGTCCACCGTCCACGGCATCGCCAGGTAGGCGCCGCGACCCATCGCGCTGCGGCGGCGGTGGCGGCTGTCCATGGCGTCGATGCCGGTGACGAGTTCGAACGCGGCGCCGCGCCACGTGGCGGCGGCGCGTCCGCCGCTGGTGCTGCGCTCGACGTTGGAGGCCATGGGCATCGGCATCGAGCCCTGCGGGTTCGGCTCGCGCAGGCTGTAGTTGTCCATCACGTGGTCGGCGACGTTGTGGTAGACGCTGGCCTCGAGTTCCTGCAGCGCGCCCAGGCCGATGTTCTCCTTCTCGAAGCGCAGGCTGTAGTTGCTGCGGTCGAACCGGCTGCCGTCCATGCCGCGCGTGGCGTAGCGCGCCTGGCCGTCGCCGATGCCGATGCCGAGCTCCAGCAGCGTGTCCTCGTCCGGGGTCCAGCCGAGCGCGAGGTCGGCGTTCCACTTCTTCCAGGCCGAGCCGACACGGTCGCCGTTGCCGTCGTCGTAGTCGCCGGACTCGGAGCGGTTGGCGCTGATGCGTGCATAGCCCAGCGGCGCGCCGTAGGTCGCGTCGACCACCTGGTCGTTGCGGCCCCAGCTGCCGGCGAGCGCGCTGGCGGCGAGCTTCCAGGCGGGCTCGGCGTAATACTCCCGGTCGCGCTCGAAGCGCACCGTGCCCGCCGACGCGCCCGGACCCCAGAGCACCGTTTGCGGGCCCTTGGTGACCACCAGCGCGTCATAGGTTTCCGGCGCGATGTATGACATGGCGTTGTCCATGCGCGAGGGACAGGCACCGGGCATGGCGCCGTCGTTGGTGAGCAGGTTCAGGCGCGAGCCGAACATGCCGCGCAGCACCGGATCGCCGTTGCTGCCGCCGTTGCGCACGGTGCCGAAGCCCGGGATGGTCTTGAGGTCGTCGGCGCCGTCGCTGGCCGGGACCGGCTGGCGCGGAAGCTTCGGGCTGGTTTCCCAGGTGAGCGCGGACACCGGCGCGGCGGCGGTCGTCAGCCGTGCAGCGGCGGACCGCGGGACCCGAGCCCGCTGGGATGCAGCCATGGAAGCCGCGGCGAGGCGGGCCACGGGAGCGCCGCATGCAGCCGCGGCGGGATGTGCGCAGGAAACGGAAGCGCGATCGGCGCCAGCAGCGCCGACAGCAGCGGGCAATAGTCGCAGTCGGCGTCGCCGGGTGCCGGCCGGAGCGGTGCACGGCCGTCGGGCCGCAAGCCCTCGACGGGGAGCGCGCCGTGCGCATGGCCATGCGGGGTCGTGGACGCCAGGGCGTGGACGTGGGCGATGCCATGCGCCGCGTGCTCGAAGCGCGATGCGGTCGGCACGGCCACCAGGAGCAGCAGTGCCAGCAGTGCCAGCCGTCCCGTCCAAGCCTGGAATGCACGCGCGTTCATCGTGCCCTGGATTATCCCGACAGGTGGCTCCCGGACCTCTGACGCAGGTCAAGCAGGCGGCATTTCCGTACCAGCGCGTATGCGCTTGATCCAGGTCATGGCCGCATCTCCGGCGCGCGACTAACGTGCAGCCCATCGGCGAAGGAGCAACCGCTCCAACGCCCCACCGGCTCCGTTAACCCGCAAGGAAACACGCCATGAGGAACCTGGTACTGCTGTTCGCCCTCGCCGCCGCCGGCGGCTTCATCCCGCAGGACGTCGCCGCGCAGGGACCGTCCTCGGTCACGCCCGTCGCCGACGTCAACTTCAGCCTCCGCACCGCCATCCAGGACGGGCAGATGGTGTTCATCGGCAACGCCGGCGCCATCAAGGACCAGGTCAACCCCGATCTGCGCGTACCCGAGGGCGCGGTGGTCGCGATCACACTCACCAACGCCGACGGCGCCATGCATGACATCGCCGTGCCCGACTTCGGCGCCCAGTCCGACCAGGTGATCGGCGAAGGCGCCGCCACCACGATCGTGTTCCGCGCCACCAAGGGCGGCACCTTCGAGTACCTGTGCACGATCCCCGGCCACAAGCTCGCGGGCATGGTCGGCAAGCTGATCGTCGGCGACGTCAAGGAAGTCGTCAGCACCGCGATCGACGTCGCCAAGGATCCGGCCCATGTCGGCGAGCCGGTCGGCGACCGCGCACCCAAGCACATCACCTACGACCTGCTGACCACGGAAGTGGAAGGCAAGCTCGCCGACGGCAGCACGTACCGCTACTGGACCTTCGACAACACGGTGCCCGGCCCGCTGCTGCGCATCCGCCAGGGCGACACGGTCACCATCAACCTGAAGAACGCCGAGGACAGCATCAACATCCACTCGGTCGACTTCCACTCCGTCACCGGCCCCGGCGGCGGCGCGGCGGTGACCCAGGTGCGCCCCGGCGAGACCAAGAGCTTCACCTTCAAGGCGCTGCACCCGGGCCTGTTCGTCTACCACTGCGCCACGCCGATGATCGCCCACCACATCTCCAACGGCATGTACGGAATGATCCTGGTCGAGCCCGAGGGCGGCCTGCCCAAGGTCGACAAGGAGTACTACGTCATGCAGGGCGAGCTCTACACCGCGCAGAAGCACGGCTCCAGCGGCCTGCAGGAGTTCTCGGTCGACAAGCTGCTCGACGAGAAGCCCGAGCACCTGATGTTCAACGGCTCGATGAACGCGCTGACCAAGACCTTCAACATGGAGGCCGTGGTGGGCGAGGAGGTCCGCATCTTCTTCGGCGTCGGCGGCCCGAACCTGACCTCGAGCTTCCACCTGATCGGCGAGGTGTTCGACCGGGTCTACGACCTGGCCTCGTTCACCAGCCCGCCTCTGAAGGACGTGCAGACCACGCTGGTGCCCCCGGGCGGCGCGACCATGGTGGAGTTCAAGGTCGACTACCCCGGCAAGTACATCCTGGTCGACCACGCGCTGTCGCGCGCCGAGAAGGGCCTGGCCGGGTTCCTCACCGTCACCGGCGAGGCCGACGCGACGATCTTCGACAGCAAGGAAGGCATCGACGCCTCGTCCGGCCACTGACCGGCCAGTCGATCGCGATACCGGCGGCCCCGCGAAAGCGGGGCCGTTTTTCGTGGCGCTGTCAATCGCCGTCGCACACCAAGTCGTCATGCCGCAGTCACGCCGGATGAGACGAAGACGGGGACAATAGGCGCCATGCACCAGATGATCGAACTCCATCCCGCGGCCGACGCCCTCGACGTCCTCGGCCTGCCCGCCATCCCCTATCCCGTCGCGCTGCCGGTGTTCCAGGCGGCGGTGGCCAACGACGACGGCGGGCTGCCGCTCATCGACATGCTGCGCGGCCTGCAGCTGCGCGCGGCGCAGGCGGCCGACTGGCAACGCCTGGCGCCGGCCATGGCCCGGCTGTCCGAGCTGGTGGCGGGCGACGACGGGCGCGCGCTGGTGCCGGTGGACGGCGAAGGCTGGCGGATCGACATCGGACCGCTCGCGGCGGCGGAAGGCGTGGTCGCGCTCGTGCGCGACGAGGTGCTGCTGGCCGCGGCCGCACACGGTGGCGACGGCGGCCTGCGCGTGGCCGCGTGGCATCCGCTCGACGCAGGCACCATCGGCCGGCTGGTCGACCTGGCGCGCGCGGATCGCGATGCGACCGGCGGCGAGGACCTGTCGCCCTGGCACGGGCAGTGGATGCAGCCGCCGCGCCGGCCAGCCTGCGTGGCCGCCGACATCGCCGCCTGGAACGCGCCGCGGGGCTGAGCCCGGGCGCGCACGTGGCCTCTCAGGGCGTGCGCGCGAGCGCGTCGCGCAGGGGCTCCAGGTCCGCATCGGCCACCGGTCGCACCACGCGCACCAGCTCCATGCCCGAGCGCACGAGCACCAGCGTCGGCCACAGCTTCACTCCGAACGAACGTCCCAGCGGACGGCCGCGCCCGTCCTCGATCTTGAGGTGGCGGACGTTCCAGCGTCGCGACAGCAGCGCCCGCAGCGCGGGCTGCGCCGCCTGGCAGTGGCCGCACCAGGGCGCGCCGAACTCCAGCAGCAGCGTGCCCTCCATGGCGTCGAGGTCGCTGCGCGCCGGCTCCCCGGCGGCATAGCCGCCCTGGTAGCCGCCGGCGCCCGCGTCCGTGGCCATCAGGCCGTGGGACCGCGCAGGGCCGCTTCGATATCGGGCAGCGGCGAGTTGGTCAGCGTCTTCGGCACCTCCAGCAGCAGGCGCTGCTGGACCTCCTTGTGCAGCAGCGGCCGCATGCGCCCGAGCGTGGTCGGATCGGCCACCAGCACCAGGTGCGCGAACGCCTGCTTCAGCGCGCCATCGTTGAGTGCCAGGGCCAGCTGCTTGGCGAAGGTGGCCTCGTCGATCTGGGCGCCGGTGGATTCGTGCGGCATGCTGCCGGCCGGGCCGTCGTCGTCCATGTTCACCAGCTCGCGCAATTCCACCTGGTGCAGCGACAGCGCGCGCTCGTCGCCACGGTTGCGGAACAGGCGTGCGTTGCCGCCGTCGGCCACGACGACCAGGGCATCGTTGGGAACCATCGTCATGCAGGCGTCCTCGGGGAAATCGGGCGTCCACCTTTGCCGATGCCGGATCAATGCCGCGTGACCCGTGGCGCTGACGCCGCGCTCAGCCCGCCGGCAGCCGCGCCTGCAGCCGGCGGAGATGGGGCCAGAGCGCGACCGCGCGCGCCACGACATACGCCACGAACGCGGCCCAGAGCCCGTGGTTGCCCCAGGCCCTGGTCGCCGGCCACGCCAGCAGCAGGAACACCGTCGTCGACAGCAGCGCCGCGTTGCGCATCTCGCGCGTGCGCGTGGTGCCGATAAACACGCCGTCGAGCTGGAACGCCGCCACCGACAGCAGCACGTACAGCGCCGCCCAGGGCAGGTGCAGCGCGGCCGAATCGCGCACCGCCGGCAGGCTGGTCAGGGCGTGGACCGCCGCTCCCCCCGCCAGCAGGATGGCCAGCGAGAGCGCCAGCGCCGTCGCCAGCGCCAGTTCGCTGGTCAGTCGCATGGAGCGCCGGAATCCCGCCCGGTCGCGTGCGCCCCACGCCGCGCCCACGCGCGCTTCGGCCACGAAGGCGAAGCCGTCGAGGAAGAACGCGCTGAACGACACCAGCTGCAGCAGGATGTGGTTCGCGGCCAGGGTCACGTCGCCGAAGCGCGCACCGGCGTTGGCGAACCAGCCGAAGGCCAGCAGCAGGCAGAGCGTGCGCACCAGGATGTCGCCGTTCGCGGCCATCGCCTCGCGAATGCGCTGCGGGTCGGCCACGCGCCGCCAGTCCAGCAGCGGCGCCGGATCGCGATGGCGCCAACGCAGCACGCGCAGCGCGACCACCAGCGCCACCGCGCAGGTGCCCCACTCCGCGATCGCGGTGCCCAGGCCGATGCCGCGCGCGCCCATGCCGAGCATGCCCGCGAACCAGACGTCGAGGCCCGCGTTGAGGCCGTTGAGCAGCAGCTGCACCAACAGCAACTCGCGGCTGCGTCCCAGCCCGATCAGCAGGCCGCTGACCGCGAACAGCGCCAGCGCCGCCGGAGCGCCCCAGATGCGCGCGCGGAAGTACTCGCCTGCCACCGACTCCACCGCATCGCTGCCGTCCATCAGGCCGAAATACAGCCAGGTGAGCGGCCACTGCAGCACCAGCAGGGCCGCGCCGATGCCGGCGCCGAGCAGGAGCGCGCGCGCGAACGTCGCCCGCACCTCGGCCTCGTCGCCGGCGCCGCGCGCCTGCGCCACGAAGCCGGTGGTGCCCATGCGCAGGAAGCCGAAGCTCCAGTAGACGAAGTTGAACAGCAGCGCGCCCAGCGCCAGCGCGCCGAGCTCGGTCGCGCTGCCGTAGTGGCCGATGACCGCAGTGTCGACCAGGCCAAGCGCTGGCACGGCCGCATTGGCGAGGATGATCGGCCAGGCCTGCCGGGCGACGGCGGCGCGGGTCAGCGGCTCCGTGGACCCTGCCAAGGCGGCGCTACAGGTTGGACGCGTCCGCGGACACCACGCTGGACGGCGCCGCCGCGCCGGCACCCGGCTGGTCCTGGCGCGGGCACTGCGCATCGAGCGTGTACGAGGTCATCGACAGCGAGCCGTAGGCCGGGCCTTCCACGAGCACGTCCGCGCCCTTGCCCGCCGCGGCGGCGAGGCCGGCGAGGTAGAGCAGCGGCAGGAAGTGCTCGGGCGTCGGTGCGGAGCGTGCGTAGTCGCGGTGCGAGGCCAGTGCCGCCGCGTCGCCGGGGCGCTCGGCCAGCACCCGCCTGGCCTCCGCATCGAAGCGCGCGTTCCAGTCGAAGGCCGCGTCGGGCTGGGTCCAGTCCATCGCGCGCAGGTTGTGGACCACGTTGCCGCTGCCCAGCACCAGCACGCCGCGCTCGCGCAGCGCGGCCAGGCGCGCGCCCATCGACACGTGCCAGCCGGGCGGCTTCTGCGCATTGATCGACAGCTGCACCACCGGGATGTCGGCGTCGGGGAAGGCGTGCACCAGCACCGACCAGGTGCCGTGGTCCAGGCCCCAGCCATCGACGTCCCGACCGACATGGTCGGGCCTGGCGAGATCGGCCACCTCCTCGGCCAGCGCGGGCAGGCCCGGCGCCGGATAGTCGACTTCGAACAGCGGCTTCGGGAAGCCGTAGAAGTCGTGGATGGTGCGTGGCCACGGCATCGCCGTGACCGCCGTCGCATTGACGTACCAGTGCGCCGAGATCGCCAGGATCGCGCGCGGGCGCGGCACCGACGTGCCGAAGGCACGCCAGGCCTCGGTGTAGCGGTTGCGCTCGAGGGCGTTCATCGGGCTGCCGTGGCCAAGGAACGCGGCGGGCATCAGGGGGACGGTCGCCATCGAGCACCTCCTTGCTGCGGAGCGCCCAGTCTAGAGCCGCTCGACGGCCGTGGCCCGCACCAGCACCTCGTCCTGCCGGAAGCGATGCTCCAGCGATTCGCGGTAGTGGCGCCACCAGGCGTGGTCGACGTGGTCGACCATGACTTCGACCAGGACCACGTCGTCGCGCTGCACGTCGCCGTCGTCGTCCTCCCACAGCCCGGTCGCCGGCGCGCGGCTGAAGGCGGTGACGCCGCCGAAGTGCCCGGCGAGCTCGGCGCGCACTCCCTCGAACAGTGCGCGGTGAACGCGCTGGCCGCTGGTGTCGTACAGCGGCAGGAACATCTGGACCAGGTGCATGCGCGACAGCGTCGGCCGCGCTGCGTCAGCGCGCGGTGAACGTGCGCTCGCGCACCCACGGCACCAGCACGCGCAGGCGCCGGGGACGGGTGGCCAGCACCATGGCGATGGCCACGGCGGCGGCCGCCAGCAACATCGTCCATACGAGCACGGCCATCGTGGCGTGGTCGGTGCGCAGGCAGCATGCCAGGGCCAACAGCAGGGCCGAGGCGCCCAGCCCGCGCAGCATCTTCAGCTGGCGCACCCGTGGCAGCCGGCCCCAGGCCTGAAGCGCATGCGTCGGCATGGCCAGCGCCAGCCAGCCCATGCCCGCGAAGGCGCAGGCGGAGGCGACCAGCAGCCAGAGCGCGGCGGCGGGATCATGCATGGCGCGCCTCCGCGGCCGGCCTCGGCGCGTAACGCGCAACAGCCGCGCGCCGGCCAAGCCGGTGCGCCGCGACACCCGCGACCGCGGCGACGGCCAGCAGCGCGAGATCGACGCCGGCCACCGGCCAATAGCCATCGGACAGCGTGCGCAACAGATGGTCACCGGTCGTGGCCCAGTTGAGCAGCGGCGCGACAACAGCGAGGGCGGCGATCGCCCAGGCCTGCTCGCGCCACGCCGGATTCGGCAGACCACGCGCCACCGGCGCGCTGCGCCAGGCGGCATGCAGCAGCGCCAGCACCCAGGTGGCCCAGAAGGCGCGCTGCTCCCAGTCGCCGCGCGCCGGCAGGTCTTCGGGCAGCAGGCGGTTGGCGACCAGGATGCCCAGCGCGGCCAGCACCATGCCGGTGACCGAGGCCACCGCCAGCGCATCGACCACGCGCGCGCCCTGCAGGCCACGGGCGGCGTGCTGGCGCTTGCGCTTCTCGACGAAGAACACGAAACCGGTGGCGATGCAGACCGCGCCGGCCAGGCCGCCGAAGACGTACAGCCAGCGCAGCAGCCAGTGGCGGAAATGCTGCAGGTGCAGGCCGGTGAGGAATTCGGCCACTCGCCCCACCGTGGTCGGCGGCGGATCCTCCCGGATCAGCTCACCGTTCGAGGCCGTGTAGTGGATGCCGTCGCCAACCAGGGCGATGCGGTCGGTGCCGGCGCGGTACACGCTCACATAGCCATTGGCGTCGCCGGGATGCATCAGCACCAGGAAGCCGACGTCGCCGGCCTTGCCGGCCTGCTCCCAGCGCGCGCGGGCGTCGGCGACCATGGCATCGACGTCGGCCAGTTCCGCCGGCACGCCGGCGCGCGCGTGCGGCAGGCCGGTCTGCTGCGCCTCGAGCGCCGCGGCGCGGTCGTGCAGCCCGTGCAGCTGGGTATGTCCCAGCGGGAAGTAGTACGTCGCCGCGAAGATCAGCAGGCCGGTGAGCGCGAAGAAGAAGTGGAACGGCAGCGCGACCACGCCGGTCAGGTTGTGCAGGTCGAGCACGCTGCGCAGGCGCTGCTTGCCCGGGCGGAAGGTGAAGAACTCGCGGAAGAGCTTCCGGTGCATCACCACGCCGCTGACCAGCGCCGCCAGCATCACCAGCGCCGAGAAGCCGACGATCCAGATGCCGAGGTTCTTCCAGTCCAGCGTCAGGCCGTAGTGCATCGGATAGAAGAAGCCGCTGCCGATCCTGAGCTGGTCGTTGGGCAGCACGCGGCCATCGCGCGGGTCAACGGTGGCCTCCGCGTAGATCTGCTCGCCGTCATGCCTGGCGTTCGGCAGTTCCCAACCCGCGAACAGCGCCACCACCGGATCGCGGTGTGTGGTGTACGCGCTCCAGTAGGCGACGGTGTCGAAGCGCTCCGGCATGGGTCCGTCGACCTGCGGGCGCATCGCATCGATGGCCTGCGCCGTCGGCTGCATGCGCTCGAAGGCGGGACGCAGCACGGCGTCGTACGAGGGCATCGGCTGCGGCTCGATGCGCGTGGCCGGGATCGCCCAGCGGTCGAACTCGCGGTCGAACACCGACAGCGCACCGAAGAAGAACGCGGCCATCAGCACGAAGCCGAGCACCAGGCCGAACCAGGTATGGAGCCAGGCCATCGCCTGGCGGAACGTCGCGAACATCGGCTGCGTCCTCCTCAGGTCAGTGCAGCCTGCACCGCGGATCCCGCGCCGGCCAGGACCGCGCCGCCAATGACCAGCACCGTCCACACCGGCCACAGCCGCCGCGCCGAAATCGCCCACAGCAGCGCGGAGAGGCAGGCCGCCACGCCGAACAGGCTCGACAGGAACTCGGCGTCGTGGAAGCCCATGCCGCCCGCGACCATCAGGCTGGTGGCCGCGGCCACCAGTCCCCAGGCGAAGCCGTAGCCGCCGAGCACGCCGGCGGCGATGCGCGCCAGCAATGCAAGGCGCGGTGAGCGGGCGTGCGGCATGGGCGTGGCCGACATCAGAACCGCCAGTCGACGCTGAGCGTGTAGTTGGCCGGCGCGCCGTAGTAGCCGCTGTAGCGCAGGGTGTTGATGTACTTATCGTCGGTGATGTTGTTGGCGTTGAGGCGCAGCGTGGCGTCGGGAGCGACGTCCCAGGCGACGAACGCGTTCAGCACCGCATAGCTGTCCTGGCTGACCCGGTAGCCGCTGGCCTCGGTATTGAAGATCCCGCCCTGCCAGCGCCCGCCCAGGCCCCAGGACAGCGCAGGAAGCGCCGCGACGCGCCCGCTCAGCAGCAGGTTGGCCGCGCGGCGCGGAACCCATGGATACGTGTCGCGGCCATCGAGCCCGTCGAGCCGCAGCGCCGTGTAGCCGGCCACCAGTTCGAGGTGTTCGGTCAGCCGGCCCACCGCTTCCAGCTCCACGCCCTTCGAACGCACGTCCACCGGCGCATAGATCGCCATGCCGAACTCGTTGTACCGGCCCGTCGGCGTGGCCAGGCCTTCCTGGTCGGCCTTGAACACCGCCACCGTGGTCAGCAGGCGCCCGTCGAGCCAGTCGGCCTTGATGCCGGCCTCGTAGTTCACGCCCTGGCTGGCGTCGAGGTAGCGGTCGTTCTCGTCGACCTGGTCCTGCGGCTGGTAGATGTCGGAGTAGCTGACGTAGCCCAGCACGGTGTCGCTGAAGTCGAAGGTAAGGCCGCCGTAGGGGCTGGTGTGGCGCGTGGTCTGGTCGAAGGCCAGGTCGTAGGAGCGGCCGCTGCGGCGGTAGCGCGCATGGTTGGCACCGACGATGGCCTTGAAGCGGTCGGACAGCGCGATGCGCGTGGCCGCGAAGGCGCGCGTCAGCTCCTGGTCCAGCTCGGAATACAGCGCAGGCTCGCTCCAGGCCGGCTCCGGGATCGCATCGGTGGGATACGGAAACGGCGGCAGCGGCCCCCAGGCCGGCGACGAGAGGTCCGCCGTGCGTTCGCGGCTGTCGGTGGTGCTGCGCGCGCGGCTCAGGCCGACCATCGCCTCGTGCTCGCGGCCGAACATCCGGTACGTGCCGTTGAGGGTGGCGGTGCCGAGGTGCGCCGTGGCCTCGTCGTCGCCGCCCCAGGGATAGCCCGACAGGCCCAGGCCGGTGTCCGGATCGAGCCCCGTGCCCAGCCCGTCGAAGGCGTAGAACATGCGCTGGTCGCCGGTGTTGCGGCGCCAGTTGTACGACAGCCGGAGCTCCCAGTCGTCCGCCACGTCGTGCGTGTACTCGGCGAAGGCCGTGTGCGCGGTCGTGTCCCAGTACGTCCAGTCCTGCGTGGTGCTGGCGCTGCGCGGCCACTCGCGCTGGGTGCCGTCGCTGTTGCCGAAGGTCAGCGCCCCCCACATGATCCCGTCGGACTTCGCGCGCTGGTACGAGTAACCCAGGGCCAGCGTCCCGTTCCCGCCGACCTGGCCATCGACCACGCCGTAGAAGAAGTCGCGCGAATTCGCGTTGGCGTCCAGCCAGGAATCGCCGTGCTCGTGCGCCGCGACCACGCGTCCGGCCCAGATGCCATCGGCGGTGAACGGCGTGGAATAGTCGACCTCCGCGCGCAGCGTGTTCCAGGATCCGTACGACAGCCCCACCCTGCCCTCGCGCTCGTTGGTCGGGCGTTTGCGCACGTAGTTGATCGTGCCCGACGCGTTGCCGACGCCGGTCAGCAGCCCGTTGGCGCCGCGGATCACCTCGACCTTCTCGTAGCCGGCGGCATCGACCGCGCCGGTGGTCACGCCCCAGCCGTTGGGCAGGCCGACGCCGTCGACCTGGGTATTGAGGATGTCGAAGCCGCGCGCGCTGTAGCTGGTGCGGTTGGTCTCCCACTCGTCCACGCGCACGCCGGTGGCCAGGCGCAGCGCCTCGTTGACGCTGTCGGCGGCGAACCGGCGCATCTGCTCGGAGGTGACGACGGAGATCGACTGCGGGGTTTCGCGGATGGACAGGTCGAGGTTGGTGGCGCCGTTGCTCACGCGGTTGGCGCGCTGGCCGACGACGCGGACGGCGTCGAGGTCGGTGGCGGCGAGCGCACCCGCCTCCGCCGACTGTGCAACAGCAAGGCAGGGCGCGATGCCCAGCGTGAGCGGCAGGGCCAGCGCAATGGCGCGCCGCAGAGGGACTGCGCGGAGCGCGGGAACGGCAAGGCGGACGCGCGCGGGCGGCAAGAGGACGGGACGGATCGGATGCATGGAGGTCGGCTGCAATTGGACGTAGGGGACGAGCCCTGTGTCCGCTGGCGACCTCGGCTGGCGGGACATGCGGGAAATCGGCGCCGGCGTGGGCCGGACAAGGGGTCATTAGATGCGAACGATTCCCATTTTGCAATCGACACTTGCCGCGCGCGGCTGACCGAATGGGTGATGATGGCGGCGCGTCCGCTCCCTACTTTCCGAATGCAGGCGCCATGGATCCCGACCCGACCACCACTCCACGGCGACCAGCGCCTGGCCATCACCCAGGCCGACGGCCAGCAGTGGCGGATGGCGATGAACAATCCGCCCGTGCTGGCGGTCGGCACACCGGAAGCCTTCGACGCGCAGCTGCGCGCGATGGCGCCCGAACGGCCACCGGCAAGCCGGATCCGGCGCGGGTGGCCGCCTTCTTCGAAGCCCATCCCGAGTGCGCTTGCCCGCGCCAGTCACTGGGCGCTGTACGCGCTGATGCTGGCGTTGCCGCTCACCGGCTGGGCCATGCAGGGCGCCGCAGGCCTGCCGGTGCGCGTGGGCGGCGTCGTGCTCCCCGCGCTCGTGGACGCCGACCTCGCCCGCTACGGGCTGCTGCGCGAGCTGCATGCCTGGCTGGCCTATGGACTGCTGGCCCTGGTACTCGGGCACGCCGGGGCCGCGCTGCACCACGCCTGGGTGCGCCGCGATGGCGTGTTCGAACACATGACACTGGGCCGGCGCAGGTGCGACTGAGCCGGGCTGCGCGGCAGCGGTCAGCCGGCGTCGTCGCAGTCCGCGCCATCGGCGGCACGGTCCGCGCTGGCCACGCAACGCGGGCTGGCGATGCGCTCGCGGACCTCGCCCTCGAGACCGGCAAGCCCCCAGCGCCGGCCCTCGGCGACCGCGGCCTCCTCGTCCGCGCCCTGCAGCCAGGCCGCGCGCAGCGCCACCAGCGCACCCACCCGGTTGCCGCTGCCGCAGTGCACCAGCGTGGGTGCATCGGCGGCCTGCAACAGGCGATCGAAGGCCAACACCGCGGCACGGTCGAGGTCGCCGGCCCCGGCGATCGGCAGGGGGTCGTAGCGCATCCCCGCCGCCTGCACCGCCGCGGCCTCGTCGAACCCGGGCGTCTCCGACGCCGGTGCCAGGTTGATGACGTGGCGGATCCCGGCAGCGCGCAGCGCGGGAAGGTCGTCGCCCGTGATGCGGCCGCCGGAACGGATGCCGGCGGCCGGAGTGGCGAAACGTTCGAGCACGGGGGAGGTCATGGTCTTCTCCTGGTCGGCAGTGGTGGGCGGCACGTCGCCGGGCGTGCTGCACGCGGCGACGGCCCAGGACAGCGCAACGGCCAGCGCAGTGGCGGCGCGGGTGGGTCGTCGGGTCATGGCAGGGTCCTCATGGCGGGGTGCGGGCGCCCCTGGTCAGGGCTGCGCGCAGAAGGCGGCGTGCAGCGCATCGAGCACGCCCACCGCCGGCCCCTGCGCGAGCGAATAGTGGATGCACTGCGCCTCGCGCCGGGTGTGCACCAGCGCCATGTCGCGCAGCACCGCCAGATGCTGCGACAGCGCCGAGGCCCCCAGGCCAGTGGCGGGCTGCAGCTCGCCGACGGTGCGCTCGCCCTGCACCAGCTGGCACAGCACCAGCAGGCGGGCGGGATGCGCCAGCGCCTTCAGCAGCGCCGCCGCCTCGCCGGCGTGCAGGGCCATGTCGCGGGCCAGGAGGCTGGCGTCAGGAGCTGTGGTGGCTTCACCGGGCATCGTGGCGGGTCGCTTGACAGGTCGTGGGTGCGGCACTACTTTAGCAATTCCTTAAGTATATGGAAAGCCCCACGATGAAGCCCGAGGTGGAGAGCTTCCACGACGCCGCCACGGCCACGTTCTCGCACATGGTCTACGACCGCGACGGCGGCCATGCCGCCATCGTCGATCCGGTAATGGACTACGATGCCGCCACCGCACGCACCGGGTTCGCGTCCGCGCAGCGCCTGCTCGACTTCGCGCGCGAGCACCGCCTGCGCGTGGACTGGATCCTCGAGACGCATGCCCATGCCGACCACCTCTCGGCCGCCGCCTGGCTGCGCGCGCAGACCGGCGCCCGCGTGGCCATCGGCCGCGGCATCACCGCCGTGCAGTCGCACTTCAGGCAGGTCTTCGGACTCGACGATGCATTCCCGGTGGATGGTCGCCAGTTCGACCACCTGTTCGCCGACGGCGACACCTTCGCCGTCGGCGCGCTGTCCGGGCGCGTGTTGGCCACCCCCGGTCACACCGCCGACAGCCTGACCTATGTGATCGGCGATGCGGCGTTCGTGGGCGACACCGTGTTCGCGCCCGACACCGGCACCGCGCGCGCCGACTTCCCCGGCGGCGATGCGGCCACGCTGTACCGCTCGATCCGCCGCCTGTTCGAGCTGCCCGACGACACCCGCGTGTTCCTCTGCCACGACTATCCGCCCGACGGGCGCGAGCCGCAGGCGGAGACGTCAATCGGCGCCCAGCGCGCGCGCAACGTGCACCTGGCGGGTGATGCCAGCGAAGACGCGTTCGTGCGCCTGCGCACCGGGCGCGACGCCGGGCTGGCGGCGCCGAAGCTCATCCTGCCCGCGCTGCAGGTCAACATCCGCGGCGGCGACCTGCCGCCGCCCGACACCGACGGCGTGCGCTACTTGCGCCTGCCGCTCGACCGCTTCCGCACCGGCGCATGAACGCGGCGTGGGTGATGGCACTCGCCGGCGGCGTGCTGATCGGGCTCGCGGCCACGCTGCTGCTGTGGCTTGGCGGCCGCATCGCCGGCGTCAGCGGGATCCTGGGCGGCGTGGTCCAGCCCCGTCGTGGCGACACGGCCTGGCGCCTGGCGTTCCTCGCGGGCCTGCTGCTGGCCGGCGGCGTGGCGATCCCCCTGCTTCCCGGCATCGCCACGCCGCGCGAGAGCTACCCGCCGCTGCTGCTGGTGGCGGCGGGCCTGCTGGTGGGCTTCGGCAGCAGCCTCGGCAACGGCTGCACCAGCGGTCATGGCGTCTGCGGGCTGGGCCGGCTATCGCCGCGATCGCTGGCGGCGGTGCTGACCTTCATGGCCACCGCGGTGGCGACGACGTGGATCGTGCGTCATGCCGGGGGCTGGGCATGAAGCGGGTCATCGCGGCGGCGTTCGCATCGGGCGCGCTGTTCGGCGTGGGCCTGGCCGTGTCCGGCATGACCGATGCGCGGCGCATCCTGGGCTTCCTCGACGTGGCCGGCGCCTTCGACCCCACCCTCGCCTTCGTGCTGGCCGGCGCCGTCGCCACCACGCTGCTGCTGTTCCGCCCGGTGCTCCGGCGCGGCCGCCCGCTGTTCGACGACGCGTTCCGCCTGCCGCGGTCGACGCAGGTGGACGCGCGGCTGCTGGGCGGCGCGGCGCTGTTCGGGGTCGGCTGGGGGCTGGCTGGGTACTGTCCGGGTCCGGCCCTGGCCGGGTTGGGCACGGCCGCGCGCGAAGCCCTGTGGTTCGTGCCGGCGATGCTGGTGGGCATGGCGGTCCAGCGGGTTTTCAACCGCGGATCGCGCCGCTGACCGTGGCAGACGTCAGTCTTCACACCCTCTCCACGTACGCCAACCCGGGCTGAAGCTGCCGACGGAGGCCAAAAAAAAGACCCGCTTGAGCCGTTGCGCCCAGCTCATCGCACGGCGCTTCTGCTCGGGGCTGCGCGGCTCGTCGTGGGCGCTTGCGTCAACCGGCGCCGCATCGCCCGCAGGCCGCCTGCCGCGCCCCGAGGGCGTCAGCTGCGCACGCAGGTTTGCATTCGGGGCGAATACGCCGTGGAAGCGGGTGAGATGCGCGCGAGGTGGCGGGACCAGTGCCGCCAGCTTGGCGATGAAGTCCACCGCATCCCATTCGACATGCGTGGTCCCATTTCGCCACGGCGTCGTGAGCTGATACCGCACCCTACCCTGCGGTGAGATCGACAGCCGCTGCTCGCTGATCGCCGGGCGCGTGATGTAGCGGCACAGCTTTTCGAGCTTGTGGCTTTCGTGTGCTTCCGCGGCCACGCCGGCATGCAGCGAGAAGCCGCCGACCTTGCCGGCGTCGCCGTCCAGAGAACCCGCATCACCGGGTAGCGTTTTCAGGGTGACGACCTTGCGGCCAGCGTCGCGACCGGTGGCGATGCGGTAGGTCATCGAACTCATCCGCAGCCCATCCATGCCGTCGTCGCTACCCGCGCTGTCGGACAGGAACACGGATTCGTCTTCGCCTTCCAGCCAGCCTTTGCGCGTCAGGTGCCGGCAGACGCGATGCGCGATGGTGTTGGCGAGCTGCGTCAGTTGCGCAGAGGTGGGGGCACGGGCGCGGCGCAGGCGCGGCTTGCGCCGCGGGGGCTCGACGTTCGCGTCGTACACGCCGTCGAGCCACAGCATGTGGAAGTGAACATTCAGGTTCAGCGCGCTGCCGAAGCGCTGGATCAGCGTCACCGCGCCGCACTGGGCGCTGGCGCGGTCGATGCCGGCTTGATCGGCCAACCAGCCGGCGATCACGCGCTGCACGATGCCCAGCACCGGGCCAATGGCTTCTGGCTTGCTGGCGAACAGGAAACGCAAGGGGTACGGAAAGCTCAGCACCCATTGCCGCACCGGCCGCGGGCCGAACACCTCGTCCACCAGATGCCGCGCCGACTCGGCCATGCGCCGCGCGCCGCAGCTCGGGCACAGCCCGCGCTTCTTGCAGGAATACGCCACCAGCCTCTCGGCACGACAGTGCTCGCAGACCACGCGCAGGAAGCCGTGCTCGAGCACGCCGCAGCGCAGGTAGGTCTCGAACTCCTCGCGCACATACTCGGGCAGCGAGCGGTCTTCGGCCTCAAGACGCGCGATGAAGTCCGGGTAGTGCGCCTGCACTAGCGCGTACAGCAGCGTGCGCTCGGGCAGGTGGCGCGCGTAACGCGCAGCGGCGTGGGCGGCCGGCAGTGGCGCGCACACCTCGGCCTGCCGCCGGGGTGCGGTCAGGCGCGGCACGCAGCGCTCCGTTGCAGGGACGGCTGCTCAGGGTTGCGCCCGCGAGCACGCGTTCATATCGGCGTTTTCTGATCTTCGCGTCAGACATTGCCGCGGGGCGGGTAGGAAGTCTCCCGCCTCGGACGCCAGAACGCACAAAGCCCGGCACGAGGCCGGGCTTTGTGGTCTTGCTTGATGGATCGCGGGGCTTAGAAATCCATGCCGCCCATGCCACCCATGCCGCCCGGCGGCATCGCCGGCTCTTCCTTCTTCGGCAGCTCGCCGACCATCGCCTCGGTCGTGATCATCAGGCCGGCGATCGACGCGGCGTTCTGCAGCGCGGTACGCGTGACCTTGGTCGGGTCGAGGATGCCGGCCTCGAGCATGTCGACGTACTCGCCGGTGGCGGCGTTGTAGCCGAACGCGCCCTGGCCATCGGCGGCGGTGCTGTACCTGCCGCGCATCCTCGTGAACCTGGCCGAGGCAGGCGAACACCCGGCCGTGCGCGAGCGACTGGTGTTGATGGGGCGCAGGCTCTCCCGCTTCGGGCACGTGCTGTTCGGCATCGCGCTGCTGATGGGGCTCACGCTGTGGCTGCACTTCGGTTTCGCCGGCGGCTGGCTGCACGCCAAGCTGTTGCTGGTCACGCTGGTGTTCGTCTTCAGCATCGTCATCGGGCGTTGGCTGAAGGCTGCCGAAGCCGGGCGTCCGCTGCCGTCGGCACGTGCATTGCGCTGGATCAACGAGATCCCGCTGGTGCTCCTGGTCGGCATCGTCTATCTGGTGGTCGGCAAGCCGTTCTGAGGCGGGCCCGAACCGATCAGAAGCGCGTCAGATGCTTCTTCTGCGTGACGCGGTGCACGTCGTGTACCGCGCAGCCGTGGTCGCGGTCGGGCAGGTCGAACCAGCCGGGGTGTGACAGCGTCTGCCGGGTATCGGCCAGCCCGCTCTGCCAATGGCTCTCCATGCTGATGCGGCCGAACGCATAGTCCTTGAACTGCTGTTCGTGCGGCTTGGCCTGGTAGATCAGGTGGACGATGTTGATGACGCGATCGTCCAGCCACGGCGCCAGTGCCTCGCGGGCACTTTCGGGCAGTCCGCCTTCGGGCAGGCGGGCGATGAGGTCGTTCAGCGCGGCCCGCAACTGCTGGATGCACGCGACCGTATCGGTGCCGTGGCGGGTGCGGCTGGAATACTGGATGTCCTTGACGCGTTCGAGCACGTCCATCATCGTCTGCGGCCGCTGCCCGCGCGCGCTCCACAGGTCCACCTGGAAGGCCAGCGTGTCTTCGCGCGGCCATTCGTCGAGGATGTGTTCCAGCGGCGTGTTCGAGACCAAGCCGCCGTCCCAGTAATGGCGGCCCTCGATCTCCACCGGCGCAAAGGCCGGCGGCAGCGAGCCTGAGGCGAGGATGTGCTTCGGCCCGATCCGGGTGTCGCGGCTGTCGAAATAGCGGAAGTTGCCGCTCTCCACGTCGGTGACGCCAACGGTCAGGCGCACCGTGCGGTCATCGTTGATGCGGTCGAAATCCACCAGCCGCTCGAGCGTTGCCAACAGCGGCGTGGTGTCGTAGAAACTGGTGGCCTGCGGCGTGCCGTCGCAGCGCATGAAGGGCGAGGCCGGCCACGGGGTGAAGAAGCCGCGCTGGCCCTGCCACAAGGCGGCCAGGGCGCTCATCGTCGCGGCCCAGGTTTCCAGAGCCGGGTTCATCGGCAGCATCGAAAGCCCGGCGCGCACGACCATCGCCGGCCAGCTGGCGAGGCCCGCGGGTTCGCAGATCGTTTCCCAGAAATCACGCAGCCGTTCGATGCGATCCTGCGGCCGGTTGCCGGCGATGATCGCCGCGTTGATCGCGCCGATCGAGATGCCGGCGTACCAGTTGGGGCGGATGCCGGCCTCGTTGAGCGCCTGATAGACGCCGCACTGGTAGGCGCCGAGCGCGCCGCCGCCCTGGAGCACCAGGGCGATGGCGGGATATTGAGCGACCTTCTCGAGCAGTTGCGGGGACGTGTCCATGGCGAGGGATCATGCCACGGCGTGCGTGGCCGACCGCTTCACTGCATGAACCAGCCGTGGCTCACCACGATGCTCTGGCCGGTGAGCGCGTTGGTCTCGAAAGCGGCCAGGGTCAGCGCCACGTTGGCCACGTCGTCGAGCGTGGTGAATTCGCCATCGACGGTGTCCTTCAGCATGATCTTCTGGATCACTTCCTCTTCGCTGATGCCGAACTCCTTGGCCTGCTCCGGGATCTGCTTGTCCACCAGCGGGGTGCGCACGAAGCCCGGGCAGATCACGTTGGAGCGGATGCCGAGCTTGCCGCCTTCCTTGGCGATGGTGCGGGCGAGGCCGAGCAGGCCGTGCTTGGCGGTGACGTAGGGCGCCTTCAGCGGCGAGGCCAGATGCGAGTGCACCGAGCCCATCAGGATGATCGCGCCGGGCGCACCGCGCTTCTCCATGTCCTTCATGCACTCGCGGGTGGTCAGGAAGGCGCCGTCGAGGTGGATGGCGAGCATCTTCTTCCAGTCCTCGAACGAGAACTCGGTGATCTTGTTGATGATCTGGATGCCGGCATTGGAGACCAGCACGTCCACCCGGCCCCATTCGGCGGCGATCTGCGCGACGCCTTCGACCACCTGCGATTCGCTGGTGACGTCCATCGCCACGGCCATCGCCTGGCCGCCGGATTCGCGGATCGCGGCGGCGGTGGCTTCCGCGGCGTCCAGCTTCAGGTCGGCGATCGCGACGCGGCCACCGGCGGCGGCATAGGTTTCGGCGATGTGCTTGCCGATGCCGCTGGCGGCACCGGTGACCAGGCAGACCTTGCCATCAAGTTCGATTCGGGACATGGGGCTCTCCTCAGGCGGGGTATAGGAAGTTCAACCGCCCTTTTTGGCGAGTCTGGCGGGTAGGAAGCGGCCGCGCAAGCGCCGCTTTGGGCACAGATCGGGCACAGATCGGGGGTTCATGCGTGGGTTTTCGACATCGCGGGGCCACGCAGCGGCTCAGTGCGTAGCCATTTCTCACCGAATCCCGGCACAGGGCCGAGCGCAGCCCTGCGGGGTCGTGGCCGCATCGGATCGGACTCTGGCTTGGCTGCCGGCTGTGTGGCCGGCGCCTCGTCACGCGGCCGGCGGCGGGGCGCGCGCTGCGGGCCGGTAGTGCGCTTGCTCCAGCGCGCCGTGTTTCTCGAAGTGGGCGAGGATGGCGCGAATGGCCTTGGGGTCTTCGATGCTGGCGACGATCCGCACCGCGCCGCCGCAGTGGGCGCAGGTGGTGACGTCGATGGAAAAGACCCGCTTGAGCCGTTGCGCCCAGCTCATCGCACGGCGCTTCTGCTCGGGGCTGCGCGGCTCGTCGTGGGCGCTTGCGTCAACCGGCGCCGCATCGCCCGCAGGCCGCCTGCCGCGCCCCGAGGGCGTCAGCTGCGCACGCAGGTTTGCATTCGGGGCGAATACGCCGTGGAAGCGGGTGAGATGCGCGCGAGGTGGCGGGACCAGTGCCGCCAGCTTGGCGATGAAGTCCACCGCATCCCATTCGACATGCGTGGTCCCATTTCGCCACGGCGTCGTGAGCTGATACCGCACCCTACCCTGCGGTGAGATCGACAGCCGCTGCTCGCTGATCGCCGGGCGCGTGATGTAGCGGCACAGCTTTTCGAGCTTGTGGCTCTCGTGTGCTTCCGCGGCCACGCCGGCATGCAGCGAGAAGCCGCCGACCTTGCCGGCGTCGCCGTCCAGAGAACCCGCATCACCGGGTAGCGTTTTCAGGGTGACGACCTTGCGGCCAGCGTCGCGACCGGTGGCGATGCGGTAGGTGATCGAACTCATCCGCAGCGCGTCCATGCCGTCGTCGCTACCCGCGCTGTCGGACAGAAACACGGATTCGTCCTCGCCTTCCAGCCAGCCTTTGCGCGTCAGGTGCCGGCACACGCGATGCGCGATGGTGTTGGCGAGCTGCGTCAGTTGCGCAGAGGTGGGGCGCGGCGCAGGCGCGGCTTGCGCCGCGGCGGCTCGACGTTCGCGTCGTACACGCCGTCGAGCCACAGCATGTGGAAGTGAACATTCAGGTTCAGCGCGCTGCCGAAGCGCTGGATCAGGGTCACCGCACCGCATTGCGCGCTGGCGTGGTCGACGCCGACTTGATCGGCTAACCAGCCGGCGATGACGCGCTGCACGATCACCAGCACCGGGCCGATGGCCTCCGGCTTGCTGGCGAACAGGAAACGCAAGGGGTACGGAAAGCTCAGCACCCATTGCCGCACAGGCCGCGGGCCGAACACCTCCTCGACCAGGTGCCGCGCACTCTCGGCCATGCGTCGCGCGCCGCAACTCGGGCAGAACCCGCGCTTCTTGCAGGAGAAGGCCACCAGCCTCTCTGCACGGCAGTGCTCGCACACCACCCGCAGGAAGCCGTGCTCGAGCACGCCGCAACGCAGGTAGGCATCGAACGCCTCGCGGACATATCCGGGCAGCGAGCGGCCCTCCGCTTCGATCCGTACAATGAAGTCCGGGTAGTGCGCTACCAACGCGTACAGCAGCGTGCGCTCGGGCGCGTGGCGCGCGTACCGCGAACCGGTGTGGGCGGACGGCAGTGGCGCGCATCCCGCGGCTTGCCGCCGGGATGTGGCGAGGCGCGGCACGCAGCGCTCCGGTGCGGGGACGGCTGCTCAGTGTTGCGCCTGTGTTCGCACGTTCGTATCGGTGCGTTCTGATCTTCGCGTCAGACAGCCGCGGCGACTCCCGCCTCGACCGCCTCGACACCCAGGTGCAGGGGGCGGCCCAGAGCGCCGAATCCGCCAATCAGGGCGCCCAGCGCGCCAACCAGCGCCTCGACCAGATCGAAGGCCGCGTGCAGCGGCTGGAGTCGTCGCCGCGCCGCGTGCCGCGCGGGTGAGCACGCACTCCGCTTGACCGACCGGCGCGGGGATCCGTCGCCTGCGCGGCGCGGATCCCCGCGTTGGATGGTGTTCCGCCCCCGAGGAGCTTCCCATCCGTACTTTCCCCCACTCCCTCTCCCACCCGGGCCGGCGCGCGGTTGCGCTGGCCCTGGCGCTGGCGCTGGCCAGCGTGGGCGCCCCCGCCAGCGCGCGCGACGACGGCACCCCGCCGGTGACGTCACTGGACGAACTGCCCCGCGGCCAGGACGTCTCCGACACGGTGATCGAACTGGCCGGCTGGGTCGTCGCCTCCGGCGACAGCCAGGGCTATCCCTTCGCGATCATGGACAAGGCCGCCGCCCAGATCCTCGTGTTCGGCGGCGATGGTCGCCTGCGCGGCGCCGCGCCCGGCCTGTTCGGCTCCGCCGTGGGCGACCACACCGCCCCCGGCATCGCGGGCCTCGCCCTGCGCGAGATCCCCGGCCGCGACCGCACCACCCCGGCGGGCCGCTTCGTCGGCGGCTACGGTCCGTCCATCGATGCCGGCCGCGTGCTGTGGGTCGACTACGAGTCCGCGGTCTCGATCCACCCGACCGCGACCGGCGTGCCGGAGGAAAAGCGCCCCGAGCGTCTGGCCTCGCCAACGCCGGATGACAACCGGGTCACCCACGGCTGCATCAACGTGTCTCCGGCGTTCTACGAGCAGGTCGTCAGCCCCACCTTCGCGCGCGGCGGCGTGTTCTACGTGCTGCCGGACGAGGGCTCGCTGGAGGAGGCGTTTCCGGAGTTCGCGGGCGCCGGCACCCGGAAGACCGCCGGCGACTGAGCGCCGGTGCGTGGCCGCGCGGCGGATGACGCGGCGGCTCCGTTGCGTCGTCCGCAGCATGAAGAAGGCGACCCGGCGCCCGGGTCGCCTTTTCGTCACCGCACCCGCCGAAGGGTCACTTCAGGCCGCGGTTGCGCAGCAGGGCATCGGCGCTCGGCATGCGGCCGCGGAAGGCCCTCTAGCTTTCGGCCGGATCGATATTGTCGGCCAGCACATCCAGCGCGCAGACGATCTCCGATACCCGCGCACAAGCCGCCCCGGCCCCGTGTTCCGTGACCGGCCCGTCAGGCGCCGTCCCGCCCCGGGGCGTAGCGCCATACCGCCAGCGCGCCATACAGCAGTGTCAAAAAAGCGAGGTTGCACAGCTCGGGAAGCGCCTCGGCGAAGCTTGCGCCCATCTGGTTGAACTTCACCATCAGGTTGATGCCGGGCGTGGAGGGAACAAGCCTCGCCAGCCACGCCAGGGGCTGTGGCATCGCCACGGCCGGCCATGACAGCCCGGACAGGAAGAAGAGTGGCAGCGCGGTGACGAGCATCAGCTGGAAGGGCCGTTCGCGGGTGCGGAAGAAACTGCCCGCGAACAGCGCGAACGCCACCACCGCGGCCACGTACAGCGCTCCGCCCACCAGCGTACCGGGCGGATTGCCGCCACGCGGATAGTCCTGGAGCCACATCACCAGACCGTTGTAGTACAGCATGCTGCACACGCCGATCAGCGCGAACGCGGCGGCGATGCCGAGCAGGCCGCGGCGCGAGAACGCCAGCCGACCCAGGCGTTCGCGACGCGTGCCGGCCATGACCAGCATGCCGATCAGCAGTGTCTGCTGCACGATCAGCTGTGCCACGCCCGGCACCACGGCGCTGCCGTAACCCTCGCGGGTGTTGAACAGCGGCCGCGCCACCACCTGCAGCGGCGCTGCGCCGGGCGCACCTGCGAAACCTGCCTGCACCACGGCGGCCTCGCGCGCGAACGCGGCGGCGGCCTCGCCCAGGCCCTCCAGCACCACGCCGCCGCGACCGAGGAACGCACCACTGCCGTACAGCGCCAGTTGCCCCTGCCCGCCGCGCAGGATCCCGCGTTCGAACCCCGCGGGCACCACCAGCAGGCCATGCGCTTCGCCGCGGGCGATCCTTGGCCGGGCCTCCTCCAGCGAGGTCGCATCGCCGACGATCCTCACCGCGCGCACCGCGCCCGCCTTGCGCACCAGGGCGCGGCTCATGGCGCTATGGTCGAGGTCGACCACCAGCACCGGATACTGCGAAGCCACCTGGTGCCGGTAGGCGACCGGGTAGAAGAACGAGTACAGCACCACGGCGCCGATCAGCGTCACCACCGCGTAGCGGTCCGAGAACACGGCGCGCAGAGTCTCCAGAAAGGCGGCCCTGACCTGGTTCATCGCTGCCCCCAGGAGGCCGGATCGCGCGCTCCGCGCGCATACAGGCGCAGGCCCGCGCCGCCGGCCACCAGCACGAACAGCAGCAAGGTGCCCAGCAACGGCAGCGAGGCCGTCCATGCCGCATCCAGGTCGAGCTGCTGCGCCTGCAGCTTGAGGTAGGCGGTGAAGGGAAGCAGCTGGCTCCAGGCCTGTGCGAACAGCGGCGCTCCCTGCACCGGGAACGTCGCGCCCGAGAACGCCAGCGACGTGCCCGCGTACAGTCCGGTCAGCGACAGCGACGTGCCCATGTTGCGGGTGGCCCCGACCAGCAGCAGCGCGATGCCGCCGTAGGCCAGGTACATCGCCGCCTGCGCGGCGACCAGCAGCACCGCGCTGCCGGCCACACCGCCGCGGATCGCGGCCAGCCAGAGCAGCGACAGCGTGCCGTAGGCGGTGAACAGCAGCAGGTACGGGGCCAGCTTGCCGGCCACCGCCGGCAGCAGGCGATCGCCGCACCCGGCCAGCCATGTGCCCGCGCTGCCGTCACGCAGTTCGCGCCCGAGCGCGCCCACCATCGCCAGGCAGGCGGCGAGGTGCAGCAGTGCCGGGAACAGCAGGCCGAGCAGGAAGTGCTCGTAGCTGCGCGCGGAGTTGGCCAGCACGGTGGCCTGCACCCGCAGCGGCGGCTGGCGGACCGCCTGCGCCCCGCCGACCCGCGCCACCTCACGGCGCACGAGATGCGCACTGGTCGCCTGCGCCGCCTCTCCGATCCCCCGCAGCACCGCCTGCCCTGCCGTCTGGTGGCTGGCGTTGTAGTAGGCGAAAACAACGGCGCTGCCGCCACGCAGGACCTGGCGCTCGGCGCCCGCAGGCACGTGCACCACCGCGAACGCCCGGACCGCGCGCACCTCCGACCAGGCCTGCGTCAGGTCCGCCGGCCGCGCGGCCACCCGCAGGCCCGGCACGGCATCGAGCCTGCGCACCAGTTCGCGGCTGACCGCGCTGTTGTCATGATCGACCACCGCCACCGGCAGCTCGCGCGGCACGCCGGCCGAGAACATCCAGGCGAGCAGCGCCAGCGCCAGCAGCGGGACCCACGTGGCCAACGCCAGATCCCAGGGATCGGCGCGCAGCCGTGCGCACTCGCGCAACGCCGAACGGACGAACGCCTCGCGTGCCGTGGGCCGCGTCAGCGTTGCGGCCATGCGAACAGCACGCTCATGCCCGGCCGGAAGCCTGCGACTTCCGCGATCGGCCTCGCGCGCACTTCGAAACTCCTCACGTCGTAGCCGGCCGACTGCCGGGTCGCGCGCCAGGTCGCGAAATCGCCGGCCGGGCTGATGTGGTAGACCTCGAACTCGACGTCCTCGCGCTCCAGCGCCGGGATCGAACCGCGCAGGCGGCGGCCCACCTCCAGGCCCGCGAACTGGTCCTCGCGCAGGTGGAACGCCACCCACATGTGGTCGAGGTCGACCAGGGTGAAGACCGGATAGCCGGCCGCCACCAGCTCGCCGGTTTCGACCAGGCGCTTGGACACCTCGCCGGCCGTCGGCGCGCGGCCGCGCACTTCGCTTTCGGCCGCCTGCACTTCGGCCACGGCGCCTTCGGCCTGCCGCACCTGCGCCTGCGCGGCGCTCCTGTCCTGTTCGCGGGCGCCGGCCTGCGCCTGTTCGTACAGCGCCTGCGCTGCGCGCGCCTGCTGCTCGGCATCGATCGCCTTCGCACGGGCCTCGTCGCGCTGCTGCCGGGTGACCACGCCCTCGGCATGCAGCCGCTCCAGGCGCTGGAACGTGGAACGCGCCAGTTCGTGTCCGGCCTGGGCGCGCCGCCAGTTGGCCTCCGCTGCGCGGATGTCCTCCACGCGCGCGCCTTCCTCGGCCTTGTCCGCCAGCGCCTGCGCGGCCGCGAGCGCGGCTTCGGCCTGTCGCTGCTTCGCGGCGATCTCGGGGCTGTCCAGCTCGAACAGTACCTGCCCCGCCTCGACCCGCTCCCCCTCGGCCACCAGCAGCGCCGACACCCGCGCGGTCACCTTGGCCGACACGTTGATGCTGTCGGCATCGGCCATGCCCTGCACCAGGTCCGCCGGGCTGCGGAACGCCAGCCACAGGCCGCCGACCAGGATCACGGCAATCACGCCCAGGGCGACAAGGCGCAGGCGACGGCGGCCGGACGGTGCATCCGCAGCCACGGGTGGCGGCGGCGGCGACGGAGCGGGTTCATTCATGGGGAAATACCCTGTGGTCTGCCTTGCGGATGTACTCGCCAAAGCGCGCCGACTGGCCACCCAGCTCGAGCAGGTGCGCCAATGCCACGCAATAGTCGTAGGCGGCGTGCGCGTGTTCGACCCGTGCGGCGCCAAGGCCGAGCCTGGCGTCCATGACATCGAGCGAGGTCGACTGCCCCTCGCGGAACGCCAGTTCCTGCAGGCGCAGGTTCTCACGCGCCTGTTCGATGCTGCTGTCGAGCAGCAGGAACTGCTGGCGTGCCGTTTCCAGCGCATTCCAGGCCTGTGCCACGCCGATCCTGATCTGGTTCTGCGCTTCGCGCAGTGCGGCCTGCGCCTGCTCCTGCTGCGCGCGCGCGGCACTGATCTGGCGCGGGCGATCCCGCCCGGACAGGAAGGTGTACTTCAGGCCAATGCCGAAGGCCCAATCGGTGTCGGTCAGCAGCGCATCCTCACGGTACAGGTCGTACTGGCCGAACAGGTACACCTGCGGTTTCAGTGACGCCTCTGCACACGCACGCCTGCGCCCGCCTGGTCGTCAAGCGCCCGCAGCTGCGCCAGCTGCGGGTGCCGCTCAAGCGCGGCCCGGGTGAACGCCTCCAGCGTGCCCGGCGATGTGCCGACCACGAACAGCGGCGTGATCGGCGTCACCGGCCCATCGCTGCGCAACAGCAGCGCCAGGGCCTGGGCGGCGGCGTCGCGGTCGTTGAGCGCCTTCTGGTACTCGCGCTCGCTGGCATCACGCGCGACGACCGCCTGCAACACCTGCGCGCGCGTGGCGAAGCCTTCGCGTTCAAGCGATTCGGCATGGGCCAGGTGTTGGCGCATGCCGTCGCGCACCTCGCGGCGCACACTCAGCGCCTGCTCGGCCAGGCCCTGGCCGAAGTAGGCCTGGACCAGTTGCGACGTCAGCTTCTGGGACTGCTGCGCCCGTTCCGCGTCCGCCCCACGCAGGGCGGCCGCGGCCGCCGCCTGCGCGGCCGGGATCTGCCCGCCCGTGTACACGGGCAGCACCGTGGTCAACACCGGACGAAATCGCCGGTCGCGCTCCTGGAACCGCAACGGGCTTTCGATGCCGAACGCCTCGCCCACTGGCGCCAGCGAACCCAGCGGCAAGCTCAGCATCTTCTGGAACTCCAGGTAGCGCGCTTCGAGCGAAATCTCCGGCAGCCGCAGGCGCGCGGTCGCATCGGACAGGTCCTGCCGGGCGCGCAGGTTGGCGTCCGCGGCAGCCAGCGCGTCGGAAACCCGTTCCATCCGCTCGCGCGCCTGATCGAAGCTCAGTGCGTCCGCATCCTGCGCGAGTGCCGAGGTGGCCGGTACAAGCAGGACCAGACCCAACGCCAGACCGAATGCCCGTCCGTGCGCGGCGCGGGATCGCCTACGGTATGCCCCACCCAGCCTGCCAGCCTTGCCTGTCGACACCTGCCACTCCATTGCACCGGCCGCCGCCATCGTGATGCCAGTCATGGTGGCGCCGCAACCTCACTGGCGTCTGCGGCCCTCCGCCGCAACCTCCCGAGCACCCGCTCCTCCACATCATCCACCAGCGTGTACGCCGCCGGCACCACCACCAGGCTCAACACCGTCGAGGTGATCAACCCACCGATCACCGCCACCGCCATCGGCATGCGGAAGCTTGAATCCGCCGTCAGACCCAGCGCGATCGGCATCATGCCCGCCCCCATCGCCAGCGTGGTCATGATCACCGGCCGCGCACGCTTGTGGCACGCGTCCATCAGCGCCTCGTGGCGGGTCATGCCCTTTTCCTCGGCCATGACCGCGTAGTCCACCAGCAGGATCGAATTCTTCACCGCGATGCCGATCAGCAGGATCAGGCCGATCAGCACCGACAGCGAGATGTCCAGGCCGGTGATCAGCAGCGCGCCGAACGCGCCGCCCGCGGCCAGCGGCACGGCCACCAGGATCGTCACCGGCTGGCTCGCGTGGTTGAACAGCAGCAGCAGCACCCCGTAGACGCAGAAGATGCCGGCCACCATGGCCATGGCGAAGCCGCCGAACATCTCGGCGAAGATCTCGCTGTCGCCGGCGGCCTGGCGGTCCACGCCCGACGGGAGGTTCTGCAGCGAGGGCAGCGCGTCGATCTGGCCTTCCACCTCGCCCATCGCCATGCCGTTGAGGTCGACGGTGATCGTCACGTTGCGACGCCTGTCGAAGCGGTCGATCTGCGACGGCCCGCTGGCAGTGGTGATCTCGGCCACCGACGACAGCGGCACGCTGCCACCGGTGGCGGTAGGCACGCGCAGCTGGCCGAGCAGCGCGGGGTCCGACAGCGCGCGTTCGTCCAGCCGCACGCGGATCGGCACCTGACGCTCAGGCAGGTTGAGCTTGGCAAGGAACTGTTCGTAGTCGCCGCGGGTGGCCACGCGGGTGGCGGCGGCGATGTCGGCCGTCGACACGCCGAGGTCCGCGGCGCGCGCGGGGTCCGGGCGCACGATCACTTCGGGCCGCACCAGCGCCGCGGATGAACCCACGGTGCCGAGACCCGGCAGCTGCCGGATCTCGCGCTCCACGTCGCGCGCGGCCGCGGCCAGCTTGACCGGGTCGTCGCCAGCCAGCACCAGCTGCAGCGCGCGCCCGGGCTCGCCACCCTGGAAGCTCAGGCGCACGCCCGGCAGGTCGGCCAGGCGCTCGCGGACCACCGTTTCCAGCTCGTACTGGGTCGGGTCGCGGTCGTCCTTCCAGCGGATCGTGAGCGTGGCCTTGCGCAGTTCGGCGCTGGTGAGGTCGCCCGCGGGGCCGTTGGCACCCGAGTTGCTGCCGGCGGTCACGAACACGTGTTCGATCTCGGGGATGTCGGCGATGCGCCGGCGCGCGGTCTCGGCCACCTCTTCGGTGGTGGCGAGCGCGGTGCCCGGCGGCAGCTCGATCAGCACGTTGCTCTGGATGCCGTCGGTGGGCGGGATGAAGGTCACTTTCAGCAGCGGCAGCAGCGCCAGCGAGCCGATGAAGATGCCCAGCGCGACCACCAGCGTGCGGTTGCGATGCTGCAGCGCGCTGTCGACGAAGCGCAGGTACCACCGCATCAGCTTCGAGTCGCCCTTGTGCTCGGGCAGCGGCTTCAGCATGTACGCCGCCATCATCGGCGTGATCAGGCGCGCCACCAGCAGCGAGAACATCACCGCCGCGGCCGCGGTCCAGCCGAACTCGCGGAAGAACTTGCCCGGGATGCCGGGCATGAAGGCCACGGGGATGAACACGGCCGCCAGCGTGCACGAGGTCGCGATCACCGCCAGGCCGATCTCGTCGGCGGCCTCGAGCGCGGCCTGCTTCGGCGCCTTGCCCATCCGCAGGTGGCGGTCGATGTTCTCGACCTCGACGATGGCGTCGTCCACCAGGATGCCCACCACCACGGCGAGTGCCAGCAGGGTGATCATGTTGAGGCTGAAGCCCAGCCAGTACATCACCGCGAAGGTCGGGATGATCGACAGCGGCAGCGCCACGGCGCTGATGAAGGTGGCGCGGAAGTCGCGCAGGAACAGGAATACCACCAGCACCGCCAGCGCCGCGCCCTCGTAGAGCATGTGCATCGAGGAGTCGAACGAGTCCTCGGCCACCTGGGTGGTCGAGGCCACCTCGACCACGCGCACGCGCGGCTGCTCCTGCTGCAGCTTCGCCACGCTCTCGCGCACGGCGTTGCCGACGTCGACCTCGCTGGTGTTGGTGGTGCGCTGCACGGCGAAGCCGATCACCGGCCGGCCATCGAGCGTGGTGCGCTGGCTGACGGTGGCATTGCCGTCGGTCACCGTGGCCAGCGTCGACAGGCGCACACTGCGACCGTCGGGCATGGAGATGGGGAAGTCCTCGAGGTCGGCGGCGGACTCGACGGTGCCGAGCGTGCGCACCGCCTGCTCGCCGCCGCCCACGGTGGTGCGCCCGCCCGGCTGCTCCTGCTGGATGCGCGCCAGCTGCTGGCTGATCAGCGCCGGACTCACGCCGAAGCCCTGCACCGCCTCCGGCCGCAGGTCGACGCGGATCTCGCGGTCGACGCCGCCGATGCGGCGCACCGCGCCGACGCCGGGCACCGCAAACAGCCGCTTGGACACGGTGTCGTCGATGAACCAGCTGAGCTCCTCGTCGCTCCAGCCTTCGGCGGTCACGGCATAGGTCAGCATGTCGCCACCGGTGACGTTGACCAGCGACACGATCGGCGGCTCGACGTCGGCCGGCAGGTCGATGCGCACGCGGTCGATGGCGTCGCGCACCTCGTCCTTGGCGAGGGTGCCGTCCTTCTCGATCTCGAAGGTGAGGATGGTGGTCGACACGCCTTCGTTGACGATGGACGCCATGTTGCGCAGGCCGGCGATGCTGGCGGTGGCGTCCTCGATCTTGCGGGTGACCTGCGTTTCCAGCGTGCTGGGGCTGGCACCGGGCAGCGTGACGGTGACGTTGACCACCGGCACGGTGAGGTCCGGGAACTGGGAGACGGCCAGCTTGTTGAAGGCCAGCAGGCCCGCGGCGGTCAGCAGGATGAAGACCAGGATCGCCGGCAGCGGGCGGTGGATCGACCAAGCGGAGAAGTTCATTCGGCGACGGCCCCGGTCGCGCGCGCGGCCTTCGCGCTGGCGGCATCCGCGGCATCCACCGCGTCCTCGCCCTCGACCACGCGCACCAGGTCGCCATCGCCCAGGAAGCCGGCGCCGCGCGCGACCACGCGATCGTCCTGCGCCAGCCCGTCGCGCACCTCGACCAGGTCACCCTGCGCCCCGCCGAGTTCGACGACGCGCTCGCGCACTCGCCCGTCGTCGTCGACGGTGAACACGAAGGCGCGGCCGTCCCGGCGCACCACGGCGTCGCCCGGCACCAGCAGCGCCTGCGCGCGACCAAGCGCCAGCCGGCCCTGCGCGAACATGCCCGCGCGCAGCGCGCCGGGATCGGGGAGGTCGACGTAGACGGTGCCGGTGCGGCTCTGCGCATCCAGCGCCGGCGACACCGTGCGCACGCGGCCTTCGACCACGCCGCCGCCGGGTGCCTCCACGCGCACCGGCGTCCCGGCGTCGACGCGCAGCAGGTCGCCTTCGGCCAGCTCCGCGCGCCACTCCAGGCGGCCGTCGCGGATCAGCCGCAGCAGCTCCGTGCCGGCGCCGACCACCTGGCCGGGCTGCACGCTGCGCGCCGAGACCACGCCGTCCACCGGCGCGCGCACCACGGTGAAGTCGCGCTGCACGCGCGCGGCGTCACGGCTGGCGATGGCGGTGTTGAGCCGGGCCTCGGCGTTGGCGCGCGCGGCCTCGGCCTCCTCCGCATCCTGCAGCGCGACCATCTGCGAATCCGCCAGCTCGCGGATGCGCGCGGCCTTGCGGCGCGCGGTCTCGAGATTGGTCCGGGCCTCGCGCACCTGCGCGTCCGACTGCGCCAGCTGCGAGGCCAGGGTGCGGTCGTCGACTCGCAGCAGGACGTCACCGGCGGCGACCACGCTGCCGACCTCGACGGCCACGGTGGCGACGCGCAGGCCGGACAGCTCCACGCCCACGGACACTTCTTCCCAGGCCGCCACCGCGCCCGAGGCCACCACGTCGCTGGTGACCTCGCGCAGCTGTGGCGCGGCCAGGCTGACGGTGAGGCTGGGCACGGCCTCGGGCACCTCGTCCTCGCCGCAGCCCGCCAGGGCAAGCGCGAGCGCCAGGACACCGGAAGCCGCCAGCAGTCGGGAAGGAACGGGCATCGTCACGGACTCGTACCGGAAAGTGCGGCAAGGTATCAGCACACTGATAGTCAGTGGGTGACGACGGAGACCCGGATGGCCGGCCGCAAGACCAGCAGCCTGCAGGCATTCAGGACATCACGTGCCTACCGCACCGGCGTGCTGGCCCGCCGCCTGCATCTGGGCCTGAGCGCGGCGGTGGACCGTCGACTGCAGGAGGAAGGCCTGGACATGACCCGGCCGCAGGCGCTGGCGCTGATGGCGCTGGTCGAGCAGCCCGGTGCCTCGAATGCGGAGATGGCCCGACGCAACGGGGTCTCGCCCCAGACCATGCACCAGATCATGCTGCGCCTCGAACGCGACGGCCTGGTCCGCCGCAGCCCGCACCCCCGCCTGAAGCGGGTGCAGGCGCTGGAGGCGACCCCGGAGGCCGTGCAGCTGGTCGCGCGCGGCAGCGAGGTGGCACGCGCGGCGATCGACGCTGCGCTGCGCACGCTGAGCACGCGCGAGCAGGACCAGCTCATCGCGCTGCTCCAGCGCTGCGCGCAGGCCCTTCCGACAGCCGGCCCCCCTGCGCTGGAGGACTGAGCCTCCCGCGCGTCAGCGTGCCTTCGCGCAGGCGTTGCGGAGCGCCTCGTTCCCCGTGCCCCGGCAGCGTGCCGCATAGCCGTCGGCGACCCCCGCGTTGCCGGCCCGGCGATGGATGCGGATCCCGTAGGGCAGGAGCTCCGGCGGATCGTCCAGGCTCTGGCGGCTGGTCTCGAACATCCCCACCGCGGGCTCCGGCCGCAGCCGGCTGGACAGGTCGAGCACCAGCCGGTGCGCCGCGAACAGCGAGTCCCTGCGCGTGAGTTCCTGCTGCCAGGCGGCCGTGCCCTGGTCGCTTCCCAGCACCGGCGCCTGGTAGCGCAGCATCACGTAGCGCCCCAGCGGCGTCTGCCCCGCGGGGCTGGCGGCCACCCGGCGCAGTGCCGCCGCCTGCTCCGGCCCGGGACGCGAGAGGCGGCCATCGTTGCTGGCGATCAGCGCCTGCACCAGGTCGATCGACTCGAACAGCGAGGCGGCCTGTGCATCGCCGGCCCATGGCATCGGACGCATGTCGGGCCGCTCACGGTCGCCATGGCGCGCCTGGATGTGTTCCATCACCAGTTCGATGCGCGCATCGGAATCCCGGTGGCTGCGTCCGGCGCGGCTCACGCCCCTGCGGGTGGAATCCGCCAGCGAGGTGATCACGGCATCCACGATGCCCGTGCTGTCGCCATCGAGGCTGCGTCGTGCCGAGCGCGCCTGGTCGCTGCGCCGCGCATAGCGGACAGCCGCGTCGGCGACGCCACCCTGCGTGGCCGGCTGGCCCGCGGCGTCTGCGGCCGCCTTGCGCTGCGCCTCCCAGGCGTCGAGCCGACCGAGCATTTCGACCATGCCTACCGGGTTGTAGCCGGCCGCCACCATCAGGTCGACGCCGATGCGGTCGGCCTCGTCCTCCTGTACCCGCGCACGGCCGGGCACGATGCCGGACTGGACCGAATGCATCGCGGCCTCGCGCAGCAGCGCGCTGCGGATGAACGCGGTTTCCGGACGGGAGGCGCGCACCGACTGGTCGCCGTACTCGTAGTCCATGTACAGCGCGCTCAGGCCCGCCGCGATGTCCTTGGTCCGCTGCAGCGCCGAACGCCCGGCATGCCGGCGCAGCACGTGCGCGTACTCGTGCGCGACCAGGGCGGCGAGCTCGTCCTCGGTCTCCATGCTGCGCAACATGCCC
Source organism: Luteimonas padinae (assembly GCF_014652935.1). Taxonomy (GTDB): domain Bacteria; phylum Pseudomonadota; class Gammaproteobacteria; order Xanthomonadales; family Xanthomonadaceae; genus Luteimonas; species Luteimonas padinae. The sequence continues at coordinate 103,864 of NZ_BMZT01000001.1, read as the reverse complement.
ACGGCGATGAAGATCGACCCCTCCTCTGTGGCATAGGCATGCAGGCCCGGGTCGGGCGTGACATGGATCCGGGCCGCGGGCGCGTTTCCGCCGGCAGCGCGGCGCAGGCTCTCCATCACGCGGGCGAGCGCCTGGTCCAGCGGCGGATGTTCCACCACCCCGTAGGCACGGCGCTGCCGCTCCAGCGGCGCCAGATCGGCGTCCTGGCGGAATGACTGTCGAAGGCCCTGGAGGAGACCGAGCCCGCCCTTGATCCGCTCCTGCGTCTGCCGGTCGATCAGTGGCTGGTCCGCGGATGCGACGGGCGGGGCCAGCATCGCCATCGCCAACAGCGCGCCCGCCGCGCACCTCCGGACCGTGCCGTTCACCTGCAGCCCTCGCCGGCGCCACGGACCGCGTTCATGGCCACGTCGTCGGCGAAGGACACGGAGCTGTCTCCCCCCAGCCGCCCGCAGTAGGCATTGGGCACGGCGGTGTTGAAGCGCAGGCTGAGCTTGTCGACCCACACCCGGCCGCCGGGGAGGTCCAGCAGCGCATAGCCCTTCCTGGAGACTTCGAGCACCCGCACGCCGACCAGCTCGTTTGCATCCAGCGCCCGATCGAGGCGGACGAAGCGGTTGCTCCCTTCCTGCAGATCGAACGCCGCCGGCTTGCCGTACACCTTCTCAACCAGGACCGGGGACCCCTGCTCCTGCGCCGCCAGTTGCATCGCCGGCAGCACCAGGCCCGCCAGCATCCAGACCATCCATCGCGTGTTCATCGTCGTTCCCCCTTGCACCACACTTGCAGCCTTCCGCGCCCTTGGACGCGACCCAGAGCACCGCACCCAGCACCAGCGCGCCCAAGCCCAGCCAGTCCTGCGGAGGCTGGCGGAGCACGTCCTGGACAAACCGGACCTGCAGGTAGGCGATCAATGCCAGCACGGCGGACAGCCCCAGCAGGCGCACGGCGCTCAGCCGCCCGGGACCGGCGCGGAACAGCAGCCACCCCGCGGCCAGCGACATCAGCACTGCCGTGCCCAGTCCGATCCACGGACCCAGCGACGCGTTCACGTGCACGCGGTCGCGGCCCCACTGCATGAGGTTGTCCAGCGCCATGGCGTGCAGGTAGACGCCGGGGACCTGCTGGTTGACCGGGGTTGAGACCAGGTCGTCCAGGCCGATCAGTCGGGTTCCCACCAGAACCACCCGGTCTTCCAGCAGCGGCCTGCCGCCGGGTCCGCGCTCCATCAGTGTCTCGTCGTGCACCAGCGCATCGGCGAACACGGTCAGGGGGAACACGCAGCGTTCGCGATTGCGGTCCTCCCGCCCGGGGTCCGCGGCACCCCGGAAGCTGTCCCAGGTCAGGCGCGCCGCCGAGGTCCAGCGCTCCATCCGGGTCGGCGACGGCCGCCGGGCGGCGACGTCCTGGGGCCCTTCGCAGCGCGTGCCATCACCGTCCCGGACCGGGGGCCGCCAGCCCCACTGCACGGCGAGCGGCAAACCCATCGCAGCCGGCGGGAACGCCGACGCCGCTTCCCGGCACCCCGCCTCCGAACCCGTGGCACAGGCATGCCGGTACAACGCGAATGCCACCGAGTCGGTGCCGGCCCCGGTCACGCCCGGCCGGTCGCAGGCCATGTGCGCGGCACCCTCGTGCACCGAGTCGGCGTCGACGCGGAGCGGATAGCCGGCGCCCACGCCCTGCCACCCGGTCACCACGTCCTGGACGCCGCCGTCGCTCGAGAAGATCGAACACTGTCCGGGCGCGCCCACGCCGAAGAACACCGGGATCGCCGGATCATGAGCGGCCACGGCCGCGTTCAGCGAGGCGTAGGCGCTCTCGAAGCTGTCGTCGTACTCGCGCTCCTCCAGCAGGAGGACATCCAGGTAGACGGCGCGCGGCCGCTGCTCCAGGACGCGCTGCAGCAGCGCGTCGTACTGGCGATAGGTGGGCGGCCAACCTATCCCCATGGCGTCCAGCGCGCGGTCGTCGATGAGCACCACCGCGATCGCGTCACGGGCGGAATCGTCATAGAACGGCGCGGCCACGCGCGCGCTGAGGCGCATCGACTGCGCCTTGCTGGCATTGGCCAGACCGAAGGGCTCGACCAGGTTGAGCACCAGGCCGGCCAGGAAGACCAGCACGAACACGAGTGCGGCCGCATCCAGGATGTACGCCGGCGTGGCGGGCCGCCACCGGCGCCGCGGCCCGGTCGCAACCGGGATCCGGGCTGTCAGCGGGCGGCACTTCGCAAACCAGCGGGAACGCGCAATGCGCCTGCCCTTCTCTCGCAGGAACCGGCTCAGCCCATGACGGCACGTACAACCACCCGTCTGGCGCTGCAGCCGGTCACTGGCCGTGAGGCGTTCGCACTCCTGTCCGCCGGATGCCTGCACCCGAGTTCCCTCGCCGGCTCCCCAATGCCGACGCGCCCACCTTAGTGCGGCCCCGGTCGCACTTCAAGCACTCAGGCGAACGGATCCTGCAGCACCATCGTGTGCTCGCGGTCCGGCCCGGTGCTCACGATCGACAGCGGACAGCCCGCCAGCTCCTCCAGCGCGCGCAGGTAGGCGCGCGCCGCCGGCGGCAGCTTCTCCCACTCGGTGATGCCGTGGGTGTCTTCCGTCCAGCCCGGGAACTCCAGGTACACCGGTTCGCACTCGGCCCAACCCTGGGCGTCGAGCGGCGCGTACTCGGTGCGCTTGCCGCGGTACTGGTAGCCGATGCACATCTTCAGCGCGTCGAAGCCGTCCAGCACGTCGAGCTTGGTGATGCACAGACCGTTTATGCCGTTGATCGCCACCGCGCGCTTCAGCGCCACGATGTCGATCCAGCCGCAGCGGCGCGGGCGTCCGGTGGTGGCGCCGTATTCCTGGCCGCGGTCGCGCAGGCGCTGGCCGTGCTCGTCGTCGAGTTCCGTGGGGAACGGGCCGCCGCCGACGCGCGTGGCGTAGGCCTTGCAGATGCCCAGCACGTAGTCGATCGCGTCCGCGCCCACGCCGGTGCCGGCCAGCGCGCCGCCGACGGTGGTGTTGGAGCTGGTGACGTAGGGATAGGTGCCGTGGTCGATGTCGAGCAGCGAACCCTGCGCGCCCTCGAACAGCACCTTCTTCCCCTGCTTGCGCAGGTCGTGGAGGATGCCGGCCACGTCGGACTTCATCGGCTCGACGTAGTCGCCGAAGGCCAGCGCCTCGTCATAGGTCTGCTGGAAATCGACGGCATCGGCGCCCAGGTACCGGGTCAGCACGAAGTTGTGGTAGTCGAGCGCCGTGCGCAGCAGCTCTTCCAGCTGCTTCGGGTAGTGCAGGTCGGCGACGCGGATGCCGCGGCGCGCGACCTTGTCCTCGTACGCCGGGCCGATGCCGCGGCCGGTGGTGCCGATGGCCTTGCCGCCGGCGGCCTTCTCGCGGGCCTGATCGAGCGCGATGTGGTACGGCATGATCAGCGGCGTCGCCGGGCTGATCCGCAGGCGCGAGCGCACTTCCACGCCGGCCTCTTCCAGCTCGGCCACTTCCTTCATCAGCGCCGCCGGGCTCAGCACCACGCCGTTGCCGATCAGGCACAGCGCGTCCTCGCGCAGGATGCCCGACGGAATCAGGTGCAGCACCGTCTTCTTGCCGCCGATCACCAGCGTATGGCCGGCGTTGTGGCCGCCCTGGAACCGCACCACGCCGCCGATGTCCTGCGTCAGCAGGTCGACGATCTTGCCCTTGCCCTCGTCGCCCCACTGGGCGCCCAGCACCACCACCGACTGGCCCATGGCCACATGCTCCTTGAACGGGAAAAAGCCGGAGGTCCGCGCTGTGCAGCGGGCCCTTCCGGCTTTTGTGGATTATCCCGGCTTTGGGTCCGCGGGGCCAGCCCGCGACGCGACCCCTGCGCGACTCAGCCCTGGCGCACCCACCACAGGGCCAGCACGCCGGCAGCCAGCACGATGGCGCCGACCTGGCGCAGCTGGCGTTCCGGCGTGGCCAGCATCCGCGCCATCGCCCGCTTCCAGGCGCCGGGTGCGGCGAACAGCACCAGGCCTTCGAACACGGCTACCAGGCACAGCGCGGCCCACAGGTCGTTCACGCGGCCGCGCTCCCGGTCAGCGGTCGCTGCGCATGTACTGCAGGAACGGGTCGTTGCGCTCCAGCACCACCACGGCGTCGCCCGAGGCGAAGGCGCGGCGATAGGCGTTCAGGCTGCGCTGGAAGGCGAAGAACCCGGGATCGCGGTTCGCGGCCTCGGCGTAGATGCGCGCGGCCTCGGCGTCGCCCTCGCCTCGCAGCACCTGGGCGTCGCGCTCGGCCTCGGCCAGCAGCACGGTCTGTTCGCGGTCGGCCTCGGCGCGGACGATGCGCGCCTGCTCCTCGCCCTCGGCGCGCAGCGCAGCGGCCACCTGGCGGCGCTCGGCGCGCATGCGGTCGTAGACCTGGCTGATGACGTCGCTGTCGGTGGGCAGGTCGATCTGCTTGAAGCGGATGTCGACCACCTGCATGCCCAGCGTCTTCGCGCCTTCGTTGATCCCTGGCAGCTGGCGCTCGATCAGCTCGGCGCGGTTGCCCGAGACCAGCTCCGTCAGGGTCTGCGAGTTGATCTCGTTGCGCAGCGATTCCTTGATGATCGGCGCCAGGCGCGCGGTCACCAGCTCCTCGTTGCCACCGGTGGCGCGGTAGAAGTCGGCGGCGTCGACGATGAAGCCGATGGCGACGAAGTCCACGCTCACGTCCTTGCGCTCGGAGGTCAGCGAGCGCTCCGGCGGGAACTCGTTGGCGGTGAAGCGGCGGTCGAACACGCGCGCGCTCTCCACCAGCGGGATCTTGAAGTGCAGGCCCGGCGCGAGGTCGGTGCGGGCGACGCGGCCCAGGTTCAGCACCAGGCCGACCTGGCCCTCGCGGACCACAAACATCGAGCCCAGCAGGCCGAGCACGACGACCAGGATGACGGGGAAGATCAGTTGCGGCTTCATCGGCTGGCTCCGTCACGCGGCGGGCGCGGCAGGTTGCTGGGGGCGGCCGGCACGACCGCGCCGGCGTCGCGGCCATCCGCGGCGGGCGCGACCATGTCCGGGGTCAGCAGCGGCTGCTGTGACCCGGCGCCGGCGCCTTCGCCGGCCATCGGCACGTAGATCAGCTGGCGGCCATCGCCGCCGACCACGGTGCGGTTCTCGGCGAGCACCTCTTCGACCGTCTCCAGCCACAGGCGCTTGCGGGTGACCTCGGGGGCCTTCTTGTACTCGTCGACCAGCAGGCTGAAGCGCTGGGCGTCACCGCTGGCGTTGGCGACCGCGGCGGTCTTGTAGCCCTCGGCGGTGGTGCGCACGCGCTGCGCCTGGCCGCGGGCCTCGGGCACGATGCGGGCGGCGTAGGCGCGGGCCTCGTTCACCAGGCGCTCGTTCATCTGCTGGGCGCTGTTGACCTCGTCGAAGGCCGGCTTGACCTCCTCCGGCGGACGGGCGTCCTGCAGGCTCAGCTCGGTCACGATCAGGCCGGTGCGGTAGGTCTCGAGCGAGGCCTGCAGCGAGGTCGCGGCGGCCGCCGACAGCGGGCCGCGCGCGTTGAGCGCGGAGTCGAGGTTGGCGCGGCCGATCTGCTCGCGCACGGCGCTCTGCGCCACCTGCTCGAGCACGCGGTCGGCGTCGCGCGAGCCGAACAGGTACATCTGCGGGTCGCTGATGCGGTACTGCACGTTGAACGACACGGTGACGATGTTCTCGTCGCGGGTCAGCACCGGCAGCGAGTTGCTGAAGGTGCGCACGCCGGTGGTGTTGATCTTGGTGACGCTCTCGATCGGCCACGGCAGCTTGAAGTTCGGGCCCGGCTGCATGACGCGCGCGAACTTGCCGAAGCGCAGCACCACCCCGCGGTCCTGCTCGCCCACCAGCACGAAGCAGTTGAAGGCGAGGAACAGCACCAGGGCGATGCCGATCCAGCGCAGCGGATTGCCGCCCCCGCCGCCACCGCCGAACAGGCCACGGAGCTGGTCGATGAGGCCGTCGAACGGCCCGCGCCCGCGGCCACCGCCGCTGCGGCGCGGCGGCCAGGGGTTCTGGCGGCGGTCGTTGCCACCGTCGCGGCCCGAACCGCGGTCGTCTTTGTTCTTGCCGGGGATGTTCCAGGCCATGCTGGCTCCAGTCTGGGGATCCCGCCGCCGGGGACCGGCAGCGAAGGGGCATTCTACAAGGTGCGGGCGCCGCGGTCCGGCGTCGCCCACGCTCAGTCGGCGGGCAGCAGGGCCCGCAGCGGTGCGCCGTCCCCCTGCGCCGCGAGGCGCCGGGCATCGGTGAGCGGCAGGTCGATGTCGAGCGTCCAGCCGTGCTCGTCGTGGGCTTCGGCGCGGATCGCGTCGACCTCGTGCAGGCGCGCGCGCAGCCGGCCGGCATCGGGCGGCAGGCGCAGCTCGGCCTGCAGCCGGCGAAGCCCCAGGCGCCGCGCCAGCGCCTCGCGCAGCAGGTCCAGGCCCTCGCGGTCGCGCGCCGAGATCCAGACCCGCTCGCGCACCGCGGCCTCGTCGGCGTGGTCGCCGGCGTGCGGCTGGTCGTGGCGGGCGGGCACGCCGAGGCGGTCGATCTTGTTGTAGACCAGCAGCTGCGGGATGTCGCCGGCGCCGATCTCGGCCAGCACCTCGTCGACCTGGGCGATGCGCTCGTCGCGCAGCGGGTCGGAGGCGTCGATGAGGTGCACCAGCAGGTCGGCCTCGCGGGCCTCGCTCAGGGTCGAGCGGAACGCGGCGACCAGCTCGTGCGGCAGGTCGCGCACGAAGCCGACGGTGTCGGCCAGCACCACGTGGCCGCCGGGCAGCGTGATCCTGCGCACCGTGGGGTCGAGGGTGGCGAACAGCTGGTCGGCAGCGTAGGCGTCGGCGCCGGTCAGGGCGTTGAACAGGGTCGACTTGCCGGCGTTGGTGTAGCCCACCAGGGCGACGCGCGGCAGCTCGCTGCGCACGCGGGCGCGGCGCATCTGGGTGCGCTGCACGTCCACCTTCGCAAGCCGGGCCTGGAGCTGCTCGACGCGCTTCTGCAGCAGCCGGCGGTCGGTCTCGAGCTGGGTTTCGCCGGGACCACGCAGGCCGATCGCACCGCCACGCTGGCTGTCCAGGTGGCTCCAGCCGCGCACCAGGCGCGTGGCCATGTGCTTCAGCTGCGCCAGCTCGACCTGGAGCTTGCCTTCATGGCTGCGTGCGCGCTGGGCGAAGATGTCGAGGATCAGCCCGGTGCGGTCGACCACGCGGCGCTCGAGGAACTTCTCGAGGTTGCGCTCCTGGCCCGGCGACAGCGGGTGGTTGACCAGCACGAGGTCGGCGCCGCTGGCATCGGCCGCGGCCTTGATCTCGTCGAGCTTGCCGCTGCCCAGCAGGGTGGCTGGATTCGGGCGGTCGACGCGCGCCGCCATCACGTGGGCGACGCTCGCGCCGGCCGAGCGGGCGAGTTCGGCGAACTCCTCCAGCGCACCTTCGTCCGGCGGGCCGCCGCGGTGCGGCTGGACCAGCAGTGCGTGCTCGCCCTTGCGGGAACGTTCAAACAGCTCGGTGGGCATTCGGTCGGCGGCGTCGGGTCATGCCCCCGACATGGGGGCGCCGGCGGCCGACGCAAGCGTCACTCGGCTTCGTCGTCGATCCCGGCCCCGGCCTGCGGCTCGTCCGCGGCCTGCACCACGCCGCCGCCCGGGCCCACGCGCACGTTGCGCGCCGGCACCACGGTGGAGATCGCGTGCTTGTAGACCATCTGGCTGACGGTATTGCGAAGGAGCACGACGAACTGGTCGAAGGACTCGATCGTGCCCTGCAGCTTGATGCCGTTGACGAGGTAGATCGACACCGGCACGCGTTCGCGGCGCAGCGCGTTCAGGAAAGGGTCCTGCAAGGACTGTCCCTTGGACATCAATGTTCCCCAGCTGTTGTTGTTGTTATGGGTGATGCGGCCCCCGGCCGCGCCGCCATGCCACTCCCCGGCGGCGGTCCGGAGGATCTTATACGACCCGCGCGCGCATGGGCCGGCCCGTGGGCGTGGCCGTGACGCGGCGCACGGCCGTGGAGGGCACCAGAGCGCTCAGCCGAGGAAGTCCCGCACCGCGCGGTCGAGCTCCGCCGCCTGCCTGGCCGGATCGAACCAGCGCGCATCGAGTTCGCCGCGCAGCCAGGTCAGCTGGCGCTTGGCGAGCTGGCGGGTGGCGGCGATGCCGCGCTCGCGCAGGTCCGCGGCGTCGCCCCGCCCGTCCAGGAACTCCCAGGCCTGGCGGTAGCCGACGGCGCGGATCGCCGGCAGGTCGAGCGGCGCGGGATGCCGCTGCAGCCCGGGCAGCGCCCGCAGCGCCCGCACTTCGTCGAGGAATCCGGCGGCCAGCATCGCGTCGAAGCGGCGCGCGATGCGTTCGTGCAGCACCGCGCGCCTGGCCGGCGCCACCACCAGCTTCAGCACCCGCAGCGGCAGGCGCGCGCGGCCGGCGGCGGAGTCCTGCTGCCACGCGCTGATCGGACGGCCGCTGATCCGCCAGACCTCGAGCGCGCGCTGGATGCGCTGCGGATCGTTGCGGCCGATACGCGCGGCGGCGACGGGATCGACTTCGGCCAGCGCGGCGTGCAGCGCCGACCAGCCGTGCTCGCGCGCTTCCGCCTCCAGCCCTGCGCGCACCGCGGGATCCGCCGCCGGCATCTCCGCGAGGCCTTCCAGCAGCGCGCGGAAATAGAGTCCGGTGCCGCCGGCGAGGATCGGCAGGCGGCCACGGGCCACCACGTCGTCGATCGCGGCGCGCGCGTCGCGGGCGAAGTCGGCGGCGGAATAGGTTTCCCACGGATCGCGCAGGTCGAGCATGTGGTGGCGCGCACGCGCCTGCTCGGCGGCGTCGGGCTTGGCGGCGCCGATGTCGAGGCCGCGGTAGACCAGCGCCGAATCCACGCTGATGACCTCGCCGTTGAAACGCTCCGCCCAGTCCAGCGCCAGCGCCGTCTTGCCCGACGCCGTCGGGCCCATCAGCGCGATCGCCGGGGGACGGGCGTCGGCCCGGCCTTCGTCAGTGGCCATGCTGCCGGAGTTCGGCGCGGACCCCGGCGTGGGTCGCGAGCACATGGGCGGGGGGCGCGCGCCCGAGCAGGCTGACGCCCACGATCGCGACGGTGGCGGCGATGAAGCCCGGCACGATCTCGTACAGCGCGCTGCCGGTGTGCTTCCACAGCACCACGGTGGCCGCGCCCACGAGCACACCGGCCAGCGCACCGTTGCGGGTCATGCGCGCCCACGTCAGCGACAGCACCACCACCGGACCGAAGGCGGCACCGAAGCCCGCCCAGGCGTAGGCCACGAGGCCCAGCACGCGGCTGTCGGGGTCGCGGGCGATGAAGATCGCCACCAGCGCGACCGCCAGCACCATCGCGCGGCCGAACCAGACCAGCTCGCGCTGCCCGGCCTGTGGCCGGACGAAGCCGCGGTAGAAATCCTCGGTCAGCGCGCTCGAGCAGACCAGCAGCTGGCACGACAGCGTGCTCATGATCGCCGCCAGGATCGCCGACAGCAGCACGCCGGCCACCCAGGGATTGAACAGCTGCTGCGACAGGCTCACGAACACGCGCTCCGGATCGGCCAGCGCCTGGCCGGGATGCGCGGCATACCAGGCGATGCCGAACACGCCCACCGACACCGAGCCGAGCAGGCACAGCACCATCCAGCCCATGCCGATGCGGCGCGCCTTCGGGATCGCCGCCAGCGACTCGGCGGCCATGAAGCGCGCGAGGACGTGCGGCTGGCCGAAGTAGCCCAGGCCCCAGGCCAGCGCCGACACCACTGCGATCGCGCCACCGGCGCCGACCCAGTCCAGCCGCGCCGGATCGACCTGCTCGACCAGCGCCAGGCCCTCGCCGAGCCCGCCGACGCCCACGATCACCATGACCGGCACCAGCAGCAGCGCGAAGATCATCAGCGTTGCCTGCACGGTGTCGGTCCAGCTGACCGCGAGGAAGCCGCCGATGAAGGTGTAGGCGATGGTGACCGCCGCGCCCCACCACAGCGCCTGCGCATACGGCAGTCCGAACACCTCCTCGAACAGCTTGGCGCCGGCGACGATGCCCGAGGCGCAGTACACCGCGAAGAACACCAGGATCACCAGCGCCGAGACCACGCGCAGCACCCGCGCCCGGTCGTCGAAGCGGTGGGTGAAGTAGTCCGGCAGGGTGAGCGCGTTCTTCGCGCGCTCGGTGTACACGCGCAGCGGACCGGCCACCACGTGCCAGTTGGCCCAGGCGCCCAGCACCAGGCCGACCGCGATCCAGCCCTCGGACACGCCGCCGAGGTAGGCGGCGCCTGGCAGGCCCATCAGCAGCCAGCCGCTCATGTCGGACGCCCCCGCCGACAGCGCGGTCACCACGCTGCCCAGCGATCGCCCGCCGAGGATGTAGTCGTCGAAGGTGCGGGTCCGGCGCCAGGCCCAGAGGCCGATGCCGATCATCAGCACCAGGTAGCCGGCGAAGGTGGCGATCAGCGGCAGGCTTGCGGTCATGCGGTGGTCCCCATGCCCCGTGGCGGGGCGTGCACCGCCGGGACTTTACGCGAGCGCGCGCTCAGTCGGGCCAGTCGATGGTCATGGGCGCGGCGGCCGCGGGCACGCGCGGCAACGGGACCGCGTCCACGGCCGCGAGCACCCTGAGCGCGTCGACGGTGGCCGCGACGTCGTGCACGCGCAGCAGCATCGCGCCGCGCTGGGCGGCGACCAGGTGCGCGGCCACCGAGCCGTGCACGCGCGCCTTCGCGTCGTCCCGGCCGGTGAGCTCGCCGATGCTGCGCTTGCGCGACAGCCCGGCCAGCACCGGCACGCCGAGTTCGGCGAAGCGCTCCAGCCGCGCCAGCAGGGTGACGTTGTGCTGCGTGGTCTTGCCGAAGCCGAAGCCGGGATCGGCGACGATGCGCCTGCGCGGGATGCCGGCCATCTCGGCGGCGAAGATGCGCTCGGCGAGGAAGCGGTGCACGTCGCCGACGACATCGTCGTACTCAGGCGCCTCCTGCATCGAGCGCGGCTCGCCCAGCATGTGCATCAGCACCACCGGCACGCCCAGCTCCGCGGCGGCGTCGAGAGCGCCCTCGGCGCGCAGCGCGCGGATGTCGTTGATCATGCCCGCGCCGGCGGCAACCGCGGCGCGCATCACCTCCGGGCGCCAGGTGTCGATGCTGACCGGCAGCGCGGTCTCCCGCACCAGGCGTTCGATGACCGGCACCACGCGGCGGATCTCCTCGTCCGCGCCGACGCCTTCGGAGCCGGGCCGCGTCGATTCGCCGCCGACGTCGAGGATGTCGGCGCCCTCCTCCGCCAGCTTCAGGCCGTGGGCGACCGCGGCATCGGCGTCCAAATGATCGCCGCCATCGGAGAAGGAATCCGGTGTGACGTTGACGATGCCCATCACCCGCGGCCGGTCGAGGCGCAGCGCGCGGCCGGCGCAGTCCAGGCTGGGGACGGTGTCGAACATGAGGCGCTCCGGTTGACAGGCAGACGGGATTATCGCCCCGGTGGAGGGGACCGTGGCGGGAAGGGTTTGAAAGCCCTTTTTCTAGGTTCTTCTCCCAAGTGAGGGATCGCGCGCTGTGCTGATCCTGGGCCAGGCCGGCGGGAGGGTGGTCGTGCTGCGGTGCGATGCCTGCTGCCGCTCATGTCCCCCGGCTGCGGCCTGCGGCCACAGCCTCCTCCTTGACTTCCCGTCAGCAGGCATCGCACCGCAGTCCGGAAGGGTGTCGGCCGCTGGAGGGTGGAAGCGGTCCACCTGGAACCACTGGAGAAAGGCGGCGGTACGTTGCTGCACGTTGCGGTTCACGCAGGGCAACGACGCGCGCCTGCTCTTCTTGCAACGGGCCGCCGGAACCCTGCCCGGCTTCGGCGCGTGGCCTGCTGACGGGAAGTCAAGGAGGAGATGTCGGCCCGGCGGGCCGGCATCGGGGGACATGAGCGGCAGCAGGCCATGCGTCGAAGCGCCGCGATGCCCCGACGCGCCCTTTCCCTCAGTCGAGAGAAGAACCAAAAGAAAGGGGCGGTTCCCCGCCCCTTCGGTGTAGCTCAGGCCTGTGGCGCCGGATCCGGAGAAATCGGCAGCGGACGCTTGCCGCTGTCGTCGCCGTCGTCGTCGCCCTTGGGCAGCGGCTTGCTCCAGCCCATCGGCGGCGGCGGCTCGCGGCCTTCCATGATCGCGTCGATCTGCGGCACGTCGATGGTCTCGTACTCCAGCAGCAGCTTGGCCATCGCGTGCAGCTTGTCGATGTTCTCGGTCAGGATCTCGCGGGTGCGGGCATAGGCCTTGTCGAGGATCGCGCGCACCACCTCGTCGATCTTGCGCGCGGTGTCGTCGGACACGCTCTTGTGCTGGGTCACCGAGCGGCCCAGGAACACCTCGTCGTCCTCCTCGCCGTAGGCGATCGGCCCCATCGCGTCGGACAGACCCCACTTGGTCACCATGTTGCGGGCGATCTTGGTCGCGCGCTCGATGTCGTTCGACGCACCGGTGGTGACCTTGTCCTCGCCGAAGATCAGTTCCTCGGCCACGCGCCCGCCGTACAGCGAGCACAGCTGCGACTCGATCGCCACGCGGTTCATCGAATACTTGTCGCCCTCGGGCAGGTACATGGTCACGCCCAGCGCGCGGCCGCGCGGAATGATCGTGACCTTGTAGACCGGGTCGTGCTCGGGCACCAGGCGGCCGACGATGGCGTGGCCGGCCTCGTGGTAGGCGGTCAGCGTCTTCTCGTCCTCGCTCATCGCCATCGAGCGGCGCTCGGCGCCCATCAGGATCTTGTCGCGGGCGCGGTCGAAGTGGTCCATGCGGACCTCCTTCGAGTTCTCGCGCGCGGCGAACAGCGCCGCCTCGTTGACGAGGTTGGCGAGGTCCGCGCCGGAGAAGCCCGGCGTGCCGCGCGCGACCACCATGGCGTCGACGTCGTCGGCCAGCGGCACCTTGCGCATGTGCACCTTGAGGATCTGCTCGCGGCCCTTGACGTCGGGCAGGCCGACCACGACCTGGCGGTCGAAGCGGCCCGGGCGCAGCAGCGCCGGGTCGAGCACGTCGGGGCGGTTGGTCGCGGCGATCACGATCACGCCCTCCCCGCCCTCGAAGCCGTCCATCTCGACCAGCAGCTGGTTGAGCGTCTGCTCGCGCTCGTCATGCCCACCGCCGAGGCCGGCACCGCGGTGGCGGCCGACGGCGTCGATTTCGTCGATGAAGATGATGCACGGCGCGTGCTTCTTGGCCTGCTCGAACATGTCGCGCACGCGGCTGGCGCCGACGCCGACGAACATCTCGACGAAGTCGGAGCCGGAGATCGAGAAGAACGGCACCTTGGCCTCGCCGGCGATCGCCTTGGCCAGCAGCGTCTTGCCGGTGCCGGGCGGGCCGACCATCAGCACGCCGCGCGGGATCTTGCCGCCCAGCTTCTGGAAGCGCGACGGATCGCGCAGGAACTCGACCAGCTCGCCGACCTCTTCCTTCGCTTCATCGCAGCCGGCGACGTCGGCGAAGGTGACCTTGACCTGGTCGTCACCCAGCAGCTTCGCACGCGAGCGGCCGAACGACATCGCGCCCTTGCTGCCGCCCTGCTGCATCTGCCGCATCATGAAGAACCAGAAGCCGATGATCAGCAGCACCGGCAGGAAGTTGAGCAGCAGCGACCACAGCGTCACGCCCGACTCCGGCGGCGCCTGCTTGATCTCCACGTTGTGGTTCATCAGGTCGTCGACCATGCGGTCGTCGCGGCGCGGCGCGGTGGTGATGCCGGTGGTGCCGTCCTTGCGCTGGAACTGCACCGAGCGCTCGTCGCTGGCGATGTCCACGGCCTTGATGCGGTCGGTCCGCACCTCGGTCATGAACTGCGAGTACATGACCTCCTGGCTGCCGGGCACCTTGGGGCTGAAGCTGTTGAAGACCACCATCAGCACGACGGCGACCACCACCCACAGCATCAGATTCTTGACCAGGTCGTTCATTCCACTCTCCGCGGCGATGCCGCCAATTTACTTCATCCGGGCCAGCTTGCCCTGCGCCAGCGCATAGACTTCCGGCGAACGCTGGCGCGAGGCCGCGGGCTTGCGGACCACCACTTTCGCGTAGCGCCGGCGCAGCTCGCGCACGTAGTCGTCGAAGCCGGCCCCGTGGAACAGCTTGATCAGGAAGTCGCCGCCCGGACGCAGGTGCCGGTCGGCGAAATCCATCGCAAGCTCGGCCAGGTACATGGCCCGCGGCTGGTCGACGGCTGTCACTCCACTCTTGTTGGGGGCCATGTCCGACAAGACAAGGTCCACGGACGCGCCGGCAAGGGTGGATTCCAGCTGCGAAAGTACCGCGTCCTCCCTGAAGTCCCCATGGATGAACTCCACGCCGGCCAGCGGCGGCATGTCCAGGATGTCCAGCGCGATCACGCGGCCACCGTCGCCCAGGGCCTGGCGGACCCACTGCGACCAGCCTCCGGGCGCGGCACCGAGGTCGACCACGGTCATGCCGGGCTTCAGCAGGCGGTCGCGCTCGACCAGCTCCTCCAGCTTGTAGGCGGCGCGCGACCGCAGGCCTTCGGCCTGGGCCTTCTTCACGAAGGGGTCGTTGAAGTGTTCCTGGAGCCAGCGCTGGCTGCTTTTGCTGCGGGTGGCCATCGCGTCGGCATGGGGGCGGGGGCCGGTCATGATACCCTGCGCACCCCCCGGACCTGACCCCTGCCCCCATGACCGTCGAGCTCACCGCCGCCCAGATCCGCTTCCTGCGCGGCCAGGCCCATGGGCTCAAGGCGATGCTCCAGGTCGGCGGCAAGGGCGTCACCGACGCGCTGGTGGCGGAACTCGACGGCGCGCTGGACCACCACGAGCTGATCAAGGTGAAGGTGGGCGCGGCCGACCGCGAAGAGCGCGACGCGCTGATCGGCGCCCTGGCGGAACGCACCAGCGCCGCGCTGGTGCAGCGCATCGGCCACGTGGCCGTGCTTTACCGCCCCAACCGCGAGAAGCGCCAGATCGTGCTTCCGCGCGGCTGAGGACGCGACACGCGATGGACCTCGTCCAGGAACGCCCAGACTATGAATACGTGCTGCGCGGCGCCGATGGCCGCTCGGCACTGGTCAACGACCGCCGCCTGGGCGCGAGCTTCATCGTCTCGCCGACCCGGCTGGTCGAGGAGTGGGCGGCGGCCCCGGTCGCCGGCCTGGCACCCGAGCAGCTCGAGCCGCTGCTCGCCCTGGATCCCGAGGTGATCATCCTCGGCACGGGCGACGCGCAGGCCTTCCCGCCGCCGCGCACCCTGGCCGCGTGCCTGGCCCGCGGTGTGGGCCTGGAAGCGATGACCAACGCCGCGGCCGCGCGCACCTTCAACGTGCTGGCCAGCGAAGGCCGGCGCGTGGTGGCGGGCTTCATCCTGTCGGGCGGCTGAGCCGCCGCACGCCACGCCGCCGCTGCGCGAGGACCGCGCGCGGAACCGGTCAGCGCTGCGGCAGGTAGCGCAGCGGATCGACCGGCTTGCCGTTGTAGCGGATCTCGAAGTGCAGCATGTCGCGGTCGGCGCCGGTGCGGCCCATCTCGGCGATCTGCTGGCCGGCCTTGACGCGATCGCCCTCGCCCACCAGCCGCCTGCGGTTGTGGCCATAGGCCGACAGCCACTGCTCGTCGTGCTTGATGATGACCAGCTCGCCGTAGCCGACCAGGCCCGAACCCGAGTACACGATGACGCCGTCGCCGGCCGCGCGCACCGCCTGCCCGGCCGAACCGGCGATGCCGACGCCCTGCTTCGTGGGATCGCCCTCGACGTAGCGGCTGACCAGGCCGCCGTCGGCGGGCCAGCGCCAGGCCACCGTGCTGCGCACCGGCGCGGGGCCGGTGGGCTGCGGCGGGGTCTGCGTCGGCTTGACCACGCGGCCGCGGCTGTCGGTGGGCGCTCGCGCGGTGGTGCTGCCCGTGCCACGGCGGCTGGTAGAGGCCGTGCTGCCGCGCGCGCTCCCCGACGAGGGGTACAGGCGCAGGTTCTGCCCGGGATAGATGGTGTACGGCGGCTGGATGCCGTTCCACATCGCCAGGTCGAGCGGGCTGATGCCGTTGTTGACGGCCAGCCGGTAGAGGTTGTCACCCCTGCGCACGGTGACGGTCTGCCCCGGCTTCGGCGTCGACGCGCGCGTGGCGCCGGCCCCACCCTCGCGGACCACCTTGCTCGTGCCGCAGCCGGCGAGCGCCAGCACCAGCGCAACCAGGGGAACGAGGGCGATGCGGGCGGAGCGGCGGATCGGGGGCATGCGCGGGAAAACCTCCATCTGTGACGTGACGCGCTCGGGCAGGACGGGACCGGTCACCCGGCGAAGCGCTGCCACAGGTGCGTGAGGGCCAGGCCGCCGCCGCCGATCAGCACGCTGAAATAGACCACGGTACCGATCGTGGCGAGGTGGCCCAGGAGCACGGCGACACCATCGCGCTGGATGAAGCCCACAGCGTAAAGCAGCAGCGCGATCGCGGGGATGGTGTTGCTGAACGGCACGAACCCGAACGGCGCCATCAGCAGCAGCGCGGCGAAGATGAAGGCGAGGTTGTTGACCAGCCCCACCGCGCGGCCGTCGACCAGCGCCGGCATCCGGTACGGGCGGCTGATGCGTTCCAGCCGGCGCACCCAGGACATGCCGCCGGCGAGCGCCGGGCGGAGGCGGTCCGCGGGCAGCTGCCGCGCGGCCAGCTTCTCCGGCACCCACAGCGGGCGCCCGGACACGCGGCTCAGGCCCACCAGCAGGATGGCGGCGCCGAACACCGTGCTCACGCCCGGGATCGACACCGGGATCAGGAACACCAGGGTCAGCAGGATCGACAGCACCAGCAGGCCTTCGTCGCCGATCACGGCGAGCAGCTCGCCCAGGCTCATCGAGCCGCTGGGCAGCCGCTCGATGATGCCCTCGAGCTGCGTGCGCAGCGACTGTCCGTCCGGCGGCGGGAACGGAGGGATCGGTCGGGTCATGCGTTCAGTCCACCAGTCCGGAGAGGAGCGGCACGAAGGCGACGGCCGCCAGCGTGTCCTGCACGACGCGGCCATCGACATCCTTGCGCAGGCGCAGCAGCGACTGCGCGCCCGACGCGCCGACCGGCGCGACCAGCACGCCACCCGGCGCGAGCTGCGCCGTCAGCGCGTCGACCAGGGCCGGAGCGCCGGCGGTGACGAGGATGCCGTCGAAGGGCGCCTCCTCGGGCCAGCCCACGCGGCCATCGTCGTGCTTGCTGCGCACGTTCAGGCCGAGCGAGCGGAAGCGCTTGCGCGCGACGCGCAGCAGGTCGCCGATGCGCTCGACGGTGTACACCTGCAGCCCGAGCGCGCCGAGGATCGCGGCCTGGTAGCCGGAGCCGGTGCCGACCTCGAGCACGCGCTGCGGCTGCGCGCCGTCGGCGAACAGCGCCTCGGTCATCCTCGCCACCACCCAGGGCTGCGAGATGGTCTGGCCGTGGCCGATCGGCAGCGCGGTGTCCTCGTAGGCGCGCGTGGCCAAGGCCTCGTCGATGAACAGGTGGCGCGGCACGGTGCGGATCGCGTTGAGCACGCGCTCGTCGGCGATGCCGTTGCCGCGCAGGCGCTCGATCAGGCGGTCGCGCACGCGCTGCGAGGTCATGCCCATGCCCAGCGCCTCCGGCTGCAGGCGCAGCCGCGGCGTCATGCCTGGCCTCCGTTGCGCAGCGCCTCCTCCAGCCCGCCGACCCAGGCCGCGACCTGCTCCAGCGCCTGGTAGCGCGTCAGGTCGACCTGGATCGGGGTGATGGCGATATGGCGGGTGCGCACGGCGTGGAAGTCGGTGCCGGGGCCGGAGTCGGCCTCGGCGCCGGCGCCGCCGATCCACCAGAAGTGGCGGCCGCGCGGATCCTTGGCCGGGATGCAGGCCTCGGCGCGGTGGCGATTGCCCAGCCGGGTGACCTCGAAGCCCTCGATCTCCGACCACGGCAGGTCGGGCACGTTGACGTTGAGGATGGTGTCGGCCGGCAGCGGATCGGCCTTGAGCCTGGCGACGATCTCGACCGCGGCACGCGCCGCGCTGTCGTAGTGCCGGCCCTGATGGTCGCGCGTCACCAGCGACACCGCGACCGCCGGCAGTCCCAGGAAGCGGCCTTCCATCGCCGCGGCCACGGTGCCGGAATAGATCACGTCGTCGCCGAGGTTGGCGGTGTTGTTGATGCCCGAGACCACGATGTCGGGATCGGCTTCAAGCATGCCGGTGATCGCCACGTGCACGCAGTCGGTCGGCGTGCCATGCACGCGCCAGGTGCCGGCGTCGAGCTGCACGGCCTGCAGCGGCAGGTCGAGGGTGAGCGAATTGCTGGCGCCGGAGCGGTCGCGGTCCGGCGCGACGACGACGACCTCGTGGCCCGCGGCACGCAGGCCCGTGGCGAGTGCGTGGATGCCCGGGGCGTCGACGCCGTCGTCGTTGCTAACGAGGATTTTCATTGCGTTCATGATAACGGAACGCGACGGCACCGGTCCCCCGCGCTAGGCTTGCGGCATGGCCGGACCAGGTGGAAAACGCGACGGGGACGACGACGACGCAGCACTGTTCCGCGCCGCGGTCGGCCCGGTGCGCGCGCTGCCGGCCACGCCGGCGCCGCCGGGGCGCCCCAGGCCGCGGCCGCGCGCGCGCATGGCCGAGCGCGACGAGGCGCAGGCGCGTGAGGATTTCCGCCTGGGGCGCGGCGAGGGCTTTTCGATCGAACGCGGCGACGTGCTGTCGCACCGGCGCGACCAGGTGCCGCCGCGCACGCTCAAGCGGCTGTCACAGGGGCTGTACGCCACCCAGGACGAACTCGACCTGCACCACGTCGACGCCGGCACGGCCGAAACGCTGCTGCGGCGCTTCCTGGCCGAGGCGCGCGACGCCGGATTCGGCTGCGTGCGCGTGGTGCACGGCAAGGGCCTCAACTCCAGCGACAGCCTGCCGGTGCTGAAGAACGTGGTCGACCGCATCCTGCGCCAGCGCTCCGACGTGCTGGCCTTCCATTCCGCGCCGCCCGCCCAGGGCGGGACCGGCGCGGTGCTCGTGCTGCTGGCCAGGCGCTGACGGGATCAGCGCGACGCAAGGGCCGGAGCGAGGCGCTTCTGCGGCGGATTGACCCACTGCACGACAACGCCGCGGTCGCGTGCGACGCGTTCGACGTTCGCCACGTACTCCGCGTCGGTCAGGATGCGCTCGCCCTGCACGCGATCGTCCGCCGGGGCCGGAGCCATTGCCATGCCGCCACTGCTGGCACATGCGGACAGCGCCATTGCAGCGGCCGCGATCAGGACAGCCCGACGTACCCTGTTCATGGCCTCATGCCGCCGGCCAGTGCCGCCGATCAGTTTCCGACGGACGGCCGGCGCGGCGTTCCGGATTCGTGCGTGGGGCCGAGTTCGGCCAGCACCGAGGTCGCATAGGCGCCGGCAGGCAGCGAGAAGCGCAGTTCCAGCACGCCCTCCGCCAGCCACTGCCAGGCCAGGCCATCGGGACGCAGTCGGGTCGCACGTCGCTCCTGGGCCAGGCCCGCGCCTTCCAGGCCCGCCCTCAGCGCCAGGCTCGCGGGATCGGCCAGCGCGGCGAGCTCCAGCGCCTTCGCGTCGCCCGTGCTGCGCAGCTCGCCGCGCCCCCACAGCGGTGCGCTCGGGTGGATGTCGAACGCCGCCAGGCGCGCCGCCAGCGCGTCGCTCCACGGCTCCGGGCCGAACACGCTGCGGCTGCCGTCGAGCATCCAGGCGTCGCCATCCAGCGGACGGTCCCAGCTGCCGCCGGCCACGCGCGCCGCCAGCACGCGGTTGAACAGCTCCGAGCGCGCCGCCGACAGCAGCAGCGCGCGCTCGTCCCTGCGCACGCGCAGGCCGGCGAACATGCGCCGCGCCTTGTCGACGTTGCCGCGGCCGTGGCCGAAGCGCTGTTCGCCGAAATAATTGGGCACGCCATGCGCGGCGATCGCCTGCAGCCGCGCCCCGATCGCATCGCGGTCGCCTTCGACCTCGCGCAGCACCAGCACGAAGCGGTTGCCGGCCAGCGCGCCACGCGGCAGCTTGCGCGCATGCCGCGCCTGGTCGAGCACGCGTAGCCGCTGACCGCTGGCCGCATCATCGCGCTCCAGCGCCGCGACGTCCGGAGCCTCGCGACCCGGCAGCTGCACGCTGAAGCGCTGCCGCGTCAGCGCATGGCGGTCCTTGAGTCCGGCATAGCCGATCGCGCGCTCGTCGACGCCGGCCCACTCCGCCAGCAGCCGCGCGACGAAGGCGGTGTTCATGCCGCGCTTCTCGATCGTCAGCAGCAGATGTTCGCCGGCGCCGCTGGCGGCGAAACCGTCGAGCTCGGTGACGTCGAAGTCCTCCGCCACCGCGCGGATTCTCCCGGACAGGACCGGCGCGCCGTGCGCGCGCGGCAGGGCGTCCGGCTCCGGCCCCGACCAGGCTGCGCCCGGACCTGCGGGTGCGGCGCCGGGCACGGACGCGCCCGTGCCGGTGCTCACACCGCCACGAGCAGGCAGACCGCCTGCGCGGCGATGCCTTCCTCGCGGCCGATGAAGCCCAGGCGTTCGCTGGTGGTGGCCTTGACGCTCACCGCATCCAGGGCGATGCCGAGGTCGGCGGCGATCGCCTCGCGCATCGCCTGCGCGTGCGGACCGACCTTCGGCCGTTCGCAGATCACCGTGGCGTCGACGTTGCCCGGCTTCCATCCGCGCTCCGCCGCCAGCGCCACGCAGTGGCGCAGCAGGGCGCGGCTGTCGGCGCCCTTCCAGCGCTCGTCCGACGGCGGGAAGTGCACGCCGATGTCGCCCAGCGCCAGCGCGCCCAGGATCGCGTCGCAGAGCGCGTGCAGGATGACGTCGCCGTCGCTGTGCGCGACCAGGCCGCGGGAGTGCGGCACGCGCACCCCGCCGAGCATCACGTGGTCGCCTTCGCCGAAGGCATGGACGTCGTAACCGTGGCCGATGCGGATGGTCATCGCGCCCTCCTCTCCAGCAGGAATTCGAAATACGCCAGGTCGGCCGGCGTGGTCACCTTGAGGTTGTCCTCGGCGCCCTCGACCAGCAAGGGCCGCAGTCCGAGGCGCTCCATGGCCATGGCCTCGTCGGTCACCTCGACGCCGTCGGCGGCCGCGGCTTCGAGCGCACGCCGCAGCTGCAGGCGGCGGAAGAGCTGCGGCGTCTGCGCGCGCCACAGGCGGTCGCGGGGCTCGGTGGCGTCGATGCCGCCGTCGTCGCCGGCGCGCTTGAGCGTGTCGCGCACCGGCGTGGCGAGGATGGCGCCGACCGGATCCTCGCGGCCGCGCTCGAGCAGCGCGGCGAGATCGGCCAGCCGCAGGTTGGGACGCGCGGCGTCGTGCACCAGCACGAAGGCATCGGCGCGCACGTCGTCGGGCAGCGCGGCCAGGCCGGCCAGCACCGACGCGGCGCGGCTGTCGCCGCCGGTGCAGGCGATGACGGGGCGTCCGCTGCCGTCGCTCCAGCCCTGCCAGTGCGCGTCGCCTTCGGCCAGCGCCACCACCGCGCCCTTGACGCCCGGGTGCGCGAACAGGGCGCGCAGGCTGTGCGCGATCAGCGGCTCGCCGGCGACCTGCAGGTACTGCTTGGGCATATCGCCGCCGAAGCGCGCGCCGCGACCGGCGGCGGGAACCACCACCCAGGTCACGGGACGAAGGCCTGCACGCGGATGGAACCGTTCGAACTCACTGTGCCTCTTCCTCCGTGTCCACCGCCGGCGCCGGCGTGGCAGGCTGCGCGCGGTCCACCACCCGGTAGAAGACCTCGCCCGGCCGGATCATGCCCAGCTCCGCGCGTGCGCGCTCCTCGATCGCCGCCTCGCCCGACTTGAGGTCGGCGACTTCGGCGGCCAGCGCCGCGTTGCGGTCGCGCAGCCCCTCGTTCTGGCGCACCTGCTGCTCGACCTGTTCCTGCAGGGCGGCGACCTCGTGGTTGCCGCCGCTGCCGAACCACAGCCGGTACTGCAGCCACGCCAGCAGCGCGACCAGCACCACCAGCACGATCCGCAGCATGCGCATCACAGCGTCCGTCAGCGCTTCAGCGAGACGAAGGCGTCGCGGCCGGCAAAGCGCGCAGCGGCACCCAGCGACTCCTCGATGCGCAGCAGCTGGTTGTACTTGGCCACGCGGTCGCTGCGGCACAGCGAGCCGGTCTTGATCTGGGTGGCCGTGGTCGCCACCGCGATGTCGGCGATGGTGGTGTCCTCGGTCTCGCCGGAGCGGTGCGAGACCACCGCGGCGTAGCCGGCCTTGTCGGCCATCGCGATCGCCTCGAGGGTCTCGGTCAGGGTGCCGATCTGGTTGACCTTGATCAGGATCGCGTTGGCGGTGCCGCTGTCGATGCCCTGGCGGAAGATCGACGGGTTGGTGACGAACAGGTCGTCGCCGACCAGCTGCACGCGGTCGCCCAGGCGCTGCGTCAGCAGCTTCCAGCCGTCCCAGTCGGCCTCGGCCATGCCGTCCTCGATGGTGACGATCGGATACTGGTCGCACCAGGAGGCGAGGAAGTCGGTGAACTGCTCCGCCGACAGGCGCTTGCCCTCGCCGACCAGGTGGTACTTGCCGTTGTCGTGGAACTCGCTCGACGCCACGTCCAGGCCCAGCAGCACGTCGTCGCCGGCGCGGTAGCCGGCCTTGGAGATCGCCTCGAGAATGGTGTCGAGCGCCTCGACGTTGCTGCGCAGGTCGGGGGCGAAGCCGCCCTCGTCGCCGACTGCGGTGGAGAGGCCGTGGCCCTTCAGCACCGACTTCAGCGCGTGAAAGATCTCGGTGCCCGCGCGCAGGCTTTCGGAGAACGAGTCGAAGCCCACCGGCAGCACCATGAATTCCTGCAGGTCGACGTTGTTGTCGGCGTGGGCGCCGCCGTTGATGATGTTCATCATCGGCACCGGCAGCACCGGCGCGCGGTCGCCGGCCAGCAGCTGCCACAGCGGAATGCGTCGCGACGACGCCACCGCGTGCGCGGCGGCCATCGACACGCCCAGCAGCGCGTTCGCGCCCAGGCGGCCCTTGTTGTCGGTGCCGTCGAGGTCGATCAGGCGCTTGTCCAGGCCCGCCTGGTCGGCGGCATCGAAGCCCTTCAGTGCATCGGCGATGGCGCCGTTGACGTTGGCCACGGCCTGCGTCACGCCCTTGCCCAGGTAGCGTGTCTTGTCGCCGTCGCGCAGTTCCACTGCCTCGCGGGTACCGGTCGAGGCGCCCGAGGGCACCATGGCCCGTCCGAACGCGCCATCGGCGAGGGTCACCTCGGCTTCGAGCGTGGGATTGCCACGGCTGTCGAGGATTTCACGGGCATGGATTCTGGCGATATCGGTCATGGTTTCGCTTTGTCGCTTTGTAGGTGGGAGTGCGGGGAAGAGCTTTTTTGCCACGGATTACGCGGATCACGCGGATTTACACGGATAGAGCAGAAGTACCTTGTGTTGCCCCCTGCAGGAGCAGCTACAGCTGCGACCGGATGGCCCGGAAATCCAGCAGTCGCAGCTATAGCTGCTCCTACAAATGAATTGCTTTCGCTCTATCCGTGCAAATCCGTGTCATCCGCGTTCATCCGTGGCAAGGCTTTTCAGACATCACTCTCGAGGAAGCCACCGCGCTTGGTGACCGCGTCGAGTTCGAGCATGGTTTCGAGCAGGGCGCGCATCTTCGGCAGCGGCCAGGCATTCGGGCCGTCACTGAGCGCCTTGGCCGGGTCGGGGTGGGTTTCCATGAACACGCCCGCCACGCCCACGGCGATCGCGGCGCGGGCCAGCACCGGCACGAATTCGCGCTGGCCGCCGCTGGAGGTGCCCTGCCCGCCCGGCAGCTGCACGGAATGGGTGGCGTCGAACACCACCGGGCAGCCGGTGTCGCGCATCACCGCGAGGCTGCGCATGTCGCTGACCAGGTTGTTGTAACCGAAGCTGGCGCCGCGCTCGCAGACCATGATCTGCTCGTTGCCGGTGGACTTCGCCTTCTCGACGACGGGCTTCATGTCCCACGGCGACAGGAACTGGCCCTTCTTGATGTTGACCGGCTTGCCGGCCGCGCACACCTTGCGGATGAAGTCGGTCTGGCGCACGAGGAAGGCCGGCGTCTGCAGCACGTCGACCACCGAGGCCACCTCGTCCATCGGGGTGTACTCGTGCACGTCGGTCAGCACCGGCACGCCGATCTGCCGCTTCACCTCGCCCAGCACGCGCAGGCCTTCCTCCATCCCCGGCCCGCGGAACGCGGTGCCCGAGGTGCGGTTGGCCTTGTCGAAGCTCGACTTGAAGATGAAGTTGATGCCCAGCGCCGACGTGATCTCCTTCAGCTGCCCGGCCACGTCGAGCTGCAACTGCTCGCTCTCGACCACGCAGGGCCCGGCGATCAGGAAAAACGGCCGGTCCAGGCCGACTTCGAAGCCACAGAGGTTCATTTTGAAAGCCTTTTTTGCCACGGATTTACGCGGATCACGCGGATGAAAGCAGATCGCACACAGGCACCCCGCTGCGACAAGGCAGGCATGGAGGCCATGCTTCTTGCGGAATGGCTGAAGAAGCCAACAGACTGATCCGCGTAATCCGCGTGAATCCGTGGCCAGAAAATGCTCACGCGCTCGCTTCCTTCAGCAGCTTCCCGCCGGCCTTGCGCTCGCGCGCGGCGCGGACGAAGCCGATGAAGAGGGGGTGGCCGCTGCGCGGGGTCGACAGGAACTCGGGGTGCGCCTGGCAGGCGATGAACCAGGGGTGGTCGGGCAGTTCGACCATTTCCACCAGCAGGTCGTCCATCGACTTGGCGCTGATCACCAGGCCGGCGTCTTCCAGCTGGGTGCGGTAGCGGTTGTTGAACTCGTAGCGGTGACGGTGGCGTTCGGCCACCACGTCGCTGCCGTAGATCGCGCGGGCCCGGGTGCCCGGCTTCAGGCGCTGCTCCTGCAGGCCCAGGCGCATGGTGCCGCCGAGATCGCTGTCCTCGCCGCGGCGCTCGACCTCGCCGGTCTTGGTGCGCCACTCGGTGATCAGGCCGATCACCGGATGCGGCGTCTGGCGGTCGTTCTCGGTGCTGTTGGCGCCCTCGAGCCCCGCCACGTGGCGGGCGAAATCGACCACCGCCGCCTGCATGCCATAGCAGATGCCGAAGTACGGCAGGCCGGCCTCGCGCGCGTGCTTCGCGGTCAGCACCTTGCCCTCGAAGCCGCGGTCGCCGAAGCCGCCGGGCACCAGCACGCCATCGACGCCGACCAGGGTGGCCGCGGCGCCGTCGCGCTCGATGTCCTGCGATTCCAGCCACTTCAGGTTCACCCGGGTGTGCTGGCGGATGCCGCCGTGGCGCAGGGCCTCGGCCACCGACTTGTAGGCGTCCTTGTGGTCGACGTACTTGCCCACCACCGCGATCGTGACCTCGTCGATCGGATGCTGCGTCGCCTCCACCACCGCCTGCCATTCCGACAGGTCGGCCACGGCCGCGGCCTTGTCGGCCAGGCGCAGGCGCTCGACCACGAACGCGTCCAGGCCCTGGGTCTGCAGCCAGGCGGGGATCTTGTAGATGTTGTCGAGGTCGACGAGCGAGATCACCGCCTTCTCGGACACGTTGGTGAACAGCGCGATCTTGCGGCGCTCGCTGTCGGGCAGCGGCTGCTCGCTGCGGCACAGCAGCACGTCGGGCTGGATGCCGATCGAGCGCAGCTCCTTCACCGAGTGCTGGGTGGGCTTGGTCTTGAGCTCGCCGGCGGCCGCGATGTAGGGCACCAGCGTGAGGTGCATGAAGATGGCCTTGTCGGGGCCGCGCTCGGTGCGGATCTGGCGGATGGCCTCGAGGAAGGGCAGCGACTCGATGTCGCCCACTGTGCCGCCGATCTCGACCAGGCCGACGTCGAAGCCGTGGGTGGCCACGTCGATGCAGCGCTTGATCTCGTCGGTGATGTGCGGGATCACCTGCACGGTGGCGCCCAGGTAGTCGCCGCGGCGCTCCTTGCGGATCACGTGCTCGTAGATCTTGCCGGTGGTGATCGAGTTCTTCCCCGACAGGCGCACGTTGACGTAGCGCTCGTAGTGGCCGAGGTCCAGGTCGGTCTCGGCGCCGTCGTCGGTGACGTAGACCTCGCCGTGCTGGAACGGGCTCATCGTGCCCGGGTCGACGTTGATGTAGGGGTCGAGCTTCATCATCGTCACCCGCAGGCCGCGGGCTTCGAGGATGGCCGCCAGCGATGCCGCCGAGATGCCCTTGCCAAGCGAGGACACCACGCCGCCGGTGACGAAGATCAGGGGAGTCATGGTCAGGCTGCCGCAGGAAAGCCATAGTCTACCGGCTGGCGGTGACCGGGGCGACCGCTTGACAGGCCGCACGCGCCCGGCGATGCGCCCGGATTCAGGCCTGCTGCGGCCGCAGCCCCTGCATCACCCGCGAGAACAGGCCGCGCGCGCCCTCCTGCGCCGGCGTCTGCGGCGCCGCGACCACCTCGTCACGGGCCCTGAAGGTCTCGACCACCACGCCCATGGCCTCGCGCCAGCGCGCCATCAGCTCGGGCGTCGCCTCCGGATCGGTGGCCTCGACCACTTCCAGCAGGCTCGCGATCCAGTCGCCATACAGCGCCGCCGGCACCGGGCAGCGCCCGTCGCGGGCATGCACCGCGCCCATCTCGTCGATCCCGCGGTCCACCACCCGGCTGCCCCCGGCGTGGAAGATGGCCATGGTGATGCCCTTGCGCAGCGCCATCCGCTGCTTGTTGAAGTCGGTGTGCGCGAACAGCGGCGGCACGTCCGGGTTGCTGGCCAGGAACACCTCGTAGAAGCGGCCGATGAAGTCGCGGTCGCGCAGGCAGCGGCCGTAGCTCTGGTGGAGATCGGCGTAGGCGTCGGTCGAAGCGGTCATGGGGAAGGCTCCTTTGCGGTGGCGCCGCATGCTCGCCCGGGCGGCGCCCCCGGCCATTGACCGCGGTCAAACCCCGCCTTGACCCCACCCTGCCCGGCCGCCATTCTGGTCGGCTTCCCCCCGCCAACGCCCTGCCAGACCCGCCGATGAGCTCCCGCTACGACGCCGCCGACATCGAAGTCCTCTCCGGCCTGGACCCCGTCAAGCGCCGGCCCGGCATGTACACCGACACCGCCCGGCCCAACCACCTGGCCCAGGAAGTCATCGACAACGCCGTAGACGAGGCCCTGGCCGGCCATGCGCGCGCGATCGCGGTGACGCTCCACAAGGACGGCAGCTGCGAGGTTTCCGACGACGGCCGCGGCATGCCGGTGGACATCCACCCCGAGGAGAAGGTCCCGGGCGTCGAGCTGATCCTCACGCGCCTGCACGCGGGCGGCAAGTTCAACAACCGCAACTACGCCTTCTCCGGCGGCCTGCACGGCGTGGGCGTGAGCGTGGTCAACGCGCTCTCGACCCTGGTCGAGGTCCATATCAAGCGCGACGGCAGCGAATACCGCATGGCCTTCCGCGACGGCGACGTCGCCAGCCCGCTCGAGGTCGTGGGCACGGTGGGCAAGCGCAACACCGGCACCCGCCTGCGCTTCTGGCCGGATCCGAAGTATTTCGACAGCCCGAAATTCGCGATCCGCCACCTGCGCCACCTGCTCCGCGCCAAGGCCGTGCTGGCCCCGGGCCTGACCGTCACCCTGTTCGACGAGGCCAGCGGCGAGCGCCACGAGTGGCACTACGCCGACGGCCTGCGCGACTACCTCGCCGGCGAGCTCGCCGGCCGCGAGCCGCTGCCGCCGGAGCTGTTCCTGGGCAGCCTGAAGAAGGACACCGAGATGGTGGACTGGGCGGCCGCGTGGATCCCGGACGGCGAGCTGGTGCAGGAGAGCTACGTCAACCTGATCCCGACGGCGCAGCACGGCACCCACGTCAACGGATTGAGGTCCGGCTTCACCGACGCGCTGCGCAAGTTCTGCGAGTTCCGCAGCCTGCTGCCGCGCGGCGTGAAGCTGGCACCGGAGGATGTCTGGGACCGGGTCAGCTTCGTGCTCAGCCTGAAGATGAGCGACCCGCAGTTCAGCGGTCAGACCAAGGAGCGCCTGAGCTCGCGCCAGGCCGCGGGCTTCATCGAGGGCGCGGCCGAGGACGCGTTCACGCTGTGGCTCAACAGCCACGTCGAGCTCGGCGAGAAGATCGCGCAGCTGGCGATCGACCGCGCCAGCGCGCGGCTGAAGACCGAGAAGCAGATCGTCCGCAAGAAGGTCACCCAGGGCCCGGCGCTGCCCGGCAAGCTGGCCGACTGCATCAGCCAGGACCTGTCGCGCACCGAACTGTTCCTGGTCGAGGGCGACTCCGCCGGCGGCAGCGCCAAGCAGGCCCGCGACAAGGACTTCCAGGCGATCATGCCGCTGCGCGGCAAGATCCTGAACACCTGGGAAGTGGCCTCGGGCAGCGTGCTGGCCAGCGAGGAGGTGCACAACCTCGCCATCGCCATCGGCTGCGATCCGGGCAAGGACGACATCTCCGGCCTGCGCTACGGCAAGGTGGTGATCCTGGCCGACGCCGACTCCGACGGCCTGCACATCGCCACCCTGCTGGCGGCGCTGTTCCTGCGCCACTTCCCGGCACTCGTCCGTGCCGGCCACGTGTTCGTGGCGATGCCGCCGCTGTACCGCGTGGACGTGGGCAAGCAGGTGTTCTACGCGCTCGACGAAGAAGAGAAGCGCCTGCTGCTGGAGAAGATCCAGCGCGAGAAGCTCAAGGGCCAGGTGAACGTGACCCGATTCAAGGGCCTGGGCGAGATGAACCCGCCGCAGCTGCGCGAGTCGACCATCCACCCCGACACCCGCCGCCTGGTGCAGTTGACCGTGGACGACGCCGACCAGACGCGCTCGCTGATGGACATGCTGCTGGCGAAGAAGCGCGCCTCCGACCGCAAGGCCTGGCTGGAGGAAAAGGGCGACCTGGCCACGCTGGAGGTCTGAGCGCGGCTGCCCGGCAACCGCCGACCGCCCTGCACCTGGCCGAAACACATCTGGCCGAAACACATCTGGTCAAACCATATCTGGCCGAACCATATCTGTAGGAGCAGCTACAGCTGCGACCAGGGTCCCGGAGGCGCCAGGGTCCCGGGTCGCCGTGGTCGCAGCTGTAGCTGCTCCTACAGGTGTGCGGCAGGTGTTGTGCGGCAGGGATGCAGGGGTGCGGCAGGTGCGGGGTGCGACAGGTGCGGGGGGCGGCAGGTGCGGGGGTGTTGCAGGGGTCAGGCGTGCAGCGCCGCCTCCAGCAGCGCGTGCAGCACCGGCTGCAGCTGCCCGGCCTTCCCCGCATCCCACTCGAACGTCGCCTCGTCCATGTAGCAGCGCTGGGCGATCTCCAGCTGCACCGCCTCCACGCCAAGTTCCGGGCGACCGTAGTGGCGGGTGATGTGGCCGCCCTTGAAGCGGCCGTTGGCGACCCAGTCGTAGCCGTCCTGCTGCGCCAGTGCGCGCGCCAGGCGTTCGGCCAGCTCGGGCGAGCAGCTCGCGCCACCGGCGGTGCCGAGGTTGAGGTCGGGCAGCCGCCCCGGGAACAGCCACGGCAGCTCGCCGCGGATCGAATGGCCCTCCCACAGCAGCACGCGCCCATGCTCCGCGCGCAGGCGGTCAAGCTCGCCGGCCAGCGCGTCGTGGTAGGGCCGCCAGTACGCCTCCACCCGCGCCCGCACTTCGCCCTCCGTCGGCTCCTGCCCGTCCAGGTACACCGGGCTGCCGTCGAACTGCCGCACCGGGCACAGACCGGTGGTGTTCTGCCCGGGATACAGCGAGGTGTCGTCCTCGCTGCGGTTGAGGTCGACCACGTAGCGCGAGTGCGTGGGCACCAGCACCGAGGCGCCGAGCCCGCGCGCGAAGTCGTACAGCCGCGCGACGTGCCAGTCGGTGTCGGGGACCCGGCGCGCGCTTTCGACCAGGCGCGGGCGCATGGCCTCGGGAATGACGGTGCCGTCGTGCGGCAGGCTGACGAGCAGCGGCCGGGTGCCGCGGTGGAGAGTGAAGATGTCCATCCCCCGATCCTAACCGCTCAGCGCAACAGCACGATCTCTTCGGCGCTGGTGGGATGGATGGCGACGGTGGCGTGGAAGTCGGCGAGCGTGGCGCCCATCTTCACGGCCACCGCGAAGCCCTGCAGGATCTCGTCGGCGGCCTCGCCCACCAGGTGCAGGCCGACCACGCGCTTCTCCTCGCCCACGCACACCGCCTTGAACATGCTGTGCTGCTGCACGTCGGCCAGCGCGTGCAGCATCGGCCGGAACGTGGTGCGGTGGCAGCTGACCGCGTCCGTGCCGAAGCGTTCGCGTGCCTCGGCCTCGGTCAGCCCGACCTTGCCCAGCGGCGGATGCGAGAACACCACCGTCGGCACCTGGTCGTGGTCGACGCGCGCGTCCGGATCGCCGCCGAACAGGCGATCCATCAGGCGCCGTCCTTCCGCGATCGCGACCGGCGTCAGCGCGAGGCGGCCGGTGACGTCGCCGACGGCGTAGATCCGCTCCGCGCCGGTGGCCTGGCAGGCGTCCACTTCGATGTGCCCGTCATCCGCGGTGCGCACGCCGGCGGCCTCCAGGCCGAGGCCGTCGGTGTTCGGCCGCCGTCCGGTGGCGAAGATCACCGCGTCGAAGGGATTGCCGGCATCACCGCCCCGCTCGCGCAGGCGCACGCCGCCACCCGCGCCCGGCTCCAGCGCCGCCAGCGAATAGCCGAAATGCAATGCGATGCCGGCCTGGTGCATGTTGCCGCGCAGGCGCTCCACCACGTCGACATCGAAGCCCTTGAGCAGGTCGCCGCCGCGCGCGAACAGTTCGACCTGGCTGCCCAGCGACTGCAGCACGCCGGCCAGCTCCACGCCGATGTAGCCGCCGCCGATGATCGCCACGCGCGCCGGCGCCGCCGAAAGCGCGAAGAAACCGTCGGAATCGATGCCCAGCTCCGCGCCGGGGATGTCCGGCCGCACCGGGCGCCCGCCGGTGGCGAGCAGGATGTGCTCCGCCTCGACCTGGGTGCCGTCGTCGCAGTCGACGCGGCCGTTCCCGGCCAGCCGCCCGCGCGCGGGCAGCAGAACGATGCCGGCCTCGTCGAGGCGGCGGCGGTAGCTGGCATGGATGTTGGCGATGTAGCCCTGGCGGCTGGCGACCAGCTGCGCCCAGTCCGGGCAGGCCGGCTCCACCGGGAAGCCCAGCGCCTTCGCATGGCCGAGCCGGGCGCCGAGGTCGGCGGCCAGCCACATCGCCTTCTTCGGCACGCAGCCGACGTTGACGCAGGTGCCGCCGAGCTCGCCCGGCTCCAGCAGCGCGACGCGCGCGCCGTGGCCGGCGGCGCGGAAGGCGGCCGCAAGCCCGCCGGACCCGCCACCCACCACGGCGAGGTCGACGTGGAGGCGACGGGCCGCGCTCACCGGAAGCGCTCCGGGGAATAGGGCGCGGGATCGATCCGCGGCGCGCGGCCGGTGATCATGTCGGCCACCAGCTGCCCGGTGGCCGGGCTCATGCTGACGCCCATCATGCCGTGGCCGGTCGCGATCCAGCTGCGGCGCCGGCCCGGCACGCGGCCGATGATCGGCACGTCGTCCACGCTCAGCGGGCGCCAGCCGTACCAGGTCTCGTGCTTCACCTGGCCCACCGGATCGTGCAGGAACTCCGCCGCACCGCGCTCCAGCGCCGCCAGCCTGCGCGGATTGAGGTCGGTGCTGTAGCCCGACATCTCCATCGTGCTGCCCAGGCGGTAGCCGCTGTCCCAGACCGTCACGCAAACGCTGGGCTCGTGCAGGATCACCGGCCGCTTCGGCACCAGGGCCGGACGGTCGTAGGTGATCGAATAGCCCTTGCCCGGCTGCACCGGCACCGCGCGCAGGCCGGCCGAACGCATCAGCGTGGTCGACCAGGCGCCGGTGGCCAGCACGACCTCGCGCGCACGCACGCTGCCGTGGCTGCCATGCACCACGACGCCGTCGGCATCCTCGTCGATGGCGGTGACGTCCCAGCCCTCGTCGATCAGGCCGCCCAGCGCACGCAGGGCGTCGGCCATGCCGCTGACATAGCGGTCGGGGCGCAGATGGGCGTCGCCGGGGAAGTGCAGCGCGCCCTTCAGGCCGGGCTTGAAGGCGGGGTCCTGACGCTCGTACTCGGCGCCGTCGATGAGCTGGCCGTGCACCCCCAGCTCCGCCAGGTGCGGCAGGTCGCGCGCGGCGATCTCGAGCTCGCGAGCGTCGCGGAACACGTAGTCGGTGCCTTCCTGGCTGAACTCCGAGCCGGGCGCATAACGCGCCACCCAGTCGGGGAAGACCTGGATCGAGTCGTTGAGCAGGCCGGCCTTGGCGGTCATCGCCGTCTTCCAGTCGCGCGCGTTGCAGCGGCTCGCGAAGCCCAGCAGCCACTGCCACAGGCGCGGGTCCAGGCGCGGCGCGACGTAGAACGGCGCGTCGGGGGTGAGCATCCAGCGCAGCGCGCGACCGATGGTGCCCGGCGCCGCCAGCGGGAAGGCATGGCTGGGCGTCAGCGTGCCGCAGTTGCCGTGCGAGCTGCCGCTGCCGAGCGTCCTGGCCTCGAGCAGGCGCACGCTGCGCCCGGCCTCGACCAGCGAGAGCGCGGTGCACAGGCCGATGACGCCGCCGCCCACCACCACCACATCGATGCGTTCATCCATTGCAGGGAGTCCGCCGCCGGTGGCCGAAATCAGCCGGCCTTGCCGGCGTCGTCTTCGGCTTCGGCGCTGGCGTCAGCGTCGGCATGGCCGTGGTCATGGCCGCCGTCGCCGTGCACGTGGCCGTGGTCGATCTCGGCCTGCTGCGCCTCGCGCACGTCCACGATCTCGATGTCGAAGTGCAGGTCCTTGCCGGCCATCGGGTGGTTCAGGTCGACGTCGACCACGCTCATGCCGACCTTCTGCACGGTGACCGCGCGCGGGCCGAAGTTGGTCTGCAGCACCACCTGGTCGCCGACGGCGAGCTTCTGGCCGCCGAAGTGCTTCTTCGGCACGCGCTGGACCATGCCCTCGCGGCGCTCGCCGTAGGCCTCGGCCGAGGGCACGTCAGCGGAGAAGCTGTCGCCGGCCTCGCGGCCTTCCATCGCCTTTTCCAGGCCGGGGATGATGTTGCCGTGGCCCATCAGGATCGCCAGCGGCTCGCCGCGGTCCTTCGAGGTTTCCACCGGCTCGCCGCCTTCGGACACGGTGTAATGGAAGCGGACGACGCGGTCTTTCTCGATCTTCATGGGCTGGGGATCCGGTGGCGCGGCGCGTGGCCGCTTGTAAGGAGGTCGCCGGCTCGGCCAACATGCCGGCCGATGGGCAAGACCACGCATTATCCGGATACCGGCCTCCGCGCGCCAATGGCCGTCGTCCTCGCCGTCGTCCTCGCCGCCGTCGTTGCCGGCTGCGGCCGCGACCGCGACGACGTCCGCCCGGCGCCGCCGCGCACCGAGCCCGTCGGCCAGCGCGCCTGGCCGCAGGTGGTCCCCGCCGATCCGGCCTCGGCCAACGCCGTGCTGATGCGCGCCATCAGCCTGGTCGGCACGCCCTACCGCTATGGCGGCAACACGCCCGAGGGCGGCTTCGACTGCTCGGGCCTGGTGAACTACGTCTACCGCGACATGCTCGACCTGAAGCTGCCGCGCACCTCCCGCGACCTGGCCGCCTACCAGGGGCCGAGGATCGAGCCGCAGCAGCTGGCCACCGCCGACCTGGTGTTCTTCGGCAGCGGCGGCAACGTCACCCACGTCGGCATCTATGTCGGCGAAGGCCGCTTCGTCCACGCCCCGAGCACGGGCGGCACGGTTCGGCTGGATCATCTCGACAGTTCTTACTGGCGCCGCCACTACAGCGGCTCGAAGCGCGTGCTGCGTTGAACTTGTGACCCGCATCACATTTTTCTTCACGCAACGCTGATGAAAAGTTAACAAACAGGGCTCTTCTCTACGGCACCATCACGCCTGCTGCAAAAACAGTGAAGACCGCGTGACCGATTCCGACCTGCCAGAACGTCGCCGCGCACCCTCCCGGGTCCGCGCCCTCGTCATCGCCAGCGTCCTGCTGCTCGCCGGATCTCCGGCCTTCGCCGCCCCCCTGATGGCCGCCGATTCGGCCGACCAGATGGTCGCCGGCTCGACCAGCCAGGCCCTGGTGGGCAGCGCGCTCGCGCCCGAGCGCACGATGCTCAGCGCCGCCGACGTGAACCAGCTGATCGAGGCCAGCCAGGCCCTGGCGGCCGGCGACAAGGCGCCGACCGGCCGCATCCAGGCCCTGCTGCAGCGGGCGATGGGCCTGCTCGGCACGCCCTACCGCTGGGGCGGCACCTCGCCCGACTCGGGCTTCGACTGCTCGGGCCTGGTCAACTACGTGTTCCGCACCACCCTGGGCATCGAGCTGCCGCGCGTCTCGCGCGAGATGGCCAGCAACGGCGAGAAGGTCGAGCGCGCCGCGCTCACCGCCGGCGACCTGGTGTTCTTCGGCCGTCGCGGCACCCGCGTCGACCACGTCGGCATCTACGTCGGCGACGGCCAGTTCGTGCACGCGCCGCGCAGCGGCCGCGACGTGACCGTCTCGCGCCTGGACACCGGCTACTGGGCCAACCGCTTCCTGCAGGCGCGCCGCGTCGAGGGCCTGGGCAGCTGAGGGCGCCGGCCCGGCCGCCGCACGCGTGAGCTGAAGGCCGCCTCCGGGCGGCCTTCCTGCATCCGGCGCCCGCGTCGCCGCGATGCCATCCCCGACCGCGCTGCGCCGCGGCGTGCACCGGATGCGCCCCCGCCCCAAGCTCGGCGGACCACGCCACCGGACGCACGCCCATGCAGGCTTCGCTGCTCACCAACGTCCTGCTGCCGCTGGCCCTGGGCGTGATCATGCTCGGGCTGGGGATGGGCCTGACCCTTGAGGACTTCCGCCGCGTCGCCCGCTATCCCGCGGCCACGCTGGCCGGCCTGGCGCTGCAGACCCTGTTCCTGCCCTGGGTGGCCTTCGCGCTGGCCCTGGGCTTCGGGCTGCGCCCCGAGCTTGCGGTCGGGCTGATGCTGCTGGCGGCCTCGCCCGGCGGCGCCACCGCCAACATCTACAGCCACCTCGCGCGCGGCGACGTCGCCCTCAACATCACCCTGACGGCGATCAACAGCCTTCTCTGCCTGCTGACCCTGCCGCTGATCCTTGACCTGTCGCTCGAGCACTTCATGGGCGCCGGCCAGTACGTGCCGCCGCCGGTGGCCAAGGTGGTGGAAGTCGCCGCGATCATCCTGCTGCCGGTAGCCGCGGGCATGGCGGTGCGGCGCTTCGCGCCCGGCTTCGCGGCCGCCTCGGCGAAACCGCTGCGCCTGCTCTCGGTGCTGGTGCTGGCGCTCCTGGTCACGGCGGCGGTCGCGCAATCCTGGCAGGTGCTGCTGTCCTCGCTGGCGACCGTGGGCCTGGCCTGCCTGCTGTTCAACCTGGCCAGCCTGGGCAGCGGCTACGCCGTGCCGCTGGCGCTGCGCCTGCCGCGGCCGCAGGCGATCGCGATCTCGATGGAGATCGGCATCCACAACGGCACGCTGGCGATCTTCATCGCGCTCAACGTGCTCGGCAATGCGGCGATGGCGATCCCCGCGGCGGTCTACAGCCTGCTGATGTTCTTCACCGCGGCCGGGTTCGCCTGGTGGCTCAACCGGCCGCGCGCGGTGCCCGCGGCCGCCTGAGCCCGACGCGCGTCGCCCCTGCGGCGCGCGCCCGGACGGTCACTCGACCGTTCTGAACTCGCCCCACTCCGCGAGCTGCCCGGCGATGGCGGCGCCGTCGCCGACCACGATGATGCTCTGTCGCTCAGGAGCGAAGTACTTCGCGGCCATCGCCCGCACCTGGCCGGCGTCGACGGCGCGCACCTTCGGCACGAACTCGCCCAGGTACTCGGGCGGCAGGCCCACCAGCCAGTTGCTGGCCAGGGTCGCCGCCACGGCGGCCTGCATCTGGTTGCCGATCAGGTAGCCGCCGGCGACGTATCGCTTGGTGTCGTCCAGTTCGGCGGCCGGCACCGGCTCGGTGCCGATCCGCTCGTATTCCTTGAAGAACTCCGTCAGCGATGCACCGGTGACCTCGTTGCGCACGTCGGCCGAACCGCTCACATAGCCACCCTGCGCCGAAGACGTGGCGCCGGCGCGGGCGCCGTAGGTATAGCCCTTCTCCTCGCGCAGGTTCTGCATCACCCGGCTGGAGAAGCTGCCGCCGAGCACGGTGCCGGCAAGCTGCAGCGGGATCGCATCGGGATCGGTGGCGGCCACCGCGGGGCTGGCCAGGCGCAGCGTCGACTGCACGCTGCCGTCGCGCTGCAGCAGCAACCGCTGCGGCGCGGCCTCCGTGCGTGCAGCCGGAGTCGGCGGGACCTCGGCGCCGGATGCCCTCCAGTCGCCGAAGGCCTGCTCGGCGAAGCGGAAGGCGTCGTCGGCCTCGATGCGGCCGGCGACGACCAGCAGCGCGCGGTCGGGATGGAAGCGGCGCGCATGCTCGCTGCGCAGGGCCTCGGGCGTCACCGCCATGATCGAGGCCTCGGTCTGCTGCGTGCGTGCGTAGGGATGGTCGCCGTAGACCGCCGACAGCAGGGCGCGGTTGGCGCGGAAGCCGGGCTGGGCCTCGGCGGCCTTGAGCGCCTGCAGTGCGTTGGCCTGGGCCAGCTTCACTTCGCCCTCGGGGAAGGACGGCGTGCGCGCGACCTCGGCCAGCAGCGACAGCATCGGCCCGGCGTTGGCGGCCAGCGCGTTGCCGTACACCAGCGCGCCGTCGCTGCTCACCGAGGCGCCGACGCTGCCGCCCTGGGCCTGGGCGAACTCGGCGATCTGGCGGGAATCACGGTTCGCCGTGCCTTCGGCGAGCAGCCCCGCCAGCAGCGAGGCGAAGCCGGGCGCGTCGGCGGCGTCGGCGACGTAACCGGCGTTGCGCACCGCCAGCACGTAGTCCACGCGCGGGATGCCGTCGCGCGGCACCACCCAGACCTCGAGGCCGTTGGCCAGGGTCTTCTTCGCGATGTCGGGCACCGGCAGCGGCTTGTCGGCGGCGTAGGGCGGCAGATCCTTGGGAAGCTCGGCGGCGGGGCCGGCGACGGCGGCGCCGCAGGACAGCGCGGAGACGGCCAGGGCGAGCAGGGTGTGCTTGAAGATCGTCATGGTCGTGTCCTCAGTCCTGGGTCGCGGCGGCATCGGGGCCGGGCCCGGCGGCCGCGGCCTGCAGCATGGCTTCGGGCTTGCGGTCGATCACCGTGCGGTTCTCGCGCGTGAGGTAGGTGCGCGCGGCGCGCTGCACGTCGGCGGAATCCACCGCCTCGATCCAGCCGGGGATGCGGTTGACCACTTCGGCGTCATCCCACATCAGCTGCAGCTTGGCCAGCGCGTCGGCGCGGGAAATGAAGGACTCCAGGCCGTTGTACCAGTCGGCCAGCATGCGGGTCTTGACCCGCGCCAGCGTGGCATCGTCCACGCCCTCGGCCACGACCTTGGCGATTTCCTCGTCGATCGCCGCAAGCACGGCGTCGGCATCGGTGGTCGGCTTGTACAGCGCGAACACGGTGAACAGCGTCGGGCCGTCGTACTCCCACTCGCTGGTCAGGCCGTAGAGCGAATCGACGTTGAGCGCGAGCTCGCGGCCCTTCACCAGGCCCTGGTACAGGCGCGAGGCGTCGCCGTTGGCGAGCAGCGCACCGAGCACCGCCATCGGCGCCTGGTCGGGGCTGCCGCGGTCGGGCATCTTCCAGGCGGCGGCGATCGCCGGCACCTGGGCCAGCTTGTCGCCCTGCTGGATGCGCTTTTCCTGCGTGTTCAGGCCTTCTGTGAAGTCCGGCGCCGGCGGCGTCGGGCGCCGCGCGATGTCGCCGAAGTACTTATCCGCCAGCGCAAAGCCCTCGGCCGGCGAGATGTCGCCGGCCAGCGACAGGATCGCGTTGTTGGGGCCGTAGTAGTCGCGGTGGAAGGCCTTCACGTCGTCCAGCGACGCCGCCTCGAGATCCTCGAAGCTGCCGTAGCCGTCGTGGTTGTTCTCCCACTTCTGGAAGGCCTGCATGCCGATATCGATCCACATGAAGCCGCCGTAGGGCTGGTTCTGCACGTTGTTGCGGATCTCTTCCTTGACCACGTCCTGCTGGTTCTTCAGCGTCGACTCGCTGAAGTCGAGCATGCGCATGCGGTCGGCCTCGAGCCAGAGGATCGGCTCGATCGCCGACGACGGCGCGATCTCGATGTAGTTGGTGAAGTCGGCGCGGGTCGAGCCGTTGTTGCGCCCGCCGCCGCCGGTGATCACGCGGTCGAACACGCCCTCGGGCGCGTTGGCCGAGCCTTCGAACATCAGGTGCTCGAACAGGTGCGCGAAGCCGGTGCGGTTGCGCGGCTCGAGCCGCATGCCGATGCCGTAGACCACGCTGACGCCGACCACCGGCGCGCTGCGGTCTTCGGATACGACCACGGTGAGACCGTTGTCGAGCGTCTTCGTGGCGACCGGGATGTTCCAGCGGTCGGCGTCGGCGGCAAAGGCCGGAGCCGCGATCAGCAGCGTGGACAGCCACGCCGCGGGCCAGAGAAGTTTCATGAGTCCCCCATCTCCCTTTGTGGACAGGTGCCGACAGTAGCGCGGCGCGGGGCCGGCGTGGGAGGCCGGAAGTCATGAACATCCGCATCGGGCGACCCCGGCCCACGCAACCCCACAACACCGTGTAGGAGCAGCTACAGCTGCGACTGCGGGTTCCGTGCGAGGTCCGGTCGCAGCTGTAGCTGCTCCTACGGCTGAGATTGCGGGTTCCGTGCGAGGTCCGGTCGCAGCTGTAGCTGCTCCTACGGCTGCGATTGCGGGGCCCGTGCGGGTCTGGTCGCAGCTGCTCCTACGGCTGCGTCTATGGGGAGGTCGGGGACTCCTCGCCTTCCTCCACCCCGACGTTGCTCGACGCGCGCTCGTACACCTCGCGGTCGAGCAGCCCGGTCTCCTTCGCCACCAGCACCGGCACCAGCACCTGGCCGGTGACGTTGGTCATGGTGCGCATCATGTCGAGGATGCGGTCGATGGCGTAGAGGATGCCGATCGCCTCCAGCGGCAGGCCGGCGGCGCTGATCACCACGGTCGCCATGATCACCGCCGTGCCCGGCACGCCGGCGGTGCCGAAGCTGCCCAGCACCGAGGCCAGCGCGATCAGGAAGTACTGCCCCGCCGACAGCTCGATGCCCATGAACTGGGCGATGAACACCGCGCCCAGCGCCGGGTAGATCGCGCCGCAGCCGTCCATCTTGATGCTTGCGCCCAGCGGCACCGCGAAGCTGGCGTAGTCCTTGTCGACGCCGAGGTTGTGCGTGGCCGAGGTCAGCGACAGCGGCAGCGCCGCGAAGCTCGACGAGGCCACGAAGCCGATCTGCATCGCCGGCGCCGCGCCGCGGAAGAACTTCAGCGGGTTCAGCCCGTGCGCCAGCAGCAGGCCGGTGTAGACCACCAGGATGTGGAAGGCGCAGGCCAGGTACAGCGCGATCACGAACTTGCCCAGCGGGATCAGCTGCTCGAAGCCGTAGGTCCCCACCAGCGCCGCGATCAGGCCGAAGGTGCCCACGGGCGTGGCCTCCAGCACGAAGCGGGTGACCTGGATCATCATCTCGCGCGACTGGTCCATCAGCGAACGCAGGCCCGCCGTCTTCTCCCCCAGCCGCACCAGCGCGAAGCCGACCAGGCCCGCGAAGAAGATCACCTGCAGGATGGTGAAGTTGCTGGGCACGATCACCCGCTGCCCGTCCTCGGTGCTGCCGGCGCCCAGCGCGGCCAGGGCGCGCACCGGGTTCTCGGGTACGATGTTGATCAGCACGTCCAGCGGGCCGGGCACGTCGCGCTGGCGGTAGGTCTCGGCCACCTGCAGGCTGGCCGCGTCCACGCCCACGCCCGGCTTCAGCACCAGCCCGAAGGCCAGGCCGACGGCCACCGCCAGCACCGCGGTGATGGCGAACCAGATGAAGGTCCGTGCCGCGAGCGCCGCGATCGAGCGCTGCCCGGCCAGCGAACCCACGGCGCTGACCACCGCGAAGAACACCAGCGGGATGGCGATCATCTTGATCAGGTTGACGTAGACCGTGCCCAGGGGCCCGAACCACGTCTCCGCCGCCGGCCCCAGCAGCCAGCCCGCGATCGCGCCGAGCACGAAGCCCGCGGCCACCCGCTGCCAGAACGGGATCTTGAACCAGGCGGTGAAGGACTTCATCGGCGTCCACTGAAACGGCAATGCCGCACCTTAGCCCATGCCGCCGGGCGGCGGCGACGGCGGAAGCGGAACGCCACGGTACCGCTATCGGGATGCTGCCGCTCCCCGGGGCGACGGGTGTCATGGCCAGGACACTGCGGGGCGCCATAATGTCGCGTTCACGACTTCCGCCCACACGGGACCTCCATGACCTGCAACCGCCTCCCGATCCGGCACGCGCTGACCGTGCTGGGCGCCTGCCTCGCCACCGCCTGTGCCACCCAGCCCGCCGGCACCGCCGCAGCGGAACCCTCTGTCGCCGCGACGCCCGTCGCCATCCGCGTCGAGATGCCGGCGATCCAGCGCCCCGAGGGCGAGACCGCACAGTGGTGGTACCGCAGCGGCGCCGCCCACGCCGCCGCCAACGGGGCGACCGCCGGCCGCGCGAAGAACGTGATCCTGTTCGTGGGCGACGGCATGAGCCTGACCACGGTGGCCGCTGCGCGGATCTACGCCGGCCAGCGGGATGGCGGCTCCGGCGAGGAGAACCTGCTGTCCTGGGAGCACTTCCCCGCCACCGCCTTCTCGCGCACCTACAACACCAACGCGCAGACGCCCGACTCCGCGGGCACCATGACCGCGATGGCGTCGGGCGTGAAGAGCCACATCGGCGCGATCGGCGTCAGCGCAGGCGCCATGAATGATTGCGCGGAGTCCCGCGGCAAGCGCGTGCAGAGCTGGCTGGCGCTCGCCGCCGATGCCGGCATGGCCACGGGCATCGTCACCACCGCGCGCCTGACCCACGCCACGCCGGCCGCGCTGTACGCGCACGTGCCGAACCGCAACTGGGAAAGCGACGCCTCCACGCCCGACGCCGCGAAGGCGGCGGGCTGCACCGACATCGCCAGCCAGTTCATCGACTTCGTGCGCGACACCGGCGGCCCGCAGGTGGTGCTGGCAGGCGGCGCGCGCGAGTTCCTGCCCGCCGAAGAGGTCATGCCCGGCGTGCGCGGCAAGCGGGGCGACGGCCGCAACCTGATCGCCGAATGGCGGGCGCTCAATCCTGCGGGCGAGTTCGTCCACACCACCACGCAGTTCGAAGCGGCGCGCGGCGCCTCGCCGGTGCTCGGCCTGTTCGAGGCCAGCCACATGCAGTACGAGCACGACCGCGACCGCGGCCCCGAAGGCGAACCCGACCTCGAGGCCATGACCCGCTTCGCGATCGAATCGCTGTCGAACAGCGAGGACGGCTACGTGCTGCTGGTGGAAGGAGCCCGCATCGACCACGCCAACCACGAAGGCAACGCCTACCGCGCGCTCGACGAGACCGCGGCGATGTCGCGCGCGGTGGAGGCGGCGGTGGAGATGACCTCGGCCGAGGACACGCTGATCGTGGTCACTGCCGATCACTCGCACGTGCTCAGCTTTTCCGGCTACCCGCGCCGCGGCAACCCGATCCTCGGCAAGGTGCGCGAGTACGGCGAGGGCCCGGCACGCGACGCCCTCGGCCTGCCCTACACCACCCTCAGCTATGCCAACGGGCCGGGCTACGCCGGCGCCAGCAACGACCAGCCCGCGGGGCCGAAGCGCCACTACCACGACCTGAAGCAGGCGCAGCCGGCAGTGGGCCGCCCCGACCTGACCGACGTCGACACCACGCATCCCGACTACATGCAGGAGGCGCTGGTGCCGCTGGGGTCGGAAACCCATGGCGGCGACGATGTCGGCATCTGGGCGCGCGGCCCGGGCAGCACGGCCTTCCGCGGCACGCTGGAGCAGAACGTGATCTACCACGTGATCGTGCAGGCCACGCCGAAGCTGCGCGAGCGGCTGTGCGCGACGGGCGGCTGCGATGCATCCGGCGTGCCGGTGGAGCTGCCGGAGGTGCCTGCGAGGTAAGCGTCCGGCCGGCAGGCTGGCGCGGGGCCGCTCCGGCTCAGATGCCGTGGGCGGCGCGCACCGGGTCGGCCGGCATCGCTGGACCGCGGGCCACGAGGCCGGGACCGTCGAGCCGCGGATCCAGCGCCTGCAGCGCACGCAGCGACTCCCGCGGCGGCACCGCACCGCTCTCGTCGAGGGCCATCCAGACCCGACGTTGCGCCGGATCGTCCAGTCGCCCCTGCACGACGAGCACGCCCGGCGATTGCCCGGCGCCGTCCCGCCCCGGGACGAGCAGCACATGGTCGGCCGAGGCCAGCCGCTGCGCCGCGGCGCGACCGGCGAGCGCCAGCGCCACCAGCTCGCCGTCCGCGTCGTGCGCCCCCGCGCCCTCCGATTCGAGGCGCCGGATGTGGCTGCGGATCTGGTCGAGCAGGCGTAAGCCGCTCCGTGACGGCGGCACCCGGCCGCCTTCGTCGAAGACCGGGGCCGGCAGTACCGGCGTGCCGAGTGCGACATCGAGCGACGCGCGCCAGGTCGGGGGATCGATGTCGGCGGTGGGCTCCAGGCCCTGGTCCACCTGGAAGGCGAGCACCGCGCCCTGCATCGACAGCCGGTACACCCCGTCGACGGTGACCGGCGCGCCGCCGACCTCCCGGTAGCCTCCGGCCACCAGGGCACGCTGCACCATGGCGATGCGCTCGCCGGATTCGCCTACGCGCAGCACCCCGTCATCCACCACCGGTCGCGGTGTGACGCCGGCGCGGTGCTCGGCCTCGACCGGCAGGCGGCCTTCCACCAGGTCGCGCACATAGCCGTCGAACTCGCAGTAGTAGCGCGTGTCCATTTCGATGTGGACGTGCTTGCCGGCATTGCGCGGCAGGCCGATGTTGTTCTGCGTGCCGAGCGACTGGCCGTAGGTCACGTGCTCGCCTACCTCCACGGCGATCGGA
The DNA here is from genome assembly GCF_014652935.1 of Luteimonas padinae. Taxonomy (GTDB): domain Bacteria; phylum Pseudomonadota; class Gammaproteobacteria; order Xanthomonadales; family Xanthomonadaceae; genus Luteimonas; species Luteimonas padinae. The sequence continues at coordinate 61,063 of NZ_BMZT01000001.1, read as the reverse complement.
CCCAGGTGCCGGATGCGGGCAACCAGCGAACGGTCACCCGGATCGAGGATGTCGACCACACCGTTGGGCGCATCCACGCGCCCGATGACGCCCGACACCGGCGCCGGCACGTCGACGCGCCGGCTGTCCTTCATCGCAGGGTCGTCGAGGATGAAGTCCTTGATGAGCAGGACCTGGTGCGGGGCCAGGGAGCGGTACTTGCGGTCTGTCCGCAGCGTCTGGACTTCCTGGAGCTCACCCCCGACGAGCGCATACGAGCGATTGTGCTTGTGCTCCACGTCCAGCGGCACGCCATCCTCGAACCTCGCGTTGCGATTGGCATACGGATGATGGTTGACGAGGCTCGCCAGATCCGTAACCCCGATATTCCTTGGTGGCCTTCCCGGATCCGGGTACGCGTACTGGGTGACGCGATAAGGCGTCGGGTTGTCTGCAAGCATCGGACGTCCCTGTCTCGACCGGGTTCATTCGCAGCGGACGTAGACCTCGGTCCGCTGGTCATCTGCAACGGTCAACGTGCCTCCTGCGAGCACATAGATGCGCGCTTCGAGGTGCGCCCGCTCCGGGTCAAGGCTGGACGTTGATACGACTCGCCAAGCGCGGGGAGCATCGGCGATCTGTTCGATGGACGCCAAGGTGTCGTCGTCTTCGTAGTTGCGCCGTTTGCCGTCTTCGATCAGGAAGCGCATGTCGCTGTCCGACGGTTCGCTCGCCGAACACGGCCAGGGATGCACATCCCAGACTCCCTGCAGCTCGGACGGGAAGGCGGGCTCGACCGGATCAGCGTTCGACGCGGCCCGGACGGGCAGCGCAAGGAAAGCCACGATCAGCGCGGCCACGACGATGCTGGTTCTCAAGGCGTCCTCCATGACATGCCACGACGGATCCCGAGCCTAGCAGCGCCGCCGGCGCCCCGGTATAGGGCTTTCCCGAGGCCCGGGTGCGGCCTGGCCAGGCATGCGCATCAGAACGGCTTCGCCAGCACCAGCCACACGATCACCAGCAGGATCAGCACCGGCAGCTCGTTGCGGATACGCAGCGCCTTCGTCGAGGGCAGGCCGCCGCCGCGGGCAACGCCCTTGAGCTGGCGGCCGTCGACGATGTACAGCGCGAACATCACCGCCACCAGGAGCAGCTTGGCGTGCAGCCAGCCGGTGCCGCTGCCGACCATGGTCGGGAAGTCGGGGATCACCCGGTAGCCCAGCCAGAGCACCAGCCCCGCGACCACCGCCAGGCCGAACATCACGTGCCCGAAGCGGTACAGCCGGCGGCCCATCAGCAGCAGGCGCTGACGCACCGGGCCGTCGCCGCCGTCCTCGACGATGTTGATCAGGATCCGCGGCAGGAAGAAGGCGGCGGCCACCCAGGCCATCACCAGCACGATGTGCGCGGACTTGATCCACAGGTAGCTCTGCATTGCGACGGTCCTCGAATGGAAGATCAGCGCACAAGGATGACACGTCCGCCCCGATGGAGCGGGCGTGCGGCCACGGGCCCTGCCGCGGTGCGCACCCGGAGGCGCCGCTCCCTACAATGGCCGGCCTTTCCGCCAGGCCCGCCGCATGGACAAGCGCTACGACCGCGACTACTTCGACCGCTGGTACCGCCGCGGCGGCATCGGCGGTGCGCAGCGCCTGGCACGCAAGGTGGCGCTGGCGGTGGCCACGGCCGAATACCACCTCGAGCACCCGCTGCGCACGGTGCTCGACATCGGCTGCGGCGAGGGCGCGTGGCGCGCGCCGCTGCTGAAGCTGCGGCCGAAGCTGCGCTACCTCGGCTTCGACAGCAGCGAATACGCGATCGGGCGCCACGGCGCGCGCCGCAACCTGCACTACGCCCGCTTCGCCGACTTCGAGCACCTGCGCCCCTGCCCACCCGCCGACCTGGTGGTCTGCAGCGACGTGCTGCACTACCTGAAGGCGCCGGAGATCGACCGCGGTCTGCCGGGGCTGGCGGAACTCTGCGGCGGCGTCGCCTTCCTCGAAGCCTTCGCCCGCGAGGACGCCGCCGAGGGCGACGAGGACGGTTTCATCGCCCGCCCGGGCGCCTTCTACCGGCGCCGCTTCGAGGCCGTGGGCTTTCGCGCCCTGGGCTCGCACTGCTGGCTGTCGCCGGCGCTGGTGCCGGGCGCGACGGCGCTGGAGCTGGCCTGAACCGGCCTGGGCCGGCGGAAAGCTGAACGGGCGGCCTGTACCGATGATCACTTCCGCACGCAGGCCCCTGCGTTATGCTGCAGCGCGCCAAAAACAGGGGCCGCTCCGCAGATGATCTACCAGCTCCACGAACTCAACCGCCAGCTGCTCGCGCCGTTCACCGAGCTGGCGCAGGCGAACGCGAAGATCTTCGGCACCGACGGCACCTGGCTGTCCTCGCTGCCCGGCGCCACCCGCCTCGCCGCCGGCAACGAACTGCTGCACCGCATCGGCAAGGACTACGAGAAGCCGCCCTTCGCCATCCACCAGGTGGTGAAGGACGGCCACGACGTGCCGGTGGTGGAGAAGGTCGCGCTCGACAGGCCCTTCTGCCGCCTGCTGCGCTTCAAGCGCTACACCGACGACGCCGAAAACATCCTCGGCATGAAGGACCAGCCCACCGTGCTGGTGGTCGCGCCGCTATCGGGCCACCACGCCACGCTGCTGCGCGACACCGTGCGCACCCTGCTGCCCGACCACAAGGTCTACATCACCGACTGGGTCGACGCACGCATGGTGCCGAAGGAGGCCGGCGCGTTCACGCTGGACGACTACGTCGCCTACATCCAGGACTTCATCCGCCACATCGGCGCCGAGCGCCTGCACGTGATGAGCGTCTGCCAGCCGACGGTGCCGGTGCTGGCCGCGGTCTCGCTGATGGCCGCGCGCGGCGAGGACCTGCCGCGCTCGATGGTGATGATGGGCGGCCCGATCGACACGCGGAACTCCCCGACCGCGGTCAACAACCTCGCGTCCACGCGCCCGCTGTGGTGGTTCGAGCAGAACGTCATCCACACCGTGCCGCCGAACTACCCCGGCCGCGGCCGCCGCGTGTACCCCGGCTTCCTGCAGCACACCGGTTTCGTGGCGATGAACCCAGAGCGCCACTTCATGTCGCACTGGGACTTCTACCAGGACCTGGTCAAGGGCGACCTGGAGGACGCGGCCTCGCACCGCCGCTTCTACGACGAATACAACGCCGTGCTCGACATGCCGGCCGAGTACTACCTCGACACCATCCGCGTGGTGTTCCAGGAGCACCTGCTGCCGCGCGGCGCCTGGGACGTGGCCGGCGAGCGCGTGGATCCCGCGGCGATCACCGGCTGCGCGCTGATGACCATCGAGGGCGAGCTGGACGACATCTCCGGCCTCGGCCAGACCCGCGCCGCGCACGACCTGTGCACCGGCGTCGCCGACGCCGACCGCGAGCACTTCACGGTCGAAGGCGCCGGCCACTACGGCATCTTCAGCGGCCGTCGCTGGCGCACGCAGGTGTATCCGAAGGTGCGCGACTTCATCGCCGGCCACGACGTGGCGCAGCCGCGGAAGCCAGCCGCCCGCCGGACGGCGCGCGGGCAGTCCGCAAAGCGTTGAGACATCCCGGACAGGCCACACGGCTTCCTGACGGCAGTCGTCAACCGCCGGGACCGGCCTGCAATGGCACGCGGATGAGGCTGTCCGGGTGCCATTCGATCGTCAGCGGCTGGCCCGCGTCGACGATGGATTCGTCACTGACATCCTTTCCGGTACCCAGATTCAGCTGGTGCCACGGATCCTTCAACACGTCCACGACCACCAGCAGGCGGCTGCCCGCATCCATCCTGCGCCCGGTCATGCGCGTGCGCTCGAACGGGACCGTGGTCCATTCACCGGGAACCAGAAGCTCCCGCTGCGCCATGTCCCTGGCGTAGCTCGCACGGCCGACGTAATAGGACAACTGCATCATGGCGCCGCTGGGCTTCAGCTCGTAGAGCGATACGCTGAAGTCGAAGTCGCGCTTGTCGATGCGCACCCTGAGCGTGCCCGAGAACGTACCGACCACCGAGGTCGGCTGTACGAACGGCTCGCTTGCGAAGGCGAATACGTTGTCAAACCCGGGCTGGTCGCGCACGACAGGATCCGGATAGTAGCCGTGGCCCTGCGTCGCGCGATCGGCGAAGTCGACCATTTGCCGCAGCGGTGGCGTCGCCTCCGGCGCGCGCGACAGGCACCGGTACGGCCCGCATGCCGCGCCGGAGAGGTGGAACGCCTCCGGTTCCGCGGCAGCGTCCAGAGACGGTGCGCTGCGCCACTCGTCAGCGCCCATCAACTGGTAGTTGATCCGGTCGCGCAGCAGCGCCGGTCGCGGCTTGTCGCGCAGCACGTGATCCAGCCACTGGAACGTGATTTCCTGCGTATCGAACTGCGCCACGGGATCGATCCCATACCCGGCCACGCTGCGCGGCTTTACCGGCGCCTGCGCACCGAAGTGGTCGTAGGGGCCTATCAACAGGTAGTGTTCCGCGTCCGGGCGATGCCGCAAATGCTCCTTGAAGTACTGCAGTGCCGAGACCTGTCCGTCATCGTAGTAGCCGGTGATCGACAGCACCGGAATGTCGATGCGTGCGAACTCGTCGCCATAGGGCACCATCGCCTGCCAGTAGGCGTCATAGGCGGGATGCGAGAGCCAGCGCTGCAACCAGGGGTTCGGCGTGCCGTCCACCCGGTCGATTTCGCGGTACGGCCGCCCGCTTTCGTACCAGGCCGGAGGCAGGCGCTGCCAGCGCTCGCGGTCGGAGTAGGTGTCATCGTCCAGGAACCGGTTGCTGGCGACATAGAACGGCCATCCGTAGTTTGCTGTCAAAAAGACGTTGTTCTCCATCGGCAGGCCGAGACCGGGTATCGCGGCCACGTACGGGACGATGGTTTTCAGCGCGCGGGGCATGCGCTTGGCCGCCGCCCAGGCGGCGAACCCGGAATAGCTGCCCCCGTACATCGCCACCCGGCCATCGCTCCATGGCTGTTCCGCGATCCATTCGACCGCCGCGGCGGCGTCATCAGCCTCGGTCTCGTACGGACGGATCTCGTCCCGGCTCGGTCGTTTGCCGCGCGCGTCCACCACCACCCCTGCGTAACCGTGCGCCGCAGCCTGCAGGGCCGTTGCACGGTTGCCTTCGGGCACCGTGTAGATCGTGAACACCATTGCGGCCGGCAGCGGCAGCGCAGCCCTGCGACTCCGCACCACCACTGCGGACAGCGTGGCTCCGCCCGGTGTCCGGATCAGCACGTCCGCATCGACGACGTAGCGCGCCGCCTCGTCCTCGGCGATCAAGGCCCCGACCGATCCAGCCACGGCAAGCACGTCCACAAAAGCCTGCCGGCGCGCAAGGCCCTGGGCGTCGTCCAGGGTGAGCTGCGTGGCACCTGCCAGACGCGACGCGAACTGGCGAAGATCCTCCCTTGCGCGCTCGAGGTCACCGCCAAACCAGTACTGCGTGCGCTGCGCCTCAAGATCGTCAAGCTCCACGAACCAGGTCTTGAACGCCGCTGGATAGGCCTTGTCGAAGCTGCGCCCCCGGTCTGCGCGCGCCTGCGCAAGGAGCAGGTAGGGCACCCAGCGCCGCAGGCGTTCGTGCGCGCCCTGCGACGCAAGCTCGTCCATTGCCGCACGGATGGCATCGACCGCATCGCGGTTCCTCCCGGCCGCCAGGTACAGGTGCGCAAGCCCGGCCGCAGGCACCTCGAGCCCGCTCGCACGGGCCGACAGCACGTCTTCCGCGAGCCCGGCGACTGCCTTCCCGATCCCCGCATCATCGGCATCGGGAGGTGGCGTGAAAGCAAACCCGGGTCCGGATGCCGTCGCGACGCCGCATGCCAGCGCCAGTCCAAGCAACACCAATGCGCGGATCGTACGGACGATCACGAGTACTGCGCCGTCTTCACCAGCAGGTGCTTGGCGAGCAGGCCGTGCAGGCGGCCGATGCCGCGCACCAGGTGCAGTGTGGCGAACAACAGCGCCACGCCGGCCAGGCAGACCAGCGCCAGCAACCAGGGAGCTTCCTCGGGCAGGTTGTAGCCGAACATCCACACGTTCAGGTGCAGGCCCGGCAGCAGCGCCAGCGGGCTGAGGATGCACGACAGCGACATCGCCAGCAGGGTCACCGCCACCGTGAAGTAGGCCACGCCCAGCGGCAGCATCAGCAGCATGTACAGCAGCGTGCTCCAGGTGCGCGGGTCGGTGAACATGTCGCCGATCCGCTGCCAGATGCTGCGCCCGCGCGCCGAATACAGCGGCCGCCGCGGCATGCGCTCGCCCAGCATCACTTCCACGATCCGGCCCTCGACCAGCGACAGCACCCGCACCGAGCCGAAGAACAGGATCAGCAGCGGGATGCCGACCAGGGTGATCGACAGGCCGGCGGCGGTGGAGAAGCCGGCCACCACCCAGGTGAAGTAGAAGACGCCGGTGGCCAGCGCCAGCACCATGTAGAACAGCGAGGCGTAGGTGCGCGGATCGGCGACGACGCCGAAGAAGCGCCCGGCCAGCGACTTGCGCGGCCGCGGCACCGGCGAACGCAGCGCGGTCTGCACGGTGGCCTCGGTGTCGCGGTAGATGTCGGCGACCTCGTCGGGCGCGCCGTAGCTGGACGCCACTGCGGCGATGACCTCGGCCTCGGACCGGCCCGGGTTCTCGGCCAGCTCGGAGCGCAGGTATTCCTCGGCGTCATAGAGCGCGTCCTGGATCATCGCCGGATCGGCGCCGGCAAGCGCCTTCCGCAGCTGCTCCAGGTATTCGGGGATGGTGCGGGGCAGGCTGGTGTTCATGGGGTCCCCTCCACGACGGTATCGACTGAGTCGCGGGTCGCGCGCCAGGCGGCGGCCCATTCGCGCAGGGCGGCGCGCCCGGCGTCGGTGATCTGGTAGTAGCGGCGCGGCGGCCCGGCATCCGACGGCCCGACGTGGCTGGCAAGGAAGGCCGCCGCCTCCAGGTTGCGCAGCACCGGATACAGCGCGCTCTGCTTGCCGCTCAGCACGCCCTCGCCGAAGCGCTCCAGGGTCTTGGCGATCTGGTAGCCGTACATCGGCTCGCCGGCGCGCGACAGCACCGCAAGCAGGGCCAGCGCTACCACGCCCGAACTCAGCTCGCGCTGGAACTTGCGCAGGGCGGCGTCGATGTCCGGGGGTGGCGTCTGTTCAACCATGCCCCGATGCTATTGCGAACTTCCATATAGCGAATGTGCCGATAGTCAGCCAGGCGCCGGGATGGGCAACAATCCGGGCCTTCCCACCGGAGTCCCTGCCATGGATCGAAGCCGCCGCGTCCGCCTCCTGCCCCTGCTTGCCGCGCTGCTGGCGGCCGCCGCCGGTGCCGCCGAACCCGCCGCGGCCGACGCGCCGGACCGCCCGAAGACGACCCAGGAACTGCTGGACGCATCGCTGCCGACGGACTGGCGCCGCCCGGACCCCGGCAACACCCTGTACATGGAACTCGAGGGCGGCCGCGTGGTGATCGAACTCGCCCCCGACTTCGCGCCGGCGCACGTGGCCAACATCCGCACGCTGGCCAGACAGGGCTTCTGGGACGGGCTGACGATCTACCGCTCGCAGGACAACTTCGTGGTCCAGTTCGGCGACCTCGTTGACGAAGGCGGAACGCCGCGGCCGCTCGGCGACGCGAAGCCGGCGCTGCCCGCCGAGTTCTCCCGCCCGGCCGAGGGCCTCGCCTTCCACGCCCTGCCCGACCGCGACGGCTGGGCGCCGCAGACCGGGTTCGCCGCGGGCTTTCCCGCCGCGCGCGACCCGGCGGCGGGCCAAGCCTGGATGGCGCACTGCTACGGCACGCTGGGCGCGGGCCGCGACGCAGCGCCCGACTCCAGCACCGGCGCCGAGCTCTACGTCGTCACCGGCCAGTCGCCGCGCCAGCTCGACCGCAACATCACCCAGGTCGGCCGCGTGCTGCACGGCATGGAGCTGCTGAGCGTGGTGCCGCGCGGGACTGGCCCGCTGGGCTTCCACGAGGACGCGGCTAAGCGGGTGCCGATCAGGGCCGTGCGCCTCGCGTCCGAGGTGCCGGAGGCCGAGCGCACCGACCTCCAGGTGCTGCGCACCGACACGCCGCTGTTCGACGCCGTGGTCGAGTCGCGCCGCAACCGCCGCGACGGCTGGTACGTACAGCCGGCCGGGCATATCGACCTGTGCAACATCACCGTGCCGGTGCGGATCGCGGACTGAGTCGCCGGCCCGTCACGCGGCCTTGGCCGGCGGCTTCCTAGCCTGTGGAGCACGCATCGCCTCCCCCACACGACCGCATTCCAGAGGACCCCCACGATGGCCCTGCTCCGCATCCGACTGACCGGCAGCGACGACACCGCCCGCGCCATCATCAACCTGCTGCAGAGCCTCGACGGCATCGAGCACGTCGAGGAGATCGACGACCTGATGCCGCAGCTCGACGACGCCGATTCCAGCTCCGCCGGCCTCAGCGACGTCGGCGGTCCGCAGGGCCACACCATCGAGATCGACGCGCCCAACGCCTCCACCGCGCGCCGCGTGCGCGAGGCGGTGGAAGCGCTGGCCTTCGACCTGGATGCGTTGGTGGAGTTCGACGAGGAAGACGAGGACTGAGGCCGCCTCCGTCCCGCCGCAGGCTCAGAAACTCGCGCCGTCCACCGGCGTCACCTTCAACGCCGAAAGATCGATGCCGGGCACGCAGCGCAGGTTCACCGCCGCCATCTCCGCGCCGCTTCGCGGATCGACGCCTTCGCTGAAGGGCGCGATGCCGCAGGTCGGGCAGAAGTGGTGCCGGATCGCATTCCGGTTGAAGGTGTAAGTGCCCAGCGCGGATTCCGGCGTGGACAGCGTCAGCGCCGCGCGCGGGAAGAAGGCCAGCAGGCTGCCTCGCCTGCGGCACATCGAGCAGTTGCAGTCGATGGCTTCGGTGATCGCCTCGGCCTCGAGTTCGAACGTGATGCCGCCGCAGTGGCAGCCGCCCTGGTAGTTCATCTCCTGTCCTCCGTGTGGCCAGCCGGGCCACGGTAAACCATCGGCCCGGGCGCGACATCCGGGCGCGGACTATGCTGCGCGCCTGCATCCCGCCCGAGAGCCCGCATGTCCCGACCGCTGATCACCGCCTCCCTGCTCGCACTGGCGCTTGCCGCCTGCCAGGGCCAGTCCCCCGTGCCGGCGACCGGCGATGCACCCGCGGCCACCGCCGCAACCGTGGAAAGCGAACCCGACCGCGCGTTCGCCGCGCTGGCGGCGCGCTTCCTGGACGAAGGCCTGGCGCTGTCGCCGGTCGCGGCCACCCAGATCGGCGACCACCGCTTCGATGACCGGCTGGACGACCTCGGCGCCGCCGGCCGCAAGGCCTCGGCGGACTGGATGCGCGCCATGCTGGCCGAGCTGGAGGCCATCGAAGCGACCGCGCTCTCGCGCGAGCACCAGGTCGACGCGCTCATCCTGCGCAACCAGCTCGAAGGCAGCCTGTGGGATCTCGAGACCATGCAGTCCTGGGCCTGGGACCCGCAGGTGTACAGCGGCCTGGCCGGCGGCGCGATCTACAGCCTGATGGCGCGCGACTTCGCACCGGTGTCCGAACGCCTGGCATCGGCCAGCGCGCGCATGGAGAAGATCCCGGCGCTGCTGGCGCAGGCGCGCGAGAACCTCGACCCGGCGCGGGTGCCGAAGACGCACGCCGAGACCGTGGCGCGCCAGAACCGCGGCATCTTCACCCTGATCGATACCTTCATCACCCCCAACGCCGACCAGCTTCAGGGCACCGAGCGCGAGCGCCTCGACGCGGCCATCGCCGCGCTGCGACCCGCGGTGGAGGAGCACCAGGCCTGGCTCGACGGCACCCTGGTGCCGAACGCGAAGGGCGAGTTCCGCATCGGCGCCGAGCGCTACGACCAGAAGCTGCGTTTCTCGCTGAACTCCTCGCTCGGCCGCGAGGAGATCCGCAGCCGCGCCGAAGCCGAGCTGGCGCGCGTGCGCGACGAGATGTACGAGGTGGCGAAGATCGTGCTGAAGGACCGCGCGGGCGCGCCGGACACCCCGGACCAGCCCAGCGAGGACCAGCGCCAGGCCGCGATCGAGGCGGCGATGGAGCTGGCCAACGAGGACCGCCCCGGGCGCGACGAGGTGGTCGACTTCGCGAAGCACACGCTGGACGTCGCCACCGACTTCGTGCGCGAGCACGACATCGTCACCGTGCCCGACGACCCGGTGAAGATCATCCTGATGCCGGAGTTCCAGCGCGGCTTCTCGGTCGCCTACTGCGATTCGCCCGGGCCGCTCGACAAGGGCCTGGACACCTACTACGCGATCTCGCCGATCCCGGACGACTGGAACGACGCCCAGGTGACCTCGTTCCTGCGCGAATACAACAAGCGCATGATCCACGTGCTGTCGATCCACGAGGCGATGCCGGGGCACTACCTGGAGGGCGCGCATTCGGCGAACCATCCGTCCACGCTGCGCGCCGCGCTGCGCTCGGGCCCCTTCGCCGAGGGCTGGGCGGTCTACACCGAACGCGTGGTCGCCGACGCCGGCTACCTCGACCACGACCCGCTGTTCCGCCTGATGCAGCTGAAGTTCTACGCGCGCTCGGTCGGCAACGCGATCCTCGACCAGGGCATCCACGTCGAGAACTGGACGAAGGAACAGGCGATGGACCTGATGGTGCGCCGGACCTTCCAGCAGCAGAGCGAGGCCGAGGGCAAGTGGATCCGCGCGCAGCTGTCGTCGACCCAGCTGGCGACGTACTTCGTCGGCGCGCAGGAGCACTTCGACATGCGCCGCGCCGCCGAGGAAAAGAAGGGCGCCGACTTCGACATGAAGCGCTACCACGACGCCGTGCTGGCGACGGGCGCGCCGCCGGTGCGCTTCGCCCGCCAGCTGCTGCTGGACGAGCCGATCCGGTAGCCCGGGCCGCAGGCGCCGCTAGGGCGTCTTCGGCACCAGCCGCAGGTCGTGGAAGTCGAAGCTGAAGTCGGTCAGCGGCGACACCGCCTCCATCCGCGCGCCCAGCACCTTGCCGTCCTGGTCGAGGCTGAAGTTGACGAAGGCGTCCGCGTTCAGCGTGCGGTCGTCCCAGCGCACGATGAAGCTGTCGTGCTGCCAGTGCTCCAGCCTGCCCACCAGCTGCGGCGTGCGGCTGAAGCGCATCCGCAGGCCGCGGCCGTCCTGCTCCACCACCACGTCGCCGTACCACGGGTCGGCATAGGTCGCGGCGTAGCCGTCCAGCGGCAGCGACGGCTTCGACTTCGAGTCGCGCGCGGCCACGTGCCTGGCCCAGTCCTCCTCGGCCTTGTCGCCGCCCTTGCCCACCGCGGCGGCGTAGGCCGCCACCCAGTCGGTGGCCGGTGCGTCCATGTAGGCGTCGAGCACATGCATGGTCACGGCGTTGAAGGCCGCGCCGGCTTCCTGGTTGGTCAGCACCACCACGCCCAGGTCGAGCTCCGGCACCAGGGTCAGGCGCGAGACCATGCCCGGCCAGCCGCCGGTGTGCCAGACCAGCCGGCGGCCGCGGTAGTCGCTCAGGCTCCAGGCCTCGCCGTAGCCGGCGAAGTTCGGCTTCGTCGCCGCCAGCTCGGGCACCGCTGGCGCGCGGATCGGAATCGGCGTCACCAGCGTCCACATCGCCTCGTGGCGCTTGGCGCTGAACAGCCGCCTGGCATCCTCGCCCTCGCCGTCCAGCACGCCGCCGTCAAGCTGCACGCGCATCCACTTCGCCATGTCCCGCACGCTGGAGTAGATGCCGCCGGCCGCGGTGTTGTTCGACCACGACATCGCCGGCACCGGCTCCGGATCACCGGTGAAACCGGGGCGCGCGTGGCCCGTGGCGACGTTGGTGTCGGTCGGCCGCAGCGCGTTGCTGTCGATGCGCGTGGACGACATGCCCACCGGCTCGAACAGGCGCGTGCGCACGAAGTCGGCGTAGCGTTCGCCCGACACCTCCTCGATCACCAGCTGGGCGACGGCATACAGCACGTTGTCGTAGGCGTAGCGCTCGCGGAAGCCGCCTTCGATCGGCACGTTCGCCAGGCGCTCGACCACCTCGCGCGTGTCGTAGTCGCTGGGCGGCCAGAACAGCAGGTCGCCGGCGCCGAGGCCCAGGCCGCTGCGGTGCACCAGCAGGTCGCGGATGCGCATCTCGCGCGTCACGTAGGCGTCGGCCATGCGGAACCACGGCAGGTGGTCGATCACGCGGTCGTCCATGTCGAGCTTGCCCTCGTCGGCCAGGATCGACAGCGAGGCGGAGGTGAAGGCCTTGGTGATCGAGGCGATCGAGAACAGGGTGTCGCCGTCGACCTTCCCCGGCTTGCCGACCTCGCGCTCGCCCCAGCCACCGGCGAACACCAGCTCGCCGTCCTTGACCACGGCCACCGCGATGCCCGGCACCTTGAAGGTGTCGCGGACCGATTCGACCGTCGCGTCGAGCTGCGCCAGCTGGGGCGGCGCCTGCTGCGCGTCGGCGCGTGGCGCGACGGACACCAGGAGCAGGGAGACTGCGGCCAGGAACGGCTTGGACATGTTGGAGACCCGTATGGACTGGACCTCCAGTATCGAGGCCGGCCGCCCGCGCGCCAAGCGTGCGTACCCCGGCGGCTTGCCCTAACCTGCAGGCAGCCGGTTCCATCAGGAGCAGCGCCATGGCACGACCCGCCGACACCACCGCGACCATCATCCCCTGCCTGCGCTACCGCGACGCGCCCGCGGCGATCGACTGGCTCTGCCGCGCCTTCGGCTTCGAACGCCACGCGGTGTACGCGGAGGGCGACACCGTCCACCACGCCCAGCTGGTGTTCGGCAACGGCATGGTGATGCTCGGTTCGGCCGACACCGCAAGCGAATGGGGCCGGCGCATCGCGCAGCCCGGCGACATCGGCGGCCTCGAGACGCAGAGTCCCTGCGTGGTGGTGGCCGACATCGATGCGCACTACGCGCGCGCGGTCGCCGCCGGCGCCGAGCTGGTCCAGGACATCGCCGACCAGGACTACGGCGGCCGCGGCTATTCCTGCCGCGATCCCGAGGGCCACCTGTGGTGGTTCGGCAGCTATGACCCGTGGAAGGCGGAAGGCTGACATGCGCGCGAGCGACGGCGACGTGCCCGACGCCGGCGTGCCGCCGGTCGACGGCATCCGCACCGGTATCGGCGGCTGGGTCTACGCGCCCTGGCGCGACAACTTCTACCCGAAGGGGCTGGTGCAGCGGCGCGAGCTCGAATACGCCAGCCGCCACCTGTCGGCGATCGAGGTCAACGGCACGTACTACGGCGCGCAGAAGCCGGCGACGTACGCGAAGTGGCGCGACGAGACCCCGCCCGGATTCGTGTTCTCCGCCAAGGCGCCGAAGCGCATCACGCAGTCGCGGACGCTTGCCAGGACCGGCGCGCAGGTGGAGGACTTCGTCGGCGGCATCGTCGAACTCGGCGACCGCCTGGGCCCGCTGGTCTGGCAGTTCGACGCCGGCACCCGCATCGACCGCGACGGCTTCACCGCCTTCCTCGGGCTGCTGCCGCGCGAGGCCGGCGGGCGCCCGCTGCGCCACGTGCTCGACGTGCGCGACCGCGCTTTCGTGGATCCCGGCTACATCGCGCTGGCGCGCCGGCACGGCATGGCCACCGTCTTCACCGACTCCGACGAACACCCGTCCTTCGCCGACGTCACCGCGGTCTTCGTCTATGCGCGGCTGATGCGCGCGCGCAGCGGCGTCGCCACCGGCTACACCGACGACGAACTCGCACGCTGGGCCGCCCGTGCACGCGCCTGGGCGGCGGGCGGCGAGCCGGACGACCTGCCGAGGATCGCGCCCGCGGCCGACGCCGGCGCTGCGCCGCGCGAGGTGTTCGTGTTCTTCATTTCCGCGGCCAAGGAGCGCAACCCCGCGGCAGCCATGGCACTGCACGCCCGGCTCGTGCAAGGCTCCATCCGCTGATCCCCCGCCTCCACCGCGGCCCCTTGCGGCGGAAAGTTCAGGGGAATTCCGGAGGGCCGATCCGCGATAATCATCGGCTCCCCCGCGACCTCCCCGCCATGACCCCGACCACCCGCGCCCAGCTGCAGATCCACCTGTGCGTGCTGCTGTGGGGCTTCACCGCCATCCTCGGCAAGCTGATCACGCTGCCGGCGCTGCCGCTGGTGTGGTGGCGGATGCTGCTGGTGGCCGCGGCGCTGGCGCTGGTGCCGCGGGTGTGGCGCGGGTTGCGCGCGCTGCCGCGCCGGCTGCTGCTGGCGTACGCGGGCATCGGCGTGCTGGTGGCCCTGCACTGGCTGACCTTCTACGGCGCGGTGAAGCTGGCCAATGCCTCGGTGGCCGCGACCTGCATGGCGCTGGCCACGGTGTTCGTGGCGATGGTAGAGCCGAAGCTCGCCGGGCGGCGCTTCTCGCGCGCCGAGCTGGCGCTGGGCATCGGCGTGCTGCCCGGCGTGGCGCTGGTGGTGGGCGGCATCCCCGACGGCATGCGCATCGGCGTGGCCGTCGGTGCGCTGTCGGCGCTGTTCGTGGCCCTGTTCGGTTCGCTCAACAAGCGCCTGGTGGAGCATGCCGACCCGCTGGTGGTGACCGCCGTGGAGCTGGGCGCCGGCGCGGTCGCGCTGACCCTGCTCGCACCGGTGATGCCAATGCTGTTCCCGGCCTTCGCCGGCCCGCTGTTCGTGCTGCCTGGCGCGCAGGACGCCGCCTGGCTGCTGCTGCTCGCCTTCGCCTGCACCCTGTTCCCGTTCGCGCTGTCGCTGGTGGCGCTGCGCCACATGAGCGCGTTCTCGGCGCAGCTGGCGGTGAACCTGGAACCGGTGTACGCGATCGTGCTGGCGATCGTGCTGCTTTCCGAGCAGCAGGAGCTGAGCCTGCCGTTCTACCTCGGCGTGGTGATCATCCTGGCCGCGGTGCTGGTGCACCCGGTGCTGGCCCGGCCGCGCAGGATCACGCACCCCGAAGCCCTGGCCGTGGGCGAATCGCGCGACGTGACAGACTGAGGCCATGTACCTGGAGCACTACGGGCTCGCCGAGCCGCCGTTCTCGATCACGCCGGACCCGCGCTTCGTGTTCCTCGGCGAGCGCCACCGCGACGCGCTCGCGCACCTGCTGTTCGGCATCACCCAGGGCGGCGGCGGCGGCTTCGTCCAGCTCACCGGCGAGGTCGGCACCGGCAAGACCACGCTCAGCCGGCTGCTGCTGGGCCAGCTGCCGGACAACGTGCGCGTGGCCCTGGTGCTCAACCCGCGCCAGGACCCGGTGCAGCTGCTGGAGACCGTGTGCGAGGAGCTGCGCATCGGCCTGGACGGCCGCCGCGGCAACGCCAAGGCCCTGGTCGACGCGCTCAACGCCCACCTGCTGGACGCCTATGCGCAGGGCCTGCGCGTGGTGCTGCTGATCGACGAGGCGCAGGCGCTGCCGGTGGAGACGCTGGAGCAGGTGCGGCTCTTGACCAACCTCGAAACCGACACCCAGAAGCTGCTGCAGATCATCCTGGTCGGCCAGCCCGAGCTGCGCGACCTGCTGGCGGAGCCCGGCCTGCGCCAGCTGGCGCAGCGTATCACCGCGCGCTTCCACCTCACCCCGCTCGACGCCGCCGGCACCGCCGCCTACCTGCGCCACCGCTTCCGCGTCGCCGGCGGGCAGCACTTCCCCTTCGACGACGGCGCTGTGCAGCGCGTCCACCTGCGCAGCGGCGGCATCCCGCGGCTGGTGAACGTGATCGCCGAACGCGCGCTGCTGGCGGGCTATGCGCGCGACCGCAGCGGCATCGACGCCGCGCTGGTGGAGGAGGCCGCGCGCGAGGCGCTGCCGCCGGCGCGCGGTGCGGACGGGACGCGCGGGCGCTGGCTCGGCGTGGCCGCGGCCGCGGGCGCTGCGGCGGTGGCCGCGATCGTGTTCGCGGCGCTGTGGCCGATGCAGGGGCGGCAGGTGGAAAAGTCCGCCGCGAGCGCGACGGACACGCACGCCCCCGCTGGCGATGCCGCCCCGCGACATGACGCGTCGGCCGTGGATGCGTCCGGGGCGCAAGGCTCCACGGCGGCGCCGGATGGTACGGCGCGCGAGGCCGGGACCATCGGTGGCGCAGCGCTGGCGGCCCGGATCGCCAGCGCATCCACGCCCGCCGCGCACCAAGCCGCCTGGCGCGCCATGCTCCAGGCCTGGTCGCTGCCGCACACCGCCGACGATGCCCGCGCCGCCAGCGCCTGCGCACCGATGCCCGCGCCCGGCACGTACTGCACGCGCGGCACCGCGCACCTCGACCGGCTGGCCGCACTCGGCCGCCCCGTACTGCTCCAGCTCGGCTCCGGGCGCGACAGCGCCTGGGCGCTGCTGCAGGGCACCGACGGCGCGCGGGCGCGCCTGCTGCTCGACGGCGCCGTGGTCGATGTCGACCGCGCCGACCTGCAGCGCGCGTGGCCGGGCCGCTACGCCGCGGTGTGGCGCTCGGCGGCGACACTGGCGCCACCGCCGTCGCGCGGCACCTCCGGCGCCGCCGTCGACTGGCTGCGCGAACGCCTGGTCCGCGAAGGCGTGGCCAGCGACGCGCCGTCCGGCACCGCCTTCGACGACGCCTTGGCCGACTCGGTGCGCCGCTTCCAGCGCGCGCGCGGGCTCGCCGTCGACGGCGTGGTCGGCTCCGAAACCCTGTTCGCGCTGGCCGCCGGCGATCCCGGCCCGCGTCTCCAGCGCCCCCTGGACTGAGGCCGCGCATGTCCCTGATCCTCGAAGCCCTGCGCAAGTCCGAAGCCGAACGGCGTCGCGGCGACACGCCCGACCTGCGCGTCGAACTGCCGCCGCCGGCACCGCCCAAGCGGCGCCTCGCACCCCTCGCCTGGATCGTCGCCGGCACCTTGCTGGCCGCCATCGCCCTGGTGGCGCTCTGGCCGCGCGATGGCCGGCAGGCCGCGGCGGAGCACGACCGCAGCGCCGACGCTGCGGCGGATACGCCCGCATCCGCGACGCCGCGTGCTTCCGTGGACGGGGACGCCGCGGACACCGCCCGGGCCGCGGCCGCCGGCAGCACTGCGGCTGTCAGGCCCAGGCAGGACCGCCTGGACGGTGGCTTCCCGGCGGTCGAACGCATCCAGGTGCCGGACGCCGCCCCGGCACCCGATCCGGCTCCTGACCTGCCGCTGGCACCGCCACCGATGGCCACGCGCGCCGCCGAGGAAGCCGCAGCCGCGGCCGCCGCTGCCAGTGGGAACACCGGGAACACCGCAAGCACCGCAAGCACCGAGCGTGCCGGGCGCATCCAGGCCACCCGACCCACCGATGTCGCCGGCACCGCCAACATTACGGATGGCGACGCGCCAACGGCCGCCCCCCCTCCCGCAGGCCAGGGCGCGCTGCGCATCGCCGGCCTCTCCTCCAGCCAGCGCGAACGCCTGCCCGAGCTGAAGCTCAGCCTGCACATGTGGAACGAGGACCCGGCGCGGCGCTTCGCGGTGATCGACGGCCAGCGCCGGGTCGAGGGCGACCGCCTCGGCGACGCCGCCATCACCGCCATCGACCGCGACGGCGTCCTGCTCGACCTCGACGGCCAGGCGGTGCGCGTGCCCCTGCCCTGACCCGCGCGGTGTGACAAACCGCGTCCCGGCGCGAACCACGACTCCATCACGCACACTCGAAGGGTCGCCACCGGGATGGACGCCATCGTCACGCACCGCCAGCGCGAGGACGCAGAAGGATTCGCCGCGCTGCTGCAGCGCCACCGCGGCATCGTGTACAAGGTCGCCGGCACCTATGCCCGCGGCGCCGACGACCGCGAGGACCTCGCGCAGGAGATCGCCGCCGAACTCTGGCGCGCCTGGCCGCGCTACGACCCCGCGCGCAGCGTCTCCACCTGGATGTACCGGGTGCGACACCGCGCTGCGACGGCGGCGACGGCATCCGCCGCAGCCAGCGCATCCTCGCCGACCTGGACGCCTTCGAGCGCGGCTGAGCGCGCCCGGCGGGCTCAGAACAGCGCGGCCAGCACCATCACGATGCCGGCCAGCGACACGCCCCAGACCGCGCTGCGCACGTAGGGAATGCCGGCGGCATACAGCGGGATATAGGCGACGCGGGCCCAGAAGTAGAGCTGCGCGCCCAGCGCGGTGGTGCCGTCGGTGCGTTCGGCCACCACCGCCGCCAGCACGGCCGCGGCGAAGACCGGGAAGGTCTCGAGGAAGTTCTGCCAGCTCCGGTTGACGCGGCCGGCCACCGGGCCCAGCGGCTTCGCCTCGCCATCGCGCGCGCTGGCATTCCAGGCCAGGCCGCGCTCGGAGGTTTTCATCCCCGCGTCCAGCAGCAGGTGGAACAGGCCCAGCGCCATCGCCCAGGCCAGCATCTGCAGTTCGGTCCCCATCTCGTCGCTCCCTTGCCCCGGCGGGGCACGCGTGCCGAGGGTAACCCCGCCGGACGTCGCGCGGTGCGTTACGCTCGCCGTCCGGAACCAGGCAGCGAGCCCCATGCAGCACATCGATTTCGAACTCGAGGGCGAGTACGTCGAACTCAACCAGCTCCTCAAGCTCTGCGGCCTCTGCGACAGCGGCGGCGCCGGCAAGGCGCTGGTGGCCTCAGGCGCGGTGCGCGTGGACGGCGCGCTGGAATCGCGCAAGACCGCAAAGATCCGCGCGGGCCAGGTGGTGGCACTGGGCGACGTCGAGGTGCGCGTCCACGCAGGGCCGGCGCCGTGACCGCGCTGCTGGTCGCGGCCGTCGCACTGGCCGCGCTGGCGGCATGGGCGATCGCGGCCTACAACCGCCTGGTGCGGCTGCGCAACCAGGTCGCGACCGCGTGGTCGGACATCGACGTGCAGCTGCAGCGCCGGCACGACCTGGTGCCGCAGCTGGTGGCCGCGGTGCAGGGCTATGCGAGCCACGAAGGCGCCGTGCTCGAAGCGGTGACCGCGCTGCGCACGCGCGCGCTCGCGCTGCGCGATCCGGCCGAGCTCGGCCAGGTCGAGGCCGAGCTGGAGCAGGCGCTGGGCCGCCTGCTGCTGCTGCGCGAGGCCTATCCGGACCTCAAAGCCAGCCAGAACTTCGCCGCCCTGCAGCAGGACCTCGTCGACGTGGAGGAGCAGCTGCAGTACGCGCGGCGCTTCTACAACGGCGCCGTGCGCGACCTCAACGACGGCGTGCAGCGCGTGCCCGACGTGCTGGTGGCGCGCACCTTCGGCTTCGGCGAGGCGGCGTTCTTCCAGGCCGGCGCCGACAGCCGCGAGGCGCCGGCCGTGGACCTGTCGCGATGAACCTGCCGCGCATGCGCCTGCCCGCGCTCCTGCCGGCGCTCCTGCTGGCCGCCACGCTGGCGTTGCTGGCGGCGACGGCGCCGGCGCTGGCCGCCGAGCGCATCCTCGCCTACGACAGCGTGGTCGAGGTCCGCGCCGACGGCATGCTGGACGTGACCGAGCACATCCGCGTGCGCGCCGAGGGCGATGCGATCCGCCGCGGCATCTACCGCGACTTTCCCACGCGCTACAAGGACCGGCACGGCAACAACGTGGTCGTCGGCTTCGAGGTGCTGGGCGTGGAGCGCGACGGCCGGCCCGAGCCCTGGTTCACCGAGCGCAAGGCCAACGGCGTGCGCGTGAACACCGGCGACGACGACCTGCTGCCCGTCCCGTTGGACACCGCCTACACCCTGCGCTACCGCACCACCCGCCAGCTCGGCTTCTTCGAATCGCACGACGAGCTGTACTGGAACGCCATCGGCCACGGCTGGGCCTTCCCGATCGAGGCCGGCAGCGTCGAGGTCCGGCTGCCCACGCCGGTGCCGGCCGACGCGCTTGAGGTCGATGGCTGGTCCGGTCCGCAGGGGGCCCGCGAACAGGGCTTCGACGCCGGCGTGGCCGGCCCGGGCGTGGCGCGCTGGACGCTCACCCGGCCGCTGCGGCCGCGCGAAGGCCTGACCATCGCCCTGTCCTTCCCCAAGGGCATCGTCGCGCAGCCTTCCCGCGCCGACCGGATCGGCCTGCTGCTGCGCGACAACCTGTCGCTGCTGATCGCGCTCGCGGGCCTGGTGGTGCTGCTGGCGTACTGCCTGAAGCGCTGGCACCGCGTGGGCCGCGACCCCCGGCCCGGCGTGGTGATCGCCCGCTACGAGCCGCCGCGCGGCGAGTCCCCGGCCGCGCTGCGCTACCTGGTGCGCCGCGGCCACGATGCCCGCGGCTTCTCCGCCGACCTGCTGGCCTGCGCGGTGCAGGGCGCGGTGCACATCCACCGCGACGAGGGCATGCTCGGCGACCGCTGGCGGCTGGAGCGCGGCCAGGCCGCCGCGGCGGCCCCGGACAACGCCGACGAGCGCCGCCTGCTCGACGCCCTGCTTCCCGGCCCCGGCGCCACGCTGGCGCTGGAAAAGAAGAACGCCACGCGCATCCAGGGCGCCATGCAGGCGCACGCCCGGGCCTTCGATGCGCGCTTCCAGCCGGCGATGTTCACCCACAACGCCGGCAGCATCGGCATCGCGGTGGCGATCTTCCTCGTGACCTTCGCGCTGGCGGGCGTGGCGCTGGTGTTCACCGGCGGCGGCGCGCCGTGGATGCTGGTGCCGCTGGGCCTGATGCTGGCGACCACGATCGCGCTCGCGGTGCTGGTCGGCGCGCCCACCGCCGCCGGACGCGCGCTGCTCGACGAGATCGAAGGCTTCCGGCGCTACCTCGGCGTCGCCGAGCAGGACGACATCGCGCGCGTACCGGGACCGGCCGCCGCCGGCGCGGAGGAGACCGAACCGGCGCTCGACGCCGGCCGCTTCGAACGCCTGCTGCCCTACGCGGTCGCGCTGGACGTCGAGGATGCCTGGACGAAGAAGTTCACCCTCGCCGTGGGCAGCGCCGCCGCGGCCGCGGCGACCGCGGCCATCACCTGGTACCACGGTGCCAGCCCCGGGAACATGGGCCAGCTCGCCAGCGCGGTCGGCGGCGCCCTGAGTTCGAAGATCGCCTCGTCCGCGACGCCGCCCGGCAGCAGCTCCAGCGGCGGTGGCGGCGGCTTCTCCGGCGGCGGTGGCGGCGGTGGAGGTGGCGGTGGACGCTGAGCGTCGGCGCCGGCGCGGCATCTTCGGCTGGTTCGAGTCGCGCCTGGATCCGTTCCCCGAAACGCCGCCGCGGCAGCCGCCGCGCGGACTGGTCGCGTTCTGCCTGCACTACACCCGCGGCGCCGGCGGCTGGCTGGCGCTGATGGCGCTGACCGGCGCGCTGATCGCCACCGCCGAGCTCGGCCTGTACGTCTACCTCGGCGCCCTGGTCGACCGGCTCGGGCAGCACACCCCGGCCAGCTTCCTCGAAGTCGAGGGCACGCGGCTGGCGTGGATGGCCCTGCTGGTCGCGGTCGGCCTGCCGCTGGTGGTGTGGCTGGACAACCTGATCCAGCTGCAGGTGCTGCTGGGCAACTTCCCGATGCGCATCCGCTGGAACGTGCACCGCTACCTGCTGCGGCAGTCGATGGGCTATTTCCAGGACGAGTTCGCCGGGCGCATCGCCACCAAGCTGATGCAGACCTCGCTGGCGGTGCGCGAGACGGTGGTGAAGCTGCTCGACGTCGGCGTCTACGTCTGCGTGTACGTGGTCGGGGCGATGGTCGCGATGGCGGCCACCGACTGGCGGCTGATGCTGCCCTTCCTCGGCTGGCTCACCGGCTACGTGCTGCTGATGGTGTACTTCGTGCCGCGCATGGAGCGCGTCTCGCGCGAGCAGGCCGACGCGCGCTCGGACATGACCGGGCGCATCGTCGACAGCTATACCAACATCGCCACGGTGAAGCTGTTCTCTCACTCGCGGCGCGAGCAGGCCTACGCGCGCGAGGCGATGGACGGCTTCCTCGGCACGGTCTACCGGCAGATGCGGCTCGGGTCCGGGGTCAGCGCCGGCAACTACGCGCTCAACATGGCGCTGGTGTTCGCGGTCTCGGGCATCGGCCTGTGGCTGTGGCTCGATGGCGCGATCAGCACCGGCGCGGTGGCGGTGGGCATCGCCCTGGCCCTGCGTCTGGTCGGCATGAGCCAGTGGATCATGTGGGAGCTGTCGGCGCTGTTCGAGAACATCGGCACCGTCCAGGACGGCATCAACTCGATCTCGCTGCCGCCGACGGTGGACGATGCGCCAGGCGCGCCGGAACTGCCGGCCGTGCGCGGCGACATCCGCTTCGAGGGCGTGGGCTTCCACTACGGCAAGGGCTCGGGCGTGATCGAACGCCTGGACCTGCACGTGCGCCCGGGCGAGCGCATCGGCGTGATCGGGCGTTCGGGCGCCGGCAAGTCGACGCTGGTGAACCTGCTGCTGCGCTTCCACGACGTCGAACAGGGCCGGATCCTGGTCGATGGCATCGACATCGCCAGCGTGCAGCAGGATTCCTTGCGCGCGCGCATCGGCGTGGTCACCCAGGACACCTCGCTGCTGCACCGCTCGGTGCGCGAGAACATCCTCTACGGCCGCCCCGACGCGACCGAGGCCGAGATGCTGGAGGCCGCGCGCCAGGCCGAGGCGCACGACTTCATCCTCGAGCTGTCGGACGCCGCCGGACGCCGCGGCTACGACGCCCAGGTCGGCGAGCGCGGCGTGAAGCTGTCCGGCGGCCAGCGCCAGCGCGTCGCGATCGCGCGCGTGCTGCTCAAGGACGCGCCGATCCTGGTGCTGGACGAGGCGACGTCCGCGCTGGACTCCGAGGTCGAGGCGGCGATCCAGGGCAACCTTTACCGGCTGATGGAGGGCAAGACGGTGATCGCGATCGCGCACCGGCTGTCGACGATCGCGGCGATGGACCGGCTGGTGGTGATGGAGCGAGGTGCGATCGTGGAGGAAGGCACGCACGACGAACTGGTGGCACGCGGCGGCATCTACGCGCAGCTGTGGCGCCGGCAGTCCGGCGGCTTCCTGGCCGAGGCGCCCTGACGCCGCCCGAGATGTGGCTGTTCCTGTAGGAGCAGCTACAGCTGCGACCCCAGCCTGGCGGCATGCCACATCGTGGTCGCAGCTATAGCTGCTCCTACAGGAACTGCCGCTTCGGGGTCGCAGCTGTAGCTGCTCCTACAGAAAGGCAGCGAGGGCAGCCGGGGGGGTTACGGCGAGCCACTGCTGCCGGAACGCGCCGCGGCGTCATCGGCCAGGGCGGACTCGTGGCCGCGGCGCTCGTCCACCGGGGCGTCGGGCGCCGGCGCGCGGCGCTGGAAGAACGCGCTGCGCACCACGTCGAACTCGCTCATCGGGCTGTCGTCGGGGCAGGTGGCGTCGGGGAAGCCGTACTGCTCGCGCAGCGCCAGGCCGCATTCGTTGAGCTCCTCCAGCTCGCGCTCCGGCGCCTTGCACTGGCGGTCGAAGTTGCGCTGGAAGGCATCGCGGCGGCGCACGAAGTCCTCGCCGCACTTGCGCATCAGCTGCAGCCGGTCGAGGTCGTCCTGCGCCGGGTTGGTGCCGTCCAGGCCGTACTCCAGCAGCTCGTCGGCGGTGAGCAGGCGCAGGTTGCGGTTGGGCACCGCCATCATCATGTCGGCCACGGCCACGGCGACGCCGTTGCGCGCCAGGTATTCCTTCACCCGACCATAGACCGCCTGCAGCTCCTCGTTGAGCTGCGCGCGCGAGGTGGCGGTGGAGCTCATGCGGATGATGCGGTGGATGCCGACCGGACCCGAAATCATGCGCACGTCGCCAGCGCCCAGGATCAGCACGCAGGCGCTGTGGCAGCTCGCGCCGTCGCGCACCCAGATCGTCCAGCCGGAGGCACCGATCGCGTCGCCGGCCTTGATCGCGTCCTCCACCTGGCCGCCGCTGGAGTCGATGTCGAGCACGCGCTTGCCGATCTCCATGCGGTCGGCGATGGCCGCCACGCGCTCCACCAGCGCGGTGAAGCCGGCATTGATCTTGCCCTGGTAGCGCAGCCGCAGCAGGCCGACCTCCTGGCAGGGCTTGAGCGCATCGGCGACGTTGAGGAAGGCCAGGCTGGTGAGCGCCTGGCCGTCGCCGGCGCTGGCGTAGTCGAGTTCGCAGCTGATCGCGGCGCTGCCGTCGGCCAGCGCGGCTTCGGGCCAGTCGGTGCCCGTGCGCACGTCGTAGGGCTTGGGCGCGGCTTCGACCGGAGCGGAAATGAATTCGCCGGCGCCGCTGGCTTCGGTGACCGCGTCCGGCTCGGGCTCCGGCGGCGGCTGGGGCTGCGCGCTGCAGCCGGCCACGAGGACGCACAGGGCGAAGGCGCGGAGGAAGGACGGCATGGAGGGACACGGCAAGGACATGTCGCTCCAGTCTATGGCCTGCCCGGGGCGCGGGACGCAACGCAGGATGAACCCTGCCGTCGCGGCGCGGGATGCGCCGGCGACCCGCTCGCATTCAGCGGAAGTCGCGCGATTCCGCCGGCAATCCGCCCAGCAGGCCCGAGAGGTCCTCCAGGCCGCCGGCGATCAGGTGCTCGACCCCGTCCACCCGCTCCCAGCGCCCGCGCACGCCGAGCAGGGTCGCGCCCAGCAGCGCCTTGCGCCAGCGCTCGGCCACGCGCGGCCAGACCACTACGTTCACCATGCCGGCCTCGTCCTCGAGGGTGACGAAGATGGTGCCGCTGGCGGTCTGCGGCTTCTGCCGCTGGGTGACGATGCCGGCGGTGGCGACGTGGCTGCCGTGGCGGCGACCGTGCAGCTCGCGCGAACCCAGCAGCCGGCGCGCGCGCAGCTGGTCGCGCAGCAGCGCCAGCGGATGCGCGCGCAGGCTCAGGCCCAGTGCGCGGTAGTCGGACAGCACGTCCTCGCCGGTGGTGGGCGCCGGCAGCATGACCGCGTCCTCGTCCGGACTGCCGGCCAGCAGCGGCCGCTG
The DNA here is from genome assembly GCF_014652935.1 of Luteimonas padinae. Taxonomy (GTDB): domain Bacteria; phylum Pseudomonadota; class Gammaproteobacteria; order Xanthomonadales; family Xanthomonadaceae; genus Luteimonas; species Luteimonas padinae. Next base: position 36,358 of record NZ_BMZT01000001.1, on the reverse strand, counting down.
GCGCTCGATGCCGGCGACCTGCCAGCGCGCGTCGTGGCGATGGCCGGCGAGCGACTGCAGCGCGCCGGCTTCGGCCAGCGCGGTGCGCGCCTTCGCGTCGAGTCCGGCGCGGCGGCAGAGGTCGGCGACGTCGCGGAAGGGGCGCCGGGCGCGGGCGGCGAGGATCGCGTCCGCGACGTCCTCGCGCAGGCCGGCGACCTGGCGGAGGCCGAGGCGGATGGCGGGATTGTGGATCCGGGACACGCCTTCTCCGTACGCGGCACCATCGCCGCTGTAGGAGCAGCTACAGCTGCGACCAGGTGCCCCACGCGAGGACAGGTCGCAGCTGTAGCTGCTCCTACAGGGGGATTCGGCCAGGGTGCTGTCCCAGTCGCTGTGGGCGACGTCGACGGGGAGGAACTCCACGCCGGGGCGGTCGCCCTTGCCGCGGCGCGCGTCCTGCACGATCTGGCTGGGCGAATAGAAGCCCATCGGCTGCGAGTTCAAGAGCGCGCAGGCGAAGGCCGCCGCCTCGTGGCGCTTCAGCCAGCAGCTGGCGTACACCAGCTTGGCGAACGACGCGGCGTGGCTTTGCGGAAAGCCATACGAGCCGAAGCCCTTGATCTGCTCGAAGATCTGGTCGATGAACTCCGAGGCATAGCCTTTGGCCTCCATCAGCTCGCGGATGCGCAGCCGGTGCGGCTCCATGCTGCCGCCGTGGCGCCAGGCGGCCATCGAACGGCGCAGGCCGTCGGCCTCGCCGGGCGTGTAGCCGGCGTGGATCACCAGCTCCATCACCTGCTCCTGGAACAGCGGCACGCCCAGCGTGGCGCCCAGGATCTCCTCGATGCCCTGCGAGGGATAGCTGACCGGCTCCTGGCCCATGCGCCGGCGCAGGTAGGGATGCACCATGCCGCCCTGGATCGGCCCCGGCCGCACGATCGCCACTTCCACCACCAGGTCGTAGAAGGTCGCGGGCTTGAGCCGCGGCAGCATCGTCATCTGCGCGCGCGATTCGATCTGGAACACGCCGATGGTGTCGGCCTGCTGGATCATGTCGTAGGTGGCCCGGTCCTCCTTCGGGATGGTGGCGAGCTCGAGCTCGCGGCCGCGATGCGCGCGCACCAGGTCCAGCGCCTTGCGGATACAGGTCAGCATGCCCAGCGCCAGGCAGTCGACCTTGAGCAGGCCCAGCGCCTCCAGGTCGTCCTTCTCCCACTGGATGATGGTGCGTTCGGCCATGGCCGCGTTCTCCACCGGCACCATCTGCCACAGCGGCGCATCGGAAATCACGAAACCGCCGACGTGCTGCGACAGGTGCCGCGGCTTTCCACGCAGCATCGCGGTGACGGCGAGGATGCGCGCGATGAGCGGGTTGTCGATATCGAAGCCCACGTCGGCCAGGCGTTTGTCCATCGGCGTTTCACCATGGCCCCAGCCGAAGCAGCCGGCCAGGAGCGTGACCTGGTCGGGCGGCAGGCCGAAAGCCTTGGCCACGTCGCGCACCGCGCTTTTGCCGCGGTAGCGGATCACGGTGGCGGCCAGCGCGGCGCGTTCGCGGCCGTACTTGCGGTAGACGTACTGCATCACCTCCTCGCGCCGCTCGTGCTCGAAGTCGACGTCGATGTCCGGCGGCTCGTTGCGCTCCTTCGACAGGAAGCGCGCCATCAGCAGCCGGCTTTCCGCGGGATCGACCGAAGTGATGCCCAGCGCGAAGCACACCGCCGAGTTCGCCGCCGAACCGCGGCCCTGGCAGAGGATCCCCTGCCCGCGTGCGAAGCGGACGATGTCCTCGACAGTAAGGAAGAAGGCTTCGTACCGGAGCTCGGCGATCAGGGCGAGTTCTTCCTCGATGGTCGCGGCGACCTTCGGCGGCGTGCCTTCGGGCCAGCGCCGCCGCATGCCGGCCTCGGTGAGCTTGCGCAGGTGGCTGGTTGGCGTCTCGCCCGCCGGCACCAGCTCCGCGGGATAGGTGTAGCTGACCTCGGACATCGAGAAGCGGCAGCGGCGCGCCAATGCGGCGGCGTTGTCCAGCAGTGCGCGCGGGAAGATGTTGCCGAGCGTGTGGCGGTGGCGCAGGTGGCGCTCGCCGTTGCGGAACAGGTGCGCGCCGGCCTCGGCCAGCGGCAGGCCGTGGCGGATGGCGACCATCGTGTCCTGCAGCACGCGCTGGCGGCGCGTGGCCATGTGCACGTCGCCGGTGGCGAGCGCCGCGAGGCCGAGGTCCGCGGCCAGCGCGAGCAGCCGCGCGAGGCGCGCGGCATCGTCGTCCTCGCGGTGCAGCTCGACGGCGAGATGCGCGCGGTCGCCGAAGACGCGGCGCAGCCAGGTGCCCTCGGCTGCGTCGGGATCGCGGCCGGGAAGCCAGAGCGCGAAAAGTCCGCAGGGGGTTTCGGTATCGGCCTCACCGGCCTCACCGGCCTCACCGGCCTCATCGGCATCACCGGCTGCACCTGTAGGAGCAGCTATAGCTGCGACCCGGAGTTCCGGAAGGGCCGGGTGATCGGGGTCGCAGCTATAGCTGCTCCTACAGGGGACGTTGGGGGCGGCGGCGGCGGCGGCGGAAAGCCCGGCTTCGACATCGGTGCGGGAGAGACGGTATTCGCCCTTCGGGGCCGCGCGGCGGGCGATGGTGATGAGCCGGCACAGCTGCGCATAGCCCGCAGCGTCCTCCACCAGCAGCACCAGGCGCAGGCCGTCGTCGAGCCGGAACTCCGCGCCCACCACCAGCCTCACCCCGGTGATCTTCGCCGCCTCGTGCGCGCGCACGATGCCGGCCAACGAGCATTCGTCGGTGATCGCCAGGGCTTCGTAGCCGCACTGCGCGGCGCGGGCGAACAGCTCCTCGGCGCTGGCCGCGCCGCGCAGGAAGCTGAAGTCGGACAGGCAGTGGAGTTCGGCGTACGGCGGTAGTTGTGTCGCGGTCGCCTGTGCCGCGGTTGCATGCGCTGCGGTTGCCTGCAGCCCTGTGGGAGCGGCTATAGCCGCGACTGTCGTGCGATCGGGGTCGCAGCTGTAGCTGCTCCTACAGGGAGGGGGGGCGGCCGTTGGATCGTTTGCCGCTTCGAGGCGCGCCTGCATTTGTCGCTGCATGCGCACGATGCGCGGCGGCCTGGCGCCGGGCGTGTCCGGGGCGACGCCCCAGGGCAGTTCGTCGTCGTGATCGTCGCCGCGGCTCATGCGAACCAGCCGTGCAGCATCCAGTCGCCCTGCACGCCCGGCGGCGCGAAGGCCCAGGCGCGCTGGCCGCGCGAGGTTTCCAGCACGTAGTAGTCGCGGCGCGCATCCTCGCCGTCCCACCAGCCGCTTTCCAGGCGCTCGGGGCCGGACACGATGCGCAGCTGCGCATCGCGCAGCGGCACTGGGCGCGGCAGCAGCCAGGCCGGCCGCGGCGGGCGCGGCGGCGCGGGCATGGCGCAGGCCGCGTCGCCGCCCTCGCCTGAATCGGCACGCCGCCAGGCGCGCTCGGGACGCGGATCGCCGGAGGGCGCGATGCGGTGCACCGCTTCGTCGCCCAGCCGCGCGCGCAGGCGCTCGCGCAGCTGCGGCCAGGGCACGGCCTGCGCCGGGCGGGTGTCGAACAGGTCGCGCTCGGCCGGCACGAACGGCGGCAGCTCGCGCGCCATCAGGCGCAGGCCGATCACCGGCGCCGGCAGCGCCACCTGCTCCAGTCGGTTGCGCGTGAGCTCGAACAGCAGCCCGGCGTCGCGCTCGGCGGCAAGCAGGCCGACCGGCACCTCGGTGAAGCGCACCGCGTCCTGCTGCACCTGGTCGGCTTCGTGCGAGGGCAGCGCGTGGCGCGCTTCGTGCTCCAGGCGCAGGGTGAAACGCTGCACCCCGCCGTCGCGCGCGGAGAGATACGTGGCGAGGTCGGCGATCAGCCGGCGCAGCGGGAACAGCAGCGCCTGGTGGCTCTCGACCTCGAAGCCGAGTTCGATGCGGCCGTCGAAATGGTCCGGCGGCGCGTACAGCTGCAGCGGATCATCGGCATCGCCATGCAGGCGGTCGAGATGCTCGAGCAGTTCGACGCCGAAGCGCCGCCGCAGGCTGTCGCGCGGCAGCGCGCGCAGGGCGCCGAGCGTGCGCACGCCCATGCGCTGCAGGCGCTCGCCGGCGTTGCCCGGCAGCGCGGCGCGGCGCACCGGCACCCGCGCCAGCGCCTCGCGCATCGCGTCCGCGCTGGTGACCGCGAAGCCGTCGCGCAGGCCGGCGAACACCCGCGCCGCGCGCGGCGTCGGCGCCAGCGCGATGCGGTGGCTGAAGCCGAGGCCGTCGAGCTCCTCGCGCAGCCGCGCCTCGAAGCGCGGCCACGGCCCGAACAGGCGGAAGCTGGCGCGTACTTCGAGCACGATCACGCCCGGCCACCGCGCGCTCACCTGCGAACTGTGGCGGTAGGCCCAGGCGGCGAGGAAGCGCTGCCAGCGCGCCTCCGACGCGGGATCGTGGTCGACCATCGCCACGTCCGCCAGCAGCGCGTGCGCGGCCGACAGCCGCATGCCCGGCTTCAGCCCGGCTTCGGCGGCGGCGGCGTTGACCGCGTGCAGGTGGCGCAGCTGCGCAGGGCCGGACACCAGCGCCAGCGGCCGCGACGGATCCGGCATGCGGCGGAGGACGGCGTCCAGCGCCAGCCGCGGCAGCGCGATGCAGGCCCAGAGCATGGCGGCTCAGCCCGCCGTTGCAGAAGCAGCTGTAGGAGCAGCTATAGCTGCGACCACATCCTTGCGACACCGGGTCGCAGCTGTAGCTGCTCCTACAGCTGCTCCTGCAGTCGTGCCTGCGGGCAGCTTGAACGGCCGCCCCGGCGGATTGGCACCGCGGCATTTGCGGACATGCCAGCCGCCCTCGCCCACTGCCGCGTATTCCAGCCGCAGCGCCGCCGGCGACGGGTTGGCCGCATGCTTCGCGTCGCGGAAGGCGAAGCCCAGGCAGTCGCCGCTGTCGGCGGCCACCTGCAGCCGCCGCAGCGCCGGCGCATCGGCCTGCAGCGGCCAGCCCAGCACCGCCGCGCAGGCCGCGCTGCGCAGGCACTGTTCGAAGGCCCACAGCGCGCCGCGCGCGTCGGCCTGGATGATTTCGAGCTGGCGCAGGTCCACGCCCGCCGCCTGCCATGCCGGCGCATACGGCAGGTAGGGCGGCGCCACCAGCGCCACGATGCCGCCGGCCCGGGTCAGCCGCGCCAGCATCGGCAGCAGCAGCGAAAGCTCGCCCACGCCGTCGGCGGGCAGCAGCAGTTCGGTCAGCGCCGCGCGCGGCCAGCCGCCCTGCGGCAGCAGCGCGTCGAGCGCGTCATGGCCCGTGGGCTCGCCATCGTCGGCCACCGCCGGCGCCCGCGCCGCGCGCCAGACCGTGCGCGCCGACAGCATCGCGTCGAGGTCAGGCGGCGCGGCAGGCACGGGCATCGCAGGGGCCGGCACGGCGCTCATTCCGCGCGCACCAGCCCGCAGTAGATGCCTTCGATGGCGAAGTCGCTGCCCGGCGGCACCTCGATCGGCGCGTAGTCGGGATTGCGTGGCAAGAGCCGCAGCCGCGAGCGCGTGCGTTCCAAGCGCTTGATGGTGATCTCGCCGTCGATGCGCGCCACCACCACCTGGCCGTTGCGCGCATCGCTGGCGCGCTGCACCGCCACCAGGTCGCCGTCGAAGATGCCGTCGTCGCGCATCGAATCGCCCTTCACCCGCAGCAGGTAGTCCGGGCGGCTCGAGAACAGCGCGCGGTCGAGCAGCACATGGCGCTCGACGCCGGCATCGGCGCCGATCGGCGAACCCGCGGCCACCCGGCCCAGCACCGGCAGGTCCAGGCGGTCGTCGCGGACCTTCAGCCGCGTGCCGGGGATCTGGCGCCCGCGCCCTGCCCGGCTCGACGCGCCGCCCTGCGCCAGGGCGCCCACCACGCGGATCCCGCGCGCCTCGTTGGGTCGAACCTCCAGGTAGCCCGCCTGCTGCAACCGGCGCACGTGCTTGTGCGCCGCGCAGGCCTGGCGGAAGCCGAAGGCGTCGGCGATCTGCTGCAGCGTGGGCGGCGCGCCCTCGGCCTGGGCATGGGCCTGGATGAAGCCGAGCACGTCGCGCTGTCGGTGGGTGAGGTCGTCGGTCATGGGTAAAAATCTATTTACCTTTGCAGGCAAGGGCAAGCCCGGCTGTCGGATGGATTCCGGCACCGGGCGGTCTCAGGGAGTGAGAGGGGTTTCAGATCAGCAGCTTGGCGGCGAGCCCGACCAACCTGAACGGGCGACCTAGTCCTTTACCCGACGGACCAGTCGGGCCGGACTGCGCCGATGCGCATCAACGCCGGAACAGCTTCGACCGCACCTCGTCCCAAGCAACTGCGGAAGACGGATCGCGCTCGTGTGCATCCAGACGGGTCTGGATTTCCTGCAGCTGGCCAGACGTCAACGTGAAGGCGTCGGGGTTTTCCGCCGGAATGCTGTCCCAGATGTCCTCCGCGAGCTGGATCCGCTCGGACACGGAAAGCTTGGTGAAATCTGGCCTGGCCTGACTCATGAAAGCAGTATGGACCGCCCGTCTCGCCTGCCGCGACGCACCCGGCGATACTTCCCGGTCCAAGGAGCTGTTCCGGGCGCAGGCCCGGCCGGGGAATCCGTTGACCACGTCGCCACCCGCCCTGTTCTCGCTGGTCCCGCCGGGGCTGTTCGGCCCCTTGGCCTCGGCCAACCGCGAACACCACTGGCTACTGCTGTGCCGCCTGCACGACGAGTTCTTCGGCGGCCCGGATGCGCCCGTGCCACCCAGCCACGGCTATCCGCGGCGCGAGATCACCGCCGCGATCGAGCGCTACCTTCTCGCCGACGATCCCTGGGACGACGACGACGGCACGCCGCCCGGCAGCCCGCTCACCCTGCGCGCCAACAATCTGTACGAGCGCTTCCGCCAGGCCGGCTGGCTGCGCCAGGAAAAGTTCGGCGCGCGCGAGATGGTGATGATGACGCCGGCGGTGTCGCAGCTGCTGTCGCTGCTGGTCGAGTTCAGCGAGCGCGGCCCGACCTTCGTCTCCGCCCGCATCCGCTCGATCGAACTGCAGCTCCAGCAGGTCATCGAAGGCCGCGCCGGCGGCGACACCCTCGACGAGGCCGCCGACCAGACGCGCCGGCTGCTGGCCTCGCTGGCCTCGATGAGCCTGCAGGTGCGCGACCTGATGCCCGAGCTGAGCCGCTCGGAGACCACGGCGCAATTCGCGCGCCAGTGGTTCGAGCGCTACGTCGGCCGGTTCTTCATCGGCGACTACGCCGACCTGCACAAGGCCGACCACCCGCTGGCGCGGCGCAGCGCGATCCTGGCCATGGCCCGGCAGCTCGAGGGCGGCGGCTCGCGCGAGCGCCTGCTGGCCTGGTACGCCGACCACATGGCCGGCGGCGATGCCGGACGCGCGGACGCCCGTCTGGAGCGCAGCCTGCGCCGCCTGCGCGAGCTAGAGCGCATCGACGAGTACCTCGTCCGCCTCGACGAGGACATGCGCCAGGCCAACCGCCGCGCGATGGCCTTCCTCGACTACCGGCTGCGCGCGCCCGACCGCCTGGACGAGTTGCTGCGCCGCGCCATCCGCGGCGCCCAGCGGGCACCGGAAGACGTGCTGCGCATGCCGGTCGCACCCGGCGCGCTGATGGACGAAGCGCAACTGCGCCCGCCCCGGCGCAAGCCGAAGCCGATCCCGCGCAGCGCCAACACCGTGCAGCGCCCCACGCCGGAACAGCTGGCCCGGCTGGCGCTGCTGCGGCGCATGAAGCGCGCGCGCCTGGTCACCGCCGAGGACATGGCGCGCTACGTTGGCCGCCACCTCACCGCCGAGGGCCGCATCGACTCCGCGATGCTTCAGATCCGCTCGATCGAGGACCTGCGTGCATACCAGACGCTGCTGACCCTGGCCCAGCGCAGCCGCCGCAGCGGCGGCCTGCGCCGGGACGACCCGCTGGGAGGCCTGCTGCGCGGCTTCCGCGTCGAGCTGGCCGACGCCGGCGACGGCCCCGGCGACAACGGCTACCTGCTCGCGCCGCGCTTCACCCTCCACCGCCTCGCGCCGCCGCACCGGGACACCGCATGAAACGCAGTTGGACCACGCTCAGCCAGCTCACCAACGGCACCTATGTCGAACAGGACTTCGAGCGCGCCGCCTGGCGCCTGGTGACCGAGCAGGTGCTGTACGCCACCGACCACCGTTCGCGCGTGGCCTACCACCTGGTCGAGGAGTTCCTCGACGACTTCACCGCCGCGCTCGCACCGCTGGGCATCCGCCTGGAGCGCAACGCCGCCCACCGCTACATCATCGCCCTGCCCCGCCACGGCGAAGGCACGCCGGTTCGCCTGGACGAGACCCTGTTCCTGCTGGTGCTGCGCCAGCGCTACGACGAAGCCATCCGCCAGGGCCGGGTGGAGGAGCACGGCGAGGTGGTGGTGGAACTGCCCGACCTGCAGGAAGCCTGGCCGGCGCTGACAGGCCGGCCGATGCCCGATATCGGCACCCTGCGCATGCTCGCCGCCACCCTCCGGCGCTGGGGCTGCTGCCGCCTGGTCGAGGGCGAGGGCGACGCGCTGCAGCCCTTCCACCTGATGGTGCGCCCGGCCATCGTCGACATCGTCGGTGAGCAGTGGCTGCAGCGCCTGGACCAGCACAGCCTCGACGACGAGGACGACGGCGACGACAGCGGCAGCGACACCGGCAACGCCGATGGCAGCACCGTCGCGGCCGCGGAGGACGACGATGCAGCTGCTTGAGCGCATGCACCTTGTGCAGTTCTTCCTGTTCGAAGCGCAGACCCTGCAGTTCGACCGCACCAGCGCCATCATCGCGCCCAACGGCGCCGGCAAGAGCGCGCTGCTCGACGCGCTGCAGATCGTCCTCCTCGGCGGCGACCGCCGCTACATCCACTTCAACGCCCAGGCCGGCGGCAAGGCGCGCTCGCGCAGCATCCGCGACTACTGCCTGGGCGTGTACCGCAGCGGCGACGAGGGCCGCAAGCGGCGCGCCGCCACCACCTACATCAGCCTGGTGTTCCGCGACCAGCACAGCGGCCTGCCGCTGACCGCGGGCATCGCCCTTGGGGCCTCGGCCGACGAGCCCGAGCACCGACAGCACGGCCTGTACCTGCTGCCGGGGGTGGCGCTGGACCTGGAGGACCACGTCGAGCGGATCGATGGCCTCGAGCTGCCGCTGGAATGGAGCCGCTTCCGCGCCCTGGCCGGACAGCGCTGCCGCGAGGCCGGCACCGGCCCCGAATTCCACGCCAGCGGCGAGCGCTTCGTCCGCGACCTGCTGACCCGGCTGCGCGCCTCGCCCGGCGCCCACCCGGACTTCAACGCCTTCCGCAAGGCGTTCCAGAACGCGCTCAACCTGCAGCGGGTGGAAGATGTCGACCTGTTCGTGCGCACGCTGGTGGCCGAGGACCGGCCGACCGATGTCGCCCGCTTCCGCGCCCTGCTCGACAGCTTCCGCCAGATCAAGGAGCGGATCGAGCAGCTGCAGCAGCGCATCGACGCCGCGGACGGGGTGGATGCGAAGTACGGACGGATCGCCACGCAGTCGGTGCGTGCGGCCTCCTACCGCGCGCTGGCGGCGGAATACGAGCGCGATCTCTTCAGCGAACAGGTGGAGACCGCGCAGGACGAGACCGGGCGCGCGGGCGAAGCGCTCGCCGCCCTCGGCCGCGCGCTGGAAGAAGCCCGCTTCGGCCGCGCACGCCTGCGCGAGGAGTACGACCAGGCCCGGGCCAGGCTGCAGGGCAGCGAAGGCTACGGCGAGCAGGCGCAGCTGGACGAACTGGCCGAACGCGACCTGGCGCGCCTGCGCCAGCTCAAGGCCGCGCTGTTGCAGGAGATCAACCAGGTACGCGACCGCTTCCGCGACGTCGGCAGGCTCGGCCTGCCCACCGTGGACGCCGGCGCGCTTGCGAAGGCACGCGCCTACTGGGATGACTGGCACGAGGCCCTCGCCGCCCTGCCCGACGCCGTGGCGCTGCCTTGGTCACCCGAAGCCCTGCACGCGCAGGCGAAGGCGGCCCTCTCCGCGGCGGCACCGCTTGTGGCGGCGGTTGAAGGCCACGCGCGCGAGCGCCACGCCGCGCTCGACAAGACCCGCGACCGCCTCGCCAGCGCGCGCCAGAACCTCAAACGCCTCGCTGCCGGGCAGGCCGAGCTGAATCCCGAAGCCGTGCGGCTGATGAACTACCTGCGCGACGAGGGCATCGCCGCACAGCCGGTCTGCGACCTGGTGCGGGTCACCGACCCGGCCTGGCAGGCGGCGATCGAGGCCTACCTGCGCGGCAACGTCGAAGCCCTGCTGATCGCGGAAAAGGACGAAGAGCGCGCAGTAAGGCTGTACCGCTCGCTGCGCGACGCGCGCGCCGTGTACGGGGTCAAGCTGGCCCTGTCCAGCCAGGCCCGCGGCACCCGCGGCGCCGAGCCCGCCGCCGGCAGCGTGGCCGCCCTGCTCACCGGCGACAACGCCGACGCCCTGGCCTTCCTGCGCCGCCAGCTCGGCGAGTTGCGTTGCGTCGACACCGAGGCCGAACTCGTCCGCAGCCGCCAGGCCCTGGCCCGCGACGGGCTGCTCGCCAAGGGCGGCAGCATCGAACGCCTGCGCCTGCCGGCCACCGCCGAGCTGAAGATCGGCGCGTCCAGCAGCCGCGAGCGCGCGCGCGTGCTGCGCGAGGATGCCGAGGCCGCCGAAGCCGACGTCCGCCGCCTCGAGCCCGAGCTCAGGCGCGCCGAGGACTGCCAGCGCGGCATGGCGCGCATGGCCGACCCCGAAGGCCTGGCACACGCGCTGCACGCCAGCGCGCTCGAATACGTCCAGGTCGAGGCCCGCTACCGCAGCGAACAGGACAGCCGCACGGCCGCGCTCGACGCCGACCTGCTGCGCATGAGCGAACGCGTGGCGGCGCTGAAGCAGGAGGCCGACGAGGCGGACGCCCGCTGGGTGCGGCTGAACCGCGAGGAGGAGCTGGCCGGCAGCGCCCTGAAGCAGAAGCAGGCCCTGCTGGGAGCCCTGCGCACGGAGGCGGAGAAGGCCGCCCGCGCCGCGGTCGACGCCTTCCGCGACCAGGACGTCGACGCCAACATGGTCGAACGCCACCGCGACGAACTCGACCAGAAGTTCGCCGACCTCAAGCACCGCACCGACACCTGCCGCAAGCGCGAACGCGACAATGCCGAGCAGCTGCAGAAACTGCTGCCCGAGGCGTGGAGCGCGCTGCAGCAGTACGCCACGACGCACGGCGTGGACATCGGCTTCGAAGCCAGCGAGTGGCGCGAGGCCCGCCGCCTGCTGCAGGGCGAACTTGCGCGCCTGCGCGACACCGAGCTGGTCAACTACCAGGCCGAGGCCCGCCAGGCCTACGACACCGCGGTCGAAACCTTCCGCAGCAACGTTGCCAACACCCTGCACGACAACTTCGTGCGCCTGAAGACCCAGATCGATGCGCTCAACCGCACCCTGCGCAACAGCCCCGCGTTCTCCAACAACGAGCGCTACCGCTTCCACTACGAGGTGCTGCCCGACTATCGCGACCTGCACCGCTTCATCGGCCGCGTCGCCGACCTCGGCGGCGAAGACACCCTGTTCGGCAGCGCCGGCGAGGTGCCCGCGGCCTTCGGCGAACTGATGGACGAAAGCGCCAGCGCGCGCGCGATCGACTCGCCGCTGGACGACTACCGCCGTTTCTTCCAGTTCGGGGTGCAGATCCGCCAGGACGAGCGCGTGATCGGCACCCTCAGCGAGCGCATGCGCTCGGGCTCCGGCGGCGAGCACCGCGCGCCTCTGTACGTGATCGCCGGCGCCGCGCTGGCTGCGGCCTACGGCAAGAGCGAAGCGCATCCAGGCGGCCTGGGCCTGGTCCTGCTCGACGAGTTCGGCGACAAGATCGACGCCCAGAACGCGCGCGCGACCACCAACTACCTGCGCTCGCTCGGCCTGCAACTGGTGCTGGCCGCGCCCGATACCGCCCAGGGCACGCTCAGCGGCGTGCTCGACAGCTACATCGAACTGTTCCGCGACGAGGACCTGCTGCAGGCCGAACGCGTCGAAGTGAAGGAAGCCGCGCGCGAACTGCTGCTGAGCGACCAGTTCGACCTGCACCCGGAGCTGCTGGCCGAGGAAACGGCGCGGATCCAGGCGCAGCAGGCGCCGTCGTGAACCCGGCGCGCGGGACGCTGGAGCGGCTGCTGCGCAAGGGCGAGCGCGCGCGGCTGCGCGGCGATGCCGCGGCGGCGTCGCTGCCGATGACGACCGCCGCCAGCGCGAAGGACTACCTGGCGCTGGACACCCTGGCCGACCGCGAGGCCTTCCATGCCCGGATCGCCATGGCCGAGCGCAGCGGCGCCATCGGTGTCGAACGCGACCGGCATCGCGGTGACGGCCAGCGTCTGCTGCGGATCACAGTGGCCGACTTGGATGCGCTCGCCGCGCACCTGGGCGTGCAGCTGCTGGATGCCCGCGCCGCGACTGCGGCAGGACTGCTGCAGCCGTGGCAGGCGCGCTTCCCGGTCCTCGATACCGTGCTGCAGGCCTGGCGCAGCGACCGCAAGGTGCGCGCCCAGGGTCCGGAGGCCGCCGCCGACCTCGCCGATGCCGCCCGCGCGGTGGCCGCCCTGCAGGACGCCCCCGGCGGCGAGCGCATCCTGCGGCGCGAGAGCGTGCGCCTGTTCGGTGACAGCAAGCGGTTGGAGCGGCTGACGCCCTTGCTGGAGCTGCTGGTCACCGGCGAAACCGCCGCATCGGGGCTCGTGCGCGAGGAGGTGTGGTCGGCGATCGGCCTGCGCCGCGAACCGCAGCCTCTGCTGCTGGCCGGCCGCGGCCACGTGGACCTCGAAGGCAGCGTCCTGCCGCTGGTCCGCCCTTACCTCGGCCTGCCCATGGACACGCTGCGCAGCCTGGCCACCGACGCCCGCTACCTGTTGACGATCGAGAACCTCGCCAGCTTCCACGACGCAACGAGCCACCCGGCCGCCGCGCACGGCCTGCTGCTCTACACCGGCGGCATGCCCTCGCCCGCCTGGCGCCGCGCCTGCGCGCGGATCATCGCCGGCCTGCCGGCCACGGCCACCCTGTACCACTGGGGCGACATCGACGAAGGGGGCTTCCGCATCGCCGCCGTGCTGGCCGAGGTGGCACGCGGCGCCGGACGCACCTTGCAGCCGTGGCGGATGTCGATGGCCTCGCTGGACCAGACCATGGACGAGGGCATGCATCGCCAGCCCACTCCCGCCACCCTCGCCGCCATGCAGCGCTGGGCGCGGCGCGCCGGCTGGGACGAGGTGGCCGGGGACCTGGCGCGCCAGCCGATGCAGCTGGAGCAGGAGCGGCTGGAGATCGTGCTGCCGGTGGTTACTATCCGGCACATGCCTCCGGATGACAGCCATGGCCAAGCACACGAGCATCAGCATGGACGAAACAGCCGAAAGCAGGCTGGAAGTGCTTCGCCAGGCACTACGCGAAGGTGAACGCAGCGGGCGGGCCGACTACAGCTACGATTCCCTGGTTTCCGAACTGGACGCCGAGCAGCTTTGAGCTGGTTTTGGCCTCACCAAGGCCACCCGGGCTGATCAAGACCCCGCCACGCGCCGGCGCGCGTGTCCGCGCCCTTGGCGCTGGTGATCCAGTCGGCGTACTCGCGCTGCTTGAGCGGGCTATCGCGGCCTGCTTTGACGGCGCGCTTTGACGGCGCGTTCCTTCACCACGAGCGATAGTGGCCGGCCACCCGGGAGTCCACGCATGCCCCGCTCAACCAGATCCCGCGGATCCGCCCCCACCAGCGCCTTCGTGCAGGTCCGCGGCGCCCGCGAGCACAACCTCCGCGACGTCGACGTCGACATCCCGCGCGACGCGCTGGTCGTGTTCACCGGCATCTCCGGCTCCGGCAAGTCGTCGCTGGCCTTCGGCACGCTGTTCGCCGAGGCGCAACGGCGCTATCTCGACTCGATCTCGCCCTATGCGCGGCGCCTGATCGACCAGGCCGGCGTTCCCGACGTCGATTCCATCGAGGGCCTGCCGCCTGCCGTCGCCCTGCAGCAGCAGCGGGGATCGCCCAGCACGCGCTCCTCGGTCGGCAGCGTCACCACCATCTCCAATTCGCTGCGCATGCTGTACTCGCGCGCCGGCCTGTATCCGCCGGGCCAGGACATCATCCATGCCGACGGGTTCTCGCCGAACACGCCGGCGGGCGCATGTCCGGAATGCCATGGCCTGGGCCGGGTCTACGACGCGACCGAAGCCTCGATGGTGCCCGACCGCAGCCTCAGCATCCGCGAGCGTGCCGTGGCCGCGTGGCCGCTGGCCTGGCACGGGCAGAACCTGCGCGACATCCTGACCACGCTCGGCCACGACGTGGACCTGCCCTGGCACCGGCTGCCGAAGAAGACCCGAGACTGGATCCTGTTCACCGACGAGCAGCCGGTGGTGCCGGTGTACGCGGGGTTCACCCTGGCCGAGACCCAGCGCGCGCTGAAGCGGAAGATGGAGCCCAGCTACATGGGCACGTTCACCAGCGCGCGCCGCTACCTGCTGCACACCTTCGCCAACACGCAGAGCCCGCTGATCAAGCGGCGCGTGTCGCAGTACCTGCTGAGCACCGTTTGTCCCACCTGCGACGGCAAGCGTCTGCGCCGCGAGGCGCTGTCGGTCACGTTCGCCGGCCTCGACATCGGCGCCCTGTCGCAGCGGCCGCTGACCGAGGTGGCCGGGCTGCTCGAGCCCGCTGCCAATGGAAAGACCGGCACCACGAAGCAGCACCCCGAGCAGGCGGTGGCGGCGCAGCGCATCGCCGCCGACCTGCTGGCGCGCATCCGCATCGTGGAACAGCTGGGCCTGGGCTACCTGACGCTGGAGCGCACCACGCCGACGCTGTCGCCGGGCGAACTGCAGCGCCTGCGCCTGGCCACCCAGATCCGCTCGCACCTGTTCGGCGTGGTGTACGTGCTCGACGAACCCTCCGCCGGCCTGCATCCCGCCGATACCGAATCACTGCTGCGCGCGCTGCACGCGCTGAAGGAGGTCGGCAATACGCTGTTCGTGGTCGAACACGAGATGGACGTGATCCGCGATGCCGACTGGATCGTGGACGTCGGGCCCGGTGCGGGCGAACACGGTGGGCGCGTGTTGTACAGCGGGCCGCCGGCCGGGCTCGCGCAGGTGGAGGCGTCCAGCACGCGGCGGTATCTGTTCGACGGCGCACCGCGGCCGGCGCGCGCGCCGCGCACGCCCACGGGCTGGCTGCGCATGCGCGAGGTCACCCGCAACAACCTCGACCAGGTCGACGTCGACATCCCGCTCGGCGTGCTGGCCACCGTCACCGGCGTGTCCGGCTCCGGCAAGTCCTCGCTCGTCAGCCAGGCCCTGGTCGAACTGCTCGCGGCCCACCTCGGGCAGGCACCGGGCGATACGGAAGAGGAGGTCGATCCGCTGGAACGTGGTGACCCGCAGGTGTCCGCGGGCCGCGTCGAGGGCCTGGAGCAGGTGCGCCGCCTGGTGCAGGTGGACCAGAAGCCCATCGGCCGCACGCCACGCTCCAACCTCGCGACCTACACCGGCCTGTTCGACCACGTGCGCAAGCGCTTCGCGGCGACGCCCGCCGCGCGCAAGCGCCGCTACGACGCCGGCCGCTTCTCGTTCAACGTCGCCAAGGGGCGCTGCCCGACCTGCGAGGGCGAAGGCTCGGTGTGCGTGGAACTGCTGTTCATGCCGAGCGTGTACGCCCCCTGCCCCGACTGCCACGGCGCCCGCTACAACGAGGCCACGCTGGCAATCACGCTCGAGGGCCGCAACATCGCCGAGGTGCTGGCCATGACCGTGGCCGAGGCCGCGCGGTTCTTCGCCGACGATGCGGCGGTGCTGCGTCCCCTGCAGGTGCTGGAGGAAGTTGGCCTGGGCTACCTGCGCCTGGGCCAGCCCGCCACCGAGCTGTCGGGCGGCGAGGCGCAGCGGATCAAGCTCGCCACCGAGCTGCAGCGCGCCCAGCGCCGCGACACGGTGTACGTGCTCGACGAGCCCACCACCGGGCTGCACCCCGCCGATGTCGACCGGCTGATGCAGCAGCTGCAGGCGCTGGTCGACGCCGGCAACACGGTGCTGATGGTCGAGCACGACATGCGCGTGGCCGCCGACAGTGACTGGATCATCGACATGGGGCCGGGGGCCGGGCAGGACGGTGGCCAGGTCGTGGTCGTTGGGCCGCCGGGCAAGGTCGCGGGCCACCGGCGCAGCAGGACGGCGCGGTTCCTTGCCGCCGAGCTGGCCCAACAGACCTGACGCGCCCGGCGGTAGCGCCTGCCGCGCGGCTCAGCGCCCCGCCAGCCCCACCAGTTTCAGGCCCAGCCACACCGCGGCGATCCCCAGCACCACGCTGCCGCCGGCGTACAGCTCGGCGGTGGCCAGCTCGCCGCGACGCAGCAGGTGCACCGCTTCCAGGCCGAAGGCCGAGAACGTGGTGAAGCCGCCGAGCAGCCCGGTGAACAGGAACAGCCGCGCGTCCGGCCCGAAGGCGTGGTGGCGCTCGGCGAGGCCGGCAAGGATGCCGACGACCAGGCAACCGAGCACGTTCACCGCGAAGGTGCTGTACGGAAAGCGCCCCTGCGCCGTCAGGTGCAGCACCAGCCCGCCGAGCGTATAGCGCGCGACCGCGCCGAGGAAACCGCCGAGGCCGACCAGGAGGATGGGATGCATGTCAGCGGCCGTCCGGCGGAACCGGCTTGGCAGGCGCCGCAGCCAGTGGCCGCACGTGCTCCAACAGCGCCAGCAGCGTCCGCCCCGGCTCCTCCCACGGAATCATGTGCGCGGCGTGCTCGAACCAAACCGCGCGCTTGTACGGAGCCTGCACCTGGTCCAGCCACTCCGCGGTCGGCGCCGAGGGCGTGGTGTAGTCGTGGCGGCCGAGGAACATCACCACCGGAATCGGGAACTCGCGCACGCCGCTGAAATCCACCTGCAGGAACTCGTCGAGCACGTGTTCGAGCGTGAACACGTTGCCGGCGAAGAACGCGCGCCGGTCCTCGCAGTCGTAAGCGGGCGACAGCAGCGAGGCACCGTAGTAGTAGTCCTGCTCCGCGTCACGGTAGGCATTGAGGCCGCCGTAATGCTGCGGCCACTTGCGCGCGATGATGATGCGATCGCGGGTGATCGGCGCCTCGCCCGGATAGGGCGCGATCGACTCCAGCTCGGCGACCGCCGCGGCATTGCCGTCCGCGCGTGCCCGTGCCAGGCCATATTCGAAGCTCAGCCGCTCGTTGCGCCGGGTGTCGATGACCTGGCCGATACCGACGTAGGCGTGGAACAGGTCCGGTCGCTTGAGCGCCGCGTGCATGGCCACCACCGTGCCCCAGCTGTGCCCGGCCAGCACCAGCTTGTCCTTGCCGTAGCGCCCGCGCAGGTGCTCGGCCACCTCGATGGCATCACGGACGAAGCGCTCGATGGCCATGTCGCCGGCCACCGCGTCCGGATCGTTCGCGCGATGGGTCTTGCCGGCGCCGCGTTGGTCGTAGTGGGCGACGGTGAAGAACTCCTCCACCGGCCGCTGCCACTGCCACGCGCTGGGCATCGCCGGCGACGACGGCCCGCCGTGCACGAACAGGATCATCGGGTTCGCGCGATCCTGCCCACGCACCTGGATCCACTGGTCGATGCCACCGATGCGCTCGGCGTAGGTGTCCTGCACGCCGTCGGGCGTGACGATGCGCTGCAGGTCGGCCACGACCGCGCGGGCCTTGTCGAAGGACTCGCCGGAAGGACAGGCCGCCTGGCCGTGGGCGAGGACAGGCAACGCGAGCAGCAGCAGCGCGGTGAACAGTCGTCTCATGATCCGGTTTCCGAGCGGTGGAGCGGGAAGCCTACTGCGCCGCCCGGCTTCCGACATGGGGCAACGGTCATCGCACGGCGGGACGCGGCGTCCACGCCATGTGCAGCGTGCCTTCCGCCTCGGACTCGACCGCGAAGCCCAGCCGCGCGTACAGCACCCGCGCCGCATTCTCCACGTAGACCCGCAGCTGCAGCCGCCGATGGCCTCGCTGCAGGGTGATCGCCTGCGCCTGCCGCACCGCCCAGCCGCCGACGCCCTGGCGCTGGCGCGCCGGCACGATCTGCAGGTCGCGCAGGCCCAGTGCCTCGCCTTCGGGAAGCAGGCGCAGCAGGCCGATGGCCTCGTCGCCGGCGACGATCATCAGGTTCTCGAACTCCGTCCAACTGGCGCGGAAGCGCGCCGGGTCCCAGGCGAAGCCGCGCGCTGCGCGGTAGCCGGCCATGTTGGTGCGGCTGAGGTGTTCGCAGAAGGCGAAGTCATGCGCGGTGGCGGGCCGTAGGGTGAGACTGGCGATAAGTGCTCCCGCCATCGGCTCAGAACCCGACGACCTGCTGCGCACGCGCGTGCTGGATCGATCCAACAGCGGGCTCCGGTCAACCATCGCGATCTATTCCCGGTACACCGCATGAGGGTCAGGAGGAAGTTGCAGCTCCGGCGTGGTGTCCTCGATGATCCGAATGGCGGCGTCGCTCCTGCGCCTGGCCTCGGCCGCGTCGATCTCACGTGATGCGGGCGCGGCCCGCGACCGCTCGAAGGCTGGAGCTTCCGGACGCTGCGCTGGGCGCGGGTGCTGGGCCTGCGGCGGTACGTGGCGCGGCTCAGCAGTCTGTGCCGCTGGCAATGGAGTTGGCGCGCGCCCGGTCCCGTTCCGGACGGAGCAGTGCCACAGAACCATCATCACCAGGACACCCAATGCCACGAGCGCCTGGATGCCTTGCGCATCCTTCTTGGCCTGCATCCGTCCATACCGGACACGGCCCGGAGCAGGACGCGACGGCGGACCCGACAGCGGCCAATCGAGCGGCGCTTTGACGTCGGCACCGCGAGCAGCGGGCGAGTCGACAAGCGCGTACTCGGGAAGCATCTCCCGCAGCCTGTCGCCGTCGATGAGCTCAAGGCGAGTGTCCCTCCGCGCGCTTTCCCAGGCATAGGGTGTGAACTCGCCGGCGTTGACGACGATGGCCCGATCCGCCTTCTCGGTCAGCATGATCCCGAGGAGTTCGTGGCCGACCTTGTGCGTGACTTGAAGCGCGTTTTCCCGCTTGCACTGGACGACGGTGTACGAGCCATCGCGGTACATCTTCAGATCGATGCCGCCATCGAATCTCCTCCCGCCCTGGCCCGCCCCGCAGTGCTCCACCTGGTAGCCCAGGCGCCGGTAATAGCCCGCCACCACCCGCTCGAACTCCTGCGGATCCAGCAGCGCAAGGCGATCGGAACGGCGGTTCCGGACGTCTGGACGTCCGAAGCCACGTCCTCCGGCTCGACTCATCGCACGTCAGGCCTCCAGGAAATCGGGCCAGAGGAAATACGGCCCGTAGCGCTGACTCATCCTGAATTCGCCTCCTGCAGCCTTGCCGGCATCGGTGAGGTAATGCTTGTCGTCCTTGATCTCGAGATAGCCCTTGGCCCCAGCCGCTCCAGCAACTCTGCGGTCTTGATCCGGGTTCTGAAACTCCGGGCGCAGCCACCGGACGTGGCCGCGCGCTTCTTCGGCGGCGCGTTCAATGAAGGCCTCCGCGGCCGCGTCGGCCGTGGCCCTGGCCGTGGCATCGGCCGGTGTCTGTGCTGCGTCCTGCACGCGCCCCCCTTGCACTGCGCGTCCTGCGGACGTTGAAGCATACCGCCTTGCCCTGCGGACGCGGCCCGCCTGGCGCTTGACCGCGGTCAAGGTGTCCGCACCACGGCAGGCGCATCGTCTGCAGCATGCTCCGGACGACCGTCCTGGCCCGGTCCGGCGCCCTTCCCGGAGGCCCCCATGCACTCCCGCGCCAACCACCCTCGCCTCACCCCCATCCGCATCCCGGACCACGCGCCGCGCGTACTACCGGTCCTGGCCACGCTGCTCGCCCTTGCCGCGGGCACGGCCCACGCCGGCGACGCCTGGCAGGCCAGCGGTGACGTCCGCTTCGGCTACGTCGCCTCGGAGACCCGCGCACGCAGCGGCGCGGAGTCCGACAGCGACAGCCTGCGCGCCCGCGTGCGGTTCCGCGTGCGCGGCGACCTCGGCGGCGGCTGGCATGCCAGCGGCCGCATCGCGGCCCGGCTCGACAGCGAACAGGGCGACGAGGCCTTCTGGATGCGCACCTATGCACCGGATCCGACCGGCCTGGCGAACGGCCAGGCCACGGTCGACGAGGCCTATCTGGAATACCGGCCGGCCGAAGCGCCCTGGAGCCTGCGCGTCGGGCGCTTCCAGGCCGCCTGGGGCCTGGACGACGTGATGAAGAAGTCGCTCGACCAGAACGACAGCACCAACTTCGACGTCACCTGGACCGACGGTGCCTGGCTGCAGTGGCGCCCAAGCGAGGACTGGACCACGCACCTCATCGTCCGCCACAACGACCGCCGCGGGCCGACGGGCACGCTGCGGCGCCCGCTGGCGTTCGGCGACGGCGACTCGCGCATCGGCGTGTTCGCGGCAGTGGAGTCGAAGACCGCGATCGGGCCGCTGGTGCAGCGCATGGTCACGCTCAACTGGCTGCCTTCGGCGCTGCACCGGTACGGCGTCAACGATGCGAGGACCGTGGACTACCTCGCCGTGACCGCCAAGGCCACCGCGGAATGGCCGCTCGGCCAGGACGGGACGACGCTGCGGCTGGGCGGCGAGCTCGGCTACGCGCCGGAGACGCCGCGCCGCGAGGCGATGAACTCCGGCACCGGCCGCGCCGACGCGCTGTCCTGGCAGGCGTCGGTCAACGTCATGGACCTCCTGCCCGACCACGACCTCGGGCTCGTCTACGGCCGGGTCGCCGACGGCTGGCTGCTGTCGAGCGACTTCCGTCCCAACGACGAACTGGCCGAGGTGCGCTGGGTCTGGCAGGCGACGCCCGAATGGCAGCTGGATGCACGCCTGCGCCGTCGCCGCGAGATCGACCTGCCGGCCGCCGCCGCCCGCCCGCGGCGCGACGACGACCTGTACCTGCGGGCGACCTACCGCTTCTGACACGCGTCAGGGCGCCGGCGCGGTCGTCAGGCGGGCCAGGAGCGCGCGCGCGTCCGGGGATAGGTGAACCGGCGCGGCCGGGCGCATGCTGGACGCCCTGCCCCACCGGAGCCCCGCCATGCCCGCCAGGAACACCATCTGCCTCTGGTTCGACGGCACCGCCCTGGATGCCGCCCGGTTCTACGCCGAAACCTTCCCCGACAGTTCGGTGGACGCCGTGCACCGCGCGCCCGCCGACTATCCCTCCGGCAAGGCCGGCGACGTGCTCACCGTCGACTTCACGGTGATGGGCATTCCCTGCCTGGGCCTCAACGGCGGGCCGGCGTTCACGCACAGCGAGGCGTTCTCGTTCCAGGTCTGCACCGAGGACCAGGCCGAGACCGACCGGCTGTGGGACGCGATCGTCGGCAACGGCGGCCAGGCCAGCGAATGCGGCTGGTGCAAGGACCGCTGGGGGCTGTCGTGGCAGATCACGCCGCGCGTGCTGACCGAGGCGGTCACCGGTCCCGACCCGGCGGTCGCGAAGCGCGCGTTCGAGGCGATGATGACGATGCGGAAGATCGACGTCGCCGCGATCGAGGCCGCGGTCCGCGGCTGAGCGCTGGGGTCAGGGTTGCGCGGACGCGGCCCGGAGCAGGCGCAGGTCGGCGATGAAGTCACGCCACGCAGCGGGACGTTCCGACTCCGGCAGGCGCAGCAGCCACGAGGGATGCACGGTCGGCAGCACACGCAGGCCGTCGTCGAGGCGGTACCAGCGTCCGCGTCCGGACAGCAGCGCGAAGCCGCGGCCCAGCAGCGCCTGCGCGGCGGTGGCGCCGAGGCACAGCACCATGCGCGGCCGCACCGCGGCGAGCTCGGCCTCGAGCCGGGGCCGGCAGGCGGCCTGCTCGGTCGCGTCCGCGCGCACGTGCATGCGGCGCTTGCCGGCGGGCCTGAACTTGAAGTGCTTCACGGCGTTGGTGAGGTAGAGCGTGGCGCGGTCGATCCCGGCCTCGGCCAGCGCGCGGTCGAACAGCTGCCCGGCCGGCCCCACGAACGGACGCCCGGCGAGATCCTCGCGGTCTCCGGGCTGCTCGCCGATCACCATGATCCGCGCGTCCGCCGGCCCCTCGCCGGGCACGGCCTGGGTGGCGGGCGCCCAGAGCGGGCAGGCGCGGCAGGCGGCGACCGATGCGTGGATCGCCGGCAGTCCGGGCGACGCCCCAACAGGCACGGCGGCACGTGCGCCGGGCGTGTCGCGCGGTGCCGGGAACGCCTTCCGCGACACGGTCGGGGCGGCGTCGACCATCGCGTGCATGCGCGCGCCGGCATCGCGCACCAGCGCCGGGATCAGCGCGGCCTCGGGCATGTTCTTCCAGTAGCGCACCGGCATCTCCTTCACCATCGCGCCGACCTTCAGGCGCGCGGGGTTGAAGATGTTGGCGTAGTACACGCGCCAGAGGTCTTCCAGCGCATCGCCGTCGGGCGCGTCGCCACGCCGGGCGCCCTCGCCCAGGTGCAGCGCCTGGCCGTCCCAGTGCGCGCTGCGCGCGGGCGTCAGGATCGACCAGCGCATGCCCGCGAAGCGCCGCACGAAGAACGGCGCGACCTGCGGCAGCACGTCATGCTCGGGTTCGAACCAGGCCACGTAGACGCTGCCCTCACCGTCGACCACCTCGCGGAAGCGGACGAAGGCCTTCATCTTGTGCTTCTCGCGGCGGACCGCCTTCGCCGCGTGCCGCGCCCAGGCGACGTCGTCGTCGGTCGCCATCGCGAGCAGCGCGCGCTCGCCGCGGGCGATGCGCCAGAGCAGCCGGTAGAGCAGCGCGTGGCGGCGCGGATCGGCGTGGGCGATGACCAGGCCGGCCAGGTCGAGGAAGTCGCGCGGGACGCGCAGGCCGGCAGGCGAGCCGCTGCGGCGCATCGCGTCGCCCATGGCGTCCACCACCTCGCCCAGGAGGTCGCGCTGCGCCCCGACCTGCCACAACACCTGCTCGGGTGGCACGCCGTCGGCCAGCAGCGCGCGCGCCGCGTCGCGCCACTGCACGAGGTCCGCGCCATCGGCGAGTTCGACGCGTCGCATCAGTGGCCGAACAGGTCCGGCTGCTTCGGCGGCGGCGCGACCGCCGCGCGCAGCACCGCGCCGTCGACGTCGGCGCGCGGGCGGTGGTCGAGCGTGGACACGAACGGCGCCACCTTCGTCACCGACACGCCCAGCTTCACCAGGTCGGCGTAGCGCAGGCGGCGATGGCGGCGCATCGCGAGCAGCCGCCGCACCGTCTTCACCCCCAGGCCCGGCACCCGCAGCAGCAGCTCGCGCGGTGCGGTGTCGAGGTCGACCGGGAACTGCTCGCGGTGGCGCAGCGCCCACGCCAGCTTCGGATCGATGTCGAGGTCGAGCATGCCGTCGTTGCCCGCGGGCGCGATCTCGCCGACGTCGAAGCCGTAGAACCGCATCAGCCAGTCGGCCTGGTAGAGGCGGTGCTCGCGCATCAGCGGCGGCGGCCGCAGCGGCAGCGCGCGCGAGGCGTCGGGAATCGGGCTGAAGGCGGAGAAGTAGACGCGCTTGAGCCCGTAGCTCGCATACAGCGTGCTGCTGGTCTCGAGCACGTCGCGGTCGCTGGCGGGATCGGCGCCGATGATCATCTGCGTGCTCTGGCCGGCGGGCGCGAAGCGCGGCGCCTTCTTTTCGGCCTTCGCCTCCTCGATGCCCAGGCGCAGCCGGCCCATCGAGCGGCGGATGTCCTGCGCGTCCTTCTCCGGCGCCAACGGCTTGAGCCCGCCCTCGGTCGGCAGTTCGACGTTGATGCTGAGCCGATCGGCCCAGCGGCCCGCGGCCGCGAGCAGCTCGGGCGAGGCGTCGGGAATCGTCTTCAGGTGGATGTAGCCGCGGAAGCGCTCCTCCACGCGCAGCCGCCGCGCCACTTCCACCAGCATCTCCATGGTGTAGTCGCCGGAGCGGATGATGCCCGAGGACAGGAACAGGCCCTCGATGTAGTTGCGGCGGTAGAAGTCCATGGTCAGCCGCACCACTTCGTCGACGCCGAAGCGGGCGCGTTGCACGTTGGAACTGCGCCGGTTGATGCAGTAGGCGCAGTCGTAGATGCAGAAGTTGGTGAGCAGGATCTTCAGCAGCGAGATGCAGCGGCCGTCGGGGGCGTAGGCATGGCAGATGCCGGTGCCTTCGTTGGAGCCGATGCCGCCGGTGCCGCGGGAGTGACGCTTCGCGCCGCCGCTGGACGAACAGGAGGCGTCGTACTTGGCTGCGTCGGCCAAGATCGTGAGCTTGTCGCGCAGCTGCATCGCGCGAGACTGGCAGGCGTCTGTCTCGGGATCTGAGACTGGCAACTGAATGGGCATCAGGCGGCGGCGGACACGCGGCGGTGTCGTCCCTTGGGCTGCGGCCCACCCGCCGGAGCTATTGCCCGGCCTGGTACTGCTTCTCTTCGATGAAGGCCGAGCCGGCGAGGCGGTTGATGCCGTTCTTGATCGCCACCCGCTCGCCGTTGCGCACGGCCACGGCGCGGGCGAGTTCGATGAACTCCGCATCGAAGGTCTTCGCGGCCTCGCGCGCACGCAGCCCGTCCTGCACGTCCCACATCAGCTCGTTGACCGCCTTGAGGCGGTCGTAGTGGCCGGCAAGTTCCGGATTGGACGCGACCACGCCATCCCAGATCGGCCGCAGGCCCGCCATCTCCTCAGCCACGTGGGCGCGCTTGGCCGGGTCCTGGATGCGTTCGTGCTTGATGTGCAGGATCGAGAGCTTGTCGGCCAGCTCCCCGACCGACACCGGCACCGAGATCGTGGCCTGCCTGTCCGGCGCGCTCACGGGCGCGTGCTCGGCAGCGGCATGGATGCGTGGCGGGACGGTGTCATCGGGATCTCCGGCGGGACGGGCGGTCATCTTGTTCCCGTACACTTGCGCGGGCAAGCCTGATTGGATGGACCCAATGACCGCTCCGCCCCGCACCGCCCTGTCCTGCCTCGTCGCCGTGCTCGCCTGCGGCGCCGCCGATGCCGCCCCCCGGACCGCGCCCGCCGCGCAGTGCCTGGACGCCCGCGAGGTGCGCGAGGTCTTCCAGTCCGATGCGCGGACGCTGGCGGCGGTGCAGTCCGACGGCCGCCGCTACCGCATCGACCTGGGCGCCGACTGCCCCGACATCGACGGCGACGCGCCCGCGCGGATGCTCGCAGCCGAGGGCTGGATGTGCGGGGCGGGCAACGAATACGTGGCCGTGGGCCAGGACCTGTGCCCGGTGGCCGGCGTCGAACCGATCACGTCGGCCGAGTACGCGGGCCATGCGCGCGCCAGCCAGACCAGCCCGGACGGCAGCACCACCCTGGCGAACGTGGTGGTGAAGGGCGAGAAGCGGCGTGGCTTCGCGGCCTCGCACAGCTACTGCTTCAGCCCGCGGCACGTGCGTGGGTGGTCGGAGGATCCCAAGGGACTGGTGGTCGAGGTCAACCCGCGGCGCTCCAGCGGCAACCGCTACTACCGCGTGGAACTGGTGCGTTCGTGCCCGCATCTGTCCGGACCGGTGGAGATCGCGTTCCGCTCGGGCATGGGCATTGGCGTCATCTGCGGCAACCCGGGCGACGACATCAGGACCGGCACTCGTGGCAACAGCGCCCTCGGCTTCCAGAGCGTCAGCGGCCAGGGTCTGCCCCTGGTGGCATCGAATGGCCGGCCTTCGGACTTCCTGATGACCGGCTCCGACGCGCTTCAGGTGCTGGGTGCGAAGTCCGGCTGCCCGATCCGCGCGGTCTACCCGATCGATTGAGTGGCCTCCAGCGCCGTGCACCGGGGTGGCCTCCACGCCGGCGTGACGCGGCTTGAACATCCACGGCCGGACACTGGTGCCGTTGGGCGCGCCGCGTCCGTGACGACACAGGAGGCCATGCCATGACCCGATCCACTTCCGGCCAAGCCGCTGCCGATGAGTTCCGCGAGGTCGCGCGCGACGCGATGAAGCTGGGCGGACGCTGCGTGGGCGCCGCGCGCGACTGGCTGGGCGAGAAGCGCGAGGAGTTCGCCGCCGGGCGCAGCGCCGGCGCCGCCGGCGTGTCGGCCCACGGCTACCGCGGCGTCGGCCCGCGCGGCTATCGCCGCGACGATGCGCGCATCCGCGAGGACGTCTGCGACGTCCTCACCGAGAACGACGCGCTGGACGCCAGCAGCATCAGCGTCGCCGTACAGGACGGCGTGGTGAAGCTTTCCGGCACGGTGCCGCACCGGCTGATGAAGCGCCTGGCGGAGGACCTTTCGGAAGGCTGTCCGGGCGTGCGCGACGTGGACAACTCGCTGCGCGTGGGTGTTTCGCAGACCGCGGGCACCGGCAACGATGTTCCCGGGATGGATCCGCTGGGCTGAGCCCCGCGCCCCGCGCATGCACGCGCCCGGTTTCGCCGGGCGCGTCGATGCAACCGGCGGCGCGGTCAGCGAGCCTCGGCGAGCTGCTCCGGAGTGCCGGCCTTCCCGCGCGCGATGAAGGCCCGCATTTCCTCTTCCAGCACCGGCAGCGGCACCGCGCCCAGCGCGAGGATCGCGTCGTGGAACGGGCGCTGGTCGAAGCGATTGCCCAGCTCGCGCTCCGCTTCCGCGCGCAGGTCGCGGATGGTGCGATAGCCGATGTAGTACGACAGCGCCTGGCCGGGCCAGGAGATGTAGCGGTCGACCTCGTTCTCGATATCGGCGCGCGACAGCGCGGCGTGGCTGGCGAGGTACTCGATGCCCTGCTCGCGGCTCCAGCCATAGGCGTGGATGCCGGTGTCGATCACCAGGCGCGCGGCGCGCCACATCTCGAAGCTCAGGCGGCCGAACTCCTCGTAGGGCGTCTCGTAGATGTCCATGCGCGTGCCCAGCCACTCGGTGTACAGCGCCCAGCCCTCGCCATAACCGGAGAAATAGCTGTTCTGGCGGAAGTCCGGGCGCTCCGGCGCCTCGAGCGCCAGCGCCGCCTGCAGGCTGTGCCCGGGCGAGCACTCGTGCAGCACGAGTGCCGGCAGGTTGTACAGCGGCCGCGACGGCAGGTCGTAGGTGTTGAACCAGCAGGCGTCCAGCCCCCCGCGGCCGGCGGTGTAGTTGGGCGCGATGTCGTCGGCCACCGGCAGGATCGTGAAGCGGTAGCGCGGCAGGGTGCCGAGCACGTGCTTGAGCTGGCCGTCGACTTTCTTCGCCACGTACGACGCATGGGCGAGCAGCTCGCGCGGCGTCTTCGCGTAGAACCGCGGGTCGCTGCGCAGGTAGGCGAGGAACTCTTCGAAGCTGCCTTCGAAGCCGGCGCGCGCCATCACCTCGTGCATCTCGGCGGTGATGCGCGCGACCTCGGCCAGGCCGAGTTCGTGGATCTCGCGCGGCGACATGTCGAGCGTCACGTACTCGCGGATCTGCGCGCGGTAGAACGCCTCGCCGTCGGGCAGCGCGCTGGCGGCGATCGTGGTGCGGGTGCGCGGCAGGTAGTCCTCGCGCATGTAGGCCAGCAGTTCGCGATAGGCCGGCACCACGTCGCCCAGCACCACCTTGCGGCCTTCCTCGCGCAGCTGCGTGCGCAGGGGCTCGGGAATCGACTGCGGAATCGCGTCGAAGGCGTCGAGCAGCGGATTGCCCGGGCCTTCGCCGGTGTAGGCCTCGATGGTGCGGTCGCGGCCATCGAGCGAGGCGCGGGGCACGCTCCAGCCGCGCGCCAGCCCGCGCTCCATGTTGGCGATCTGCTCGTCGAAATGGCGCGGGATGTCGGCCAGCCGGGAGATGAAGCGCCGCCAGTCGGCTTCCTGCTGCCAGGGCTGGCGCGGCGCGAAGCCGGCCCAGAAGAACGTGTCGCTGTTGAACGGCGCCTCCCAGGTGCGGCGCACGGCGTTGTCGAGCTCGGCGGCACGGGTGGCGCGGAACACCGCCAGGTTGACCTGGTCCTCGCGCGAAAGCGTCGAGGGGAGGATCGCGTCGAGTTCGCGCAGGATGCGCGTGACGTGCGCGATGCGCCGATCCCAGGCTTCGGGCAGCACCGACGGCAGGCGGCCCGACGGACGCCAGCGCCCGTCGACCTGCTCGTATCCGAATTCGCGCTGGCGCCAGGCGGCGTCTTCGGCGAAGAGCGCGTGCAGCCGCGCCCGCGATGAATCGGCGGGCGCGGCGGTCGTGGTGGTGCTGGCGGCCGTGGTGGTGGAACCGCTCACCTCCGCCTGCGTCGCCATTGCCGGCCCGGACAGGCCCGCGGCCAGCAACAGGCCCGTCAGCAGCACCGGTCGACGTGAGGGATGGCGGGTGGTCGGCATGGGCGGATCTCCTGGCAGGTCGGTCGCGGCGCGCGGAATTCCGCGCGGGCGGTCGCGCCCGGCATGGAGTCCCCGCATCGATTCTCCGCGAAGCGTCGCGCCCCGGCCATCCGCCAAAGGTCAGCCCAGGTTGGAGTAGGACGCGTTGCCCAGGCCGGTGCCGATGGTCAGCACGCCCCAGCGCTTGGCATTGCGCATGCGCGGGCGCTCGCTCAGGCCCTGCACCACCGCGTCGTTGTGCAGCAGCACGCGCGGCGCGCGGCCGCGCACCGGCGCCAGCCAGGCGCCCAGCGCGTCGGCCAGGAAGAAGTCCTCCGCCGCCCAGTCGCCCGGCAGGTTCTGCGCGCCGTTGAGCAGGTGGCCGCGCGCGTCGACCTCGCCCGGACAGGCGATGCCGACGAAGGCCGCGAGGTCGATCCCGCGCGTGCGCGCATGCGCGGCCAGGCCGTTGAGCATCGCCCCCAGCCGCTGCAGCGCCTCCTCGCGCGTCGGCGCATCGTCGGCGTGGCGCCACTGCGCGTGCTCCAGGATGCGTGCTTTGCCGCCGCTGCGATCCTCGCCCAGGCGCGGCTCGACGATGCCGCAGCGGATGTTGGTGCCGCCGATGTCCACCGCCAGGAAGGCCTGCCGGCGCAGCGCGGCCGACGGCGCCAGCTGCACCCAGCCGAGCAGTCCGCCTTCGTCGCTGTCGTGGCCGAGCACGCGCAGGCGCACTCCGCTGCGTGCGAGCTTCAGCAGCCGCGCGGCGCGGCGGATCGCCAGCCGTCCGGCCTCGTGGCCGGGGAAGCCGCCACCCAGCACGATGTCGCGCACGCCGCGCCATTCCGGCTGCGCGATGAAGCTGCGCACCACCGCCACCAGCGCACGCGCGTACTCCTCGACGGCGAGGTGCACCACGTGCGCCGCGTCGGGATCGCCGCCGACGAGCACCATGTCGATCTCGCGCTTGTCGAGTTCGGCGGTGGGCGTGCGCCCGAAGGGATCGCGCGCGCAGGTGCTGTGCGCGCGGCGCGCCTGGTCCAGCAGTTCGCGGAACGCGGTCTGGCTGGCGCGGTCGCCCAGGAATCCGCCTTCGGGATGGCGCAGCGGCAGGTTCCAGCTGTCGATGCGCACGCCGGTGCCGCGGGTAGCGGCATGGCCACCGCGGCGCGGGGCGGCGCGGTGGCTGGACGGTGCCTGGCGTGGCGGCATGCGGAGCTCCTGGTGCAGGACGCCCACGCTAACCGCCGCGGCGTCGTGCGCCGGTCAATGCGCTGCTGCCCGCCACGGTCCGTCGCCGTTGCCGGCAAGCTCGCCCTGCGCGCAGGCGATCCAGGCCTGTGCGTCCGACAGCAGCCAGCCACCGGTGAACGCCGAGAACGCCGGCAGGATCGCCTGCCCCGGCGCCAGCGCCAGGGCCGGATGGCGTCCGGGCAGGCCCGGCAGTCGCGCCACCGGGTGCACGTGTCCGCACATCACGTGGCCGAGGGCGGGATCGGGGGCTTCCAGCGGCACATGGCGGAAGCGGAACGGCCCGTCGCGCACGTCGTCGGGCAGGTGCACCACGCCGGCCGCATCGGCGACCAGCGCCCGGTCGTGGTTGCCGGCGACCACGCTCGCCACGCAGCCCGGATGCGCGGCCAGCAGGGCGCGCCACTCGGCCTCGACGCGCGGGTGGCGGCGGCCGTGCAGGAAGTCGCCCAGCACCCACAGTTCGCGTGCGCCGGTCGCGTCGAGCAGGACGTGCAGCCGGTCGAGGTCGTGGCGCGTTCCGCCCGAAGGCACGGCGATCCCGGCGGCGCGCATGATGTCGCCCTTGCCCAGGTGCAGGTCGGCGATGAGCAGCCGTCCGCGCGCCGGCCAGTACAGGGCGCGGTCGGCCAGCAGGCGCATCGGCTCGCCGGCCAGCAACAGGTCAAGCACGGCGGGCATGGCGCTCCTCCAGGCGTTCGGCGGCGCGTTGCACGCGCGTGCGCCAGTCCTCGGTGCTGAGCTGGCCACGCATCGATTCGGCCCACAGCGGGAAGGCCAGCGGCGTCAGGCCGCGCGGGCGGTGCAGCGCGAGGGGGCGCCGGCCACAGCGTTCGAGCGCGGCGCGCAGCCGCACCACCTCCAGCTGGGCTTCGAGGACTTCGCGCTCGGCCTGGGCCAGCAGCACGTGGCCGGGATCGTGGCGGCTGAGCACGTCGAACAGCAGGCTGCTCGAGGCCTGCAGCTGGCGCAGCGACCGGATGGCGCGCCCCGGCAGCGACGGCGGCAGCAGCCCGGCGACGCGCGCGATCTCCCGGAACTGGCGACGCGCGAGCTCGGCCAGGTTGAGGCTGGCGCGCAGGTCGTCGACCACGCCGTCCACGGCGAGCATGCGTGCGAGCAGGGCCTCGTCCGGCCAGGCTTCGGCCTGCGCGCTCAGCACCAGGCCGTAGTCGTTCACCGCCCAGGCGAAGGTGTTGGGCGCCTCGCGCGCCCAGCGCAGCGCCAGCAGCGGCGCCAGGCCTTCGTGCACCGCGCGCCCGGCGAAGGGAAACAGGAACAGGTGCCAGCCTTCGCGCGTCTTCACCGCCTCGGCCAGCAGGCTGTCTGGGGTGGGCAGGGAGGAGAGCCGCGACTGCAGCGACAGCAGCGGTGCCAGCGCGCGCATCTCGGGACTGCGCGGTGGCCGGGCCAGCACCGCCTCGACTTCCGCGGCCAGCTCGCTCGATAGCGGCATGCGCCCGCCCTGCCAGCGCGGCACGCTGCCGTCGCTGCGCCTGGCCAGGCGCACGAAGGCGGTCATGTCGCGCAGCTGCACCAGCTCCAGCGTGCGACCGGCGAACTGGAAGCGGTCGCGCGGACGCAGGCGCGAGACGAACGATTCCTCCACCGCGCCCAGCCGCGCCCCCTTGGCGAAGCGGACCTCGACGCTGCCGGCGCTGGTGATCGTGCCGATCGAGAGCCGGTGCCGGAACGCGACCCGGCGATCGAGGACGCGCCACGCGCCATCGTCGTCGCGCACCACGCGCCGGTAGTCCGGATAGTGCTCCAGCGCGCTGCCGCCGCGGACGATGAAGTCGAGCACCGCCTGCCAGGCGTCGTCGGACAGCGCGGCGAAGGCGTGGGTGCCGCGCACTTCGTCCAGCAGCGCACCGGCGTGGAAGCCGCCGCCGAGCGCGAGGGTGACGCAGTGCTGCGCCAGCACGTCGAGCGACAGCCGCGGTGGCACGCGCGCCTCGATGCGCCCGGCCTCGATCGCGATGCGCGCCGCCGCGTACTCCGCCAGCTCCAGCGCATGCGTGGGCACGCAGACGACGTGACCGGCCTCGCCCGGACGGTGGCGCGCGCGGCCGCCGCGCTGCACCAGCCGCGCCATGCCCTTGGGGCTGCCCACCTGCAACACCTGGTCGACGGCGGGGAAATCGACGCCAAGATCGAGGCTCGACGTCGCCACCACGCAGCGCACGCGGCCGTCGCGCAGGCCGGCCTCGGCCTCGGCGCGCAGCGAGGCGTCGAGCGAGCCGTGGTGCAGCGCCAGCGTCGCCGGATCGTCCAGCCACACCGCCTGCAGCGCCCGGTGCCAGAGCTCGGCCTGCGAGCGCGTGTTGGTGAACAGCAGGCTGCTGCGTGCGCGCTGCAGCACCGCGGCCACGCGCTCGAGCTGCGACAGGCCGAGGTGGCCGGCCCAGGGGAAACGCTCGCCCTCGGCCGGGATGAGGGTCTCGAGCGTCAGCCGCCTCGGTTTCGGGGCGGCGAGGATGGGCGCATCGGGCTGGCCGGGCAGCAGCACGTCGCGCGCTTCCCCGATGTTCCCCAGCGTGGCTGACAGCCCCCAGGTCCGCGCCGCGGGTGCGACCGCACGCAGCCGCGCCAGGCACAGCTGCAGCAGCACGCCGCGCTTGTTGCCCAGCAGCTCGTGCCATTCGTCGACGACCACCGCGCGCACCCCGCCCAGCAGGTCCGCGGCGTCGGGATAGGACAGGGCCAGGGCGAAGGATTCGGGCGTGGTGACCAGCACCTCCGCCTGGCCCTGGCGCGCCAGGCGTCGGTCGCGCGCGCTGGCGTCGCCCGTGCGCATGGCGACGGTCCACGGGATGCCGAGCGCCTCCACCGGTTCGCGGATCGCGCGCACGGTGTCGACCGCGAGCGCGCGCAGCGGGGTGATCCAGAGCAGGCGCAGGCGGGGTCCGGGCGATGATGCGCCGCGTCGCTTCGGCGCCGGTGCATCGCCGAGCCGGAGCGCTTCGAGCAGCGGCCCCCCGAGCGCGGCCAGCGTCTTGCCGCTGCCGGTGGGCGTGACCAGGAGGCCGGAGCCACCGGTCAGGTAATGCCGCCAGGCCTGTCGCTGGAAGGGCGCGACGCGCCACCCGCGCGCGGTGAACCAGGCCGTCAGCGGGGCGTCGAACCGCCCGCGGCTGCGCGCGGGCGGCGGCACTGCGGGCTGTCCGGCCGGCGATCGCCTGGAACCGGCGGCGGGCGCCATCACCGCGCCAGGGCCCGCAGCGCGTCGAGCGTGTCGGCCTCGCGCACCGGCTTGTCCTCGCGCCAGCGCAGGATGCGCGGGAAGCGCACCGCGACGCCGGACTTGTGCCGCCGGGACCGGTTCACGCCTTCGAAGCCGAGCTCGAACACGTGAGCGGCCTCGACCGAGCGCACCGGTCCGAAGCGCTCCAGCGTGTGCGCACGGATCCAGCGGTCCAGGCGCAGGATTTCCGCGTCGTCGAGCCCCGAGTAGGCCTTGGCCACCGGCACCAGCGCGTCGCCGTCCCAGAGGCCGAATGTGTAGTCGGTAAACAGCGTGCTGCGCCGGCCGCTCCCGGACTGGGCGTAGATCAGCACCGCATCGATGCTGAGCGGATCGACCTTCCACTTCCACCAGTCGCCGCGCCTGCGGCCGTGGCGGTAGGGGGAATCGCGGCGCTTCAGCATCAGGCCCTCGACGCCGCGATCGCGCGCCTCGTCTCGCAGCGCGGCGGCCTGCGCCCAGTCACGGGCCTCGACCCGCGGCGACAGCGCGATGCGAGCGGCGCTGCCGCCAGTGCCGGCACGGTCGTCGCCGTTCGTGGCGCTCCCGGCCTGCGCGGTTTCGCCAAGGAGAGCAGCCAGCAGCGACCGCCGCTCGTCCAGCGGACGCGCGCGCAGGTCCTCGCCGTCGAGCTCCAGCAGGTCGTAGGCCAGCACGCGCGCGGGCGCGGAGGCCAGCGTCTTCGGCCCCGGCTTCAAGCGCTGGATGCGGGTCTGCAGGGCGCTGAACGGCATGGGCGCGCTGGCGGCAGGCTGCCAGGCCAGCAGCTCGCCGTCGATCACGCAGTCGCGCGGGAGCACGGCGGCCGCGGCTTCGATCTCGGGGAAGCGCCCGTCCATGCGCTCTTCGCCGCGCGACCAGAGCGCGACCTCGCCGGCGCGTCGGATCAGCTGCAGGCGGATGCCGTCCCACTTCCATTCCAGCAGCCAGTCGTCCACCGGGCCGAGGCCATCGGGATCCGACTCCAGCGGCGAGGCCAGGAAAAACGGATAGGGCAGCGCGGCATCGCCCGGCTGCGCCTCGGGCGACAACAGGGTCTCCATGAAGCCGGCGCCCGGCGTCCAGCGACCGAGCATGCGCTGCGCGATGAGGGCGATGTCGACGCCGGACAGTTCGGCCAGCGCCTGCTGCACCAGGCCCTGCGAGACGCCCACGCGCAGGGCGCCGGTCAAGAGCTTGTTGAACACCAGCCGCTCGCGGAACACCAGGCTGCGCCAGGCGTCGACCACCACGGCACGGCGTGTCTCCGGGTCGGCGTTGGCGACCGGCGCGAGGCGACGTTCGATCCAGTCCGCGAGGCCGAGGCCGGCGCCATCTTCGCCTGCCGGCAGGTACGGCAGTGCGTTGCCGGGCCCGGCGCCCTGCGTCACGGGCGGATCGTCCAGCAGCAGGGCCAGGGTTTCAGCGAGGTCGCCCACCTGGTGGTGGCAGGCTTCGACGAGCCAGTCCGGCGTGCCGGTTTCCTCGCCGATCCACGCGCGCAGATCGCCCGTGGCCGCGATCTTCGCGCGCGCGCCGCCGATCTTCCCGCCGGCCAGCAGCCAGAGCGCCCACGCCGCATCGCGCGGCGGCGCGTCGCGGAAGTAGTCGACCAGGGCGCGGCGCTTGTCGGCGGTGCCGGTGCTGCGGTCGAGCCGCTCGTACAGGGCGGCGAAGCGGCGCATCAGTCGTCCTCGCCGTAGCCGGTCGCGAACACGCCGGTGTCGATGCCCTGCGTATTGAGCACGCGGACCAGAGCGTCGGTGTCACCGTGGGTGGCGATCACGCGGCGCGCGCCGGTCTCGTGCGCGGTGCGCAGCAGCGACGGCCAGTCCGCGTGGTCGGACACGACGAAGCCGCGATCGTAGTTGCGGCGGCGACGGTTGCCGCGGATGCGCATCCAGCCGGAGGCGAAGCCCTGCTGCGCGCGCCGGAAGCGGCGGATCCACGGACTGCCCGCCGCGGACGGCGGCGCGATGACCAGCTCGCCGGCGAAGTCCGCCGCGCGCGCCTCGTCGGCCACGCGCCGCGTGTCGAGCAAGTGCACGCCGGCCTCCCGATAGACCTGCACGCCCGCGTCGATCGCGCCATGCACGAACACCGGGCGGTCGGTGTGGGCCGCGAGTTCGGCGAGGATCCGCTGCGCCTTGCCCAGCGCGTAGCAGTAGAGGATCGCGGCCTCGCCGTTGCCCGCGCACTCCTCGCGCCAGGCCACGATGTCCCGCGCCACCTCCGTGGCCGGCGTCCAGCGGTAGATCGGCAGCCCGAACGTCGATTCGGTGATGAACACGTCACAGGCGACAACCTCGAAGGGCGCGCAGGTGGGATCGGGGTCGCGCTTGTAGTCGCCCGAGGCCACCCACACCTCGCCGCCCGCCTCGATCCGCACCTGGCTGGATCCGAGCACATGGCCGGCCGGATGGAACGACAGCGTCGCGCCTCCGATCCGGAAACGCTCGCCGGCGGCGTGCACGCGGTAGTCCTGGTCGCCAAGGCGCCAGCGCAGGATCGGCAGGCCCTCGGCCACCACGTGGTAACAGCCCATCCCTGAACGGGCATGGTCGCCGTGGCCGTGCGTGATCACCGCACGGGGCACGGGCCGCCACGGGTCGATATGGAAGTCGCCGGCCGGACAGTACAGTCCTTCGGCCGTTGCCACCACGAGGTCACGCTGCATCGGCGGCCGTCAGCGCAGGTCGACTTCGCCGACCTTGTCCTTGTAGTCCTTCTTCGGGTCGACGCCGAGCAGCATCTTCACGCCGGCGAGCATGCTGCTGGCGTCGATCCAGACTTCGGCGTCTTCGGCGTCGAGGCGCAGCAGGCGCAGCTTCGGATCGTCCTTGCCTTCGTACCAGGCGCCGACGAAGGGGTTCCACAGGCGCTCCACCACCGCGCGGTCGGTATCGACGCGCAGTGAGCCGCGGATGCTGGCGAAGAGGTCGTGGCCCTTGGAGGCGAATCCGGCGATCGCGCGGCCACTGCCCGTGCCGAGCTGCTTGACCAGCGCATTGTCAGCGGACGTGAAGAACCAGATCGGCGAGCGCCGGTCCTCGGCAAGGCCCGTCATCGGCCGGGCGTGCCCGTCCTCCTGGCCATCGAGGCCGAGCATGACGGTGCGGTCGCTCTCCAGCGCCTTCCAGAACTTTTCTTCGAGTTCGCGGGGGTCGGTCATCGGTGTGCTCCTGTCGCACGGGGTGAGCCCCGGATGTGAGCACCCGCGCAGTGACAGCCACGTTGGCGTACACCGGTTCACCCGGCGCGGACCGGGCATGCGCGAACATCGATCACCCATCCGGATGCACGTGGACAACATGCACGTCGACGCTCCGGATCACACGTCGAAAGGATCCGCGAACGATGAATCCCGACATCATCGGCTGGACGGCCTCGGCGATCCTGCTGGCCACCCTCTGCCGCCAGATCGTCACGCAGTGGAAGGACAAGGACGCGAAGGGCGTCTCGCGCTGGCTGTTCCTGGGCCAGATGGCGGCCTCCGTTGGCTTCATCGCCTACAGCTGGATGCTCGGCAACCGGGTGTTCATCGTCACCAACTCGCTGATCCTGCTGACCGCGGTGATCGGCCAGATCGGATTGCTGATGCGGCGACGGGAATCGGCGGGCTGAGGCCGCCGCGCGCCCAAAGAAAAACCCCGCAGCCGAGGCTGCGGGGTTTTGGGGTAAAGACCCTGGCGATGACCTACTCTCGCATGCTGGA